>NZ_JBSFTG010000001.1:0-740248 GCF_053590715.1 Nocardia sp. NPDC003183
CAGGTGCTCTGAGTTTGGTTGTTGTCGGCGCCGGTGCCGTCGAGTAGGTACAGCGTCGGGCGTGGGGCTGTGCCGGTGGGGTGCAGGATGTCGAGCCCGACGACGCGGCCCATGGCGGGGGAGAAGACGTAGAGCTGCTCCCAGCGTTCGCTGCGGGTGATGCGGTGATCCACTGTCGCGGTGGTCGCGGAGGCGACACCGGGTGCGGTGAGTGCGGCGACGATGCCGAGTGTGGTGACCGAGCCGAGTAGTCGGCGGTGCAGGGTGCGGAGTCGAGTTGGTGACGCTGTCATCAGGTCCTCCCGGCCACGGTCGGTTGCCGGGCCACAAGGCTAACCGGTGAAAACTCGAATCTTGTTACGGTAGAACAGGTTCCGCTGCTTCGTCGTGTTCTCGGCGACGTCGAATGCGATGCGCATCACCCACGTCTTCCGGCCGATCGGCGGTGTCGGTGCGGCTCAAGGGCTTGCCGGTGATATCGGGGTGGTGGCGAGCCGGACGATCAGGTCGACTGTGAAGTCGAACTCGCGATCGCGGTCGAATCGGGCGAGAAACGATGCGGCGAGTCCGATCTGCGGCAGCCCCGATCCTTCGAGCGTGGACTGACGCTCGGCGATTTGGGTGGGGTCTTCCGACCCGAACGTCGGTCCGGCTGCGGCCTCGCGCAGCAATGTTCCGATGAGCGTTGCCAGCAGCGTGCGCATGAGATGGACCGCCTCCTCGGGGCTGCGGCCCGTGCGTCGTAGCACGGTAAGGATTCCTTCGACGGGGGCAAGGCCGACTGTCGAGGAGAGTTGGCGGGTCAGCACCAGCGTCGCGGCCTGGGGGTGGGCGAGGGTGATTCGGCGGAATTCGTTGGCCCACGCGCGAATATCGCGCTCGATCGAGTCGGTCGATTCCGGCGGGCGTAGTTGTTCGAGTACATGCTCGGCGACAGCGTCGAGCAGATCGCCTTTGTCCTCGACGTAGTGGTAGAGGCTTTTGGCGTCGACCCCCAGGACCCGGCTGACCGACCGCATGCTGACGGCGTCTGTGCCCTCGGCGTCGATGACCGAGAGCGCGGCCTCGCGGATCGCGGTGCGTGAAAGCTGGGCCTGAGTCTTCGGCGGACGGCCTCGTCGGGGCTGTCGCAGGCCTGTTGTCGCGTCGGTCATGGCGTTCATTAAACCCACTCTTGCATATTTCCACGGTGTGGGTTTAATCTGTCATTAATCCCACACCGTGGAATTAATGACGTGAGGTGAAATCGATGCGGATGCCCTGGCATCAAGGCGATGTGCTGGATCTGGCGAGTGTTGGTGTGCGGGTCGACAGCCTGACCGACCTCTCGGCGATCTCTGGTGGTCCGGGTGCCCGGCTCACCGCGATCCGGGCCCAGGCGGTGGCGTTCAGGCAAGAGTTCCTCGGAACCGGCACTCCCGACAGCGTCACGACCTGTGACCTGGTCACCCTGCCGTATCCGACACGGTTCGGCTTGTTCCGCGCGTCCCGCGCGATAGCGCCGTTCCTCGCGATCACCAACCGGATGTTGGTCATCAGGTGGCGTGCGAGCGACGGGACGCCACGGGTGCTGCTCTTCGAGCCCAGCGATGTCGAACTCGGCCGCTACACGCCGTACTTCGACAAGCTCGTCGAACGGACCCCCGCCATGGTGTCGAAACGGATGGTGACCGAACACGGCACTGTGGTCGAGCACCTGTCCCGCCTCGGAATCGATCCGGCCGAGGTCGATTATCTGATGTTCGACCACCTGCATACCCAGGACCTGCGCCGCTGGATCGGCACCACCACGCACCAGGCCGACCTCGGCGAGCAACCGAAACCCGTTTTCCCGCGCGCGAAGGTCATCGTGCAGCGTGACGAACTGGCCGCGATGGCGGATCTGCACCCGATGCAGCGCCCGTGGTATCAGCCCGGGGCCTACCGCGATGTGTCGCCGGAGTCGTTCCTGCCCATCGACGGGTCGGTGGTGCTCGGTCCCGGCGTCGCGGTGGTGAAAACCCCCGGCCACGTCTTCGGTAACCAGAGCTTGGTGCTCCAGACCTCCACCGGGGTCTGGGTCAGCAGTGAGAACGTCATCGCTGCGGAATGCCTCACCCCGGAGTTCTCCCGGATGCCCGGGATCGCGCGTTGGGCGCGGGAGTGGGGACAGGAGATCGTGCTCAATGCCAACACCATCGAAACCACTGTCGATCAATACAACTCGATCATCTTGGAGAAGACGCTGGCCGATCGAAGCCAACGTGATTCCCGCTTCGTGCAGTTCTTCCCGTCGAGCGAGCTGACAGCGGCGTGGACCAATCCTGGTACCTCACCGACATTCACCCACGGTGCGATCACGCACCGGTGACCTCAGGGCCAACCAGCCATTCCACAATGCTGTGAAAGGAATCCCGCACATGCGTGCACTCATCGGCGGCGCCGGACCCCACTGGCAGCTGCGCGATATCGATACTCCGCACCAACTCGGTGCGGTCCGCATTCAGGTGATGGCCGCCGGGCTGAACCGCGCCGACCTCTACGCCCTGGAAGGTAACTACTCTGCCAACTCCCAGCAGCCGGGTGAATTCACCGCGGGCATGGAAGTAGCGGGCATTGTGGAGACGTCGAGTCCGCTCGCACCACATCTGTGCGCGGGGACTCGGGTCATGGGGATCACGATCGGCGGCTTCGCCGACTACGCGCTGTGTGATCCACGGTTACTCGTGCCCATCCCTGAGGGGCTGAGCTTCGAGGAGGCCGCGTCCTTGCCGATCGGGCTGATCACCGAACACGACGCGCTGGTCAGCCAGGCGGGTTTCGTCGCGGGCAACAGCGTGCTGATCGTCGGTGGGACCAGCTCGATCGGGCTGGTCGGCATTCAACTCGCCAAAGCACTCGGCGCGAGCACCGTCATCGCGACCACCACCAGCGCGGACAAGCGAGACGCACTCACCGCCGCGGGCGCAGACCTCGCTGTCGATACCACCGGTGAGGATCTCGCGGCAGCGGTGGCATCCGCGACGAACGGCAACGGCGTCGATATCACCCTCGACCATGTCGGCGGTGAACTCTTCGCGCAGCTGCCCGCTGCCACCGCGATCGGCGGCGCCATCGTCAGTATCGGCCGACTTGCCGGCGCCACGACCACCCTCGATCTGGACACGATCGCTTTCCGTCGCCAGCGACTGCTCGGCACTACCTTCAGCATCCGCACCCGTGCCGAGCTGGCCGAGGTAGTCGCCGCGCTGACCTCGCAGGTTCTTCCCGCGGTCGCCGCGGGAACGATCAGCCCACGCGTGGACGCCGTTTTCGCCCCCGAACAAGCCGAGCACGCGGCCGAGCGGCTCCGGCGGAACTCGGCGGTCGGCAAGGTCATCTTGTCCTTCGCCGACGCGCATACCGGGCCCGCTCCGGCACCGTCACCGCGGGCCAACATGTTCGGCACCATTCGCCAGATCGGTTATGTCGTCCGTGATCTCGAGTCGTCCCTGCGCGGATTCATCGACAGCGGAATCGGGCCCTGGTTTCATCTGCGCGGCCTGCGGCCGGGGAACTTCACCTATCGCGGTGAGCCGTCGGGCATGGTGATGGATGTCGCGGTCGCCAACAGCGGCGACATCCAGCTCGAGCTCATTCAGCCCGTGAACGCGGAACCGTCGATGTACAAGGACTTTCTCGACGCCGGCCACGAAGGCGTGCAGCACATCGCCTACTGGGCGGAGAACTATCAGGAACTCTACGACCGAGCGCTGGCCGCCGGGTTCACTGTCGGACAGGAAGGCGAAATCGGCGGTCCGACAGGTCGATTCGCCTACCTGGAGACCGAACATCATCCCGGCACCGTCGTCGAGATCTCGGATCTGAGCGGATCGAAGAAGTTCGTCTTCGACCTGATCAAGGTCGCGGCGGCGAACTGGGACGGCACCCACCCGATCCAGGTCATCGATCCGGCCTTGCTCAGCGGCGATCCCGCGGCGATGGACGAGATGAAGGCAGCACTGGGCGGATGAAGGTCCATCACCTCAACTGCGGAACCATGCACCCACCCGCGACTCCCGGCGGGCTGGTCTGTCACGTGCTGCTGGTGGAAACACCGCGAGGGCTCGTGCTCGTGGATGCGGGCCTGGGGTTACAGGACTCCCGTTCTCCGGGGCCGAGGTTCGGTGCGGGCCGCTGGTACGTCCGACCCGTCTTCGACCCGGCCGAGGCCGCGATCACGCAGATCCAGAGGCTCGGCTTCGATCCCCACGATGTGCGCCACATCGTGCTCACCCACTTCGACGCCGACCATGCCGGCGGTTTAGCCGACTTCCCTTGGGCCCGGGTGCACCTCACCGCGGCAGAGGCCTTCGCTTCCCGGCATCCGCGCACGCTGATCGAACGCGGCCGCTACCTCCCCGCACAGCGCTCCCACCACCCGGTCCTCGTCGAGTACACACCGGCCGCGGGGGAGTCATGGCGCGGGTTCGCCGGTGCGGAAGAGCTCACCGGCATCTCACCCGGGATCGTGCTGATCAATCTCCCCGGCCACAGCCGGGGTCACGCGGCGGTGGCGGTCGACGCCGGTGATCGCTGGATTCTGCATGTCGGCGATTCCTTCTATCACCACGGCCAGCTCGATGGGTCCCGTTCCGCGCCAAGGGCTCTCACCGCGATGGAACGTGTCATCGCCGCCGACTGGACCAGGGTCAAGGCCAACCACGAACGTCTCGCCGAGCTGTGGACCGCCGCCGACCCCGACCTGTTCCTGATCAATGCCCACGATCCGTACCTACTCGATCGGGCACTGGGACGCCGCTGAATCCAGCTCGCCGGGCGCATGCCTCGGCGAACCCTTTGAACAGAAAGCGAGATCGCTATGAGCCGGATCTTCGGCAGTGTCACCCAATTGGGCTATGTCGTACGCGACATCAACGCAGAGATGCACCGATGGATCGCACAGGGCGTAGGCCCCTGGTTCTATGTCCACGACGTAGCGACCGACTACTTCACCTATCGCGGCAGCGATTCGCCGCTGAAAATGAGCGTGGCGCTGGCCAATTCGGGTGACGTGCAGATCGAGCTGATCCAGCCGCGCAACGACGCGCCGTCGCTCTACCGGGAATTCCTCGACTCCGGGCGCGAAGGCTTGCAGCACATCGCCTACTGGACCGACAACTACCAAGCGCTCTACGACAAGGCGCTGGCGCTGGGCTACGAGGTAGGCCACGAAGGGTCGATCGGCGGTGACCTCGGCCGCTTCGCCTACTTCGACACCGAGAAGACCTTCGGCCACATCATCGAAATCTCCGACATCAGCGGCCCCAAAGGCCAATTCTTCCGCTACATCCGGGAAGTCGCGCAGACCTGGGACGGCAGCGAACCCATCCGCGGCGAAGTCGACAAGCTCGCATGACCACAGAAGAGAACACCATGACGACCATCAACTTCCCCGACCCCGCGGCCCTGCCCGCCGCGCTCCGAGAAGCGCTGTCCACCCACACGGCCAACATCTACCGTATGGTCGCTCACTCCCACGGCATGGGCCTGAGCTTTCTGACCATGGCAGACGCCATGCTGCAAACCAACTCCGTTCCTTTCCCGCTGCGCGAGCTGGCGATCTTGCGCGTCGGCCACGTCTACGCAGCGCCCTACGAACTGCACCACCACGAGAAGTTCGCGCGCGCGGTCGGGCTCAGCGAGGACGCGATCGCCGCTGCCGCCACCGGCGGCGGCGAAGGGCTCCGATCCGAGGAAGCTGCCGTGCTCCGCTGGACGGATACGATCCTCGACCGGCACACGCTCGGCGCGGTGGCTCGGACCGAAGCGCTGGAACTGTTCAGCGTCACCGAACTAGCCGATTTCGTCCTCACCGTCGGGTTCTACCAACTCGTCTGCAACTTCCTCAACACCTTCGAGGTCACCACCGAGGGCGAAGCGTAGGCGCGGCGAGGGCCGAAATGACGATGCCCCGAGCTCGATCGAGTTCGGGGCATTCGGCCGCAGAGCCGCTGTGAAGGCGGGGACTGCTGTCACAGTGACAGATCAGTCCAGGCCCGGGAGCTGCTCGCTGAGTGTGAGAATCAGCGACGTCGATCGTGACAACTCTCCGCGTACCCGCGTCAGTGCAGGATCCCCCCATGTCCGAAAATTGGGGTAGCTGTCTCAGTCAGTTGGCGGCAGTCTGGATCGGATCGGATCTTTGGAAGGTATTTGGCCGTGAAGTCGGGGGCATCTTGTGCAGAGTAGGGCTGGAACTGCCTTTTTAGGCAGTGCGCCCGTGCCTTAGCTGTCTGGGTCAATGAGCGGGAAATCCCCGTGAACCGTTGACTCGGGGCTCGCAAGCGGTCTAGTATTCCTACTCACACGTAGTAATACTTCTACGTAGTCGTAGAAAATGGATTGGAAACCCTGCAATGGCAACAATTGCTTCCTTGCGTGAGTGGCTGTCGCTTCCCCCACTGACGCCCGCGGAGGACTACGGCTTCTTCGGCCCGGAGTCGGTCGCGTGGCAAGTCTGGAGTTACCCGACCAGTTTGACGATCGGCTTCCAGCGTGCGGTGGTGATCGAGGAGCTGGATCCGGCGCTGGTGGCCTCGGTGGACGCCACCCATGCGATCTACGACCGTCCTCGTACCCGATACGACCGCACGTTGCGATATTTCGCTATGGTGTTGTTCGCCGACAGCCGGTCGACCGCGCACGCGGCCGACATTCTGGTGAAGATCCACTCCAAGGGTATCGGCGTCGACCCCGTCACCAAGCAGTCCTACGACGCGAACAATCCGCAGTCGCAGCTGTGGATCCACCTGACGGCATGGCATTCCATCCTCGTCGCCTACGAGAAGTACGGTCCCGGCCGGCTCAGCGAGGCCGACGAACTGCAGTACTGGGCGGAGTGCGCGCGAGCGGCGGAACTACAGACTTGTGACCCGGCGGACGTGCCGCGCACCAGGGCGGGGATCAGCGAGTACTTCGAGCAGATGCGCCCGCAGCTGATCGGGTCCGACATCGCCCGCAAGGCGATGCGCCACCTGTTACAGGCGGAGGTGATGATGCCGGAGATCCCGCTCCTGGTCCGGCCGATGTTCAAGATCGTGTACGCCTTCCTGCGCCGGGGCACCCTGGCCACCATGCCGCGATGGATGCGGGAGATGGCCGGATTGCCGAAGGGCAGGCTGCTCGACGCGCTCGTCACGACGCCGATGAGCGTTGCCTTCACTCTGGTGAGTCTCAACGCGCGCCTGCAAATTCAGCTGCTGCGCTTGATCTCGCCGATGACGGTGGCGGTGGCGGGTCCAGTGCTGCTGAAGATTCCGCCCGCGAGCACGACCACGATGACCCCTCGGCAAGCGCAAGAGCTCTACGGCTACGACATTCCCGCGCTCGCCCATCAAGCGCTGCGGGACAAGCAGCGGGCCCGGGTCTTCGGCCGCGGGGAAGCGCCGGACGACCAGGGTCTGATCGAGTCCCAGGCCGTGCTCGGCGAGATCGCGTGAGGGGTGCGTTCTGATGATCAAAGAACTGCTGGGCTATCGGATCAGCCTTCGCCAGCTCATCTTCCTCGGCATCGCCTTCGGAGTGCCGTACTTCCTGATCGGGCTGTTCTGGCTGGGGGCCCACCATGAGCACCTCGACGATCTGCACGGCTTCGACAAGCTGTTCTCGGCGATCGGTGAGATCATCGCCTGGCCGCCGTTGGTGATCTCCGATATCCAGCTACGCTGACGCCGGTCAGTCGGGAAGTGTCTCCGTGTTGTCGGCCTGCCAGGCCGAGACCACCGATCCGCCGGACGGGATGATCCGAGTTCCCGTGTCGTCCTTGGGCAAGGTTCGAGTCAGTGCCCGCACCGCGGGCCGAAGTGCTTGGGGAGAAGCGAGTTCCGGATTCGACAAGACCAGCCTGCCGAGCGATTCGATGAACCCGAGCATGACGCGACTGGCCAGTTCGACGTCCACGTCCTTGGGGCCACCGCGCCGCGCGATGCCTGTCTCGAGCAGTTGGGCGCAGCGTGCGATGACCTTCTCCCTGGCATCGGCGAGCAGTCCGCGATAAGAGGCAGGGGCTCCGTCGGCGGGCATGAGGATCAACCGCCAGCGAACCGGATCGTCCTGGACCGCGGTGAGGAAGGCGATGACCGCTTCCTCGTACTCCACGTCCGGGTCGGAATCGTCGAAATCCGCTGGTAATGCCTCGAGGACCTGCGCGATTCCCCGGGTGTGTTCGCGCCGCAACAGCGCGTCGAGCAACTGGGGCGCGGTGGGGTAGATCGCATACAGCACGGGTTTGGCGACGCCGGCTTGTTTGGCCACCGCTTGCATCGTGAGCTCGGCCAATCCGTCACGACCGGTGACTTCGCGGGCCGCGTCCAGCAGCTGCTCGCGGCGTTCCTCCGGCGGTAGTCGCGGGCCGTTGCGACGCCGCGGCCGGGCAGGTTGCGGCGGGGCGATCCGCCAGACGCCGTCGGTGCCCTCTTCGATGCTCATCAGGAAATGATCCCCCAAAGCTCTGGTGCCGCGTGAGCGGCGCTGTTAGTGTCCACATATCTACTCTAGCGTAGTAATTCATGACTACGTAAACGTAGAAAACGTCCCGGGGATCAGGCGTCGCACCGAGTTCGTGCCTCGGAGCCGCGCCGGCAGCAATTCGTTCCGACCCATCAGCAACCGCCGAGAGTGAACAATCGTGCAGCAGCCGTCGACCAGGATTTCTGGTGAATTCAGTACCGGGACAACAGCTCCGCCAGGAGGTGGTGATGCCCGTGATCAGGTCGTCGCCTTCGGGCTGACCTACTGGCGCGAACACCCGCAACGCGCCGTCGAGACGGCCGGGCGCCAGGTCCTGATGACCGGCCGGGCACTCGCCGAACTGGTCCGCGCCCTGTTCACCCGGCGGTTTCCCACCACGGAATTCGTCAAGCAATGCGCGTTCATGGCCAGTGTGTCGGCGACACCGACACTGCTGGTCGCGATTCCCATCGCGGTGGTGGTGTCGATCCAGGTCGGCTCGCTCGTCAGCCAGGTCGGGGCGACCACCTTCATCGGCGCGGTCAACGGACTGGGAATCATCCGTCAGGGCGCCCCGCTCGTGACCTCGCTGATGATCGCCGGCGCGGTGGGGTCGGCGATCTGCGCGGATCTCGGTTCGCGCACCATCCGGGAGGAGATCGACGCCATGGTCGTGATGGGCGTCGATCCGGTCCGTCGCCTGGTCGCCCCCCGCCTCGCGGCGGCGGTCGTGGTCAGTACCTTGCTGTGCGGGCTGGTCGTGTTCGTCGGCTTCGCGACCGGCTATGTGTTCAATGTCTATATCCAGGACGGGACGCCGGGCTCGTACATCGGCACCTTCGCCTCGTTCGCGGTGGCCGGCGATCTGGTCGTCGCCATGGTCAAGGCCACGGTCTTCGGCGCGCTGGCGGCGATCATCGCCTGCGACACCGGGCTGCACACCCGCGGCGGACCGGCGGGCGTGGCCAACGCGGTGAACTCGGCGGTCGTCAACTCCGCGATCGTCCTGTTCGCGGCCAACATCATCCTCACGCAGCTCTACAACGCTGTGTTCCCGTCGAAGGTGCTCTGAGATGGCCTCGGGTTACGTGCCACCTCTGCTGCGTCCGGTGCGCCGGCTGCGCGCCGCCGCCGCAGCGTCCGCGACCGTTCCGGTGCGCCTCGGTCATCAAGGACTGGTGTTCCTGCAGGCGGTCGCCGCGATTCCGTTCGTGCTCAAGCACTATCGGAAGGAACTGCTGCGGCTGATCACCGATGTGAGCTTCGGCAACGGCTCCTTGATCGTCGGCGGCGGGGTGATCGGCGTCGTGGTCATCCTGTGCGGGTTCGGCGGAATCACCGTCGGCATGGAATCGCACACCGCGCTGAACCTGCTCACCATGAGCCCCCTCACCGGCGCGATCTCCGGATTCGCCACGACGCGGGAGTTGGCACCGCTGCTGGCGACCCTGGCTTTCGGCGCCCAGGCCGGGTGCCGATTCACCGCGCAGCTGGGTTCGATGCGGATCTCCGAGGAGATCGACGCCCTGGAGTCGATCGCCATCCGGCCGCTGCCCTACCTGATCACCACGCGCATGCTGGCGGCCGTCGTCGCCATCGTGCCGCTCTACACCGCGGGCCTGGCCATCGCCTACATCGCGACGAGGTTCACCGTGGCCTTTCTCGGCGGGACGACGCTGGGCACCTACGACCACTACTTCCACCAGTTCCTCGACCCGGTGGACGTGGCCTACTCGATCCTCAAGATCATCGTCTTCGCCGCCGTGGCGACCTTCATCCAGTGCTACTACGGCTACACCGCGGCGGGCGGACCCGAAGGCGTCGGAGTCGCGTCCGGCCGGGCGATCCGGATGACCATCGTCACGGTCGTGTTCATCAATCTCCTGTTCTCCCTGTCGATCTGGGGGATCGACCCGGGCATCAGGATCACGGGATAGGCCTCGATCATGATCTTCGACCCCAGCGGGCGTGGCCCGAGCGCGCTGCGCCTCGGCCTGCTCGGCGTGCTCATCGGCGTGCTCATCGCCACCACCGTCTACCTGCTCGGACTGCGCTACAACGGCAAGTTCCTCGACACCGTCGAGGTGACCGCAGCCATGACCAGCACCGGCGACGGCGTCCCCGCGCGCGCCGACGTCACCTTCCGCGGCGTGCTGGTCGGCCAGGTCGCCCGCACCGACATCGCCGCCAGAGGCGAACGCCAGAACATGCTGTTGCGCATCGAACCGCCGATGGCCCAGCGCATTCCCGCCACGGTCACCGCCCGGGTGGTGCCGAACAACATCTTCGGCGTCACGGCGGTGGAACTCATCGACAACGGACCCTCGCCGGACCGGCTGCGCGACGGAGCGACCATCGCGCAGGACACCAGCGAGGTGGGCGCCCAGTTGCAGACGACCCTGACCACCCTGCGGACCGTCCTCGACGCCATCGACCCGATCCGGCTGGCCACCGTCCTGGGCACGCTCGCCGACGCGCTCGACCCCAGCTACCGGATGCCCGGCTCCACCATCGAACGACTCGACACCTGGACCACACAGGTCAGGGCGACGCCGGGGATCGGCGACCTGCTCGGCGACCTCGGCGCCGCGGCGTCGGCGGTCAACGAGTCGGCGCCGCAGCTGGTCGACACTCTCGTCGCGTCGGTGACCGCGGCGCGCACCCTCACCGAGAAGCGGGCGAACCTGATCGCGCTGCTGACCGCCGCCCGCGGCGCGGTCGGGGTCACCAACACCCTGTTCGAACGCAATCCGCAGGCGGGCCCGGAACTGGTCGGCGGGCTGCACGAGACCTTCGGCGCGCTGGCCGCCGACTCCGGCGCCATCGGCGCCGCGGTCGCCAACCTCAATACCGCGCTGAGCAGGCTGGCGACGGTCTTCAACTGGGGACCCGACCGGCAGATGCGCTGGGCCGTCGACGTGAGCTTCACGCCCTTCACCCAGTACACCGCCGCGGACTGCCCCCGCTACGGCAACCTCGCCGGGCCGCGATGCGGCGGCTCCTCGGTGCCGTATACCGCGCCGGAACAACATATTCCGACCCAGCTGCTGCCGCGGCGGCTGGAAGCGGCAGGCCCGCCGGCCGTCGTTTCCGCGCTCCCGGCGATTCCCGGCCTGCCCGCGATTCCCGGCCTGACGGCCCCGGCCTCCGCGCCGGCGTCCCTGCAGGGCGTCGAGGCCATCGAGGCGCTCGTCGGGCGGCCGCCGAACGCCGCGCAGCTGGTGCTGCTCACGCCGGTCCTGGCCGACGGGGCAGTGCAGCTCACCTACTCCAACCCAGCGCCAGGGGGGAACTGACATGATGAAAACCCGCACCGCCGTGCTGATCCTGACGCTGTTCGTCGGACTGGCACTGGTCGCGAGCTACACGATCTTCTCGACCTTGCAGCGCGGAGTCAGCGGCGACACCGTCCGCTATACCGCGACATTCGGCAATGTCCTCGGGCTGCGCGTGGGCGACGACGTCCGGATGGCCGGAATCCGGGTCGGCCGCGTAGATTCCATCGAACTCGACGCGGATCGGCGCGCGTCGGTGGTGCTGCGTGTGCAGTCGCGCCAGCAGCTCACCACCACGACCAAGGCGCTGATCCGCTATCAGAACCTGATCGGGCAGCGATATGTCGCGCTGGCCGCCGGAGACCGAGGCGGGGACCGGCTGCCACCGGACGGGGCGATTCCCTACGAGCGCACCGAATCGTCCTTCGACGTGTCCACGGTGCTGGCGGGATTCGAACCACTGTTCGCCACCCTGGAGCCCGACGACATCAACTCGTTGTCGCACACGCTGATTCAAGCGCTGCAAGGTGACGGAGTGTCGCTGAGCGCGCTGGTCACCCAGGCGGCGCAGCTCGCCAGTACTTTCCGCGACCGCGACGAGATCCTCGGCCAGGTGATCACCAATCTCGGTGGCGTGGTGGAGGGTCTGGCCCATCGCAGTGGTGAGCTGGAAACGCTGATCACCCAGACCCGCACGCTGACGGTCGACCTCTACGAGCAGGGCACGACGCTCGCGACCGCGGTCGACCAGGCGTCGGGGTCGACCAGGCAGCTGGCCGATCTCATCACCCGGATCAGACCCGGACTCGCGCAGGCGCAACAGTCCGCGAACGAAGGTGTGCGCCTGCTGATCTCCAACGGCGCACGACTCGACATCACCGCCGCCGAACTGCCTTTCGTCCTGGCGGGTCTCGCCCGGATCAGCGGCAACGGCACCTACATCAACTCCTACGTCTGCAGTCTGGATGTCTCGCTGTGGGGTGTGCTGCTTCCGCCCGGGATGTTCAACCAGATCGGTGGCAATTCCCATTCGGAGGTATGCCGGTAATGAACTCCCCCCGACCACCCGAGCTTCTTCGACCGCTGGTGTCCGTCGTGCAGCGAATGTGGCAGGCGATACCGAGCTATTCGGGCAATCGCCATTGGTGGCTCGGCCTCGGCGCGGGCGCGGCGGTGGTGGTCCTGCTGTTCGGTTCGAGCGCGCTCACCCAGTTCGACCTGGGCAATCGGACCGTGTACGCCGAGTTCGCCCAGACCGCCGGGCTCCGCCAAGGCGACAGTGTCGATATCGCGGGCATCGACGTGGGCACGGTGAAGTCGACGCGGCTGGCGGGCGACCGGATCGAAGCCGCGCTCTCGATCGACAACGGCATCCGGATCGGCGACGACGCCAAGGCCGCGATCAAGATGTCGACGATCCTGGGCCGGATGCATGTCGAGCTCGATCCCGGCGCGCTCTCGGCGCCCGAAAGCCGCCGAATTCCGCTGGACCGGACCGAGGTTCCGTACAACCTGGCCAAGGTCGTCAACGACGGCAAATACACCCACTCCTTCGAGCACCTCGAACGGATGGACCCCGTGGCCTTGCGGGCCTCGCTGGACGCACTCGCCCGGCAGATGGGGGACTCGCCGCAATTGACCGCGGCGGCACTGGATTCGGTGGGTTCGCTGGCCGCGGTCATCAGCGATCGCCGGGACGAGGTCGAGCAGCTGCTGCGCAATATCGACAAGGTCTCGAGCGTGGTGTCCGACAACCAGAACGCCGTGCTCGTGCTGTTGACCCGTGGTCAGGCCATCGGTGACGCGGTCGCCCGACGACAATCCTTGGTCACCCAGCTCCTGGACAGTATCGCCGCGGTCTCGAAGGACCTGCAGGCGATGGGCATCGACAACGGGGGACAGCTCGCACCGTTGATCGCCGATCTGAACACGATGTCGACGGGCCTGCAGAACAACAAAGCCAATCTGGACAACCTGTTCCAGATCATGCCGGTCACGCTCCGGCAGTTCAACAACACTCTCGGAAACGGCCCCTACGGGGAGATCTATCTGCCATGGATGTTCCCCGACAACTGGCTGTGTGCCGTTCAGGCCGTGGAAGGTTGCCGCTGATGCGCACGACATTCGTCCGGATGGCCGTCCTGGCCGCTGTCGCAGTCCTGTTGTCGGGCTGCTCGGCGCTGCCACACAGCCTGACCTCGCTGCCGGACCGGCTGCTCGGCAAGGAGAAGACGATCACGGCGGATTTCGAGAATGTCGCCGGCCTGTACGTCGGCAACGAAGTCTCCGTTCTCGGGATGCCGGTGGGCCGGGTGACCGAGCTGGTCCCCAAGGGCGAGTACGTGCAGGTGCACATGGTGGTCGATCCCGAGGTCGACCTGCCCGCCGACGTGATCGCGGCGCTGGTCTCCCCGCAGATGATCACCAACCGCCACATCGAACTCACCCCCGCCTACACCGGCGGCCCCACCTTGCTCGACGGCAGCCACATTCCGTTCGCCCGCACCAGGACACCCGTCGAGCTGGACCGGATTCTCCGCAATTTCGACGACATCGGAAAGGCGCTGGCGGGCAACAACTCCGACGGTCCGATGGCGAGCCGGGTGCTGTTCCCGCTGCTCGACGGCAACGGTGACCGCATCAGGGAGACCCTGGACGCGCTCTCGGGCGCCTTCGAGGTGACCCTGGCCAACAAGGACCAGATCTCCAACGCGATCGTCCGGCTCAACGACGTCACCCAGATCCTCGCCGACAACGACGCGACGGTCCGCGACTTCAGCGCCCGGCTCACTCAGCTGGTCACCCTGATGCGCGAGCAGTCCCCGGGGCTGCAGGCGGTGCTCACCCAGATCAACGACTTCGTCGCCAACACCAGCGCTGTCGTCGGGGAGAACAAGCAACCGCTGACCGACGCATTGCTGCGACTGATCACGATCACCGCGCAGATGCGCGACCACGCGCGAGGACTCACCGAGATCGTCGACATCGCCCCGCTGTTCCTCGGCAACCTGGGTAACGCGGTGAGCCCCGAAGCCCGGGCCGTTCGTCTTCACCTGCTGACGGACAAGAGCCTGCTCGACAACGAGCTGCTCTCGCTGTTCTGCGAGCGGGTCGAGCTACGGGCCGACGGCTGCCGAACCGGCAGGCTGCAGGACTTCGGCCCCGATTTCGGGCTGTTCGCCGCGCTGCTGGGACTGACCCGATGAGCCGGCGTCTGTGGCGTGCGGCGGTGCTGGCGGTGGCGGCCTGCTCGGTCGCCGGCTGCACGGTGACCGTCGACTCCATGCCCTTGCCCAAGCCCGGTCTCGACGGCCCCACCTACACGGTGCGGGCGCTGTTCGACAACGCGCTGAACCTGCCCGATCGCGCGCACGTGAAGACCGGCGGCACCGACATCGGCGTCGTCACCGGCCTCGACACCACCGATTTCGTGGCGACGGTCGAGCTCGAGATCCGCGCGGACGTGCGCCTGCCGCGCGGATCGCGGGCCGAACTCCGTCAGCCGACCCCGCTCGGCGACATCTACGTCGCCATCGTGCTGCCCGAACTCCGTTCCGGCACACCGATGCTGGCCGAGGGCGACGTCATCGACAAGGACCACACCTCGGCGGGCGCCTCGGTCGAGGAACTGATGATGTCGCTGTCGATGCTGCTCAACGGCGGTGCGCTCAGCCAGGTCGCCCGGATCACCAGCGAGTCGAACTCGATGTTCGCGGGACGCGGGCCCCAGCTCTCGCATCTACTCACCGAACTGACCGCGACCCTGACCGCTCTCAACGAAAGGACCGGCCAGATCGATGCCGTTCTGCACGGTCTCGATGCGCTCAGCGCCACGCTCAACCAGCGCAGGGCCGAGCTCGGCCAGGCCGCGGATACCTTCCCGCCGCTGATCTCGGTGCTCACCGAGAACAACCGGGCGATCACCGAGCTCACCACCGAGGTCTCGACCACCCTCGGCGCGCTGGGCGAGTTCACCTCCACCAGCAGCGCCGACTTCGTCGGGCTCTTCGACAGCGTGCAGGCTCTGATGACCGGCTTCACCCAGATGGGCGACAACCTGGCGGGCGCGCTCGACCAGCTGCACGCGCTGAACCCGTCGCTGCGGGCCACCACCCAGGGCACCAGCCTCGCCGTCGCGGCGACGATCTCCTACCTCAGCGTCGGCGCCCTGACCGACCCGAACGGGAGCAGGCTGCCCGACGGGTCGGACCCCGGTGCCTTCGTCGGCAGTCTCGCCGAGGTCCTCGCGCGGGTCCTCGGCCGGTTGCAGGGTGGCGGGCGATGAACGGATACCCCCGTGGCAGTGTCCGCTACACCGTGGCGCTCGTCCTCACCTTCGGCATCTGGTTCGCCGGGGTGGCGCTCGAGGTCGCCGCCGAATTGCTGCTCCGGGCCGCGGGCTGGGCGAACCGGCACGTCAACGGCATCGCGGCCGCGGGCCTGGTGGCGACGCTGCTGGTCAGCGGCGGATATCTGCTCGTCGATGTCGTCCGGGTCGATCCGCTGCGGGACACCTTCACCGTGCGGGTGGAACTGGCCGGGTCCGGCGGGCTGCTCGAGCATTCCGATGTCACGTTCCGCGGCGTGCGCGTGGGCACGGTGCGGTCCTTGGAGCTGTCCGAGACCGGCGTCACCGCCGTCGCCGACATCGATGCCGGCTATCACGTTCCCGCGGGCGGCGCGGTGGTCGTGGCCCGGTTGTCGGCGGCGGGGGAGCAGTACCTCGATATCCGGCCCGATTCCAACGAGGCCCCCTATCTGGCCGACGGCGCGGTCGTCGAGCTGGACCGGACCTCGACGCCGGTCACCATCGACGAATTCCTCACCAACACAGCCGATTTCATCGGCAGCTTGAATCCGCAGCGGCTCAACGTCATCGTCGCCGAACTCGACAAGGCGCTGGCCGGCGGGCCGAACCAGCTGCGCACCGTGATCAGCGGGATCAGTCAGGCCATGGTGGGGATGACGGAGTTGCTTCCGCAAACCCGCAGTCTCGTCGAGAAGCTGTCCGTCATCGCGGAGACGACTTCGCACGCCCAGCCGGACCTGCGCACTCTCGTCGAGGGGTCGGGAGTGTTGTTCGGGCAGTTCGCCGCCGCCGACCAGGAACTGCGGCGCCTGCTCGACCTCGGACCAGGACAGCTGGCGACGCTCGGCGGCGTGGTCGCCGAGACCACCGACCCGATCACGAACCTGGTGACCAACCTGCGCGCCATCACCCGGGCCGCCCGGCTGCGCACACCGGCGCTGACGGCGCTGTTCCCGGCCCTGCGATCGGGCACAGCCCTGCTCGGAGTTCCGGCGCACGACAACGCCTTCCACACGATGGTGGATATCTGGCCGCGACCGTTCTGCGAGTACGACACCATCCCGGTCTCGCCCGCTACCGTCTCCGACGGCAGCGTCCGGCTCTACAACTACTGCATCACCAGCGATCCCGCGCAGCAGGTCCGCGGGTCGGCGAACGCGCCACGACCCGATACGCCCGACAACACCGCTGGACCGCCGCCGGGCAGCACCGGCGACGAGCGATCCGTGCCGCTGCCCGGCCGTTGATTCCCCTGCTACCGAAAGGAACTCCATGACAGACACCGACGAATCGACAGCCCCCGCGCCGCCGGAATCCGAGGAAACCGATACCGCGGCACCACCATCCACCAGCCGGAACCGCACCACCGCGATCGTGGTCGCACTGGCAGTCGCCCTCGGCATCGGCGGAACGGCCGCCGGCGGCTACTTCGGCTGGCAGAACCACCGCGCGAGCGAACTCGAGCGATCACGCACCGAGGCACGGGCGGCCGCCTGCGCGTACGGCTCGGTGCTGTCGACCTACAACGCCACCGATCTCGACGCCTACTTCGCCGCCGTGCTCGACCGGGCCACCGGCGCGTGGAAACAAGAATTCGAGTCCACCAGTGCCGATCTGCGCGAAGTCCTGATCCAGGGCCGAGTGCAGTCGACGGCGGGCACCGTCGACTGCGCGATCGCCACCAGCGGTACCGACACCGCCGAGGCGCTCGTCGTCGTCGACCAGTCCATCGCCAGCGTCGGCACCCAGCAGCAGCCCCGCCGTGGTCAGCTGTCGATCACGTTGTCGCTGGCGAAGTCCGGCGACCGATGGCTGACGAGCAAAGTCTCCTCGCCAATGCTGCGCACCACACCGTGAACCCGACTCCTCCACTCCCGCGACAAGGACTGCGCTGCACATGGTTTGGCTCGTTCTCCTCGGCACCGCACTCGGGGCCCTCGTTGTGGCCGCGGTCGGCGGTCTGGTCGTTCTGCTCGTCCTGCAGCGCCGCGCCGCACGGCTGCTCGGCGCCGAGACCCCGCCGGTCGACGACCACGCGATCCGGCTGATCGAATCCCGGCGCCCGACCTTCCAGATGTCGGTCGAGCAGGACTTCGCCGCCATGCCGTGGGAAGTGTGGTCCGCACTCGAGGACGGCGCCTTCACCTGGATCCCGATGATCGACGGCGTCACCTACCGTGACCAGGAACGTGGTCCGGGAACCGTCCGCACCCTCGACGCCATCGTCTTCGCCGCCGCGGAACAGGTCACCCGCCGCGATCCACACACCCGGCTGAGTGTGGCCGGCATCAAGACCTCGATCCCGCTGCTGGTCAAGTCCTACACCATGGACTTCGACCTTTCCGAAACGCCCGAGGGGACGACGGTTCTCCGGTGGACGATCGCGGGGAGACCAGCTGTCTTCGCTTTCCTCCGACTGAGCTGGACCGCGTTCTTCATTCGTCCGTTCGTCCGGGTCGTTCTCGGGAGATGGGCGAACTACTACCGCTGAAAGGCACGATGTGGAGCCGGTTCCGAATTTCGATGCCGGGGTCAGTCGGGAGATTCTCAACTACTTCGGCACCTGCGGCGCCTGTGGCTACCCGGCGCAAGCACACGCGGTCAGTATCTTCGCCGACGGCCACATCGTGACAAGGGTCATCGCGACCTGCGGATTGCCGTGTGGTTGGCGGGGAGTGTCCGACCGGACCACGATGACCTGACCGCCTGGCGTTCATCGGACTCCCGTCGTGAGCGAGGCGAGTAGTCGAGTACTCGTGCATGTCGCGCCCGCTTGGCTCATTCTCGTCTCATTGCACGAGAGGAGCGGGC
This sequence comes from Nocardia sp. NPDC003183, assembly GCF_053590715.1. Lineage (NCBI taxonomy): Bacteria > Bacillati > Actinomycetota > Actinomycetes > Mycobacteriales > Nocardiaceae > Nocardia > Nocardia sp. NPDC003183. The sequence goes on from NZ_JBSFTG010000001.1 coordinate 18,865, forward strand.
GATGCGATGCGAATCCGATCGGTGTGACGCAGCGCGCGGTCGAGGTCGTCTCGGCGCTTGTTCGGCCGCTGGAATCACCCCTCGATGGCTGGTGATCGTGACCGCGGCCGCGATTGCGACGGTATCGGCCGGATGCGTCCGCCCCCCGCCCGAATCGCTCTCGCCCGCACCGACAGCCGCGAATAATACGGGTTCGGCATCGGAACCGGGAGGGCAATCGCCTGGCAGCGGCCCCGCGCCCGGTGGACCGATCGGCCAGGACGGCGCGGGAGCTCCCGCGCCCGGCGGTCCGGTAGGTCCGTACTCCCCACCTCCTGCCGGCGGCGCACCACCTCCGGATAAGCCGGGTGGCGGAAACCAGGCGAAGGGTTCACCGGTCAAAATCCCGTCTTTCCAGGAGAAGGGCTCTCCGCTCACCGCGGACTTGAAGGGACGCATCGATGCCGCGTTCGCGTCGGCCTGCCAGGAGGCAGGCCATGCAGCGGGTTGTGTCGAGCTCGCCTACACCATCACGTTGCCACTGGAATCCGATTGTGCGTATTCGGGATTCTCGCCGACCGACGGTGCGACCGTCGAGGCTGGGACGACCGTGACGGTCCAGCTCTCCGGTAAACAACCTTGCCCCATCAGCGGCGGCGGAGACGGTACCGGCGGTGGCGGTGGCGGTGGCGAGACGACAGAGGGCGGCGGCACGACTGGCGGCGGCACGACTGGCGGCGCTACGACAGAGGGCGGCGGCAAGACTGGCGGCGGCACGACCGAGGGCGGCACCGGCGGCACCGGCAGTACCGGCGATGGTGCGGGCACTGGCAACAGCAAGTCCGGGGGTGGTGAGACGGCCCCGGGCACCGGCAACAGCGGAGCCACGAACGGCGGCACCGATCATCCACCAGCACCGTCCGGTGGATGATCGGCAACTGATAGGACGACGATATGGGCTCTGGATTTCGTCCCGCCGGGACCGCGCGTTCTGGACGCGCCACACACCGGTCGACGGGTGTTCCCCGACCCGCGCAGCCACCGCAAGCCTCGACCTCGGCGGCACCGGGAGACACCGGGCTGTCCCGCCTCAGCCTGATGATCCGCAACTTCGCTGCGCCCACTACGTTGATCACCGCACTGCTGTTCTTCTTCGGCTGGTCTCACGCCTACTGGTTTTTCGACTACTTCGGCGTGAACGCCACAACTCTTGGCCTGACCACCCAGGACTACTTGATGCGCAGTCAGGATTCCCTGTTCATCCCGCTCGCGGCGAGCGCCTGCCTGTTCACGGCATATCTCTTCTGCCGCAGAATGTTCCGGGAATTGGCGCTGCCGCGGATCAGTCCTGAGAATCGCCGCAGACTGGTGATCGCATCGATGGTCGCCGGCTTCGTGCTCGTTGCCGCCGGACTGCTCACCATCGTGATCTCGACACCGCTGAGAATGGTTGTCGGAGCGCCGGGCCTGTGCATGGTCGGTGGAATCTTTCTGATCGTTTCCGCCGTCCGATCGAGACGCACTGATCAGGCCACCACCGAATCATCGGCAGACGTCCTCACCGCCGGAGAATGGGGCGCTGTGTTCGTTCTCGTCGGTGTCGGGCTCTTCTGGGCGGTAGCCGACTACTCGGCTGCCGTCGGCACCGGCCGAGCGATCGAGCAGGTCGAAACGTTCGCCGAACAGCCGAGCGTGTCGGTCTATTCGGACAAACGCCTCGGGCTGGCGGCGCCGGGCGTCGTGGAACTCACCTGCCCAGCTCCCGACGCCGCCTACCACTTCCGTTACGACGGCCTCAAACTCATCCTGCAATCAGGAAACCAGTACCTGCTGCTCCCGACGTCCTGGAGCCGTACGCACGGAGCAGCCTTCCTTCTCCCTCGATCCGACGCGAACCGAATAGATTTCTTCCCTCCGCAAGCCATCCCACCCGCACACAGTTGCGGGTGAGTAGAGAACCATCGCCATACTGGATCGCCCCGGTGCCGGCGCGGAGAGGTACCCCGCCGGCACCGCCGTGGGTGGGATCAGTAGGTGTACAGGTCCCAGCCACCGGCGACCTCGACGCACTCCCACTGCGCGCCGCCGGTGGTCGGTGAGGCGCCGTCGGCGGCGCAGGCTTCGAAGGTGGCGTAGCTTCCGACGAAACCGGTGTGCAGCACGGCGGGCGCCGCCGAGGCCAGACCTGCGCCCGCGACGGAGGCCGCGGCGATCACGGTGGCGGTGATGACGGACTTGAAGCTCATGGTGTTCCTTTCGTAGCAACCCGGTGGTGTCCGGGGCAGGACCAGAGAACCTCAGTGCGCGTGAGATTTTCGTGAGGTCGCCACGCCGCGAACCCGTGCCGGGCGTGCCCTACTCTCACTACTCGTGCGTGTGCTGGTGGCGGAGGACGACGAAGGACTGGGCCAGGAGATCGCGTCCGGGCTCCGAGTAGCCGGATTCGCGGTCGACCTGGTGAATCTGCTCGTCGACGCCGATCTGAAGATCTCGGTGAACACCTACGACGTCCTCGTCGTCGACCGGGGAATGCCCGACGGTGACGGCTTGCGGTTGCTCGCGGCACTGCGCGCGCGTGGCTGCCCGGTGCCTGCCCTGGTGCTCACCGCGCGCGACGAATTGTCCGACCGTATAGCCGGATTCGAGCACGGTGCCGACGACTATCTCGGCAAGCCTTTCGCGCTCGCCGAGCTGGCCGCCCGGGTCAGGGCGCTGTGCCGTCGCCGCGATCATCCCACCCCGGCGCTGCTCCGGTCGGGCGACATCGAGATCGATCTGCCGCGCCGCAGGGTGCGACGCGCGGGCATCCTGCGTTCGCTCACGCCGAAGGAATTCGCGGTGCTGGAACTGCTGGCGACACGGGCGGGCGCGGTGGTGTCGCGGTCGGACCTGATCGAGGCGTGCTGGGACGAGATGGCCGAACCGAATTCCAATGTGGTCGACGCGGTGATGGCAGGCTTGCGGCGCAAGCTCGGAGCCCCTCCGGTGATCGACACGGTGCGCGGTGCGGGCTTCGTCTTGGGCGGCGTCGCGTGCGAGTCCTGATCGCCACCTCCGACCCACGTCCCGCGGTGGCGCGGCTGCACCGGGCCAGGATCGAGCTCACGGTGCTCATCACCGCGATCACCATGCTGTGCTTGATCGTGCTCGGCCTGGTGGCCGCCGTCATCGACGCGCGGTCCCGTGACAATGCCCTCGACGCGGATCTCGACCGGGTGCTGACGGGACTGGGTCCGCGTCTCTACCTCGACGAGGACGACGCCGTCGACACCACGGATCTGCCCGGTGACGAGCTGGTCGGCGGCGAGATCGCCATCCTGGTGCTGACGGCCGACGCCACCGGCGGTTGGACGGTCCACTACGGACACCTCCGATCGCACATGCCCGCCGAATCGGGGATCGCGGCCACCGCGGACGCCGCTACCCAGGCGCCGGGCGACACGATCTACCGCGATTCGATCGACAGCGCAGGGCGCCGGGTCCGCTTGGCCGCCGCGACCTTCGGCTGGGAGGACTCCGACCGCGAGGCGGTCCTGATCACCGGCGCCGACCCCGACGCGTGGGACCGTGGCCGCGCACTCCTGCTGTGGGCATTGACGGTCGGCGGCACGGTGATGGTGGCGGCCGCCGCGGTCGGCGGGCATCTGCTGTCGGGGCGGAGCATGCGTCAGGCGCTGGCGCTGGTCGAGGAGAGGGAACGTTTCCTCGGCGACGCGGCGCACGAACTGCGCACTCCGCTCGCCACGCATCGGCTCGTCACCGTGCCGCGCGCACGCACACCGGCCGAATCCGAACGGGTGCTGGCCGATGCGAGGGCTCTCGGCGCGAGGATGGAACGGGTGGTGGCAGGTCTGCTGGCCAGGGCTCGCCTACAGTCGGGGGCGGCCACGCTGGAGCGGGTGCAGCTGCTGCTCGATCAGCTGACCGAGTCGGTGGTCGAGGAGTTCGGCGCCGACCGTCTCGTGCTGCGCGCGGAACCGACTGTCGTGGTGGGTGACCCAGGTCTGCTCGGCCTGGCGATCCGCAATCTGGTGGAGAACGCGCTCACCCACGGCGCGGTGAATCCGCGGGTGCCGGTGGAGGTCTTCGTCGGCGCGGGCCGGGTCTGGGTCCGTGACCACGGCACCGGGCTCGCACCCCAGCTGTCGTCGAATCCGTTCGAGCGCGGGGTCAGTGGGGGTCGTGGCAGCGGCATCGGCTTGGCGCTGGTGGCCTGGATCGCCGAAGCGCACGGCGGCACCGCCACCATCGAACCGGTGGCCGGCGGCGGGACGATCGCCACCCTGGTGTTGCCACCGCCGGGCGCCGCGATCTGAACGGTGTGCCCGCCGTGACGGCTGCCGAGCAGCCTGTAGCACTCTTGCGTGACTAACTGTAAGTAATACAGTATGCTTGCTCACGTCATGTCGGGCGGCTGCGGGCGACCTACGCCGCCCATGAGTCCGGAGTCGATTCGGCAGGTGATGTCGAGTGGCAACTGTAAGAGCCGGTAGGCGGATGGTGGTCATAGCGTGGCGGTCGGGAGGAGTGGGATGGTTCGTCGGAACTCGCGTCGCGGCTGGACCCTGTCCGCACGCTGGTGGCTACGGCACGGACATTCCTACGGCGCCGCGATCGGAGGGGTGTCCGACTGGTCGGACAGTCCATAAAATCTGAATTCCCTGCATATTATTTGTCGATCGTAAATATACGCCGATGCGTAGTGAGAGCTCGCCCACTATTCTGGGCGGGCAAATTGTCGTGCCATTTAATTAAATGGTCGAATTGGCTCGAAAAATAATTCCAGAATTCTGTTGACTAGACCGTGTGACGTCACGCACACTCGGGAATGGCAATTGGGCGGTGTTACCCGGATGGAGACGCGCGAACCGATGGTAAACGGATTTGATCCGGCAGCAGACAAGCGCCGTGAAAGGCGAGCAGTGAGCTCGGAGCGGTCTGTCATGCCGGCGAGCAGAGAGGTCGCCGCATGGTTCCGCGGATATCTCGACCGGCATCCCGGTGTTGCCATCGGCACTGTCGGTGGCCAATTCGTCCTCGGTGTTCGTACGGTGCAATATCTGCTGGTCGACCTCTTCACGGGGAAATTGGCTGTGCGGGAAACCCTGGCGCAGGGGGCCTTCATGGCTTCAGCGGCCGTCTTGCCGACAATCTTTGTCGCCCTGCCGATCGGGGTCACGCTCTCCATTCAGTTCGGACTGCTGGCCGGTCAGGTCGGTGCCACCTCCCTGGCGGGGGCCGCCAGCGGCTTGGCGGTCATCCGGCAGGGCGCCCCGATGGTGGCGGCGCTGCTGATGGCCGCGGCCGTCGGGTCGGCCATCTGCGCTGACCTGGGATCGCGGAAGATCCGCGAGGAACTGGACGCCATGGAGATCATGGGCGTCTCGGTGATCCGGCGCATGGTGGTTCCGCGGTTTCTGGCGGCGATCGTCATCGGCGTCTCGCTGACCGGGGTGGTGTGCTTCGTCGGTTTCGTGGCGGGCTATGCCTTCAATGTCTTCGCTCAGGGCGGTGCGCCCGGGAGTTTCGTAGCGACGTTCGCCTCGTTCGCCACGGTGGGGGATCTGGTCTTGACTCTGGTAAAAGCGGTGGTCTACGGCGCGATAGTCGCGGTGGTCGCCTGTCATAAGGGTCTTACGACCAAGGGTGGATCCGCCGGTGTCGCGAACTCGGTGAATTCAACGGTTGTTTCCTCGATCCTGTTGCTCATGATCGTTAATGTGTTGTTCACGCAGCTGTTCATGATGTTGTTTCCCAGGCAGGGCTTGTAATGGCATCCACCTATTACCCGTTCGGCACCAGATCGGTGACGACATATGCGAAGAAATTCGGCGTCGTATTCATGCGCCTGGGGCACATGCTCACCTTCTTCGTGCGTGCCGCCGGGTCGATTCCGGTGATGCTCCGCAATTATCGAGTCGAGTTCATGCGGACTCTGTCCGACATCGCATGGGGAAATGGATCGATCGTCGTCGGCGGCGGAACCGCGGGGGTCATCATCATCCTGGGCGCGGCCGGTGGCGCAATTATCGGGCTCGAAGGCTACAACGCCTTGCATCTGCTCGGTATGGAGCCCGCGATCGGCTTGGTCGCCTCGACGGCCTCGACGCGCGAGTTGGCGCCGATCATGGCCTCACTGGCCTTCGCGGCGCAGGCAGGTTGCCGGTTCACCGCACAGCTGGGCTCGATGGGTATCTCCGAGGAGATCGACGCCATGGAGTCGATGGCGATCCGATCCATTCCCTATCTCGTCAGCACCAAGCTCTTGGCCTCCGTAGTAGCGATCGTGCCGCTGTATCTGCTCTGTTTGGCGGCCAACTATGTGGCTGTCGAGATGGTGGTCGGTATGTCGGGTGGGCTGTCGATCGGGACCTATCGTCACTACTTCCAGCTCGTCTTGAACGGGCCCGACATCGTCTACTCGCTCGGCAAAGCGATTGTCTTCGTGCTGCTCACCACCACGATCCAGTGCTACTACGGGTACTACGCTGCGGGCGGACCTCAGGGCGTCGGCATCGCGGCCGGCCGTGCCATGCGCGCGGCGATCTCGGTGATGATCGTCGTCAATCTCATGCTGACCATCGCTCTGTGGGGCATCGGGGCCAGCGCGCGGCTGGGAGGGTGAGATGTCGGTCTTGTTCGACAAGGACGGACGCGGTCCGTCGAAATTGTCTCTGTTCTTGCGGGGATTGGTCGCGTTCGCGCTGATCGTCGGTGGGCTCACCGTCGTGTACATGAAGTCGACCGGGTCCTTCGAAGAGAAGGCCGAGGTCACTGCCCTGCTCGAACAGGTGGGTGACGGCCTGCCGCCCAACTCGGACGTGAAGTTCCGCGGTGTGCTGGTGGGGACTGTCACCGAAGTGACGCCATCGATCGACGGCGGCCGCAATCGGGCCCGACTCGAGCTGGAACCTCGTCTGCTGGTGAGCATTCCGGACTCGGTGACCGCGCGGGTTGTCCCCAGCAACATCTTCGCGGTGTCTTCGGTGCAGCTGGTCGACAACGGTCCTGGACGGCCGCTGCGGGCCGGTGCGCAGATCCAGCAGGACACGAGTTTGTCGACGGTGCAATTGCAGACAGCACTGACCAAGCTGCGAACCATCGTGGCGGCGACGGCGCGGATCAGTACGAGCGACACGGTGGGCGTGCTCGCCGCCGTCGCCAAGGCCACCGACCGGCGCGGCGCCGACCTCGTGCGCGCCGGTGCCCAGCTCGACCACATCACCAGGGAGCTCGCCGCCCAGATCGCGCCGCCGGGTGAGCCGTCCACGATGGGCGCGCTCACCGAATCGGTGCAGGGTTTGGCCTCGGCGGCACCGGATCTCCTCGATGCCCTGCATTCCGCAGTCGTCCCCATGCGTGCTGTCGTCGAGCAGGAGGCCGAGCTGCGCAACCTGCTCACGGCGGGCACCGCCACGTTGTCGACCGTCGGCGGCGGATTGGACCGCCACGTCGAGGAGATGGTGACGGCCACCGATCAGCTCACTCCGGTCCTGGATGTCTTCGCCGCGGGCAGTTCGAACTTCGGTCCCATCGTGGGCAGCATCAAGAACTTGTCGGACGTGTGGTTCGCCGAATTCTGGAACGAGGAGACCAAGAACGGGACCGGCAAATTCCAGATCAGGCTGACCCCGGACACCGCGTACACGCGGGCGGACTGCCCCCGCTACGGCGATCTCGCCGGCCCGAGCTGCGCGACAGCGCCGCTGACGACCTCGGCCGAGCCGCTGCCCGCGTCGCTCGACCCCCGCACCATGCCGAAACCTGTGCTGACCCCGCAGATGCAAGACCTCATCGGCCGGGTGCTCGCGGGCGGTGCCAACAGCGCGGAACAGGTGCTGGCCCAACTACTCACCACCGGTGTCCCCGGAACAGGAGGTGCCCCACGATGAACCAGCATCGTCGTTCGGTGGCCGGACTCAGCGTCTTTCTCGTCGTGGCGTTCGCCCTCATCTCGATGACCTTCGTAACCCTGAATCGCGGCATCGACGGCTCGACGAAGCCGTATTCGGCGATCTTCACCGATGCCACCGGATTGCGGGTCGGCGACGACGTGCGGATGGCCGGGGTACGCGTCGGACGTGTCGACGCGGTAGAACTCGCCGGTACCCGAGCCCGGGTTCGGTTTCGGGTTCAAGATGCCCAGCACCTCTACGGCGACACCGTGGCCGCCATCACCTATCAGAACGTCATCGGACAGCGCTACCTCGGTTTGTCCCGTGGGGAAAACCGCGTGGACTCCGTCCTCGCGAGCGACGGGGAGATCCCGGTGGAGCGTACCGAACCGTCCTTCGACCTCTCGGCGCTGCTCAACGGATTCGAACCACTGTTCAGCGGTCTCGATCCCCAGCAGGTCGACAATGTCACCGCCGCACTCGTGCAAGCGTTGCAGGGCGACGTCGGCTCGCTGACCCGGCTGATCGAGCAGATGTCCACGCTGGCACAGTCTTTGGCCGGTCCGGACCAGGTGCTCGGCGCGGTCATCACCAATCTCAACCAGGTCGTGCAGAACCTGGCGGGCCGACGGGCCGAACTCAGCACCTTGCTGAGCCGAACCCGGACCATCGTCGAGGGGCTGGCGCGTCACCGTGACGAACTGATGACGACGTTGACCGAGGTCTCGGGAGTCGCGGACCGGATGGCGACCGTCGTCGCCGAGGATCGGCCCGCGCTCGAGCGACTGATGAACCGGGAACCTGGGTTCACCCGGCATTTCGAGCAGAACAAGGATCAGTTCGCCTACCTGGGTTTCAACCTGCCCGCGCTGTTGAAGGGCATCGCCCGCGTCAGCCAGGAAGGCGCGAACCTCAACGTCTACCTCTGCAATCTCGGCTTCACCGCGATCCCGGCGCTCTCGGAATTGATCCCGGCGATCGTCAGAATGGCCACCCCGGCCGGAACCGTTCAGCAATCGCCGATCTGTAGGTGAGGCAATTCATGACACTCTCGACTCGAATTCGGCGGCTGAGCGCTTCGTACGCCCAGCCGATCGAAGAACAGAGCCCGCGCGCGCTCGGGCTCGTGGCGCTGGCCGTACTGGTCGTGTTGCTGGCGTGCGCGCTGGGCTGGAACACCCTCGGTGTCGGCGAGCGCAGCTACGACGCCGAGTTCGCCCAGGCAGCCGGGCTGCGCGTCGGTGACAGCGTCACGGTCGCCGGCGTCCAGGTCGGTGCGGTGACCGGCCAGACGCTGGTGGGTGACCGCGTCGTGGTGCGGATGCGGATCGCCGGCGACGTACCGCTCGGCACGGAGACCACCGCCGCGATCAAACTGACCACGCTGCTCGGCGCCCGCTATGTCGAGGTGCGCCCGGCCGGTCCCGGCGAGCTGCGTGATCGTCGGATCATGCTGTCGCACACCGCTGTTCCCTACGATCTGCAACAGTCGCTGGAGAACGCCACCACCACGTTCGAACAGGTCGACGCCGCGCAGATCAGCCGCTCCCTCGACACCCTGGCCACGCAGCTCGACGGCGTGCCGGCCGTCCTTCCCGGCGTGCTGACCAATATCAGGACGTTGTCGAGCATTCTGGGCAGCCGCCGGAACGAATTGGGTTCCTTGCTGACCGGGGTGCGTGAGTTGACCGCCATGGTCAACAGCCAGCAGTCCGATGTCGAAGTGATCGTCGGTATGGGTCGAGACCTGTTGACCGACATAGCTTCCCGGCGGCAAGCGATCGAGTTGCTGATGTCGGCGACGACTCGACTGGTCGAGCAGGTCCGCGGCATCGTCGTCGATGACCGGGCGGATATCGACCAACTACTCACCGGACTCAACGGGCTGCTCGGCAGCCTCGCCCGCCACGACGACCTGCTGCGCAATACCTTGCAGATCCTGCCCGTCGCGGTCCGCAACCTGACCAACGCCTCCGGCAACGGAAACTCGGTGGACTTCAACGCGCCCGGCGGTGTGCTCGTCGACTCGTGGATGTGCGCCCTGAGCGGACACGCCGAATTAGCCCAGTTGCCACAGTATTTCGGAGATTGTCGATGAGAACACTGATGAAGCTGGTGCGGGTCGTCACGGTGCTCGCAGTTCTCGGGTTCGTCGGTTGCGCGAGCGCGCCGATGCGAAGCGGACCCGACGACATCACGGTGGTGGCCCATTTCGACAGTGCCGCAGGACTGTACGTCGACAACACGGTCGCGATACTCGGGATGCCGGTCGGCGAGGTCACCACGATCGTGCCGCGAGGAGCCTACGTCGAGGTGACCATGCGGGTGGACGGCGAAGCGAAGATCCCCGCGGACGCGATGGCGGTGACGGTATCGACCTCGGTCCTGACCGACCGGCACGTGGAGTTCACCCCCGTGTATCGGGGCGGGGAGATGCTGCGCGACGGGACGACACTCGGATTGGAGCGCACCAGAACGCCGGTAGGGGTGGATCGGTTGCTGGCCATGGCCGACGGCCTGTCCGGTGAGCTGGGCGGCGAGCAACCCGGTGACGGTCCGATCGCACGGATACTCGCCGTCGCCTCGTCGGCGACCAGCGGCAATGGGCAGCAGATGCGCGCGACCATGGATGAATTGTCGCGGGCGCTGCGCCTGGGTGATGACGCGGGAGCGGGGACCCGAGACTCGGTCACCCAGATCACGCAGGAGCTGTCGGTACTGGTCGCTGCGGCCGCCGACGGTGATCAGACTATTCGCGAATTCGGCGCTGCCTCGGGGCAATTGGGTGAGATGTTGACCCAGCTCGAGATCGGATCGGGCGCTACCGGCGCGCAGATCACCGCGGTGATGCGGCAAGCCGACGATCTGCTGATGGCCAATCGGGAGCCGTTGCGCCACGCGGTCGCCGACACGGGAACCGTTGTCAAGGCGCTCGCCGACTATCGCGACCAGTTGGCCGAATTCCTCGACCTGACGCCGATGTTGCTGGCCAACGGCTACAACGCGGTCGATCAGGAGGCAGGCGGCGCGCGCATCCACGCGCTCCTCGACCGGGTCGCCTTCGACGGGCAGATGGTCAAAGAGGTGTGCAACATCCTCGGGCTGCGCCAACTGGGTTGCAGCACAGGAACTCTGCAGGATTTCGGACCCGATTTCGGTATCACCGACATGTTGGAAGCGATGAGTAGGTTGCCTCGATGAGAACCAGGAATTCCGTGCTGACGACGGCGGCGCTGGCGCTCGCCGTGGTCACGGTGACCACCGGATGTGGCGTCGGGCTCGACGACTTGCCGCTGTCGGCACCCGGGTCGGGCGAGTCCGGCTACACGATCAACGCGACGTTCGCGAACGCGCTGAACCTGCCGGCGAAGGCGAAGGTCCGGCTGGCGGGCGCCGACGTCGGCGAGGTAGCCGAGATGTCTGTCGCCGACTACAAAGCCAAGGTGGCGCTGCGTATTCGGGCCGATGTCGAACTGCCGGTCGGCACTCGGGCGCAGCTGCGCACCGCGACCCCGCTCGGCGATGTCTACGTGGCGCTCGACGCACCGATCGATGCCACACCCTCGACCGCCGCGCTGCGCGACGGAGATGCCATCGCGTTGCCGGAGACCTCGGCCGCGGCGACCGTCGAAGAATTGCTGACCACGGCCTCGCTGCTGGTCAACGGCGGTGCCATCCGCAATCTGACCAGCGTCGTGAACGGACTCGGGCGCGCGGTCGGCGATCGAGGCGACAACCTCGGTGGGCTGCTGGATCAGTCCACCCAGCTGGTCACGGCCCTGGCCGCCCGTTCCGACGACATCCGGCTCGCGCTGACCGAAACAAATCGGCTGGTCAGCGAATTGGCCACGCACCGCACTGTGATCGACGAGTTCATCAGTGCCGTGGGTCCCGCGTCCACCGTCATCGAGGCGAACGCGCAGCAGGCGCTAGCACTCGTGCGGCAGGTCGACGATGTCAGCGCTCAACTGGCGAAGTTCCCGGTTCTTCGCGGTGGTGAGATCGGCGGGCTGATCGCGAATCTCGACCAGATCTCCGCGGGGCTCAACGACGCCATCCTGAATCCGAACGCGAGCCTGGCCGCGATGAACGCCATGCTGCCGACCATCATCAGGCTCTCCAGCGGAACCTCGGCGCACGGCAATGTCGACCTGCAGGACTTCGCGATCGGGGCGCTCGCCGACCCCGGCCACCAGGCCGATCCCGGCAACCGGATACCCGACGCGAGCGATTGGCAGGCACTGGTCGGTTCGCTCACCTACACCCTGCTCGCACTGCGTGAGCGCGTCCTCGGACCCGGCCGATGAGCGCCGTCGGCGGGCTCGCCGCACTCGGCTCGACGGTAGCGGATCTGCCCGCGCGACTGCTGGTCGGCGGGGTGCGCGGGGGACATCCCTACCGACTCGCGCTCTCCGCGGTGGCGTTGGCCATGGTCGCGGTCGCCGGTGCGACCTATCTGGTGTTCGGTGCGCTCGGCTTCGATCCCTCGGCCTCGACGATCGCGGTGCGGGTGCATCTGACCCAGTCCGGTGGACTGTTGCCCGGCCAAGACGTCACCTTGCGCGGTGTGCCGATCGGTGAAGTCCGGTCGGTCGAGTTCGAACCGGGCGGCGTGGTCGCGGTGGCCGGCATCGACGCCGATGTCCGGGTGCCCGACGACGGCACGGTCGACGTGACGAGTTTGTCCACGGCCGGCGAGCAGTTCCTCGACTTCCGGCCCACGCGCTCGACCGGGCCGTATCTGAGCGACGGCGCGGAGATCTCCGCGGACAAGACCTCCACGCCCACACCGCTGTGGCAGATGCTCGGCACGCTCGATTCGAGCTTGGCGCAAGTAGATCCGGCCCAGCTCGCCGCCGTGGTCGCGGAGCTCGGCGTCGGGCCGGAGGGACCGCGCAAGCTCACCGACCTCCTCGACGGCGGGATCTTTCTGGTGTCGACGCTGGATTCGGTGCTCCCGCAGACCGTCGCGCTGATACACGACAGCAAGACCGTGCTCTCGACCCTGGGCCGTGGATCGACAGGGCTGCAACGGTTCTCCGCCGACGCCGCGCACTTCATGCGTGGCGTCGAGGTGAAGACCGGCGGTTTCCCGGAGTTCCTCGACGCGGCGCCGGGGACGCTCACCGCCCTGGACACCGTGCTGGCGGACAATTCCGCCGCGATGGTCGGTCTGTTGAGCAACCTCTCGACGGTGGCTCAGGTGACGAACACCCGAGTACCGGCCATGCGGGAGTTCTTCTTCCCGACTCAGCGTGCCGGATCGGCCCTCGACGCATTGGCGACGGTGATGCACGACGGCGGATTCTGGGGGCTGGTCAGCCTCTATCCGCGCTACACCTGCGTCTACGACCTGCCGCGCAAGCCGCCGTCGGTCGGTGACTATTCCGAACCGTATCTCTATACCTACTGCCCAGACGGCAATCCGTCGATCCTGGTCCGCGGCGCGGACAACGCGCCGCGCCCGCCGGGAGAACGCCTGCCCGGCCGTCCGCCCGCGGGCGAGTCGGCCGATCGCACCGCCGACCCCACGCCGATCGGCCCCTGGTCGTTGCCCCTGCCGTTGCCGCTGGCCGAGTCCGGCCAGACGGTTCCCGCTCCACCCCGATGAGGAATCCGAGATGAACCAGAAGACCGACTCCACCGATAACCCGACCGCTGACGAGCCGACCACCGACGTCCCAGTGGAGACGAGTCAAGCGCAGTCCGCCGACCAGGCCGCGGACCCTGCCGCGAACGCGACGACCCCGGCCGCCGAACCCGAATTCGTGATGCCGTCCAAGTGGGCGATCCGTCGGATGATCGCGACCGTGATCTGGAAGAAGATCCGCATCCCGCTGCTCGCGCTGGTGGCGGTGGTGGCCGTGGTCACCGCAGCGATCCTCGGGTGGAAGCTGAAGCAGGACAACGACACCGACGCCGCGGCCGCGGCCGGACTCGATGCCGCGCGGGCGTACGCGGTGACCTTGACCAGCGTCGACTCCGGCAACCTCGACCGCGATTTCACCGCGGTGCTCGACGGGTCGACGGGGGAGTTCAAGGACACCTATACGCGGTCGAGCGGGCAGCTGCGTCAGCTGCTGCTGGAGAACAAGGCGACCGGCAAGGGGACGGTGCTCGATGCGGCGGTGAAGTCGGCGACGCCGACGAAGGTCGAGGCGATCCTGTTCGTCGACCAGACGGTGACCAACACGGCCTCGCCCGATCCTCGGGTGGACCGCAGCCGGGTGATGATGACGATGGAGCTCGTCGATGGTCGCTGGCTCGCGAGCCGGGTGGCGCTGCCCTGACCTCCGCGCTGGTCACGCCCAGCCCGCGCAAACACTGTGCGGGCGGGAGCGTCGCTGTTACAGTTGGTATTACTGGAACGATATCTGTTGTCAATATATCTGTGTGAGCGGCAGCGGGTTCGATGTGAGTGCGGAGGCGCGGATGTCACAGGTTGTCGGGTTGGGTGAAGCCGGTCGAACCGGTGAATCGACAGACCCGGATGAGCTGGTCGCGATCCTGGAACGACAACGCCAGTCATTCCTGCGTGAGGGCCCGGCATCGGCGGCCGTGCGACGCGACCGAATCGACCGGCTGCTGGCCATGGTCCTGGACAATATCGACGACTTCGTCGAGGCGATGTCCCGCGATTTCGGGACGCGATCGCGGACCGGGATGCTGTTCGCCGAGATCATGGGGATGCTCACCGCTTTCGAGCACACCCGATCACAGACCGAGCGATGGATGCGTCCGATCCGGCCGAACCGCCTCGCCCGGCTGTACGGCATTCGCACCGAAATCCATCCCTCGCCCCTCGGGGTGGTCGGCATCGTCGGCCCGTGGAACTTCCCGCTGCAACTGGTCGTGGTGCCCGCGGCTTCGGCGTTCGCCGCGGGCAACCGCGTGATGATCAAGATGTCGGAGATCACCGCGCACACCGCCGAACTGACCCGCTCGCTGGCTGGGCGCTATTTCCACCAGGACGAACTCGCGGTGGTGACCGGCGGGCCCGACATCGGCGCGGCTTTCACCCGGCTGCCGCTGGACCACCTCTTCTTCACCGGGTCGACCGGAGTCGGTCGCCTCGTGCAGCGCGCCGCCGCCGAGAATCTGGTCCCGGTAACGCTCGAACTCGGCGGCAAGAATCCCATCGTGGTCGGGCCCGACGCTGATATCGACCGTGCCGCGAACCGGATCGCACGCGCCAGAATGGTCAATGGCGGCCAGGTCTGTGTCTGTCCCGACTATGTTTTCGTTCCAGCGAGCCGGATCGAGCGATTCGTCGACAGCTTGCGCACCGAATTGCGCGCCATGTTCCCGTCGATCCTGGACAACGACGACTACACGGCCTCGGTCGACACCGCCAACTACGACCGGGTGCTCGCCCTCGTCGACGATGCCCGAGCTCGGGGGGCCAGGGTGGAATCACTCGCACCGGCGGGCGAGGAGTTGCCCGATCCGGTCGCGCGGAAGATCGCGCCCACGCTGATCCGTGACGTCGACGACGACATGCGCATCGCTACCGAAGAGATCTTCGGTCCGGTCCTGTCGATTCGGCCCTACACCGATCTCGACGACGTGATCGACTACGTCAACGCGCGGCCTTCGCCGTTGGTCGCCTACTGGTTCGGTCCGGACCGCAAGGATTTCCGCAAGTTCGTCGACGGCACCCGCAGCGGCGGGATCGCGCGCAACGAATTCGCGATCCACATGTTCTCCGAGAACGCGCCCTTCGGCGGTGTCGGGCACAGCGGGATGGGCGCCTATCACGGGAAGACCGGCTTCGACACGTTCAGTCACCTGCGCACGGTGGCGGGGACCGATCTCCCGTTCGCCATCACCGGCAGAGCGGCGCCGCCCTTCGATCCGCGGACGGCGAAATTCATCGATCTGGCGTTGCGGGCCGCGCGCTGGCGTGCGGGACGTCGAGTGCGTGGACGCCTGCCTCGACGTGAGCCGACCAGCTGAGACGCCGTCTCCACTACTTCCACCACAACCTACGGGCGTGCGTGAGCGCACCACCGACTATCGAGGAGTTACGTTGTCCCCTTCCGCGACCGGGTCCGACTCGACGCAATTGACTCTTGTCGGCGCCGCCGACGCTGCCGCCGCGGCGCTCCCGGATCGGGACATCATCATCCAGGGCGACCACCGGCACACCTACGCGCAAGTGGCCGAACGATCCCGGCGGCTCGCGGCTTACCTGCATGCTCAGGGGCTGGGATGTCACACCGAGCGTGCCGAGCTCGAACCCCACGAGGTCGGTCAGGACCTGCTCGGCATCTACGCCTACAACGGCAACGAGTATGTCGAGAGTTTGATCGGGGCGTTTCGCGCGCGCGTGGCGCCATTCAATGTGAACTACCGCTATGTCAAGAGCGAGCTCCAGCACCTGCTGGCCGATGCCGGCGCCACAGCGCTGGTCTACCACGCGACCTTCGCACCGCGGGTAGCCGAGATCCGGTCCGATCTGCCGCATCTGCGTGTCCTCATCCAGATCGCCGACGATTCCGGCAACGAACTGCTCGACGGGGCCGTCGACTACGAAACGATCATCGCCGCAACGGAACCGGTGGACCCGCCGGTGACGCCCTCACCGGATGATCTCTACGTGCTCTATACCGGCGGCACCACGGGGATGCCGAAGGGCGTGCTGTGGCGCCAGCACGACATCTACATGGCAGCCTGCGGCGGGCGCGACATCAACACCGGCACGCAGGTGAGTTCCTACGAGGAGATCGGCGCGCGCGCGGCGGCCAACCCCGGCGTCAAACTCATGCTGTTGCCGCCGCTGATCCACGGTGCGGCGCAGTGGGCGGTGCTCACCGCTATGACGACCGGTCAATCCATTGTGTTCTCCCCGGTGGTGGATCGGATCGATGGCGCGGAGATCGTGCGGACGATCGAGCGCGAACGCGTCGCGATCGCCATCGTGGTGGGCGATGCCATGGCCAGACCGCTGCTCGCCGCGGTGGAATCGAAGACCGCCGATGTGTCCTCGCTGGCCGCGCTCGCCAATGGTGGCGCGGTGCTCACGCCGCAGCTCAAGCAGCAGTGGATCGAGGCGGTGCCGGGTTTGGTGGTGCTCGACGGCGTCGGATCGTCGGAAACCGGAACCCAGTTGCATCATGTCTCGGCGGCGGGCTTCGTCTCGACCGGAACATTCTCGGCGGGCCTGGACACCAGGGTCGTCGCCGAGGATTTCAGCACCGTCCTGGAGGCCGGCCATGACGGTCTCGGCTGGCTCGCGAAGCGTCAGTTCACCCCGCTCGGCTACAAGGACGACGCGGCCAAGACCGCGG
This sequence comes from Nocardia sp. NPDC003183, assembly GCF_053590715.1. Taxonomy (NCBI): domain Bacteria; kingdom Bacillati; phylum Actinomycetota; class Actinomycetes; order Mycobacteriales; family Nocardiaceae; genus Nocardia; species Nocardia sp. NPDC003183. The sequence continues at coordinate 36,029 of NZ_JBSFTG010000001.1, forward strand.
CGACGTTCCCTGTCATCGACGGCGTGCGCTTCGTGCTGCCCGGTGATCGTGCGCGCCACCTCGAGAACGGCACGATCGAACTGCTCGGTCGCGATGCCGTCACCATCAACTCCGGCGGCGAGAAGATCTTCGCCGAGGAGGTCGAGTCCGCGATCGTCTCCCATCCCGCGGTCGCTGATGTGCTGGTGGTCGGGCGTCCGAACGAGCGATGGGGTCAAGAGGTCGTCGCGGTGGTGGAACTCGTGGCCGAGGCGACCGCTGATTTCGACGAGCTGGTAGGCCACGCGGCGCAGTCGCTCGCCCGCTACAAGCTGCCCAAGGCCGTGGTCTTCCGTTCCGCGATCAGCCGTAGCCCGGCCGGGAAAGCGGACTATCGCTGGGCGCGTGAACAGGTCACCGAACTCTGATCGAACGACCTCGGACGGCACCGATCTCGTGGTGGCGTCCGAGGTTTCGGCACGACATCTTGCGATCCCACCGCCCCTGCGACACCACAGCATGTGGTGCCGCAGGGGCGGAACGGGGTCAGAGTTCGATGGGCGGGCCGACGGTCAGCGGGGCGACGAATCCACCGTCGACGTGAATGTCCTGGGCGTTGACCCAGCGGGATTCGGGTCCCGCGAGGAACGCGATCACGGGAACGATGTCGGCCACGGTGGCGTGCCTGCCGATGGTGGCCTTGACCGAGTCGAGCACTTCTTTACCCATCGACGCTTCGAAGTCCGTGAGAATCGGCGTCTCGGTGGGGCCGGGGCTGACGGAGTTGACCCGGACGCCGAACTTCTGCCAGGCGGTCGGGGCCAGGCGCTTGGCGAAGATGATCGACGCTTGCTTCGACGTGCTGTAGACGGGGTACGCGGGGTCCTGCGTCGCCTGCCACCGCGCCACGGCGTCGGCGTCGGTCGCCGCCAGCAGGCCCGCGAGATCGCCGATTCGCTGCTCCCAGCCGAGGGCGGCGACCGAGGCCACGGTGACGATCGCGCCGCCCTGGCGCAACAGCCCCAGCATGCCGGTGGTGAACAGCCGCATGCCGAGGTAGTTCACCCCGAGGACATCGGCCGCGGGCGCGGTGCCGGGCACGCCCGCGACGTAGGCCAGCGCGTCCCAGTCCGCCCCGATGCGCCCCAGCAGGGCCGCGATCTCGCCCGCGTCGCGCAGGTCGCACTGTTCGTGCTGACTGGCCGGAGTGTCGTTCGCGTGCAGGTCGACCGCGAGGACGTGGTCTCCCCGCTCGTGGAAGTGCGTCGCGGTCGCCGCTCCGATGCCGGACCCTGCTCCGACGACGACGATCCTGCGCTGCTGGGCGACCATGGGTTCCACCGTTCTGATGCCCGATACGGCATCTGTTACAGAAAGCTTGACAGTAAGGGTAACTATAAATCAGTCTTGTGGGCGAGACAACGTCCTCGGCACGCTCTGTGTGTGCGATGGGGCGAGTGCCGGGATGCCGGCCGAGGAACGGAAAAGGTGCTGATAGGAATGCCGATCGTTGATGAGGCCGCGAACGTTCTGGCCGAGCCTGCCGCCTACGCCGACGAGCCGCGCTTACACGCCGCGTTGGCCGCGTTGCGGGCGGACAAGCCGGTCGCGCGCGTGGAAGTGGCGGGATACAAACCGTTCTGGGCGATCACCAAGCACGCGGATGTGATGGCGGTGGAGCGGGCGAATCGTCGGTTCACGAACTGGCCGCGTCCGGTGTTGATGACGGCGGAGTCCGACGAGATGCAAGCCGCCGTGGGGATTCGGACGCTGATCCATATGGACGACCCGCAGCACCGCGTGGTGCGGGCGATCGCGGCGGAGTGGTTCGCGCCCAAGGCGATGAAGGCGATGGGTGAGCGGATCGAGGAGCTCGCGAAGCGATACGTGGATCGGATGCGAGACACCGGTGGTGAGTGCGATTTCGTGTCCGAGATCGCGGTGAATTTCCCGCTGTATGTGATCATGTCGTTGCTCGGGGTACCCGAGTCCGATTTTCCGTTGATGTTGAAGTTGACTCAGGAATTGGTCGGAAGTGACGACGACGAATTGAAGCGGTCGACGCCCCCGGATGAGGCGATGAACGCGTTGGTCGAGATGTTCACCTTCTTCCAGGCGCTGACCGAATCGCGGCGGGCGAACCCGACCGATGACCTTGCATCGATGATCGCGAACGCGAAGATCGACGGCGAACCTTTGTCAGATGTGGACATTGTTTCGTATTACGCGATTATCGCGACCGCGGGCCACGATACGACGAGTAGCAGTATCTCGGGTGGTGTGCGGGCGCTGATCGAACATCCCGATCAGTTGGATCGGTTGCGGGCTGATCCAGGTCTGATGCCGGGCGCTGTCGAAGAGATCATCCGGTGGGTGACGCCGGTGAAGGCGTTCATGCGTACCGCTGCTGAGGATTCGGTCGTCAACGGGGTGTCGATCCCGGCCGGTGATTCGTTGTTGCTGTCCTACGCTTCGGCCAATCGTGACGAGGATGTTTTCGAAGATCCCTTCCGGTTCGATATCGGGCGTGAGCCGAACAAACATGTGGCGTTCGGTTACGGGGTGCATTTTTGTTTGGGTGCGGGGTTGGCGCGGATGGAGATCAGCAAGTTCCTGGGGGAGTTGTTGCCGCGTTTGAAGTCGATCGAGTTGGCGGGGGAGCCGGAGTTGACGGCGACGACGTTCGTGGGTGGGTTGAAGCATTTGCCGATCCGTTTCACCATCGACTGACCGAATACCTGTGCCTCACCTGGCCGCCGATACCGGCGCCGTGCGCACAGAACACGACTCGAAATTCATCGGAATACACACGAGGCCGCACCGAGGGGTGCGGCCGGAACACAGAGGTTGAGAACTATGCCCAAACCAGTCATCGTCAGTGCGGTCCGAACCGCGATCGCGCGATCGTTCAAGGGCGCGCTCGTGAATGTGGCGTCGGAGACGCTCGCCATCGAGATCCTCACCGAGGCCGTCCGCCGCTCGGGCATCGACCCGACCCACATCGACGACGTGATCCTCGCCGAACTGAATTACGGCGGCGGCGACCTCGCCCGCCACGCGGCCGTGGCCGCGGGGATGCTGAACGTGCCCGGCCAAGCGGTCAATCGGCACTGCGCGGGCAGTCTCACCTCGATCGCGAACGCGGCCGCCCACATCGGTGTCGGGATGGAACGGGTGATCGTGGCCGGTGGCGTGCAATCACTGTCGACGGCTCCCCTGATGAAGTGGCGGGTGCCGGGGTCGGGGCCCGAGCTCGAATTCAAGGAGCCGTGGATTCCCCCGTCGCACCCGGAAACTCCCGACGCGCCCACCATGGACATGGCGATCACCGTCGGTTGGAACACCGCGAAGAAGGTCGGGATCAGCCGTCAGGAAATGGACGACTGGGCACTGCGGTCGCATCAGCGCGCCATCGCCGCGATCGACGAGGGCAGATTCACCGACGAGATCCTGCCGTTGAAGGTCGCCCAGCCCGACGGCTCGGTCCTCGATTTCGCCGTCGACGAGCATCCGCGCCGGGAGACGACCGCCGAGCGGTTGGCGGCGCTGCCCGTGCTGCATCCCGAAATCGAGGGGTTCTCGATCACGGCGGGCAACAGCAGCGGCATCAACGACGCCGCCGCGGCGGTGACAGTGACCGCTGACGACTACGCCGCGAGTGCGGGCCTGGAGGTTCTCGCGACAGTGCGTGCCTGGGCGAACGTGGGTGTGACACCGGCGGACAACGGCATCGCCGCGGTGAACGTGATCGGCAAGGTGCTCGACCGTGCCGGGTTGACCGTCGGCGACGTGGCGCTGTGGGAGATCAACGAAGCGTTCGCCTCGGTGCCGATCGCCGCGTGCCGCGCGCACAACATCGACGAGGAGCGGGTGAACTTCTCCGGCAGCGGATGCAGTCTCGGCCATCCGATTTCGGCTTCGGGCGCCCGCCAGGTGGCGACCCTGATCTACGAGCTCCGCCGTCGCGGCGGCGGCATCGGCGTCACCGCGATGTGCGCGGGTGGCGGCATGGGCGGCGCCCTCGTCATCGAAGTCTGAGTGCTTACCCCGAGAGAATGGAGATATCTGTGTCGGACGCAGTGCTAGTGGAACGGCGCGGGCGAACGCTGGTGATCACGATCAACCGGGCGGACGCGCGCAACGCGATCAATCTCGCCGTCAGTCAGGGACTCGCCGACGCCGTCGACGAGCTCGACGAAAGCCCCGAGCTGTCCGTCGCGGTGCTGACCGGCAGCGGCGGAAACTTCAGCGCCGGAATGGATCTGAAGGCATTCGCGGCGGGGGAGTACCCCTACGTCGCCGGTCGCGGCCTCGGATTCACCGAGAAGCCACCGGTCAAGCCCATCATCGCCGCCGTCGAAGGCTACGCGCTGGCCGGCGGCACCGAGTTGGTGCTGGCCACGGACCTGGTCGTCGCGTCCACAACCGCGCGGTTCGGGGTTCCCGAAGTCAAACGCGGTCTGGTCGCGGGCGGCGGTGCGCTGTTGCGGCTGCCGCAGCGCATTCCCTACCAGAAGGCGCTCGAATTGGTCCTGACCGGTGACACTTTCACGGCAGACGACGCCGCCGCGTGGGGTTTGGTCAACGAGGTGGCCGAACCGGGAGGGGCCCTGGATCGGGCGCTGGCTCTGGCCGACCGGATCACCGCCAACGGGCCCATCGCGGTCGCGGTGACCAAGGAGGTCATCGTCAAGGCGGCCGAGTGGAGCACCGCGGAGATGTGGCAGAAGCAGCTAGAGCTCATCGCCCCGGTCTTCGGGACGAAGGACGCGCAGGAAGGCGCGAAGGCGTTCGCCGAGAAGCGGACCCCCCACTGGACGGGCACCTAGGCCGACGAGCCGCCCACCCATCATCAACCCATGAAATGAAGGAGACGCAGTGTCGTTCGAAGGTGAAGTAGTTCTGGTGACCGGCGGTGCCGGTGGCCTGGGTGACGCGACGGTGCGCAAGTTGCACGCCGAAGGCGCGGCCGTTGTCATCGCCGATGTCAACGACGACAAGGGCAAGGCGCTGGCCGAGGAACTGGGCAACAAGGCCGTCTATGTGCGCACCGACGTGCTCGACGACTCGACGATCGAGGAAGCGTTCGCCGCGGCCGACGAACTGGGCACGCTGCGCTACGCGGTGATCGCCCACGGTGGTTTCGGAGTGCTCGAGAAGGTCGTCAACCGGGACGGCACGCCGCACACGTTGAAGGGCTTCACCGACACGATCGGGCTGTACCTCACGGGTACCTACAACGTGCTCCGGCTCACCGCGGCCAAGATCGCCAAGCTGGAACCGAAGGAAAGCGGCGAGCGCGGCGCGATCGTCATGACCAGCTCCATCGCCGGCTACGAGGGCCAGATCGGTCAGTCGGCCTACGCGGCGGCCAAGGGCGGTGTGATCTCGCTGACTCTGACCGGCGCTCGCGACCTCAGTGCGGTGGGCATCCGGGTGAACAGCATCGCTCCGGGAACGATGCACACCCCGATCATGGACTTCCTCGGCGAGGAGAAGCTCGCGAAATTCGCTGCGGCGGTGCCGTTCCCGAAGCGGCTCGGCGCACCTGCCGAATACGCGTTGCTGGCTCAGCATCTGCTCGAGAATCCGTATATCAACGGTGAAGTCGTGCGTATCGACGGCGGGCAGCGTTTCCAGCCCAAGTAGATTCGCCGCCATCCTTGTCGATGGACAGTCGCCGATGGCCGCCACTTCGAATGCGGAGTGGCGGCCATCTGCTGTTCGGGCGGGTTCCGGCTCGGCTACAGCTCCGTACGTCCGCGATCAGAGCGGGTATGGAAATACACATCGCAATCTATCCCGTAAGTGAAACCATTGCCCTATCGCCAGCGTGTTGGATCAACGGTACGAAGATGTCTGTCAGCGCAGGAGCGGATCGCGTGGCATTTCGAGAATGCGTTCCGCGATCTGGTTCCGGGTCACCTCGGAGGTGCCGCCCGCGATGCTCATCGCTCGGGCGCCGAGCAACATGAGCCCCGCCATGGCGGCGTCACCGTCGGCCAGTGCGATATCGGGGCCGAGCAGCATCGCTGTGATGGCTGCGTACTCGCTGAAGTGTTGCGCCACTTTCAGTTTGGTGATGTTGCCCTCGGGGCCCGCGCCTGCTCCTTCGATGCTGCGGACGGCACGGCGCAGGTTGAGCAGACGCAGGGCGTGGGCTTGCGCCAGGTATCGGCCCACGCGGACGTCGGTATCGGCCGAGCGCGATCGGTGCCGCTCGACCAGGCGCAGCAGCGTGCCGGAGTCTGCGTTGCCGGTGCCCGAGCCACCGCCGATGCTGACCCGCTCGTTTCCCAGCGCCGCTCGCGCGACGGCCCAACCATCGTTCACGGCACCGACCACGTCGGCGTCCGGCACGAAGACCTCATCGAAGAACACCTCGTTGAATTCCGAGCTGCCCAGAAGCATGCGCAGTGGTCGCACCTGTACGCCGGGAGCCGTCATGTCGACGATCATCGTGGTGATGCCCGCGTGTTTGGCGACGCCGGGGTCCGTGCGGACGGTGGCCAGACCGCGCCGGCTGTAGTGCGCGCCGCTGGTCCACACCTTCTGGCCCGTGATTCGCCAGCCGCCGTCGACCCGCGTCGCCTTGGTTTTCACGGCGGCCGCGTCGGAACCGGCGTCCGGCTCGGAGAACAACTGGCACCACACCTCCTCCTGGCGCAGCGCCCGGTCGACGAATCTGTCGATCTGGCTCGGCGTCCCGTGCTGGATCAGGGTCAGAACGACCCATCCGGTGATCGAATAGTCGGGTCGCCTGAGTCGGACCCGTGCGAACTCCTCGTCGATCACCACCTGCTCGACCGCGGTGGCCGAACGGCCCCATGGCTTCGGCCAGTGCGGCATGACGTAACCGGTGGCGATCAACTCCGGCAGGCGGATCGATTCGTCCATCGCGGCAATGCGCTCGACATCCCCACGGATCTCGGCGCGCACCTGGTCGGCTTCCGTGGGCAGGTCGACGGTACTGGTGCGGTCGACCCCGGCCGACGTCAGGGCGAAGACATCGGCGGCGGGCGCGTCACCACCGATGAGGGCGCGTAGCGTCACCGCCCGCCGCAGATGCAGGTGTGCGTCGTGGGCCCAGGTGAACCCGATTCCACCGTGCACCTGAATGTTCAGTTCGGCGTTGTGGACATAGGCGGGCAGCGCGATCGTCGCGGCGGCCGCGGCCATCAACTGGAACTGACGCTCATCGTCGGCTGCCGCGCGTGCGGCGTCCCAGACGGTCGCGACCGCGGACTCCGCCTCCACCAGCATGTTCGCGCAATGGTGCTTCACCGCCTGGAACGTCGCGATGGGTCGCCCGAACTGCGTGCGGATCGCGGCGTAGCCGACGGCGGCATCGACACAATCGCCTGCCCCGCCGGCCGCCTCGGCGGCGAACAACAGCCGCGCCCGCGCCACCGCGGCGGCGCGTGCTCCGGCCAGAACCTGGTGCGGCTCGACCGAGACGTCATGGAGGACCACGCGTCCACTCCGTCGGGTCGGATCCATATTCGACGGTGTCTGTACCGAGATGCCCGCGGCAGCGCGTTCCAGGATCACCACGTCGTCTCCGGCGCAGATCAGCAGCAGTTCCGCCGAATCGGCACCGAGAACGATTCCCGCGCGACCGTGCGCGCGTCCCCGGTTGTCGATGGTGACCTCGCCGCCGAAGCCCACTGCGGCGGTGACTGTTCCGTCGACGAGTCCGGGCAGGAAACGTTCGCGCTGTTCGGTACTGCCAACGGCCGCCACCACCGCCGAGGTGATCACGGTCGAGACGAACAATCCCGGTGCGATCGCACGGCCCAACTCCTCGACGACCACCACCGATTCGGGCAACCCGTATCCGGAACCGCCGTACGCCGGGTCCACATGCAGACCGAGCAATCCCAGCTCGGCCAGTTGCGCCCAGAACGCGGGCGGGTCCTCTGTCGCGGCGTCGAGCAGTTCGCGCGCCGCCTGTCTCACCGCGCGGTCGGTGGCGAACTTCCGGGTGACCTCGGCCAGCGCGCGGTGTTCGTCGGTCAGTGCGATACCCATGCATACGTCCTCGGGGGCTGAGTCGATCGAGCGTTCGCGGGCAGGGAGGCTGTGATCGTGACGCGAACGAAGAGGTATTTACAGTATAGCTTTCGGTATGTCTGACGTGGGGAAATGCTGATCGGCGCCTTCGATCAACCGGGGTCCCGTGGATCGCGGTTCGCGAATTCGTTGACGTGGTTCAATGACATATGTCAGTATTACCGACATGGTCACCGGCAGGAAGAGCAGCGACCTTCTCTCCTGAATTGATAAGGGGGAGAGGGGATTTGGTGACCACCCCGTGAGCTCTGTGCGCGCCTGATTGACGCGAGTCAATGACGGGAGTTAGCTCGCCGCATGAGCGAAATCCAGGACAAGCCTCAGGGGCGACAGGCCCAACGTCTCCACACACGGAAGCGAGTGCTCGATGCGGCGGTTGCGGAATTCGGTAGAGCGGGCGCGGCCGAGGCCGACATCGCCACGATCGTCGAGGACGCGGGCGTGGCGCGCGGAACCTTCTACTTCCACTTCCCGACCAAAGAGCACGTGCTGCTCGAACTCGAACAGCGCGAGGAGGCGCGCATCGCCGGGGAACTCGAACGGTACCTCCGGACACCGCACGATCTCGCGGGAGTGCTGGCGAAAGTCGTCCGGCTGATCGCGGCCCTGGAGCGGCGATTGGGTAGCAAATTGTTCAAAGACCTACTCGCCGTGCACTTCTCACCGACCAGACCGTTGGACGACACCTGGCGAGAACATTCCGTGATCGCTTTGGTCGCCCAGGAGATCGAACAGGCCGCCGAGCGCGGTGAAGCGCAACTCGTCGTCGAGTCGTACCACAGCGCCGTGTTCTTCCTCATCGGCTTGTACGCCCTGCTCACCAGTACGAGCGGCTCGAAAGCGCTGCGCACCGCGGTGCTCGCCGACTACGTGACGACGACGCTGCGCAGCCTGGAGCCCCGATGACGCTGCCGCACCACACGATCCGCCGACAGATATGGAAACCCGATCATGCTTCTCGATCTCGTCCGACTTCTCCTCGCCTGGGGCGCGGTGGTGCTGATCATCGCCTTCTGGTACTGGATCCTGAGCAATATCGGGACATTCTGATCATGTGTACGGCTCCTGAACCGGCATGTACCCGCGGAGATCCACCGTGACCGCCACCCGGCCCGCCGCGTCGGTCGAACGCAGCTGCGCGGTGACGGCGGTCGCGCTGTCGGGTCGCCGCCGCGAAGGCGTTCGCCTGGTGACCGGCGAGCGGCGCGGCTTCGGCTTGAGCCCTGGACTCGGCATCGTCCATGTGCCGTATCCACAGCCGGTGCCCGACTGGAACCACACGACAGTGACCTGCGGCATCGCCCTGCAGTGTTCGCCGTCCAAGGACCGGATCGCGCGGTATCCGCTGCACGAGTTGTCCCCGCGGGAGCGCGGTGCGCTCTCGATCGTGGAGGGCGACGTCGCCGCGACCTGGGCCGGTGAGCGGTTTCCCGGACTGGTACCCGAGCTGCGCCGTCGGCTGCGCGCCCTGGAGTCCACCGATCCCGACCTGTCGGGCGAGGACATGATCGAGCGTGCCGTCGCGCTCGCTCGGTCATCGGGTGTGCTGGGGCAGTACCCGCTGCTCGGGAGCCTGCCGCTGGCCGTTGCGCCGCGTAGTCGCGTGTCGATCGCGGCGCGGCGGATCTACGGCCGGATGCCGTGGACCTCTACCCGTACCGACAGCTACCGCGTGTGGTCGGTACCGGTCGGCGGCGAAGGCGGCAGCCGGGCCTCGAACCTTCCGCCGCCGAGCCGACCCGAGAACGAGGACATCGAGATCCGCGCCGACCAGCGCGCGGGGATCCCCTATCCGGAGTGGAACCAGTGGACGTCGAGTTTCCTGCCCGACCACGTCGCCGTCCTGGAACGCCGCCAACCCACCTCGTCGAGCCCGATCGCGCCCGCCGCACCCGAGGTGCGGCGCTGGTTCGAGGAACTCACCCATCGGTCCATGCGCGGTGGCCTCGTGGACGGGTCCGACCTCGACATCGACCGCTACATCAGCCACTACGTCGACACCCAGGTCGGCGCGACACCGCAACCACGGGTGTTCCGTGAACTGCTGCCCAGTGCCCGCGATGTCACGACCGCGGTCCTGCTCGACGGCAGTTCCTCGCTCGGCATCAACGGGGGCGCGACCTTCCGGTTGGAGCTGGACTGCGCGGACGCTCTCTCGCGGGCGATGACGGTCGCCAGGGAACGGCACGCGATCTTCGTGTTCACCGGCAATACGCGCCATCGCGTGGAAGTCCGGTGCCTGAAGGACTTCGACGACCGAACCTTCGTCGATGTCGGCGGGCTCGGGCTGGCGGCCGGTGGCTACACCCGACTCGGCGCCCCACTTCGGCACCTGACCAGTCGGTTGCTCGACCAACCCGCGCAGCGTCGCCAGCTCATCATCATCGGCGACGGCCTCATCTCCGACGAAGGGTACGAGGGCCGCTACGCGTGGGCCGATGTGGCGCACGCTGTCGAGGAAGCCGTCACCGCCGGGATCGCCGTCTACTACATCGGCATCGGACCCGTCCGAGTCGATCCACTGCCCGAAGTCTTCGGGCCCACCCGCTCGCAACGGATCCGGCGGGTGGAGGAACTGCCCCGCGTTCTCGCACATATTCACCGAGAGTTGGTCGACCTATGACATCTGATTCCTATTTCGCCGGTGGCGGCGAGGTCGAACTGTTCGAACGAGCGTTCCAGCAACGCCTTCCGGTCATGCTCACCGGACCGACCGGCTGCGGTAAGACCCGATTCGTCGAGCACATGGGCTCGCTGCTGGGTCGCCCGGTGGTCACCGTCAGCTGCCATGACGACATCACCAGCTCGGATCTGGTCGGGCGGTTGCTCGTCACCGGCGGTGATGTGGTCTGGAACGACGGCCCGCTCACCAGGGCCGTGAAGGGCGGGGCCATCTGCTATCTGGACGAGGTGATCGAGGCACGCCACGATTCGCTGGCCGTGCTGCATTCGCTCGCCGACCACCGGCGCGCGCTCTACCTCGACCGCGCCGATGAGGTAGTGCAAGCCCCCGAATCGTTCATGCTCGTCTGTTCCTACAACCCGGCCTACCGCAGTTCGCTCAAGGTCCTGAAACCGTCGTTTCGGCAGCGCTTCGTCACCATCGCGATGGACTACCTGGCACCCGAGCGCGAAACCGACGTGGTGGTAACGGAATCCGGCGTCGATCGGGGCGTGGCGACACGATTGGTGCACTGCGCGAACACCATTCGTGGCGCGGACGAGATATTCCACTTCGAGCCACCGTCGACGCGCGTACTGGTGGCCGCGGCCCGGCTCATCGCCGCGGGCGCGCGCGAGATCGACGCGGTGCAGGCCTGTGTGCTGGCGCCGCTGAGCACCGATACCGCCATTGGTGACGGCCTGCGCCAGATCGCCACCGCCGGTCTGCTCGCCGGCGAAGAACCCGTGTGACCACCTCGAGGAGAACGCTCTCATGAACGAGCAAGACCGTAGACGTAAGCGTGCGCTGATCGTCTTCCAATTCACCATCTATGGGTTTCTGCTGCTGATGTTCCTCATCCAGTTGCGGATGCTGATGACCAGTGACTGGTAGGAGAAAAATATGAATCTGCCGACATTCGTCAAGCGCCGTACCGGATCGGGGAACCCTCAGGGTTCCGATATCCGGACCGCCGGAAGCTATGACGAGCACGAAGCGGAAAGCCGGGCGAGCCAGCGCCGCGCCGACGTCTGGCTCACCGCGGGCACGGCACTGATGGGCACCTATGTTCTGGGCCTGTTCGGACTACCGATCTTTCTGCGCGGCGTCTGGTTGCAGCGCCGCGCGCAACAAGAGGGTTTGTCCGTGCGGCCGCTCATCGTCACGCTGATCGGGTATCTCGTCATCCTCGATGCCTTCCTCAACAGCGTCGGCTGGGTGCTCGACGTTTTCGCCAGCCACACCTTGGTCACACGGGTCTTCTTCACCGCCTGGGGCAATTTCTTCGACGCGGGCTACTGGTGGCACTACAACGAGCTCTGGATCGGCGGCGCGGGCGCGCCTGGCGAGAAGGGCTGGGAGTTCGCCTGTGTGCTCGTCGTCTTCCCGATGCGGATCGCCGCCGCGATCGCCTTCCTGCAGATGAAGCGGTGGGGCCATCAGTGGCTGATCGTCACCTGCTGGTTCGGTGTGGTCATCTGGGTCGGCTACATCGTGAACATGACCGTGTACGCCGATATCCGTTTCGACGGTGTCGTGCTGCCGGTGTTCGGCTGGTGGCTGTACGACATCTTCTACATCACGCCATTCCTGGCAATTCCCTATCTGCACACGGTCAATCGCGAGATATTCGCCGACTGACCGCGGTTCGACTCGATTTATCTGCTGAAGGAGAGTTTCGCGATGAGCACACCATCGTCCGAATCGGGATCGGCTCCGGCGGGAGAACTTCCGCTGGGAACCACGCCACCGTTCGCGCGCATGCATCGATGGCTCAAACGGGGAATCATGGTCTGTCTGGTCGCGCTGGTGGTCGAAGGGGCTTTCACCGTGCCGGCGCTCGCGCTCTGGTACGGCTGGCCGACCCTGTCGCTGCAGGAGATCTGCGACGAGATGATCAAGGTCCGCTACGACGACGACGCCTTGGAATGCCAGTATCCCGCCGATTTCAACGCACCGCCGCTCGGCGGGCAGCCCGAGGCGGCCGGGCAGACCACCGCACGTGACGAATGGGGCGTCCAGCCCAAACCCGGTTGGGACCACATCGGATTCCGGGAGCTCGTCCATCGCCACAACGAGCGGATCGCTCGAGAAGGCGGGGGCCGATAGTGCGCGATTCGGTACTCACTGCCCGAGCCGTCGGATCGGCGGTGGGGCGGGCGGTGCGGGTCGCGGTGGACCGCGCGGTGCCGGGAGGCGCCGCGCGCGTGCCGCTACGCGTGGAAGATGTCACCGAGGCCTGGCTCGCCGAGGTCTTCGGGGTGGCACCGGAACGGATCCATCGGATACGTGTCGTGGAATCCCACTCCGGGACCGCGGCGCGGGCGCGCATCGAGGTGAGCGCGGACGCCGATATCCCCGAGTTCCTGTTCCTGAAACTGCCGCCGCGCAACTACTTACAGCACGTCCTGATGAACCTGTTCAGCCTCGGGTCGCGCGAGGTCACCGCCTATCGCGTACTGGGCGACACGCCGCCGATCCGGGTGCCGCGCTGCTATGCGACCCGCTCCGACCGGGTGCGGGGTCGCGATGTCCTGGTCTTGGAGGATCTGTCGCCGACCGCGCGTTTTCGTACGGTCGTCGATCCGCTCGGCCGCGACGAAGCGGAGGCTGTCGTCGACGCCATGGCGGATCTGCATGCCGCCTTCTGGCGTGACCCCGCGGGCGCGGCGGGCCCACGGTCGGAAGTGGAAACCCAGCTCGGGCTCCTGATCCGGCGCCGTCTGCTCGGTGAGCTCACCGGACCCGCTGCGGACCTGGTCCCGGCGACGATCCGGGAGCAGATCCGGATCTTCTACGAGCGGGGCAGGGAGATCGACGCCTTCTGGGCGCGTCAACCGCAGACCTTGATTCACGGTGACCCGCACCTGGGCAACCTGTTCTTCGAGGACGCGGGACCCGGCTTCCTGGACTGGCAGATCTCGACAACGGGTTGTGGCATACGCGATGTCGCCTACTTCGCGAACGCGTCGGTGGAACCCGAGTTGCTGCGCGAGATCGAACGCGGACTCGTCGAGCGCTATGCCGCCCGGCTCGACGCCGCCGGCATCGCGGTAGATCCTGAGCGGCTGTGGACGCTGTACCAGGTCGGCATCACCGAGTTGCTGCTCGCCATCGTCTGCACCGCCGAGGCGGGCGAACGAATGCAGTCGAGCGCGGTGACCCGGTGCGGCGTCGCGCGGGCCGTCGCGGGCGTCGAGGCGCACAACAGCCTGGTACTGCTCGCCGCATTCCTCGATGGCAGGCGCGTCTGAGGTCGGGCGCGCCGGAAGGCTGCTGCCGCCGAATCCGATTCGGCGGCAGCGCAAGTCGTTGGGTCAGTGGGTTGTGGTGGTCGCGGCGCTCGGTTCGGGGTTGGCGATGGGCAGTCCGAGGAAGCGGCGGGCGTTGTCGCCCATGAAGTCGTAGGTGCGCTGGACGTCCATGCCTTCCGCGTATTTCCAGAAGCCCTTCGGCTCGGCCAGACCCTCCGGATGCGGGTAGTCCGAGCCGAAGAGGACTTTGTCCCAGCCGACGGTGTCGACGACGTCGGCCACGCATCCTTCCCAGAACGGGCTGACCCAGATATTGCGGCGGAACACCTCGTGCGGGTGCTCGGGGAAGTTCTGCGGCATCTTCTTGTACAGGTCTTCGAAGTCGTGGAACAGCGGGTAGATCCACGAACTGCCGTTCTCGACGCTGGCGACGCGCAGCTTCGGGAAGCGGGTCAGGGTGCCGTGGCAGATCAGACTCGTGATCATGTCGGAGATCTCGCGGTGGCCCAGCGCCATCCAGCGGAAGGGGCTCTGCGCCATGAAGTTCGCGGTGTGCGGCGGTTCCCAGGAGGCGATGTAGCTGTCCAGCGGGGGGTAGCTGGCGTGCAGCACGATCGGCAGGCCGGCGGCCTCGACATCGCGCCAGAACGGATCGAATTCCGGCAACGCGGGTGAACGCCAGCCGTGCAGGCCGTTCACCGGGCCCGGCTTGATCAGGGCGACCTTCGCGCCGTTGTCGAGGATGTACTCCAGTTCGCGCTGGGCCGCGTCGACCTCGGACAGATTGATGATCGGGGTCGAGTAGATCCGGTCGGCGTAGTTGTAGGACCAGTGCTCGGCCATCCACTGGTTGAGCGCGTGGATGATCGCCAGGGTGAGCTGTGGATCGTCGGCCGCCGAATGCTCGACCAGACTGGCCAGCGTCGGATAGTTGAGGGCCTCGACGACTCCTTGGCGGTCGAGCTCGGTGATCCGGTCCACCGGATTGCGGGTGGCCGCGGGTGCCTCGATCGCGGGTCCCTGCATCTCACGCAGCGTGAGCCCGTCGGAGTTCTCGCCCGCGAAGAACTTCTCGTGCGCGCCGGGCGCGGCGACCCGCTCGAAGGTCGGGTTGGGGATGAAGTCGGTGACCTTGTTGTTGATCACGATCCGGGTCTGCCGACCGATCTGCGCGAACTGCACCGCACGCGCGTACTGCTCCGGCAGATACTTCGTCAGCGAGTCCGGGGTCTCGTACATGTGCTGGTCGGCGTCGAAGATCGGCGCATCGCGGAATTGCTCCTCGGTCCGGCTCGCGGTCGGGTCGGCGGTGTTCGTCATCTGGTTCCCTTCCATCACTGCAGTCTTATCTACTGTAATGCATACAGTATAAGTTGTGGTTCACCTGGCCGGGACGGCGTCGACACGGAACCTGAGTAGGGCCTCCTGGGCGAACGAGGCGACCAACGTGCCGTCCGCCGTGAAGACGTCCCCGCGTCCGAAGCAGCGCCCGTGTGCGATCGTCGCGCCGTAGTGGCGCAGGAGCAGCCAGTCGTCGGTGGCGAACGGCCGGTGGAACCAGACCGTGTGTGAGGTCGTCGCCGAGGTGAACGCGGTGCCGTTTCCGCGTTGGTCGATGCCGTCGAACGGGCGCAGCGCGGTGCCGATCACGTTCAGGTCGGTGGAATAGGCCAGCAGCGCCGCGGCCGAGCCTTCGTCGTCGAGGGTGGGCATTCGCATCCACAGGTCGTAGTCGGTCCGTCCGCAGCCGGGGGCGTCGAGATCGGTGACCGACCTGGTGTCCCAGGGGAGTAGGTCGAATCGGACACGGTTCTCGGGGCCCGGCAGTGAGGCGGTGGGGTGAATCGGCTGGTAGGACGGGCCCGCTTCGGCGGCGTGGAGCGAGACGGCGCACGTGGCGATCGGGCGGCGGCCCTGCGTCGCGGTCACCGTCAGTGCACCGAACGAGCGGCCGTCGTGCAGTAGATCGGCGAGGTAGTGAACGGGGGTGTCGGAGGTGCCCTCCCGGAGGAACGACGCATGGAGGGATTTGACCGCTTTGCTCGGGTTCGCCGCGTTCGCCGTGCGCACGAACTGGCCGAGCAACTGCCCGCCGAAAAGGCGCCGGTGGGGCAGGTGCTGGTTCGGCCCCTCGAAGGTGTGTGGCGGACCGGTCGGGCTCGATCCCGCGCCATCGGTGGGCGGTGTGGGTATCGAGCGAAGTTCGAGGCAGGCCGCGAGGTCGTTCCAGATGTCTTCCACGGGAAGATTGTAAGTCATACGGTAATAGTTACAGTATATCCCTGATCTGCACTCGGGATCGAATTCTCTCACCTATGGTTGTGGCAACAGTATGAGTGTCAGGTTCTCGCGGATGCCGAGGTGATGGTCGATGACGAACTACAAGGATTTTCGGCGCAGGTCGCCCACGATCGGCGACCGGCGATCGCCGGCGTCATCCGCCGCCGACGAGCACGACGCGCCGATCCCCGGCGAGGTGGTTCGGACCATGAGCCACGACCTGCTCGACTATTTCGCGAAATGCCCACGGTGCGGTTACGCGGCGCAGGCAACGGAAACGGTTCGGGCCTTCTCGAGCGGGTTGGTCGAGCGCAGGCTGTATCGCACGTGCGGGTTGCCGTGTGGTTGGCACGATTCGGCGACGCAGGTCGCCGACACGGTTCCGGCGGTCGCGCTCCCCGCTCCGTAGCCGCCGATCACGGCGCTCACGCGAACAGTGCGCGATCTACGGCATCGGCCGACGGCTCGCGTAGTACCTGTTCCAGCGGCGCTCGCAAGAGGACGAGATCCGCGGGCGCCCCCCGCCGAATCCGGCGTGGCCGTCCACCCGGGTCGTCGAGGGGGGTGAGGTATCCCGCGAGTGCCTGTGCGGGCGTGAGGCACTCGCCCGCGTTGAGGGTCGCGCCGGTTTCGGTGGATCGGCGACTGGCCGCGGCGATCACTGCCCACGGGTCGAGCGGGCCATAGGGCGAATCGCTGGACATGGCGAGGGGGACACCCTGCGCGAGCAGGCTTCGGCAGCGATACAGATCGTCGAGGTCGTCGGGTTCGACGTGGTCGAGGTAGTAGTCGCCGCGCTGGGACAGAAAACCCGGTTGGGTGATCACCCGCAGGCGGTGGCGGCGCAGATCGGCGATGCTGTCGGCGGGAACCAGCGCCGCGTGCTCGACGCGGTCGCCCGGGAAATCTCCTGCCACATCCAGGGCGGCGAGCAGCAGGAACAGCGCTGCACGGCTGACGCAGTGGACGGCCACGGCCCGCCCGCCGCGGTGGGCGGTGCGAATCCGATCCACCAGCGCGTCGAACTGTGGGAGTCCGGAGTCGGCGATGACGATCTTGTACGGTCCGACGCTGACCCGTTCGGGCAGTGGCGTGACGCTGTGCGCGGGCTCGCCGCGCAGGGGGGCCCCGAGCAGGTGCAACCGCTGCGGCAGGTCGCCCCCGGTCACAGCGGTGACCAGCGCGGCTGCCGAGCGGGCCGACAGATCGGGGGTCGCGTCGGTGACACCGGTGATGCCGTAGCCGGTGAGGGTGGCGCCGAGCGAACCGAGGTGCGGCGGCGTCGCGGGTGGCAGCCGGGTGCGTAACCAGGTGTCCGCGCGCCAGATCCGGCCCGTCGGGACACCATCGGCAGTGCATTCGACGCCGGGATGCGCCGCGTCGGTGATCTGCGCTGCGACGAGCGCGGCGGTGTTGAGGATCCACATCGCGCCACTGCGGTGCTGTACTCGCACCGGTCGGCTGCCGTGCAGGGCGTCGAGGGCGAGCGCGTCGAGATCGCCCGCGACGGTGTCGACATAGCCGACGCCGCGAACCCAGCCGTGCTCGTCGGCCGATGCCTCGGCCAGGGCAGTGCCCAGCGCGCGGCGGTTCGGGACGGCCGGTGGGCCGCAGCGCACCGATGCCGCGTCGGCGGCCGTGGCGTGCAAGTGCAGGTGATGATCGTGGAGACCGGGAATGACGGCACCACCGCGCGCGTCGATCACCTCCGTCGCCCCGTCCGTGGACAGCGACCGTCCGATATCGTCGATCCGGCCGTCCCTGATCCGGAGATCGAGACCGGGGATGCCGTCGATCTCCGCGTCGAGCACGATGACGACCCGGCCGCGCGCGGGTCGGCGAGTCCGGCTGGAGTCGTCGGTCACGGCACCGGAATCCTCAGCGACCCGAGTACGCGCGCCGTATCGGCACCGGAGTCCGCGGCGGGGCCGATCATCTTGCGGGACAGTGGTTTCGCGACCGGAATCGGTCCGTTCTCGGACTCGACGAACCAGGTATCACCGCGCTGCGCCGTGCGCGGGACCGGATCGGCGGTCAGCGTGCTCGCGACGACATCGGTCATCGAGATGTCCCACAGCACGCCGCGCCCATCGGCCGGCGCCGACATCGCGAGTACGGCGGCGGTCAGGCCGGTGAGTGGGTCGGCGATGGCGTCGCCGACGAAAGCCGTTGTGCTCGAATCGGGCTCGAAGGCGACCAGCCCGGCGGCCGCGGCGATGTCGTCCCCGAAACCGATCCGGTTCGACGCCCGACCCGCGGCGGTGATCGACACCCAGCTCGCCCCGCGCGCGACAGCCGCCTCGGCGTCGAGCCCGAAACCGGCGAGCGCCCGGGGCCGTGACGCCTCGATGACGATGTCGGCGGCGTCGACCAGAGCCCGCAGCGCCGATCTTCCGGTGCGCTCGGTGGGATCGAGAACCACCGACTCGTGGCCGTGATGCAGGAGCGCGTAGAACTCCGGGCTGCCGCGGCGGGCGCCGTCGGGCCGTCCCGGGGTCTCGACCTTGACCACGCGCGCGCCTGCCAGACCGAGCAGATGGGCGCACAGCGGGCCCGCCCACAGGGCGCTGAAGTCGACGACGAGCAGCCCCTCGACCGGCCTCGGCGTCATCGGTGACGGGCAGTGCGCGGGCTCGTCGGGCCGCACCGGACCCGCCGCCACGCCGAGGAGTTCGGCGCGTTCGAGGAGTTCGTCGCCGCGATGCGCGCGGACCCATTCGGCGAGCGCGGGCCACGGATCCGCCGCGTCGAGATCGTCGCCGATCAGCGCGCCGAGCAGCAGCGGATCATCGGGTCGGGCGCATGACACCGCCGCCCACCCGTCCGAGGTGCGCAGCAGTCGGCAACGGCCGCCCGCCGACACCGTTCCCCGGCGCCGTAGACCGGTGAGCGCCGCGCGTTCGCCCAGTAGCTGAGCCCCGTCGACAGTGATCGTTCGCTCCGAGAACGCGGCCAGTGTCGAGGACAGCTCCCTGGCCCTGGTGGCCGCGCGCCCCGGCGGCACCAGGGGCGGTCCGTCCGGGCGACCGGAGAGGGCGACCACGCCGCTCGCCGCCCAGTCCGCCGCGGGCGGACCGGGAACCGGCGCTGTCGTTGGCTGCACGGCTCGATAGTAGGTCGCGGGGCCCGCCCGGTCTCGGTCATCACCGAGCCGACACCGTGTCACTATTGCGCGGTGAGCCGTGAAGCGACTGATCTGGCCTCGGATGCCATGGAACTCGACATCAGCCCGCAGGGTACGCCGAGAAATCCCCTGCTGGTCATCGCGCTCGACGGGTGGGCAGGGGAGTCGCCCGAGCGGATCGCCCGGGTCGCCGAAGCGCTGGCAGGCTCGCTGCGCCTGTCGATCGGGGTGTTGCGTGGACCGGCCTCCCCACGTCTGGAGCCGCTGTTGCGCGCGCTCACCCTGACGCTGGCCGAGGATGCCGCGAGCTCGCCGATGATCGTCGACCATCCCGACCCCGAGGCGGCGGTGCGGCATCTGACGGACGTTGTGCGGCGCAATCCGCAAGCGAGCGTGGCGCTCGGGCGACTGCTGCGCCAGACCGCGGTGCCCGATACGACCGCGGCCCTCGGCGCGGAAGCCGCGGTCTACTCGATGCTGCTGGCGGGCACAGAGTTTCGGCGGTGGCTCGCCGAACGCGGCGGGCCGAAACCGGTGAACTTCCCCGATCGGCCGCTGGTGCGGCTGGACCGCGACGTCGACCTGCTGTCGGTGACCCTCGACCACCCTGAGCGCCGCAACGCACTGAGTGCCCCACTGCGTGAACAACTTCTGGAAGCCCTGCGGCTCGCCGAACTCGACGACAGCATCGAGCGGGTGCTCCTGCGCGGTGCGGGTCCGGTGTTCTGCAGCGGCGGCGATCTCGATGAATTCGGCACCGCCGTCGATGTGGTCGCGGCGTATCAGGTGCGGCTCGAACGGGGGCCGTGGCGGGTCGTCGACCGGCTGGGCGAGCGGGTCTCGGCACAGGTCCACGGCGCGTGTATCGGGGCGGGCATCGAGCTGTCGGCTTTCGCGCACCGACTGGTCGCGGCGCCGGACACGTACTTCCGGCTGCCCGAGATCGCGATGGGGCTGGTTCCCGGAGCGGGCGGCACCGTCAGCGTCCCGCGGCGGATCGGACGCTGGCGCGCGGCCTGGATGATGCTGACCGGTGATCGGATCGACACCGGTACCGCGTTGCGGTGGGGGCTTGTCGACGCCATCGAGTAGATCGAGTGACTCGCCGCTCCCGTGAGGCATACTGAATGCATTACAGTAATGCCATGTAGGATCGTGTCGTGTTGCCGGCTGTCGACAGTCCGCAGCGAGGTCCCACGGGAAACGGCGGTTCGCTCGAATGAGGTGGTTGCGGAATGGATTTGGGATTGCGGGGCGCGGCAACGGTCGTGGTGGGCGGTAGTCGCGGGATGGGGCTGGCCACAGCGCGCTGCCTGGCGGAGGAAGGCGCCAGGGTCGCGGTGATCGGCCGGTCGGCCGACGATGTCGAGCGGGCGAGCGTCGACCTGGCGCAGCGGGGGAGTACCGACGCGATCGGACTTGTCGCCGACGTGCGCGATACCGGCCAGGTGGCCTCGGTCTTCACCGAACTGGAGCAACGGTGGGGTGGCGAACTCAACGCACTGGTCAACACCGTCGGGCCGAACGTTCAGGGCACGGTCGAGGAACTGTCCGACGATCAGTGGCACGAGGCAGTCGACCACGGCGCGCTCGCCATCGTGCACTGCGTCAACGCGGCGCTGCCGCTGCTACGCAAGGCGCAGTGGGGACGGATCGTGAACTTCTCCGCGCATTCGACCCAGCGCCAGACCACCTCCCTGGTCGCCTACACCGCGGCGAAGGCGATGGTGACCAGCATCTCGAAGAATCTGTCGCTGTTGCTGGCCGAGGAGGAGATCCTGGTCAACGTGGTGTCGCCGGGTACCTTCGTCACTCCCGCGCTCACCGGCTGGGCGCGTTCGGTCGGTATCGACGACGACGATCCCTACCGGCTCATGGAGGCGATCGGCGCGCACTTCGGGCACCCCGCGCAGATGCCGAGAGCCGGCTTGCCCGAGGAGATCGGCCCGGTCGCGGCGTTCCTGGCCTCGCGCCGCAATTCGTACATGACCGGCGCCAACGTGAATGTCGACGGCGGCTCCGACTTCGTCTGAGCCACTGTCGGTTTCGGCCGGACCCGCGAAGGGTCCGGCCCTCGCTGACCTCAGAGCCGATAGTCGCGCAGCACGCCCTTGCCGATGATCCGCTTCTGGATCTCGCTGGTTCCCTCGCCGATCAGCATGAACGGAGCCTCCCGCATCAGACGTTCGATCTCGTACTCGGTGGAGTATCCGTAGCCGCCGTGGATGCGGAAGCTGGCCTGGGTGACCTCGTTGCAGAACTCGCTCGCCAGATACTTGGCCATGCCCGCCGCGACATCGTTGCGCAGCCCGGAATCCTTCAGGCGCGCCGCGTTGACCATCATCAGATGGGCTGCCTCGACCTTGGTCGCCATGTCCGCCAGCGAGAATCCGATCGCCTGATGCTCGACGATGGGTTTACCGAAGGCCGAGCGCTGCTGGGCATAGCGCGCGCCGAGTTCGAACGCGCGCAGCGCGATTCCGCAGGCGCGGGCCGCCACATTGACCCGCCCGACCTCGATGCCGTCCATCATCTGCTTGAAACCCTGACCGGGTTCGCCGCCGAGGACGGCGTCGGCCGCGACGACGTGGTTGTCGAGCAGCATCTCGGTGGTGTCGATGCCCTTGTAACCCATTTTGTGGATCTTGCCGGGAATGCTCAGTCCGGGAACGACCTCACCGAATCCGGCGGGTTTCTCGAGCAGGAAAGTGGTGAGATTGTCGTGCGGGCGTTCGTGACCCTCATCGGTGCGGACGAGGGTGGCGACGAGCGTGGCCGTGGAACCGTTGGTCAGCCACATCTTGCGACCGTCGAGCGTGTATTCCCCCGAGTCCCCACGCACGGCCTTGGTACGGATGGCGGCCACGTCCGAACCGAGTTCGGGTTCGGACATGGAGAACGCGGCGCGCACTTCGCCGGTGGCCATGCGCGGCAGGAAATGTCGCCGCTGGGCTGCCGTACCGTGCTGGGCGAGCAGATACGCCACGATGAAATGGGTGTTGATGACGCCGGAGACGCTCATCCAGCCGCGCGCCAGTTCCTCGACGCACAGGGCGTAGGTGAGCAGTGATTCACCGAGGCCGCCGTACTCCTCGGGGATCATCAGGCCGAACAGCCCCATCTCCGCCATCCGGTCGACGATGTCTTGCGGATAGGTATCGGTGTGTTCGAGTTCCTGTGCGACGGGAATGATCTCCTTGTCCACGAATGTGCGCACAGTGGCCAGTATTTCGGTCTGCACCTCGGTGAGGCCGTGAGTTTGTCCGAGTTTCATTGGGAAATCCGTTCGGTGGAATCGGTGCCTGCGTGGCGTGAATCGGCGGCTGCGGTGGGCTCGGCGCGGGTCACAACACCACCACCGTGAGGGTTTCGGCCACCAGCGCCGGTTTGTCCTGCTCCTCGTCCTCGATGACCCATCGAACGGTGAGCAGGCACCGCGACTTCTCGACCGACAGGTCGAGCGGGGTGGCCGACGCCCGTACCCGGGTGCCGACACGCACAGCGGATGGGAAGCGAACCTTGTTGCTGCCGTAGTTGATTCGTGCCGTGCCGAATCCGATGGCGTAGAGGTCGCGGCCGAGGAACGGCAGCATCGACAGGGTCAGGTAGCCGTGGGCAATGGTGGCGCCGTAGGGGCCGTCGGCGGCGCGGGCAGGGTCGACATGGATCCATTGATCGTCGCCGGTGCATTCGGCGAACGCGTCGACTCGTTTCTGGTCGATCGGGAGCCACGGTCCCGGCCCGACGGTATCGCCGATCGCGGCCGAGAGGTCATCGAGTGAGGTGAAGGTGCGCGCGGCCATGATCACACCACCCGCTCGAAGACGGCGGCCAGGCCCTGGCCGCCGCCGATGCACATCGTCTCCAGCCCGTAGCGCAGTTCGCGTCGGTGCAGTTCCCTGGCCAGGGTGGCCAGCATCCGCCCGCCGGTGGCGCCCACCGGATGTCCGAGAGAGATGCCCGAGCCGTGCACGTTCATGCGTTCGAGATCCTGGTCGCCGAACTTCCATTCCCGCATGACGGCGAGAGCCTGAGCCGCGAACGCTTCGTTGAGTTCGATCAGGTCGATGTCGGAGAGGGAGAGCCCCGCGTGGCGGAGCGCGGCGTCGGTGGCGGGGACCGGCCCGATCCCCATGACATCGGGTCGCACGCCGGCCACTGCCCACGACTTCAAGGTGACCAACGGGGTGAGGCCCAGTTGTTCGGCAGTCTCCCTGGTGGTCACCAGACACATCGACGCCGCGTCGTTCTGCCCGCTGGCGTTGCCCGCGGTGACCGTCGATTCCGGATCGATCGCGGCCCGAACGGGTTTCAGCGCGGCGAGTGATTCGAGGGTGGTGTCGGCGCGGGGGTGCTCGTCGGAGTCGATCACCGAATCGCCGCGCCGCGAGGAGACCGTGACCGGAATGATCTGCTCGGCGCTCGCACCGCTGTGGGCGGCGTCGATGGCACGCTGGTGGGAGGTGGCTGCCAGCCGATCCTGTTCTTCCCGGGGGATGGCGTAGGTCCGGCGCAGGTTCTCGGCGGTTTCGAGCATGCCGCCGGGCACCGGATAGTCCTTGCCGCCGGCGGTTTCGCGTCCGCGAGCCAGCGCATCGTGGACCCGGACCCCGCCACGCGCACCGCCCCAGCGCATATCGAGCGAGTAGAACGGGGTGTTGGTCATGCTCTCGACACCACCTGCGACCACCACGTCACTGGCACCACTGGTGACCTGCATGACCGCCTGGATCACCGACTGCAACCCGGATCCGCAGCGTCGATCGACCTGCATACCGCCGACGGTCACCGGCAGCCCGGCGTCGAGGGCCACGACTCGGCCGATGGCAGGCGCCTCGCTGTTGGGATAGCAGTGGCCCAGGATCACGTCGTCCACGACAGCGGGGTCGATCCCGGTACGCTCCAGCAGCCCGCGCAGGGCGATGACACCGAGATCGACCGCGGTGAGCGAGGAGAACACCCCGCCGTAGCGTCCGATGGGGGTGCGGACAGGTTCACAGATCACTGCTTCACGCATGGGTGCGGTCTCCGTCATGGTCGAATTCGGCGGTCAGAACGGTGTGTTCGACAGTTCGGTCGGTGCCCTCACCGGTACGGACGGCGAGTTCGAGGTCGACATCGGCGTCGCGACGCTGGATGCGGGCCGGTTCGGCGCAGAACAACGGCGCGAGATTGCGGTGACGCAATCGGGCCGGAGTCGACTGCGGTCGTTCCCGTCGCAGGGTCTCGGCCATGGCCAGGGTCATGAGTGGTCCGTGCACCACCAGCGCCGGATATCCCTCGACGCCGGTCGCGTAGGGCCAGTCGTAGTGGATACGGTGGGAATTGGCCGTGGCCGCGCTGAAACGCATCAAGACAGTGGGATCTGTGCGCAATTCCCAGTCCCATTCGGCCACGCGTCGCAATGGTCTACCCGCTGCCGCGGGGGCGGGCGGTGTCGCGATGCCGGCCCCGGGTTTCGGGGCCTCGCGATAGATGAGATTCTGGCGTTCCACCACAGCGAGCGTGTCCGCTCCGGTGTAGAGCCGGATTTCGACATCGACCACCACCAGCGGTCCCGTCCGCCCGTTCTTGGGCGTCACCGCGACGACTCGCGCTTCGCGCCGCACCGTCGACCCGATGGTCACCGCCTCGTGCAGTACCACGTCGCCGCCGGCGAACATGCGCCGCGGCAGCTCGACGGGAGGAAGGAACGAGCCACGGGCCGGGTGTCCGTCGGTCCCGATCGAGGACGACACGGGCCAGCGGGCCAGCGCCGCCCAATGCCACAGCGGCGGAAGCGGATCGCCCGCTCCGATCGAGGGTGCGCCGGAGTCGAGGACCGCGCTCAGCGCGGCGACCGGTGCCGGATCGACGTATTCGTCGGTGACGACGGTGTGTGCCTGCCACTCGGTCACATGAACCGCCCGCCGGTCACTTCCAAGGTGGTGCCGGTCATGTACGAGGACAGGTCGGAGGCGAGGAAGAGCGCGACGCCGGCGACCTCCTCCGGTTCACCCGCCCGCGACATCGGGATCTCCGCCATCTTCTGGTCCCAGACGTGGCCGGGCATCGCCGTGGTCATCGGCGACCGGATCAGGCCGGGTTGGATCGCGTTGACGCGCACCCCGAATCGGGCCGTTTCCTTGGCCGCCGCCTTGGTCAGACCGATGATGCCCGCCTTCGCGGCCGAATAGTTGGTCTGCCCGGCCATGCCCACTTTGCCCGAGAGCGAGGAGATGTTGACGATGCTGCCACGCCCTTGCTCCCGCATGATCGTGGCGGCGAGTCGGGTCCCGTGCCAGCTGCCCTTCAGGTGCACTGCCACGACCTGGTCGAAATCGTCCTCGCTCATCGTGCGCATGGAGGCGTCGCGGGTGATGCCCGCGTTGTTGACCATGACATCGACCGAGCCGAATTCGCCGGTCGCGGTGGCGAGCAGCGCCGAGACATCGGCGGCGCTGGTCACGTCGCAGCGGACCGCGCGAACAGCGTCCGAGCCCAGCGCCTCCTGTGCCGCGTCAGGATTCAGGTCGCCGACGACCACTCGCGCACCCTCGCGCAGGAAGGTCGACGCGATGGCAAGGCCGATGCCCTGCGCCCCGCCGGTGACGACCGCGACGCGGCCCTCGAGAAGTGACATGGTGTGGAATCCTTTCGGCGATGCGCATTCAGTACTGCGTCGAGCCCAGGTCGACCGCGATCTGGGCGGCGGTGATGTAGCGGGACTCGTCGTCGGCCAGCCAGCTGACAGCGGCGGCGACGTCCTCGGGCATGGCCACCCAGTCCGGGAGGAACGGTGTCGTCATGTGTCCGAGTTGGGGATTGGATTCGAGCGAGCGGCCCAGCGCGGCGACCATGTCCCCGCTGCCCATGGGTGTCAGCACGGCGCCCGGATGCACGCTGTTGACCCGGATCCGATGTTTGCCGAGTTCGGCGGCCAATCCCCTGGCGATACCGGTCACCGCGTGTTTGCTGGCGGTGTAGTGAACCATGAACGGCTGCATCTTCAGCCCGGCGGCGGAGCTGATCAGGATGATCGAGCCGCCGCGCCCACCGTTGATGATGTGGTCGGCTCCGGCGATCGCGGTGTTCCAGGTGCCGGTGACATTGATGTCGATGACATCGCGAAACGACTCGGAGGTGATCTCGTTCCACCGCTGCGGGATACAGATGCCGGCGTTGGCGACGACGATGTCGAGCCGTCCCAACGTGGCGACCCCGTCGTCGACAGCGGCGCGCAACCCGTCCAGGTCGCGGGTGTCGACGGTGGCGGCGACGATGCGGCGGCCGGTCGCTTCGACCAGTCGGACCGTCTCCTCGAAATCCTCTGGCGTGGCCGAATCGTAGGGAACCGCGGCCGGCAGCGGGCCTGCGAGATCGACGGCGATGATGTCGGCGCCCTCGCGCGCCAGGCGCACCGCGTGCGCCCGGCCTTGTCCGCGCGCTGCGCCGGTGATGAAGGCGACCTTGTCGCTGTGTCGGCCGGTCACGTTTTCTCCTCGGGCTGTCGGGCGCTCACGGATCGTGTGGGACAGGGGTGGTGATCCCCGCCCGCGGACACAGCACCAGAACTCATTATCGTATGTTTTATCGTAAAGACAACAGTATTGCGTCAGGACACCTTATGGCCCGACCGTTCGCGGTGCAAGAACGACCGCGTCGGGTTCCTGCCCGCTGTTACAGTTGGCATTACTGGATTACTGTCTATTCGCGAATCGTCGCATCGTTCTCGGTGGCGAACGGGTGTCATCGCGAGGGAGGAGCGGCGCGGATGTCGAAGGTTGTCGGGTTCATCGGAGCAGGTCAGATGGGCGAGCCGATGGTGGTTCGCCTGGTGGCGGCAGGTCATCGGGTCGTGGTGTACGCGCGGAAGGAGGCGGTGCGGGAACGGCTGCGGGCGGCGGGAGCCGAGGTCGTCGACTCGGTGCGGGAGGTCGCGGTCGCGGGCGAGGTGATCATCGCGTGCCTGTTCTCGGATCACCAGCTACGCGAGGTGCTGGCGGGGCCGGAGGGAGTGCTCGCGACGGCGCGGGAAGGTGCGGTGGTGGTCTCGCACACGACCGGTGCGGTCTCGACGATCACCGAGCTGGCCGGTGCGCGACCCGACGGTCCGGTCCTGCTCGACGGACCGGTCAGTGGATCGGCCGACGACATCGCCGCAGGGCGGCTCACGGTCTTGCTCGGTGGGCCGTCGGACGCGGTCGAGACCGTCCGGACGGTGCTGTCCGCCTACGCGAGCACCATCTTGGCCACGGGTGCGCTCGGCAGCGCGCTCGGTGTGAAACTGGTCAACAACGCCCTGTTCGCCGCGAACGCCCAACTGGTGGCTGTGGCCGCCGAAGTCGGCCGCAAGCTGGGCATCGAGGAAGCGCAGTTGCTGGAGGCGCTGTCGGCGGCCAGCGGCAACAGCTACGCGGCCGATTCGATTCGGCGCACCGGCGGTCTGGCGAAATTCGAGAAGCGCGCCGCGCCGTTCCTGCGCAAGGACGTCGCCGCCTGCTTGACCGCGACCGCCGACCTCGGCATCGACCTCGGCGGTCTGGGGGCCGCGATCGCCGACGGTCCGCTCGACTTGAGCTGACGCCGGGCGGACCGAGTCGGCCACAGCCCTGCAGTGGTGGCCGACCCGGCCGGTCGTTACTCGGCGGCTCGCTCGGCATTCTTGATCAGCCCGCCGCCGATGATCAGGCGCTGGATCTCGCTGGTGCCCTCGTACAACCGCAGCAGCCGGACGTCACGGTAGATCCGTTCCACGGCCACATCGCGCATGTACCCCGTGCCGCCGTGCACCTGCACCGCCGAATCGGCTACCCGCCCGGCCATTTCGGTGCAGAACAGTTTGGCCACCGACGGGGCGACCCGCCGATCCTCGCCCGCCACCCAGGCGCGCGCGGCGTCGCGAACCAGGGCGCGGCCCGCCATCACTCCGGTCTGCATATCGGCCAGGTGAGCCTGGACCAACTGAAACCGCCCGATGGGGGTGCCGCCCTGGGTAGCGGTCGCGGCGTAGGCGACGGACTCGTCGAGCGCCCGCTGCGCCGTGCCCACCGCTAGTGCCGCGATATGGACACGACCCCGCGCCAGCGAGGTCATCGCCGCACGGTAGCCGATGTCCTCGCTACCGCCGACGAGTGCGTCGGCGCCGACGCGGACATCGTGGAAATACACCTCCGCGGTCCATGCGCCCTCTTGGCCCATCTTGCGGTCCTTGGGGCCGACTGTCACGCCGGGGGCGTCGGCGGGAACCAGGAACACCGAGATGCCCGCACCGTTCTCGTCGGCCGGACGGGTGCGGGCGAAGACGACGAACAGATCGGCGACCGGTGCGTTGGTGATGAAGCGCTTCTCGCCGTTGATGATCCAGCCGTCACCCGACCTGGTCGCGCTGGTGCGCAGCGCCGCGGGATCGGACCCCGCACCGGACTCGGTGAGCGCGAACGACGCGACGACAGCGCCGGAGGCGATGTGCTCGAGCCATCGAGATTTCTGTTCCTCGGTGCCGAACCCGACCAGGACCTGACCGGCGATACCGTTGTTGGTGCCGAACAGTGAGCGCAGCGCGAGCGTGGTGTAGCCGAGTTCCATGGCCAATTCGACGTCCTGGGCGAGATCGAGTCCGAGGCCGCCCCATTCCTGGGGGATCGCGTAGCCGAACAGGCCCATGGCCTTGGCCTGACGCGCGATCTCGTCGGGCATCCGGTTCTGTTCGGCGATCTCGCGCTCTCGCCCGACAACCACGTTTCGTACGAAATCCTTGGTCTGCGCCAGTATTTCGCGGAAGTCCTCCGCGGTGACCGCGCTGATGGCGGTGGATGCGCTCGTCATGGCAGGGCCTCCTCGTCACGGCACTTCGCGGCCGTGGTGCTCGATGTGTCTGGTGGGCAAGTGGCCCGATGCGCCGTCTTGACCGGACGCACGTAATGTCTAACATTACTGTAATACCAGCGGTAAGTAATACGGGAGCTGTGTCGAGCATCGTGCTCACGGCGCGGACCTCGATGGACAGGGCGGTACAACGATGACTGCGTACGACACGGGCGTGCTGATTCTCCGAGTGTGTCTCGGCCTCACCATGGCCGCGCACGGCTACCAGAAGTTCTTCGGGGGTGGGCGGATACCGGGCACCGCCCGCTGGTTCGACAGCATCGGGATGCGGCCGGGCATCGTGCACGCGCGCCTCGCCGCGAGCAGCGAGATCGGCGTCGGCCTCGCGCTGGCCTTCGGGTTGCACACACCGATCGCGGCGGCGGGTTTCGTCGCGCTCATGCTGGTCGCCGCGTGGACGGTGCACAGGTCCAAGGGCTTCTTCATCGTGGGAGAGGGCTGGGAGTACAACCTGGTGCTGGCGGTGGGCGCGGTGAGTGTGGCCACCCTCGGTCCCGGCCGGATCAGCCTCGACCAGCTGATCTTCGGCACCGACCGGGTGGACGGCTGGTGGGGATTCGGCCTCGCCGTCGGCCTCGGCCTCGCGGCCGGGGTCGGCCAGCTCGCACTGTTCTACCGGCCGCCGGCTCCCGCCCGGTCCTGAGTGAATCACAGGGCGACAGATGTCGATACAGGATCACGACGAGAGCTCCGCCGCGACCGAGCTCGTGACAACACTCGCCGAGGGGCTCGCGGGCTTCGGCGAGCGGCCGTGCATAGAGTTCGAGCGGCGCTGGTATTCCGGCAACGCCGTGCGAGCCTACATCCACCGGATCACCGCGGAGTTGGACCGTGCGGGCGTGCGCGCCGAGGACCCGATCGGGATCGTCGTCCGCAATCGGGTGCCGCACGCGGCCGCGATCCTCGGGTTCATCACGCAACGTCGTCCGGTCACGATGATCAACTCGTATCAGTCGGCCTCGGGCATCGCCCGCGACATCGAACAGACGCGTCCGGTCGCGGTGATCGCCGATCGGCGGGACTGGACGGCGCCGGTTCTGGCCGCCTGCGAGCGGGTGGGCGGTGCCGGGATCGCGGTGGCGCTGGAGGAGCCCTCGGTCGAGACCGTCGTGCACGGTGACCGGTCGACCGGCCGAGTCGCCGATCAGGTGACATCCGTGCCCGGCTTGCACATCCTGACCAGCGGAACGACCGGCCCACCCAAGCGGGTGCCGATCCCCCTGTCGGCGTTGGGACATACGGTCCGCACCATGACCGGCGGGGTGACCGTCGCCGATCCCGACGATCCGCCGGAATTGGTGTACTGGCCGTTCGGGAGTATCGGTATCTGTCAGCTGCTCGCGGCGCCGTTCCTCGGCAAACGCATGGTGTTGCTGGAGAAGTTCACGGTCGAGGAATGGGTGCGGGCGGTCAAGACCTACCGGGTCACTCGGACCGGCGTGCAACCGACGATTCTGCGCATGCTGCTGGAAGCCGAGGTGCCGCCGCAGGACCTGTCGTCCCTGGAATATCTGCCGGGTGGATCCGGCCCGCTCGAGCCGGAACTGCGTGCGGAATTCGAACGCCGCTACGCCATTCCACTGCTGTGGGCCTATGGCGCCACCGAGTTCGCCGGCTCGGTGTGTGCGTGGACGCCGCAGTTGTACGAGCGATTCGGTGCGACCAAGGCCGGCAGCGTCGGTGTGCCGCTGCCCGGAGTGCGCGTGCGGATCGTCGACGCGGTGACCGGTGCGCAGGTGGGTGTCGGCGCGACGGGACTGCTCGAGGCCGAGGTGGCCGCGCTCGGTGCCACCTGGGTACGGACCACCGATCTGGCCTCCGTGGATGCCGACGGGTTCGTGACGATTCACGGGCGAGCCGACGGCGCGATCAATCGTGGCGGTTTCAAGATCCTGCCCGAAACCGTGCGTGCCGCCCTGCTCACCCATCCCGCGGTACGGGATGCGTGTGTTGTCGGCGTCCCGGACGGCCGATTGGGTCAGGTACCTTTCGCCGCCGTGCAGCCGCGTCGCGAAGTGCCGAAACCCACGGAAGCGGACCTGATCGCACACCTGCGAGACCAGCTGCCGAGCCACCACGTGCCCGTCGCGATCGCCGTCGTCGACGATCTTCCGCGCAATGCCGCGCTGAAGGCCAGGACGGACGCGGTGGCCGCCCTGTATGCCGGGCGTTGACATCGACGGGTCTCGGCGCGACTGGTTGATCGCGCCGGGACCCGGCCGATGTCGAAGGCGTAGCGCCTGTTCGGGTGCTAGCTGCCCGTGGTTGCAGATCCGTCCGTCGCGAAGCTCACCGTCGCGAAATTCACGGTCGCCAGCGCCGCCAACGCGCCGTCCTCGCCGTCGAATACCTCGACCTGGACCACGATCGACCGTTTGCCCGCGTGCACGATCTTGCTCACCGCGCGCGCGGTGCCCTCGGTGATCGGGCGGAAGTAGCGCACACTCAAATCCGAGGTGACGATACCGGCGTTCGGTGGACGGGACTCCAGGGCGAGGGTGCCTGCCGCGATGTCGGCCAGTGTCGCGATCAAGCCGCCCTGCAGCCCACCGGAGGTGTTGACCACGTGCGGCGCGACGGGCAGCTCCCAGATGAGCGAGCCGTCGAGGTCGGTCGCCTTGCGGAAGCCGATGTGGTCGAGTAGTCCAGTGATCTCTCGGATGGTCGACATCATGTCGGATCACCACTTTCGGAATGTGGCCGTGGGCCGATGGGGGTTGCGGTGAAGTGCGCACGGACCGCGGACAGGTCCGCCTTGCCCGACGGGGTACGCGGAATCGCCTCTACGACAGCGATATCGGTGGGGATCTCGTAGCGGGCCAATCGAGTGCTCAGGTAGTCGACCAGCTCGTCGACCTCGGTGTGGCGACCCGCGCGCAGCTCGACCATGGCGACCGGGGTCTCGCCGAGCCGGTCGTCGTTCCTGGCGACGACCGCGGCGCCACCGACCGCGGGATGTCCCTCCAGCGCGGCGCGCACATCATCGGGCATGATCTTGAATCCACCGCGGATGATGGCCTGATCGGCACGTCCGAGAATCCACAGGAACCCGTCGGCGTCGATGCGGGCGATATCGGTGGTCCGTACCCAGCTCGCGGTGGGACCGAGCTGGCCGGGCGCGACCTCGAGCAGGCCGGGCACATCCGGCCCGAGCGCGGTGCCGTCCTCGTCGACCACCCGCAGGCGGGCGCCGCCACTGGCACGGCCGACGCTGCCGCGCTTGGTATTCCAGAACTGCCGGTGGTCGGGAAGCGTCCAGCCGGCGACGCCGCCGCCGAACTCGGTGGCGGCATACGACGTCAGGACCGGGATGCCGAACTTGTCCTGGAAGGCGTCGGCATCGGCGGCCGACAGCGGTGCGGTGCCCGAGGTGACCACCCGGACGCCGTCGAGATCCCTGGGGCCGAGGTCGGAGTGCAGCACCATCCGCAGGGCGGCGGGTACCAGTGACACCGCGCCCGGCCGGTGCGCCCGCACCGCCGCCGCCCAGCGGTCGAGGTCGAAGCGCGGCAGGAAGACGAACGGCCTGGCATCGACGACACACTGCAGAATGCGGAAGATACCGCCGATGTGCACCAACGGGGCATTGACGATCGCGACGCCACCGCGCGGTGCGGTCGGCGCGGCAGCCTGCTCGAAGTCGGTGCCGATGACACTGCGTGCCAGCATGTCGTAGGTGATCTCGACACGCTTGGGCGGCCCGGTGGTCCCGCTGGTGAGCATGCGGACGGCGATTCCCGGCAACGGGGTGCCCGCGTTGTGCTCGCCGACCGACTCGCTGGGGATCGGTGCGGTGTCGAGGTCGGCGATGGTCACGGTCGCGGCCCCCGGCCCGACGAGGCCGGTCAGGTCCGCCTGCCCGCCGATCACCAGTGGCAGGTCGAGCGCGGCGATATCGGACCGGGTGCGGTCGTCGCCCCGGGCGGGGTTGATCACGACGACCGTGCCGCCGCTGAGCAGAACGCCGAGGAACGCGGCCACGTGTTCGGGGCGGTTGCGCAACAGGATGCCGACCTGGCACGGCGTTGTGATCAGCGCGCTGACGCGGCGCGCGGTCTCGGCGAGTTCGCCCCAGCTGTGCCAGGTTCCGTCGAATTCGATGGCCCGTGAACTCGGCGCCAGGTCGAGGACTCCGGCGATGCGCCCGCTCAGTGGATGGTCGTGGGTGTCGGTCATCAACGAATCCTCGGTTCGGTCGAAATGCCGCGGCGTTGTGCATCCCCCGCGGCGGCGGCGAGTTCCGCCTTGGCGATCGGGTTGCCCAGGCGGGTGTAGATCAGGCCCTGATCGAGTGCGGCCCGGTAGGGCTTGTCCAGCGATTCCCAAATCGCCTTCACCGTGCCCTGGGTCGCCGTCGGCGGCTTGGCCGCGATGCCGGCGGCGATGGCGTGCGCGCGTTCCCAGAGTTGTTCGCGGGTCACGATTTCGGTCACCAGGCCGATGCGCAGCGCGGTCTCGGCGCAGACCCGTTCGTCGTTACCCATCAACGCGATGCGCAGGGTCTCCCCGAGCCCGACCCGGCGCATGAGCCCGATCGGCTCCAGCGCGCAGACCAACCCCGCCGACACATGGGAGTCGAAGAAGGTGGCATCGTCGGAACAGATCACCACGTCGGACTCGTTGACGAAGTAGAACGCTCCCGCCGTGCACAGGCCGTTGACCGCGCACACCACCGGTTTCCACATCTTCTGCCACTTGGGGCTCAACAGCTCGCCGGGGTCCTCGTGGTGCCAGATCCCGTCGGGTTGGCCGTAGGCGGACTTGATGTCGAGTCCCGCGCTGAAGGCGCGAGTGCCCGCCGCGCGCAGGACGACCGCGTTGACCGAGTCGTCGAGCCTGATCCGGCGCCACGCGTCGCGCACCTCCTCGCACATGGTGCGGTTGAAGGCGTTGAGCCGTTCGGGACGGTTCAGGGTGAGGGTGGCGACCCGGTCGTCGGCGTCGATATCGAGCGTGATCGTGCTGTAGTCGGCGCTCATCGGCACTGCCATTCCGGGGCGCGCTTCTCCACGAACGCACGTGGTCCCTCGAGCGCGTCCTCGGTGCGGGTGACCCGTTCGCGGAACGACTCGGCCAGCATCTCGGCCTCGTGCATCGGCACGTCCAGGCCCTTGACGATCGCCAGCCGAGTGCCGCGCACCGCCAGCGGCGCATTGGAATTGAGGATGTCGGCGATCTCGCGAGCCCGCTCGAGCAGGCGGTCGTGCTCGACGACCTCGGTGATCATGCCCAGTTCGTAGGCGCGCTGGGCGCTCATCCGCTCGTGCTTGCCCATCATCGCCATCCGCAGGGCCACGGTGCGCGGGAGCACCCGCGCCAGACGGACCACCTCTCGGCCCGCGACGAGCCCGATGCTCACATGGGGATCGAAGAAGGTGGCTCGATCCGAGGCGATGATGATGTCGCCGGTGGTCACCCAGTCCAGGCCCGCGCCGCAACAGATTCCGTTGATCGCGACGAGGATCGGTTTGGTCATGGTCCGGAAGGGCGGGGTGCCCTCCTGCGGAGCCTCCCACTGCTCGTAGGTCGACAGGTACGGCTTCTCGTTGAGGACCTTGCCGTCGCCGGGGATGGCCTTGACATCGGCGCCGGTGCAGAAGGCACGACCGTTCGCGGTCACGATGAGCAGCCAGACCTTGTCGTCGTTCTCGGCCTCGTCGTAGGCGGCGCGCAGTTCGGTGATCATGTGCGGGCTCAGCGCGTTGAGGGCCTCGGGCCGGTTCAGCGTGATGGTGGCCGTGTGCCCGTCTACCTCGTAGCCGATGGTGTCGAACGGCATGCATTCCTCCTGGGGGACAGGGCGTGGCCCATACTGTTAGATATACAGTAGACAATACCGTTATGGTTCTGCCAAGGTGACGTGAAGTACCGACGAGGAAAGAGTGGCGATGGCCGAGAACGGGACCACACCTTCGGGCGGCACGGGAGCCGACCGGCCCGCCGGGGGGAGTACGACCAGGGGCGTCCTCGACGGTGTGCGGGTGCTCGACTACGGCCGGTTCATCGCCGCCCCGTGGTGCACCGCGATCCTGGCCGACATGGGCGCCGATGTCGTCCGCGTCGAGAAGCGCGAGGGCGGCGAGGACCGTTGGGTGCAGGCGGTGACCGAGGGCGGCGAGGGCGGCACGTTCCTGCAGTGCAACCGCAACAAGCGGTCGCTGACTCTGGACTCGACCACACCCGACGGCGCCGAGATCACCCGGCGCCTCGTGGCAGGCGCCGACATCGTCGTCGCCAACATGCCGTTGGCCGGAATGCGGGCCAGCGGACTCGATTACGACACCCTGCGCGCGGTCAAGGCCGACATCATCCTGGCCAGCGCCACGGCCTACGGCGAGGGCGGTCCCTACAGTGACCGCATCGGTTTCGACGGTGCGGGCCAGGTCATGTCGGGCGCTACCCACCGCCAGGGCCTGCCCGAGCAGCCGATCCGCACCACAGTCCCCTACACCGACTTCGGCACCGCGATGACACTGGCCATCGGGGTCATGATGGCCCTGTTCCACCATCGCGCCACCGGCGAGGGCCAGCACGTCGAGGGCGCGCTGCTGCCGACCGCGCTGATGATGAGCAACGCGTTCCTGATCGAGCGCGACCTGCTCGGCGTCGACAAGCCGCGCATGGGCAATCGGGGAACCTCGGTCGCGCCGTGCGACCTCTACGAGGTCACCGACGGCTGGGTGCTGCTCCAGGTGGCCGGGCAGCCGATGTTCCGTCGCTGGTGCCGGTTGATCGGCCGGGAGGACCTCATGGACGATCCGCGCTTCGCCGATGACGACCTGCGCTGGCAGAACGGCGACTTCCTCAACGACCTCATGCAGGACTGGTGCCGGGGTCGGACCAAGGCCGAGGTGCTCGCTGCGCTCGAACAGTTCAAACTGCCCGCGGCGCCGATGCACAGCACCCACGACGTGCTCGAGGACCCGCACGTCGAGAAGCTGGGCTACCTCGAGCGGATCGACTATCCGGGAGCGTCGAAGCCGGTGCCGATCGTCGGAACCCCGTTCCGGATGTCGCGCACACCGGGACGGATTCGGCGGCGCGCGCCGCTGCTGGGCGAGCACACCGGGCAGATCCTGGCCGATCTCGGCTACAGCCCCGACGAGGTGGCCGACCTGCGCGAGCGGCAGGTCGTCTGATGACCACGCCGACCACCGCGCGCTACGGACAGCGCGCGCCCATCCCCCTCGAACAAGGAAGAGACAGTCGATGACCAGTTCCAGTACCGCCGAGGGCCGCGTCCTCTACGAGGTCGATCCCGATCGCAGGATCGCCACCATCACGCTGAACAACCCGTCGCAGCGCAACTCCTACAACGCCGCCATGCGGGACGGGATCGCGCGCTACCTGGACGAGGTCGCCGACGACGACGACATCACCGTCGTGCTGCTGCGCGGCGCCGAAGGGGTGTTCAGCACCGGCGCGGACATGAACAACGCCTACGGCTGGTACGGGGAGCGCCCCGCGACCAACGGTGACCGGCCCGCCAAGAGCCGACCGAGCCAGCGCCGCCGACTCACGGTGGACCGCAAGTCCTTCGGCTTCTACCACAACTTCATGGGCTTCCCGAAGGTCACCGTCGGCGAGATCAGCGGCTACGCGCTGGGCGGCGGCTTCGAGATGGCCCTGATGACCGACATCTCGGTTATCGCGCGCGACGCGAAGATCGGCATGCCCGCGGCACGGTTCCTCGGCCCGGCGCTGGGCAGTTTGCACATGTTCTTCCATCGGCTCGGCCCGGTGCTCGCGCGACGGATGCTGCTCACCGGCGACATCATCGAGGCGGGCATGCTCGAGCACCTCGGCGTTTTCACCGAGACCTGCGATTCGGCGGCGGTCACCGCGCGGGCGCGCTACTGGGCCGAGAAGGCGGCGAAGATGCCCGCCGACGGTGTCGTGATCGCGAAGGAAGCGTTCCGGATGGTCGAGCAGAGTCAGGCCTATCAGGGCGAGGAGGTGGCGAGCTATCTGTTCCACGCCTACGGGACCAATCTGCAGTTCTCGCCGGGGGAGTTCAATTTCGTGAAGACCAGAGCCGAACACGGCACCAAGGAAGCG
Source organism: Nocardia sp. NPDC003183 (assembly GCF_053590715.1). Classification (NCBI taxonomy): domain Bacteria; kingdom Bacillati; phylum Actinomycetota; class Actinomycetes; order Mycobacteriales; family Nocardiaceae; genus Nocardia; species Nocardia sp. NPDC003183. The sequence goes on from NZ_JBSFTG010000001.1 coordinate 73,326, forward strand.
TTCCGTCTGCGGGACGCGCACTTCCATGTGCCGGAGCCGGACCTGGGCTAGTGCGCAAACGAAGTCAGGCCCGGGTCCACGAGGACCCGGGCCTGACTTCGTCTGCGGTTACATCACCAGGCCGCCGTCGACCGGCAGGACCTGACCGGTGACGAACGAGGCCGCGTCGGAGGCGAGGAAGACGAACGCGCCCGCCACCTCCCGCGGTTCGGCCCAGCGGCGCAGGGGAATTCGATTCAGCATCTGCTCGGCGAACTTGGGATCGGTGCGGATCGTCTCGGTCATCGGTGTCGCTGCCGCGGGCGCGAGCGCGTTGACCGTGATCTGCTTGCGCGCCAGCTCGCGCGCGAGTGACTTCGTCATCCCGACGATGCCCGACTTGGCCGCCGAGTAGTTCACCTGCCCCAGTGTGCCGACCAATCCCGCCGACGAGGTCACGTTGATGACGCGACCGGTGCCGTCGGTCGCCAGATACGCCAACGCGGCCTGCGTGCACCGAAACGCGCCGAGCAGGTGGATGTCGAGCATCCGCAGCACCGATTCCTCGGTGGTGGCACCGAACATCGCGGGTTCGGTGGCGCCGGCGTTGTTCACCACGATATGCAGTGTCCCGTCGGCCAACTCCGCGGCGGCACTCGCGGCCGCATCGGCGGCGGCCCGGTCGCGAACATCGAGCGCCGCGGCGGCGGCTCGGCCACCGTCGGCGACGATCTTCTCGGCGGTGACCGCCGCGGCGGCGCCGTCGATATCGGTGACAAGGACCGCCGCACCCTGGGCGGCCAGCGCCGCGGCGACGGCCGCGCCGATGCCGCCGGCCGCACCGGTGACCAGCGCCGAACGGCCGGTGAGATCGAAGATGTTACGGGTGGTCACAGGGCTCCTCGGAGTCGAAAAGGGCACGCTCGGTAAGGGCCGTCGAAACGCTGCGCGTCAGACGGCATCGAAGGTCACCGGCAGCGAGCTCGGCGAGCGGAACGGCTGGCCGAAGATGTGGGGGTCACCGTCGGGCAGCAGGGTGATGTTGGTCAGTCGCGCCAGCAGCGCCTCCATGGCGACGCGCGTCTCCAAGCGGGCCAGGTGCAACCCGAGGCAGGTGTGCGCGCCCGCGGTGAAGCTGATGTGCGGGATGTGCGGCCGGAAGATGTCGAATTCCTCGGAACGCTCCCACCGGGTCTCGTCACGGTTCGCCGAGCCGAGGCAGACATCGACGACCGCTCCCGCGGGGATGGCGACGCCCTCCAATTCGGTGTCCTCGGTGACATAGCGCTGCACCAGGGTCAACGGCGTCTCGAACCGCAAGCCCTCTTCGATCGCTTGCGGGAGCAGACCGGGGTCCTGCTGAATCGCGGCGAATTGCTCGGGGTGGCTGAGCAATTGGAACAGCAGGTTCCCCGACGAGCGGTAGGTCGTTTCCAGGCCCGCGGGCAACAGCAGCCGGAGGAAGGAGTAGATCGCGCGATCGCTGAGCTTCTCGCCGTCGATATCGGCGGTGACCAGGTCGCTGATGATGTCATCACTCGGAGTGGCTCGCCGCTGCTCGATATGACCGAGGAAGTACTCCTTCAGTTCCTTGGAAGCTTGCAGCGCCCTCGGCACGTTGCCCGCGTAGCTGATGATCGCCACGGCGGCGTCCCGGAAGAAGGGCAGGTCCTCGGCCGGTAGCCCGAGCAGGCGGGCGATGACCCGGGTGGGGAACTCGAAGGTGAAGTCGCGGACCAGGTCCGCGCGTCCCTCGTCGATGAATTCGTCGATGAGTTCGTCGCAGATCGGGCGGACCACCTCGGGTTCCCACACGGCCAGCGACTGCGGCTTGAAGGCCGCCGACACCAGATTGCGGTGGGCGCGGTGCGGTGCGCCGTTCATCGCCAGGATGGTGGGGCCCATGAACACGCCGATCGTCGTGTCGTAGAGCTGGGTGCTGAACACCGTGTTGTTGCGCAAGACCTTGTTCACCGCGGACCACGACATCACGGCGTAGGTATCGGTGGGGCGCAGTTCCTTCGGGGTTCTGGAGTAGTCCATCACCGTCCCGTGGAATACGCCGCCCGCGCGCCGCCGCGCGGCGAAGAAGGGGTAGGGATCGTGGGGATCGGGAACGTCCCCCATCGTCTCTGCTCGGTCCTCAACTGGGCTGTTCACAGCTCACCTCTGGCTTCGTCACACCGTACGAGTATTGGGAGTAATACTTACTGTAAGACATACAGTATCTGACCGGCATCCGGGTCGGCAATGCGACTGTCGAGGTGGGAGCCTCGAGTGCGGGGCGGCGGGCGGTGAGAGTACCGCATCGATCGAGCGCTCCGTGGTAGTTACAGAAAGCTTGACAGTAAGGGTAACTATAAATCAGTCTTGTGGGCGAGACAACGCCGTCGACGCGGGTGCGTGCGAGGTGGTGGTTGCTGGGTTGCCAGCTCGGAACGGGAAAAGGTGCTGATAGTGATGCCGATCGTTGATGAGGCCGCGAACGTACTGGCGGATCCCTCCGCCTACGCCGACGAGCCGCGTTTGCACGCCGCGTTGGCCGCGCTGCGGGCGGACAAGCCGGTCTCGCGGGTGGAAGTGGCGGGGTACAAACCGTTTTGGGCGATCACCAAGCACGCCGACGTGATGGCGGTCGAGCGGGCGAACAGTCAGTTCACGAACTGGCCGCGCCCGGTGTTGATGACGGCGGAGTCCGACGAGATGCAAGCCGCGATCGGGATCCGGACGCTGATCCATATGGATGATCCGCAGCATCGGGTGGTGCGGGCGATCGCGGCGGACTGGTTCGGTCCGAAGGCGATGAAGGCGATGGGTGAGCGGATCGAGGAGCTCGCGAAACGATACGTGGATCGAATGCGGGACACGGGGGGTGAGTGTGATTTCGTCTCCGAGATCGCGGTGAATTTCCCGTTGTATGTGATCATGTCGTTGCTCGGGGTGCCGGAGTCCGATTTTCCGTTGATGCTGAAGTTGACTCAGGAGTTGATGGGCTCCGATGACGATGAGTTGAAGCGGTCGACGCCGCCGGATGAGGCGATGAACGCGTTGGTGGAGATGTTCACGTTCTTCACCGCGTTGACGAACTCTCGACGGGAGCAGCCGACCGATGATCTGGCGTCGATGATCGCGAACGCGAAGGTCGATGGTGAGCTGTTGTCGGATGTGGATGTGGTGTCGTATTACGCGATTATCGCGACCGCGGGCCACGATACGACGAGTAGCAGTATTTCGGGTGGTGTGCGGGCGTTGATCGAACATCCCGATCAGTTGGATCGGTTGCGGCGGAATCCGGAGTTGATGCCGGGTGCGGTGGAGGAGATCATCCGGTGGGTGACGCCGGTGAAGGCGTTCATGCGGACGGCAGCGCAGGATTCGGTGGTGAACGGGGTGTCGATTCCGGCGGGGGATTCGTTGTTGTTGTCGTATGTGTCAGCGAATCGTGACGAGGATGTTTTCGATGATCCGTTCCGCTTCGATATCGAGCGTGTGCCGAACAAGCATGTGGCGTTCGGTTACGGGGTGCATTTTTGTTTGGGTGCGGGGTTGGCGCGGATGGAGATCAGCAAGTTCCTGGGGGAGTTGTTGCCGCGGTTGAAGTCGATCGAGTTGGCGGGGGAGCCGGAGTTGACGGCGACGACGTTTGTGGGTGGGTTGAAGCATTTGCCGATCCGTTTCACCATCGACTGACCGAACAATCCCACCCTCCCCGAATCCCCGCGCGGTCCGCGCGACCGATCACAGAAGACAGGCCCGACATGACAACTGCCAACACCTGGGACGAGACCCTCGACGATCTCGGCCGCCGCCGCGCGCGCGTGCTGGAGATGGGCGGCCCGGACCGGGTCGCCAAACACCGGGGGAAGGGAAAGCTGGACGCCAGGGCGCGTATCGAGCGGCTGCTCGATCCCGGCACGTTCCAGGAGTTCGGCACACTCGTCGGCGGCGACGTCGCCGCCGACGCGATTGTGACCGGGTCCGGGCTGATCAACGGCGTCCCCGTCATGGTCGGCGCCGAGGACTTCACCACCCTGGCCGGCTCGATCGCTCCCGGCAGCAACTCCAAGCGCTACCGGCTGGCCGAATTGGCGGTGCGCGACAAGGTGCCGCTGGTGATGCTGCTGGAAGGAGCGGGGTTCCGGCCGACCGGCGATCACTACGGTCGCACCCCCACCGATCTGCTGGCCCAGGCGCAGTGCTCGGGCAAGGTGCCGATGGTCACCGCCGTGCTCGGGCCATCGGCGGGCCACGGCGCGCTGGTCGCCCCGGTCGCCGACTTCTCCATCATGAGCAGGCAGGGCTGCATCTTCACCGCGGGGCCGCCGGTCGTGAAAGTCTCGACCGGCGAGACCATCTCGAAAGAAGACCTGGGTGGGCCCGATGTCGCGCTGCCCAGCGGTGTGGTCCACAACGTCGCCGAGACCGACGAGGACGTCCTCGACGAGATCCGCCGCTACCTGTCCTATTTCCCGCCGAGCGCGTGGTCCTATCCGCCGGTGTATCTCGCCGACGAGACCACGGGGCCGCGCGCGACACCGGAGTTGCTCGACATCGTCTCCCGGGACAACGTGCAGAGCTACGACATGCGGGCCGTGCTCGATGTCGTGTTCGACGGTACCGATTGGTTCGAGGTGCAGCCCGAACGCGGCACGCCGATCATCTGCGCGCTGGCACATCTGGGCGGGCACCCGGTCGCGGTGGTGGCCAATCAGCCGCAGGTCCTCGCGGGTTCGATCGACACCGAGGCCGCGGACAAGGCGGCCCACTTCATCATGGTCGCCGATTCCTTCCACCTGCCGATCATCTTCCTCGCCGACAACCCGGGGATGCTGCCCGGTAGCGAGTCCGAGCGGGAGGGCGTATTGCGCAGCGGCGCGCGGATGTTCGTCGCGCAGACCGCGGCGACCACGCTGAAACTGCATGTGACACTGCGCAAGGCCTACGGATTCGGTTCGATGGTGATGTCGCTGATCGGATTCGACGGTCAGGCGGGCACCTTCGCCTACCCGGGCGCCACGATGGGCGCGATGGGCGCTGCCGCGTTGAGCAACGCCTCCAACGCCGAAGCGGATCTGGCCGCCGAACTGCGCGAGATGGAGCTGAAGGCGTCCTACCATTCAGCCGAACACATGGGATTCGATGAACTGATCCGGCCCGAGGAGACCCGCGACGTTCTGCTGCGCTCGCTGCAGCGCGGCCTCTACGGGCGACAGACTCCCGCCCAGCCCGTGCAGCGCACCGTCATCATTCCCTGAACCGCCGACAGCAAGGGGGCCGAACGATATCGTTCGGCCCCCTTGCTTCGTGCGTGCTACCGATCGGCGTCGGTGAAGCGAATGATGCCGCGTAGACCGGGGGTGCGGTGGATTTCCTCGTAGCCCTCGTTGATCTGGTCGAGCCGGTACTCCTTGGTGAGCGTGCCGTCCAGATCGAGATCGCCGAGTTTGTAGAGGGCCAGCACCTCGAGGATGTCCTCGTGCGGATTCCCGCCGCCGAACAGGCTGCCCTGCAGGTTCTTCTGCAACAGCGTCCGCATCGACAGCGTGAGCGGCACCTGGGCGGCCACTGTGGAGCCCATGGCGGTGAGCACACAGGTGCCCGCTCGGGCCGTGAGGTCCATCCACGCCTCGAGGTCGTCGCCGTCTCGTCGCCCCATCGACGCGATCACCTTGTGACACATCCGTCCGCCCGTCGCGTCGGCGATGCCGACGGCGGCGGTCGCGAGATCGGGATAGACGTCGGTGGCGCCGAGTTTCTCGGCTTGTGCGCGCTTCCACTCGACCGGGTCGACGACGAAGATCCGTGACGCGCCGGAGAGCACCGCGCCCTGCAGCGTGGACGCGCCGACGCCGCCGAGCCCGATGATCGCGACATCCTCACCCGGCTGGATCCGTGCGGTGTGGACGGCCGAGCCGTAGCCGGTGGTGATGTCGCAGCCGACGAGGCACGCGATCTCGAACGGGATCGACCGATCGATCTTGACCACCGAGGCCCGATGGACCACGGCGTAGGGCGCGAACGCGCCGACCAGTGCCATCGGATGCACTCCGCGTCCCCGCGCGGTGACCCGGAAGGTGCCGTCGGAGACAGCCGCGCCACCGAGCAGGCCGGCCCCCAGATCGCACAGATTGCACAGTCCGGCCCGGCACGGCCCGCACGTGCCACAGGACGGCACGAACGACATCACCACATGGTCGCCCACGGTGAGATCGTGCACGCCCGCACCGACTTCCACCACCACCCCCGCGCCCTCGTGACCGCCGAGGACCGGGAAGTCGGCCATGGCGATGTCGCCGGTGACGAGATGGTGGTCGGCGTCGCACAGCCCCGCCGTCTCCATCCTGACCTTGACCTCACCCGTCTGTGGCTCGCCGATCTCGATGTCTTCGATCGACCACGGCTGATCGCGGTCCCAGATCAACGCGCCTCTGGTCTTCATCGGTACCTCTTCGTGGTGTCGGGTGGTGGGAGAGTCGGCCGGGGGTCACCGGCCGTGGAACTCGGGAGCACGGTGTTGCCGGAAGGCCGCCAGACCCTCCTTGAAATCAGCTGTGCGGCAAGCGAGTTCCAGTGCGTAGAGCTCGTTGTCCATCGCCTCGGTCAATCCCGTGACCAAATTGCGGTGGATGGACTGTTTGGCCAGGCCGAAGGCGATGGTCGGCGCGGCGGCCAACCGGGCGAGCAGCTCCTCGGTCGCCCGGTCGAGGTCGTCGGGTGCCATAGCCGCGTGGATCAGGCCCCAGTCGGCGGCGTCGCCGGCGCCGACCTTCTCGCCGAGTAGCAGCATCCGCTTGGCCCTGGACAGCCCGATCAGGCGGGGGAGCAGCCAGGTGGAGCCGGAGTCGGGGCTGAATCCGCGCGGCAGGAACGGCTCCCAGAAGACAGCGTCGGTGTCGGCGAGGGTGAAATCGGCGGCGATCGCGAGATTGCACCCGAGCCCGGCCGCCCAGCCTCGGACGGTGCACACCACCGGTAGATGCACCGTCTGGAGCAGCTCGATGACCCGGTGGGCGGTGTGGGGGATGCGTCGCACCAGATCTCCGGTCGGCGGGCGCTCGCCCGCGCTGTTGGTCGCCACCCAGTCGACACCGGAGCAGAAGTCCGCTCCGGCGCCGGTGATGTGCACGACGCGCAGCTCGGCGTCGGTCGCGGCGGCGGTGAGCGTGGCGACCAGGGTGTCGATCATGCTGGGGGAGAGTGCGTTGCGTCGGTTCGCCCGGTCGATGGTGAGGCGCAGAATCGGTCCGTCGTGCTCGACGCCCACCGTCCCCGCGTTGTTGTCGGGCGCATTGTCGGTGGTCACTGTCGTCCCCGATTCTTCCTGGTCGATCGGTATCGGTGAGTCATACCGTTACATATACAGTAAAGACTACCGTTCGAATCTGCGACAGGTGGCGGATCGACTGCGCTCGCCGCTGGGCCGGTCTTCGGCGGTTCGGGAGCGATCCTCGGACGAAACCTTGCGCCAGGCTCTACTGTTACGTATACAGTAGTCATATCTATTCGGCTTGCGGCAAGCTTTCCCGTCAGGCGGCGCGCGACACCCGCCGCTTCGTTCCGCTAGGACATCGAGGACCGAACCATGCACACAGAACAATCGAACCTCCGCGCAGGTAGCGGAGCGCTCTGTTGACCGAATGGACGATCAGCGCGGTATTCGACGAGGTCGCGGCGGCAGTGCCGGATCGGACATTGACAGTGTGCGGCGAGCGTCGCCGCACCTTCGGCGACACCGCGCTGCGCACCAGGAAGTTCGCGAACTTCCTGGCCGAGCGGGGATTCGGTGTGCACACCCCGCGCGCGGAACTGGATCGATGGGAATGCGGGCAGGATCGGATCGCGCTGCTCATGCGCAACGATCAGTACCTGGACGTGATGATCGCCGGTATGAAGGCACGGGTCATACCGGTCAACATCAACCACCACTACACCGCCCACGAGATCCGGGATCTGCTCGCCTACATCAAGCCGCGCGGCATCGTCTACCACCGGTCCTTCGGTTCGGTCGTCGAGCAATCCGCGCCCGAGGGCGTCGAACTGCTGGTCTCGGTGGACGACGGCAGTGACGTCCCCGAGCTGGCGGGTGCGATCGGCTACGAGGACGCGGTGGCGCTCGGCGCCGACGAACCGGTCATCGAGACCTCGCCCGACGACCTGGTGATGCTGTGCACCGGCGGCACGACGGGCAGGCCCAAGGGCGTGCTCTGGCGCCAGAGCGACATGTACGTCTCGTCGATGAACGGTGCCGACCACGAGTCGGGCGAGGGCCTGCGCCGGCTCGCGCTGATGACCGGTCACGTCTGGTTCGCGGTGTCGCCGCTGTCGCACGCGGCGGGGATCTGGACCTCGTTCGCCGGCCTGCTCGCCGGGCAGACGATCGTGCTCTACGACGACCGGCACAAGTTCGACGCGCACAGCGCACTGCGCGTGGCCGAACAGGAAAAGGTCGCGCTCATGACGATCGTCGGTGACGCCTACGCCGGTCCGCTGGTGCGTGCGTTGCGCGAAGAGTCCTACGACCTGTCCGCGTTGATGGCGATCGGTACCGGCGGCGCGGCGACCAATCCGGTGCACCGGCGTGACTTGCTCGACCTGCTTCCGCACGCGTTCGTGGTCGAGGGCTACGGGTCGTCGGAAACGGGTGGCATGGGATTCGGTCGCAGTACCAAGGGCAACGAAGTCGACAGCTTCGCGCCGATGCCGGGCGGAACAGCGGTGAGCGACGACCGCACCCGGTTCCTGACGCCGGGGGAGGGCGAGGTCGGCTGGGCGGCGCGGACCGGGCGCGTCCCGCTGGGCTACCTCGACGACCGCGAGGCCACCGAGCGCACCTTCCCCGTCATCGGCGACGTCCGGATGGCGATCCCCGGTGATCGAGCGAGCGTCGCCGCCGACGGCTCCTTGCGGTTGCTCGGGCGCGACGCCCTCGTGGTGAACACCGGTGGCGAGAAGGTATTCGTCGAAGAGGTCGAGGAGGTGTTGCGTTCGAATCCCCGGGTCGGTGACGCGCTCGTGGTCGGCAGACCGAGTGCGAGATGGGGCAACGAGGTGGTCGCGCTGGTCTGTGTCGACCCCGGCGACCGTGTGTACGCGGCGAATCGGGTCGGTCCGGCGGCGTTGCGGCAATTGTGCCGATCTCGGCTGGCCGGCTTCAAGGTGCCCAAAGCCGTGATCTATGTCGACGAGATCCGTCGGCTCGGAAACGGCAAACCGGACTACCGCTGGGCCATGCAGCGCGCCGCCGCGGAAGCCGAGGGAAACGGGGAATGACGATGCGCAAGGTCAACGACTGTCTGGTCAATGTCCACTTCGGCGAGCTCGAGCAACCCACCTGGATGCTCAAGGTCCGCGACGACTACTTCAAGGGCGCGGCGTCGATGTACGCCCAGGTCGAACTCGGTGCCTTGCTCGACGAGATGGACGAACAGGGCGTCGAGAAGGCCGTTCTGATGTATTCGATGGTGAAACCGTCCAAGACCGCGCTCGCGTTCGTCGAGGCACGCCCGGATCGGTTCTCGCTGGCGGTCAACGGCGTCGATCTCCTGCGCCCGGTCGCCTCGCTGCGTGAACTCACCGCGTTGGTGCGCGACCTGCCCGTCACCTACACCACCACCGGGGCGAGTTTCTGGGGCGACGGCCGGTATCCGCCGACCGACGCGGTGTACTACCCGCTCTACTACAAATGCGCCGAGATCGGTCTTCCGTTGTGCATGAACACCGGCATTCCTGGCCCGCCGATCCCGGGTGAGGTCCAGAATCCGATCTATCTGGACCGGGTGTGCTACCAGTTCCCCGAACTGAAACTGTGCATGATCCACGGCGCCGATCCGTGGTGGGACACCGCGATCCGGCTGCTCATCAAATACGAGAACCTGCGCTTGATGACCTCGGCCTGGTCACCGAAAAGGTTGCCGGACAGCTTGATCCACTTCATGCGCACCCGGGGGAAGAACAAGGTCATCTTCGGTTCGGACTGGCCGGTGCTCGCTATGCGCAGGCTGGTGCCCGAGGCCGAGGCCTTGGATCTGCCCGCGGACGTGCTCGACAACTACCTCTACAACAACGCGCAGGAGTTCTTCTTCGGCGACCGATCCGTCGGCGACTGACGCGCCGCAATCAGGAGAAATACGATGTTGGACCGATATGAACTGCGTCGACAGGACTACAGCCTGTCGGCGGATCAAACCGAACTCCAGGCCGTCTACGCGAAGTTCTTCCGTTCGCGGTGTTCCCTCGAGACCGTCCGCGCGGCGGAGGAGACCGGATTCGACAAGGATCTGTGGGAGCAGCTGTGCGCGACCGGCGCGACCTCGATGGCGTTGCCGGAAGCGGTCGGCGGTGACGGCGCGACCCTGGTCGAATTGTCCTTGGTAGCTGAGGAATTGGGACGGGTGATCGCTCCGCTGCCGTGGATCGATCACATCTGCGCGGCACGGTTGCTGGGCCGACTCGGCGCGCTGACCGCGGGCGAGAGTGACAGCACCGAGGTGGTCGAGGGCACACGGTTGCTCGCCCTCGATACCCGCGTCGACCCCGCGACCGGCGTGCGGCTCATCGCCGCGGGCTCGGTCGCCGACGACATCATCGTCCGTGACGGCGACGACATCGTGCGGGTGAGCTTCGATACCCGCCCCGCGAAGGTCGACAACATCGGCCGGCTGCCGATGGCCTGGGTGGACCCGGCCGCCGCCGACCGCCGGACCGTGCTGGCCAGTGGCGCGCAGGCGCTCACCGAGTACCACCGGGCGCTCGACGAATGGCGCGTGCTCACCGCCGCGGCCCTGGTCGGGCTGATCGACGAAACCCTCCGGATCGCCGCGGAATTCGCCACCACCCGCTACACGATGGGTGTCCCGATCTCGACCCTGCAGGGCATCTCCCATCCACTGGCCAATATCGCGATCACGGTCAATGCCGCGCGCAACCTGACCCGGCGCGCCGCGTGGTTCCTCGAACACGAGCCCGACACGCAACCCGGTCTGTCGGCCGCGGCGTTCGTCTTCATCGCCGAGGAGGCGCCGCGGGCGGCGACGATGGCCGTCCAGGTGCAGGGCGGACTCGGGGTCGCGACGGAAGCGGCCGCGTCGGCCTATCTGGTGCGGGCACGGGGCTGGCCGTTGGCCGCCGGTGATCTGGGCGCCAGCGCAGTGCAGGTCGCTGAACTCTTCGCCGCAGCGTCGGCCTAGGACGGAGTAGAACATGAATTTCTCACGAGTCGAACTCTCTGCCGATGACCAGGAATTCCTGGACGGCGCACGAGCCTTTCTCACCACCCATGTCACCGACGAGGTGCGTCGCCGCGATCGCGAGACCGGTGACAACTTCGACGCAGGCGTGCACGAGGCGCTCGGCGCGGCCGGGTGGCTGAAGGCGGAGCTCGCCGACGAAGCGGACGGCGGGCTCAATCGCCTGCGGCGCCGGATGTGGGACCTGGAGAAGCGGCGGGTCCACATTCCCTGGGTCACCTGGGGTACGACCGCGATCGTCTCCAAGTCCGTGCGCAAACATGGTTCGGCCGAATTGCAGGAAGAGGTACTGCCCGGCCTCGAGCGCGGTGAGATCCGGTTGTGCCTGGGATACACCGAGCCCGACGGCGGGTCCGACGTCGCGATGTGCAAGACGCGGGCGGTGCGTGACGGCGACCAGTGGGTGATCAACGGCTCGAAGATGTTCACCACCGGCGCGCACAACTGCCAGTACGTCTTCCTGATCACCAATACCGACCCCGAGGCGTCGAAACACAAGAGCCTCACCATGTTCCTGGTGCCGCTGAACAGCCCCGGCATCGAGATCCAGGGCATCCGCACCGTCGACGGTGATCGGACCAACATCGTCTACTACAGCGATGTCCGGGTCGACGACAAGTACCGTCTCGGTGAGGTGAACGGCGGGTGGGCCGTGCTGATGGGCCCCCTCAACGAGGAACACGGTGTGGTCGGCGCCGATGACGACGGCCTGCAGGATGTCTCGATCCTCATCCACCAGGGCACGATGATGGCGACCTCGGTCGAGAAGGTGGTCGCCATCGCGGCCCGTCCCGGTCCCGACGGGCGTCGTCTGCTCGACGACCGGTCGGTCGGCTATCGCCTGGGCCGCAGTATCGCGCGGATGGAAGCCGCGCTCGCCGCGCCGCACATGTTCGGCCGCGTCGCCATCGCGCAGGCCATGCGCGACATCTCACCCGAGCTGATGGACATCCTCGGCCCCGCCGCCGCGCTGCCGATCGAGACCGAGGGCGCCGCCGACAACGGCGGGATGGAATACATCTACCGCTGGGCGCCGCTGTGCGGCATCTACGGCGGCACGCTCGAGGTGTTCCGCAACATGATCGCCCAGCACATTCTCGGGCTCGGCCGGGCCAACTACTCACTGCCGGCCAAACCCAAGGCGCAGGCGAGCTGATCGCGCTCGGAAGGAGCACCCGTGGCCGAGACCACGCAACGGCCGCCGCCGCCGATCACGCCGGAGACCGCTTTCTACTGGGCCTCCGGCGCTGACGGTCGCTTGCGGATCACCCAGTGCCGCTCCTGCGCGGCGCTGATCCATCCGCCGCAACCGGTGTGCCGGTACTGCCGTGCCGATCAGCTCGAGATCAGCGTGGTCTCGGGATTCGCCACGCTGATCGGTTTCACGGTCAACGAGCGATTCGCGGTGCCCGGGCTGCCCGCGCCCTATGTCGTCGCGCAGGTCGCGCTCGAGGAGGACTCGCGAGTCCGGTTGACCACCAATGTGATCGACTGCGATCCCGCCGATCTCGTGCTCGGCCAACGGATGGCGGTGGTGTTCCAGCAGGCGGGTTCGGCCTGGCTACCGCTGTTCCGCCCGGCGGATCCGGCATCGCCGCCCGCGGCGATGCCGGTGGACCCGATCGACCCGGCCGCCGTGCGCGAGCATGTGCGGCCGATGGCCTCGCGCGAGAAGTTCGAGGACAAAGTCGCCTTCACCGGGATCGGCCGGTCCGAGATCGGGCGGCGGCTCATGGCCGACCCGCTGTCGCTGACCCTGGCGGCGTGCCGGGCGGCGGTCGCCGATGCCGGACTCGACCTCGACGACATCGACGGTCTGTCGACCTATCCGGGGTCGGGAAACTTCGGGCCCTTCTCCGAAGGCGGCGTCACGGCGGTGGAATCGGCCCTGGGCATCCGCCCGACCTGGTACAACGGCAGCGCGGAGACCTTCGGCCCCGGCGGCTCGGTGATCGCGGCGATGCTCGCGGTGGCCAGTGGTCTGGCTCGTCATGTGCTGTGCTTTCGCACGGTGTGGGAATCCACCTACGCCGAACACGTTCGCGCCGGGACGATCACGCCGTCCGGCGGGATCACCGACCCGTGGCTCACTCCGTTCGGCGCGATCTCGGCGGCGCACCTGCTCGCCCAGACCGCGCAACGGCATTTCCACCGCTACGGCACCGATCGGGAGACGCTGGGCTGGATCGCGCTCAATCAGCGAGCCAACGCGGCCCTCGACCCCTCCGCGATCTACCGGGACCCACTGACCATGGACGAGTATCTGTCCGCCCGCACCATCACCACACCGTTCGGTCTCTACGACTGCGACGTGCCGTGTGACGGTGCGGTGGCCGTGATCGTCTCGGCCAGGGAAACCGTCGCCGATCTGGCCCGACCACCGGTCTTCGTCGAGGCGGTCGGCACCCAGATCATCGAACGGCTCGAATGGGATCAGAGCACGCTCACCCACGAACCGCAGGTGCTCGGCCAGGCGGCGCATCTGTGGTCGCGCACCACCCTGGGGCCCGACGACGTGGATGTCGCCGAGCTCTACGACGGATTCACCTTCAACTGTCTGTCCTGGATCGAGGCGCTGGGCTTCTGCGGTATCGGCGAGGCCAAGGACTTCCTCCAGGGCGGCAAGAACATCGCGCGCGACGGAGTGCTGCCGCTGAACACCCACGGTGGGCAGCTCTCGCACGGGCGCACCCACGGCATGGGTTTGATCCACGAGGCGATCACGCAGTTGCGTGGCGGGGCTGGGCAGCGACAGATTCCAGCGGCCCGGGTCGCGGTCGTCAGCAGCGGTGGACTGACTCCCAGCGGTGTGATGCTGCTGCGGGCGGACTCGTGAGCGCCGAGGGCACCGGCCTGCTGCCGGAGCACAGCGCCGTCGACAGCGTCGTCACCAGGGAAGTCGAGGTCGCGGGAATCCGGATGTCGGCGCTGTGCGCCGAGGTCGCCGATCCTCGCGCCGTGCTGGTCGCCGTGCACGGCGGCGCGACGACGGCGCGCTATTTCGATCTACCGGACCGGCCGTCGCTGTCGCTGCTACGGGTCGGCGCCCGACTGGGTTTCACCGTTCTCGCGCTCGACAGACCGGGATACGGCGCTTCGGAACCGTGGGGTGAGTTGTTCGACGAGCCGCAGCGCCGCGTCGACGCGACCTATGCCGCGATCGACGCGCTGCTGGGAACGAGCGAACGCGGCGCCGGGGTCTTCCTCGCCGGACATTCGGCGGGCTGTGACCTGGCCGCGCGGATGGCCGCCGACGATCGGGGCGCCGAACTGCTCGGCCTCGAACTGGCGGGCACCGGTGTCGACAAGCGTCCCGAGGCCATCCGGGTCATCGAAAAGATCCGGAAGACGGGCAGGGCAGGCGGAATTCGCGAACTGCTGTGGTTCCCACAGGACAGCTACCCGCCGGAGGTCCTCGGCGGGCGTTTGCTGACCTCGGGCACGCCGGGCTACGAGGTCGCCGTCGTGCACGACTGGCCGACCGACTTCCCGACGCTCGCCGCCCGGATGCGTGTCCCGGTCCGGGTGACCGACGCCGAGTACGAGCAGGTGTGGCGAACCGACCCGGCTGCCCGCGCCGGGATCGCCGAATTATTCACCGCTACATCACGTTTCGTGAACAACGTGCAATACGGGTGTGGGCACAACCTGAGCGTCGGCTACGGCGCCGCGGCCTATCACCTGGGCCTGTTGTCGTTCGTGGAGGAATGCGCGCTGCGATCGACCCCCGCCCGCTACCGATCAGAAGTCGAGGAACCATAGATGCAACGAATGATCGCTCCGGAAATCTCCAACTGGCCCGCCGAGGAGTTCCACCTCGTCGGCGGATCGTGCACCGACTGCGGTGCGGCGGTGTTCCCGATCCAGGACCTGTGCCCGCGGTGCAGCCGCCCGTCGATCGAACAGATCACCCTGCCGCGCACCGGAACCCTGGTGGCCTGGACCACCCAGGGATTCCTGCCGGGCGCGCCCTATCTCGGGGACGAGACGGCCCGGACCTTCGTGCCCTTCGGCGTCGGGCTGGTGCAGCTCGGTGACGTGATCCGGGTCGAGGCCAGACTCACCGAGAACGACCCGGACAAGCTCGAATTCGGGATGGACGTCGTGCTCACGACCGTTCCGCTCGGCACCGACCCCGAAGGCGCCGAGGTTCTCACCTTCGCCTTCCAACCCGCCTGAGGGACAGGAGTTCTGACATGACCAACGAGGTAGCGATCATCGGCGTGGGGATGCACCCCTTCGGCCGATTCGAGGGCAAGACCGCCATGCAGATGGGCACCGACGCGATCCGGGCCGCGCTCACCGACGCCGGGCTGGAATGGCGCGATGTGCAATTCGCGGTCGGCGGCAGTTGGGAGGTCGCCAATCCCGACGCGATCGTGGGCATGATGGGACTGACCGGTATTCCGTTCACGAATGTCTTCAACGCCTGCGCCACCTCCGCCAGCGCCACCGAAGCCTGCGCCGACGCGATCCGGCTCGGTAAGTACGACATCGGCATCGCGATCGGGATGGACAAGCATCCGCGTGGTGCCTTCACCGTCGACCCCACTCTGGTCGGCATGCCCAAGTGGTACGGCGAGAACGGTCAATACCTGACCACGAAGTTCTTCGGGATGAAGGCCAATCGCTACCTCCACGACCACGGTATCTCTCAGGAGACCCTGGCAAAGGTGGCCGCCAAGAACTACCGCAACGGCGGCTTGAACCCGAATGCCTTCCGGCGCAAGCCGATCAGCGAGCAGGAAATTCTCGACTCGCCGATGTTCAACTACCCCCTGACCCACTACATGTTCTGCGCGCCCGATGAGGGCGCGGCCGCGGTGATCATGTGCCGGGCCGACATCGCGCACCGGTACACGAGCAAACCGATCTTCGTGCGAGCTGTCGAGGTACGGACCCGGACCTACGGCGCCTATGAGGTCAATACGACCTACGCCCCGGTGCAGGAGGATGTCTCGCCCTCGGTCTATGCCGCGCGCAGCGCGTTCGAGTCGGCGGGGGTCTCGCCCGGCGACATCGATGTGGTCCAGTTGCAGGACACCGACGCCGGCGCCGAGATCATCCATATGGCCGAAGCGGGCTTCTGTGCCGACGGCGAGCAGGAACGGCTGATCGCCGAGGGGGCGACCGAGATCTCCGGATCTCTGCCGGTGAACACCGACGGCGGACTCATCGCGAACGGCGAACCGATCGGTGCCTCCGGCATGCGCCAGTTGCACGAGCTCGTCCTGCAACTGCGCGGCACCGCGGGCGATCGGCAGGTCGGCGGTACACCCACAGCCGGGTTCGCTCTGCTCTACGGCGCTCCCGGCACCGCGGGCGCCACCATCGTCACCACATGAACGCGCCGGGCTCGGCCGACCGAGACCGAAATCCTGGAAAGTTGCCCAGCACTGGAGGTTTGCTGTGAAGGTTCCGTTCACCTGGAAGGTCACCGGCTGGTTCATGGTCGGCTGGTCGGCCGAGTTCCCGATCGGCGAGACCCGCCCGTTGAAGTACTTCGGCGAGGATCTGGTCGGCTACCGCGACGAGGCGGGCGAGGTACACATCCTCACCGGCCACTGCAAGCATCTCGGCGCCCATCTCGGCCACGGCGGCAAGGTCGTCGGCGACTGTGTCGAATGCCCGTTCCATGGCTGGCGCTGGGGACCGGACGGCCGGAACAAGAACATCCCCGGCGAGGACCGCGTCAATCGTGGTCTGCGTCTGCAGGTGTATCCGGTCAACGAGCAGAACGGGTGTGTGTTCATGTGGCACCACCCGGAGGGAAAGCCGCCGCAGTGGGAGATGCCCGACATCCTCACGATGTTCCCCGATCTCGGTTCCGATCCGGACGCCTACTACCGCCCGTACCCGGAGTTCTCGAGCAAGACCGAACGTGAGCCCGTGCACCCACAGGTGGTGCTCGAGAACGGTCCGGACAGTTTGCATTTCGAGTATGTACACGGCGCGACGGTCACCCCGCAGATGCTGGACTACAGCGCGGTCGACCACACGTGGAACTTCCTGACCGGATGGCCGGACGCGCGCAGTGACGACCCGAGCAAGATGGCGTTGAAGATCCACGCCCAGATGTTCGGTCTCGGCGGTTCGATCAGCGCGTTCGAGGGGTCATCGAAGCACCGGCTGATCTTCGCGACCACTCCGGTCGACGACGAGTGCTCGGATCTGTTCTATTCGATCTGGTGGCCGAAGAACCCGGGTGACGACGGCGATGTGCCGCCGCCGGAAGTTCGTGCGCGGGTGGAGAAGCAATTCCTGGTGACGGTCTGGGAAGACCTCGACATCTGGCGCTACCAGAAATACGTGGAGAAGCCCCCGCTCTCGCCCAAGGACGCCAAACCGTATCTGTCGCTGCGCCAGTGGGCTGCCCAGTTCTACGACGTGCCACCGGCCGACGCCGCGGCAGTATCGTCCGCGCGGTGAGCGGATGAGCGTGCGGTCACTGGCTGATCTGGTGGCCCCGGCCCATACCGCCGTGATCACCCAGGAATGCCAAGGCGCGGTGGTCGGCCCCGCCGCCGGGTTGCCCGCGCTCGCGCGTGAGGCCCGGCGGGCCGCGTTGCCCAATATCGCGACCCTGCTCCCGGCGGCCCGGGTCGCCGGGGTGCGGGTCGTGCACTGTCTGGTGTGGCGGCGTGCGGACGGTCTCGGCTCCAATCACAACGCGAAGTTGTTCGCCCTCGGGCGCCGCGGTGTCGCGGTGACCCCGGGCAGTGAGGGGGCGACCCTGCTGCCCGAACTGGGCCCGGAACCCACCGATCTGGTACTCGGCCGACAGCACGGTCTCGGGCCGATGGGCGGCACCGACCTCGACGCCGTGCTCCGCAACCTCGGTGTCAAGACCATTGTGGTGGTGGGTGTTTCGCTGAATGTGGCGATTCCGAACCTGGTGATGGACGCGGTCAACGCCGCCTACGATGTCGTGTTGCCCCGCGATGCGGTCGCGGGCGTACCCAGCGAATACGGCGAGGCGATCATCGACAACACCTTGTCGTTGATCGCCACCGTCACCACGACCGCCGAGCTGATAGCCGCTTGGCGCTGAGGCAGGCAACCTCGTCGGCGACAACAAAACGGCGCTCCAGCCTTCTCGAGGCTGGAGCGCCGTGTGCGTAGGTCGTCCGATCAGTCGCTGGACGGCAGTTGCTTGGCCTCCTTGAGACCGAGCGGGATCTCGTTCACATCGAGGGTGCCTTTGCCCGCTCGCGTGACGAGCAGCTCGGCGCCGGTGTCGTGGACGTAGCGTTTACCGACCGCGGTGCCGCCGGCGAACGCGGGATCGAGGACCGCCCCGGTGCCGGTCTCACTGCCCAGCGGCACCATCGGGGCACCGCCACAACGCAAGTCGTCGATGGCGTCGGTGGATTTGATGACGATGACCTGTGTTTCACAGACCTGGCTCGTCAGCCGGGTGCCGCTCTTGATCACGATGACTCCTAGAGGATGGACGGGGCGGAGGAGATCTCCTGGATGAGGTTGCGCCGCAGGATCTTGCCGGTCGGCGTGGTGGGAAGGTCGTCGCGGAAGACGACCCGGTCCGGCGTGCGCGACCCACGCAGATTGGCCCGCACGTGGGCGCGTAGCAGTTCCGGATCAGGCGTGGCGCCGGGGGAGGCGACGATGACGGCGACGATGATCTGTCCCCACTGTTCGTCGGGCACGCCGATCACGGCGACTTCGCGAACATCGGGATGTTCGACGAGCACGTCCTCGATCTCGGCGGGAGCGATGTTCTCCCCGCCGCGGATGATGGTGTCGTCGGAGCGGCCACCGATGAACAGATAGCCGTCGGCATCGAGCTCGGCGAGGTCCTTGGTGGGGAACCAGCCCTCGGCATCGAGGACGGAACCGAGCTCGGCGTAGACCCCCGAAACCTGCGGTCCCCGGACGAACAACTCGCCGACCGCGCCGGGCGCGAGTACCGCACCGGCGGCGTCGCGGATCTGCAATTCGACACCGGGCACCGCCCGCCCGACCGAGCCGAGTCGCCGGGCGACCGCGGGGTCGTTGGACCCGTGTGCGGCCCGGTGATCCTCGGGGGTCGACACCGCGATGGTCGAACTGGTCTCGGTGAGACCGTAGGCGTTGACCAGGCCGACCTCGGGCAGCAGCTCGAGCACCGCGCGGACCAGCGGCAGCGGCGCCTTGGCGCCGCCGTAGGCCAGGGTGCGCAGCGTCGGAAGTTCGACGCCGGGCCCGGCACGGAGCACGGTGACGATGCGATCGAGCATGGTGGGTACGACCGTGGCGTTGGTGATCTGTTCCTCGCGGACGAGGTCGATCCAGCGGACCGGGTCGAACTGGCGCAGGTACACGGTGCGTCGGCCCGCGTACAGATTCGACAGCGCCGCGCTGACGCCCGCGATGTGATAAGGCGGCACACAGATCAGCGCCGCGTCGCCGGGTTCGGCGGAGGCGAACTCCACGGTGCCCATCACGTAGCCGGTGAGATTGGCGTGCGTCAGTTCGACGGCCTTGGGTCGCGCGGTCGTGCCGGAGGTGAACAACAGCACGGCGACGTCGTCGGGCGAGGCGTCCTGAACTGTGTGCTCCCCGTCGGCGGTCCGGAGGGCGGCGAGGAACAACGCGGAATCGATGACCTGTTTGCCGCAGCCCGCCACCATCTCGAGGTATTCGGAGTCGACAACGATCAGCGGGTTCGGCAGCCGGTCGATCAGGTCGCGCAGGCCGGTAGCGCTGAGGCGGTAGTTCAGCGGTGTGAACGCCACCGCGGCGCGCGCGGATCCGAACAGCAACAGCGGCAGCATGATGCCGCCGGTTCCCACGTACGCGACATGCTCGGCACCGGAGGAACCGATCAGTCCGGCCGCCCGGTCGGCCAGTTCGCTCAATTGCGCCGCGCTCGTTCGCGTTCCGTCGGAGACGACCGCGGCCCGCTCCGGTTCACTGGCCGCGACCATCTCGAGCATTACCGAAATGCTCAATTCATCACCTCATCGATTTCGGAGAAGGATGCGGCCACCCTGGTCTGCAGACCGAGGGTGGCCGCGTCGTCGTGCGGTCAGCCCGCGTTCTGGGCGGTAGCCGCTTTGATCTGCGCCGCGAACGCCTCGAGCTTGTCCTCGGATGTGGAGTTCTTGTGCTTGCGGGCCTGCACGCTGACGTCATGATCGGCCGCGGCCGCCCGCAGCGCGCCGACGGTGGCCTGCTCGCGCGGAATGTGCTGAAACGGGTCGAAGGAGTACCAGCGCATCGCGTTGAGGTGGGTCATCTTGTCGATCTCGTCGTTGGGCACCTGCTCGCGCCCGAGTACCTGCTCGAGTACTTCGGGAGCGTCGGGCCACATGGAATCGCTGTGCGGGTAGTCCATTTCCCACATGATGTTGTCGATGCCGATCTCGTGGCGCAGCCGGACACCGATCGGATCGCTGATGAAGCAGGTCATGAAGTGGTCGCGGAACACTTCCGAGGGCAGCCTGCCGCCGAAGTCCTGCATCGTCCAGGTGGAGTGCATCTCGAAGGTGCGGTCGACGCGCTCGAGGAAGTACGGAATCCAGCCGGTGCCGCCCTCGGACAGTGCGATCTTGAGGTCCGGGTAGTCCTTGACCGGGCGCGACCAGAGCAGGTCCGCCGCGGCCTGCACGATGTTCATCGGCTGCAAGGTGATCATCACATCCGGCGGCGAGTCGACCGCGGGGATGGACAGCCGTCCCGAGGAGCCGATGTGGACATTGAGCACGGTATCGGTGTCGACCAGGGCTTTCCACAGCGGATTCCAGAACGGATCGTGGAAGCTCGGGTAGCCGAGCGCGGCGGGATTCTCGCTGAAGGTCAGCGAGTGCACGCCCTTGTCCGCGACTCGGCGGACTTCGGCGGCGCACAACTCGGCGTCCCAGATCACCGGTAGTGCCATCGGGATGAACCGGCCGGGGTAAGCGCCGCACCATTCGTCGATGTGCCAGTCGTTGTAGGCCCGGACCAAGGCGAGGGAGAAATCGGAGTCCTCGGTCGCGAACAGTCGTCCCGCGAAACCGGGGAACGACGGGAAGTTCATCGACGCCAGTACCCCACCCGCGTTCATGTCCTTGATGCGTTCGTGGACATCGAAACATCCGGGGCGGATCTCGTCGAGACCGTCGGGCTCGAGACCGTATTCCTCTTTCGGGCGCCCGGCCACGGCATTGAGCGCCACATTGGGGATGACGGTGTCGCGGAACTTCCAGACATCGGCGCCGTTGTCGGTGCGCACCAATTGCGGTGCCTCGGCGGCGTACTTCGCGGGCAGGTGGTTGGTGAACATGTCCGGCGGCTCGATGATGTGATCATCGACGCTGATCAGGATCATGTCGTTCTTATCCACGATCACACTCCTTAATGATTACAGTAAGGCTTACAATATAGCCCATGGTCGGTTCAGTAGGCCATGAACAGGATTTGCTCGCGGCTGTATCGGTGGTCGGGGTGCTGCTCGGTGAGATGGCGCTGAGCGGCGGCGACCAGGTCGTCTTCATCGGTTCCGATCAGGAATTCACCGCACGGGCAGCTCAAATGCCGCTTCATGATTCGGCCCCGATCGGCGGCACGGTGCGTTCGGCGGTCACAGGATCGCCCCGCTCTCCTTCGCCGCGATGATGTCGTCCCATTCCAGGCCGAGCTCGAGCAGGATCGTCTCGGTGTGCTCGCCGTACTCGGGGGCCCGGCTCGCCGGTGCGGGCTGCTCGTCGAATTGCACGGGAGCGGAGACGGTTCGGTAGTCGTTGCCCGCGCTGTCGGTGGCTGTCATGAGATAGCCGTTGGCCGCGACCTGGGGGTCGTCGAGAACTTCGCGTGGACTCGCGATCGTCGCCCAGACGCCGGGCTCGTCGGCGAGCGCCTTCTGCCAGTCGGCGAGATCGCGCTCGGCGAAGGTCTTGCGCAGTTCGGCGGTGGCGGCCTCCTGGTTGACGACCAGGTTCGCCAGCGGCACGAACCGCTCGTCGACACCGAGATCGGGCCTGCCGATGCGTTCGCAGAATCCGCGCCAAAAACGGTCGGCTTGCAGGAGTACGAGCTGGACCCAGCGGTTGTCGCGGGTGCGATAGCGGTTCGCCGCAGGATTGAGCGCGGTACCCGCCTCGCCGGCCGGAATGCGGTCGATGTCGTAGTAATCGGCTGCGGCGATATCCGGTGCGACGGCCCACATGCCCTGTGCCAGTAGAGAACTGTCGACCAGCGGGGCGTGTCCGGTGCGTTCGCGGTGGAACAGCGCGGCGGTGACGCCGCCGGCCAGCGTGATGCCGCCCTGGAGGTCGCCGAAGGCGGGTCCCTGGGCCATCGGGAATTCGGAATTCGTCGGCGTCAGCGCGTACGCGACGCCGGCGCGCGCCAGATAGCTCGCCGCGTCGAAGCCGCCGCGGTCCTTCTCCGGGCCACGGCTGCCGTGGCCACTGCCTCGGACGATGATGACGTTCGGGTTGAACTCGCGGATCTGCTCGACGGTCAAGCCGGCTCGCTCGAGTGGCGCGGGGAGCCAATTGGTCAGGAAGACATCGGCTCCGGCGATCAATCGGCCGAGGATCTGCCTGCCCTGGGTGGACTTGATATCGACGCCGATGCTGCGTTTGCCGTGGTTGCCGAGCTCCATCATGAAGTTGGCACGCACCTCGGTGCCGGTGCCGTCGAGGCCGCCGATGGTCAGGTTGCGGCACGGATCGCCGCCGTTGGTGTCCTCGATCTTGATGACATCGGCGCCCCAGTCGGCCAGCGCGGCTCCCGCGCTGGGCACGTAGGTCCACGATGCCAATTCGACCACTGTGACGCCACTGAGCAAACCGGACATCGGTGCTCCTCTCCCGCAATTGATACGTGTCGTGAAGTACTATACGGTAATCATTACAGTTACTCATCCAGGATGGCCATCGGGAGGCAATGTGAGCGACATCGTCGAAGAGCGGACGACGCTGAGTCCGGAGTGGGGCCGTCAGGCAGCCGCCGAGGCCGAATTCCGCATGCTCATCGACGGTGAGCTGACGGCAGCGGCGTCGGGCGCATCGTTCGACAATCGCAGTCCGGCCACCGGGGAAGTGCTCGGCACCACCGCGGCGGCCGACGAACAGGACATGCTGCGCGCCATCGCCGCCGCTCGCCGGGCGTTCGACGACACCACATGGTCGACCGACCGGGACCTGCGCCGCCGCTGCCTCGAACAGCTGCAACGCGCGTTGGAGTCGGAGCTCGAGCTGTTCCGCACCGAACTCGTCGCCGAGGTGGGTTGCCCGGTGATGACCACGCAGACAGCGCAACTGGAGTGGCCGCTGGCGGAAGCGCTGCGGTATCCGGCGGGCCTGATCGACGAGTTCGAGTGGGAGCGGACTCTCGCGGGCGGCGGCGTCTTCGGCGATCGCAACCGGCGCATCGTCGTACAGGAACCGGTGGGTGTGGTCGCCGCGATCTGCCCGTCGAACTTCCCGCTCGAGGTGATCCTCAACAAGCTGGGACCCGCGCTGGCCGCTGGAAACACCGTCGTGCTCAAACCCGACCCGAACACCCCGTGGAACGCGACCAGGCTCGGTCGGTTGATCGCCGAGCACACCGACTTCCCGCCGGGCGTCGTGAATGTCGTGACGACACCGTCCAACGAGGTGGCCGGACTCCTGGCGAGCGACCCCCGCGTCGACCTCATCTCGTTCACCGGTTCGACCGGCGTCGGGCGCACGCTGATGCGCCAGAGCGCGGGCACGATGAAGCGGACCTTCCTCGAACTCGGCGGAAAGTCCGCGCTCGTCGTGCTCGACGACGCGAAGCCCGAACACGCGCTGCGCAGCGCGGTGGGGGTCTGTGTGCACGCGGGCCAGGCGTGCGCGGCGACGAGCCGGATGCTGGTGCACCGCTCGATGTTCGACGACATGGTCGCGGCGGTGGGCGCGATGTTCGCGGCGGTGCCGGTGGGCGATCCGGTGCTGCCGCAGACGCTGGTCGGCCCGGTCATCAGCGCGGCCCAGCAGACCCGGGTACTCGATATGTGCGAGCGGGCGATTCGCGACGGCGCGCGGCTGGTCACCGGTGGTGGCTTGCCCGCCGATCTGCCCGCCCACCTCGCCGGTGGCCACTTCGTCGCTCCGACGGTGTTCGTGACCGATGATCCGAACTCGGCGATCGCCCAGGAGGAGATCTTCGGTCCGGTCCTGGTGATGCTCGCGTTCGACGACGACGACGAGGCGGTGCGGATCGCCAACAACAGCGCCTTCGGCCTCGCGGGCGCGGTGCTGTCACAGTCCGACGAACGCGGTATGGGCATCGCCCGTCGACTCAGGACCGGTGCGGTCGGCGTCAACGGCGGCATGTTCTACGGCGCCGACGCGCCGTTCGGCGGCTACAAGAACAGCGGCGTCGGTCGCCAGTGCGGCATCGAGGGTTTCCAGCAATACCTGGAGACCAAGACCATCGGCTCCCGGACGCCGCGACAGCGCTGAGTCGCTGTCCGGCAGAGCAATTCACCATCGAAGTACTGAAAGGTTGTCACCAGTGGGAAAATTGGACGGCAAGGTCGCGGTCATCTCGGGCGCGGCGCGAGGGCAGGGACGTTCGCACGCGGTGAACCTCGCCGCCGAGGGCGCGAGCATCATCGCCTTGGACATCTGTGCCGACCTCGAAGGCAACACCTACCCGCTCGCGCGGCCCGAGGACCTCGAGGAGACGGGCAGGCTGGTCGAGAAGGAAGGTGCGCGTTTCCATCCGGTGGTCGTCGATGTGCGTGAGCGTGGCGCCGTCTGGCAGGCGGTCGCGCAGGGGGTCGAGGCGCTGGGACGGCTCGATATCGTGGTCGCCAACGCGGGCATCGCCCCGCTGGGCAGCGGCCAGACCATGCAATCCTGGTCGGACACCATCGATACCGACCTCGTCGGTGTGTTCAACGTGGTGCAGGCGAGCCTGCCGCATCTCGGTGCCGGGGCGTCGATCATCGCCACCGGTTCCCTCGCCGCGCAGCTGGGGAGCTCGACCAAGCAGGGACCGGGCGGCTCCGCCTACAGCCTCGCGAAACAAGTTGTCGCGCACTACGTGAACGACCTGGCGGTCCAGCTCGCGAAGAAGTCCATTCGGGTCAACGCGGTGCATCCCACCAATGTCAATACCGACATGCTGCACAACGAGGGTATGTACAAGATCTTCCGTCCCGATCTCGAGGCGCCGACTCGCGCCGATGCCGAGGTGGCGTTCCCGGCGATGCAGGCGATGCGCGTGCCGTACATCGAGCCGCAGGACGTCTCCAACCTCGTGGTCTTCCTCGCCTCCGAGGATTCGCGCTACATCACCGGCAGCCAATTGCGGGTGGATGCGGGTGGTTTCGTCAAAGCCGTGCCCTGGGGGAAGTGAGCGATGAGCGACACGACGACGGTGTACAAGCTCTACCGCTGTGTCATCTGCGGATGGGAGTACGACGAGGAACTCGGCTGGCCGGACGACGGCATCGAACCCGGCACCCGCTGGGACGACATCCCCGAGGACTGGACCTGCCCCGATTGCGGCGCCGAGAAGGCCGAGTTCGACATGGTCGAGGTCGATCGGTGACGATCGCGCGACACGGCCGGGCGGTGATCGTCGGCACCGGTGTCGCCGGCGCCAGCGCGGCCGAGACGCTGCGCAAGGAAGGGTTCGCCGGATCGATCGTGCTGGTCGGCGACGATCCGGCGGCACCGTATCGGCGCCCGATGGTCTCCAAGGAATTGCTGTCCGGCTCGGTCGGCGAGGAGAAGGCGCGGCTCAAGCCCGCCGCGTTCTGGGCGGACAAGTCGATCGAGTTGCGCACGGGTGTGACCGTGCGTGCCGTCGATACCGCCACGGCCAGTGTGGAGTTCGACGACGGCGACCAGTTGGCCTATGACGCGCTGATTCTCGCGACCGGAGGCAGGCCACGACGGCTGGACCTGCTGCCCGAGGCCGAGACACTGCGGCACCTGCGTGACGCGGCCCGATTGCGGCAGATTCTCGATCGCGTCGGTGCTACCGGCGCCGTACCGAGTGTTCTCGTCGTCGGCGGTGGACTGGTCGGTTTGGAGGCGGCGGCCGCGGTGCGTACTTTCGGCGCCGACGTCGTGGTGTTGGAGACGGCGGACCGGGTGCTCGGACGGGTGGTGCCCGCCGAGGTCTCGGCGAGCTATGCGCGTCTGCACCGGGATCGAGGGGTCCGCGTGCATACGGGAACACGGCTCGCGGCCGCGCACAACGAGAACGGCCGGACCCGCGTGTTCGCCGAGGACGGTCGGGAATGGGTCGCCGACGTGGTGATCGTCGCGGTCGGCATGACCCCGGATACCGAACTGGCGGTCCGCGCGGGCCTCACGGTCGACGATGGCGTCGTCGTCGACGAGTTCGGGGCGACCTCCGCGCCCGGGGTGTACGCGGTCGGTGATGTCGCGCGGCTGCCGAACCGGATTCTGGGTGGAACCGACCGGATCGAGCACTGGAATCACGCGCAGGCCCACGGCGCGGCCGTCGCGCACACCATCTTGGGCGCGCAGGTGCCGTATGAGGAAGTTCCGTGGTGTTGGACCAACCAGTTCGGTCGCAACCTCCAGATCGCGGGCTGGCCGGGGTACGGCACGGAAACAATCGTCTACGGCGACGTCGATGCAGGACCGTTCCTCGCGCTGACCCTGGTCGAGGATCGCCTGGTCGGCGTGCTCGGCGTCGGTAGGCCCAAGGATGTCCGAGCAGCTCAGAACCTGATCAAGAACGGCCCCTATCTGCCGCGAGCCGCGCTCGCGGCCGACAATCTCGATTTGGTCGAGTTGGCCTCGGCGCCAGAGCAATTCGCGGCATCAGCGGGGGAATAGGCGCTCGTACAGCTCGCCTGGATCTGGTGCGCGCAACTCGGACCGACCGCCGCTTCGACACCGAAGCGGCGGTCGAGTCGTTTCAGGAGCGCGCCATCGCTGTCCGTGCCGCGTCGAGCAGATCGGCGTGATCGGTGAACTTGACCCGTGGTCGGCCGGTCGCCGCACCGGCGGACCGCTCGGCCTGGTCGATGGCTTTCCATCCCGCGCGATCGACGACATCGGGTTGCCGCTCGTTGACCAGCGCGGTGAGCGCGGCCCGATCGCCGGTGGGCGCGGTGAGTCTGCCCGCGACGAAATCGGCGACGAGGTGCTCCACGGTCTCCGCAGAGTCGACGCGGTTGGAGCCGATGACACCGCGCGGCCCGCGCTTGATCCAGCCGCTGACATACACACCCTCGACCGGGTAGCCGTCCGCGCCGATGACGCGACCGTGCTCGTTGGGCACCACGCCCAGTGCTTCGTCGAAGGGCAGATCCGCCACGGCGACTCCGCGATAGCCGATCGAACGCAACACCAGGCCGGTCTCCACCCGCTCGGTCTGATCGGTGGCCCGTGCCACCCGTTGTCCGTCCCGGTCGATCAGTTCGTTGCGGGCGAACTCGAGGGATTCGACCCGCTCGCCGCCGTGGATCTCGATCGGAGAAGTCAGATAGCGGAACACGATCCGCTTGTTCTCGGGGGTGGCCGGGTCACGCGAGTATTCCTCGGCCAGTGCGTACTTCAACCGCGGTGACGGCCCGGCGTCCGGGTGGTCCAGGGCAGCGTGGTCGACCGGGTCGAGCACGAGGTCGGCCTCGTCGATGATCACGTCCACACCCTCGAGATGCCGCAGCGCCATGAACTCCGGACTCGTGTAGGCGGCCTGCAACGGGCCGCGCCGCCCGAGCAGCACAACCTCACGGATGTTGCTCTCGCGCAGCGCGGCCAGGGCATGGTCGGCGATATCGGTGCCGGCCAGCTCGTCCGGTGACACGGTGAGCACGCGGGCCACGTCGAGGGCGACGTTGCCGTTTCCGACGATCACCGCGCGCGGCCCCGAGAGGTCGAAGACGCGATCGGCGTAATCGGGGTGGCCGTTGTACCAGGCGACGAATTCCGTGGCCGAATGCGAACCGGGCAGGTCCTCGCCGGGCACGCCCATCCGGCAGTCGCTCGACGCACCGACGGCGTAGAGCACCGCGTGATGGTGCTCCATGAGCTCCGCGTGTGAGATGTGTTCGCCCACTTCCACATTGAGATGAAAGCCGACGCTGTCGCCACGGAACGCGGAGTCGAACAACTGCGTGACGGTCTTGGTGCCCGGATGGTCGGGAGCGACCCCGGCGCGCACGAGTCCCCATGGTGTCGGCAGCTTGTCGAAGATCTCGACCTCGGCCGAGCAGCGCCGCCGTAGCTCATCGGCGGCGTAGCACGCGGCGGGGCCCGCACCGACGATCGCGACCCGGAGCGTGTCCAGACCCGTCGGTAGCCGGGGCGTCGGCGCGATCGAATCGAACGTCGAGCCCAACGGATGATGCTGGAAATAGGTCGCGTTGATATCGCGGAACCGCTCCAGCGATGCGGTCAGGCTGTCCTCGGGGAAGATGGCCTCGACCGGGCACGCGTCCGCGCACGCACCGCAATCGATGCAGGTGTCGGGGTCGATGTAGAGCATTTCGGCCGTCGCGAATTCGGGGTGGTCCGGCCGAGGGCGGATGCAATCGACCGGGCACTCGGCGACGCAGGTGGCGTCGTTGCAACAACGCTGGGTGATGACATAGGCCATGTGTGCTGCTTCTTCGGGAGGGTGGAAATGCCAAGTCGCTCGGCGGATCGGGTCCGCATCCGCTGGCGCCCGACCTCGACTGGTGATATTACTGTAATGGCAACTGGAAGGGTTTCATCAGCGTCTCGACAGCAGTGCGCGATGCGGACGAGACGGTGAGCCGGTGGAGAACCCGCGTGGCTCGCCCTGCCCTTCGGCGGAATTCGAGTCGGGTCGAACAGATTGGAGCCGGTGATGCCGGACAGTGACAGGCCACTCGCGGGCAAGACCCTGATCATGTCGGGCGGCAGCCGCGGCATCGGGCTCGAGATCGCCAAGCGGGTGGCCGCCGACGGGGCGAACATCACCCTGATCGCCAAGACCGATCAGCCACACCCCAAGCTGCCGGGCACCGTGCATACCGCCGCCGCGGAGATCGAACAGGCCGGCGGCTCGGTTCTCGCGGTCGTCGGTGATGTGCGCGACGACGCGGTGGTCGCGGCGGCGATAGATCGAACGGTCGAACGCTTCGGCGGGATCGACATCGTGATCAACAACGCATCGGCGATCGACCTCGCCACCACCGAGGCCCTGTCGATGAAGGCCTACGACCTGATGCTCGACATCAATTGCCGGGGCAGCTTCCTGCTGTCCAAGCTTGCTATCGGGGCCCTGCGGAAATCGGCACTGGCCGGGCGCAACCCGCACATCCTGACTCTGTCGCCACCGTTGAACCTCGAGCCACGCTGGGCCGGAGCCCATCTCGGCTACACCATCGCCAAATACGGTATGTCGCTGACGACGCTGGGACTGGCCGAGGAACTGCGCGCCGACGGCATCGGCGTGAACTCGTTGTGGCCGCGCACCACGATCGCCACGGCGGCGATCCGGAACCGTGCCGGTGGCGAGGAGCGGATCGCCACGTCACGCACACCGGCGATCTGCGCCGATGCCGCCTACCTGGTGCTCACCTCACCCGCCGAACGCATGACGGGCAACTTCCTGATCGATGAGGAAGTCCTGGCCGAGCACGGGATCACCGACCTGGACAGGTATCGGGCGGTTCCGGGGAACGCGCCGCTGACCGTCGATCTCTTCCTCTAGTACAGGAGTCGACCAGATGACCGAAGAGCTTGTGCTGCATCAACTCCGGCGCGACGGGGTGTGCACCCTGACGCTGCATCGCCCCCATCGCAAGAACGCGATCACCATCGGGCTGTGGACCGCCCTGCGCGAAGCTCTGGACACGATCGCGCACGACCCCGCGGTGCGGGCGGTGGTTCTGACGGGGGCGGGTGGATCGTTCTGTTCCGGCGCCGACGTCACCGACAGTGATCCCTATGCCGCGCCGTTCGCCAAGTTGCAGGCGATCTCGGACGTCGCCCAGCGCCTGCACGATCTGCCGATACCGACCGTCGCCAAAGTGCGCGGTGTCGCGGTCGGCGCCGGATGGAATCTGGCACTGGGGTGTGACCTGGTCGTCGCGACGCCGGACGCGACGTTCTCCCAGGTCTTCGCCCGTCGTGGGCTCTCGCTGGACTGCGGCGGTTCGTGGCTGTTGCCCAAGCTCGTCGGAGTGCAGCAGGCCAAGCGGCTGGCGCTGCTCGCCGAGACGATCGATGCCGCGGCGGCGCTCGACCTCGGTTTGCTCACCTGGGTCACCCCCGAGCCCGAGATCGATGACTTCGTCGACCGGATCGCCGACCGGCTGGCGGCCGCCCCGCCGATCGCCGTCGCACAGACCAAGGCCCTGCTGAACGAAGGCGCCGACCGGACGATGCACGAGGCGCTGGCCAGTGAATCGCGTGCACAGGCCGTGAACTTCGCGACAACCGATGTTCCCGAGGCATATGCGGCGTTCGCTCAGAAACGCGAAGCTGCCTTCACCGGGGCATGGAACGTTCGTCGTCCGCCGAGCTGACGGCGATCGAACCGGATGCCGATATGTCGCTGGTTATTCGGCTTTGGCGGCGGACCTGCTTCGTCGCGGGGCGGCGACCTTCTTGGCTGCGACGGTCTTTTTGGCTGCCACCGTCTTCTTCGCTGTGGCGGTCTTCTCGGCTGCGACGGTCTTCTTCGCCGCGACCGTCTTCTTCGCAGGTCCAGCCGCCGCCTTCTTGGCGGGGGCGGCCCTCTTGCGCGGTGTCGACGGACGTGTCGAGTCGATCAATCGGCTCGCGCGCTCGAGAATGGATTCGAGGCCGTACTCGAAGTTGGTGTCGTCGGGAGCGCCGCTGTGATGGCCCCGTGCTCCCGCCTCGGCCAGTAGGGGAGTGGTTTCCGGAGAAATGGTCAGATGCTCGTAGTAGGCGCCGCGCTCGTCGCCGGATTCCTTGTTCTTGTCGTAGAGCCGCTGCAGGACAATCGATCCGCGAGTGTGCAACTGGATCGCCGAATACGTGTCGACGGCATCGTCGAGCGTCAGGCCGGCCTCCATGAGATTCGCGATCACCTGTTCGGTCAGTTGCGCGCCCAGGCGAGCGGCCAAGGGGCTCAGCGCCGATCGAATCAGGATCAGATCGCAGAGAATGGGGTTGCCCAGAAACGTCGCTCGCATGGTCCTGGCGTGGTTGCGCATCGTGTCCTGCCAGTCGCTCGCCTGGATGAACGGGGCCTCGCTCGCATACTGTTCCAATGCGCGATCGGTCATGGCGTTGAGCAGATCGTCCTTCTTGCGGAAATACCAGTAGATGCTGGTGACTCCGACATCCAGATGCTTGCCGAGCATCGGCATACTGAGATTGTCGAGGGACACATCTTCCGCGAGTTCGAATGCGCCGTCGAGAATATCCTCCGGGTTCAGGGACCCGCGCTCGCGTCGTTGCCGCTTATCCGCAGTCGCTTGCTGTTTCGCCATGCCGTAACCACCTTTGTGAGTTCCTGGGTTGCCGACGTTAACTGTTGTCGACGCTGCGCCGCCAGCCCTGGTGGTACGCGCCACAGTAAATGATACCGCGAGGCATTCTATCGACTCGTCGAGCCGATCACGGTGAGGAGCCGAACCGGTGTCGTCGGCGCGTCGAATATTCTCGCCGCCTGTTTACTGTATGTAGTACCGTAATGATTACGGCAAAGGGATTCGCTCCGTAGCTGCGGTGTCCACACCGGCCGACCCAATCCATCGAAGGGACCGTTCATGAGCAGCATCGGACACCGCGGAATCGACGCCAGGTCCTGGCTGTTCGCTCCTGGCGACAGTGCGCGGAAAATGGCGAAAGCGGCCACTGGGGCCGCCGATATCGTGCTCATCGATCTCGAGGACGCCGTCGCGGCCGCGGAAAAGCCGGCGGCCAGGAAACGAACCGCGGATTTCCTCGCCGCGCACGCGGAATCGGACCGCCGCCGGCTGTGGGTTCGGGTCAATCCACTCGACGGTCCACACACGCTGGCGGATCTGGCCGCGATCGTGCCCGCGCGACCGGGCGGAATCATGCTGCCCAAATCCCGTGGCGGCCAGGACGTGCGGACACTGGACCACTATCTGTCCGCGTTGGAGGTCGCCGCCGATGCCGAACCCGGCCGGATCGAGGTGATCGCGCTGGCCCCGGAATCCGCCGAAGCCGTCTTCACCACCGGAACCTATCGGGACGCACCGAGGTTGGCCGCCCTCAGTTGGGGTGTGGAAGACCTGGCCGCGTCGCTGGGGGCCGGTACGCATCGCGGCCCCGATGGCGGCTACGGCTTCACCTACGAGTTGGCGCGAAGTCTCTGTCTGGTCGGCGCGGCGAGCGCCGCAGTGGCCGCCATCGACACCATCCACGGCGACTACCGCGATCTCGACGGTATGCGAGCTCGTGCGGAAAAGGCTCGTCGTGAGGGCTTTCGCGGGATGTTGGCCATTCATCCGGATCAGGTGGACATCATCAACGCGGCGTTCGCGCCCAGCGTCGAGGAACTGGCTGCTGCCCAGGAGATCGTGGATTTGTTCGCCGCCGATCCCGAAACCGGAGCGATCGGCTACCGAGGTGGGCTACTGGATCGACCGCACCTGGCCAGAGCGCAGGCGCTCCTCGCTCCTCGCAGGCAGGCCTGATCCTCGAGCTCGGCTGGGAATCCGATGGTCGAGACGGTGTGGGCGGAAGATTCCTATTGCCATTACAGTATGTATTACCGTAGCGTGTCTCGCGTCACATGGTTGACCTGACGACCTGGCCGACAGGCAGGGGCGCCAGCTGTGTTGGAACAATTCGGGCCTGCGAGTGCTGCCGCCCGAATCGCGAGTGAGGCGCTCAATGCTTTCTGTTACGGCCACAGGGGATTTCGAGCTCGTCGAGGGGCTCGGAGCATGAGTCAGCATCTTCAGTTCCTGATCCTCGGGATCGGTAGCGGCGGCGTGTTCGGTGCCCTCGCGATCGCGTTGGTCCTGATCTACCGCAGCTCCGGCGTCCTCAATTTCGCCACCGGCGCGATCGCGCTCAACTGTGCCTATATCTATGCCTTCTTGCGGCGCGGCGAGTTCTTGATCCTGGTCCCCGGCCTGCCCAAATCGGTGGGTATCGGGGGTGATCCGGGCTTCGCGGTGTCGGCGCTGGTAGCGGTCCTGCTGTCGGCGATGTTCGGCCTTCTGCTCTACATCGTCGTGTTTCGTCCCCTGCGCAAGGCTCCGCCGATCGCCCGCGCCGTCGCCTCGATCGCGTTGATGATCGTCTTGGTGGCGATAGCGACCAAACAGGTCGGTACCAACACCATCGGGGTCAAGGCGATCTTCCCGGTCGGCATCTGGAGCCTCGGGGGTATTCGGATCCCGCAGGATCGGGTGTACTTCGGGATCGCCATCGTGGTGATCGCTCTGGTCCTGGCCGCTCTCTACCGATTCACGAGATTCGGCTTGCTCACCCGTGCCACCGCGGAGAGTGAGCAAGGCGCCTACGTGAGCGGTCTGTCGCCCGATCGCTGCGCGGCCTACAACTGGATGATCGGCTGCGCGGTGGCTGGATCGGCGGGCATTCTCATCTGCCCGATCGTGCCGCTCACCCCGACGGGTTATTCGTTGTTCATCGTTCCGGCGCTGGCCGCGGCCATCATCGGGCGGTTTTCCTCGATCGTCGCCGCTGTCCTGGCGGGCCTGGCCATCGGCATGCTCCAGTCGGAAGCCACCTACCTCTCGCGGGTATACGAGTGGCTACCCTCCAGCGGTTTGGTCGAGCTGGTTCCACTGCTCGTGCTGCTCGTCGTGCTGGTCGCGCGGGCCAGGCCGTTGCCATCACGCGGCGCGGTCATCGTCGCCGAGTTGGGCAACGCGCCCTACCCTCGCCGGTTGTGGTCCAGCGCCGGGGTGGGCGTGGTGGTGGTCGGCCTGGCACTGGTATTCGCCGGAAACGACCTGCGCACCGCGCTGATCACCTCTGTTATCCTGGCCGTCATCGGTCTGTCCCAGGTGGTGGTCACCGGATACGCGGGTCAGGTGTCCCTCGCTCAACTCGCCCTCGCCGGCGCCGCCGCGTACATACTGGGACCGATTGCCGAGAACTGGGGCATACCGTTCCCGTTCGCTCCGCTGCTCGCGGCGCTCGTGGCGACCGTGCTCGGTGTGGTCGTGGGACTACCCGCGCTGCGGATTCGCGGGCTCACTGTCGCTGTGGTCACCCTGGCGCTGGCCTATGCGATCGAAGCACTGTGGTTCCGCAATCTGGATTTCGTCGGTTCGGGTGGAATCAACATTCCGGACCCGACCGTATTCGGGTACAGCCTCGGAATCGGGCGCGGCGAGAACTATCCCAGAGTGGAATTCGGGCTGTTCTGTCTGATGGTGCTGACGGTGGTCGGACTCGGGGTCGGGTACCTGCGGCGAAGCCGACTCGGTACACGGATGCTGGCGGTTCGGGCAAATGAGCGTTCGGCCGCCGCCTCGGGTGTCGATGTGGTGCGGACGAAGTTGTCCGCGTTCGCGATCGGCGCGTTCATCGCGGGACTCGGCGGCAGTCTGCTCGCCTATCAGCAGACGAACGTGTCGTTCCAATCGTTCACCGCGCTGGCCGGTGTGACTTTGTTCGCGACCGTCTACCTCGCGGGTGTCACGTCGATTTCCGGAGGTGTGCTCAGTGGCGTAATCGGCGCCGGCGGTGTGGCTTTTCTGCTGCTGGAGCAGATCAGTGACCAGGCGGGCAGCTGGTATCAGGTGATCGTGGGTATCGGGCTGCTGCAGACCGTGCTGACGAATCCGGAGGGAATTGTCGCCCCTGTCCAGCGGGCCTTCGCGCGTACCGGTCCGAAGTCGTCTGGCCGTACGGGGTCGCTGGCCGGCACCGGGGTCGCCGCGCCGAAGCCGACTGCGGTGCCAGGAGGCGACCCGCTGCTCGGACTCCACAACGTGACAGTCCGCTACGGAGGTGTCGTCGCTGTCGACAACGTGACATTCGAGGTGCCCGACGGCGCGATAGTCGGTCTCATCGGTCCGAACGGTGCGGGAAAGACCACCTTGATCGACGCGATCAGCGGGTCGGTGCGTGCCGAGGGCACCATCGCCATCGGCAGCGAGTCGCTCGGGAACAAGAAGACCCACGAGCGCATTCACGCGGGTCTCGGCCGTACGTTCCAAGCGATCGAACTCTACGAGGATCTGAGTGTTCGTGAGAATGTCGTGGTCGGACTGTCGGGCCGAGGCACGGCGCGGGCAGCCTTCGACGAGGCGGAGTTCGACGAGATCTTCGACTTGCTCGGGCTGGCGCACGCCCGCGAGACGCCCGCGGGTGAGCTGTCGCAGGGACAACGCCAGTTGGTGTCGATCGCGCGCGCGATGGCGGGCAAGCCGCGAGTCCTGCTGCTCGACGAGCCGGCCGCCGGCCTCGATACCACCGAGAGTCACTGGCTCGGTGAACGATTGCTCGCCATTCGAGACAGCGGGGTGACCATCGTGTTGGTCGAGCACGATATGAGTCTGGTGCTGCGGATCTGTGACCACGTTCAGGTGCTGGACTTCGGGCGGATCCTCGCCTCGGGTACGCCCGAGCAGATCCGAAACGATCGCACGGTCGCCGAGGCCTATCTCGGCAGCATGTTCGCCGAGGAGATCGCCGAATGACTCTCCGACTGCACAACGTGACCGCCGGGTACGGCAAACTTCCGATCGTTCGTGAGCTCGACCTCGAGGTCGCGTCCGGATCGGTGACGGCCGTCCTGGGACCGAACGGCGCGGGAAAGACGACCTTGATGTCGACGCTGGCCGGTCTGCTGCCCGCCCTCGCGGGCGAGGTGACGGTGGCCGGGCGGCGTCTACCGAATGGCAAGCCCGCCAAGGCGAATCGCGCGGGTGTGGTTCTCGTCCCGGACAATCGCGCGCTGTTCAACAGCTTGACCGTCTCCGAGAATCTGGAAATCGCCCGCGTGCGCAATGGACCGTCCCTGGACGAGATCCTCGCGCTGCTACCCGCACTGCGACCGCGGTGGAAGGTCGCGGCGGGTGCACTCTCGGGCGGCGAACAGCAGATGCTGGCCGTGGGGCGGGCGCTGGTTCAGAATCCGGCAGTGCTGCTCATCGATGAGATGAGCATGGGACTGGCCCCGGTCGTCGTGGAGACGCTACTTCCGGCCGTGCGACATATCGCCGATACCACCGGTGCCGCGGTCGTCCTCGTCGAACAACACGTCCGGCTCGCGCTCGAGATCGCCGACGAAGCCATCGTTCTCGTCCACGGGGAAGTGACTCTCCGGGGTAGCGCAACCGAGCTGAAGGCATTCCCGGAGCGTCTGCGAGCCGCGTATCTCGGAGGCGAGACCGGCACCGCCGCAGGTTGATGCGTGCCCGTGCCAACGGGGTGAACGGCAAGTTCGCCCCATTCGATTCAACACCAGGAGACAAGCATGTCCTTTTCCCTACGGAACCGGTGGGCTGCCCTGCCGTATGTCGCGCTCGCAGTGGCGTTGTCGGCCTCCGGCTGTTCGAGCGGCGACGGCGGTTCACCGGCTCCGGTCGACAGATCAGTGCTCGGCCAGGAGAACAAGGCAACGGGTGCGCCGATCAAGCTCGGGTTCGTCACCACCGGACCCCGAGCGCCTGTCCACACCGAGGAACTCGAAGTAGCGAAAGCGACCGTCGCCTACGTCAATACCCATCTCGGTGGGATCAACGGTCGTCCGATCGAGCTCATCACGTGCGAGGACGAGATCCAGGTGAGCCTGGCTCGAAATTGCGCGAACAAGTTCGTGCAGTCCGACGCTGTCGCCGTGGTCACCGGTGACTACGGCAATTCCGACACCATCGCCACGATCACCTCGCCCTCCGCCATGCCCTATTTCGCACTCGCCGGCGGCGGGCAGGCGATGGTGCTGCCGAACACCTATGTGATGGGCAACCCGCTGAACGGGCTCATCGGAGTACCGGCGGCGTATGCGAAACAGAACGGCTACAAGAAGATCGCGGTCCTGACCGTCGATTCGCCCGTCGCGGTGGAGCCGCTCACCAAGCTCGGTCCCCTCGCGTTCGGAAACGCCGGTGCGCAGGCCGACGTGGTCGCGATCCCACTCGGCACCGCCGATATGACGCCACAGATCCAGGCCGCACTCGAGAAGAAGCCGGATATGTTCCACCTGCTCGGCGATGTCTCGTTCTGCGCTGCGGCGATCAAGGCCATGCGGACGCTGAACGCGACCCAGCCGGTGATGACGGTCAACCAATGCGTCGGCGATTCCGAGATCGCGTCGCAGATCCCCGGCGGCTACCAGGATCTGCTTGTCGTCGCCAATAGTGTCGTCGACCCTGCCTCGAAAGAGACGAAGCTCTTCGAAGCGGTGGTCGACGGATCAGGTGCCAAGATGCCGGATACTGCCGCAGCGCCCTATATGGCGATCCTGGGGCTCCGGTCCGCGTTGGAAGGGATGCAGGGCGAGATCACTCGCGCGACGGTCGCGGCCCGTCTTGATTCGATGGCAGAACCCGAACCGCTCCCTCTCACCCCCGCATCGACGTTCCAATGCGGAACCAAACCGATCTCGTTCGGTCCGAACATCTGCAGTGGCAATGCCCTGCTCGGCAAA
Organism: Nocardia sp. NPDC003183; assembly: GCF_053590715.1. NCBI lineage: Bacteria > Bacillati > Actinomycetota > Actinomycetes > Mycobacteriales > Nocardiaceae > Nocardia > Nocardia sp. NPDC003183. The sequence continues at coordinate 111,050 of NZ_JBSFTG010000001.1, forward strand.
GCGGAAGAAGACGGCTCGGTGGTCGATGTGAAGACCATAGATACCACCGCGGTATTCGCGACACCCGGGCGTTAGCGAGAGCGCGTTCTCGCCGCGAGATCAACTCTCGGTCGCGATGACGGCCGCCTCGCGCAATCGCGCGAGGTCGGCCGGCGACAGGTGAAGCCGGTCGCGTAAGACCTGTTCGGTGTGTTCACCCAGCCGTGGAGCCGCTTGCGGCGCGGTGTGGGCGCCGTCGACCGACGCAGGCGCACTGGGCGCGAGGTAGGTGCCGATGCCAGGTTGCAGCAACGACGTGAACAAGGGATTGGCGGTGACCCGTGGGTCGGTCACTACCTCGTGAAAGCTCCGGTAGCGCTCCCACAGGATCGAGGTCTGTTCGAGGGCGGCGGTGATCTCGACGCCGCTGCGGGCCCGGAACCACGGCGTGAACAGGCCGGTGAGGACATCACGATGGTGGTAGCGGGCGCCCTCGTCGGTGAAGTCGGCGTCGAGAGCCGTGGCCAGCGCGTCGACGGCGGCGCGAGTTCCGGTGAGCTCGGTGAGCGCGTGAAAGTGGCGGGAGGTGAGGGCCACGATCATGAACGTGGCGTCGTCGGCCGCACTGAAATGCTGACCGTACTGGCCGTAGATGGCGTTGCCGAGGCGCGGCCGCGGCGTCTGGCACAGCATCGCCTCGGTGAGAAAACCGAGGTTTCCCGCCGTCGCCAGTGCGACATCCTCCAGCGGCAACGTGATCCTGCTGCCTTCTCCGGTCGCCTCGCGGTGCCGCACGGCCCCGGTGATCGCCAGCGCGGCGTACAGACCGCAGAGCAGATCCCAGGCGGGCAGAACCTGATTGATCGGCCCCGCGTGCTCGGCCGGGCCGGTAACCATCGGAAAGCCGATGGCGGCGTTGACGGTGTAGTCCACCGCGGTCGAACCATCGGCACGCCCGAGGATCTCGAGCCGGATCAGATCGGGTCGCCGCTCGGCGAGAGTGTCGTAGTCGAGCCAGTCCCGGCCCACGGTGTTGGTGAGCAGGATGCCACTGCCTGGTCCACCGTCGGTGATCAGGTTCGAGATCAGTTGTTGCCCGGCGGAGCCGCGCAGGTCCGCCGCGACGGAGCGCTTGCCCTTGTTGAGACCGGTCCAGTAGATGCTCGCACCGTCGTCGGTGAGCGGCCACCGATGGTAGTCGGCCGCCCCGCCGAGGGGATCGACCCGAATCACGTCGGCACCGAGTTGGCTCAGTGTCATTCCCGCCAGCGGAGCGGCGACGAAACTGGAGATCTCCACTACCCGAAGCCCGGCCAAAGGCTGTGCCGCCGATCGTGCGGTCTCGTTCACCGGACAGCGCTCGCGGGCTGCGCCGACTCGGGCGCTCTGAGCGTCGGGTACATCGGTGGCGAAGGCCTCGCTCATGGGATCTCGCATTCCCTCTTCGGTTCGATACTGTTTTAAATACGGTATATATTACCGTTGAACGTACTGAACAAGGTAGCAAGCATCGCCTGCCGAGGGAAACGGAGCACGCTTCACCGGCTTACGCGGGGTCTGCCCAGCCGTTGAGCGCGTCGTCGAGGGCATCCAGCCGGGCTCGCCGAAAGGCACGCGCGACCGGCGTGCGCCGCTCGACCAGGTCGAAGCCGTGGTAGGCGCCGGGCACTACCCGCAGGGTGCACCGAATGCCGGCCTGCCGGAGGCGTTCGGCATAGGCGAGGTCTTCGGCGTAGAAGAGATCGTTGGTCCCCACGCCGATCCAGGCCGGCGCGAGCCCGGTCATGTCGTCGCAGCGGGCCGGAACCGCTAGGGGCGATACGGTGTCGCCGCTGGCACTGCCGAGGTAGGAACGCCAGCCGAGCCGGTTGCTCCGTTCGTTCCACAGACGTAACCGGCCGGGAGTGGGGTAGGTGCGGGCGGTGGTCCGGTCGTCGAGCATCGGATAGGACAGCACCTGGAGAACGGGGCTCACCTCGGCACTCCACGTGCAGAGGTGGGCCAACGCGGCGGCCAACCCGCCGCCCGCGCTCTCGCCGACGAGCGCGATCCGGCGAGCGTCCACATCGGATCGAGCCGCGAGCCAGCGCAGCGCCGCGTAGCAGTCCTCGAGCGGGACGGGGAACGGGTGTTCCGGCGCCAGCCGGTACTCGACCGATGCCGCGACCGCACCGAGTTCGCCGGCGACCCGCCGACAGAATCCGTCGCCCATCGCCGCATTGCCGATGAGGTACCCGCCGCCGTGCACGAACAGCACCGCCGGTGCTTTCGGTCGCGCGCCGTCGGGCCGGAACAGCCGGACCGTGACATTCGCGTCGACCCGCTCGAGCACGCCTTCGGACGGTGGTCGGCTGCCGCTGCGAGCCGTCAGCTTCCGGATGGGACCCACCGACCGTGATCCGACGACCGTGCGTGGCAGGTATCGGGCAAAGCGCAGGTCGGGATGAAAGTCGGTAGGTTCGTCCACGGACGCTCAGGCCACCATCTCGTCGGAGTCGAACGGCGCGAAGAACGCACCCATACCGCCCACTGCCAAGGCGTGGCCGAGGGCATCGAAATCATAGGTCGCGGCGATGTTTCCGGAGGCACCCAGTATCCGGGCGAGGATCTCGTGGGACGTGTCGGGCAGCAGGGCGGCGCGAGCTCGATCCAATCCGGGCAGTGCGCAGCGCTGCTGGACGTGGGCGATCATCAGGTGCAGACACAGCTGCTGGGCTGGTGTTTCCGGCCGCGGGCTCGTGCCGTCGGCGAGCCTGGTGGTGAGCGAGTCCAACGTCTGCGCGAGGTAGAAGCCGAACACCGGTCGCGAGCTGTGCAGGATATCGGCGCGGACTCGGTCGGCCAGGCCGGCGCCCGCGGCACCGAGGGCGGCGGTGATCGCGGGTGTGAGGGCTGGATCCTTCGGCTGTCTCATCGGCTCTGCTCCTCCATCGCCCGCTTCGCGTGATCCAGGATGCATTCCAGCCCCCATTCGAAATTTCGGTCGTCCGGAGCTCCGGTCCGCCTGCCCTTGGCCATGGCGGCCGCCAGCAACGGAGTCGTCTCGGGGTCGACGTGGATGACGTCGTAGTAGGCGGTCGCATCGCTGCCCAGCTCCTGGTTCTTGTCGTGGAGTCGTTGCAGGACGACCGAGCCCTGCACATGCAGGTTGACCGCTGAGTAGACGGTGAACGCCTCGTCGACCGAGAGCCCGGCCTTCACCAGGCTCGCGACCGTGCGCTCCACCTGCTCGGCGCCCAACCTCGCCGCGTGCTGACTCAGCGCCGAACGGATCAGCACGAGGTCGCACAGGATCGGATTGTTCAAGAACGCGCGGCGCATGGTGCGCGCGTGGCGCGACAGCGACTCGCGCCAGTCGTGCGCGTCGACGGCAGGGTAGGGCGCCGCGTAGATGAACTGGCGCAGCGCGCGATCGGTCATGGCGTTGAGCAGGTCGTCCTTCTTGCGGAAATACCAGTAGATGCTCGTGACGCCGACATCGAGATGTTTGCCGAGTAGCGGCATGCTGAGCCCGTCGACCGAGACCTGTTCGGCGAGTTCGAACGCGCCGTCGATGATGTCCGCGGGATTGAGCGATCCTCGTTCGCGTCGGCGACGCGGCTGCCCGAGTTTTCGACCGGTCATAGCGCGACTTGCTGATCGGCGGCGGCGTACACCGGTTCACGCTTTTCGGCTAAGGCGGCGAAGGCCTCGATCACGTCGGCCCCCGTGAGGTTGACGCCCGCGGCCTTCGCCTCGGCATCCAGCGCCTCGGACAACGTTCGATCGGATCCGGCATTGAGCAGATTCTTGGTCTGCCGCAACGCAACGGGCGGACCCGCCGCCAGTTTGCCCGCTATCTCGTCGACGAACTCATCGATCGTCTCGGCAGGCCGCAGCCAGGTGACGAGTCCGAGCCCCTCGGCATGCTCGCCGGTGATCATCTCGGTCAGCAGGGTCAGGCGCTTGGCCTGCTGCAAACCGACGAGCCGGGGAAGCAACCACGAGCCACCGCAATCCACCGACAGCGCACGGCGGGCGAAGATCTGGCAGAACCGTGCCTGCGGGGTCGCGACAACGAGATCGCAGGCCAGCGCGAGGTTCCATCCCGCGCCGACCGCAACGCCACGCACCTTGGCCACTGTCGGCACCCGCAGCTCGTGCAGCAACTGCACGGTCTCGTTGATGGTGCGCAATTCGCGAGCCGGATCCGGAAACTCGTCCATTCCCTCGGTGGCGGCGAGATCGGCTCCCGCGGAGAACGATTCGCCCGCGCCGGTGAGTACAACGGCCCGCACCGTGGGGTCGCTCGTGATGTCACGCAGTGCCGCCCGCAGCGCGTGCCACAGCGGGGTGCTGATCGCGTTCTTACGACGTGGGCGGTTGAGCGTCAGCGTGCGCACGCCGCCGGCGTTGCCGATGAGCAGTACGGGCTCGTCTGTCACAGGGTCATCCTTTCGTCGCCGTCACTGCGGACGGGGCGGGAGTGGTAGTGCCGATCGCACCGCGATCACGGAGTTCCGCGATGTCCGAAGGTGTGAATCCTGCTGCTGCCAAGACTGTCTCGGTGTGCTCGCCGAGACCGGGTACCGCACCCATCGGCGGCGCGAAGCCCGCGATGACCGGAGGCGGCAACAGGGCTGTCACCGAACCCGCGGGAGTGCTGATCTCTTGCCATCGGTCGCGCGCCGCGAGATGAGGGTGCGCGATGACCTCGCGCGGCGTTCTGAAACGAGAGTTCCCGATGCCTGCCGCATCGGCCCGAGCTTGGACGGTGGCTGCGTCATGGCGCGCACACCACTGGGCGATCTCGTTGTCCAGTTCGGTCCGGAGTCGGACCCGGTCGAGGTTGCCCGCGTAGCGCTGGTCGTCGGCGAGGTCGGGCCGATCGAGCAGATCCCGGGCGAGGCGCTGCCATTCACGGTCGTTGGTGGTGCCGAGAACCACGGTCTCGCCGTCCGAGGTTCGGTAGGCGCCGTACGGTGCGACGGCGGGGGAACTCATCCCGAGCGGTTGCTGATCGACACCGGTATGGCGGGTGTAGGTGAGCTGGTAGCCCATCAATTCGGCGGCGGTATCGAACAAGCTCACCGATGCGTGGGTGAACGGGGCAGGCTCGGCGGTGCCGCCGGTGCGCGCACCGGGTGATCGTCTGGCGCAGATCATCGCCAGGATCGTCAGCGCGGCATACAGACCCGAGCTCACATCCGCGATGGGCGGGCCCGGCTTGGCCGGTGCCCCTGGCGAGCCGGTGACGGCGCAGACTCCGGACTCTGCCTGGATCAACAGGTCGTAGGCGCGTTTATGGGACAGCGGTCCCCCCGCGCCGTATCCGTCGATCTCCATCACCACCAGGTCCGGGTGTCGCTGTGCGAGTTGGACCGGTGAGATACCCAGTGCTGCGGTCGCCCCCGGGGCCAGGTTGGCGACGAAGACATCCGCCGTGTCGAGCAGTCGGTGCAGGACCGTCATCCCGTCCGGATTTTTGAGGTCGAGAGTGATCGACTCCTTGCCGCGGTTGGCCCAGACGAAGTGCGCGGCGAGCCCGTGGACCACGTCGTCGTAATGTCGCGCGAAATCGCCGCCGCGGGGGTTCTCGATCTTGATCACCCGGGCACCCAGATCGGCCAGTGTGCGCGTGCACATCGGTGCCGACACCGCTTGTTCGAGCGTGACGACCGTGATCCCGGCAAGCGGACCTTCCGACTCGTCCTGAACAGGGATGTGCACAGCTCACCTCATCGCTCGTCACCACGCCACTCTGGCGCACCATTGTACTGTAAGCTATACAGTAAGAAAGACCGAGTTGGCCACTGTTGCGCTCGACGTGGTTCGTCGGCCAGTGGCACGCTGTCGTGCGCGAACGACGTGCGCGGTGATCTGGACAAAGGAATTCGCGCAATGAAGTACGTTCTCGAGTATCCCGCCGAGCTGCCGACGGCATCCGACGCGTTCTTGGACCCCGCGGTCATTCGTGATGTGGTGAGCCAAGCCGAGGAGTCCGGTTTCGCCGCGGTGGCGCTCAGTGAACACCCGGCGCCGTCGTTGAAGTGGCGGCACAACGGGGGTCACAACACTCTCGACCCGATCGCGGCACTGAGCTATATGGCGGGGTTCACCACGCGTATTCGATTGCTCACAAATCTGTATGTACTGCCGTTCCGTAACCCCTACCTCGCCGCGAAAGCGCTGGGCAGTCTGGACATCGTCTCGGGTGGTCGGTTGATCGCCGGTGTCGGAGCCGGATACCTGCGGGCCGAGTTCGCTGCTGTCGGCGTCGATCATGACCGGCGCGGCGAGTTGCTGGACGAAGCGCTGGATGCGCTGCGGCGCATTTGGGCCGACCCTGAAACGCCGGTCGCGGGAGTGGGTTTCGGCGCGCCGGGGCCGCTGTGGTTGCAGTCTCCCGCGCAGCGCCCGCACCCGCCGCTGTGGATCGGCGGTAACGGCAGGGCGGCTCGGCGCCGCGTCGTCCGGCACGGCAGCGGGTGGATGCCGATCATCGCCGATGCCGGCATGGCCGCTGCTATGCGAACGACCGCTATCGAGAGCGTCGAGGCGTTCGGTGCCGCGGTGGCCGACCTGCGCCATGGTCTGGCGGCAGCGGGCCGAGATGCCGACGCGGTCGACATCCAGGTCGTATGTCCGCACCTGGACTTCGGTGATACCGATACGGTCCTGGCGGCGTCGGGCTATCTGGACGACCTCGAAAAGCGTGGCGCCACCTGGGCTGTTGTGCACGTCGACGGTTCCAGCCCGGCCGCCGCTACGCAGTTCGTGAAGAGATTCGGGGCAGAGGTCATCGCCGGGCGACACGGCATACTGTAATCTATACAGTAACTATATCAATATACGGGTTCTGTTGCGGCGACGACCAGCGCGCCGGTGCGGAATCGTGTATCTCACTGCGAATCGATGGTGGAGACTCTCATGACCTCAAGGGTGCCTACGGAATACGAAGACTTGCTTCAGCGACCGATCGTCGGTGTTCTCGGAACCGTGACCCCGCAGGGTTCGCCTGACCTGTCGCCCATGCGCTTCACCTGGGACGGTGCGCACCTGCGGATGAGCCATACGATCCCGCGACGCAAGTTCACCAGCTTGCAGGCGAACCCGAACTACTCGTTTCTCATCACCGACCCCGATGTGCCGACCAGGTCGCTGGAGACACAGGGATGGCTGGTCACGGTCTTGGGAGACGATGAGGGGGTCTTCTATCGTGAGCTCAGCGAGTTGTACGGTGACGTCGACGCCGGGCTGCCCGATGATGTCTACGATCGCGTCGTGCTGATTCTCGACGTCACCAGGTTTACCGTGAAGTGACTGCTCGCCGATAGTCCTACCCGAACCGTGCAACATCCCGAATACGCAATGCGGCTCCCCGTCGGTGACGGGGAGCCGCATATTTCGCGCTATCGGCTGGGTGACTCCTGGGCGACATTCGAGCCGATCAGATCGAGAGCGTTGTCGCGCATCACTTTCCGGGTGTCCTCATATGAGAATTCCGGAAACTGCGGAATGTCCGCGGTGAAGGTCGTCGGATCGGCGAGCCCCTCGCCGTGTGGCCAATCGGAGCCGAACAAGACCTTGTCCACGCCGATCGTCGCGGCGAGCAGTTTGACGTCGTCTTCGTAGTAGGGCGCGATCCAGACATTGTTCTTCAACTGCTCCACCGGATCCTCGGTGAAGTGGTGAGGAGCAGTGTTCGCGGCCTTCTTCAAGCGCTTGATCAACCGGTAGACGAAGTACGAGCCGTTCTCGATGCTCACCACTCTGAGCTTCGGGTGGCGGGTGAACACCTGGTGCACGATCATCGAGGCGATCGTGTCGTGGATCGCGCGATCGTCGAGCAGGATCTGATCGAGCGGATCCTTCTTGCCGAATCCCTCGAACGTCGCCGTGCCGCCCCACAGCGCGTTGATGGCGAGATATCCGCTGTCGGACAGGTGGAAGCCGACTGGTACGCCGGCTTCGGCCAGGCGGGCCCACACCGGGTCGTGCAGAGGGTCACCGAGGGATCGCGGGCGTGTCACACCGGGTACCGGTGCCGGGCGCACGAGCACCATCTTGGCGCCGCGGCTCAGCGCGAACTCGACCTCCTCGACCGCCGCCGCCGGATCGGCGAGGGAGATGATCGGCGCCGAGATGATGCGGTGGTCGGGACGGTCGAATCCCCAGTCCTCGTCGAGCCACAGGTTGAAAGCGTGGACCGAGGCGATCGTCGCGGGAATGTCGTGCTTGAGCGCTTCCTCTACCCCGCAGGCGAAGGTCGGCAGCATGAAGACAGTTTCGAGGTTCTGTCGATCCAGGACCGTCACGCGAGCGTCGCGGTTCTGGTATTCGGGGTGCTCGGACAGGCGGTCTACTTTCATCAACGAGGCCGGAGAGACGCCCTCGGGAATCTCACCGCGAAACAGCAGATCGAGGCACCCGGGCTTGATGATCGGGTCGAACGTAGGGTTGGGGACGAATTGGTTGACCTTTCCGCCCATTATCGCCAGCGTCCGCTTTCCGTCGTTGACCATCTGCACCCCGCGCTGCTTGAACTCTTTGGGTAGATGGCGGGTGAACGCGTCCAGTGGTTCGTAGTAGTGGTTGTCGACATCGACCGCCAGATAGTCCAGCTTTGTCATTCTTCGTCCTTTCGCAACCGGTGGTCTCGCCGGGCGCTCCGTCGTCGAACCGGGCGATCGGCATCCGGCACGGACCGCGCCGGGAAGACCTCCAGGAAGACCATCGTCGGCACTAACGTTTGACTTACTGTACCTCTTTCAGTAGCGCCTCGCGCAAGTCCGGCTTCACAGCGGTTCGCGGTCGAAGCGTGTCAGTCGGCAGCGCTGATCAATGCGAGTGTCCCCAGGTCGCGAATCGCCCGGCAGCTGCGCTCCAGCATGACGAGGAAAACCTCTTCGCCGCGCGCTGTGGGTGTCGCGAAGGCGGCGCCGAGGGCGATGATCAGCGGGGCCTGTACCATTCCGAATCGATAATCCTGCCAGCATGTTTCGCGGGTATATCCGGTGACGCCGTACTCGAGCAGTCTCCGGTGGTACACGTCGACGAGGCTGTTCTCGCACGCCGATCGCGCGTCGGGGTTCAGGCCGGTCGCGGTGAAGTAGGCGAGATCGCGCGCGGGCAACCCGACGCCGAGCGTTTGCCAGTCGACCACGCTGACGCTGCTCGTCGCGGTATCGAACATGAGGTTGTCGAGTCGGTAGTCTCCGTGCAGCAACGCGAATCGGCCGGTGTCGGAGCCGGCCTGCAGCCAGGGTGTCACCAGACCCAGGGCCTCGGAGAAGGTTTCACGGTCGCGATGATCCATGCGCGCGCCGAGCTTGTCGAGCGTGATGTCGGCGGCCATCCGCGCCACGTCGCCGAGGCCGCCTGCCGCTGCGGTGTCGCCCGGTTTGGGCATCGCTACGGCGAGGTCCAGCCAGCGTGGATCGCGCCAACTCGGCCCGTGTAGACCGGCCAGCGCGGACACGGCCTGGTACGCCGCATCGGTCCCGCAGCCCGCGATCTGGTCGCCGGGGACGGCGGGGGACAGGTCGGCGAGGAGCAGGGCGAATTCGGTCCCGTCCTCGGTGATGTCGCTGTAGAAGCAGCGTGGCGTCGGCACGCTCGTCTGCGTAGCGGCTTGTCTGTAGAAGGTGATCTCGCTGAGATAGCCGAGCGTGACGCCCGCCCGCACACCGTCGTCGTCGGCGGGCAGTTTGATGACGAAGGTCGACGGGAATTCGTGCTCGCTGTGTGCATAGCGTGGCGTGATCCGGAACGTCGCCCCGGTCTGGCCGGTGCCGATCGGGCAGATCTCGACACCCTCGACGACGTCTGCCTCCGGTCCGAGCACCGCCTGCAGCCAGTGGCTGGTGATGTCGGCGGCGCGGCGCGGAATCGGTACGGTCGCACTCATTTCGAGATCCTCACTGTGTCGCTGTCTCGGTACGCGGCGACGACAGGCGCGAGTTCTTCGGGAGTCGCGCCGTGCAGGATCACGCGGTCGGCGCCGTTACCGAATTCCTCGCGTATTCGGTCGGCGCATTGCCTCGGCGTGCCGGTGGCCGCCGATGCCAGCCACTCCGAGGGCAGTATCGCCGCGATGTGCTCGATCTGGTCGGCGGTCGCGACCCCGTCGATCGGACCGGCGATCGAGGTGACGACCCGGTCTTCGCGGAACCGCCGCAGCGCGCCCGGATCCCAGCCGTTCGTGCGCACCATCAGGTCCCCGTATCCCTGCAGATATGTCGCCAGCCGGGCGACGGTCTTCTTCAAGCGAAGCTCTTCTGGCAGATGGTCGCCCACGGTTGCCAGGCATGACCAGACCCGCACCGAATCGGGATCGCGATCGGCCTTCTCAGCAGCGAGCTTGACCGTCCGCACACACCGTCGCAGAGTCTCCGGTGAGAAGTAGGTGTGCAGGATGACGTCGTCGAAGACCCGTCCGCCGAGCGCCAAGGTGTTCGGACCGAACGCGACCAGCGCGAGTGGAATGTCCTCATCGAAGCTCTGGTCGAGAAAGAGTACGGGGTAGGAGCCCAGTGGGCCGTCGTGGCCGATGATCGCCTCCCCCCGCCACAGCCGTCGCATGACGTGGGCCCAATCCTCCATCTGAGCGGTGGTCACCGCTGGGATGCCGAACGCGGAGTACATCGCCGCGACGCCCCGCCCGATACCGAGAGTGAACCGGCCCCCGGAGAGCCTGTGCATGGTCGTGGCCCACGACGCGGTGACCAAAGGGTGGCGCGTGTTGTGGTTGGTCGCGGCAGTGGCCACCCTGGTTCGCTCTGTCACCGCGCAGGCCGCGCCGGTAAGCGACGCGGCCTCTTTGACGTTCCAGCGTTCGGAGATGAACGCTGTGCCGAGCCCGAGTTCCTCACCCCTGCGCGCATCTTCGATCAGGCGTGCCGGACCGCCCCCGCCCGAGCCCGCCAACAGGTAGTAACCCAACTCTTCGAGTGGGCGCTGGTCCACGGTCATGGTGTACCTCGATCTGGAATCGCGAAGGAGACGGCGCAATCCTCAGGTCCGGAGTGGTCGTGGCCTCGGCGCAGCTCGGCTGGGAGCTGGTCGACGCTCACACGTGCAGCGCGGTGAGGACTGGGGGAGCCTCTCGAAGAGGCTACCAATGGGGAAACGGTAATGCTATCGGTTCAGTGAACGGTAGTAGGTCGGAATCACTGATCGATCTGTCCGTGGCGACGCGCAGTTCGAGACGGGTGAGGCTGACCAGCGCCGCACCTACGGGTTCGCGAATTCCCTGTAGAGATCGGGCAGGAATTGGGCCAGGTGGTGCATCTCCTGCCCGCAGTGCAGCAGGAGATCGCGGGCGAGATCGGTGCCGAGGACGAGATCCGCTGCATCGACCGCGGCGCCCCGGCTGATGGCCTGTGCGGCTCGGACCAGGTCGGGGCTGTGGAGCCCGTAGTGGTTGAGATAGAAGCGGCTGCGCATTTCGCATCCGCCGGGAACGGGCCGAACCTGATGCGCGAGCCACCCCAGATCGACGGGCGCCACGCTGCTGCCTACCCGTCCGAAAATCACTGTGTGTCCAGCGGGTACATCGAATCCGTGGTCCTGTGGATCGAGAAAAGCGATAGCCAGCTGTTGTAGTTTCGGGCCGACGTACTCATCGACATAGGAGATATTGCCGACGTACTTCGCGCGATCCGGCACCGCGTGGCCGGTCTTGTCCACGCTGATTCCGGCATACAGGTGTGCGTCGGGATGCCACAGCTTGTATCTCGCCGATTCCGCCGAATGCCAGCCGAACCACCAATCCCACATCGCCGCAGAGACATTCGGCATATCGGTGTGTACTGCCGCCCACACCATTCCGCTCGCGGTCTGTCCGTATCCGGTCTCGACCGGAGAGTAGCCATGGGCGGCGAGATCGTGCGAAAGTGCCGAAAAATCCGGAATGGTATTCGGCGGCACCGGCGGACCGTCGTAGGTGGTGAGCACTGATGCCGGTGCGGGTGCGGTTCGTGCGGCCATGAACCGCGCATAGGGCTTCGCCCGGTCGTCGGCGGAGTACCCCTGGTATCGGACGCCGGGGTCTTCTTCGGCATGTGACACGGCCGAGGCCCCCGCGCCCGAGAACGCTCCACCGACCAGCAGGGCTCCCATCGACAGAGTCTGCCGTCGAGTCCACCGCCTGTGTCTCCACATGTGTCGACGCTATCGAAAGCCGCCCGGCGCGGACCGCGGAACGGCGTGAGCAGGCCGCGTTCTGTGGGAACTAACAGACCGGCTCGCACACTAGTAGGTCCCGTCGACATTCATCGAGACGCGACGCGTGTGCTGAGCGGCAGTGTCACCGGGCTCAGCCGTCGACGGTGTTGGGCGCCAAACCGGCCACGAACGGGGTATCTCCGTCGTATTTCCCGAATTTGGCGGCGCCACCGGGGGAACCGATCGTGTCGAAGAAGTCCACGTTCGTCTGCGTGTAGCCCGTCCACTGGTCGGGGACGTCGTCCTCGAAGAAGATCGCCTCGACCGGGCAGACCGGTTCGCAGGCACCGCAGTCGACGCATTCGTCGGGCTGGATGTAGAGCATCCGGTCGCCCTCGTAGATGCAGTCCACCGGGCACTCTTCGATGCAGGCTCTGTCTTTGATGTCGACGCAGGGTTCAGCGATCACGTAGGTCATGCGGTCGGGATTTCTTCGAGTGCTTCGAGCCGGGCCGGGACGTGTTTGTGCCATGGGGTGCCTGCGAAGGCGTCTTTGAGTGCGAGGCCGGTCAGTTCGTTGGGGGAGACCCCGGCACTGGTCGTTGTTCCGTCGCCGGTGGGGTAGTCGAGGCCGAAACCGTTGGGCAGGGCGATGTTTCCTGCCCGCATCATGTCGCTGACCTCGACGATCACGGTGGCGGATCCATTCGCGGTGACCAGTCGTGCCGGGGCGCCGTCGGTCAGCCGCAAGGCGGTGGCATCCTCGGCGCTGATCCGGAGGTGGCCGTCGCGGTCACGGCGACGCCAGTCGGGGTTGCGGAAGATCGTGTTGGCGGTGAACGATCGCCGCTCACCGGCGGCCAGGACCAGCGGGAACTCCGGGGTCGTCCACGCCGTGCGCGCGGTGGGCAGCCGGCGGACCTGGTCGAGCAGATTGTCGATGTCGATGGTGAAGCGGCGGTCCTTGCGCTTGACGTAGTGCCAGACGTCATCCCAGGTGTCGTCGGTGAAGACCACGCCGCTCGGGGATTCGATGATCGCGTCGAACAGCCGGTTGCCCGGCGTCAGGCCGGTACCGGTGAAGCCCGCTCGGGCAACGGCTTTCGGGTTCGACATCGCACATATCTGACTGATGCCCCACAGCACCGCGGCGCCCCTCATCTGTGGCGCCATCGTGGTGCCGAGCGTTTCGTACAACAAGTACGGAGCGATCTTTCCGAGGGCGGGATCAGCGGCGACGGTGGCCAGGAAGGTCGCGCCGAAGGTGTCACGGCCGGTCTGCGCGGCGCGTCGGAGCCGGGCGACGGTGTCGGTGTCGAGGACCCGCATGCGTCGAAGTACCCGCGCGTAGATCTCGGGTTCGGGCAGCGTGCCGTCGAGCGGCTCCATGAGCGGTTTGCGGAGGTGAACGACATTGCGCGGGAATTCGAAGTTGAAGAACGTCGCTTCGGGCTTCTCGTACTGGCTGGCGGCGGGCAGCACATAGTCGGCCTCACGCGCGGTTTCGGTGAACGCCACATCGATCACGACCGACAAGTCCAGTGCGCGCATCGCGGCCCGGAAGCGGGGCGAATCGGCGAGGGAATGCGCCGGGTTGGACGAGTCGATCCACATCGCGCGGAAGCGATTCGGGTGGTCGGTGAGGATCTCGTCGGCTATCGAATTGCAGGGGATCAGGCCGCCGATGATCTTGGCGCCGGTGACCGGTGAGGTCCGGCCACCGCCGCCACTACTGCCGCTGCCGAGCATCCCGCCCGCCAAGGGAACCATCGCGTCGAGCAGGGCCGAGGCCCCGGCCTCCACCCGCGCGCGCAGCGGAGTCACCCGGGCGAGGGTGGGCAACGTCGCGCTGATCGCCGTGGCCGCCGCGGTGACGGTCCGCGCCGTCAACCGCTTCTGCGCGCGTGCCAGTGCGCTCGGCTTCTTGCGCGGTGATCCGGACCCGGAACCGCCGGTCAGCATCGCGAAGGAGGAGTGCAGGTACATGGTGCCGGGTCTGCCGAAGTTGCCGGTGACGATCCACAGGAGCTTGTCCAGGTAGGACACCAGGGTGCTGTTGGGCGCCTGCTGGATGCCGAGGTCCTCGTAGACGCACACGCTCGACGCGGTCGCGATCCGGCGCGCTGCCGCCCTGATCTCGCCCTCGCCGACACCGCAGATCGTCGCGAAATCCGTGATGTCGCAGGCCTGGAACGCCGCCTGGACCTCGTCGTAGCCGGTGGTGTGCGCGGCGATGAAGTCGGCGTCGACCAGGTCTTCCTGCACGATCACCGCGACCAGTGCGGCCATCAGCCAGGCGTCGCGCCCCGGCAACACCCGCAAGTGGTGCTCGGCCATCGCCGCGGTTTCACTGACGCGCGGATCGATCACGATCATCGAACGGGTCGGGTCGGCGGCTACCTGCTTGAGTACCGGTCTGGCCCGCGGAAAGCTGTGTGATTGCCAGGGGTTCTTGCCGACGAACACCAGTACTTCGGCGTGTTCGAAATCGCCTTTGGTGTGACCGCCGTACAGGCGGCCGTCGACCCAGATCTCCCCGGTCTTCTCCTGTGCCAGCGCATTGGAGTGATAGATCGAGCCCAGTGCCCCGCGCAGCCCGGCCGCGTTGGCGGCCCCGAGGTGGTTACCTTGGCCGCCACCGCCGTAGAAGAAGATCTTGTCTCCGCCGTGTTCGTCGGTGATGGCGGAGAGTTTCGCGGCGATCTCATCGATCGCTGTGTTCCAGTCGATCTCCTGGTAGGTGCCGTCGGGCCGGCGTTTCAGTGGGGTGGTGAGGCGGTGGGCGCCGTTCTGGTACAGGTCCAGGCGCATCGCCTTCTCGCAGGTGTAGCCCTCCGATGCCGGATGCGCCTTGTCGCCGCGGATCTTCGCCAAGCGGCGACCCGCCACCTCGACGGTGATCCCGCAGTTGCACTCGCACAGCACACACGCGGTCGCCTTCGGTTCGGCCATGTCACACCCCTTCGACGAAAGTATGCTAGGCAACATAGCATAATGTTATGCCAAGTAGCATAGTATTGCTGAGTTGACCCGAATCCCGTAAGGAGCGCGACGACATGGGAGCCCGCACCGACACCCGGCAGAAGATGCTCTACTGCGCTGTCGAGCTCCTTCGCGAACGTGGCTCGGCCGGGGTGACCATCGACGCCGTGCTGGCGCGCAGTGAGGCACCGCGCGGATCGGTCTACCACCACTTCCGCGGTGGACGCGCCCAGATCATGACCGAGTCGCTCGCGCTGGCCGGTGACGCCATCGGCACCATCATCGACAAGGCGGTGGAGCAGGGATCGGTTGCGGCGTTGCGGCGATTCGGGCAGTTCTGGAACACCCTGCTCGCGCAGTCCGACTTCGAGGCAGGCTGCCCGGTCGTCTCGGCAGCAGTCGGCAGCTCGCCCGATGACCGGCACCTGCAACCGGCGGTCGCGGGCATCATCCAACGGTGGCAAGCCGCCCTCGTCACCGCGCTCGAAGCCGACGGTGTCGAATCCGAGCGCGCCGTTCGGCTGGCCACCATGGCGATCGCCGCCATCGAAGGCGCGGTGATCCTGTGCCGGGTCAATCGATCCACGACGGCGCTCGACGATGTCATAGAAGAACTCGAGGGGCTGCTCACCTCGGTGGTCGCCGGCTGAGGTGCCCTCGGTGCCCGGCGTCGCGATGGTCGCTCGTGTTCCGAGCTCCGCGGTGAGCCGGTGCTCTGGGGCCGTGGGAGCGAATTCCTATTGCTGCATCTAGTGCAGCTACAGCGTGTGTAGAATTTTCCTCTGCGCTGTCGCTGGACTCGCTCGGCGCGGAGAGGGTGGTACGCGATCGTGGCCGAACGGCAGAGCAGGGCAGCATATGCCCCGCGAATGGCTCCTGAGCAGCGCCGGGAGCAACTGTTGGACGCGGTTTTGCGGGTCATTGTCGGGCAGGGCGTGCACAAGGTGTCCATCGACACTGTCGCGAAGGAGGCCGGTGTGAGTCGCCCGGTCGTCTACGGCCATTTCGACGACTCCGACCAGCTGCTGCTGGCCTGCCTCGACCGGGAGGAGGCCGCGGCGGTAGCGCAGATGGCCACCGTAGTCCCGATGATGACGACCGATCCGACCCAGGCAATGGCGGACAGCCTCGAGCATTTCCTCGACGCGGTGCAGGCCGCGCCCGATAGATGGCGGGCGGCATTCCAGCTCGCCGACTCCAGCACTCCCGCCTTCCGCCGCCGTCTCGAACGCGGACGCCGAGCGTTCACCGAGGCGCTGACCGCGTATGTGCGCGCGGCGGCGCCGTCCGGACAGCTTGTCTCGGTCGATGTCGAACTCACTGCCCGTCTCGTGTACGCGCTGTTCTGGGAAGCGGGCCGGCTCGTTCTGGCGGAACCCGATGCGTTCCCGCCGCAGCGCATTCGTGACTACGCCGCACAGCTCATTCCCGCTCTGCCTGCGTTTCATACCTCTGCCTGATCGAGCCGGGCCGACACCCTCGCGGCCGTCGATGTTTCGCCGCCTTCTCTAGGCGCTGCTGTTTACCGGCCGAAGATCGCCGTTATCGAGCGGCGACCTCGGCATGCCTTGCCGTCGTGTTCATCGACTTCCCGGTGTACGCCCCGCGTGAGGCCCGAAAACCGACTCGTGCTTGACAGGGCACCGCCAGGTAGCAAATACTACACTCAATGTAGCTACAAAGACTGTAGCTTTTGATGGGAGGTCGCCATGACGCGCCGGTACTGCATCATCGGAGCGGGATACACCGGTCTGGCCGTGGCCAAGGCCTATACCGACCTCGGTCTCGACTACGACCACATCGAGGCGACCGCCGCGATCGGTGGCAACTGGTCGCACGGGGTGTACGACTCCACCCACCTGATCAGCGCCAAAGCGGTCACCGAGTACCCCGACTATCCGATGCCGGACGACTATCCGGATTTCCCCAGTGCCGGGCAGATGCGCGACTATCTGCATTCCTTCGCTGCCGCATTCGGGCTCGATCGGCGCATCGAGTTCGACTCTCAGGTCACCGACGTCGCGCCGCTCGATGACACCGGGATGGCGGGATGGCGAGTCGAATTCGCGAGCGGTGAGGCACGTGAGTACACCGGCGTCGTCGTCGCCAACGGGCACTACTGGGACACCAACATCCCGACGTATCCCGGCGAATTCACCGGCAAGCAGATCCACTCCAAGAACTACAAGCGCCCCGCCGACCTCGACGGCACGCGGGTCCTGGTCGTCGGCGCCGGTAACTCCGGATGCGATCTGGCGGTGGAAGCCGCACTGAATTTCGGTACGTCGGAGATCTCTCTTCGCCGCAGCTACTGGTTCATCCCGAAGTATGTGCTCGGCGTGCCGAGCAGCAAGTTCGACATCGGCTCGGTTCCGGTGCCGAAACTGCTGCAGGAGGCCGTCTTCCGGTCGATCGTCGCAGTGGGGATGGGTAGCTTTCACCAGTTCGGGCTGGAGAAGCCGAAGCACCGCATCTTCGACCAGGATCTGGTGGTCAACCAGCAACTGCCGTATTTCCTCAAGCACGGCCGGATCGCGGTCCGTCCCGAGATCGCGCGCTTGGACGGGCACACAGTGCATTTCGTCGACGGCACCAGCGGGGAGTACGACACCATCGTCTGGGCCACCGGTTTCAGGACAACCTTTCCGTTCCTGCGCGAAGGGCTGCTCACCTGGGAGAACGGGCAGCCGCGGCTGGTGTCGCACACTTTCGCGCCTGGCCTGGCCAACCTCTCCTTCGCCGGACTGGTCGCGCCGCGTTCCGGCGCGGGCATGTTGTTGATGAACAGCTCCCGGCTACTCGCCGAGGCCGCGTTGCTGCAACAGCAAGTACGCACCCCGCTCGGCGATCTCTACTCGATCGTCTCCGAACCCTCCGGTGAAATCCTCGCCGGTGGACCGGAATTGCGCTGGGAGGTGCTGCGCGGCCGATGGCTGGTGCGCGTGCTCACCCAGCTGTTCACATTGCGGATCCTGCTGTTGCGCAGTCCCGTCACGACGGCGACGGAACCTGCGAGCCCAGAACCCGTGCCGGTTGCGCCACGCAGGCTGACCCGCATCGTGGTGAGCCCAGTCCTCGCCGTCGCCCGTCGGATCGCTTGACTCCCAACCCACTACACAGGAGCCCCTTCCATGCCTCCCAAGAATCGTGCACCCCGGACGATCGCCGTCGGTAGCCCCTTGACCCTGCCGTGCGGGGTGACTTTGCCCAACCGCATCGCCAAGGCCGCGATGAGTGAACAGCTCGGCGAGATCAACGGTGCGCCCAGCCAGACGCTGACCCGTCTCTACAGTGCGTGGGGTCGCGGCGGCGCGGGTCTGTTGATCACCGGCAACGTGATGATCGATCGCCGCGCCTATGTCGAACCCCGCAATGTGACACTCGAAGACGATCGCCACTTCGAAGCCGTCGGCAACTGGGCGCGCGCGGGGTCGCGGGAAGGTGCCGTGATGGTCATGCAGATCAACCATCCCGGCCGAGTCGCGATCGGCCCGCTGAACCGGCTTCCGGTGGGCCCTTCGGCATTGCGTCCGGGGACGATCGGCTACAACCTGCGCAAGCCGCGCGCGTTGCCGCTCGACGACATCGCCGACCTGCGACGTCGCTTCGTACGCTCCGCGGAATTGGCGGTCGAGGCCGGTTTCGCCGGTGTGCAGGTGCATGCCGCGCACGGATATCTGCTCTCGCAGTTCCTCTCTCCCATCGCCAACCAGCGAACCGACCGATACGGCGGCAGCCCGGCGAATCGTCGTCGGCTGCTACTCGACATCGTCGCCGACGTGCGCGCAGCCATCGGGCCACGCGCACTGCTCTCGGTGAAGCTCAACTCCGCCGACTTCCAGAGCGGGGGACTGGACGAGCGCGAATCGCTCGATATCGCACTCGCCCTCGAGCAGCTCGGGATCGATCTGCTGGAGGTCTCCGGCGGCAACTACGAAGCGCCGGCGATGACCGGCGTGGTGCAGGACAGCACCCGTGCGCGCGAGGCCTACTTCCTGCGCTACGCCGAGAATCTGCGCGCCGAATCGGCGATGCCGCTCATGCTCACCGGCGGTGTCCGCACCCTCGAATTCATGAACGACGTGCTGGCACAGGGCGCGGTCGATGTGATCGGGCTCGGCCGCCCGTTCGCGGTGCGCCCCGATATCGCGGCCGAACTGCTGGCCGGTACGCAGGAGCCGCAGACGCTGCCCACGGCGCCGCGCATCCCGATCAAGGGCGCGACGCCGATCAACTCCTATCTCCAATTGGCCTGGCACGCGGCGAATTTCCGGCGCATCGCGGCTGGCGAGCGTCAGGTGAGCGGACCGGGCGCGATCCGGACTCTGGTCGCCGCCGGGACCACCGTGACCGCCCGCGCGCTCACCCAATTCTGATCACCGAGGAGCAACTCATGAGCCTGCCCACTCCCACTCCCGCCCTGCGGGCCGTCGTCACCGGAGCCTCCTCCGGGATCGGCGAAGCCCTCGCCGACGGCCTGGCCGGTCGCGGATACTCGTTGATCCTGGTGGCACGCCGCGAAGACCGGTTGCACGAGTTGGCCCAGCGGCTTGCCGAACGTCACCGCGTCGAAGCCGAGGTCCGCGCCGTCGACCTGTCCGACCGCGACGAGCGCGCGAAACTGTGCGAGGAACTCGCCACCCGCGAGATCGCCGTCCTGTGCAACAACGCCGGTTTCGCCACCTACGGCACGCTGGCGACCGCGAACCCGGCCAGGGAACGCCAGCAGGTGGAGCTCAATACCGTTGCCGTCCACGACCTCACGCTCGCTGTACTGCCCGGCATGCTCGCCCGCCGCGCGGGCGCGATCCTGATCACCGGATCCACCGCGGGCAACCAGCCCGGCCCGAACAATGCCACCTACGCCGCCAGCAAGGCCTTCGCCAACACCTTCGCCGAATCGCTGCACGGTGAATTGGCCGGCACCGGCGTGCAGTGCACCTTGCTCGCGCCGGGGCCGGTGCGGACCGAATACGCCGAGGTGGCTGAGGTTCCGAACCTGGACCGGATGGTGCCGGGCCCGCTGTGGGTCAGCGCCGAACAGGCCGCGAACGATGCGATCGCGGGCATGGCAGGCGGTCGCCGCCGTGTAGTTCCCGGCATCTTCGCCAAGGTACAGACCGTCGGCGGCCAGTACACCCCGCGCGGGTTGGTCGGGCCGATCCTGCGCACCATCTACCGAAGGGTCAAGTGACATGGGTTGGGAACCTGCCGACCGGACGGAGGGCCGATCTTTCCGGGCGGATATGCGCCGCGCACTGGCGATCGGCGATCCGCGCCGCAGCCTCTACCGCGACGCCCACTACTTCAGCGCCACCGTCGACATCGACCCCGCTGCGATGAAGAGGTGGCTCCCGGCCGGCGTGCGGTTGACCGAACCGGCGCGCGCGGATCTGTTCACCGCGTGCTTCCCGGACAACAACTTCGAGTCGCCGGGATACCACGAGGCGGGGTTGTTCGTGCACATCAAGACGGTGCAGGGCACCGGAATCCACTGCCCGTGGATGATTCTCGACGACGATGTCGCCTTGATCATGGGGCGCGAACTGCTCGGCTATCCGAAGAAGCTCGGTGAGGTCGACTGGACAGTCACCGACACCGAGATCCGCGCCGAGGCGTCGCGCCGCGGCAACAAGCTGCTCACCATGGGTGGCAGGCTCGGCGCGGTTATCGCCGATCCGCCACCGATTCTGGGCCGCCCGCACCGCAATGTCGTCGGCCTCGCCGGGCTGTTTCCCGCCTTCGTGGTGGGCTTCACGCCCCGCGAGCGGGTGATCGAGGTGCGCCAGATCGAGGACTTCAGCCTGGACGTACACGGTTCCGAACGCGATCCACTCGACCAGATGGGGATCGGGCGGGTGATCCAAGCGCGGCTGCACCGCGTCGATCTGCTCGGTGTGTGGGTGCCACCGATACCGCTGCGACCGCTCACCCCGCTGTTCACAGCGAGCCGGATGCGGCCTCGAGTCCTATGAGCATCGCCGATCGACTCATCACCGAACCGCTCGCCATCCCGCGACCGGCCGTCACCGCGCCGTTCCCCCGCATCGATACCTTCGACAAGGCACTCACCGCACCGGGCGGTTTCGGTCCACGACTGCGCGCATGCCGCACGGCCGCACTGGATTTCCGTCGCGAGTTCGCCGCCACCGGGCGACCGGACTCGGTGCGGACCCACGATCTGATATCGCTGCCGTATCCGACCCGCTACGGTCTGTTCCGCGCCGCGATCAGTCCCACACCGTTCGTCACCATCAGCAACCGCTTGCTGATCGTGCGCTGGACCGAGACCGACGGCACCCCGCGCACGTTGCTGTTCGAGCCGAGCGATCATGAACTCGACTCCTACACACCGTATTTCGATGACATGAAGCGATTGGCACCAGGACCGGCACGAGGCCTGTTCGTCCATGAGCACACCGATGTGCTGACTGCCTGCCGCCGCGCCGGAGTCGACCCGGCCGAGGTCGACTACCTCGCCTTCGACCACCTGCACACCCAGGATGTGCGGCGCTGGCTGGGCACCACCTCGCCGCAACCCGACATCAGCCCGAATCAACCTGTGGTAGCGGCTTTCCCGAATGCGAAGCTGCTGGCTCAGCGTGACGAGCTCGAGGCCATGGCCGACCTGCACCCGTTCCAGCGGCCCTGGTATCAGCCGAGCACCTTCGTCGACCTGCCACCCGAGAAGATCCTGCCGCTCGACGGCAGTGTCCTGCTCGGCCCCGGTGTCGCGCTGATCACCACGCCGGGCCACGCCATGGGTAACCAGTCGCTGGTGCTCAATACCGACACCGGCATCTGGGCGATCAGCGAAAACGCCATCGCCACGGAATGTCTCACGCCGGACCAGTCTCGAATTCCGGGTCTGGCGAAGGCCGCGAAATCCTGGGGACACGAGGTGGTGCTGAACGCCAACACCATCGAAACCACGTACGAGCAGTACAACTCGCTGGTCATCGAGAAGACCATCGTCGATGTGTCCCAGCAGGATTCACGCTTCCTGCAATTCTTCCCGTCCAGCGAGCTGACCGGCGCACTGCTCAATCCCGGCACCACACCCACCTTCACCCACCGCGCCATCCGGCACGGCTGACCCACTCGGCGGCATCATGACCACCACACCCGCGCGCAACCTCGGACTTTTCGCTCAGCTGCTCGATCCCGCACACCGCGCAGACCCGTACCCGCTCTACCACCGCATCCGCGAGCACGGACCTGTCCGGCTCGGCGGGGCACCGGTAGTGGTGTTGTCGTCGTATCAGGACTGCGCAACGGTATTGCGCGACAAGGCGAGCAGTGTCGAACGCCACTACGCCTCGATTCCTTTGGGACCCACCCCCGTTCACGACCTCGCGGGAGACCTCGCCGGCGAACTCACCGGCATCGCCCCGATGCTGTTCCGCGACAACCCGGATCACGCCCGCCTGCGTCGTCTGGTCGCCGCGACCTTCACTCCCGCCGTCGTGCGCCGGATGGAGCCACGGATCACCGCCATCGCCGACGCAGCTCTGGACCGTGCGGCCGAGCGCGGGCAACTCGATATCGTCGCCGATCTCGCCGGCCCGCTGCCGGTCACAGTGATCTGCGAACTACTCGGTGTCCCACTCGATGACGAACCCCTGATTCGAGGGTGGTCGACTGGGCTGGCACGCGCTCTCGACCCGGTGTCGGCCACCGCCACCACCGGCCGCCCCGACCCCGCGGCACTGGTCAGCGATAACAACGCGCTGCACGATTACTTCGAACAGCTCGTGCGCCACCGCCGCACCCGGCCGGGTGCGGATCTGGTGTCCGCCCTGATCGTCGCCGAGGACTCAGGCCAGGCCCTGAGCCACGACGAACTCATCGCCACCTGCGCGCTCCTGCTGATCGCTGGACACGAGACCACGGTCAATCTCATCTCCAACACCGTTCTGGCTCTGCTTTCTCATCGCCTCCATCGCCAGAGCCTGCGCGTAGCACCGCCTTTCATCACATCGGTGGTCGAGGAGAGCCTGCGCTACGACCCGCCGGTCCAGCTGGTTCCCCGCATCGCCCGCGAGGCCATCCAGCTCCCGGATATCACCATCGCGGCCGGTGACTTCATCGTCATGCTCCTCGCCGCGGCCAACCGTGATCCGGCGGTGTTCGCCGACCCCGATCGATTCGACCCCGCCCGTGCGAATCGTCATCTCGCCTTCGGTCTCGGCCAGCACTTCTGCCTCGGTGCCCCGCTGGCTCGGCTCGAAGCCACCGTCGCCATCAACTGCTTCGCCCGCCGGGTCATCGACCCCCGCCTGGTCAGCGACCCACTGAGCTATCGCGAGCACGTCACCTTGCGTGGACCGGCGGCGATGCCAGTCACCTTCGCCTCGATCGCTTCCGCGAACGCCGCGTGACCGGATGCGTGTGGTCCTGAGTGACCCGGGCGGGACCCAATCGGTCCAGTCCTCGTTCAGCTGGCGGAACGGGCCATGTAGCAGACCAGAGCCTCGATCGTGCTCGGCAACGAACCGAGGTGAGGCTCTGTGAGTCCGGCCGCCTCGACGCTGAACCGGATAGCGCAGAGGCGCCCGCTCGATGACTTCCGCGCCGGCACGGTGCAGCCCCGGGATCGACCCGGAATTGCTCAGTCCAGGAGCTGGGGGTCCCGTCGGCAGTAGGTGATGGGCGGGTCGATGACGATCACATCGGTGACGGTCAGCAGGTCGGCGGGCACCTGGCCATCGAGGTGGATGAACGTGGGGCACAACACCACATCGACGGCGAGCTCGGTGACGAGGAACTGTAATCGGGCCAACGGTGTCGCCGTGAGTATCAGAGTCCCGAGGAGCTCGTAGCCGAGATCGGTCGCGGTGGTACGGATCAGTGATTCGCACTGCGGTCGGCTCGGACCGGTCAGGTCGGCACGCACATAGCCGATAGCGGTCCTGACGGCCGGACGCCGGCGCCGACGGGCGAACCCGATGTCTGCCGAGGCGCGAGTGAACCGGCGCGCACCGGCCGGGTCCGAGATCTGTTTGTGCATCGGATGTCCTGCCTTCGGTCGAAGCCATGTCTGCGGGCACGGCACGGATGGGAAGGTGATGGCGAGATCGCACCAGGCTGGAACGATCTGGCGCGATGAGCTATCGAGTCCGCCCGCGGACATAGGACGGAGTGGTCGCATCGGCGAAGTAGCGCACGGCGCCACCGGTGGTGATATCGGCTGCGCTGTCGCCGATGTCCGGGTGGGCGGCACACGCAACTCGAGGGGCAATCATCACCTGAACACCTCACTGTCTGCGGGGTGGAGCGTTCGACGGGCCCAACCTCATCACAGTTACCGATAGGCAAATAGAGTAGAAAGTCCCTCTAAAAAGAGTGGTCGGGTAGCCGTGTCAGCATCGGGGACGTGCTCGCGTCTCGGGTAGCGTTCGACCGGGTGGGTTGTGAGTACATCTTCACGAGCAGATCCACTGCTCGGTACGAAGCTCGCCGAAACCCCGGTAGGACTCGCACATCCGGGCACACTGGATCGGCTCGCCGCCGGACCGGCGTGTTACGCCGAAACCGAGACGGCATCACGTGGTGACACCGGCAGCGAATCCGGTACGTCTAGCGAGATTCGCTGATTCCGATTCGATCATGCAGTGCGGCAAGGGGTTTCGGAGCCCACCAATTGGCGCGGCCCATCACGTGCATCGCCGCAGGCACCAGCACAGTGCGTATCAGTGTCGCATCCATCAGCACCGCCAGGGTGAGCCCGAGGCCGAACATCCTCATGAATGGCACTTGCGAGGCTGTCAGCGCGCCGAATGAGATCGCCATGAGCAGCGCGGCGGCGGTGATCACCCGTCCGGTTCGGGCTACGCCCAGCGCCACGCCCTCGTCGTTGGCCTGAGTGCTGTGGTCGGAGGTCTCCCAATGTTCGCGGAACCGCGAGACCAAGAACACCTCATAGTCCATCGATAGGCCGAATGCGATGCAGAACAACATCACCGGCATGCTGGCGACCAGGGTTCCGGTGGGCGTGGTTCCCAGGGCTCCGAGGTTGCCGTCTTGGAAGATCCATACGAGCGCGCCGAACGTCGCCGTCAGTGACAACACGTTGAGGATCAACGCCTTCACCGGGAGCACGACACTTCCGGTGAGCAGGAAGAGCAGTGCGAAGGTGAGGCCGGCGATCAACCCGAGCACCAGCGGCAACCGTGAGGTGATGGCATCCACGCTGTCGCGGTTGATTTGCGCGAGTCCGGATATCTGTACCGATCGGCCCGCCGGGCCCGCCACATCGTGAATCCTGTCCAGCTGTGTGTCGGAGGCGTCAGTGCTCATCGGTGCGGTGCTGAAGACCGTGAGAAACCCGCTGCCCTCGGCCAAGCCGGCCAGATCGGCCGGTGGCCCCACTTTCATGCCTCCCGCGAACGAGCCGGTCGGGGCGGCCACCGCGGCGACGTCGGGCACGAGAGAGAGGTTTGCGGCGTAACGCTCCAGGTCGGCCTGTTCCAGGCCGGACGCGTCAGGGATGACGATGGGGATCGACGCCGCGGGATCGATGGCGAACTCGCTGCGTAACTGGTCACCCACCTGATGTGCCGACATGGAATCCGGGAGCAGGCGGTCGTCCGAGAATCCCCATTTCATGCCGATGGCGGGAGATCCGAGCAGCAGTAGGAGTGCGATCACAGCCAGACCGATCGGTATGGCGTGGCGCATGACGCGCTTGGTCGAGCGGTACCAGAACGACTGCTCGATCGGTGTGGGCACGGGATCGGGTCTGCCCAGCAGGCGTCGAGCCAGGCGCCGCACATCCAGGGCATCCAGTCTGTGCCCCAGCAGGACGATGACCGCCGGTGACACTACGATCGCCGCAATCGCCGCGAAGGCGACGATGGACACGCCCGCGTACGCGAACGACCTCAGGAAGTACATCGGGAACACCGCCAGCACCGACATGGACAGTGCGACGGTGATCGCGGAGAACGCCACGGTGCGGCCCGCGGTGGCCATGGTCCGGAACAGCGCGGCGTTGCCGGTGGCGCCGTCGGCCACTTCGTCGCGGTAGCGACTGATGATCAGCAAGGTGTAGTCGATCGCCAGGGCGAATCCCAGCGCGGTCGCCAGGTTGAGAGCAAAGGTCGACACCTCGGTGCCGAAGGTGATCAGCCTGAGCACCGACAACGAACCGACGATGGCGATCAATCCGACGGCGACCGGCAAGGCCGCCGCCAACAGCCCGCCGAATACCCACACCAGCGCAACGAAGCTCAGCGGAATCGCGATGGCTTCCATCAGAAGCAGGTCGTGCTGGCTCTGCTCGTTGACTTGCGCGTAGGCCAGTGGCGTGCCGCCGGCGCGCACGGTGACGTCGCCCCTGTCGCGCGCCACTTCGTCGGACAGGGTCTTCGCGTAGTGCTCCGCGTCGTTCTCCGAGCCCGCGAGATTGGCCACGATCAGCCCGGACCTGCCGTCTTTGCTGACCATGGCCGCCGCTGCCTGCTCGGGCGAGGTCCACGCCGACGACAGGTCCATGACGTGCGGCGACCGTTTCATATGGTCGACGACATCGATGGCGACCTGTCGACCTTGTTCACTGCGGGCACCGTCGGGGGCGGTCACCACGATCAGCAACTGCTGATCGCTGACGCCGAACTTGTCCGTCAGTAGCCGGGTCGCCCTGGCCGAATCCGACTCCGGATCATTGAAGCCGCCCGCCGACAGGCTCCCCACCGCCGGGATGCCGAATATCGCCGCGCCGACAAAGAGCGCCATCGTGACGGCGACGACTCGTCGTGGTGCGGCGACAGCCAGTTGTGTGATCCGGTGAAACAATGCGGGGTCCTCTCGGGGCGGGAGCTATCGGCGGACGGCTATATGATCAGTCGCGCCCCGGCTTGGTTGCCGAGAAATATGCGATCGCGCCCGAACAATTGATGGTGATCTGATCGAGGCCGGCCGCTTGAAGCCATTGACGAAGCTCGTTCTCCGGGTAGACGTCGGCGAAGATCCCGCGCCGTTGCCACAGTGACACGAAGAGATCGTTCTTCCGGCCCTTACCGGTGAGAACCGTACTTCCGCGCAATACACCGCCCGGGCGTAGCGCGCGCCCGACAGCGGCTATCGCACCCGCCGGATCGGGCATGCAATGCAGGCCCATGTAACTCAGGCAGAGGTCGAATTCCGAATCGTAGGGAAGTGTCACCACGTCGCGTTCGACCAACTCGAGGTTCCCGATTGCGGATTTCTCTGCTTCTTTGGCGGCGAGCGTGAGCATCGCCGGGGAGACGTCGGCGCCGATGTATCGCTTCGGTGTGGTGCCGGCCAGTTGCGGGAATACCGCACCACCGCCGCACGGAATATCGAGGACCTCGGCGCCGTCGACCAGACCGCGCACGTCTTTCAGGTCGGCATAGAAACGCCGGTAATCGGATCCGAATGCGACGTATGTGTAGACCATCGCAACGATCGGATGCTTCACCGTGTAATCCCATCCTGAAGTGATGGGTGTGCCTTTACGCCATTTCTGGGTGACGATCGTCATTGTTCTTTACCATCCTTTTCTTCGGCGTATCGCACTGATATGAGTGTCTTCGAGATCCGGCCGTTCATGCGCAAAACGTATGTCCGCCGATATGTTGGGTTCGAGGGGTGCGCGGGTCGGTCCAGGGCGATCACGTGGATTGCGGGATGCTTGCGAAGGCGCCGCGCGGAAAGCCAATTGCGATGGGGTGCAAGGGTATTGGTGGTCGTAACCACATGCTCCCGGGTCGCGCTCGCCGGCGGCCGGACCGGCGGCCTGCAGTCCGGGGCCGCCACGTCGCTGCTGGACTGGTCTGACCTCTGAAGATGCATGCTGACATGCTGAAATAAACCTGCGCCAGGTATGGCGGCCCCCTGCCGATCCGAGTGGACGAATTGCTCCCCAGGCTTCACGGAGGCCACCATCACCTCAAGCGAGTGTGACTTATCTCACATTAGGCGGAGAAGCTCCGGTCCTACGTAGCTGGTAGCTTCCAAAGTAAGGGGACTCGGGGCGAGGAGCGTCGAAGTCACGCGGGAGAAGTGCAATTCATGGCTCGGAGGGGATGACTATGTTCAACGATTCTAATCCAAAGATCGATGCCGGTGTAGCCCACTGATGCAGCCCGGCGCGGAATCGCTGTTAAAAAAGCTTTCTCCGGCAACCAAGGCTGCGCTACGCCGTGCGCTCGCTGCCGAGGATGTGAACGTATCCACGTCGGCGGAAACGGACGCTGTAGCGCTTATCGGCGTTGGTTGCAGGTTCCCCGGGCGCATCACCGATTCCGGTAGTTACTGGGATTCCCTGATGGAAAAACGGGATGCGATCACCGAAGTGCCGGCGGGGCGCTGGAATATTCGCGAGCAGTACGAACGGCATCCGGGAATTCCCGAGAGCAGTTCGATGAACTGGGGCGGATTCATCGATGATCCCGCTGGGTTCGACGCTGAATTTTTCGGTATATCCAGCGCCGAGGCTACGGCCATGGATCCGCAACAGCGGGTACTTCTCGAAGTCGCTTGGGAGTCGATTCAGAATTCCGGAATTCGCTCCGACGCTCTCGGCAACAGCCGGACCGCTGTGATTGTCGGGATGACGAGCTGGGATTATACGATCGTCAATATCGAGCGGCGCAGTGAGCCGGTCGCGCATATGGCTACCGGAAACACCCACAGCACCGCCGCCGGGCGTATCTCGTATCTGCTGGGTCTGCACGGGCCGTCTTTCACGGTCGATACGGCCTGCTCTTCTTCGCTGGTCGCCATCCACCTCGCGTGTCAGAGCCTGCGGTCGGGCGAAAGCGACCTGGCCCTCGCCGGTGGCGTGCAGCTGAATCTGGCGCCCTACGCGGGGCTGGCGATGTCGCGATGGTCTGCCTTGTCGCCGACGGGCAGGTGCCGGGCGTTCGACAGCGAAGCCGACGGATTCGTCCGGAGCGAGGGTTGCGGTGTCGTCGTGCTCAAACGCCTGTCCGATGCGGTGCGCGACAACAATCGCATCATTTCCGTCATCCGCGGATCGGCGGTGAACCACGACGGACCGACGAACGGGCTCACTGCCCCGAGCAGGGCTGCGCAAGCCGATCTGATCCGTCAGGCACTGGCATCGGCCGATGTCCCGCCGGGGACTGTGGGTTTGATCGAAACACACGGCACTGGAACGCCGCTCGGCGATCCCATCGAGTTCGATGCGATACGTCGGTCCTACGGCGCCGCGGGTATCAGTTGCGCGCTGGGTGCGGTGAAGACGAACCTGGGTCATCTCGAGGCAGCGGCCGGGGTGGCCGGGCTGATCAAGGCGAGTCTGGCACTCTACAACGACGCGATTCCGCCCAACAATCATTTCAACGAGTGGAATCCGCAGATAGACGCGTCGGGATCGCGGTATTTCGTTCCGACCGATTGCACGAAATGGCCGGTCGCCGATCACCCGCGTCGTGCCGGGGTGTCGTCCTTCGGCATTTCCGGCACCAATGCGCACGTGATCGTGGAACAGGCACCGGAAGTGCCGCTGACAGCGGTGCTGGAACGTCCCGTCACGGCATTGCGCCTGACGGGGAAGACGCCGGAACGGATTGCCGCCGAGGCCGATGCCCTCGCAAACTGGATGGCAGGCGACGGGGCGAAGGTCTCGATCGACGATATCGCCCACACCGTCAACCGGACACGGGCGAGCTATCGGCATCAAGCTGTGGTGGCAGGCCGGGACCGGGCCACGATTACCCGCAGGCTTCGGCAACTGTCCCGGCCGGAAGCCGATGGCGCCGTGGTGCATCGACGGTTCCGGAGCGGGCTGCGGCCGGTGTGGTTGTTCTCGGGCCAGGGATCGCAGTGGGCCGGGATGGGTCAGCGGCTGATGGCGGACGAGCCCGTCTTCGCCGCGGAAATCTCGCGGGTGAGTTCGCTGATCTCCGCCGAAGTGGATTTCGATCTTCGTGACATGCTGAGCCGCGGCGAAGAATTCAGCGGAATCTCGCAAATTCAACCCGCACTGTTCGGTGTTCAGGTCGCGCTCGCGGCGCTCTGGCGTTCGTACGGGGTCACACCCGGCGCCGTAATCGGTCATTCCATGGGGGAGATCGCCGCGGCGGTCGTTGTTGGCGCTATCGACGTACAGACCGGGGTGCGCGTCATCTGTCGTCGCTCCCTGCTGCTGCAGCGAAACGCGGGCCGAGGCGCGATGGCGATGCTGTCGCTCAGCTCGGCCGACTGCGCCGCACTGATCCGCGGATACCGCGGCCTGGATATCGCCGTGCTCGCGGCACCGAGCCAGACGATCGTCTCCGGCGACGAAACCGAGCTGGCCGACCTGATGGCACGGGCCGAGAAGGAGTCGATTCCGGTCTGGTCCATCAAATGTGATGTGGCGAGCCACAGCCCCCAGGTGGACAATCTGCTCGGCGATCTGCGCCAGCGTCTCGCGGGGGTGGCGAAAAGACAAGAGCCGGAAGGCGGGTACTACTCTGCGACCTCGGCCGACCCGCTGGAGACGCCGCTGTTCGATCCCCAGTACTGGGTCGACAACCTGCGCCGGCCCGTGCAGTTCCACCGAGCCGTGTCGGCCGCGGCTGCCGACGGATATCGGCTTTTCACCGAGATGTCTCCGCATCCGCTGCTCGCCTCACCGGTCACCGACACGCTCGAGTCGGTGCTGGCGGGAGAAGAGTTCATGGTGAATTACTCCATGAAGCGCGATCAGGATGAAACCGAGGAGTTTCGTTCTCAACTCGAGCGCGTCTTGTCCGCGCTCGAGCCGGCATTCGGCGAACTCGGGCCCGACACGGGTCGATTCGTCGATGTCCCGGCCGCGCCGTGGGCACATCAGAACTTCTGGACGGCCGATCGAGCGCCCGTCGTGGATACCGGCGGTCACCCACTGCTCGGCCGAAACGTTGGTGTCCCGCGCACCGGCACCCACGTCTGGAGTGTCGATGCCGGTACCGAACGGAATCCGTGGCTGAACGATCACCGGGTGCACGGAATGCCGGTGATGCCGGCCGCGGTGTTCGTCGATATGTGTCTGGGTGCTGCCGGTGACGTATTCGGTCTCGGATCCGAACAACTGGAGCTGCACGATTTCACCGTCGACACCATGCTCGTGCTCGACCAGCACTTGACCCTGACCACGCACCTGACCTGGCGGGTTGCTGATCGAACGGCCGAGATCGAGATCTTCTCGCAGTCGGTTGACGGCGACTGGCTCCGGCACGCCGGGGCAGTGGTGAGTCGCGTCGATGATGTGACCGGCGATCGCGACCGGGCTCCCGTCGATATGGCCGGCGAGCCGGGGACTTCCACGAAGACGGTGCCGGTGTCGGCGCTCTATGCCCTGTTGAGGCAATCCGGCCAACTGCACGGGCCTGCTTTCGCGGCGTTGACCAGGATCGAACGGCATGGCGGGGGAAGGGCTTCCACCATGATCGAACTCCCGGCCTCCGCTCCGCAGAACCTTCGATTCACGGCGCATCCGGTCATCCTCGACGCTGCCCTGCAGAGCATCGGCGCCGCGCTGAGTGACACCTCTTCGACGCTGTCTGCGGACGCCACCTATCTGCCGCGATCGATCGAGTCTTTCCGGATCTTCGAACCGATCGGCCACGCAGTCGGCTGCCGCGTACGGCTACGGCAGTCCGACGATGTGGACCGCAGTGTCCAGGCATCGGTCCAGCTCGTGAACGAGGACGGCCGGTCGGTGGCGGAATTCACCGGTATCTCCTTGAGGAAAGTGACCTCCCGGAGGCTGGATCTTCCGATCGGGCACAAGGTTTTCGACACCCGATGGACTGCGAAACCACCGACGGCACCGGCGAGTTCGTTCGATGGGAGCAGCTGGATCCTGGTGACCGACGGCGACAACTGGTCATCGTCCGCGTCGGCTGTCGCCGCCGCGATCGGCGAGAATCAGGGGCGGGTTCTCCCCGCTACGCTCGCGGACGAGCGATCATTGCTCGCGGCATACGAGTCGGCCGCGGAGGGTGAAGGCACTTCCCCGGCCGGGATAGTGATCTTCCTCGATCCCGCCGGGCCGCGGGAGGCAGCCACCGCGGTGGGAATCGCGCGCGCACAGGGGTGGCTGCGGCACTTGTCGTCCATTGTTCGGACGATCGTTCAGCACCCCGCCGAGCAATCGCCACGTCTGTGGCTGGTGGCTCGGGGCGGCCTTGCTGTTCACGATGACGAAGTCGGCGACCCCGGGGTCGGGGCACTGCGCGGGGTGATCCGGACGCTCGCGTTCGAGCATCCGGAATTGCACGCGACGCTCATCGATCTCGACCCCGGTGCCGACGGTGCCGCGGAACTGTTGTCCGAACTGAGGGCAAGCGCCGGAGACGATACGGTCGCCCTGCGTCGCGGTCTCAGATATGTGGAAACACTCGCGAGAGCGCAACTCGGCTCAGACGTTCCGGGCAATACGGTGCGAACCGACGGCTCGTACATCATCACCGGCGGCCTCGGCGGGCTGGGACTCAGCATCGCGCGATGGCTGGTGGAACAGGGTGCCGGCCGCGTGGTTCTCAACGGCCGGTCCGCGCCATCCGACGAAGTAGCGGCGCTGCTGGCGGAGTTCGGCGGCAGCGCCGAAGTGGTCGTCGAACTCGGCGACGTTTCGGCCGCCACGACCGCGGACAGACTCGTCGCGGCCGCCGAGCAGACCGGTCGGCCGTTGCGGGGTCTGATTCACGCTGCCGGCGTGCTCGACGACGGAATATTCCTCTCGCTGGACGACGAGAGCTTGACGAAGGTGTGGCGACCGAAAGTGGCCGGTGCGGTGGCCCTGCACCACGCCACCGTCGGCCGGGACATGGATTGGTGGATCGCCTTCTCATCGATGGCCGCGATGCTCGGATCGCCCGGCCAGGCAGCCTATGCCGGGGCGAACGCGTGGCTCGACGCTTTCGTTCGATGGCGCCGCGCGCAGGGCGCACCGGCATCGGTGATCAATTGGGGCCAATGGTCGGGTGTCGGATTGGCGACGTCGGTAGTCCTTCCTGTAGTCGACCCGCTCACTCCGGCGGAAGGTGTCGAGGCGTTCGGAACGCTGCTGGCCCACAACCCGGCGCGTATCGGAGTCGCGCGGCTGCGGCTGGATCGTGCGCGGGATCTTCCGGAGCTGAAACAGCTGGCCTATTTCGGGGAGGTGATCCAAGAATTCGATCATGCGGACGTATCGGAAGAATGGATCGGCCCGGACGGTCTGCGGAAAATGGGCCCCGACGAGGCGCGCAAGGCAATAGCGGAACGATTGGCCTCCCGTCTGAACGCCATAGTCGGCGCGACGTCGTCGGTCGGACTCGATGCGAGTGCTTCACTGTTTTCGGTGGGAATGGATTCGCTGATGGCGATACGTATCAAGAATGCGTGCCGAAGGGATTTCGGGGTGGAACCGTCGGTTGGACTGCTGTTGCAGGGCGCATCATTGCATGATCTGGTACAGGACATCGCCGGTCAGCTCGGGTTGAGCCTGTCCGAGCATTCGAATGAGAACGACGAAACACATAATCGGCCGATAGCACGTGCGCACGCTCGCCGAAGCGCACGGGCACGACGGTCGCGCGGCGGAGAATAGGATTGCGTGAGTAAGGTGACAGTAGCGGCCGATTCCGGTATCGAGAACTCGATTGCGATCGTCGGTATCGCCGGGAAATTTCCCGGCGCCGAGTCAGTGGAAGAATTTTGGGAAAATCTTCGTCATGGTCGCGAATCCATTATCGATATCTCCGACGATACGCTGATCGGGTCGGGAGTTCCGGAAGCGGTGTTCAAACGTCCGAATTATGTGCGGCGTGCCCCGATTCTGGCAGACATCGACAAGTTCGACGCCGAATTCTTCGGGTTCACGCCGCGAGCGGCACGGATCATGGATCCGCAACACCGGATGTTCTTGCAGACGGCCTGGAAGGCGCTCGAGGACGCCTGCTGTGATCCGTACCGGTACGACGGCGCGATAGGAGTGTTCGGCAGCAGCGCGGCCAGCGGTTACCTGCTGCACAACCTGCTTTCGCACGGTGACCTGCGCGAATCGATCGCTCAGGGAGCGAACGCAGAGCTGCTCAACCTATTGATTCACAACGACAAGGACTATCTGGCAACCAGGCTGTCCCACCAGTTCAATCTCCGAGGCCCCAGCCTGACCGTGCAGACGGCGTGCTCCTCTTCCCTGGTGGCTGTGCACATGGCGTGTCAGAGCCTGCTGTCGAACGAATGTGACATGGCGCTCGCGGGCGCCGTATCGCTTCGGATACCGCACCACGTCGGATACTTCTACGAACCGGGATCCATGGCATCGGCGAGCGGACATTGCCGGCCCTTCGATGCCAGGGCCGACGGTACCGTCTTCGGTAGCGGTGCAGGCATCGTGGTTCTGAAGAGGCTCGAGGACGCGCTGGCGGCGAATGACACCGTCCACGCGGTGATCGCCGGTTCCGCCGTCAACAACGACGGGTCCCGGAAGATGGCGTTCACAGCGCCCAATGTCGCGGCCCAGGCGGACGTCATCGCCGAAGCACAGGCTGTCGCCGGTGTCGACTCGTCCGATATCAGCTATATCGAAGCCCACGGCACCGGGACGCCGCTGGGAGACCCCATCGAGCTGGACGCACTGCGCCGGGCTTTCGAGATATCGAGGAAACAGCGGTCGGCGCCATGCTATATAGGCTCCGTCAAGTCCAATATCGGACACCTCGAGGTGGCATCGGGTGTAGTCGGTCTGATCAAGACCGTACTGTGCCTGAAGAACCGAGCGATTCCGCCGACGCTGCATTTCGAAAAGCCCAATCCCGAACTGCGGCTCGATCGCAGTCCTTTCGTGGCACCGACAGAGTATCGCCCGTGGGATTGGGACGGCCTTCGGTACGCCGGCGTGAGTTCGTTCGGAGTGGGCGGAACGAACGCGCACGTCGTGGTGCAGGAGGCCCCCGTCGTCGCCGCTGCGCCGTCCCGTTCCGGGCCGCAGGTGCTGTTGCTGTCGGCGCACACCCATGAGGCCCTCGTGGAATCACAAGGGCGCCTGGCCGCGCACCTGAATTCGAGCCCGGAACTCGACCTTCTCGATGTGGCGTACACCCTCGACAAGGGACGAAAGCCCCATCAGGTGCGAGTAGCCACCGTGGTGAACGACCGGGCTTCGGCGACGCAGGCCTTGGCCGGTCGCGGAAACGAGCCCAAGATCGTGCTCGACCCGGACGCAGCGGTTGCCTTCCTGTTCCCCGGCCAAGGAACTCAGCACCTGGGGATGGCCCGGGACCTGGTGGAATCGGAGCCGGTTTTCGCCGAGACCTTCAACCGTTGTGTCGACGAGTTCCACAGACTGTCGGGTCGCGATATTCGCGCGGCGGTATTCGGCTCGGACACCACGCAATTGAACCGGACCTGCTACGCGCAGCCGGCGATCTTCAGCGTCGAGTACGCCTTGGCGAAGCTCCTGGAGTCGTACGGCGTCCGGCCCGCGGCGTTGGTCGGGCACAGCATCGGTGAATATGTGGCAGGCACGGTAGCCGGTGTCTTCGATC
Source organism: Nocardia sp. NPDC003183 (assembly GCF_053590715.1). Taxonomy (NCBI): domain Bacteria; kingdom Bacillati; phylum Actinomycetota; class Actinomycetes; order Mycobacteriales; family Nocardiaceae; genus Nocardia; species Nocardia sp. NPDC003183. The sequence goes on from NZ_JBSFTG010000001.1 coordinate 146,650, forward strand.
TCGACACGGCGATCCGGGCTGTGGTCGCGCGCGCTGAGCTGATGCATGCCGCGCCGATGGGCGCGATGCTCGCTGTCGCGTCTGCGGTCGGCGGGATCGAGGACGGGCTGGGGCCGGAGCTGGATGTCGCCGCGATCAACGACCCGCACCAATGCGTGGTATCGGGGTCGACTCCGCGCATCGAGGAGTTCGAACGCTGGTCGGCGGGCCGGGGAATTCTGACCCGCCGATTGGATGTCTCGCACGCATTCCATTCGGGCCTGATGGAGCCAGTGGTGCCGAAGTTCCACGATGCACTCCGGGACCTGCCGCTCGCCGAACCGAAGATCCCGTTGTTGTCGAACAGATCCGGTTCGTGGATGTCAGCGGTGGAAGCGACCGATCCGGCCACGTGGGCGCAGAGTATCCGCGCTACCGTCCGGTTCAAGGACAATATCGAACATGCCCTGGACACGGCCGGCTACGTGTTCGTGGAGGTCGGACCCGGCGGATCGCTGAGCGCATCCGTGAAGCGGCACCAGAGCTGGACCGAGGACAATCACGTTGTGCGCCTCATGCGCCGACCGTCGGAGAACGCGAACGATCACGACGTCTTCCTCGGCGCACTCGGCCTGCTGTGGACTGCCGGAGTGGGTATCGATTGGTCCCCGCGGTATTCGGGCGCCGCTCCGCGCTGGGCTTCGTTGCCGGCGTATCCGTTCGCACGTGACCGCTATTGGATCGACGCGGCCCACGTTGTCACCGGCGACTCAGGAGGAGCCGACGCCACCGAACCGAAGCGGGACGTGTCCGGACGGGTCTCGGCCCCGAGCGAGAACGCCGAAGACGTGGGCGGCGTCCGGTCGATCGAGATCATGCTCAGCGAGATCGCGAACGAAGTGATCGGTGTAGACCACCTCGATCTCGACACGAACTTCTTCGATCTCGGCGTCGATTCGCTCATGGCCGTCGGATTCGTCCGACGAGCGCTGGAGTCCGGGGCGGATATCGAACCACAGGATCTGTTGGAGAATCAGACGATCCGATTGCTGGCGCGGGCCGTGTACGAGCGGTCGTTGTCGAGTGAGGGCAGCGAGAGCGCGGCCACACCCGATGCACAAGCGGCGGATTCGGTCGCCGACACAGGCACACCGGCGAAGTTCACCGACCGCGAACTCACCGGGATCGCCGGTCAGCTGAGCGGACATCGACCGGGAACACCCGTGCCCGTCAGCGAGATCGAAGATATTTATCCGCTGTCTCCGGTACAGAAGGACACGCTGCGATACGTGCTCGCAGACGGGGGCGCCGGTGTCTTCCTCGAACAGTTGGTGGCGACGTTGGTCGGCCCACTCGACGTCGAACTGTTTCGCGATGCGACACAGCGGGTGGTCGACCGGCACCCTGCCTTGAGAACGTCGATCGCGTGGAACGGGGATGCCGAGCCTGTTCAGGTGGTTCGCCGCAGCGCGACAATTCCGTTCGTCGTCGAAGACGTGACGGCATCGGACAGCCACGATGGGGGGAAGCGCGAGAGCGAATTCATTGCCCGGGATCGGGGGCAGGGCTTCGACCTCGCCTCGGCGCCCCTCGTTCGGATCACGATCGTCAAGGTATCCGAGGACCGCCACCGAATCGTGTGGACGCATCATCGGATGCTCCTCGACGGCACATCTTTCGCCATGGTCGTCGCGGAAACCGCCGCCCGATACCAAGGTCTGAAGGCGGGAAGACTGAGCGCGCCGAAGGCCGCTCGGCCGTTCCGGGACTACATTTCGTGGGTTCACGAACTCGACGGCGATTCCGCCGAGGAGTTCTGGCGCGCCGAGCTGAACGGCATGAGGTCCAACGCGCTGAAGGAGATTCGTCCCGCGGAAGCCCCCGCAGCCTGCGGGGAGGGAGACGCGCAGCCGGTTGTCGCCGTCGGACTCACCGCCGCGCAGACGGCACACGTCACCGAAAGCCTGCGTGCTCAGCGCGTAACTTTGGCGACCGCTGCCTACGGGGCGTGGGCGGGCGTCGTCGAGCGGCACAGCGGCGAATCGGACGTCACCATCGGCGCGGCCGTATCCGGGAGGTTCGGTCCCTCGGCCGGCATGGAGCAGATCGTCGGTGCGTTCTCGAACGTGGTCCCGCTGCGCGTTCACTTCGATCCGTCGGTTCCCACCGGAGAATGGCTGCGACAACTCCAGTCCCATGTCACCTCGCTCAGGAGTTTCGAGCATGTCGCACCGCCTGACCTGGCGCAGTGGTCGGGCGTGCCCGCGGGGCGTCCACTGTTCGAGACCGCGGTGTCGGTCGCGGTCCACGCTTACGAAGGTCTGGACGTCGGCTTCGCCGATGTGTCGTTCGAGGATGTCGACGTTCACCTCCGATCGAACGTCCCGCTCTGGGTGATGGTGATTCCCGGCGCCGAGATCTCGTTCCGGGTGATCTACCACGCCGCCCGGATCGACGCAGCGGAGGCACGGTCGCTGCTCCAGGATTGGGTGTCGATTTTCCTGGAGTTGGTCGGGGAGGGTCGGCCGGGTGTCGATGGCGAATAGGGGCGGGCCCGACCGTGTTGCGGTGCCGGTCGTTCCGTGGGTGATTTCGGCCAAGAGTGCTGCCGCGTTGACCGCGCAGGCCGCGAAACTGCTGGCTCACGTGGAGCGACACCCCGGGCTGGACCCGGTCGATATCGGCTATTCGCTGGTGACGACGCGATCCACGTTCGATCACCGGGCTGTCGTTCTGGGCAGGGACAAGGACGAACTCGTCGCCGGACTCACGGCCTTGGCCCAGGACGCCACCGCGCCCGGACTCGTGACCGGCCGTACGACGGTCGGGGCCAAGACCGTTTTTCTGTTCCCGGGCCAGGGCAGCCAATCGTCGGGTATGGGGCGCCTGCTCTGGGATCGGTATCCGGTCTATACCAAGGCGTTCGACGCCATCTGTGCCGAGTTCGACGGAGAACTCGAGACTTCGCTGCGCGAGGTGATCTTCGCCGACCCCGGCTCCGGCACCGCCGAGTTGCTGCATCAGACCGTGTATACGCAGGCCGCACTGTTCGCGGTGGAGGTGGCGCTCTTCCGGCTGCTCGATTCCTGGAATGTGCGGCCGGACTGTGCGATGGGGCATTCGCTGGGCGAGATCACCGCCGCCCATATCGCCGGTGTCCTGCCGCTGAAGGATGCCTGCACCCTGGTAGCCGCACGCGGTCGGCTCATGCAATCCCTGCCCGCCGGCGGTTCGATGATGTCGGTATCGGCGGCGGAGGATTTCGTGGCACCCTTGCTGGCGGATTACGGAGACAGGCTCGGCATAGCGGCGGTGAACGCACCCACCTCGGTGGTCGTCTCCGGCGACGACGACGCGGTCGGAGAATTCGAAGAGGCGCTGGCAGCCGCCGGAAAACAGACGAAGCGACTACGGACCAGCCACGCCTTCCATTCCCGGCGAATGGACCCCGTCCTGGCCGACTTCGCCGCGGTCTGCCGCGGCCTCGATTTTCACGCGCCCGGCATCGAAGTCGTCTCCAACCTCACCGGAAAGCCCGCGGACCCCACCCAGCTCGGTTCACCGGACTACTGGGTTCGGCATCTGCGCGACCCCGTCCGATTCATGTCGGGCGCCCAATACCTGGGCCGAGGTGGCAACGCCGGCAGTTTCCTCGAAATCGGCCCCGGCACCGCGCTTTCCGCGATGACGCGGGAAAGTCTCGCGGCTGCGGGCGACGCCACGCCACCACAGGTCCTCACGTCGATTCTCCGGCTGAACCGTGACGCCGACACGGCTTTCGTCACCGGTGTGGCGGAGGCGTATGTGGTCGGTGTCGGTGTGGATTGGTCGGCTGTCTTCGCGGGGACCGGTGCCGGGCGGGTCGACCTGCCGACGTACGCGTTTCAGCGAAAGTCGTTCTGGCTGAACGAGAGTACGACTACAGATGTCGGCGCGGCCGGTCTATCCGCGGCGGGTCATCCGATGTTGGGTGCGGTGGTCGATCTGGCCGCCGGTAGCGGGGTGTTGCTGTCGGGGCGGTTGGGGTTGCAGACGCATCCGTGGCTGGCCGACCATCGGGTGGGTGGTGCGATCTTGCTGCCGGGGACGGCGTTCGTGGAGTTGGCGCTGCACGCAGGCAGTGTGGTGCAGGCTCCGGTAGTGGAGGAGCTGATCTTGCAGGCGCCCTTGGTGGTGCCGGACTCGGGCGCGGTCGAGCTGCAGGTCGCCGTCGACGAGCCGACGGGGTCCGGGCAGCGGTCGGTGACGGTGTTCTCCCGCCCCCAGGTCCCCGGCCACGGCTCGGGTGCGCCATGGGTGTGCCACGCGACGGGCGTATTGCGTTCGGAGAGTAAGGGTTTCGGAAGTTCGGGCGATTCGGCGCAGTGGCCACCCGCTGGTGCGTCGGCGGTCCCGCTGGGTGAGGTGTACGAAGATCTGGCCGAGGCGGGGTACGAATACGGATCGGTCTTTCGGGGTCTCCGGTCGGTGTGGCGTCGTGGGGACGAGACGTTTGCCGAGGTGAGCATGCCGGAGCATGCGCGGGCGGAGGTGGAAGGGTTCGGCATTCATCCGGCACTGCTGGATTCCGCACTGCACGCGCTGCTGGTCACGGGTGCGCTCGGTGCCGGAACCGCCGCCGGAGATGTCCGCCTGCCGTTCTCCTGGGAGGACGTTTCGCTGTCGGCTGTCGGCGCCACCGATCTGCGGGTTCGACTGCGGGTCGCGGGTTCCGATCGTGTCGAGATCGAGTTGTCCGATCCGGCGGGGGGACCGGTGGCGCGGGTGGGAGCGCTGACGGTTCGAGATGTTTCACCCGCCTCGTTCGGTGCGGCGGCGCAGCGCTTTTCGGTCGGTGACGCACTGTTCACGACCAACTGGTTGGCGGCTCCGTCCAAGGAAGCCGTTGTGCCGCAGGGTGAGTGGACGACCGTTGCCGACGAGACCGGCCTGCCGTTGGAGCGGTGCGTAGTCCACGGCCGGGAATACCTGGTGGCGCGGTGCTTCTTCGCCGAGATCGGTGCGGAGGGCGCCCGACAGGTGCGCACCGGTGTGACCGACGTCCTGGCGCTGTTGCAGAACTTGCAGGGGGTGGATTCGCCGCCGGCCGTCGTGGTCACCTCGGGTGCGGTCGCGACGCATCGCGTCGAGGATGTCGATGATCTGGTGGGCGCCGCCGTGTGGGGGCTGGTCCGCAGTGCCCAGAACGAGAACCCCGGACGGATCGTCCTGGTCGATGTCGGGGATCGTGCGGAATACCGCACCGGGGTCGTCGCCGCGATTTCGCATGGCGGCGAACATCAGAGTGCCGTGCGGGACGGGGAGGTACTCGTGCCACGGCTGGTACGAGTCGGCGCAGATGTCCTCGGCTCCGCGGAGCTTGTCACCGCCGGCGGCGATTGGCAGCTGGTGACGCGAGGGCGAGGGACGTTGCACGGCGACAACATGATCGCCGCTTCCCATGATTCGTCGCCTGCGTCGTTGCGGGCGGGTGAGGTTCGGGTCGGCTTGAATGCGGTCGGCCTGAATTTCCGTGATGTGCTGATCGCGTTGGAGATGTACCCGATTGCGGACACCCCGGTCGGCAGCGAGGGTGCCGGTGTGGTGCTCGAGGTGGCCGACGATGTGGTGGATCTGACGCCCGGCGATCGGGTGATGGGCATCTTCGCGGGGATCGGGTCGACGGTGGTGGCGGATCAGCGGATGATGGTTCGTCTTCCCGAAGTGCTGACGTTCGAAGAAGCGGCCGGAGTGCCCGTCGTGTTCGCGACCGCGGTCTACGCGCTGCGGGATCTGGCGCAGGCGTCGCCGGGCGAGTCGGTGTTGGTGCATTCGGCGACCGGCGGTGTCGGTATGGCCGCTGTGCAGCTGGCGCGCCATTGGGGACTGGATCTCTACGTGACGGCGAGCGTTCCGAAATGGGATGTCCTGCGTGCCGCGGGATTTTCCGACGATCGGATCGGCGATACCCGGAGCACCGATTTCTCCGCCGAATTCCTCCGGAACACCGGCGGCTCGGGAGTCGACGTGGTTCTCAATTCGCTGACCGGCGACAAGATCGACGCCTCGCTGGAACTGCTGTCACGCGGTGGCCGATTCATCGAAATGGGCGTCACCGATATCCGCGAGGCGGAGCAGATCACCGCGCGGTATCCCGGCGTCGAATACCGCGCGTTCATGCTGCCAGAGGCGGGCGCCGACCGGATTCACGAAATCTTGGTCGAGGTGGCCGACCTGTTCGACACCGGTGCGTTGCGGCCGGTGCCGGTCACGGTGTGGGATGTGCGTCAGGCGCCGGAGGCAAGCCGGTTCCTGAGTCAGGCCAGACACGTCGGAAAGAACGTCCTGTCGATACCGAGGAGCCGCAACCCCGAGGGGACCGTGCTCATATCCGGTGGCACCGGTGGTCTCGGAGGCAGGCTGGCCGAACATTTGGTGGCCGAGTGCGGTGTGCGCCATCTGGTGCTGACTTCACGCCGCGGGCCTGCCGCCCTGGGGGTCGGCGAATTGGCGTCGCGATTGTCGGAACTGGGCGCGCGGGTCGAGGTGGTCGCCTGCGACATGGCGAACCCTGCCGCGGTCCGATCACTGGTGGCGGGTATCGATCGGTCGCACCCGCTGACGGCAGTCGTTCAGGTAGCGGGTGTGGTGGACGACGCGGTCTTCTCGTCGCAGACGCCGGGGCATGTCGAGCGGGCGCTGCTGCCCAAGGTGGATGCCACGTGGAATCTGCACGAGGCGACTCGCGATCTGCCGTTGGACGCGTTCGTCATGTACTCCTCGGTGGCGGGGGTGCTCGGCAGTCCCGGCCAAGCGAATTACGCGGCGGCGAACGCCTTTCTGGACGGCTTGGCGCACCACCGCCAGCGGCTCGGCTTGCCGGCGACCGCCATGGCCTGGGGCGTCTGGGAGCGGCCCACCGGGATGACCGGGCACCTGCGGGACGCGGATCTCGAGCGATTGCGGCGTGGCGGTTTCGCGCCGATTTCGGACGCCAAGGGCATGGCCCTGTTCGATGCGGCGATGGCCACGGGTCTGCCGTCGACCGTGCCTGCCCCCATGGAACTGGAGGTGATTCGCCGGCGGATTGTCGACGTGGACGACATTCCGCCGCTGCTGCGCGGACTGGTCCGGGTAACCAGACGAGCTTCCGACAGCGATTCGGGTACCGTCTCGAAGCTGCTGGCTGAATCGGCCGGGCTCAGCCGCGCCGACAAGGAACGACTGTTCCTCGACGCGATCCGCTCGCACGCGGCCACTGTGCTCGGGCACGGCTCTCCCGACGACATCCCCGCCGACTCCGCCTTCGCCGACCTGGGATTCGACTCGCTCGGCGCGGTCGAGTTCCGCAATCGAGTGCAGTCCGCGACCGGTGTGAAGCTGTCGGCGACCGCCGTCTTCGACTATCCGACTCCCTCGGCATTGGCTCGCTACATCGGCGAGCATCTCGCGCCCGACGACAACCCGGCAAGACGAATACTCGGTCAGATCGACTCACTCGCCGAGACCTCGCTACTCGGGGATCTCGAAGATCAAGACCTCCGGATCTTCGCGGATCGTATGGAGGAAATGGCCAGGAGAGTCAGGGCGACATTGCCGGAGAGCGTCGTTGTGAGTCGTGAGGTCGATCCGGAAGAGGACATAGATTTTGATGAAGACGACGCCATATTCGAGTATCTGGACCGTTCCGATCCGACGTTCAACTGAGTTGAGAGGTCTTTGGCAGTGAGGGAGGACGAGCTCCGGGACTATCTGAAGAAGGCCGTCAAGGACCTGCAGAAGGCTCGCCAGCGCTTGCGGGACATCGAGGCGAGGTCGCGCGAGCCGATCGCGATCATCGGCATGTCCTGCCGCTATCCAGGTGGCATCGAATCACCACAGGAGCTGTGGGAGACCGTTCTGAACGGTCGCGATGTCATCACGGATTGGCCGACGGATCGCGGGTGGGACAACCTTGTCCGACATGGTCTCGGGCCCATAGATTTCGACAAGATCCGGAGTCGTTCCGGCGGATTCCTCACCGCGCCTGGCGAGTTCGATGCCGAATTCTTCGGGATCACGCCACCCGAGGCGTCGGCGATGGATCCACAACAGCGCCTGGTGCTGGAAGCGGCGTGGGAGGCTGTCGAATGCGCCAGGATCGATCCACGGACGTTGCACGGCAGCGACACCGGCGTCTATGTCGGCGCGGGCAATGACCAAGGCTATGGATCCCTGGAGGCGCAGGGGGAGTACGCCGATACCGACTCGACGGCTTATCTGACCGGAAGTGTCGCGGCGCTGGCCTCGGGGCGGATCTCGTACATCCTGGGCCTGAAAGGGCCTGCGATAAGCCTGGATACCGCGTGTTCGTCAGGTTTGGTGGCCGTGCATACGGCCGTGCAGGCCCTGCGTTCGGGCGAATGCGCGATGGCGCTGGCCGGGGGCGGTTCGGTCCTCGCGACGCCGGGAGTCTTCGCGCTGTTCGAGGGCGGTCTCGGAGTGGCCGGAGACGGGCGGGTGAAATCGTTCGCGGCGGGCGCCGACGGGACGATTTTCGCCGAAGGCGTGGGAATGCTGGTGCTGGAGCGCTTGTCGCAGGCACGGCGGCTCGGGCACGAGGTGCTGGCGGTGGTGCGTGGTTCGGCGGTCAATCAGGATGGTGCCTCGAACGGGTTCATGGCGCCGAACGGCCTGGCTCAGCAGCAGGTGATCCGCGCGGCGCTGGCCAACGCCGGGGTGCCGGCCGCCGAAGTGGATGTGGTGGAAGGACACGGGACCGGTACCGAGCTGGGGGACCTGATCGAGGCACAGGCATTGCTGGCGACCTACGGACAGAGCAGGCAGCAGGATCGGCCGTTGCTGCTGGGATCGATCAAGTCGAACATGGGCCACACACAGCTCGCTTCCGGGATCGCGGGGGTGATCAAGATGGTGGAGGCGATGCGCTGCGAGACAGTGCCGTCGACGCTGCATGTCGATGAACCCAGCCCCCATGTGGACTGGTCGACCGGGGGCGTGCACGTGGTTACCGAGACACAGTCGTGGCCGGACAATGATTGGCCGCGCCGGGCCGCAGTATCGTCCTACGGAATCAGCGGCACCAACGCGCATGTGATTCTCGAGCAGGTTCCCTCGGGCGTTCCTGTCGACGCGACAGATTCGGCCGTGCTCTCGGTGATTCCGTGGGTGATTTCGGCCAAGAGTGACGCGGCCCTGATGGCGCAGTCGGCGAAGCTGCTCGCTCATGTGCAGCGGCACCCGGAGTTGGATCCGGTCGATATCGGTTATTCGCTGGCGACGACACGATCGGCGTTCGACTACCGGGCCGTTGTCCTCGGCAGGGACAGGAAAGAACTCGTTGACGGACTGACGGCATTGGCCGAAGGTTCCACCGTGACGGGGCTTCTCACCGGCCGAACGGCCGTCGACGCGACGACGACCTTCCACTTCGCTGGACGGGATACCGGTGCGGGACAGCTGCTGTACGAGGAATTTCCGGTTTTCGCCGCCGCGTTCGACGCTGTCACTGCTGAGTTCGGTGAACAGCCGGCGGCGCCGTTCACGGTGGAGGTTGCCCTGGTCCGGTTGCTGGAATCCTGGGGTGTGCGGCCGGATTGTGTGATGGGCAGTTCGCTGGGTGAGATCACCGCTGCTCATGTCGCTGGTGTTTTGTCGTTCAAAGATGCCTGCACGCTGGCGACCGCGGACGAATTGCCCACGGCACTGGCCGATTTCGCTCTCGCGGAGCCGTCGATATCGTTCGCGGCCTCGGGCGAACCGGCCGGGCCGTTCGGCTCCTTGTACACCCCGGAGCCGGCGCGCGACGTGCTGGCACGTCCGGGAGCCACCCTCATCGAGATCGGATTCGACGCACCGCATGCGCTTCTTCGGGGCGTCGCGGGCGGCTGGATTCGAGGGATCCGGGTCGACTGGGGAGCCGTCTTCGGACGGCGGGGCACGGTGGCATTGCCCACGTATGCATTTCAGCGGCAACGCTATTGGCGTGGCATCGCCCTCGGAAATGAGGAATCCAAGTGAGTCATGACTCGTCGGGCGCCTCGTCCGGTTCGCGGCCGGTGAATATTCCCGGTGAGCGAGAAATCCGTTCCTGGTTCATCGGTGCACTCGCGGAGAAGCTGGCGGTACCACGCGCGGAGATCGATACCACCGTGCCGTTCGCGGAGCTGGGATTGACGTCGCTGCAAGGCGTGCGGATGTCGGATGAGCTGAGTCGATGGCTCGGCGTCGCGGTATCGGCCGGAGTCGTCTTCGACTATCCGACAATCGATCTGCTGGCCCGTCACCTGTTCAGTGAGATCAGCGACGGTGACTCGACCGAGATGACCGAAGCATCGGATCCCGGGGACGAGGATGCCGGGGAAAGTTTGGAAGACATAGAGCAACTGCTCCGACTGCTGGATGAGGATGCCGGCGGAGATGGTCACGGGGAGACCGAGTGAGTACTGCGAACTCTTTTCGCAGCTTGATTTGAATGGGTGCGCATATGTTCGGTTCGTTTTTGGATCTGTTGATGCTGCGGAAGGCGGAGCAAGGATCTGGTCTCGCCTTCCGATTCCTGAAAACGGGCGACATCGGCGGTGACATCGATGAACTGACCTACGCCGACCTGGAACGCCGGGCAATGGCGATCGGGGCACGGTTGCAGGCCGAGGGTTTCGCGCATCGGCGGGCGTTGTTGCTGTACCCACCGGGGATCGAGTTCCTCTCGGGCTTCTTCGGCTGCCTTGCCGGTGCCGTGGTGGCGGTGCCGGTGCCGTTGCCACAGCGGCACGAGGTCGATCGGGCGTTGCGCCGGTTGCGTCAGGTCATCGCGGACGCCGACATCCAGGTGGTGCTGACCACCCGATCGGTCATCGATGCGCTCGGCGCGGTGGTCGAGCAGGTGCCGGAACTGGCGAGGCTGCGATGGATCGCGACCGACGAAGTTCCCGGCGATATCGCGTCGACCTGGTCCGATCCCGGGGTGGGCCCGGAAACGGTCGCCTTTCTGCAGTACACATCGGGCTCTACGAGTGCACCGCGAGGCGTCGTCGTCACCCACCGCAACCTCCTGCACAATCAGCAGGCGATCGCCGAGGCCATGGACCACACCCCCGAGCGGGTGGCGTCGTGGAACGGTTCGTTGTTCGTCAGCTGGTTGCCGGTGTATCACGACATGGGGCTGATCGGGCCGGTGTTGCAGACGGTGTATCTGGGGGTCGATGCAGTTCTGTTCTCTCCGTTGCACTTTCTGCAGAAGCCGGAGCGGTGGCTGCACGCGGTATCGCACTTTCGGGCGCACACCAGCGGCGGTCCCAACTTCGGCTACGAACTGGCCGCACGGCGAGTCACCGCCGAACTGGCAGAACAGCTGGACCTGAGCCGATGGCGGGTGGCGTTCAACGGGGCGGAGCCGGTGCGCGCAGGCACACTGCGCCGATTCGCGGACGCGTTCGCACCGTCGGGGTTTCGGCCGGAGACATTCCAGCCGGTCTACGGCTTGGCCGAGGCCACGCTGCTCGTGACGGGCGCTCCGGTCGATCGCGCACCGACAGTGGTGAAACATTCCACCGATGCCGACCCCGCCCGGTCACGTGAGGTGGTCGGGGTGGGTTACCCGCCCCGAGGTGTCACGCTCGCGATCGTGGATCCCGAGCGAGGCGTGGAGTGCCGCGACGGCGAAGTCGGCGAGATCTGGGTGTCCGGCGACAGTGTGGCGGCAGGGTATCTGAACGACGAGGACAAGACGGCCGAGGTGTTCGGCGGCGTCCTCGTCGACGGTCGGGGTCGTTTTCTGCGGACCGGCGATCTCGGATTCCTTTCCGCGGGCGAATTGTTCGTCGCGGGGCGGAGCAAGGATCTGCTGATCATCGACGGCAAGAACCACTACCCGCAGGACATCGAGTTGACGGCCGAATCCGCGCACGGCTCGGTGCGTCCGGGCTGCGTCGCGGCGTTCCCCGTGGACACGGGCGATGTCGGGGAGCGGCTGGTACTGGTCGTCGAAGTGGCGGCGACCGAGGCGGACGAGCTGGACTACATCCGGGCAGCTGTCCGGGGCGCCGTTGCTACCGAACACGCCATCGCCATCCACGATGTCGTGCTGATCCGCCCGCGAACGATCTTGAAGACGAGTAGCGGCAAGGTCCAGCGCCGGGCTTGCCGCACAGCCTATCTCGACGGCGAACTGGACACGGTCGAGGTTCCGGCAGGCGCTGCGGCAGCGGAGAACCAGGAGACTCGACGCATCGCCGACACGGCTTCGGCGGCGCAGATCGAAGCGTGGCTGATCGCCGCGGTGGCGCAGGAGACCGGCCTGCACCAGGACCGGATCGACGTCGATCGTCCGCTGGCCGAATTCGGTTTGGGCTCCAGCAGTTTGGTCCGGCTCACGGCGAGTTTGGCCGAAAGCATCGGCCGGGATGTCGATCCGAGTGTGATCTTCGAACATCCGACTATCACCGCCCTCGGCACCGTCCTCGCTGAGGCGGCCACACCACGAGCCGACGAACAGCCCGACACCGGCGACAGTGCCGTGGCGATTGTGGGGATGGCATGCCGATTGCCCGGCGGAGCAGACGATCCGGAAGCATTCTGGAAGCTGCTGGCCGACGGGACAGACGTAGTCGGCGAGGTGCCGTCGGGTCGATGGAACCTCGACGGGCTGTACCATCCGGACCCCGACGTCGCGGGCACGGCATACACACTGCGGGGCGGATTTCTCGAGCGGATCGCCGAGTTCGACGCCGCCTTCTTCGGCATCACGCCGCGGGAAGCCGCGGCGATGGACCCGCAGCAGCGGCTGCTGTTGCAGACCAGCTGGGAGGCGATCGAACGGTCCGGGTGTGATCCTCGCGCATTGAGCGGTACGTCGACCGGGGTGTATCTCGGGCTCTACAGCAGCACCTACCTCGCCGGCGCGGCGCTGGCTCAGCTCGACGGTTATGTGGGCACCGGTTCGGCGACCAGTGTCGCGGCCGGCCGGATCGCCTACCAGCTGGGCCTGCACGGCCCGGCGGTGACCATCGACACGGCGTGTTCGTCGTCGCTGGTGGCGCTGCATCTGGCCGCGCAGGCACTGCGGGCGGGTGAATGTGATCAGGCCCTCGCGGGTGGGGCCACGGTGTTGGTGGGCCCCGAGACCCACGTTGAGTTCAGCAGGCTGCGAGCGATGTCGCCGTCTGGGGTGTGCAGGCCGTTCTCCGCCGACGCCGACGGCATGGTGTGGGGCGAAGGTTGCGGCGTGGTGATGCTCAAGCGCCTGGACGACGCCGTGCGCGACGGCGATCCGGTGCTGGCGGTGCTTCGGGGGTCGGCAGTCAACTCGGACGGTCGCAGCCAGGGCCTGACCGCTCCGAACGGTATCGCGCAGGAACGGGTCATGCGCGCGGCGCTGGCCGCGGCGGGTCTGCACGCGGCCGACATCGACTACGTGGAGGCGCACGGCACCGGCACCACCCTCGGCGATCCGATCGAAATGCGGGCGTTGGCAAGGGTATTCGGTCCGGGTCGCGAACCGGGGCGTCCGATGGGGGTGGGTTCGGCGAAGTCCAACCTCGGGCACAGCCAGGCAGCGGCCGGGATCGTCGGCGTGATCAAGACCGTGCTCGCGCTGCGGCACGAGACAGTTCCTGCTTCGCTGCACGCCGAGCATCCGACCGAGCGGATCGACTGGGAGACGAGCGGTGTCGCGGTGCAGAATCGGCCCGCGCGGTGGCTTCGCGGTAGCCGGCCGCGGCGGGCCGGGGTGAGCTCGTTCGGGATCAGCGGCACCAACGCGCATGTCGTCCTCGAGGAGGCGCCACCCGCGGCTGTCGAACCGGACGGCGCGGGCAGCGCGACCTTGTTCCCCCTCTCGGCCCGCAGTGATGCCGCACTGCGCGGTCAGCTCGAGCGCCTGATCGGCCTGGTGGAATCGGATCCGGGCCTCGCTCTGCCGTCGGTGGCGCGATCACTTGCCCTGCACCGCACGCACTTCGAGCGCCGGGCAGTGGTCGTGGCCGCCGATCGTGCGGAGTTGCTCGAGGGACTTCGGGCAGTCTCGCTGGGCGAGCCCGCGCCGAACACGGTGGGGCCCGAGGACGCGGTGATCTCGGGCAAGGTGGCGTTCGTATTTCCTGGGCAAGGATCCCAGTGGCTGCGGATGGGCCGGGATCTGTGGTCGCAATCCCCGGTGTTCCGAGCCGAATTCACACGTTGCGACGAAGCGTTGCGCCCCCACACCGGCTGGTCGGCGGTGGGTGTGCTGTGTGGTGATGCGGACGCGCCCCCGCTGCGTGACGATGATGTCGTGCAGCCGATGCTGTTCGCGGTGATGGTGTCGCTGGCCGCGATGTGGCAGGCGGCCGGCGTGCTGCCGGACGCGGTGGTAGGCCACAGCCAGGGTGAGATCGCCGCGGCCTATGTCGGCGGTGCCATCGGGCTGGCGGCCGCGGCAGCCGTGATCACCCGGCGCAGCCGGGCCTTGTCGACCGTCAGCGGTGGTGCGATGGCGGCGGTCGGATTGCCTGCCGCGGCACTGGAAGCGAGGCTGGGTGGCGGGGTGTCGGTGGCCGCGGTGAACAGTGGCGCCTCCACCGTGCTGACCGGTGACCGCGAGGCCGTGACGGCCCTGCTGGCCGAACTGGAGCAGGAGAACGTCTTCTGCCGTCTGCTGGCGGTGAACTACGCATCGCACTGCTCGGACATGGACCCGCTGCGGGAGCCACTGGCTGCCGAGCTGGCGGGGATCGTTGCCCTTCCGGCCTCGATCACCTGGTACTCGACGGTCTCCGCGGAGCCACTGCCCGCCGAGCCGCTGGCGCCGGACTACTGGTATCGCAATCTGCGCGAGCCGGTCCGTTTCGCCGACACGATCGAGCGGATGATCGGCGACGGCTACCGATTCTTCGTCGAGGCGAGCCCGCATCCGAGCTTGACCACGGCCGTCGAAACCGTTGCCGCGGAGTGTGATCGCGCGGTGGTCGCGGTCGGCTCCCTGCGCCGAGGCGAAAGCGGTCCACGTTGTCACGATCGCGCGGTGGCGCAGCTGTACGTCGGCGGTTTCGGGCTGGACTGGACACCTCTGATGCCCGCGTCCGGCCGCGCCGATCTGCCCACGTACGCCTGGGATCCGCAGTCGTACTGGACCGAGCCGAAGGGAATCGGCACGAGCAGGTCGGGGCTGTCCACGATCGGTCACCCGCTCCTGGATGTGGTGGTGGCGCAACCGGATTCCGGTGGTGTGGTGGTGGCAGGCAGGGTGGCCATGGCGTCGGCCGGCTGGCTTCGTGATCACACCGTGGGGGGCTCGGTACTGATGCCCGGTGCGGCCCTCGTGGAGCTGGCCGTGCGAGCAGGTGACGAGGTGGGCTGTCCGGTAGTCGCCGAACTCGTGCTGCACGCGCCGTTGGTGGTGCCCGCTGTGGGAGGCGCCTACCTGCGGGTCGTGGTCGGCGGTCCACAGCAGGGTGGGCTGCGTGCGGTGTCGGTGTACTCGCGCGAGGAGGGCAGGACAGAGGACGGCGAGCGACCCTGGGTGTGCCATGCGTCCGGGGAGTTGTCGCCACAGACCTCGGTGCCGACGATGCCCGAACTGGCCCAGTGGCCGCCGGCGCGCGCGGTCGAGTCCGATATCGGGTGTTTCTACGCTGACCTCGCCGAGCGGGGATACGAGTACGGTCCGGCGTTCCAGGGTGTGCGCGCGGCGTGGCGGCGCGGCGCGGACGAGGTGTTCGCGGAGGTGGTGTTGCCGGAGCCGGAGGACGTCGGCCCGTACGCGCTCCACCCTGCGCTGTGGGACGCGGCGGTGCAGGTCATCGCGTTGGCCGGGTTAGAGCCGGCGGACGGGTTCGTGCTGCTGCCCTTCTCCTGGTCCGGGGTGTCGATACACGCGTTCGGCGCGACCGCGCTGCGGGTGCAGCTGACCCGCAGCGGAGACCGGCAGGTGCGGGTGCGGATGGCCGATCCCTCGGGCGCGCCGGTGGCCTCGATCGAATCTCTTGCGGTGCGGGACATGTCGTTGTCGCAGTTCACATCGACCGTCTCCGGCCCGGGATCGCAATTCGCGGTCGAATGGGTGCCGCTTCCGTCGCCGGGGCGCACCGAAACCGTGGCGCGGACGGTCTTGACGGTGCGACCGCCCGACGCGCCGCACGCTGTCCCGGCCGACCTGGCGGCATCGACGCGGACCGCGGTCGCCACGGTGCTCGAACGGGTGCGGCGGTGGCTGTCGACCGGCCCGGATGCCCCGCTCGTGGTGGTGACGTGCCGGGCGGTGTCGGTCCACGGCGAGGACGTGGTCGATCTGAGCCGCGCGCCGGTGTGGGGATTGCTGCGCTCGGCCCAGACGGAGAATCCCGGGCAGATCGTGCTGGTCGATGTCGAGGATTGGACACAGGTCGACACCGCGGTGTCCGCGGCGCTGGCGGTCGACGAGCCACAGGTGGCATGGCGTGACGGTGCGGTACTGGCACCCCGGCTGATCAGGGACAACGGACAGTCCACCCTCAGCGCGCCCGCCGGGAGCGCCGCCTGGGGACTGGTCACCCTCGGTACCGGCACGCTGGACGCGGACAACCTGGCCTTGCGGCCGTGGCCGGCAGCGGATCGGCGGCTCGGTCCACGCGAGGTGCGCCTGGGTGTGCGTGCCAACGGTATGAACTTCCGCGATGTGCTGATCGCGCTCGGCACCTACCCCGACCCGGGCATCGCGGTGGGTGCCGAAGGCTCGGGCGTGGTCCTCGAGGTGGGGGAGGAGGTGACCGATCTCGCGCCCGGAGAACGGGTGATGGGATTGTTCGCCGGCGCCGGTTCGGTGGCGGTGACCGATCGCCGTACGGTGGTGCCGATTCCCGCCGGGCTGACCTTCGCCCAGGCCGCCGCGATTCCGGCGGCCTTCCTCACCGCCCACTACGCCTTGACCGAACTCGCGGACCTCCGCGCGGGGATGCGCATTCTCGTGCACGCCGCGACCGGCGGTGTCGGGATGGCCGCGGTCGCGCTGGCGCGGCATCGGGGGCTGGAGGTCTTCGCCACCGCCAGCCCCGGCAAGTGGGCCACGTTGCGGGACATGGGATTCGACGACGAGCACATCGCCTCGTCACGCACTCTCGAATTCGAGGACCGGTGCCGCGCGCAGTTCGGTTCCGCCGGAGCGGATGCCGTGCTCAATTCACTCACGGGTGACCTGCTGGACGCGTCGTTGCGGCTGATGGCGCCCGGCGGCACATTCATCGAAATGGGCAAGGCCGATCTTCGCGATCCCGAACACGTGGCAGCCACATACGCCGGAGTCCGCTATCGCGCGTTCGATCTGACCCGGGCCGATCCGGATCGGCTGCAGCAGATGTTGTGTGAGATCGTCGCGCTGTTCGACTCGGGTGCGTTGGCGCCGTTGCCGATTCGCGCCTGGGATCTGCGTGAAGCGCCCGCGGCGTATCGGTTCATGGCGCAGGCGAGGCACGTCGGAAAGCTCGTACTGACGGTGCCCCGGCCGATCGACCCGGACGGAACGGTCCTGATCACCGGCGGGACCGGAATGCTCGGCACGCTGCTGGCCCGGCACATGGTGTCCGAATACGGTGCCAGGAATCTGCTGCTCATCAGTAGGCGAGGACAGGCGGCGGCAGCCGCGGAGGCCGTCACCGAGGAATTGAGGGCGCTGGGTGCCAGTGTCACCCTGGTCGCCTGTGACGTCGCCGATCGGGACGCCCTGGCGGCCGTCTTGGCGGGAATCCCGGCGCAGCACCCGTTGACGGCCGTGATTCACGCGGCCGGAGTCCTCGACGATGCCGTGTTCGATGCGGTGACCCCGGCGGGGCTGGACACGGTGATGCGGCCGAAGGTAGACGCCGCGTGGCACTTGCACGAGCTCACCCTCGACGCGGATCCGGCCGCATTCGTGTTGTTCTCCTCGATGGCGGGTGTGGTGGGCACGCACGGTCAGGCGAACTACGCGGCTGCGAACGTCTTTCTGGACGCGTTGGCGCAGCATCGGCGGCACCGGGGTCTGCCCGCGATCTCGATGGCCTGGGGGCAGTGGGACCAGGCGAGCGAGATGACCGGTCACCTCGACGATCGGGACAGGGCCCGGCTGAGTCGAAGCGGCATGGTCGCGCTGTCCGCCGAGGAGGGCTTGCGACTGTTCGATACGGCGATGGCTGCCACGCGCGCAGTCGTGGTGACCGCGCGGATCGACACCGCCGCCCTCGCGGCGCTCGACGATGTCCCAGCGCTGGTCCGCGCCCTGGTGCCCACCCGGCGAGCGGCTCACGTGGAGCGACCGACCGCCGATACCGTGTCCACCGGCGCCACCGCCGCCGAACGGGAACAGCAGATGCTGGCGTCGATCGTCGAACACGCCAGTGCCGTGCTCGGGTCCGAGCAGCGGTCGGTGCACGTCGATCGTTCGTTCACAGAGCTCGGGTTCGATTCACTCAGCGCGGTGGAATTCCGCAACCGGCTCCAGCGGGCAACAGGCGTCCGGCTGCTGGTGACCGCGGTGTTCGACTACCCGACTCCGGCGGCACTGGCCCGTCACCTGACGGCCGAGATCGCGCCGCGGCCCTCGACACCTCCGTCGGCGAGCCGGATGGTTCGGCCGGACCGCGATGATCCGATTGTCATCGTGGGCAGCAGTTGCCGGTATCCCGGCGGGGCGGATTCCGCCGACGAACTGTGGGAGATAGTTACCCAGGGGCGCGATGTGCTCAGCGCATTCCCCGAAGACCGCGGGTGGAACCTGGCCGATCTCTATCATCCGGATCCCGATCACACCGGTACGACCTACGCTCGCGCCGGTGGCTTCCTCGACAGCGTGGCCGGGTTCGACGCCGACTTCTTCCGGATCAGCCCGCGGGAGGCGCTGGCGATGGATCCGCAGCAGCGGTTGCTGCTCGAGGTGTCGTGGGAAGCGCTGGAGCGTGCCGGGATCGACCCGGAATCACTGCGGGGCAGCGCGACCGGGGTATATGCCGGCATCACCTACGCGGACTATGCGGCCCGCCTGCTGAACAACGCGCCGCCCGAAGCCGAGGCGTATCTGGGCGAGAGCTCCACACTCAGCTTGGGCTCCGGTCGGATCGCCTATTTCCTCGGGCTGGAGGGCCCCGCGTTGACAGTCGATACAGCGTGCTCGTCGTCGCTGGTCTCACTCCATCTGGCCGCACAGGCACTCCGGTCAGGTGAATGCTCGATGGCGTTGGCCTGCGGCGCCACGATCATGGCGTCGCCGGGGGTGTTCATCGGATTCTCGCGCAAGAGGGGGCTCGCGCCGGACGGCCGATGCAAAGCGTTCTCGGATGCGGCCGACGGCACCGGATTCTCCGAAGGCGTGGGTGTTGTTGTGTTGGAGCGCCTTTCGGACGCGGAGCGGTTGGGTCATCCCGTGTTGGCGGTGGTGGCCGGCTCGGCGGTCAATCAGGACGGTGCCAGCAACGGCCTCACCGCACCGAACGGCCCGGCGCAGCAGGCGGTCATCCGCGCGGCCCTGGCCGATGCCGGCTTGGCGCCGAACGAGATCGACGCGGTCGAGGCGCACGGCACCGGCACCACGCTCGGCGATCCGATCGAGGCGCAGGCGCTGCTGGCCGGCTACGGGCAGGATCGCCCCGTGGATCGACCGTTGTGGCTGGGCTCGGTGAAGTCGAATATCGGCCACACCCAGGCTGCTTCCGGGCTGGCGGGCGTCATCAAGATGGTGGAGGCCCTCCGACGCGGCGTGCTGCCCGCGACACTGCATGTGGACAAGCCGAGCCGCCACGTCGACTGGGAGGCCGGCGCGGTGAGCCTGCTCACCGAGGCTCGGGAATGGCCGGCCGCCGATCGTCCCCGGCGTGCCGGTGTGTCGTCATTCGGACTCAGCGGTACCAACGCGCACGTGATCCTGGAGCAGGCGCCGTCCGGGCCCGCCGTTCGCTATGCCGGAGAGGAGCTGCTACGAGATACACCGTGAGCGGCTAGGGCCTTGCGATCGACTTTGCCGTTCGGATTGAGTGGAAATGCCGTTACTTCGACGAATTCGGCGGGGACCATCGCGTGCGGTAGCACTGCGAGCAACTCCTTGCGCAGTCGAGGCTTGTCGAGTGCGTCGGCCGTCGGAATCACGAAGGCGATCAGTTGCAGATCGTCGGCGTCGTCGGCCACCGCGACGACCGCCGCGTCGTTGACCGCACCGTTGCGCCGCACGGCTTGGTCGACCTCTCCCAGATCGATCCGATGACCGCGGATCTTCACCTGCGAGTCCATGCGGCCGACCAGGACGAGCTCGCCGCCTGGCGTCACATAGCCCCGGTCGCCGGTGCGGTACACCGGAATCAGCAGCCCGTTCCGCTCGATCTTCGTGAACCGAGCCGACCCCTCTTCCGACGGGTTGATATAGCCGGCGCCGACACTTGCCCCGGAGATGCAGATCTCCCCGACCTCACCGGGCCCCACCTCGTCCAGGTGCTCGCCGAGCAGGTGGATCGTGGTGTTGTACACCGGCTTTCCGGCCGGCGTGACACCCGCGGCGGCGTAGCCCGGGTAGTCGGTCATCGGGTGGGAGGTGGCGACGTCGGTGCACTCCGCAACGCCGTACTGGTGCAGCAGGACGCAGGTGTTCCCAGGCCGCGTCGCCCACGTCGACACCCGTGTGGAGGACAGCGCTTCGCCACCGATGAACACGTATCCCACCTGTGTCAGTGCCGTGCCACCGCGCTTCATCTCCCGGTCGACCAGCAGGTAGAGCGTGCTCGGGGCGCAGTGCAGGGTTCGCACGTCACGCTCACCGAGCAAGCGGTAGGCGAGCGAAAGGTCGAAGCTGCGGCTGCCGAGCAGGTGCACGGCAGCGCCCGAGAACAGCGGTGTCATGATGCTGCGTTGCGTGATGTCGAACCCGAACGAGCTCACCACGAGACTCGACGAGAGCTGGTCCAGACCGTATTCGAGGACGAGCCAGTTCAACAGGTTGTACCAGCCGCTATGGCGCACCGCGGTCGCCTTCGGAGTCCCCGTCGAGCCCGAGGTGAAGACGACATAGCACAGGTCCGCCGGCGTCACCGCCGACTGCGGATTACTCACCGGTGCATCGCGGATCGCCTGATCGCGCCCCTCGTCGGAGAGCAGGATCGTCTCGGGGCGGCTGGGGCCGAGCATTGCCTCGGTCTCGGCCGAGCCGATGACCATGGCCATGTCGGGCAGCTGCGCCAGCATCAGCCGCAACCGGTCCGGCGGGTACGAGGTGTCGAGTGGTACATAGGCGGCACCGGCCTTGAGTACCCCGAGAATCGCCTCGATCAGGCACGGAGTCCGATCCAGGCAGAGGCCGACCAGGGAACCGGGCCCGACCGATTTCGACCGCAGATGATGCGCGAGCTGATTCGCCCGGGCGTTGAGCTCACCGTAGGACCGGACGACAGGGCCGCATGTCACAGCGACTCGATCGGCAGCGGCAGCGGCGTGGCGTTCGAATTCGAGGTGGACAAGTGGGCGGTCGGGGAGCGCGAGGGTGTGTCCGGGCAGAGTCATACAGGGTGTCCTCGATCGTGATGGCGATGCGATCAGTGAATCGGCTCTGCGGATACCCCGCCGCGAACCTTGTTCACCGCGTTGATGATGGCGCGCACTTCCGCCGCCGTCGTCGAATCGTCCAGACCGACCCCGAAGGACCGCACCTGGTCGACGATCAGTTCGCAGTAGACGGGGTTGCCGTGCGGACAGCTCCGATCTGCCGGTGCTTGACGAGTCACGTCGACAACGTCGATGTCATGCCCCGCTCGACGCATTCCGTCGACGAGAGCGGAGCTCGGGTCCGCACCGGATCCGTGGAATTCGATCAGCCTGCCGTCCTCGGTGACCGTAACGATGACGGAGATCCCGGGGCCGCTGTTCTCCCTCCTGCAGTGCTCGAACAGCAGGGGCGCTTCCACTTCGACGTATTCCGCGCGGAATACGTCCCAGAGTCGATCCGGGTCGAGTTCGGTCCCACTGGCGTCCACCAGCAGCTGAACGGTATCGGCGAAATGGCGACGAAGCGCCTTGGGCAGGTGGAGGCCGTGCCGAGTCTCGAGTACGTGGGCGATGCCGCCCTTGCCGGACTGACTGTTGAGCCGGACGATCGACTCGTAGCTACGCCCCACATCTTTCGGGTCGATCGGTAGGTAGGGAACTTCCCACGCCAGGGAACGCACGTCCCGGTCCGTATCGGCGGCGCGCTGTTGCAGGGCCGCCATGCCCTTGGCGATCGCATCCTGATGGGTGCCGGAGAAGGCCGTGTAGACGAGTTCGCCGACGTAGGGGTGGCGCGGGTGGACCGGCATCTGGTTGCAGTACTCGACAGTCGCCCGTATGTCATCGATGTTCGAGAAGTCGAGTTTCGGGTCGATTCCGCGGCTGAACAGATTGAGTGCCAACGTGGCCAGGCAGACGTTGCCGGTCCGCTCACCGTTACCGAACAACGTGCCCTCGACACGGTCCGCACCGCTCAGCAACGCGAGTTCCGCCGACGCGACGGCGGTCCCGCGGTCGTTGTGCGGATGCACCGACAGGATTATCGATGCGCGATCCTCGAGATTCCGGTCCATCCATTCGACCTGGTCGGCGAACACGTTCGGCGTATCCGTCTCGACTGTCGTGGGGAGGTTCAGAATCAGCGGCCGATCGGGTCGCGCGCCGCAGATGGCCGCCACGGAGTTGGCGAGCTCCAGCGTGAACTCGGGCTCGGTGATGTTGAAGGTCTCCGGTGAGTACTCGAACAGGAGCCGTGACGGGTCGAACGTTTCGGCGCATCGCATCATGTGTTCGGCGGCGCCGTCGGCCATTCGCCGGACGTCGTTCATCGACATGCCGAACACGACCTCGCGCCAGAGGCACGCTGTCGCATGGCACAGGTGCACAACCGCGCGATCCGCGCCACGAACAGCTTCGAACGTCCGATCGATCAGCTCCGGCCTGGCCGGAGTGAATACGCTTATCGTCACATCGTCGGGAATCCGGTCTCCGTCGATAATGCTGCGGACGAAATCGAAATCGGCCTGGCTCGCCGACGGATAGCCGACCTCGATGTCTTTGAATCCGATACCGACGAGAAGATCGAACATCTTCGCTTTGCGGTGCAGGTCCATCGGATGTGCCAATGCCTGGTTACCGTCGCGCAAGTCCACCGAACTCCACAGCGGAGCATTGTCTATCGTTCGAGTCGGCCACAATCGTCCCGCCGGCTCATCTCTCAATTGTGTCGGGTGTGCCGCGCGAACATATCTGCCGAACGGCATCGGCGAGTCGACCTGTTGATTCCGGAACGGCTGAGTTGCAGGCGTCGGCGAGGCAAGCCGAAGATGTGGCAAGTCGCCACTGGTTGTCGTCATGTGCACCCCCGTCGCATATCGCTCCAGCATTGCACAGGTTGTCAAGTGCTGCAAGGCAATCGGCGAGAGTGACAACTGTCGGAACATTCGACAAACCCTGGCGCTCGGGGGAACGGGCACGCTAGTATTCGGTTGACCGGGGGTCACGGGCTCGATCCGACTACACGATCGCCTGTTAGTTGCACGAACGTGCACCGCGAGGGGGAAGCGTCATGGAATTCGTATTCGAGCGCCATCGATTCCGCGCCTCTCGGTAAATATCGACAAGCGGGAAGCTGCCGCTGTATATCGTCGAGCGGCTTACCGAAATGGCATGGTTCAGATGGGAGACTGCCATGGGAGAAAAGACCGACCTCAGTGTCGAGGCCACAGCTTGGGAGAATATCGCGTGGCCGGGTATCGTCCACCTGGCCACTCAGATCAGCGGTGGGCCGACAGATCTCACCGACACGCTGCGAGTACCGCGCGAACTCGGTCTTGGATCGGATACCGAAGAACAGCAAGGCGATCTGTTCCAGCGCGCACTTATCGTCGACGTATTGACAGATTGTGCCGAGCTTCTCGGCGATCAGGCGAAACCGCTGATCGAAGGTGAACTCGATTATCTGCTGAACCGGCGACGGGGTGACGGGCGTGGCTGGAACTACTTCCCCGACCTGCCGGAATTCCCGCCGGACGCCGACACTCTCTCCTGCATCACCATCGCTCTGTCGCAGGCGGGACTGCGAGCGGATGTCGAGAAATATTGCATCCCCGCATTGGAATTCGCGCTGGACCACTGCGTCGGGCCGAACGGCGTGGTCCGCACATGGTTGGTGCCCGACTTCGAACGGACCGCCGACGGGCGACTTCCCGAACCTTGGACGAATTGCCTGTGGGAGGACTCCGGTGACGCCGATGTATTCCCCAGCCTGTTGTTCGCCCTGCACCTGAGCGATCCGGATCGGTTCGCCGGTCCGATAGCGCGCGGAATCGACCACTTGGAACAGGTGCAGCGGCACGACGGGGGCTGGGCAAGCCCCTTCTACTGCGGGCGGTTCTACGCCATCTACGTGGGCCTGCGGCTGCTGTCGGCGGTGCGGCCGGATTCGCCGGCTGTGCTGTCCGCGGTGAATCTGCTGCGAGCGACCCAGCATCCGGATGGTGGCTGGGGCCGCCGTTCCGCGGGTAGCGACCCGCAGAGTACGGCGCTGGCCTTGCTGGCATTGGCCACCGTCCCGGATCTGCTGAACAGCGAAGACCTCGAGCGGTCCGCCCGGGCGGCCGACTACCTCGCCGGTTCTCGCGGTGTGGATCGGCTGTGGCCGGCCGGCTCGCTGTACTGGATCTTGGACGAGGTCGGCAAGCCGCCGACGATGACTCCCTTCGCGAGCTCCACCTTGACTGCGGCGTTCGTGGTGAAGGCGAGCTCGGCGTGGCGCCGGATCGACACCCGCCCCTCCTTGTGATCGTTGTGGCGGAGAACCGGCGTCGGTTTCGTACTCACCTGACCGCGCACTGGGAAACGTGGCGGCCCTACACGCTGGCGTATCCGGTAATGCTCGCGCTGGCCGGAGTCGGTTCGACTGGTTCTGACAGCGACGGCTGGAAGGTCGCGATGTCGTGTGTCGGGCTGTCCGCCGGCTGGCTCGGCGCACACTATCTCGGAGATCTACTCGATCGCGATCTCGATGCGATCGCGAAGCCGCACCGGCCGATACCTTCCGGACGGCTGACACCCACCGAGGCGGCTGTCTCCGCAATGGTGTGTTTCGGTTTGCTCATCGGGATCGGCATCGCGATCGACTGGCGCACGGTTCCCGTGTCCGCGGCGATAATAGTGGGAATCTTCGGCTATAGCGCGAGATTCAAGGCTCGGGGGTTCTCAGGTAACGCTGTGCGCGGCTCGTTGGGAGCTTTCGGACTGTTCTACGGTGCGATGGCCGTCCACTCCTGGGCGACGTGGACCCTGCTGGTATCGGCGTTCGTATTCTGCTGCCACGACATCAGTTCCAACCTGGTCGGTACGCTGCGAGATGCCGAGGGAGATCGAGCGGGCGGTTACGATACCGTCGCCGCGGTTCGCGGGACGACATTCACTGTCGCGCTTGCCCGTTCCCTATACGCTGCGGCGATTGCCGCAGCGATGGTCGTACCGTGGTTTCTGGGGAAGAACAACGTCGCGTACGTCGCGTCGCTCGTCCTTTCCGCGATGCTCGGCTGGTACGCGTTCCGCCTGCTGAGTCGTTCCGATCACTCCCAGAGAATTCGGGCATTACGAGCGCACGCGATGCTGAATATCGAACGACTCGTCCTCACTGCGGGATTCGCGACGTACGCGGTCGATCTGGGAGCGGTGGTGCCGGTATTGCTTGTTTCGATTCTGTCTGCTGTGGTCTTGCATCGCATCATGCGAGAAAAGCACGAATTCGGCGCGAATCACCCGGCGCGGGCGACGTCACCTACCGGACCGGGCTGACGGTCAGCGCGGCCACCGCCCTATCGGCGATCCGGCCGGCTCGCTCCGCCGACATGAGTCCTTCGATGAAGGTGAAGTTCCAGTACAGATCCCCACCACTGATCGTCACAACCGAACGCAGGCAGCTGAGACACGATATTCCGGCGGCCGCCTGAACGCCGGTGACATCCCACTCACCGATTCTGCCGGGCATGTTCAACCGACCGAAGTTCGAGATGGCGATGCCCCGCGACGTCTTGTGGTCGATGAGATCGATGAGCGGCCCGCTGGACTCGACCGACGGCGGAGCCATGAAGGCCAAGGCGGCGAAAGCCGACAGATGCTGCCCGAACCGCAGCCGTCTCGCCAGATCGCGATCGAACTTGCGCGCCGCGATCCAGAAGTCGGCCGCGGGATCGGCGGCGACATGCGCGACCACTCCGCTCGCGTACGAACCGAGTTCCCGGTTGTCGACGCGTGGCACCAATTCATGCCGCAAGCTGATCGCCGATATGACCGATACCCTGCCGGCTCCGGCGGGGGTGATCTCGGCCCCCACCGCCCGTGCCGTGGCGGCGGTCAGGGCAGCGTGCAGGGTGACGCCTTCGTGCCGACAGCGCGCGAGAAGGCCGCTGAGGTCCGCGGCCGGCAGTATCCGCCGGATGAACCGCGTGCGGCGCTCTTGCGGAGGCACTGTGGCCTCGGGTTCGAGCGACTGCGGTTTGCTCAGCGCTGTGATCGCCCGATCCACGCGCGAGACGGCCTTCGCCCGGGCGATGCTTCGTAGTCGGCGAGGCAGCAGGTCTTCCGGAACCGGAAGGGGGCTGCGCGACCGTACGGCCGTTCTCGGCGAAGCATCGTCTGTGGTCGACTGCGCGGCGTGTTCGAGAAGGCGCCGCAACAACGACGTCATGCCCATGCCATCGGTGATGAGATGCGCCGCCGTCAGAATCAGGTCGTGCGACTCGTCCGGTGTGCCACCACCCCGGACGATGTCGACGATTCGGGCCAGCGGGCCGGTTCGCCAATCGATGCGCTCGGACAACTGCACCGTGTCGACCTCGGCGTCGGCCGCCTGCGCGTCGTCTGCCGCCACGTGAACGGTCCGGATCGGGATGCGCGGATCGGCCGTCGGCACGAACCGCGGATTCGTGCCGTCGGGCTCGGTCTCGACGTGGACTCTCAGCAGAGGATGTTCCGCGACCACAGCCTCGGCGGCCAGGGCGAGCTGCTGGTGTTCCATCCGGCCGCGCAGATGCACCCAGACGACCGCGTTCATCGGTGAAATCTGGTCGATGATCCAGAGCCAGCGCTCGGACGGCCCCAGTGGCCGGACCACCTCGGGAGTATCGGACGCGCGGGTACCCGCGGAATTCTCCTGGATTTCCATGAACATGTACCCCTCACAGATCGTTGTACAAAGACTCGAGACGACTCTCGTACCGTTCCTTCAGAGCCGGGCGCAGCAGTTTCCCCGAACTCGACAGCAGTCCGTTCGTTCGGGTGAACTCCTGCTGCTCGACGATGAAATCACGAGGAATTTCGTAGGAGGCGAGTGCATTGTCCGTTGCGACTTGCCGGAGTGCGGCAAAGAGCTTTTCCTTGCCGTTCTCGGGGTCGACGAGATCCTGATTCGGCACGACCACTGCGAGCAAGAACGGCTGTGCGCTGTTGCCGTAGATGTAGATCTGGCGTAATTCGGGAGTGCCGGAGTACATCGCCTCCAGCTTGGACACCGACACGAAACCCACGGCCGCGAGCTTGAGGATATTCGACGCTCGATCGATGTAGGAGAGGCGGCCGGGCGCCACTTCTGCCATGATATCGCCCGTCTTGTAGAAGCCATCGGCGTCGAAAACGTCGGCAGTGTCCTCCGGGCGCTTGTAGTATCCGCTGAAAGCGCAGATGGACTTTATGTACAGTTCGCCGCGGGGATGCGGTCGATCCGCATTCGTGTAGCCGCTCTCCGGTACGTCGACGAGCTTGTAGTCGACCACCGGCGGCTGCAGTATCCAGCCGTTCTCCGTCACCGTGGTCCCGGCTTCCGTCGACCCGTAACCGTCGACGACCTGGATTCCGAGGCACGACTGTACGAAGTCCCGGATCGTCGTCGAAAGCGGCGCGCCCCCACAGCATGCTGTGACAACGCGGCCCCCGAGTACATCGACACGGATCGTCTGCATCGCCGCCGCGGTCGCAGCCGCCTGGTCGATTCCGAGTTCCAGGAGCCGGCTCTCCTCGCTCTGGAACAGCCGGAAGATTTCGCCGCACAGCTTGGGGACCATTACCAATTCTGTCGGACGTACCAGCGTGAGATCCTCCAGGAACGTGGAATTGTCGCTACCAGCGGTGAAATACCCTGTGCCACCGTTGGACAGGGTCGATGCCAGCCATTGCCGCCCGCCGAGAAAGCTCAGTGGCAGATTCTGCAGATGCAGGGCGGGGACGGTCGGGTCCGGGCGGCCGACGGATCGTTGCCAGTAGTGTTTGATCCAGCTCGTCGGAAACATCGCACCCTTCGGCGTGCCGGTGCTTCCGGAGGTGTAGATGATCGTGGCCAAGGTGTCTTCGTCTTCGGGCACATACACCGGCGGTGGCGCGTGCTTCTTCCCGGCGGCGATCTCGTCCGGTAGTGGGGTCAGCGTCAGCTCCGGCCGTACCGTGGACAGGCGTGTTCGAGCACGTCCGAGCAATGACCGATGCTTGTCGTCGTCCGGGACGTAGTCGAAGACGACGACACGCTCTACCGCCGAATCCTCGGCGAGTGCCGCGATCGCCACGGGCAGGGATTCAACGCTGACCGCGAGCAATCTGGGTGCTGTCTCCCGAAGGATCGGAACGATCTGATGAGCGTCGAACGTATTGTGCAACGGCACCGTGACAAGTCCGGAGAGTGTGCATGCCAGATCGACGACGGCATAGTCGGCACTGGTGAATCCGAGCGTGGCGACGAAATCGCCTGCGGTCAATTCGCCACCGTCCGGAGCGGACCACCGGGCTCGTAGACAGTTGATCAAAGAATGAAATTGCCGATAAGTGATGACATCGAACGAGTCGGATCGTCGGTGCCCCAAGGCGGGGCGGTCCGCGTAGCCGCGGAGGTATACCTCGATCATCTGCGCGGCGCTCGAGCTCGGATCACCGGCGGCCGCACTCACCTCTGCCGACGGTGCGGACGAGGCGAACTGTTCGTCGGTGGCCCGAAGGGTCTCGGCGAGGCGATAATTCACCTGCGCGTACGGGTGTAGCGAAGTCAGGTGCGCGCTTATCGATCGGACGGTCGCCCGCCGGAACAATTCGTCCATCGGTACCTCTATGTCGAAATGATCGATGAAAGCTTCCTGGATCCTGGCCATGGTCAGCGAATCGCCGCCGAGAACGAAGAAGTCGTCATCGTCGGAGAATTCGGTGAACCTCAGCTCGCGAGCCCAGATACCGCGTACGGCCTCTGTAATCAACGGCACTTTCCTTATGACCGAGGAGCAAGGTGTGTCCAGCGATATGGTCTGTCCTCGGGGTCGGGGTTGTCAACAGCTCGCACCGGTCGGCCGTTCGGTCGGGTGCCGGCACCGGTCCCGACCTGGCGCGACGATGTTCATTCTGGTGAACCGTTGATGAAAGTCGTTCCGGGGCGCTAGCATTCGGGTGTCGGGGGCGATCATGAGGGGGGATTCTCGATGATGTCGACAAGCCATGGCGATCCTTGTTTCGGTGGTCGGTGCGCACGGCAGCGAGCGGCTGTCCGCGCCCGGGAAGAAGGGTGAGCACAGCATGGAGACCTGGCTCAGGCGCTACTGCGCGCCCCATGGCGCACCGACAGAGCGCCTGATCTGTTTTCCGCACGCGGGCGGTACTTCTCACGCCTTCAGAGGGTGGCCGCGGAGAATGCCCGCCGGCGTCGAGACCATCGTCGTTCAGTATCCGGGCCGACAGGATCGCATCGCCGAGCGATGTCTCGAGGACATGGACGCGATGGCCGACGCGCTGGCATCCGAGCTGACCGAGCTGACCGACCTTCCGATGGCGATGTTCGGGCACAGCATGGGATCCGCGATCGCCTACGAGGTGGCCCTGCGACTCGAGCGCGATCTCGGATTCATCGTCGACACCGTCTTCGTGTCGGGACGAACCGCACCGCATCAGCGCCATGGCGAAGACGACCATCGCCTCGACGACGAAGATCTTGTCGCCGCGATGCGGCGGCTCGGCGGTGGAGACGACGACGTCTACCGCAACCCGAAACTGTGGCCCCTCATCCTCCCGCCACTGCGCTCGGATCTGCGGCTGCTCGATGCCTATCGTCCAACGACGCTGACGCCCCTACAGGCGGCCTTCGTCGCCTTGGGCGGACAAGAGGATCAGACCTGCCCCGTGGCCGATCTTCATGCGTGGACCGCGGCCACGACAAAAGACATCGAGGTCCGAACGTTTCCTGGCGGGCATCACTACCTCGTCGCCGAGGAGGCTGATGTTGTCGCCGCCGTTGTCAGCCGTCTCGCGACACGACCGCCACTCACCTCGACGGAGCAGGACGTGGTCGACATCTGGGCAGAGCACCTCGGAATCTCCGGA
Source organism: Nocardia sp. NPDC003183 (assembly GCF_053590715.1). Classification (NCBI taxonomy): domain Bacteria; kingdom Bacillati; phylum Actinomycetota; class Actinomycetes; order Mycobacteriales; family Nocardiaceae; genus Nocardia; species Nocardia sp. NPDC003183. Next base: position 176,923 of record NZ_JBSFTG010000001.1, read on the forward strand.
ATAGGCGTGGACGACGATTTCTTCAGTCTGGGCGGACACTCGCTCGTCGGCATGAAGATCCTCGACGACATCGACCGCAGGCACCATGTCGAGATCTCACCCGTCGAGTTCTACCTGCAACCGACGCCGGCGGCGCTGGCCGCGAGGATCCATCAGACGATCGGCACACCGTGATGCCCGCCGGTGTCATTCGTGACGGGGCCGGCCTCGCCGCAGTCGACCTCCTCGATGCCGGCTTTCACGCCGGTGACCCGCATGCCGTATGGACGTACATGAGGGAGCACGCCCGGCTGCACCGACAGGAGTATGCCCCGGGGCGTTCGTTCTGCTCCGTCACACGATATGACGACGTGTGCAGGGTGCTCGGCGACCATGACGCATTCACCTCCGAACGCGGCACCGTCATCACGCAACTCGGACACGACGACATCGCGTCCGGCCTGCTCATGACCTCCTGCGACCCGCCCCGCCACACCGAGGTGCGTCGACCGCTCGCCAAGCGGCTGAGCGCGGGGGCGACGAACGCGATGGAATCCGAGATCCTTTACGCCGTCGACCGCGTTTTCGCCGACGTGCCCCACGACCGACCATGGGACCTTGCCGAGCGCGCGCTCCGGCTGCCGATGGTGGTCGCAGGCCGGCTACTCGGCGTACCGGAATCGGACTGGGACGACCTGATCCGCCTGGCTGCCATGGCCGCGGCACCCGAGGACCCGAATTTCGCGATCGGTGCCCGAACCGCGACGCTGACCGTCGCGCACCATCAGATCTTCTCCTACTTCACCGAGCTCATCCGGTGTCGGCGCGCGAGTGTCGGACACGACGACCTACTCGGCCATCTCATGTCGATACAGGCAGGCGCCCAGCCGCTGTCGGACGTCGAGGTCATGTACAACACTTACAGCCTGCTGCTGGGCGCCAACGCCACGACGCCGCATACCGTTTCCGGTGCAGTCCTCGCGTTGGCGCGAAACCCCGACGCATGGCAAGCGGCCCACGATGACCCGGCACTCGTCCCCGGTCTGGTCGAGGAGGGGATTCGCTGGACGTCGGCAGCGAGCAACTTCATGCGCTATGCGACACGACCGACGCAACTGAGCGGCGGGACCGTAGCGACCGGGGAGCCGGTCGTGGCCTGGATCGGGTCCGCCAACCGCGACGAGACGGTGTTCTCCAACTCGCACGCCTTCGATATCGCCCGGCGCCCGAACCGCCACATCGCGTTCGGATACGGCCCGCACTATTGCATCGGCGCGCCGCTCGCCCGGCTGACGTTTCGCATCGTGTGCGAACAGTTCCTGTGCCGGTTCGAGTCCGTCGAAGTCGACGGCGAACCGCGACGGCTCCGGTCCTCCTTCATCAACGGCATAACGCACCTCCGGGTCCGGACTCCTAGGCGGGACGAAGCGTGACGCGTTCGACTCCGAAAGTCGCCGGCGGGGCGCGCTGGTTGCTGCGCCCGCCGGATCCGGCGGCGAAGGCACGACTGTTCTGCCTTCCCTATTCGGGGGTCGGTGCCTCGATGTTCGCGCAATGGCCGCGGCGCATCGGAGGTATCGAGATCTGCCCGATTCAGCTGCCCGGCAGGGAGAATCGGATCGGTGACCAGCACTTCGGTTCCTACGAGCAACTCGCGGTAGACCTGACCGAGGCGCTGAAGCCCTGGCTGACGGTGCCTTTCGCTGTTTTCGGCCATTGCTCCGGGGCGCTACCGGCATTCGAAACCGTGGTCAGGATCGAGGAGCTCGGTCTGCCGTCTCCGAAAATGTTGTTCGTCTCGGGTCAGGTGGCTCCCCATGATTGCCCGTTCGATCGCCTGCTCGATCTGGACGAAGACGGGCTCCGCGCCGAACTGTCGGAGGTTATTCGCAGCCGCGGCGCGGTAGCCCGCCCGGCGCTGGTGGATGCCGCGCTGACGGTATTGCGCAATGACCTTGTAGCAACTCGCGGATACCGGCGGTTCCCGCCGGTCCGCCTCGGGTGCGGGATCACGGCAATACATTGGGACCGCGATGCCGAGATCGAGCGTTACCAACTCGACGGATGGCTGCGGTACAGCGATACCTGCCGGATGATCGAGCTGTCCGGCGGTCATTATGACGTCTTGAGCGCGCCGGACTCGCTGTTGCGGGCGGTATCAGCCTGGGGAAAGGACGAGTGGCAGGTTTGTCAGCCCGCGGACGAGGAGGCTTCGTCGCCATGACAGGGTCGCGCCGACAGCGAGTCGAATGTCGGGAAACCGGTCCAGTAGAAACGTGATCGCGATGACCGCCTCCATGCGCGCCAATTGCGCACCGACACATTTGTGGATCCCGTACCCGAAGGCGATGTGATTATTGTGCGCGCGGTTCATATCGAAGCGTTGGGGATCCTGGAATCGCTGTGGGTCACGATCGGCGGCAGCCATCGACACCATGACGAGTTCCCCAGCGGGGATCTCGATGCCGCCCAGGGTGATAGGGACGGTCGTATATCGGAATGTAGCTTCGCAGGCCGACGATTCATAGCGCAGAACCTCTTCGACAAAGTCCGGTATGCGACCCGGGTCGGCACACAACGACCGATGGACATCGGCATCGGCGAGCAAGATTGCGATGGAGTTGCCGATAAGGTGTGCTGTCGTCTCGAACCCCGCGACAAGGAGCATGAACACCATGCTGACCAGTTCCCGATCGGTCAGCCGATCATCGTCATTTCTGGCCGCGACGAGTTCCGACAGCAGATCGGTCCCCGGAGCGGAGATCTTCGTCTCGATCAGCTGTTTGATGTAGACGACGAACTCCTGCATGATCGCGAATTTGTCCCCGGTGGAATGCTCGCCGGAGAAGATGATGGTCGTCCACGCGCGGAATTTGTCGCGATCTCCGCGCGGCACTCCGAGCAGGGATGATATGACCATTGTCGGTAGGGGGATTGCGTAGGAATCGAGTAGGTCGTGAATCTCGCGCGAATCGGCGGCCATGTCGGCGAGGAGGGAATCGGCGATCTTCTCGACGCTCGGGGCCAGATTTCGGACAGCCGGTCCGGCGAACGCCCCAGTGAGGAGGTTGCGTAGCCGAGTGTGTTGCGGCGGATCGTAGAAGACCATCATGTCACTGAACAGACCGCTCTTGACTCGCTGGTCGCCGCCGTGATCGGTGAGTGCTGCCCGGGCACCCGGAGACTGGATCACCTTGCTGATGGTGGTGTCGGCGAAGGCTGCCTTCGCGGACTCGTAGCCGGTGACCAGCCAGCCGGTGCGGCCGTCGGGAAACCTGACGAAATGTACCGGCCCCAGGTCGCGCAGCCTGTCGTAGGCGGCATGTGGATTCCGGTAGTACTCGTCGCCCAATTCGATCGGTGTGGACTGTGACCGCTCGTGCTTCATCCGTCTACTCCCCGCCTGCGCGTCGTTGGATCAGTTTCGCCAACTGTGCGACCGTCATCGTGAGTTTGATGTCTGCCGGTTCGATTTCGGCGCCATATTCCTGATCGATGGCCGCACCCAAATCGATCGCGCCGACGGAGTCCAGCCCCAGATTCACCAGTGCCAGACTCGCGTAGTTGTCGTCCAGTTCTTCGCCGATCAGCCGGGATATGAATTGCCCGACGAATCTTTCGACGTCTCGAGTTCTTCCCTTGTTCGCCGTGCCGTCATCATCGGCTGTCGGTCGTGAAAGACGATTCCACGGTCTGTAATTAACCCGCACAATGCTTCCGCCGTTTCTTCCCGAATTGTTGCAGTGTAATAGCTGGATGCCGGGTGCTCCGGTCCCCCCGATCAGTCGCTATTGCATAGGACTACAGCTGGGTCGGGGTTGTCAACAGTCGGTTCTTGCCGTCTTCGGTGAGTCGTTCGCCGGTACCGGTCGCGACCTGGTGTGACGATGTTTGTTGGGCGGATTCGTTGATGAAATCGGTTCTGTTCCGCTAGTATTCGGGTCGAAGGGGGAGGTGGTTCGGTGAATGGCATAACTGACGATTCGGCCACGATCATGTCCATCGATCGATGGCGGCGATATGTTGCGGACAGCCCGTTCAGCTTCGCGTTACCAGGCGATCGCGCGCACGGTTCGAGGCGAACTCCTGCCCCGAACAATGTATGTGCCACGGTGCCCATTCCGGATATTTCCGATGACTCGATCCGGGATCTCGCAATTGACATGGGGGTGTCTTATCGGCCTGTCTGGCTGGCATTGTTTGCGGCCCTCGTTCACAGGTATACCGGCGAGACGGATTTTCTTGTTGCCGAGGCAACGGCGCAGGGTCTGCTGGCACATCGCATCGACCTGGCCGGCTCGCCGGCCTTCCGCGAGCTGGTCGGCAGACTTACCGCCGAATCCGGCCAGGTGCCGGAACTTCTCGGTCCCATACCGGCCGAGAGCCTCCTCGAGCTGGTCCAGCCCGACGCGCGAAACGCGGAGCGCGTACCCTTCACCGCGGCGTTCGGATCGTCATGCGACGTATCCGATTCCGGTGTCACGGACATCGCCGACCTCACCGTGGTCATCGATCGCGGTGCACTCGTCTACCACCCCGAGCAGTGCTCCTTCGCCGACGCGGAGCTGATCGCGGGCCATTTCGCGACGCTAGCCGCCGCCGTGCTCGCGGATTCGGATCGCCCGGTGAGCGGATTGCCGATCCTGGCCCCACGAGAGCGCGAGACCCTTCTCGTCGAGTGGAATGCCACCGCTGCTCCCGCCGATCCGTTCCGGACGCTGCAGGGGAGGATCGCCGAGCTCGCCGCCGCCGACCCAGGGCACCCGGCAGTCGTCGACCCGACAGGAACCGTGACGTTCGGCGAACTCGACCGGGCTGCCAATCGCCTCGCCAATCACCTTGGGGCCGTGGGTGTTCGGCCGGGCGATCGAGTGGCGATCCTGCTCGAGCGTTCCGCGGCGAACGTCATCAGCCTGCTCGCGATTCTGCGCAGCGGCGCGTCCGCGGTACCCCTGGATCCGGCGAACCCACACTCACGCACCGCGTTCATGCTCGACGACTCCGGGGCGACGGCCGTTGTCACCGCGGACGCCATGACACCACAGTTGGCGGGTGTCCACGGATTGAGGATCATCTGCCTCGACGGCGACGCCGCCACCATCGGCTCGGCCGCGGATTGCGCTCCGCCGCTGAATCCGGAGCCGGACGATATCTGTCATGTGTTCTACACCTCGGGGTCCACCGGGAAACCGAAGGCCGTCCTGGAACGGCACGGTGCGATGTCCAACATGATCGCCTGGACCGCGCGCGCCTGTGGCATCGCTCGCGCCGCTCGCGCCACCTGGATCTCCTCGCCCGGATTCTCCGTCGGGCTCATGGAGTGGATCCCCTTCCTGGCCAACGGCACGACCGTGTACACAGCACCCGCCGACGCCGCGAGGGATCCGAAACGGTTGCGGGACTGGCTGATCGAGAACGCGATAACGCACACATTGCTGGTGAGTTCGGCCGCCGAACGTGTGTGGTCGCTGGATTGGCCGGACGTCTGCGCGCTGCGCTACATGGTGGTCGCCGGTGAACAAGTCCGCCGCTGGCCGCGGGCCGACCTGCCGTTCGAGGTTGTGGTGAGCTATGGCTCGACGGAGACGACGCTCGTGGCCTCGACCTTCGACGCCGCGGCAGGCGTGCGCGTCACCTCGGCCACCGTTGCCGGGGCGGAGCGGGACAGTCCGCCGCCGATCGGAAAGCCGATCACCAACGTTCGCGTATACGTGCTGGACGAGGCAGGCGAGCCCGTCCCCCGCGGTGTGGTGGGTGAGCTGTACGTGGCGGGAATCGGAATCGCGGCCGGCTACCTCGACCGGCCCGAGCTGAACAGCGAACGCTTCGTTCCGAGTCCGGTGCCAGAGGAGCCGGACGCGATCGTCTGCCGCACCCGGGACCTCGTTCGATATCGCGCCGACGGAATGCTGGAGTTCATCGGTCGCGCCGACCAGCAGATCAAGATTCGGGGATTCCGCGTCGAGCCCGGTGAGATCGAGGCGCTGTTGTCGGCCAGGCCGGACATTCTGGAGTGCGCAGTGACGCTGCAGGCGACGACCACGGGTGGGCGCCTGATCGCCTATCTGGTTCCGGAGGACGGCGCCGAGCTGTCGGCCAGCGGATTGCGCTCCGAACTGTCGGCGCAGCTGCCGCACTACATGCTCCCGGCGCAATTCCGCATCCTGGACACATTACCGAGATCGCCCTCGGGAAAGGTCGATCGCACAGCGCTGACTCCGTCGGTCGGCCTGCGCCTGTCGGGTTTGTCGATCTGATCGGACTGATACGTATGAACGCCACTCCCTTCTCCGGCACGCAGATCTCGCGTGCGCCCGACCTGCACGCCGCACTGGCCGACCGCCGCGCTTTGCTCCACGACGGTATGCGCCGGGCCGTCGCGGAATTGAGCGACGAGATCAGACCGATCATCACCTATCACCTGGGCTGGACAGATCCCGACGGAAGACCCGCGAACGGTGACGCAGGCAAATGCCTCCGCGGCTGCCTGGCACTCTTGTCCGCCGAGGCGGTGGGTGCGACGCCGGAAATCGCCGTTCCCGGCGCGGTGGCGGTCGAGCTCGTCCACAATTTCTCGCTTCTGCACGACGACATCGTCGACCTGGACCGGGAACGCCGGCATATGCCGGCCGCGTGGACTGTGTTCGGCGTCGGACCCACCATCGTGGCGGGTGATGCCCTGCTGATGCGCGCCCTCGACGTCCTCGGCGGAACCGGCAACTCGGAAGCTGCCCTCGCGCTGGCGACGGCGACATCGACAATGATCGAGGGCCAGGCGGTCGATCTGTCCTATCAGGTGCGGCGCGATGTGGGCGTCGATGACGTTCTGGCGATGTCGGAGAAGAAGACCGCAGCCTTGATCGGCTGCTCGACCTCGATCGGGGCGCTGCTCGGCGGCGGGGCACCCGACGTGGTAGCGGCGCTCCGGGACTTCGGGACGTATCTGGGTATCGCATTCCAGGCGATCGACGACATTCTCGGCACCTGGGGCGATCCCGCTGTCACCGGTAAGGATGTCGGCGGCGACGTGCGCCGCCGGAAGCTGACCATGCCGCTCTCCGCCGCGATGAGGCAGAGCGGGGTGGAGGCCGCAGAGCTACGCACCTTGATGAACAACTCCACCGACCTCACGCAGGCGCAAGTCGCCCGGGCGATCCACCTGATCGAGCACTGTGGGGGCAGGCAGTGGACCGAACGATGTGCAGGCCGACACCATCAGCTGGCGCTCGCCGCGCTCGCCGTCCTGGACACCGATACCGACGCATGGCGGTTGTTGTCGGGAGTGGGGGAGTTCACGGTCGGCCGCTCGTATTGATGTAGGACTCGAGATCGATCACGAATTCAGAATTGGGGAGATATATGACTGTCGATATTCAGATCGGCCGGAGATTCAACCTTCCAGAGCTCAGCCGATCGGCGGAAAAGGCGAAGAACATCGACGTGCGGGGAATATTGGGGCTCGAGATCGATGCCGATCTTCCCGACGACCCTGCTGTGGTGGCTCTGGCGTTGACTCGCGACACCTCCGTCTCTACAGAGGAATTGAGAACCGCGGCCGAGCGGCGGATCGCCCAGCGGTCACCGCGGCTGCATACGTTCGTTCCGCTGTACACGACGAACCACTGTGATTCCGAATGCAAGATGTGTGGCATGAAGAAGAGCAACACGCGGATGATCCGGAAGCTCGCAGGGAAGCGCGAGATCGAGGACCAGCTGCGTATCCTGCTCGAACACGAGGGTGTGGCCGGCGTCGGATTCCTGACCGGCGAGTACGAAGACGAATACACTCGGCTCGTCAACGCTTTTCGGATAGGCTGGGCGATCCGGACGGCATTCGATATGGGGTTTCAGCGCGTCTATTTCAATATCGGCAGCATGACCACAGCCGAGATCGAAACGCTCGGTGAATGGATCGACCGCGATGAACCGGCGACTATGTGTGTCTTTCAGGAGACGTACGACCGCCATACTTACGAGCGCTTCATGGGAGGTAAGGACGGCGCCCCGAAAGCGGACTACGATCGGCGGATCCAGTCCTTCGACCGGTGGTTGGACGCGGGGTTCAAGTATGTGAACCCGGGTGCCTTGATCGGCCTGCACGATATCGAATCGGAAATGATCGCACTCGTTTCCCACGCGACATATCTCGCCCGCCGCGGCGGGATCGTCGATATCTCTCTGCCGCGTCTCCGGCCCGCGATGGCATCGAGCAACCGGACAAAGGTCGACGACCAGGCATATATTCGGCTGATGGCGGCGATCGCCTTCGTCTGCCCGGACCAGCGACTGGTCTTGACCAACCGGGAGGGAAAAGCACTCCGGGACAGCGTCATCGACCTGTGTGGCGTCATCAGTCCAGGCAGTCCGGACGTTGCGCCCTATCGGCGTGGCGACGACATCGTGAACGAGGAGAACTCCTCGCAGTTCTTGGTCGCGGACCTGGCTCGGCCGTCGACGATCTTGAAACAGATAACCGACACCGGGCGTGCCGTGCAGAACTTCGCCCCTGAACCGCGCTGACGTGCGCCTGGACGGGGGCTCCGCCTAGGCGGAGCCCCCGTCCAGCGTGCGCTATTTCTTCGATTTGCGACGGGTGAGGCGCGGATAAGCCCTCAAGACGAGGCTCAGGAGCAGGGCGATTCCCGGATTGCTCGGGTTGATGTACTCGCGAATCGAATCGATACGACCGTCGCGAATATGTGCTATCCAGCAGTAGCCGTCGATGTTCAGCCGGACGCCACGGACAACGGCCTTGCGCTCGTACTCGACCACGACATGATCGTCGTTTCTGAACCAGCTGGTGATCCGCACCGTGGGCTCGCCGTCGTGCGAATCGGTTCCGCCCGAGACAGTGAGCGCCCCGATGACGTCCTCCCGGCCCTTCCATGTGTGACCGATCGGGACGAGAGTGAACTCGCAGTCATCCGTCAGCAGCTCACCGAACGTTTCGTAGTCGTGGTCGGCGATAATCTCCAGGTATCGTTCGACAAGTTCTTCGGAGCCGGCTTCGCTCGACGTCATTCGCACTTCTCCTCACTCGCTTGCGGGTGGACACGCCGACGTGCGGTCGGCGTCGGTGATCGGGATCTACGGAAGTACGCGCACCGGGACATTGTTCCAGCCCGCGAGATTCTGCATGTTCACCCGCTGGCAGCCATCCCAATCGACCTCGTACCGTGGCATGAAGTCGAGCAATCTCTGCAAGGCGATAGCGCTTTCCATCCGTGCCAGCGCCGCCCCCAGACATGTGTGAATGCCGAAGCCGAATCCGAGATTCAGGGCCTGGGTGCGGTCGCGATCGATGTCGAAGACGTCGGGCTCCTTCCAGGCGTCGGGATCGCGATTGGCGGCGCCGACCAGCAAGAACACCGGCTTTCCGGCGGGGATGGTGACGCCGTGCAGCGTGACGTCCTCGCGTGAGCGACGCACATTGTATTGAGTCGGTGATTCGTAGCGGAGCACCTCTTCGACCGCCGCGGGGATCTTGCTGCGATCGGCCTGCAATTTCTCCCACTGTTCGGGGTGCTGCGCGAACAACACCACCATGCTGGCCACCAGTCGCGTCACGGTCACCGCGCCCGCTCCGCCCAGAACGAGGGCGAACTGAGCGATTTCGGTGTTGTCCAGGCCGGTGACCTCACCGTTTTCGCGCTGCACCGTAGCCGACACCAAATCGCTGATCATGTCGTTCCGCGGCCGGGCCCTGCGCTCCTTCACCACCTGGTAGTAGACGACCAGCATCTGCAGGGCTGCCTGGAGGCCGGCTTGCGAGATCTTCACCGCGCCGGGCTCGCGGTGCAGGAAGTCGTCGAGCCACAGCCGAATCTGCCCACGACGCTCGTCGGGGACACCGAGCATCGTCGTGATGACCTCGATGGGGAACAGCGCCGAGAAGTCTTGAACGACATCGAATTTCGCAGGATCTGCGGCGTGGAGATGTCGATCGATCAAGTCCGTGGCCAAGGGGCGCAGTTCCTCGATCGCACGCGGGGTGAACACCTTGTTGACGAGGCCGCGCATATGGCGATGCTCGGGCGGATCCATGGTGATGATCGACTTGTGCATGGGGGGTTCCCCCGATTGCACGGTTCCGAGGTCTACGCCCTCGGCCGAAGAATACGTCTCGAAATTCTTGTGCCCGGCCGCGACATCGACATGGCGGCTCAGAGCATAGAAGTCATACTTCTCGTTGTAGTAGACCGGGGCGTCTTCACGCAACCGGCGATACGTCTCGAACGGTCCGTTGAAATAGTCTTCCGAGAAAGGGTCGAATTCTATTTCTTCAGGCGGCACCTGTGGCCTTCTTTCGCGCATTGCAAGAGGATTGCTGTGACCCGTCGTGTACCGGACCGGCTACGAAGCGGCTTCGTCGTGGTACTTCTTCGTCATCTGATCGATGACCTCCTGGTGCTGCTGGGCGAGTTCGTCTCGCACCTGTGCCGCCCGGGCGGCAGCATCCAGTGTCGGCTGCGATTGGCCCTGGAAGTGCGGCATCACCTCGTCGGCGAAGAGCTCAGCCGAGCGCTTGGTGGCCGCGGGATTCGCCCATTCGTGAGCCATCTGCAGCATGCAGCCGAACCCACCGGACTGGTCCCACAGTCGCTGAACCTGTGCCCGAGCGCGCTCCGGCGTGCCGATGACGCCCACCCCGAGGTTGTTGATGATGTCGATCATCTCGTCGAGTTTCTCCCCCGGCACCGTGAGGTGGGGGAAGGCAGCCACCTTCTGGAAATAGCGGAACCACGACTCGATGCCGAACTTGACGTCCTCGCGGGCCTGCTCGTCGGTCTCGGCGATATGGAACGGCCCGGCCAGCGCCCAATTCTTTCGGTCGACCCGGGTGCCGAAGGCTGCGGCCTGTTTCTCGGCGATATCCCAGTGGTACTGGAGGGCGTTGAAGCTTTCCAATGTCAGCGTCGAGCCGATGGAGATCAGGCCGATCCCGTGCTTTCCGGCCAGCCGCGCGCCGGTGGGGGAGGAGACTGCGGCGACGGCCAGCGGTATCCCGCCATCGGAATAGGGGGCCAGCTGCAATCGGGCGTCGCACAATTCGTGTGTCGGCGTTTTGGCGCTGACGGTTTCGCCGGCCAGCAGACGGACGACGATGTCGAGATTCGTCTCGAGGAGTTCGCGCGTATCCGTTTGGCTCAAACCGATCATTCCGGCATCTGTCGGAAGTGAACCCGGACCGAACCCGCCGATCAACCGGCCGTGTGTGAGATGGTCGAGCAGCATCAGCCGGTCGGCGACCCACAATGGGTTGTGGTACGAGAGGGAGATGACGCCGGTGGCGAATCGGATTCTCTTGGCTCGTTGTGCGGCAGCGGCGATGAAGATCTCCGGCGAACCGATTATTTCGCTCCCCGCCGAGTGATGCTCGCCCAGCCACGCCTCGTCGTAGCCGAGTGCGTCGATATGTTCGATGAAATCGAGGTCGCGCTGTAGCGCAAGTGTCGGGTTCGTACCCGCGCGATGAAAAGGTGCGATGAAGTACCCGAACCGAAGCCGAGCCATGATGAATCCTCCCCTTGACGTGATTTCCTGAATCGTAGCGCGCTGGTCGGCCCGCCGCCATGGTTCGAGTCGACGTTCCGGCGGTAGGTGGGCCCGTTGGTGTATGTCTCTGCGGCCGTCGACCCTGGTGATCGGCTTGCTCGTACGGCTAGGTCCGAACGTGTGGATGTGCGGTGGCCCAAGCGATCTCGATAGGCGGGGGACGCGTCAACGGCCGTTGAAGGGAGCCATGACATCCGTCTGGTACCGCTGCATCGCCGCTGCCGGGTCGCCCCAGAACAGCCCCGCGGGAACTAATACCCGACTTACGCCGAGGCTGCGCAGAGTGTCCAGTTCTGCAAGGGAGTTCTTTCCGATGAGGGTTGTGCTGACGGTGACCTCGATATCGTCCAGATCCCTGTCTTCCGCTACCGCGGCATTTCTCATCTCGATCAGCAGGGATTTCAGGGTGTCGGCTTCCCTGGTCATCGGAAAGAATCCGTCGCCATAACTCCCCGCCCGCCTGGCCGAGGCGACAGAATTGCCGCCGATATGAACGGGTATCGACTTCTGGGCAGGCTGTGGGCGCAGGATACATTTGTCGAAATCGACGTACTTGCCGTGATAGCTTGCGACCGGCTGTGTCCACAGTGCTCGAATGGCTGAAATGTATTCGTCCGCGCGCGCACCACGATCCTCGAAGGGTACGCCGACGGCTTCGAACTCCTCCTTCAGCCAGCCCAGTCCGATGCCGAACTCGACCCGTCCGCCACTGAGGTGGTCGAGCGTGGCGAGTTGCTTGGCCAGTACAACTGGATTCAGCAGGGGAGCGATCATCGTGCCGGTGGCCAGTCGTATGGTGTCCGTAGCCGCCGCGATATAGCCGAGCCATACCAGCGGATCCGGGATCGACATATCATCGCCGCCGGGCATTCGGCCGTTCTGAGTATATGGACAGGGTGACGTATAGCCGGAGGGAATGACAACGTGCTGACTGGCCCACAAGGATTCGAACCCCAACCCCTCGGCCGTCTTCGCAAGGTCGGCCGCAGCTGCCGGCTCACCCATCGTCCCCGTGTTCGCGAAGAGAATACCGAATTTCATGATGTTTCTTCCTGCTGATCGATCACATCGTGCCGTCGTGACCGAAGCCTAGCCTCGATCTTTCGTGCGCTCAGCTGAACAGGAGGTCGCCCCTGGTAGGTGATCGGTCCGCGACATGGCCCGGAAACGGTTCTCCTGTCGGCGATTTCACCGAGGGCCTCGGCCGCGATCGTCTGAGCAGCCGCGGCCCGGGTCTTCGGCGTCGGTCTGCTTCGGGATGTCGCGGGTTGATGCGGGGGAGGGAGGCCCCAGGCGGCTCAGCCTCGTTCGAGTTCCCCGCGCACGGTGGCGGCGATGCGGGTGAGCGCGGTCCCGAGGTTGCGGCGCTGAGCGGCGGTCAGCGGATCGAACACGAGCCGCTTCACCTGCGCCACGTGCTCCGGGGCGCTGTCGGCGAGCTTGCGGCGGCCGCCGTCGGTGAGGGTGGCGAAGGTGTATCGGCCGTCGCTGGGGTCGGGTCGGCGGGTGACCCAGTCGCGGGCTTCGAAGCGGTCCATGGCTTTCGACAGCCGGGGCTGGGTGCTGTCGCAGACCCGGGCGAGGTCGCTCAGGCGCATCGTGTCGTCGTCGGCCATCGACAGCCTGGCCAGCACCCCGTACTCGAAGTTGGAGATGCCCGCGTCGCGCTGTAGCTGACGGTCGAGAGCTGCGGGGAGGGCGGTGACGACCGTGAGGAGCGCCTGCCACAGCTCCTGTTGGTCCTCATCGAGCCAGGGTGACGGGGTGTTCATGCGCTCATCGTACTTGCCCAGGAAACACGTACTTGCCTGGGCAAGTAATCGTGCGCTACGTTGGTACTTGCCTAGGCAAGTGAAAATACTTTCCAGGGCAACTTAAGGAGCTGATATTGATGACAACCAGCCGCCTCTCCGCGAACGGCCGAGCTTCGGGCAAGCCTGCTGCCGCCTACACGGAGCTGCTCGCCCGTGTTATGCCACAGGCGCGCGAACACCTCCTGTGGAGTCCGGCCGACGGGCCGCTGCCGAGCCTGTTCGTCAGCCACGGTGCCCCGTTCACCCTCGACGATCCGCAGTGGCTCGGCGACCTCTTCGCCTGGGCTCAGTCGATGCCCAAACCCCGTGGCATCGTTGTTGTTTCGGCCCACTGGGAACAAGCACCAGCCGCGGTCACCGGGGCCGTGGCAGGCACTCCGCTCTACTACGATTTCAGCGGCTTCGACCCCCACTACAAGACCCTTCCCTACGCGACCCCGGACGCCACCGACCTCGCCCGCCGAATCGCCGGTCTGCTGGGCCCTGCGCCCGTGCACGAATTCGCTGACCGCGGCTTGGACCACGGCGCCTTCATCCCGCTCATGGCCATGTACCCCGCTGCCGATGTGCCGGTCGTACAGCTCTCGATGCCCGGCCTCGATCCCCGCGTGCTCCTCGAACTCGGCGCACGCCTGCGGCCCCTACGCGAAGAAGGCATCCTCGTGCTCGGCTCGGGCTTCATGACACACAGCTTCGCCGTCTTCCGCCATCCTGAGCTCGTCGCCGAGACAGCAGCTTTCGATGAGTGGGCAGTCGATGCTCTGGCCCGCGGCGACGTCGATGCGCTGGCTGATCACCGGAGGAAGGCGCCCGGGGCCGCGGTTGCCCACCCGACGGCCGAACACTTCGTTCCGCTGCTGCTCACTGTCGGTGCCGCTGCGGACCCCGCCAGTGCGGTGAGCGCCATCGACCGCCTGGTCATGGGCAATTCCATCCGCTCGGTCCAACTGACCTGAGCCGGTTCGGCTTTCCCTTCCCGCTCGATCGCCTCATCCCGCGGCGACGAGATCGCACACCCTGGAGGACAGTTCCATGAAGGCAATCCGTTTCCACGAGTTCGGCGCCAGCGAAGTCCTACGCTACGAAGACATCGAACGTCCTGTCCCCGCGCCGGGGCAGGTACTCGTCCAGGTCGTCGCTACTTCGTTCAACCCGGTCGACGATCACATCCGCGCCGGGCATCTGGCGCAGATGCTCCCGATCGTGCTGCCGTATGTGCCGGGCATCGACCTGGCGGGCACCGTCGTCGAACTCGGCGCGGATGTGACGGGCCTGGCGGTCGGTGACCGGGTCGTGGCGATGTTGCCCCTCGACTCCGCGGGCGGCGCAGCCGAATTCGCGCTGGTTCCCGCCGAGTCCCTGGCCGCGGCACCGCAGTCGATCGAGTTGGCGGACGCCGCGGCGCTGCCGCTGACCGGCCTCGCCGCCTGGCAGTTGGCGTTCGAGCTCGCCGAGCTGAAGCTGGGTCAGACGGTCCTGGTCAACGGGGCGGGGGGTGCGGTGGGCAGCCTGGTGGTGCAGCTCGCTGTCGATGCGGGAGCGCGGGTAACCGCGGTGGACGCGCCGGAGCACGCGGACCGGCTCGGCGGCTACGGCGCGGTCCGGGTTGAAGGCCCGCTCAGCCTTGCCGATGGTCCGGACGCGGTGGGTGGTCCGTTCCAGGTGGTGGTGAACCATGTGCGTGTTTCCCCCGAGGACCTCGCACAGTTGACGAACTATGTCGCCGACGGCGGGATCGCCGTCAGCTCGGCAGGCCCCATTCCCGAAGACACCGCCCGCGGGGTCCGCAGCGAGAGTCTCTGGGTTCGTAGCGACGGGGCCCAACTGGGCGAGCTGGTCGCCAAAGTGGACGCCGGCAAGCTCCGCCTCCACGTCGCCGACCGTCGCCCGGTCGCAGAGCTGGCCGAGGTACACGCGGACGCGGGCGCCGGTCGACTGACCGGGAAGACCGTCGTGCTCGCCCCCTGATCGCACCCGACCGAGGTAAGGCGCTTCCCGCTCGAGCGGGAAGCGCCTCCGCATCGAGGGTCGGGCGAGCTCGCCGCCGGCCAGGTGGAATGCAAGATCGTTGTAAGGTCTTGCCGGATCGGGGCGTCAGCCCATCGACACGCATCCCTGCAGGGTCTGGAAGTCGCCTGCGAATCCGGGCCCGCCCGCACAGGTGGGTGTCGAGGTCCCGGTGACAGTCACCGTGGCTCCGGGTCCGGCGATGCCGATGGACAGTCCCGGCCGCACGCCGGTGACAACCGCCAGTGCACCCGGCCCCACCGCGATCGCGGCCGGTCCGGACAGATACTGCGATGCCGAGGCGGCCTCGCCGCCGTTCGCCGCGATCGCGAGCGACAGGCTGGTGGGGGCGGCGTCGGCGTCGGCGTTGCCGTCGAGTCCGTATGCCGCGGCCGCCCCCATGGTCTCGCTTTCCGCGGCGCAGGACGCACCCTCCTCGCCCGCCTGGGCCGTGGTAGCGCCGGGGGCCGGACAGGCCGCGACCGGCGCGGCATTCGCTGTCGGGCCGCCGACCAGAGCCGACAGTGAAACCGCACCCGCACCTACCAATAGGGCCGCGGCGCGCCTAGCAGTGAAGCTGAACATCGGGGTCACCCTCGCTCTCGATCGTGTCGCTCGTACCCGGCAACCCGCGAGGCTGCCCGGTCGAGCTGAAATCTGAGTTGGACAACCTTCAGCTTACGCACCTAATGATGCAAATTCGATGCACTCGGCTACTTTTACGTTCGCAGGACGGGCGAGACCGTTGAGCAGGCTGCGGCAGCGTGGAAGTGCCCGTACAGGTGGGCTCCGAGATCGGCCGGGCGGCCACGCCGCCGCTGAACACGACGAGCGAGCGAGGGCTCAGCCGTTCTTGAAGGGGTTGAGGGTCTTTCCGGCGAGGTAGCCCAGTCGGATGGGCAGGGGCTTCATGGCGACGGCGGAAATCTTGTTGACGATGCCCGGGATGCACACGGGTTTGCCTTTCATCACCGCGGCCCAGCCTTCGGTGACGACAGCTTCGGGCTGCTGCCAGAGGATCCGGGGTAGTTGGTCGGCTGCGTCGCGAGTGCCCATGACGTCGTGGAATTCGGTGCGGGTGAAGCCGGGGCACAGCGCGGTGACATGGATGCCGTGGGGCTCGAGTTCCATGTCGAGGGCTTGCGAGGTGTTGAGGACGTAGGACTTGATGCCGGTGTAGAGCAGGCCGGCGCCGGGCGGGGCGAACGCCGCGACCGAGGACAGGTTGATGATCCGGCCCCAGCGGCGCTCCTTCATGCCGGGGATGACCAGGTGAGCGAGTTCGGTCGGGGCGGTCACCATCAGCTGGATCTCCGCGGCCAGGGCGTCCCACGGGGTGTCGGCGAACGCGGTCTTGCCCGACAGGCCCGCATTGTTGATCAGGACGTCGACGTCCAAGCCCTGCTGGGTGGCGTAGTCGAGGATCGCGGTGGGTGCGGCGGGGTCGGTGAGATCGGCGGCGAACACCTCGCAGCGCACCGCGTGGCGTTCGGTCAGCTGCGTGGCGAGCTCCTGTAGCCGGTCGGCGCGGCGGGCGACGAGCAGCAGCTGGTAGCCGCTGGCGGCCAGGTGGTGGGCAAACGCCGCGCCGATGCCGGCGGACGCGCCGGTGATCAGGGCGGTGCGGGGGGAGGTGGTCATGGGTCCTTCGTTTCGGATGGGGGCCGACAGGTGGGCGGTGTTCAGGCAGGTGGGCCGGGCAGCTCGCGAGGACCGGGTGTGAAGTCATGGCGGGCTTTGCCGATGTCGCCGCGGTAGGAGCCGACCGGGCCGGTCAGCAGGAAGGGGCGGGGTACGCGGCGCTGAGCGTCGGTGAATCCCCAGGTGCCCATGCCCAGATAGACGCCGGGCGCGGCACGCCGCACCTCGTCCACCATATGGAGCGACCCGCACATCGAGGTGTAGGCGCGATAGATGAGCGTGTAGGCCGCAGCGCCGTCGTAGCGGGACGGCGCCAACAGTGTGCGCATCGGGTAGCGCTGCCGGACCCGGCCGAACTCGCTGAAAGTGTTGTAGCCGCGCCCGCTGTTCTCGTCGACGGGCCGGAATGCCTTGCACAGCCATGGACCGAGCGGGTTGGCCACGGCCACCTTTCCGGTCGCCACGGCGAACAGGTTCGGCTGCGCCAGCAGGGCGGCGGTGTATTCACCGTCGATCTCGCTGATGGTGGGGGCTTCGAGGGTGGTGAACAGGGCACGCAGGCCGCTGGTGTTCAGGCGGCGCAGCTCCGCGGTCACGGCTTCGGTGCCCACAGGGAACTCCACTTCTCTCGACTTCTTGAATGGTCCTCAAGAAGGTAGCGCGTTCTTGAGGACCATTCAAGATAAAGTGATGGGGTGCCCAGGAATCGACGCCCGCAGGATCGCGAGGAGAAGCGCGCGGAGATCATCGCTGCCGCGCAGCGCCTGTTCATCGACGACGGCTACGAGTCGGCGCCCATGGGGCAGATCGCCAAGAGCGCAGGAGTCACCGTCAATACGGTCTACTGGTACTTCCGAGACAAGGACGAGCTGCTCATCGCCGTCCTGGATCGCCTCCTGGCCGAAGCGCTCGCGACTTATGCGTCGGTCGACGGCCTGCCGCTCAACGACCGGCTGCTGTGGGTGGTCGACCAGCTGGAACGGCTACACGGGCTCGTCAACACCGTGCACACCCGCGCCCCGGCCTCTCCCGCCATCGGCACCTGGCACACCGGGTTCCACCAGCTGGCTGACGCCCTGTTCGCCGACGACCTCCGCAGGGCAGGCGCCGCCGAAGCCGACCTCGCCGCCATGACCGCCATCGGGACCTTCGTCATCGAAGGCCTACTGACCCATCAGCGCGACGACGCGGGCAAGCGAGCCGTCATCGACCTGCTCGTCCACAGCCTCACCGCCGCCCCCGGCCGAACCGGGACAAGCTGACCCGCAGTCGTCGAGATCGGGTGTTACGAACGGATCTTGTGCCCCCCGACCTGCTCAACCTGGAGGCTGCCAAAATCTCCCAGGCTGCATATGCCCAGGACGAGGCTGTTGGAAGGTGTCCATCACCATTCGGATCGCGGCAACGACGGCACCCGGACCGTGTTCAGGCCTGCTGTCGAAGTCTTCGTATCGCACTGCGGCCGACCCGTGGACGATCAGTTCTTCGGTGTCCGCCGGATAGAAGCCATAGCCCACTCCGTCGGTGAGTTCGGTGTAGGGATGACGACTGGAGTAGGCCGTAGCGAGAACGCCCGGGTGGGGAGAGCGCACCAGACCGCTGGCCGCCGCACGGTTGATCAGTGCTTCCAGTGCCGATTCGATCTCGAAGTCGGGGGTGCGGAAACCGAGCAGGTCGGCCCAGTCCGGAAACGTCGACTGGCGTAGCTGCAACGCCGCCGGTGCGCCGACGACCCATGCTCGCGCCCACTCGTCGATTGCCGGATCGATGACGAATTCCCAACTCCGCGCATCGAATTCCTCGTGGGCTCGCCGCGCACGCCGGGAGTCCTCGGCGTAGTAGGCCTCTCGAAACGCCGCGGTCGAGCGGTCGACAATCGGGGAATTGCTGTGCAGCGCCCTGTCCCGATCGTCCCAGCGCCGCACGGGAGCGATGCGCGCCAACGAGAGTTCGTAACCGGACGGCTCGTGCTTCATACACGCACAGTACCGATGTTCAATTTCCGCGGAGGGCTGCAGCGAACGAGCACCAGCAGTCTCAACGGCAATTTATCCGCAACGGCATATTTCCGTGAGTGAGTGAGCTGGTCCGTCGATCCGATCAGGGGGACGCGCGCGCGTCCTTCGCGACGCGGCGCGGGGCTTGACAGGGGCGCCGGATACGGCTTTGACTGACTTGGAAATGGGTTCCACCTCCTACGACAATGCTCTGAGAGGTCGACGATGGGTACCACGCGGATAGCGAGCCCGGGGCATCGGCGCGGATCGTCCGCCCGCCGCGGAGTCATCTCGGTTCTGGCACTGATCGGTGCGTGCCTGCTCTCCTTGACGGCTACCCAGACCGTCTCAGGGCAACCCATGGCAAACACCTCCGATACCGGATTCGCGATCCCCTTCGCCGGTGCGCCCGCCTACGAACACGTCGCACCACCGCTGATGACGAGTCCGGAGCAGCTCAACCAGCCGCTCGGTCAGGCATTGGCCGACACGATCGCCGGTCAGGTGGGTCTCGGCAGAGCCGACGCGCTGACCGAGCAGCAGTATCGTGACCTCAGCACCGGCGGTGGCGTCGGCGGCAGTCGCGAGGCGGCCGAGGTGATCGTCGCCTGCGTCGAGATCCTCACCAATACGGTCGGCCGCCCTCTCTATTCCGAGGTCAACGGGCAGCGCACGCCCTCGGTGCTGGCCAGCTACGGACTGTATGTGAACCCCGGTGGGCTGTTGGAGAGCCCGGCCAACGTGGACGCGCCGACCAGGCAGGTGAACACCTTGCTCGCGCCCGGCGGTTACGTCGGAACGTGGTTGCGCGACAACGGCGCGTTGCGAACTCTGGTCGCGCTCTACCGGTCGGCCTACACGGTGCAAGCTGCCTACGGCTTCGCGGCACAACAGATTTCGGGCGCGGCGCAGCTGGTGACCAACACCAAGGGCGGCGTGAGCTCCGAGGTCGGCATGTCGATGGCCCCGCCGCTGTGGATTGTGAACTTCGCGCTGATCTATATCTTGAACCCGGCCCTGGCGGCGGAGATGCCGGCCTACTGGGCTCCCATACCCCCGCAGGTCGCCGACGCCATCACAGCGAGCCCGACCGGCCAGGTCCCTTTCGGCGACTATGCGGTCTACTTCGAGTGATGTGGTCAGCACCACGGTGTGCCGGCGGTCGTGCGAGCGGAGCGTCAGTTGATGGTGCCGGCGTAGCCGATGATGGTGTCGCGCGCTGTGTTCCATGCAGCAGACTCGGCGTCGGCGAATTCACCGTGTCCGGTACCGCGCAGGATTCGTAGGTCGGCGATGCCGCCGGCGCGAGTGACAGCTTCGACGTAGCGGTGACTTTGTAGCGGCGCCACAACTCGGTCGTTCTCGCCGTGTAATGCGGTGATGCGCGTGTCGTTCGCCGGGAGGCGGTGAATGGGGGAGGCGTTGCGGTAGCGGTCGGGTACCTCCGTCGGCGTACCGCCGAGGAGCTTCGGGACGAACGAGTCCTGGCTCGCGGTGACGGCCAGATCCAAGTCGAGTACCGCCGCCATGAGGGTGAGACTGCGGATGCGAATCGCGGGATGCCTCGGTGGTTCGGCCGATCGGTGTCCGGCGGTCCAGGCGGCGAGGTGGCCGCCTGCCGAGTGTCCGGCGAGGTGAACCCGCTGTAGGTCGAGCAGGTTACCGAGGCGTGGTGCGACGGTGTTCGCCAGCGCGTCGACGGCGTCGTCGACATCGGTGAGTGTGACCGGCCATCCGCCGCCGCCGTTCACTCGGCGATACTCGATGTTCCACACGGCGACGCCGTCGCCTGCCAGCGCACGGGCATGGGCGTCGAGTTGCGCGAGGGTCCGGTTCTGCGCCCATCCGCCGCCGTGGATCAGCACCACCACGGGCAGTCGCGTGTTCGATGCCGGTGGCAGGTAGAGGTCGCCGAATGTCTCCGGTGAGTTTCCGTAGTTGATGCGCATCGGGGATGGCGGAATCGCCGATGCTTCCACAGCGATCGTCTCGGCCGGTACCGACAGATCCGTGGCGCGATATCCCAGGGCGAGGATGAACACCGCGAGCACACCGAGACCGGCAATGCGACGCTTGCCTCCGTGTGCCATTGGTAGATCTCCTCTCGATATCTGCTCCGTATCGTTCCCGCTGTCGGTCAGCGACGAGATGGGGCGGTCGGATCCAGCGGCGTTCCTCACCACCACCCGAGTATCGGTTGCAGCTCCCGTCCGAGTGGTCCGGCCAGGGATCGGGAGTAGCTCGCGGTCAGGTGGTGTTCGTCGTGATAGATCAGGATGTTGCCTTCGGCTACCGCGCAGAGCGTGGGTTCGCAGACCGCGTCCGTCAGGTCGATCGGGAAGACACTGGGAAACGCCGAGGCCGGTTCCAGTCCTGGGTTGACCGGGTCGAGCGCGTCCTCGCGGCGCATGCCGCAGCTGGTTCGGTTCCCGCCGCCTGCCAAGCAATCGGTGGCCTTGTATCGGACGGTTCCGCGGCGCAGCCAGGGGGTGTCGCGGATGGCGACCACGTTGAGACCGCGGTCCGACAGTGCCGCCCAGACGTGGAGATAGTCGGCGGGCGTCTCGTCGCCGCCCTCGTCGCGGGGCCGGGTACCGGTGGTGAACACCCAGTCGGGGCGGTCGGCATCGAGGCGGTCGATCACTTCGGCCGACCAGTCCCGGCAGTCCGGGATGGGCTCGCCCTTGTAGGTGGCGTCGTCGGCGAGCGTGAGCGGGCAGCCCATCTTCAAGTACACCTGGATGCGGAACGAGTGTTCGGTGGCGAGCACCTGGAGCGCGGGCAGCCAGTGTTCGGCATGGGAGCTCCCGACCAGTGCCAGTGTTCGATCAGCATCCAGGTCGCCATAGGTACAGGTGACGACGTCGCGGGTGTCCCAGTCCGCGATACATCCGTCCGCCGTGGGCGGGGGGACTTCGGTGGGCGCGGCGAAGACGGTGGGTCGCATCGGCTCGTCGGGTGTCGCAGCGCCGGAGGCCAGCGCCTCCGCACCCGGGTACAGTGCCGGGTCGAGCTCCCCGGCCGCGACCGGTGGCTTGACCTGGACCACTGCGAACTGCCAACCGGCGGTGGCGGTGATGGTCGCCGCCAGCAACACCGCGACCGCGGACGCGGCGAGGTGCCGCGATCGTGCGTCCCCGGCATCGTTGCTGTCGGCTGGTGAAGTGCGCTGCCGCAGTGGCTGTTCGATCCAGCGGTGTGTCATCCAGGCCAGCACAACAGACAGCCCGATCACCCCGGTGCCGCCCACGAGACCGGCGTGGGTGTTCCCGCGTTCGGTGAGGAAGAAGATCAGGATCGGCCAGTGCCACAGGTACAGGGGATAGGCGATATCGCCGAGCCACCGCATGGCCGGATGCGCCAGTAGCCGGTTCGGCAACGGCCAGTCGGCGAACCGCAGCTGGGTCACCGAGAGGATCACCGCAGCCGTCGCGCAGACAGGGAGCAGGGCCGCGGGGCCGGGGAACCGGTTGGCGCCGTCGATGATGAGCCACCCGCACAGCACGACACCGAGAACACCGAACACCGACAGCGCGACGCGCACCTGTCGCCACAACATCAGCGTCGGCGCGACGACGGCGAGCCCGGCGCCGGCCAGCAACTCCCATCCACGGGCGAAGCTGTCGTAGTAGTTCCACCCCTGGTTCGTGGCGACGCCGTAGGCCGCGTAGACGAACGAGGCCACCGACACCGCGACCACGACAGCGCCGATGGTCGCGCGAATCCGACCAGGTCGTGAGAGCCGCGCGCACAACCAGGCGACAGCCGCGACCGTCAGCAGTGCGGCCAGATAGAACTGCCCCTGCACCGACATCGACCACAGATGTTGCAGCGGACTGACCGAAGGATCGGCGGCCAGGTAGTCCGACCAGGTCAGGGCGAGCTGCCAGTTCTGGTAGTAGAACAGCGAGGACAGAACCTGCGCCGCCGCCGTCGACCATTGCGTATACGGCAGCAACACCACCGTCGCGACGACAACCGCCGCCAACACGACCGTCATGGCCGGGACGAGCCGCCGCAGAGTGCGGCGCACGACCGACCGAGCCCAGAACGGCTCCGGCGACTCCGCTCGGCGCAGCAGCAAGCCCGTGAAGAAGAACCCCGAAAGCACCAGGAAGACGTCTACACCACCGGAAACACGACCGAACCACACATGAAAGACGACGACCAACGCGATCGCGAGACCCCGCAGCCCGTCCAGATCGAAGCGGTACTCCAACTCACGGTTGGTTCGCGTTGCCGTGCTGAGACGAGTCTGCTCGGTCGAATCGGCGTCAACATCGGTCACAGCCCCTGACACCGCCCCGCGGAGCTCACATCGGGTACAGGCGAGCCGGTTCTCCGGAGAACGGACGATGACGAGGACATGACAACTCTCCTACCACGGACGAAACCGCCAGGTCCATTCGCCGGCGCTGGCTTTGAGCCGGGGGCCATGCCATCGGGCGTCGATATTCGCGGCGATCGTGGTGGCGGTAGGTCGCCGAACGGATAGTGGTTCGGTAAACATGATCTGAATTCCACTCGGGCAGTTATGGTCTGGGTGCCGTCGTCATGAAGGGACGTCCATGGACACCACCGACCGAACGACACCCGATCAACACTCCTGGGTCCGCCGGAATCGGTGGATCGTCATCGCGAGCGCGGTCGGCGCGGTGATCGGGTTGACGTTGGCCGGCGGTGGCCTCCAGTACCTGAAACCGCTGTTCGGTATCGAGAGCGATTCGGTACGGTTGACCGAACCCGATGCCCTGCAGGGTCTTCCGCGCCTCGCCGGTCCCGAAATTCAGCGCGAGGCCGCGACTGTCAAGAGCACCTACGGTGCGGACGTCGACTCGGTGGTCGCCGCTTACGGCGCCTCCAGCGAGCAGCCCGAGCTGATGGTCCATGTGGTGGCCGCGTCTTTGAAGAACCCCGAGACCAACCTCGACCGGCTGTTGACCGACACGCTCGGCACCACGCCCCGAGACGTGACGAGGGTCGACGCGGGCCCGTTGGGCGGTATCGCCCAGTGCGCCACTGCCGAAACCGTTCAGGGCGCGACGGCCCTGTGCTCGTGGGTGGCCGACAACAGTTTCGGCAAGATCGTCTGGGTGGGCGCCTCACTAGCTGACGCGACGCGCGAATTCGCGCACATCCGGGGCCAGTTCGAGAGCTGATGTCCGGCCGAACTGCCAGTCGGCGCGCGAGTTCGGCCACAGCGTCATCTCCGCGCAGCGGTGGTCTACCGATCTTGTTGAGTCGACTCGGAACGTCGCTGGCTTCGTGCGACGGGTTACCGTCCAGCACTACGTTCGGCGGCGTGCCGTCGGCGTCGGTCAGAGCGATAGCTTTGGTTGTGCTTACGGTGATGATGAACGACCGAGCGACGAGGGTGCTCGGTGTTCGGGGCGGATTCGGCGGCCTGGACCCAGAGGAGGGCTTGGCGGCCGGTCTGCGGAAGAGGGTGGACGGTGGGATCGAATGCCGCGGCGAGGTGGTGTGCTGGGGTCCGGTTCCCGCGCACGCTGACAACGCGCCGGGGCAGGCCGTCGATCTGACCGGCTGGGAATGTACTCATACCAGCTTCCATCTCGAAGACTTTGTGCCCGTTGAGGCTACGTACGCCGAAGGGCCGATCGTCAGCGTCGACGCGCAGCGAACCCTGCTTCGGCAGGGGATCGCACTGGCGCGGGAGGTCGGGCGACTGGCTGGTGAACTAGACGCGTCGATTCCGCTGCGATGCATCATCGCGACCAACGAAACCAACGGTACGTTCCGGTTTCACAAGATCCGGCCCGATGAAAGCTGGCTGGCCGACGACCTCGACGGTTACAACGGTGAATGCATAGTTGCTATCGACTTTCCCTCGACTCACCCTTGATCTGTGAGCCTCTGTGCGTGGACGGCAGCGCGTTCGGGTTGGCGACAAACGACACGGCTGTGTGTACCCAATCCCGAAACAAGCCAAAGACCAACGCACGGCGTCCAGTACCCGGGTCCGCCACCCGTTTGGGTCGCTCTCCAGCACGGTGGCGTAGGTAAGTCACCTGTGCGGACACCGACGCGCTCCCGATGGTCGACGCGATCCGTCTACGCCTGTCCGATTGGCGCTCTGGTCAGTACCCGGCTATCCGTTGACCGGGTACCTGACCACAACGACTCGGCTGATCGGAACGCCCGGCCGCGGGATACCGCGGCCGGGAGCGTCGGTAGATCAGGGCTGGCCGCTGACGGCGGCGGTGACGGCGTCGAGGAAGGGCTGGCCGCCCATGGCGTAGCCGCCGGCGATGGCGCCCAGGACCAGGCCGACGGGGCCGGTGATGATGCTGAGGAAGCCGAAGCCGAGGACCGTGCCGATGAGGCCGCCGAGGATGCCGCCCGCGACGACGCCGACCACGTTGCGGTTGATCTCGTTGGTCAGCTGGGACATGGGGCTGATGGCCTGCATCTCGCCGATTCCGGTGGCGCTCGCCTGCGGGGCGAGGACGAGGTGATGGCCGTTGTCGGAGATCGTTTGCGCCACCCGCATCTCCTTGCCGGAGATCTGGTAGGTGAGCGGGATACGGGTGACGACGGCGCCGGAGTCGGCGACGAGGGTGACCGCGGTGTTGTCGTCGGTGGTGGTGAACGTTCCGCCGGCGACGGTGGTGGTCAGCACCCGGGAGAACTCGGTGAGGGTGGCCTCGTAGTGCACGGACTGGTCGACCCCGGCTGTGGTGACCTCAGGGCGCGGCGGTGCGACCGGCTGCGCGGCGGCGGTCCCCGCGGTGATCCAGACGGCGGCGCCGACCAGGAGCGTGGCAGCAGGGAAGTAACCGAGTTTCATCAGGGAATTCCTTTACGCATCACGAAAGTTTGCGCGGCAAAACGGCGCGCCGCTGCTCGGGGCGCGAACCGTGTTGTCCGCCAGTGAGATCGGGCAGACAATAGCATCCTTTTCCGGCTGTCGGTGAACCGTGTCGAATTGGGCGGTGGACCAGTGTTTAGCATTGTTAAAAGACGCAGATTCACAATTCGACACGTTCGTGTGTGCCGTGTAAGAACTGTCAGGCGAGTGGGACGTCGGTCGGGGATGTCCAGCGGATGAGTAGGACAACACAGATGGCACGTCGAAGAAACCTAGCCATGCTCGGCGTGTCCATAGGGGCGGTGTTTGCCCTGGCAGGTGCGTTCTACCTGGCGCTTTCGGTCGTCGTGGGGTTCGCAGCCGAGGAGCCCGACGGGCCTGAGAATGCCTCCGCTGAAAAAACTTTGCCGAGCGAGGTTTCGGCAACTCAACCGCTGGGAACTATTACCGATGTTTCTGGCAGCGTCGTGTCGACTTTGACCAAATCCGCGACGCGGATTCCCTGGGTGGAACTGCGTGCCGGCGATTGTGTGGATTTGAATGCGAGTCCGGACGATATTCGCCAGGTCTCGTGCGGCGACATCAACTCCCGCTACAAGGTGACGGAATTGGCGTCGGTGGGCGGGCACTGCCCGGGCGACGTCGACCGCGCCCAACCTCGGACACTGCCCGGCGGCGTGGACCAAACCCTCTGCCTGGACATCGACTGGACCGTCGGGGAGTGCCTCGATATGGCGGGGGACGCGGCGAGGCACGTGGACTGCGCCGCCGACATCCCCGGTCGGGTCCGCGTCCTCGAGATCCGGCATGACACCACGGATGTGAACGTCTGCACGATCGGCGACCGCGGTGTCGTCTACGACCAGCGCCGCTACGTGGTGTGCGTCAGCACCCGCTGACGCGCCGGGATCGTCAGTCAGCCGTGCCGATGGTCGCGGCGGTCGGTCTCCGCGCTCGATGTGGCCTCGATCCGACTGACCGGCTCCTGCCCATTCGCTGTGTGTGAGATCCTCGGTGTACCACCGTGACTGGTGTATTCGAGGAGGAACCATGACCAACGCAGTCGGCATCACTCCCGCTGGAATCGGACGTCGGGCAGGGGCCAGGTTCATCGACTGGATCATCGCCGGAATCGTCGGCGCCGTGCTGTTCTGGATCCTCGAGCGAGTCACCGATCTCCCCAGCTGGATCGCGATCCTGCCCGGCGCCGGATTCGGGTTCCTGTACTTCGTCGTCTTCGAAGTGGCGACCGGATCGACCCCGGGCAAGAAGCTGCTCGGTCTGCACGTGAACGGCGCGGGCGGAGCGGTCAAGCCCGATCTCGTCGAATCGGTCAAACGCAACGCCTACATGCTGCTGAACCTGATTCCCTGGCTGGGCGGGCTGCTGTGGTTCGTCGCGGCCATCGGCATCGCGGTGACGGTGAGTTCGAGCCCGAGTAAACAGGGCTGGCACGACAAGTTCGCGGGTGGCACCCAGGTGGTCAAGGACTGATCCGGCCGTGGTGCGGTTGTGTTGCGTTCTTCGCGGCCCCCGGCGATAAGGAATCGGCGAACGCCGAAACTCCTGCGCCGGAAGAGGAACCGAACACACATGGCCGTACCGGTGGTCTTCACCAGCAACTGTTCCGACCAGTCCAACGACAACGGTTTCCAGTGGGAGTTCCGTTGCGAACGCTGCACCACCGTCCACCGGTCAGCGTTCCAGCAGAACTACCTGTCTCGGGGTCGCGGTGTGCTGCGCTCGATGCGTGATCTGCTCGGGGACCGAATCCCTCTCCTCCACAAAGTATCTTCGGCCGCGGACAGCTACTCCAACAGTTGGGGCGGCTCCGCGTCGAGCACCAAGGACGCTGCGTTCGCCAAGGCTGTCGATGAGGTAGCGCGCGAGTTCCGTCTGTGTGCGGGCTGTGGTTCGTGGACGTGTGCGCGGATCTGCTGGAACGACCATGTCGGACAGTGCACCAACTGCTCGCCGCAGGTGGGGCACCAGATCGCGCAAGCGCAGGCAGCCGCCCGCGGCGCGCAGATCCACCAGGCGGCTCAGCGTCAGGAGTGGGCGGGACAACACGACCTCGGTACTCCCGCGCGCGTCGCCTGCCCCACCTGCGCCGCGACCACCGACGGCGGCCGGTTCTGTCCATCCTGTGGCAGCGCACTCGACATCCGCATCGATTGCCAAGGTTGCGGTTCCCCTGTAGGTCCAGGCGCGTTGTTCTGCTCGAACTGCGGTCGCGCCAGATAGGCGCGGCGATCGGGGGCGCTCACGACATCGGCATGAGCGCCCTCGGTTATCGGGGCGGTGTCGTCATCGCTTCGCTGACCAGCGGTTTACCCTCCGCTCGGTTCTCCTCGCCGAGGCTGCGCACCAGCAGCGTCGCACCCGCGACGGCGCCGGGCATCAGCAGCACGGCCACGAACGGGATCAGGAAGACAAGGGCGAGTGGAACACCGAAGCCCCAGGCGAGCATGCGTCGTCCGCGCAAGACGGACAGTTGTTCGCGCAGTTCGACGCCGCGACGCTGCCATGCCACCGCGGTGAGTTCTTGGGCGAGGAAGAAGGCGGTCACGCCGATCCCGATCACCGGAACGACGGTCTGGCCGAGGACTGGGATGAACCCGAGAACGAACAACAGCACGGCCCAGGCCAGCACTCTGATCAGCAGGCGAACACTGTCGCGGGTCGATATCCACAGATCCCGCCCGAACCCGTTGCCCGATTCCGGCGCGGTGCCGTCCGCCGACTCCGACCTGTCGACCTGCTCGGACAGTCGCTCGTAGAACGGCTGCCCGATCACCAAGGTGATCGCGGTGAACGCCACGACCGCGACCAGGGCACCGAACCCGAACAACACCACGCCCAGCAACCCACGAAACAGCCCGCGCCACGGCGAGTTCCAGTCGTCGGCGAACGGCGACATCCATGCGGTGAAATCCCCGACACCGAACGCCGCAGCGGTGAACACCGCGACGTAGAGGATCAACGTGACCAGGCCGGGCAACAGCCCGAAGCCGAACCAGCGACCGTGGCTCGCGACCCACCGCTGCCCGCTCCACAAGTAACCGAACCCTGTCCCCAGTTCATGCATGGCCGTAGCCTATCCGCGATCGATCGACCCCTCTGTGGTGTTGTGGGCGTTGAGCTTTCACGCCCTGGTACGAAATGATTTCTCGTACAGTGGAACCAAGCATTCCTCGGGGGTGAGAGGCGCAACGGTGTCGACGAGTCTGTCGAAAGGGCAGAACAGCCCGCTGACCGTCCACGATGTCGTGGTCGCGGTGCAGATCGATGCGGCCGCGGACCTGTCGGCGCTACTGGTCACCGACGCGGGCAAGGTTCGCTCGGACGCGGACTTCGTCTTCTACAACCAGCCGACAGGGCCCGGCGTTCGCCTGCAGCCGACCTCGTCGGGGCGACCGTCAGGGTTGACGGTTTCGCTGGATCAGGTCCCGGCCGATGTCGCCCAGATCCGGGTGGTGATCACCCTCGACGACGCGCGTGCCACGTTCGGACGGATTGCGGCCCCGTCGGTGTTCGTGACAGACGCATCCGGCATTCGGTTGCACGAGTACCGGATCGACGGGTTGACGACCGAGTCCATCGTGATCGCGGTCGAGTTCTACCGTCGCCAGGGCAGTTGGAAGGTTCGCGCGGTCGGACAGGGATACGCGGGCGGATTCGCCGCCTTGGTCACCGACCACGGCGTCGCGGTCGATGACCCTCCGCCGTCGGCCCGCCCCGCCACACCGGTCCCGAGCTATCCGCCGCCGCTTCCGGCGACTGCCGGTCACCCGCCACCGCCGCGCGCGACGCCACCGGTCGCCGCCGGTGAGGTCAGGCTGTCGAAGAATCGACCCGTCAGCCTGGCGAAAGGGCAGCGGGTCACGCTGCGCAAAGACGGTGGCGTCGCGTTGACCTTCATTCGGATGGGGTTGGGCTGGGATCCGATCCGGCGCGGCGGGCTGTTCGGGCGCCGTGCGATCGAGATCGACCTCGACGCCTGGGTGGCGATGTTCGCCGACCGAAATCTGGTCGACGTCGCCTATTACGGGCAGCTCGTGTCCAAAGACGGCTCGATCCGGCACCAGGGTGACAACCTCACCGGTGAGGGGGAGGGCGACGACGAGGTGATCCTGGTCGATCTGACCCGCGTCCCGGCTCACGTCACCACGTTGCTGTTCATCGTGACCTCGTACCAGGGACATACTTTCGAGAAGGTCGTCAACGCCTTCTGTCGCTTGGTGGACAACACGACCGACACCGAACTGGCCCGATACTCGCTGACCGGTGGGATGCGGTGCACCGCGATGGCCATGGCGAAGGTCTTTCGCGGCGACGGACACTGGCAGCTGCAAGCCCTCGGCGAGGGCTTCGATGCCAAGCATCCCGGTGAGGCGGTGCCCCTGCTCGGGCGATTCGTCACACGAGGATGACCTAGCTCCTGGGGTCGACAAGGGCCGCGGGAGCCGGTGATCGGCCGGCCGTCACGTGCGGTCGTGGAGAGTGACGTGATAGCCGTCGGGGTCGGCGAAGGTGAAGGTTCGGCCGAAGGGGCCGTCGATCGGTGCGGCGACGATGGTGTGACCGTCGGCGGCGAGAGCATCGTGAACGGCCTGGACATCTGTGGCGTGGAGCCAGATCGCGACACCGATGCCGGGCTGGGAAACGGCGGCGAGATCGGTGCCGGGAACGATGTCGCGCAGGGCGAACGCGATCGGTTTCGTCTCGAAGACGACGGCGTGCGGAGGACCGGTCGGTGAGCGGACGAGGCCGAGGTACTGCTCGTAGAACGCTTGGGAAGCGTCGAGGTCGCGTGTTTGCAGCGAGAGGAAGTCGGGGCCGGTGGCGGGCATGATGAACTCCTTCTAGTCGTGTCAGTATCCTGACACGAACCAATCTATGTCAGAATACTGACATGAGTCAAGACGGAGTAGATCTGGGGACGTCGCTGGGCTACCTGCTGAAAGAGGCGTCGAGCGCGCTCCGCATCGCCATGGAGGAAGTGCTGCGCCCGCTCGGGATGAGCGTGACGCACTACTCCTGCCTCGAGCTGCTGGCTCAGCGACCGGGCTTGTCGAACTCCGAGCTCGCGCGGGGCGCGTTCGTCACCCGGCAGACGATGAACGTGCTGCTCCAGACCCTGGAACGAGACGGCTATGTGACCAGGCCCGCGGCGGCGCCCGTCGGGAAGGTTCTTCCCACGCGGCTCACACCTCGCGGACGACGGAGTCTCGAGCAGGCCACCGTGGCGGTCCGGTCCGTCGAGGTCAGAATGCTGGCCGGCATGACCGAGGCCGAGCAGTCGGGCGCGTTCCGGATCCTGCGGAGCATGATCGGTTCTCTGCGCGAGGACAGCGACGGCGCATAGTCCGTTCCCCGGCGCGCTCTATGCTGTCGGCGTGGCACGCACCGAAGGAACCCGAGCTCCCGGCCGCCCGGCCGCGGCGAGCCGTGACGACGTGCTGGATGCTGCCGTGCAGGTCTTCCTGGCGGGTCATCGAGTCGACGCGAATGCCATTGCCGCCCAACTCGGTCTGGGCCGCACCAGTATCTACCGGTGGTTCGGTTCCCGGGACGGGCTGCTCGGGGCCGCTTTGGCGCGCCAGCTCGAGCGCATGGTCGCCTACGCCGAACGGCGCAGCACCGCCACCGGCGGGGAACGGCTCGTGGAGATCCTCGACCGCGCCATTCACTGGCTGGTCGAAGACGGTTCGCTGCGCACCTACTTCGATCAGGAATCCACGTCGGCACTGCGCGTGATCACCCGCAGCGACGGGGTGGTGCACCCGGCGGCGGTCTCGATCGTGGAAGGTCTGCTCGAACGCGCCGAGGAGCAGGGCTATCAGCCGCCGATCGATCGCGCCACCCTCGCGTATGCCTTGGTCCGGCTGTGGGAGGCGTTCCTGTACAACGACGCGGTGGCCGGATTCCAGGGTGACGTGGAGCGGCTGAGTCGCGTCCAGGCTGCCCTGCTTCGGGCTTAGTCGCCACTGTCGCGCAGGCGTGAGCAGTACCACGCGGCAAGGGTGTCCAGCGCCGCCTGTCGCGATATCGGTTGCCGCAGGCGGTGCCATTCGTGTGCCGCCGCCAGGGTCGCGCCGATGAGTCCGGCGGCGAGGAGGCGGGTGCGCTGTGACCGATTTACGTACGGGTGCAGGTGAGTGGCCAGCGTGTCGACGAAATCCGCCAGTGCCCTGGCGATTCGGGACTCGACGGTGTGGTCGCCGACGGCCCCTGCTCCGAAAACCAGCTCCGATGTGGAATGCGGGCCGGACTCGACGATATCGAAGAGGACCGTCACGCAGTGCCGCACCTGGTCGACGTCTGAGGTCGCCGCGTCGTGGGCGTTGCGCAGCCTGTCCGCGACGTCGTCCAGATACTCCAGGATCACCGCGAGATAGAGCTCGCTCTTGGTGGAGAAGTGGCGGTAGAGAACGGGTTTGGTCACATCGGCGACGGCGCTCACGGTGTCCATCGTGGTGCCGTGATAGCCGTGCGCGGTGAACGTCGTCCGCGCGGCGGTGATGAGCCGACCGCGCTGCACGCTGCTGGATCGAGACGTTGCGAAGGAAGTGCTCATGTGCCGGGTCCCTACCTCCATTTGATACACGCAGAACTCTATGTAACATACTGGACCATGCAACTGGCCTTCACCGAGGACGAGCTCGCCTTCCGCGACGAGCTGCGAGCCTTCTTCCGCCGTGAGATTCCCGCGGACATCCGCGGGCGGAACCGACACATGCACGAGCTGAGCAAAGACGACTTCGTCACCACTCAGCGCATCCTCAACGCCGCCGGGCTGGCCGTACCCCACTGGCCCGTCGAGTGGGGTGGCCGGGACTGGTCGGCCGTGCAGCACCACATCTGGCATCACGAAATGCAGCTCGCCTCGGTGCCCGAGCCACTCACCTTCAACACGAACATGATCGGCCCGGTACTCGCCGAGTTCGGCTCGCCCGAGCTCAAGGCCCGATTCCTGCCCGCGACGGCGAATCTCGACATCTGGTGGTGCCAGGGCTTTTCCGAGCCCGACGCCGGCTCCGACCTGGCCTCGCTGCGCACCGTCGCGGTGCGCGACGGTGATCACTACGTGGTCAACGGGCAGAAGACCTGGACCACCGCCGCGCAGAGCGCGGACTGGATGTTCTGCCTGGTCCGCACCGATCCCACCGCGCCCAAGAAGCAGGCAGGCATCTCGATGGTGCTGTTTGCCATGGACACCCCCGGCGTGACGGTGCGGCCGATCGAGCTGATCGACGGCGGCTTCGAAGTCAACGAGGTGTTCCTGGAGAACGTGCGCGTCCCGGCCGATCAGCTGGTCGGCCAGGAGAACCACGGCTGGGCCTACGCCAAATTCCTGCTCGGCAACGAACGCACCGGCATTGCCGCGGTCGGGCAGACCGAGGTCCGCCTGGAGCTGGCGAAGGAATACGCCGCCCAGACCAGGCTCGGCACCGGCACGCTCCTCGACGACGCGACCTTCGCCGCCCGGATCGCCGATCTCGACAACGAACTGCTGGCACTCGAGCTGGTGCAGCTGCGGGTCGCGGCGAGTTCGAGTGGCGGCGCTCCCAACCCCGTCTCGTC
This sequence comes from Nocardia sp. NPDC003183, assembly GCF_053590715.1. Classification (NCBI taxonomy): domain Bacteria; kingdom Bacillati; phylum Actinomycetota; class Actinomycetes; order Mycobacteriales; family Nocardiaceae; genus Nocardia; species Nocardia sp. NPDC003183. The sequence continues at coordinate 210,333 of NZ_JBSFTG010000001.1, forward strand.
GATCCTCAAACTGCGCGGTACCGAACTGCAGCAGGCCGTCACCGAACTGCTCGTCGATATCGCGGGCCCCGCTGCCGTCGCCCGGGTGGGGGAGACCGACGACTGGGCGCGTCGCACCATCGCCGGATACCTGAACTACCGCAAGACTTCCATCTACGGAGGATCGAACGAAGTGCAGCGCACCATCATTGCCTCGACGATCCTCGGACTGTGAGTAACCGCCATGGATTTCACCTTCACCCCTGAGCAGACCCTGCTGCGCGACACAGTGCGCAGCGTGCTGACCCGCCACTACACTCCCGGACGCCGCGCGGAGGTGATCGCCGATGTTCCCGGCTGGGATCCGAAGGTGTGGGCGGACTTCGCCGAGGTCGGTCTGCTCGGGCTGACCGTGTCCGTCGAGGACGGCGGCGTCGGCGGCGGCCCGATCGAAACGATGCTCGCGCTGGAGGAAATCGGCCGCACCCTGGCGCCGGAACCGATCTTCGACTGCGCCCTGCTACCCGCCCTCGTGATCGGCCGGGCGGGCACGGCAGACCAGCGTGCGTCCCTGCTGCCCGGAATCGTCGACGGCGAGCAGCTGTTCGCCTTCGCCCACGCCGAGCCCGGCGTCCGCTGGCCGGACACGCGTTCGGAAACCCTGGCCGTCGCCAACGGTGACCGGTGGACGCTGACCGGTCGCAAAAGTCCTGTGCCCTCGGGAGATCGGGCCGACCGGTTGATCGTCTCGGCCGTGGTACCCACCGGCGAGACCGCGTTGTTCCTGGTCGATGCCGAGGAGACGGCGGTCGTGCGCACCGCCTACCGCACCTACGACGGAGGTAGTGGCGCCGAGATCGAATTCCGTGGTGCGCCCGCCGAGTTGCTCGGCGCCGACCTCGACGCCGGTGCGATCATCGACGAAGCCGTGATCACGACGCAGGCCGCACTGGGCGCCGAAGCGGTCGGTGCGATGGCCGAGGCGTTGCGACTCACCACCGAGTATCTGAAGACCCGCAAGCAGTTCGGTGTCGCGCTGCGCACCTTCCAGGCTCTCACCCACCGGGCGGCGGACATGTACGTCGCGCTGGAACTGGCCCGCAGCATGAACCTGTACGCGGCGATGTCCTTGGCAGACGGCGTCATCGATCCGACGGTGGCTTCCCGTGCGAAACGGCGAATCGACCTCTCCGGCAAACACATCGGCCAGGAGGCTATACAGCTGCACGGCGGAATCGGCATGACCGCCGAATACCCGGTCGGGCACTACACCGCCCGGCTCACCACCATCGAACACACTCTGGGCGACACGAACGATCACCTGCGCTACCTGTCCGGTCCGCTGGGCGAGCACCGGAAAGCGAAGATCTGATGCGTATCCGTGGCGCGGTTCTCGACCACCCCGACCGGCCGCGGCCGTTCGCGTCGTCGCGCCCGATCGGGGTCTACGACCTCGAACTCGACGAGCCGGGCCCCACCGAGGTGCTGGTCAGGATCGAAGCGGCCGGTGTGTGCCATTCCGATCTCAGTGTGGTCGACGGCAATCGGGCACGGCCGCTGCCCATGCTGCTCGGCCACGAGGCGGCGGGCATCGTGGTGGCACTCGGCGACCAGGTCGACGATCTGGCAGTGGGCGACCGGGTGGTGATGTCGTTCCTGCCGCGGTGCGAGCGCTGTGCGGCGTGTGCCCGCGGCGGTGAGCTGCCCTGCACCGAAGGGACCCGGTCGAACACGGCAGGCGAGCTCCTGCACCACCCCGGCAGACTGACCAGGGCCGGCAGGCCCGTGCGTCATCACCTCGGCGTCTCCGGGTTCGCCACGCACGCGGTGATCGACCAGGCCTCGGTCGTCGCGGTCGGCCGCGACGTGCCGCCCGAGGTCGCGGCACTGTTGGGGTGCGCCGTCCTGACCGGCGGCGGCGCCGTGCTCAATGTCGCCGACCCGGGGCCAGAGGACGACCTGATGGTGGTGGGGCTGGGCGGCGTCGGCATGGCCGCGTTGCTCACCGCCTCCGCGATCGGGGTGCGGCGCATCGTGGCGGTCGACTGTCTGCCCGCCAAGCTCGCGGCCGCCCGCGACCTCGGTGCGACCGAAACCTGCACACCCGAACAGGTTGCGGCACAGGGGATCCGGGCGCGCTACGTGATCGAGTGCGCTGGTCACCCCGCCGCGTTCGAAACCGCCTTTCTGGCCACCGCTCCCGGTGGAACCACCGTCACCGTCGGTCTGCCCGCCCCGTCGGCCACTGTGACACTGTCACCCCTGATGTTCACCGCGGAAGCCCGCACCGTGGTCGGTAGCTACCTCGGCTCCGCGGTGCCGGCGCGCGATATCCCGCGCTACGAGCAGATGTGGCGGGCGGGCAGGCTGCCGGTCGAGAAACTGATCTCCGCCCGCATCGGCCTCGACGACCTCAACGAGGCGATGGATCAACTCGCCGACGGCGCGGCGGTGCGTCAGGTGATCGTCTTCGAACCCGACATGGAGCCACGATGACATCCACCCTTTCCGACCTCCCGGTCGCCCAGTTCATCGGCGGCGACTGGGTGCGCAGCGCGGCGACGATGCCGGTGCGCAACCCCGCCACCGGCGAAGAGGTCGCCACCGTCGCCGACGGTGACGACCGGACTGCCTCGGCCGCGCTGGACGCCGCGGTGGCCGCCCAGGACGACTGGGCGGCCGCCGATCCGCGCCACCGCAGTGACATCCTGCTGCGCGCGTTCCACCTGCTGCATGCCGACACCGAGCGCATCGCCCACACGATCAGCCTGGAAATGGGCAAACCGCTCGCCGAGGCACGCGGCGAAGTCGCCTACGGCGCCGAATTCCTGCGCTGGTTCGCCGAGGAAGCCACCCGTGGCAGCGGAGCGTACTTCCGCGCACCGAGTGGTGGCCGCCGCATCGCTGTCCGCACACAGCCGGTGGGACCGGTTTTCGCGATCACACCGTGGAATTTCCCCCTGGCCATGGTCACCCGCAAGGTGGCCCCCGCCCTCGCCGCCGGCTGCACTGTTGTTCTCAAGCCCGCGCCCCAAACCCCGCTCACCGCAGTGGCATTCATGCAGATCCTGGCGAAGGCAGGCGTGCCACCAGGGGTCGTCAACTGTGTCACCACCTCGCGCGCGCCGCTGGTGTCGGCGCGGATTCTCACCGACCGGCGGCTGCGCAAGCTCACCTTCACCGGCTCCACCGCCGTCGGCCGCACCCTGCTGACCCAAGCCGCGCAAGGAGTCCTGCGGGTTTCGATGGAACTCGGCGGCAACGCTGCCTTCGTCGTCTTGGACTCCGCCGACCTGGACAAGGCCGTCGACGGCGCGGTGCTCGCCAAACTGCGCAATGCGGGCCAGACCTGTGTCGCCGCCGACCGCTTCCTGGTCCACGAATCGCGGGCAGCGGAGTTCACCGACCGGTTCCTCGCCGCCGTTTCCGCGCTGCCGGTGGGCAACGGCCTCGACCGAGCCACCCGCATCGGACCCGTGATCGACGACGCGGCGGTACAGCGGATCACCGCGCTCGTCGACGAAGCGGTCAGCCAGGGCGCACGCCTGCACACCGTCGGAACCGACACCGCAGGATCCGGTTACTTCGTGCAACCGGCGGTCCTGACAGACGTCGACACCCGAACCCGGCTCTGGAATTCGGAGGTATTCGGCCCCGTCGCCGCGATCCGCACCTTCACAGACCCGGCCGAGGCCCTGCAACTGGCCAACGACACCGACTCTGGCCTGGCCGGGTACGTCTTCGGCGAAAACCTCGGCGACACCCTCGAATTCGCCGAGAGCCTGCAGACCGGCATGGTCGGTGTGAACACCGGCGCAATCTCCGATCCGGCCGCGCCCTTCGGCGGGATGAAATCGTCCGGACTGGGACGGGAGGGTGGCAGCACCGGGCTGGAGGAGTACCAGGAACTGCAGTACCTGGCCATCGACCGGTGACGTGCCGATCGGTGAGGTTCACCCAATTCGTGTGATGCGATCTCGGCGGTGCCGGACGATCGTCGATCCCGACGATTTCCGGACCCCGACAGGAGCGCTTCATGTGCGAGAAGCCGAAGCCCGCGAGCGCCGCGACAACGGATATCAACCACGCCGCGACGCAGCTCTACGACCTGGAGAACCGGGCCGACTTCGCCGATGCGCAGCGGGGGCTCATCGCTCCACTTCCGGGCACCGTGTACTCCGACGCCGATCCCCACCAGGTGGTCTTCGACCCCGCCGAGTTCGACTACCTCCGTGGTGACCCGCCGGTCCCGGACTCGGTGAACCCCAGCCTGTGGCGGCAATCGCAGCTCATCAGCATGGGCGGGCTGTTCGAGGTGACCAAGGGTGTCTACCAGGTCAGAGACAACGACATCGCGAACCTGACGGTGATCGAGGGCGAGGACGGCATCATCGTCATCGACTGCATGGCCGGTGTCGAATCCGCGCGGCAGGGCATGGACCTCATTCGTGAACACGTCACCGACAAACCCGTCGCGGCGGTGATCTACACCCATACCCATGTCGACCACTACGGCGGCGTGAAGGGGGTGGTCTCGGCAGAGGATGTGGCGTCGGGCAAAGTGCCGATCATCGCCCCGGGTCTGCAGTTCGACAAGTTCGCGATCGGTGAGAACGTCGTCGCCGGTAATGCCATGGCGCGCAGAAGCTTCTACGCTTTCGGCGCGCTGCTGCCGCCCGGTGAACGTGGGTTCGTCACCTGCGGTATCGGTATCGCGTCGACGAACGGGCCGTCGATCTCCTACATCTCACCCACCGACCTCATCACCGAATCCGGGCAGCGGCGCGAGATCGCGGGCGTCGAGTTCGAATTCCTCTACACCCCCGACACCGAGGCGCCGGAGGAGATGCACATCTGGATTCCGCAGTTGAAGGCGTTGACCTGCGCCGAGAATGCCAACCATGCCCTGCACAACATCCAGACGCTGCGCGGCGCCCGCACCCGCGACGCCCGCAACTTCGCCCGCTATCTCGACGAGACCTTGGAGCGGTGGGGCGACGACGTCGAGGTCCACTACGGCCCCCACACCTGGCCGGTCTGGGGCAACGAGAACGTCACCACCCTGCTGGAATCTCAGCGCGACACCTACAAGTTCATTCACGACCAGGCCCTGCGGTTGGCCAACAAGGGTTACACCCCGCTCGAGGCCGCCGAGGTGATCGAACTGCCCGACGAGCTGGGCCGGAACTGGGCCAACCGCGGCTACCACGGCACCCTGCACCACGACGTGCGCGCGGTGTACACCAAGGAACTCGGAATGTGGGACGGCGATCCGGTCTCGCTGCACCCCCACACGCCCGTGGACGCGGCGACTCGGTTCGTCGAATTCGCCGGCGCCGACAACATTCTCGCCGAGGGCGAGCGCGCGATCGCGACGGCCGACTACCGCTGGGCGGCCGAGATCCTGCACAAATTGGTGTTCGCCCAGCCCGACAACCAGCGAGCCAAAGACCTGCAAGCCGACGCCTACGAGCAGATGGGCTATCAGGCAGAGGGTCCGCAGTGGCGCGGGATCTTCCTCTCGGCCGCACTCGAACTGCGTGAGGGTACTCAGCCACCGCCGTATGTGATCGCCAGCCAGGACACCATCTTGGCCATGCCCATCGACATCCTGTTCGACTTCGTCGCGGTGCACATCATCGGCGAACGTGCCGCCGAGGTGGACCTGCGCCTCGATCTGGATTTCACCGATGCCGGTGAGCAATGGACGATGTGGGTTCGCCGCGGCGTGCTCAACGCACGCCGAGGCAAGTCCGACAACCCACAGGTAGCAGTGTCCGGACCGAAGCCGTTCCTGGTCTCGACACTGTTGAAGCCGGAGACTGCGGTCCCCCTCGCCGACAGCGGCAAGATCACGATCACGGGCGATCCGGCGGTCCTCAGCACCTTCGGCACGCTCCTCGACGAGTTCGATCCGGCTTTCCCGATCGTCACCCCCTGATCCGCCGTGAGAGGTCCGCGAACTGGTACCGACCCCGAACGGCTGGGGTCGGCTGCCGGCGGTGTCGATGAGTCGGCACAACCGGACCGGGGGCGACGAATTCCCGGACCTCGTTCAGTGACGCCGAGACCTGGATTTCATCCGAGGACGAGGTTGCGGTAGGTATCGAGGATGCCGCGGATCGACGATGTCACCGGCAGCTCACCATCGAGTGGTGCCCAGATGTAGCGGGCGTGCGCGGTGAGGTGGATCGGGTGTGTCGCGGCGACATCGACGGCGAAATGCAGACGGCGAACCGGGTGTGCGTCGGGGGACAGGTAGTCGAAATCCCCGACGTGGTGGCGGATGCCGGTGACCATCAGCCCAGTTTCCTCGAGCACGCCGCGGGCGACCGCCGCTGCGAGGGATTCTCCCGGCATCACCGTCGCACCGGGCAGCTTCAAGGGTGCCTTGATCGGACCGGTGTCGTGGCGCTCGAGAAGTAGTATCTGCCCGCCACGATCGATGATCGCGCCGACTCTCGGTGCGGTGCCGTCGATCGCGGCCCGGCGGGACAGATCTTCGAACTCCGACTCAGATACCGTAGGACTCACCGACTCTTCACTCCTACACCCACTCGATACCAACGGCCGGATTCGACGAACACAGCCGACTATTACGGTACTTGCCGGACGCCGCAGATGGACGCGAACCGGAGGGTAGCTTGAGTTGGCCACTGCTGCAGCGAAACTGGACAATTGACCGCTGTCCGGTCGATGCTGGGAACAGTCGAGCGGGCGAGGGACTTTCGGGGAGCCACATGGGGGCCTGTGTCCAATAAGGTGGGCACCGATACCGGATCCAGGGGTGGGGGTTGTATTGACAGGCAAAGGTTCCCGAGGTCTCGCGACCATCGCAGTGGCACTGTGCACAGCGGCCGCCACTGCCGTCGTGCCATCCTGCGCCATACCACCGGTGGCGCCGGGCGCACCTGTCGTGGTGTCACTGCCGGCGCCGACCGGGCCGAACACAGTCGGCGTCACCGAACTCCACGTGAGCGACTCTCGCCGCGCCGATCCCTGGACCGGTGCCACGCGCGAACTCCTCGTACAGATCTGGTACCCGGCGCAGCCCGCCGGTGACGCGGTCGCGGCGGCGTGGATGGCGCCCGGCGGCCGCTCAGCACAGGAGGCCTACCTCGCCGGCCTCGGGGTGCCCGAAGCTCGATGGTCCCTGGGGCCGAGCCACAGCTACCCGAACCGACCGGCTCGCGAAGCTGGTGGGCCGTTCCCGGTCCTGCTGAACTCTCCCGGCATGGGTGACGCCACCGGCTGGAGCACCGCGCAAGCCGAGGATCTCGCCAGCCACGGCTACGTCGTTGCCGCGATCAACCACACTCATGAGGCCTTCGCCGTCCACTTCCCTGATGGCCGGGTCGAGCACACGGTCGTTCCTCTCGATTCGCCCCAGGAAGTCCTGCGAGATCTTCTGGTCCCCACTCGGGTGGCCGACGCTCGTTTCGTCCTCGACGAACTCGCCGCTGCGACGACCGACCGGCAGTCGGCAGCGAGGTTGCCCGTCGGGCTGACCGAGCGACTCGACCTGTCCAATGTCGGAATGTTCGGGCATTCGCTCGGCGGATCGACCACAGTGCAGTCGCTGCACGACGAACCCAGGATTCGCGCCGGCGTCAACTTCGACGGGCCGATTCTGGGCTCGGTCGCTACCGACGGGACAGCCCAGCCAGTGCTGATGCTCGCCAGCGGCGCCTCGCCGTGGTACGGAAACGCAGGCTGGGAACCGAACTGGCCCAACAACTCCGGGGTGAAGATTCCCCAGCGCGTCGCGGACACCGAGCACATGTCCTTCAGCGACCAGCAAACGATCCTGCCCCAACTCACCGCCGCAGGACTACTGCCCGCCACCACAACAGCGAAGGCGGTCGGTGGGATCGACCCACAACGATCCATCGACCTGCAGCGCACCTCGCTACGCACATTCTTCGACGCAGTGTTCGGCCGCAGCGCTGGCGGCGTCGTCGAGGCGATCGACAACTTGGATCAACCCGAAGTCGCTGGACCTCGATAGCTACACGTGCCGTGACCGCGCCGTGGGCAGCCCACGGCGCGGTCGGTGTCAGCTTTCGATGGCGGCGTGGAAGGCCACGGTGTCGAAGATGTCTTCCATCCGGGTGGCTTTGCCGTGGCGCATGGTCCAGGAATGCAGGAACGGCAGGGTGGTGATCGTCCCGCTGCGGGCGGTGACCCGGCGGGTGCCCATGACGATGACGCGGTCGTTCTGTTCGATGAACTCGACCGGGTCGAGCGCCATGCCGCCGAGTACCGACGGAACATGGGCGAGGAACTGCTTGATTCCGTCGTGGCCGATCTTGGTTCCGCCGAGGCCGTACTTGTGCATGCCGTCCGGGTGGACCCATTCCACGTCGTCGTGCATGACGGACAGGATCTTGCCGACATCGCGCGTCGCGAAACCGTCGTAGGACGTGCGGATGGCCTCGATGTTCGGTGTCGTCACCTGTGCGCGGCTCATGACGGCGTCACCTGACGCACGTGCGCCGGGTGGTGCGCGGCGAGCGTGCGACGAATGCCGTCGCGCCAGTCGACCGTGCACGGGCCGGTGAGGGACCGGCGCAGTTCGGGATCGAACTGGTAGGTCTCACGGGTGACCTCGGCGGGGACGAGTTTCGCCTCGATACCGCTGAGCTCTTCGAGGTATCGCACACAGTCGGTGATACCCACCGATTCGTCACCACCCCAGTTGACGAGCCTGGCCGGCACCGACGCCGCGTTCCACAGGTCGGGAACATGGGCGACGAGGTCGTCGGTGTAGAGCAGCGAACACCAGTTCTGCCCCTCCAGCGGAACCGGAATCGGTTCCCCGGCCAGCATCCGCTGGAAATACAGCATCGGCACACCGCCGTATCCGCCGGGACCGTAGGCGATGTTGAGCCGGGCGATCGTGGTCGGCAGTTCGAGCACGTTGGCCATCGCCCGCACGGTGCCTTCGGCGGCGATCTTGCCGACCGGGTAGGTGGGCAGCCAGTCGGCGACGCCGTCGATCGGGTCGGATTCGCGATAGGCGTGGTCGAGGGTCTGCCGTTTGTAGAGCGCGCCGGTCGAGACGAACAGGAACGACTCGGCGGTGCGGCAATGTGTCATGAGCCGCGCACAGGCGGTGGCGTTGATGCCGAGCGCGTCCTCGAAATCGCTGCCGTCACCGCGATGGACCGCGGAGTGCAGTACGTGGGTGAAATCGGTGGGCAGCTGTTCGTAGCCCGCGGTGGTGGTGTCGTTCATGTCCCACTGACGCGTGATCACACCGACCTCGCGCAGTTCGGCTTCGACACCCGGTGTCCCGAAGCGGCCGAGACACCAGACCTCGTTGTGTGCGGCGAGCGCCTCGGCGACAGGTCTGGCGACCTGCCCGGTCCCGCCGGTGATCAGAATCTTCTTGCCGTGCAACGTGTTTCTCCCTATCGGTCGGCGTCGGCGAGTGCCCGGTCGAGTTCCTTGCGCAGAACGGACTGGAACGCGGTGACGTGCCGTGGCCCCATCAGCGTGTAGTGCTCGCCGGGGACGTCGATGTAGCGGTTGGGTTCAGTGGTGAACTCGTCCCACCGGCTGAGTTCGTTGTCGATCCAGTCTTGTTTGGTGCCGCGCAGGGGAACCGCGCAGAACACGCTCATCGAGCGCACGGCACCACCGGGCGAATACGTGCGGCCCAGGCCGGTGAGACCGTCGGCGAGCTCGGCCCATGCCGTGAACTTCGTCAGGTCCAGATCGAGTTCGGCGATCCGTTCGGGTGGGGCGAGCTCGATCAGGCGTGCGAGCTGCCGGCTCTTGGGCAGTGCGCGCAGCTCGGCGGGCAATTCGGCGGCCTGCCGCTTGCTGATCAGGTCGAGGAACATCGCCAGATTCGCCGCGGTCTCGGTGAAGTCCAGCTCGTCCATCCGGTACTTGATATGCGGTGGCAGGTTGAAGCTGCCGAGGAAATCGACCCGCTCACCCTCGGCCTCGAGTCGCTTGGCGATCTCGAAAGCCACCGCGGCACCGAAGGAGTAACCGGCGAGGGCATACGGTCCGTGCGGTTGCCGTCGGCGGATGGCATCGAGATAGACATCGACCATCTCGTCGAAGGTGTGGAACGGCTCCTCACCGCTGTTGAATCCGCGGGCGCGCAGCGCGTAGAACGGCCGATCGCCGACGAAGTACTTCGCCAGGTTGACGAAGACCAGGACTTCGCCGACGCCGGGGTGGACACAGAACAGCGGCGTTTTGTCGCCACTGGTCTGCAACGCCACGATCGGATCGTATCGGCGCGGTCCGTCACCGCCGCCGTCGACGATGGCGGCCAGCTCCCGCACCGACGGGGCGGTCAGGATGGCGATGATCGGCAGGGTCGCCACCTCGAAGCGTCGCGCGATCTGCTGCTGCAATCGAAGGATGTCGAGCGAGGTGCCACCCAGATCGAAAAAGCTTGCCGTGACGCTGATTTCGGTGACCGGAAGATCGAACAGCTCCGCGTAGACACCGGTCAGGATCGACTCGGTGTTGCCCTCCGGTGCCGAATATCCGCCGAGCTGACGGGTTGTGACAGCCGCGGTGTCGGCGATGACCTGGTCGTAGCCACCCGATTCGAGCCGTTGCCGCATGCGTGGCCGCAAGGTCTTACCCAGACTCGTCTTGGGAAAGTCCGCCTTGTCCAGCGGCAGGATGAATCCGGGCCGGAACCCGCACAGCAACACGACCGTGGAACGCACCGCGGTCAGCAGGCGATGCAGACCGGCTTCGTCGGCCCCGGTCTCGGCGTGGATGGCGATCACGAGCTGTTCGGTGTCGCTGCCGGGGCGCCGCGTCGGGAACGCGGCGACATAGCCGGGGGAGATGCCGTCGAGTTCCTCGATCGCCGTTTCGATCTCGTGGCTGAAATAGTTGACGCCGTTGACGATGACGCTGTCCTTGCTGCGCCCGACGAGCGTGAGCCTGCCGTCGGCCAGCCGCCCGAGATCGCCCGTGCGGAACCAGCCGTCGGCGGTGAAAGCCTCGCGGGTGGCGTCCGCGTTGTTGAAGTAGCCGTGAGTGACCATCGGGCCGAGCAGTTGCACCTCGCCGGTCGCACCGTCGGGTAGTGACAGGTCTTCGTCGTCGGCGACCCGCAGCTGCAATCGGGGCACCGGATGTCCGACAGCGGCGAACTCCTGCCCGGTGTCGGCACTGGGGAAATCGCGATTGTAGATGCTGCCCGCGCAGGTCTCGGTCATCCCGAACGCGGGCCACAACGCGGCGTCGTGCAGTCCGCAGGCGGCGAAGGTCTGCAAGAACGTCTGTCCCGTCGCGACCACATTGGCTTCGCCACCGCTCACGATGTGGCGCAGGCAGGTCAGATCGAGCAGGTCGCTGTCGCTTTCTGGTTCGAACAGCGCATTCAACTGGCCCAGTAGGAAATTCGGTGTGAATGTCATGGTCACCCGGTGGCGGGAGATGATCCGCAGGAACTGCATCGGGTCGTCGGCGACGATCTCGCTCGGAGCATGGATCTGCTGCGCTCCGGAATACAGCGGAAGCAGATGTGTTTCCAGCAGCGCCGCGACGTGGTCGAACGAGATCCAGTTGAAGGTGGTATCGGCCGGGGTGAGGTGCTGCACCGCCGACTTGCCGGCCATGGAGCTGAGCAGGTTGCCATGGGTGAGTGACACCGCTTTGGCGTTTCCGGTGGATCCGGAGGTGAGGACCAGCAGCGCGAGGTCGTCGCTGCTCGCGTGGTGCACGAACGGTGGGTGTTCGCCCGTCCGCAGGGATTCCACCGTCACCGGCGCCAGTCCTGACACGGCGGGCATGGTGTCGCGCATCGCGAGCGATGTCACCACCAGTGGGCCTTCGAGCAGTTCGCCGACATGGCGCAGTGCGCTCGCCCAGCGCGTCGGGTCGGCGGGCTGGGCGACCATGGGACACGGGACGAACCCGCCGAGGAAACAAGCCCACAGCACGGTGACGAAGTCTTCGTGATCATCGAGCAGGAGAACGACTTTCGACTGTGGTCGCAGCCCTTGGTCGCGCAGCGCGCCGGTCAGCCGCAAGGCGTCGTCGAGCAGTTGTGGATGGGAACGATGGACCCGAACCGCGGGTGCGTCGGCGGTGCGTTGCAAATAGGTCGTGCCGCTGGTCGGATGATGGCGCGCGGCGTGCAGGAGAATTTGTGGTACCGACTCGGCGTCGCGTACCGCATGCGGTACAGGCACCGTCGAAAGAATCGATGTAGCAGTCATTTTCACCTAACCACTGATCAGACGTGCGGCGAACCGCGATGTTCAGGCAGTGCCGAAGACCTCGTCGTACTCGAGCCGGGGAAGGCGGCCCATCCAGGCGTCCGGGCCTGGCTTGCCGATGTTGATGACGCACAGCGGTGCGTGCCTGCCGTCGGGGAAGAACTCCCGGGCGATGGCGTCGGCGTCGAATCCGACCATCGGGCCTGCCGCGAGACCCGCGGCCCGGATTCCGATGATCAGGTACGCCAGCTGCAACGCCGCGTTGAACGTGGCCGACTTCTCGCGCACCGCCGGGTCGGCGAAGACGTTCTGCGGGTTCTCCATGAAGGGAACCAGTTTGGGCAGCTCGTCGTGGAAATCGAGGTCGGCCCCGAGCACGACTGCCAGTGGCGCCTGCGCGGTCTTGTCCTTGTTGCGATCTGTCATGGCCTCGACCAAGCGCGACCTCGCCTGGTAGGAGCGCACGAGGACGCCGCGAAGGGGTTGCTGGTTCATGGAGGTCGGCCCGAATTTCACGAGTTCGTAGATGGCGCGGAACTGTTCGTCGGTCACCGGCTCGTCGGTGAAGGTGTTGGCCGTGCGGGCGGTGCGGAACAACAAGTCCTGCGCTTCCGCGTCCAGTGCCAGCTGCTCGGTCGATACCGTCGCCGCCATGAAACCCTCCAGGGTGAGTTGATTAGACTAGTCGGTCCAGTCAAGTAAATAGTAGATAGACTGACTCGTCCACCCGTACTGTTGGTGACGCGGGTCACTCACCACGAAAGGCGCAGACGGACATGTCGACATCGGCCATACGCTCGAGTGGATCCGGTGGCCGCCCACCCGGCGGCGACCCGGGTAAACGTCGAGCCATCCTCGATGCCGCGATCGATACGTTCCTGCGAGACGGCTACGAGCGGGCGACCCTCGACGTGATCGCCGAACGGGCCGGCGTGGCGAAGCAAACCGCCTACAACCACTTCGGTGACAAACAGACCCTGTTCCTGGCCGCTGTGGACGACGAACGCAGCCGTGTCGCCGCGAACTTCGGCACAGACATCACCGGCGCGGATCAGGCCGACGATCTCGATGCCATCACCGCTCTCGTCGAGATCGGCCACCTCGTCCTGCGCGTCCTGCTCGACGAGCGCGCCTCCGCGCTGCGCCGCCTGGTCATCAGCGAGGTCGCCCGCATCCCGTCCCTGCGCCCTGCCTGCGCGGACGGCGAACCGAAACAGCTCGTCACGCAGATCGCCGACCTGCTGCGTCGCCGCAGTGAACGAGGTGAGCTCGATGTCGACGATTCGTCGACCGCCGCCCGGCAGTTCGTCTCACTGCTCGTCCAACAGGGTCTGCACGCCTCGATGTACGGCACGATCCCACTGCGTGCCGACGACGCCGCAACGATCTGCACCGAGGCCGCCCACCTCGTCGTCCGCGCCTACCGCCCGGCCGCGGATCCCGACTGATGGACCGTGACTTTTGTCGAGATCGCGGTCCCGGTTGTGCGGAATGTAGGCAAAGGGCTTGTGTCGCTTGCCATTGAGGTGCGCAGGGGATTCGATCCCCGGAGCGATCGGGAATGGGCGCGGCATCGCTGTGCGAGAGGCTACAGCGCCTAGGATGGATCCTGCCCCCGCGACGTGGCGGCGGCGCGTGGGTGCACGGGGAAGGCTCGCCTCGACCGGTCGACCGGTCGAGGCGAGCCGCACCGCCTTGCGAACGCCGAGGGCGTCAGTGATTACTGCGCGATCGCTGATCATGGGGAGGTCGGAGGGAATCCATCCGATCAGAGAGACAGCATGACAGCGACCATCGCCGTTTGCCCGAGCAGCTGAGCTATCGGATCGTCGATTGTTGTGCCCATTTTCCCATGGGACTCCGGTCCACCGACACGTTCTGATCTGACACTGGACAAGAATCCCATCGTCGTGGCACTTCGCGCCGACCGGAGGTGTTGAGGACGGTCGTGGACATGCCTTCGGCGGCTTCTTCCAGCCCGGCGCGCTGCGTATTCTGGTCGGATGGTCTCCGCAGGTATCGCGGCGATCGAATTCCTTGTGAGCGGAGGGTAATTCGTGAGCAGCGCGCAGGTCGGGTCGTCGCGAGGGGTGGGCGAACAGGAGATCCTGGATCGGGTGGCCGAACTGGCGGTGGGGTTTGCCGCCGACGCGGCCGGCTATGACGAGCGGGCCGAGATTCCGGTCGCCGAGCTGACCGCACTGCACGATGCCGGGGTTGATCGGGCGGTGCTGCCTCGGCGGCTGGGTGGGCTCGGATCGAGCTATCAGTCGTTCGGGACAGTGGTGCGGATTCTGGCGAAGGCCGATCCGTCCATCGCGACGATCTGGGTGATGCACGCTGGTGCGGGCGTCGCACTGGCCGAGTTGACCGGGGATTCGGCGGGGTCGTTCTTCGCCGAGGAGTTCCTCGCGGGTAAACGGTTCGCCAACGCGTTGTCCGAGCCGGGCAGCGGGAACCGGTTTCTGCAACCACAGCAGGTGGCCGAACCTGTGGTGGGCGGCTGGTCGCTCACCGGCGCGAAACGGTTCGTCTCCGGTAGTGAGATCGCGGACTACCTGCTCGTGAACGCGCTGGTTTCGGGGGCACCGACGTTCTTCGGGGTGGTACCGGACGAGTCCGTATCGATCATCCCGATCTGGGACACCCTCGGTTTGCGCGCGACCCGCAGTCAACTGCTGGCCTTCGACAACACCGTGTTGCGCGCCGAATACCGTGGTCGTGCACCGGGACCGGGTGATTTCGCGGTGATCCCGGCCGGGTTGCCCGCCATCTCCCTCGGCATCGCCGACGCGGCGCTCGCCGCGTTGGTCGCGCACGCCCGGTCGCGGATGATCCTGGGCAATCCGCTGGCCGAGCAACAGTGGGTGCAGCACGAGGTCGCCGACGTACAGGTACGCCTCGCCGCCGCCCACGCCCTCTACGACCAGGGTCTGCGCGAGGCCGACGGCGCGAGCCCCGCCTTCTTCTCCACCCTGTCGCGGGCGAAGTATCTCGCGAACAAGGTGGCAGTGGACGTCGCCCAGTTGGGTGTGCGCGTGGGTGGAGCATCGGGGTATCTGCGTCAGTCGCCGATTCAGCGGCACCTGCGCGACGCCGAGGCGGGGCAGCTCATGGCGTACTCGACCGAGGTGCTGGCCGGTGAGATCGGCCGGGAGGTGCTCGGCGCCGATGTGCCGCCGCCGAGCTCTTGATCACCTCGGTCGAGATCGGTTGTCTTCCAATACTTCAGGTGCCACGGCCGTCGTCGGACGTGGAGCTACCGGAGTCACTATCCGGCCATGGCGTCCTTGCGCCGTGCGGCGCGGTAGGCGGCCGGGGTGACCCCGTACTTGGCGCGGAATGCTCGGGAGAGTTGATCGACCGTGCGGAAACCGCAGCTGTCGGCAATGTCGCGCAGGCCACGGGTGTCATCGCTGAGCGCGCTCGCCGCGGCAGCCAGCCTGCGGGTGCGGATGAGCCGCCCCACGGACAGGCCCTGGAGTTCGAACGCCCGGAACAGGGTCCGCCTGCTCACGTGCAGCCGGACCGCGACCGCATCGGGATTCACCGCCGGGTCCGCGAAATTCCGGTCGATGAAGTCGGCCGCGCGGCGACGCAGCACATCCTCGGTTGTCAGCTCCCTCGTCGCATCCGTGAGATCGCGTTCGAGCAGCGCGACTATCGCCGCCCGGAACAAGATCTCGTCGATGCGAGCCACAATTCGCAGATGGTCGGGACTTGTTGCGCCACAGGCGATATCACGGCCGAACATCAAGGCAGACACCGCCGCGCGCGACAGCGCCCAGGACCAGCCGCCTGCCGCGGCCGCGTCCAGTCCCCACGCGGTCAGCGAATCGACCGGTAGGTAGAGGTACAGCACATCGGTGGCCGGAGCCTCGCAGCGCGCGAGGGTCGACCGGAACGGGCTGTCGAGGCACACCGCGAAAGCCTCACCGGCCACCGCGGTCGATCGGTGGCCTCGTTGCTCGAGCGTGGCCCGCCCGGCCAGCACCAAACCCAGTTGCAGGTATTGGCTGTAGTGGTCGTCGCCGACGCCGGCGCCGCGCTCGGCGGTGATGTCCGAGGATCGCAGCCGGGCGACCAGCACCGACCCGGTGCTCGAGGTCCACAGCGTGGCAGCGAAATCCTCCCGGGCGCGCAGGCGGCAGCCGAACGCCACCCGCTGCAAATCGGGCGTCCCGCGGAGGGCCACACCCTGGTCGGCGGCGGGGCCCGGTCGCTCCAAGGGGCACACAGTTGCCGGTCGAATCAATTCGCTCGCCGATTGCCCCAATTCGAACAAAACGGACTTCTCTGGCACTGGGACCCTCGGAAAGGCCTCCGTTCGGTCGGAGTGCTGCTCGCCGTGCTCGGTTCGCCCTCCGGTCTCGATCCTGTGCGCGTCCGCCTCGCTGTGCATATTCCACCTCCGCGCTGGGGGTGCGCGGTCGCCGGAAACGGGTAGGACGCGGATCCGTCACCGGTTGCCTGCACCTGTCGACAATGGGAGTTGCTCTCGAAAAACCAAGGATAACAGCGTAATTCGCTGACATAGTACGGTCTATCGGATCTCGGTGTCACCTCGTGGGCGACACTCGCATTCCGTGCCAGGTTCGCCGGGATGTCGTGCCAGGACGGGTTGCGCGGGCCGTGCTCTCGACTGCCTCGAAGGCGGTTCCCGCCTGCCGATTTCGGTCATCCGGTAGCCATCGGGGGCGCTCGTCGATGGTTTGCCTGGTTATTGCGGCACTCCTGCCTGCGGCCTAACCTCGACACCGTTGGCTCCCTTGCTATTCCGCGTTCACCGGTCGCAGGATTCCTCATCGTGTCCTCCCTGCTCGCGCGCATTCCTCGCTCACCTCGACGACAAAGGACTACTGAGACATGCTGTGGGAAGCACTGCTGTGGGTGATCGTCGCCGCAGGACTGGCCGGAACCGCCGCCTACCTGCTGCGCAGGCGCGGCAAGGGGCGCGACGGAGAGGCCACCAACGAGTCGGTGGGGCAGGTGTTCACGCTCGTCGGCGGACTACAGGTGGTGCTCGCGTCGTTCCTGCTCATCGGCGTGCTCGACACCAACGCCGGTGCGGCGAAGGCGGCATCGGACGAGGCAGACCGGCTGCTCGCCTTGCAGTGGGCGGGCGACGCGTTGTCCGAGCCGGCCCGCAGCACCGTCACCAGGGCTGTTCACTCCTATACCGGCCAGGTGATCGAGGTCGAATGGCCAGCCATGAGCTCCGGTGGGAGTGTCGATGACAGGGCGTGGAACCAGTTGTCGGCGGTGCGTACCAGTATTGCGGCCAGTCCCGCCACCGACGAATGGCAACGTTCGCGTCAGATCGCGGCAGCCGATCGGCTGTGGGAGGTCTACGAGGCAAGGCAAGCCAGGATCGAGGCCGCGGGCAGCGCGCTGTCGCCGATGATGTGGCTGGCGCTGGCACTCGGCGCGATTCTGTCGGTGGGTTTGTCACTGCTGTTCTCGGGCACCAGCGCGCGCATTCACGTCGTGGTGGTGGCCAGCTTCGCGGCGGTGGTGACGTTCATGATCTTCACCATCTTCGAGCTACAGAACCCCTATGGCCGAGCGGCGGCTGTCGCACCGACGGCCTTCGACGCCGTGCTGGTGCAACTGAGGTGAAAAAGACTGTGCGGAGAGGGATCTGGGCTGCCGCACTGGCGGGGGTGGGCCTGTTCGCGCCCGGATCGGTCGGTGCGGTTCCAGGTCCGGTATCACCGTCTATCGAGCCACCGAGCGTCGTCGTACCGCGAAACACGCCGCGAATCGGGACGTTGACCACCGCCCCACCGGAACCCGCGGAGACGCTACGCGTACCGCCGCCTCTCGCGACGACCGGCCAGCTTCCTCGGTCGGTGCCGCGGTACGAGGAACCGGAGGTCACCCGGCGGCCGTTCGTGGAACCCCGGCTCCCCGGTCAGGGCGACCGGCCCGATCTACCGGAGACGACCACGCCGAGAAGGCCGTTCGAGAAGCCGGCTGTTCCTTCGTTCGGGCGGCCGACTGTTCAGGTGCCGGTACCGCCTCGCGGTGGTCTGGAATTGCCCGCTCCGGCCCGCCCGTTCGATGGACGGGAAGCGCCGGTTCCGCAGGCCCCGCGTCCGCTCCCGTTGCCTGCTCCGGCACCTCCGCCGTTCCCGTTACCTGCTCCCGCGCCGCCGAAGCCGCTGCCTGTACCACCGCCACCTCCCTCGGTCCCGGCCCCGCAGCCGACTGTGCCGCCTGTCCCTGAACCGTCACCTCCACCGGAACCTCCTCCGCCACCGCCGAGCGTGTCGGTCAGCCCCCCGCCGGCCCCGATTCCATCACCCGTGGAACCGCCACCGAGTCCACCCGTCCCGGTCCCCAGGCCGGTGAGGTTTGTCTCGCCGCCCGAGAAGGAGCCGGAGGCGGTGGTTGCCCAGCCGGTGGCGGTCGAACAGCGACGCTGGGCGCTCACCGCCCTGCTGCTGGTCATCGGAAGCGCGGGTGCGGGGAGGGCGGCGATGAGGCGCTCATGAGTCACTGAAGTAGACATGCAGCGTCCTCATGGCAATGCAACGAGGGCTGATCCAACCTGGCTACGGGCACGCGCGAGAATCGTGAAGAGCTACGAAAGCACTTCTCGCACAACAGGTTTCGAGCCATTTTGCTCCGTAGATCGCGCACGATCCGCTACAGTCGCTTCTGCCACAATCGATAGCCGGTGGATAACTGATTCGTTCACTCCCCGTGGTGTGTCATCTCGTTTCTCCCATGTCTCTCGAAGCAGGAAGAACTCATGACTGAACTGGCTGAACCATTCTCTGGAACCATCGCCGCCGCCCAGCTGAGCCTCAGCACCGTCGCCGCGCGCAACCTCGCAACCACCACCAAATCCGTGCCGCAGATGCAAGGCATCACCTCGCGGTGGCTGCTGAAACTGCTGCCCTGGGTGCAGGCCGACGGTGGTGTGTACCGCGTCAACCGCCGCCTCACCTACACCGTCGGCGACGGTTTGATCACCTGCTACGACACCGCGGGCCAGGCGCGGGTCCTCGCACCCGACCTGCGTGAACTGCGCTATCTGCGTGACTACACCGACGATGCCGCCCTGCAGACGGTGGCGGACTCCTTTGTCGAACGCCAGTACGCGCCCGGCGACATCATCGCCGAAGCAGGCCGACCGGCCGAAGAGCTGGTGGTCCTCGCCCACGGCAAGGCCGACAAGCTCGGCACCGGTGCCTACGGGGAGTCGACCGTCCTCGAGATCATGACCGACGGCCGGTTCATCGGTGAACGAATCCTCGGCGCCGACGCGCAGCCATGGGACTTCACCGTCAAAGCGGTGACGGCGTGTACCTGCCTGGTCCTCACCGACCGTGCGCTGGCCGAGGTCAGCGCACGGATCGAAGGATTGCGCGAACACGTTCGGGCGGCCCAGCTCGACGGCGCCGTCACCGACGAGCGGGCCAACCCCTACGGCGAGAGTTCGATCGAGCTCGCCTCCGGTCACGAGGGCGAACCGCAGTTGCAGGGCACCTTCGTCGACTACGACCTGTCCCCGCGTGAATACGAGTTGAGCATCGCCCAGACCGTGCTGCGGGTCCACAGCCGCGTCGCCGACCTCTACAACAAGCCGATGGACCAGATCGAACAGCAGCTGCGGCTGACCATCGAAGCCCTGCGCGAGCGGCAGGAAGACGAGATGGTCAACAACCGAGACTTCGGACTGCTGCACAATGCCGCACCGCAGCAGCGGATCAGTACTCGCACCGGAGCTCCGACACCGGACGACATGGACGAATTGCTCGCCCTGGTCTGGAAGGAACCCGCGTTCTTCCTGGCCAATCCGAAGGCCATCGCCGCCTTCGGCGCCGAATGCAGCCGCCGCGGCATCTATCCGACGAGCACCGAGCTGAACGGACATCGGGTGCCCTCGTGGCGCGGGGTACCGATCCTGCCGTGCAACAAGATCGGCACCTCGGCCGGCCGCACCACCTCGATCATGCTGATGCGCACCGGTGAATCGTCACAGGGCGTGATCGGCTTGCGCCAGACCGGAATTCCCGACGAGTACGAGCCCGGACTGAACGTGCGCTTCATGGGCATCGACGACAAAGCGATCATCTCCTACCTGGTCAGCACCTACTACTCGGGTGCGGTGCTGGTGCCCGATGCCCTCGCGATCCTCGAGAACGTGCAGCTCGGCGCCGAGGGCTGACATCGTGCAGCCCTTCGAGCTGCCCGAGTTCTACGTCGCTCATCCCGCGCGGCTGAACGCGCACGTGGAACAAGCACGGGCACATACCAAACAGTGGGCCTACGAGATGGGAATGCTCGGCGACACCGTCGGTGGCGATGTGGTGTGGGACGAGCCGAGTTTCGACGGCATGGACTACGCCGGTCTGTGCGCCTACACGCATCCAGAAGCCGGCGCACCGGTGCTCGACACCGTCACCGACTGGTACACCTGGGTCTTCTATTTCGACGACCACTTCCTCGACGCGTTCAAACGCACCGGTGACATGGACGGTGCACGACGGTATCTCGACCGTCTGGCCACGTTCATGCCGCCCGACGGTGCCGCGATGCCCGAGCCGACCAACCCCGACGAACGCGGTCTCGCCGACCTCTGGACCCGGACGGTGTCGTCGATGTCGGAATGCTGGCGCGAACGGTTCCGCGAAAGCACCCGGAACCTGCTGCTGGACTGTGTCTGGGAGATCGGCAATATCAATACCGCCCGGATTCCCAATCCCATCGACTACATCGAGATGCGTCGCAGGGTCGGCGGCGCACCGTGGTCGGCCGATCTGGTGGAGTACGCCCGCGGCGTCGAAATTCCCGAAGCCATCGTCGGCACCCGGCCGATGCGCGTGCTCAAGGACACGTTCTCCGATGCCGTGCACTTACGCAACGACATCTTCTCGTATCAGCGCGAGACCGAGGAAGAAGGCGAGGTGAACAACGGAGTCCTGGTGGTAGAGCGGTTCTTCGACTGTTCGCCACAGCAGGCCGCCGACATCGTCAACGACCAGCTCACCTCGCGGATCCACCAGTTCGAGAACACCGTGCTCACCGAGCTGCCGCTGCTGTTCGACGAGCACGGGCTGGACGCGGTGCAGTGCGCGGCGGCGCTGTCGTACGCGCACGGTCTGCAGGACTGGCAGTCCGGTGGCCACGAATGGCACCTGCGGTCCAATCGGTACATGAACGGCTCCGCGGCGACGGGACCGATGTCGTTCGGTCCCGCGGGAATCGGCACCGAACTGGCCAGACCCGGGTTCTGGAAAGGTCTTGCCGGGCCGGGCGGCGCGCGCAGCCACACCCGGACTCCGTTGCGCCGCACCGGGCAATTGCCGCTGCCGGACTTCGACGTGCCGTTCGAGTTGAGTCTGTCACCGCACCTGCCCGTGGCACGCGCGGCCAGTATCGACTGGGCGCAACGGGTCGGATTCCACGATCCGCTGCCCGAGCTCGGTGGGCGGCAGTTGTGGACTCGCGAGGATACGGCCGGATTCGATTTCGCGCTGTGCTCAGCCGGTTTGGACCCCGACGCCGATGTCGACGTGCTCACGCTGTCGGCCGAATGGCTCACCTGGGGGACCTGGGGCGACGACTATTTTCCTACTGTCTTCCCACCCACCCAGGGCGCCGCCGCGATGGCCGGCGCGAAAGCCTGCAATGCCAGACTGTCGACGTTCATGCCGCTGGACCTGAAACCTGTTGATACACCGGTCAACCCGCTGGAACGGTCGTTGGTGGACCTGTGGTCGCGCACGGCGGGGCCGATGTCGCCGACGGCTCGGCGCACCTTCCGGCAAGCGGTGGAATCCATGACCGAAAGCTGGTTGTGGGAGCTGGCCAACCACATCCAGCATCGCGTCCCCGATCCCGTCGACTACCTCGAGATGCGCCGCCGCACCTTCGGCTCGGATCTGACGATCGCCCTGTCGAAGATCGCCCGCGGCGGCCTGATCCCCGATGCGGTGTTCGAATCCACCACCATGCGCGGCATCGAACACGCCGCACAGGATTACGGCTGTTTGATCAACGACTTCTACTCCTACCAAAAGGAAATCGAATACGAATCCGAGCTGCACAACGCGATTCTGGTGGTCGAGTCGTTCTTCGATTGCGACCGCGACGTCGCCGCCACCGTCGTCGATGACCTGATGCGGGCCAGAATGCGGCAGTTCCAGCGACTCGTCGACGACGAATTGCCCGTCCTGTTCGAACACCACCGGCTCGACGACACCGCTCGCGCGGCGCTGACCAGCTACATCGACGAACTGCGTGATTGGATCGCGGGCATCCTGCACTGGCATCGCGGCACCAGCCGCTACCGCCCCGAGAACTTGCGCCGCCCGGTCGGCCAGCAACCGCGAACCGCCGCCCGCCCGGTCCACACGTGGGGACCCTCGGGCATCGGCACCGCCGCCGCCCGGGTTCGACCCCGAGTCGGATCCGTCGCCACCCATGCCACCTCGCCGGGAAGGACCTCCTTGTGACCAGCACCGCCCAGAACCCACCGACAGCGCTCGGTGTCGCCGCCGCCCGCACACTGTCGACCACCACCAAATCTGTTCCGCAGATGCAGGGGATCACGCCCCGCTGGCTGCTGCGCATGCTGCCCTGGGTCGAGGTCGACGGCGGAACCTACCGGGTCAACCGGCGCCTGACCTACACCGTCGGGGACGGCTACGTCACCTGCACGCTGGCCAACGGCCGGTACCAGGTGGTCCCCGCCGAACTGCGCGAATTGCGAGCGCTGCGCGATTTCGACGACGACGACACATTGCGCGAGATCGCCCACCTGTTCACCCAGCAGGAGTTCGCGGCGGGGGAGACGATCTGCGAGTTCGGCAACGAAATCGACGCGGCCTATGTGCTCGCCCACGGCCGGGTCGTGCTCTCCGGCCCCGGCGACTACGGTCAGCAGGTACAGCTGGACGTGCTCGACGACGGCAGCCACCTCGGTGCCTCCACACTCCTTGGCGGGCAGGCTATTTGGGAGCACACGGCGACCGCGAACACCGCCTGCACGGTTCTGGCGTTGCCGCGCGCCGTGTTCGACGCCCTGTGCGCCCGAGAACCGCGCCTCGCCGCCCATGTCGCCGGCCTCGGAGCCGCGGTCGCCGCCGAACGAAGCGGTGCCGACAAATACGGTCAGGCGGCGATCGGACTGCTGTCGGGCCAGCAGGGTGAGCCGACGCTGCCCGGGACCTACGTCGACTACGACCAGCAACCACGCGAACTCGAGCTCAGCATCGCGCAACTGCTGCTGCGCGTACACACCCGGGTCACCGACCTCTACAACAAGCCGATGAACCAGCTCGACCAGCAGCTGCGCCTGTCGATCGCGGCGTTGCGGGAACGCCAGGAACGCGACCTGCTGACCCACCACGACTACGGTTTGCTGCACAACGTCGACCCGAGTCAGCGGTTGTGTTCGGCCACCGGCCGCCCGACACCCGAGGACCTCGATCGCTTGCTGGCCCGCCGTCGCAAGACCGCGTTCTTCCTCGCCCACCCCCGCGTCATCGCCCAGTTCGGCCACGAATGCACAGCCCAGGGCGTCTACCCCGATCACACCGAAATCGAGGGAAGACGGGTGCACGCGTGGCGCAACGTGCCGCTGCTGCCCTCGGACAAGATTCCGATCTCACCGAGCGGAACCAGCACGATCTTGGCGATGCGGATCGGTGAATCGGATGACGGGGTGATCGGCCTGCGCCAGACCGGTCTGCCCGACGAAGTCGAGCCGGGCGTCAACGTCCGCTTCACCGGCATCGACGACCGCGCCATCGCCTCCTACCTCATCAGCGCCAATCATGCTGCGGCAGTGCTCGTTCCGGACGCACTCGGCGCGCTGACCGAAGTGCAGGTGAATCGATGAGCACCCCGGATGTCGCGACCACACCGATCCCGGTGCCCACACCCGCTGTTGCGCACAGCTCACGCACGGCCGCCGACGTCCTCGATCAATGTCGGGAGACCTGCGCGGCCACCCTGCATGCCACCGTGCAGATGATGCCTGCCACGGTCCGCACGATCGTGGGCTACCACTTCGGCTGGTGGGACAAGACCGGCCGACCGGAACGTCACGACGGCGGCAAGGCCATTCGCCCCGCCCTGGTTCTCTCGGCCGCGCGGTTGACCGGCGGCGACGTGGGAGATGCCGTGCGCGCTGCCGTCGCGGTCGAACTGGTGCACAACTTCTCGTTGCTGCACGACGACGTGATGGACCGAGACACCACCCGACGGCACCGGCCGACGGCGTGGACCGCGTTCGGGATCGGGCCTGCCATCCTCGCCGGCGACGCGCTGGTGGCCCAGGCGTATTCCCTGCTCGCCGCGGAGCCGGACACACCGATCGTCGAAGCGACGAATCTGATGAGCCGCTCGGTGCTGCACCTCGTCGAGGGGCAGTGCGCGGACCTGGGATTCGAGCGGCGCACCGATGTCGAGCTCGAGGAGTGCTTCACCATGGTCGACCAGAAGACCGGGGCGCTGTTCGGGTGTTCGGCCGCACTCGGGGGCCTGTTCGGAAACGCGGACTCCGGTGAGCTGTTGCGGCTGCAAGACTTCGGCAGGCGCTTGGGCCGTGCCTTCCAGCACACCGACGACCTGCTCGGCATCTGGGGCGACCCCAGCGTCACCGGCAAATCGGTGTTCTCCGACCTGCGCAGCCGCAAGAAGTCGTTGCCGGTGGTGTTCGCACTGCGCTCGAACACCCCGGAAGCGGGCGCCCTCGCCGACCTCTATCTCCGTGAGAAGCCGCTCGACGACGCCGAATTGGTCCGTGCCGCCGAGCTGGTCGAAGCCGCGGGCGGCCGGGAATGGAGTCGGCTGCAGGCCAGGCAACTGTACGAGGAAGCCATGTCGACGATCAGCGAGGTCGGGGCGAACGCCGAAGCTCTGGCCGACCTGGACCTGCTCGCGGCGCTGGCCGCGAACCGAGACTGCTGAGCCGAGTGCTTCTCATGTCACCGCCCGATCGCGGCCACGGTCCCGATCGGGCGGAGGCTGATTCGAGATTCCACGGCACAGCACCGATCAGGCCGCCACCACGTCGGCGGCGCCGTTGAGCCGGGCATAGCGTCCTCCGTCGTCGACCAGGGACCGATGGTTTCCACGCTCGGCGACCCGGCCATGGTGCAGGACCGCGATCTGGTCGGCATCGCGGATGGTGCTCAGCCGGTGCGCGATCGTGATGACCGTGCGGCCCTGGGCGACCACGTCGATGGCTGCCTGCACCGCACGCTCGGTCTCGTTGTCGAGGGCGCTCGTCGCCTCGTCGAGTACCAGCACACGCGGGTCGCGCAACAGGGTGCGCGCCAGCGCGATCCGCTGCTTCTCACCGCCGGAGAACCGATGACCGCGCGACCCGACCACAGTGTCGTAGCCCTGGGGCAGTGAGGCGATCAGCTCGTGGATCTGGGCGGCACGGGCCGCGCGCTCGATCTCCGCATCGGTCGCACCGGGCTTGGCATAGCGAAGGTTCTCACGAATGGTCGTGTGCAGCAGGTACGACTCCTGCGACACCACGCCGACGATGCGAGCGAGGGTGCCGAGCTCCAGGTCACGGACGTCGACGCCGTCGATGGTCACCCGGCCACCGGTCGCGTCGTGCAGTCGCGCGACGAGCGAGGCGAGGGTGGTCTTGCCGGAACCGGTCTCGCCGACCAGAGCGAGCGTCGACCCGGGAGGTACGACGAGCGAGACGTCATCGAGCACATCGGGGCCCGCGGCGTCGTAGCGGAAGCTGACATGCTCGAACCGGACTTCGCCCACGACATCGCGTGGGTCGAGGTCGACCGGCTGGGTGGGTTCATCGATCTCGACCGGAAGGTCCAGGTAGCCGAAGATCCGGCTGAACAAGGCCATCGAGCTGGTGACTTCGACACCCACATTGAGCAGAGCCATCAGCGGCCTGAACAACCCTGCCTGCAACGTGGTGAAGGCGACCAGGGTGCCGATCGTCATGCCGCTGCTGGTCGCCGGAAGACCGGCGGCGAGGTAGAGCAGCGCCGGGATGGCCGCGAAGAGGATGCTCATAGTGGCCATCCGCCAGCGGCCCGCGAGCTGTGAGCGCACTTCGAGGCCGACCAGGTCATGCGAGGTCTGCTCGAACTGCGCGGACGCGAGAGGACCGGTGCCGAGGGTCTTGCCCAGCTGGACGCCGCTCACCGAGAGTCCTTCCTCGACCTGGCCGTGTAGATCGGCGAGGTGACGTTGGCGCTGGGCGGTGATGTCGCGTCGCAGCAGCGCTACGCGCCGGGTCAGCCAGATTGCCGGCGGCAGCACCACCAGCGACAGCAGCGACAACCGCCACGACAGCACGGCCATCGCGACGGCGGTGCCGACCACGGTGGTGACATTGCTCGCGATGGCGGTCGCGGTGCTGGTGACCACGGATTGCATGCCGCCGACATCGTTGATCAGGCGCGACTGGACCTCACCGCTACGGGTGCGGGTGAAGAACGCCAGCGACTGCCGCTGTAGGTGGCGGAACACGTCGGCACGCAGGACATGCATCACCTGCTGCCCGACCGTGGTGGAGATGAGTGTCTGGCCTACGCCGAGCACGGCGGTGAGCACGGTGACGGCGAGCATGCCGCCCACGGCCCAGAGCAGGAGTGGGACGTTCTGCTGGGGGAGCGCGTCATCGATCACCAGTCGCAGCAGGAACGGCGAGGCGAGGCCGATCGTCGAACCCGCCACGATCAGGACGGTCAGCAGGGTGAGCTGAAGCCGGTACGGCGCGAAGAGCGCGGCGATCCGGCGCAGGGACACGGGGGACTCGCGCAGTTGTGCGCGATCGGCCGGGTCGGGTCGGCGGGCGCGGCCGCCGCCGGCGGAGACTTTCACTTCCATCTGCAACCCCCTTGGGTTGTGTTTATGCTGAGGTTACCTCACTATCTGGTAGGGGAAACAAAGCGAGAGGCGGGTTTATGCCCGACAACGAGAGCGACCTCCTGATGCAGGTCGCCAGGACGCTCCGTCGGCGCTGGTCGGCGGCGTACGCGCCGATGGGTCTGACGCCACACCAGGCCCGCGCGCTCCGCGTGGCCGGCGAGCACGACGGTCTCCGGCTGTCGGCCATCGCGGACGCGTTGCGGATCAGCGCCCGGTCGGCCACGGAAGTGGTGGACGCGCTCGAGGAAGCTGATCTGGTCGCGCGACGGCCCGACCCGACCGACCGCCGCGCGATTCTCGTGGTGGTGACCGCGCTGGGCAAGCGGACTCTCGCAACCTTGACTGCCGCCCGGACGAAGGACGCCGACGACTTCTTCGGACGACTCACCGACGATGAGCGCGCTTCGCTGCGCGACATTCTCGGCAAGCTCGTCTCCGAGGGTGAGGAGCAGATTTACCCGATCCGGCGCTGAGCGCGGAACATCGAGCGGTGTTGACCTACCGGTGATTTCATGTCGTCGTGACGGATGAGGGACTACCGACCCGTCAACGGTCAGATGCCGGCGGGTTCGTGGGGCGGAAACAGCGCTGCAGTGCCGTGCGGAGCGCCTGTCGGTCCGCGCTGTCCGGGCACCGGGATGCGGTTGCCCATGCGACATAGCAGTCCGGGCGCAGGAGCAGGGCGGTGGGCAATCCGGGTTGGGGGCGTGCGGTGACGATGTCGAGTTGGTCGTGCCACTCGGGCAGCGTTTCCGCCAACCCCGTGTTCCCGGTCAGGTCGAGCAGCAGTGGCCGTGCAGTCCTGGTCAGCTCGGCCAGCCGGACGGTCCCGTTCGGGGTGGTCAATTCCATGTCCGGCGCGAACCGGCCGATGAGCGGGTGGGTATCGGGTCCGCCCGTGTCGTAGCGGATGTCGGCGCCCGCGGTGAGGGCGGCGAGACGCTGCACGGTGTCCTGGTCGCGTAGTAGTTCGGTGAACAGTTCGCGCAGGGCGGTGACGTCGCTGCCCGGGGCGATCAGCGCGGATTGTGCTTGGGCGTAGGTGACCATGCGGGAGGCGGCTTGCCAACGTTCGGCCTCGTAGCTGTCGAGTAGGTCGGTCGGGGCGTTGCCGCGGATGTCGGCGGCGAGTTTCCAGCCGAGGTTGGCCGCGTCCTGCAGGCCGAGATTGAGCCCAGGGCCGCCTCCTGCAGTGTAGATGTGGGCGGCGTCGCCGATCAGGAACACGCGGCGGTCTCGGAATCGGTCGGCGATTCGGGTGTTGCCACCGCTGAGCCGGCGCAGCACGTGCGGTTCCTGGCCGGAGGGCGCGCCGAGTGGGATGTCGGCGGCGAGTACACGGTCGACGCTGGCCCGAAGCTCGTCGAGGCTCATGGGAGCGTCGGTCTCGGGCTGGTCCCACTCGATGGTGCTGATGAGCGGCGAATGGCCGGGGAACGGCGCGTAGGAGAAACCCCCGTGCTCGGTGCGCAGTGGCAGGAATGGTTGGACGGACCCGTAGCCGGGCACAGTCAGGACGCCGGTTGTGGGGTCCACCCAGTCGGCCGGGACGGTGGCGTGCGCCGCCCGGCTGGTCGCGCGGTCGTAGGTGACACCGGGGAATCCGATGCCGGACAGCGTGCGGGTGACGCTGTGCGCCCCGTCCGCGCCGACGAGATAGCGGGCCCGCAGGCGGTAGGTTCCGTCCGGGCCCGCGACGTCTACGGTGACCATGTCGTCGTCTTGTGCCAGGCCGACGACCTCGTGTCCGCGCCGGATCGCCGCGCCGAGTTCGACAGCACGCTGTTCCAGGACCTGTGCGATGTGGTGCTGCGGCGCCGCCAGCCCGAAGACCGGGCTGTCGTCGAGCAGGCTCAGGTCCAGGGCCATCGCGGCGAACATGAAGTAGGTGGAGTTCGGTTGCGGCGGCGCCGGGCTGCCGCTGAGCCGCTCGTACAAACCCCGCCTGTCGACCAGTTGCACGACCTGGCCGAGCAGCCCGTTGGCTTTCGGTTCCTCGCTCGGTTCGGGTAGGCGCTCCAGCACGATCGGCCGGATCCCGGCCAGGCTCAGCTCGCAGGCCAGCATCAGCCCGTTCGGGCCGGCTCCGCTGATCACAACATCGACGGTCATCGGTGATTTCTCCTTCATCGGGATGGAAAGACGCGCAGCTCGCGCTCGACTTCGTCCAGGTCGACGCGCGCACGGGAGATCGTGCCGCCCCTGCCTCTCATCGACCTGGTTCCTGTCGGTCGGGGATGAGGAGGCCAGACTAGAGGACAAAAGTGCGTGCACGCAATTTTGCGTGTGCGCAAAGTCGATGGAATACTGAAGCGGTGACGACACGACGGGCAGGGTTGCGCGAGCAGAAGAAGCGGGCCACCCGGGAGGCGCTGTGCGAGGCGGCACTTCGGCTGGCGCTCGAGCGCGGGCCGGACAACGTGCGCGTGGACGACATCGCCGAGGCCGCCGGCGTCTCACCCAGGACCTACAACAACTACTTCTCCAGTCGAGAACAGGCGATCGTCGCTGCCATCACCACGGAACGGGAAACGCGGGTCGCGGCGGCAGTGGCAGCTCGGCCCGCCGCCCGACTCGCCGATGCCGTCATCGACGCGATCGTGGATCAGTACACCGCTCAGGACGAATCCGGTCGTGACGCGCTGCTCCTGATCGCCGGCCATCCCGCGCTGCGTGACGCCTTCGTCCATACCTCCACCGCGATGGAACATCCTCTCGCCGACGCGATCGCGGCCCGCCTCGGCGACATCGACCCGCACACCGCCCGCGTGCTCGCGGCCAGCGTGACCGCCGCGGTTCGCGTCACCCTCGAACGATGGCTCCAACCGGCCCCCGTGAGCAGCGGACTCGTCGTGCCATCCGGCGCGTTACCGGAGCTGCTCCGCGCCGGACTCGCACCACTCGCCCCCGCACTCGATGCCGCCGAGAAACGACCACACCGCTGACATTCGTGCACCGCGAAACCCGTGCCCGCGGCCTGATCTGCGCCGATACCGGACTGCTGCGATGGCGGGCCGGCAACATCCGGCACCGACCCATCCCGGATTTCCACCCGCACTACCCGGTCATGGTTTACCGAGTCGATTTGTCGCGCAAAGAAATCGATCCTGAACCGGGCCGCAGGGCAAAACTCTAGGTCGCCATCGCGTCGGCTGGCAGGCGGACCAGGCCGAGGTGATCGCATCGGCGGATCAGCGGTGTGAGGATGCGATCGGCATCGCTCGCGCGGTCGGCCCGGCGCAGGGCGCTGCCGAGCAGGAACCCGGCACGCAGCGCGGCCAGCGGCCTGCGCTGCACATCTATCCCGGCGACCAAGTTCTCGGCGCGCTCGATCGCCGACCGGGGCCGACCCGTCGCCAGCAACACGCGGATCGCGGAGTCCTCATCGAATTCATCGATGGTAGTGGCGGTTCCGTTGTCACGCCGGATCGTGCGCGCGCTCGTCAGTGCCGCCGCCACGGTGGGATCGAGTTCGACGCCGAGACGCACCCGCTCGTTGCGGACCCGGGCGGCCAGGCGCGGCAGATCCAAGAGTTCGGCGTGGGACATGCCCTCGTCGAGGAGTTCCAGCGCGCCGTCCCGGTCGCCGCGCAGGGCTCGTACCCGCGCACCGGTCGCGTAGGTGGCGAGCATGATGTCCACTCCGCCGCCGCCTTCGGCGGACAGTTCCCTGCTCTGCTCCAGTAGATCCGCCGCGATATCGAAATCACCGGTCTCATAACGTAATTCGCCCAGCAAAGCGCACGCGAGGCGAGTCGCGTGGGCGGCGGCGCCCATGGTCGTGCGTGCGGTGTCGAGCGCGGTCGTGAACAGGTCGTCGGCGCCGATGATGTCGAGCTGTTCGCGGGCGGCCACACCCGCGAAACAGCGCCCGTACACCGACAGGAACGGGCCGGTCGCCTCGTGATACGGCGCTGCCCAGAGCTGCCACCGGCGCGCCTCGGCGAAGTCGAAGCGCTGGATCGCCGCGAAGCTGGCGATATTGGCCGCCACTCCGGGGATCCGTGGGGAGAAGTCGTCGGGCCGGGCCAGCGCGTCACCGATCAGACCGTCGAGCTCGGATACGCGGTCACCGAACATCTCCCGGACGCTGATCGCCACGTCCGCTTCCGCGCGCAGATCGGTGCGCTCGGGCTCGGCGGGTCGGGCCGCGGCCAGCGCGGTCTCGAAGCGGGCGAGGGAGGACGCGGTGGCCGCGGGTCTGCGCAGCACCAGGTTGACCCAGACGCCGAACAGCTGGATACGGGGCCTCGCCCGGCACACCCTGGCGGGTAGTTTTGCCAGAATGCCCTGCAGCATCACCATTTTCGACAGCTCCAGCAGGTAACCCGCGCCCTGTTCGACGAGATCGGCCGCGCGTTCGGGGTTCTGCGCGGCCAGCGCTTGGTCGACCGCGTCGTTGAGCAGGTGATGGTGCGCGAACCAGTCGGCGGCTCGCAGCCGCAGACCCGCGATCTCGCCCGGGCGGTCCTGGGCGAGCCTGCGGCACAGATAACCAGCGAACAGCTGGTGGTAGCGGTACCAGTGGTGGTCGGGGCCGGTGGGCAGCAGGAACAAACCGCGGTCGGCGAGATCGGCGAGGAGGTCGGCGGCGTCGGTGCGGCCGGTCAGGGCGGTGGCCAGTCCGCCGCAGATCCGCTCGCAGATCGAGGTCGTCATGAGGAATTCGAGGGTGTCCGGATCCAGTGTGCCGAGTACGTTCTCGGCCAGGAACGCCCCGATGTCGGGGTGCGCGGCGAGGCTGTCGAGCAGGTGCGCCGGGTCCTCACCCGCGCGCAGCGACAGCACCGTCAGCTGTAGTGCCGCGACCCAGC
Source organism: Nocardia sp. NPDC003183 (assembly GCF_053590715.1). NCBI lineage: Bacteria > Bacillati > Actinomycetota > Actinomycetes > Mycobacteriales > Nocardiaceae > Nocardia > Nocardia sp. NPDC003183. Next base: position 242,212 of record NZ_JBSFTG010000001.1, read on the forward strand.
CGTCGGTGGCGCCTGCCAGCGCGGCCACCTCGTCGGCGGCCAAGTGCACACCGCCGGCTTCGGCGAGGAACGCATGTACTTCGTCGGGATTGAAACGTAGTGTCGTGGCGTCGATTTCGGCGAGCTCACCGTGGATGCGCAACCTGCTCAACGGCAGGTCGAGCCGCTCGGTGCTCGTGACGACGAGGGGCAGATGGTGACACCCGTGCTCGAGCAGGAACCGGACCGCGTCCACCGAGGCGGGGGCGGTGACCCGTTGCCAGTCGTCGAGTATCAGCGTCACCCGCCGGTCGTCGGCGTGCAGACCGTCGACGAGCGCGGTCAGCACGGCGCGGGTCGGATCGTCGGGGTTGGCTTCCAGCAGCCGGTCGAGATCGTCGGCGAGCACGGGGACGGCGGGCCGGATCGCCTCGGCGAGGTGGGTGAGGAACCAGGAGACATTGTCGTCGTCCTCGTCGACGGTCAGCCACGCGACTGCGGCGCCGTGCTCGACCAGCTCGTCGTGCCATTGGGCGGCCACCGTGGTCTTGCCGAATCCGCTGGGCGCGTGGATGGCGGTGAGCCGGGTGCGTTCGGTGGTGCGCAAGTGCTCGAGCAGGCGCTTTCTGGCCAGAGTCGCCCGCGCCGGAGTCGGCGGGCGATACTTCGTGGCGGGTGTGGGAGGCGCGGTGGTGCGGTCGCGGGCCCGGGCCGCCGGTGCGATCGGCACCGCGACGGGGCGCTGGGTATCCGGGACCCGGAGGACATCGACAGGGCTGCCGGTACTGCGCTGGGCCGCAACCAGTTCCGCGCCGAAGGCGGCGGCGCTGTCGGGCCGGTCGGCGGGGTCGGTCGCCATCGCGTGCTCGATGGCGGCTCTGACCTCGTCGGGCACATCCTGGCCGGTGAGATCGGGACCGGGCTGCGCGGAGACTCGCAGGAACTGTGACAACACCTGCTCTCCGACGCGCCGCTCGTAGGCGACATGTCCGGTGAGTGCGCAGAACAGCGTGGCGCCCAGGCCGTACACGTCGGCGGCGGCGGTGGCTTGCGCGCCGCGCAGGACCTCCGGCGCGGCGAAAGCGGGGGAGCCGGTGACGATTCCGGTCGTCGTGTGGAACCCGCCCTGGATCCGGGCGATCCCGAAGTCGGTGAGTTCGGGTTCGTCGTAGTCGCTGAGCAGGATGTTGGACGGTTTCACGTCACGATGCAGGATGCCGGCCCGGTGCGCGGTCTCGAGGGCGCCCGCCATCTTCACGCCCAACCGCAGTGTCGCTGCCCAGTCCAGCGGGCCGACAGTGTGGATACGTTGTTCCAACGAACCACGCGCGTGATAGGGCATCACCAGGTAGGGGTGCCCGCCGTGGGTGGTGCCCGCCTGGAAGACCGCGACGATGTAGGGATGACCGGACAGCCTGCCCATCGCCTGCTGTTCGCGCACGAAGCGCTGCAATCCGTCGGGGTCGAGTTCGGCGGTCAGTACTTTCACCGCGACCACGCGGTCCAGATCGGGCTGGACGCAGCGGTAGACCACACCGAAACCGCCGCGTCCGATCTCCTGGGCGTCCTCGAAGCCCTCGGCGGTCAGTTCCGCCGCGATCCCGGTGGCCGAGCTGCGCTGCGTCGGCAAGTTTTCGGCCATTCAGGCTCGATTCGGTGCAACCTCGTGGCGGTGCGCTGGTGCGCCGCCCTCTACCGAGGATAGCCCCGGAACCCATGGTGTTCGACGACGTCAGGCGCGTTTCCGGTGTCGGCGAGAGCCTCTGTGTTCGCGCTGCGGGCGGGTGGCTCAGGCCCGCTTGTGCGGCGGGTCGACGAAGATGTCGTATTCCAGCCCGTCGGCGCCTCCGTAGGGCGAGAGATCGGTGACGCCTTCGGCACGGAGCACGTCGATGTCGAGGAAGGTGTTGCCGGTGACCGATCGTGCGTCCTTGCGCAGGAGCGCCACCGCGGCGTCGGCCATGATCTGTGGGGTACGGGCTTTGGCGATCGCGTCGTCGCCGCCGAGGAGGTTCTGCACCGCGGCGGTGGCGATCAGGGTCTCGGGCCACAGGCAGTTGCCCGCGACGCCGTGTTCGGCGTATTCGGCGGCCCAACCCAGCGTGAGCAGTGACATCCCGTATTTGGCGAGCATGTACGCGGGGTAGGCGCCGAGCCATTCGGGTGCGAGATTCAGCGGCGGCGACAGGCTGAGGATGTGGGCGTTGTCGCTGCGGCGCAGGTGCGGCAGGCAGGCACTCGAGAGCAGGTAGGTGCCGCGCAGCTGGATCTGCTGCATAAGGTCGAACCGCTTGATCGGCAGTTCCTCGGTGGGGGCGAGGGCGATCGCCGAGGCGTTGTTCACGCAGTAGTCGATGCCGCCGAAGCGCTCGACCGCGCGGGCCACCGCGTCGGCGACCGAGGTTTCGTCGCGCACGTCGCCCACCACGGCGAGTGCCTGTCCGCCGGCGGCTTCGATCTCGGCGGCGGCGGTGTGGACGGTGCCCGGCAGTCGGGGGTCGGGCGTATCGGTCTTGGCGAGCAGCACGATGTTGGCGCCTTCGCGGGCGGCGGCGACGGCGATCGCCAGCCCGATGCCGCGGCTGCCGCCCGACATGATCATGGTGCGCCCGGTCAGCGGGAACGAGGAGGTCGTGGATGTGGTCGTGGTCATACCGTGCGACGTTACAGTTTTCTGACAGTCGCGGCAATAGTGAAATATGTAGACTCGGTCTCGTGAAATCCGCTGCTACCGGCTTCGACGCACGGGTCCGTCCGGTGTCGGCCCGTTCGGCGGTGATCCGGATTCTGATAGCGGCCGAGTCGCCGACGACCACCTCGAGTGAAATCTGCGCTGCCACCACCGCCGTCGGCTATCCGGAGACAACGGTGCGTGTCGCGGTGTCGCGGATGGTGGCCGCGGGCGAGCTGATCCGCGAACAGCGCGCCTACACGCTCGACCCCGCCTTGCGCGCCCGCCGGACCGAACTCACCGCCCCGCCCGTTCGGCCCTGGGACGGCGACTGGGAGCAGGTCGTCATCACCGCCGCCGGACGGCCGTCGGCCGAGCGTGCGGCCCTGCGCGCCAGGCTGCTCTCGCTTCGCCTGGCAGAACTTCGCGAGGGAGTCTGGCTGCGACCGGCCAACCTCGTCCGCGAGCTGCCCGCGGACCTGGCTACCACCACGCTCCATTTCCGACTCCGGCCGGTCGAGAACGCTGCCGACCTCACCGCCGAACTGTGGTCGCTGGCCGATTGGTCGGCGCGGGGGCGCGCCCTGCTCGACGACATCGAAAACCCTGACCCGGCAGCAAGATTCGCGGTGGTATGCGCCGCGCTCGACCTGCTCACCACCGACCCCGCCCTTCCTGCGGCGCTGCAACCCGACGACTGGCCGGTCGACGATCTCCGGGCACAGACCTCGGCCTATCTCGCCTGGATCAGACAACTCGACCTGTAAGCCGTCCCGGCGCCGCAGGTCAGGAGAGGACGACTGCGCGGGCGCCGTTCTCGCCGGCGCAGTAGTCGACGGCCTTGGCGAGGTCGCCGAAATCGAAGGTCTCGGTGACCAACCGGTCGTCAGGTCGCGTCGTCCACGGTGGTCTCGGCCGACCTGCGACGGCTTCGCCGGGGCTCGCGGGGAGCCTCGGGGATCCCCAGTTGCGCGCAGGTCAGCAGGGCCACTTCGATGTCGAGCCTGCGCTCGCCGAGCGGATGTCCGAGCAGCTCTTCGGCTTTGCGCACCCGGTAGTGGACGGTGTTCTTGTGGACGTGCAGCCGCGCGGCGGCGTCGGTGTAGCTGCCACGGGCGTCGAGGAACGCGCGGACGGTCTCGCGTAACCGCGCTGCTGTCTCGTCCGTGCCCAGCAGTGCGCCGAGCACACGCTCGGCCCACACCCGCATCTCGGGCACCCGGTCGGCGAACAGGGCGGTCAACGCCACGTCGGAATGGACGGTGAGTCCGTGCTCTCGCCTGGTCAGGGCGACGGCGCGGGCTTGTTGCGCGTCGCGGAAGGTCTGGCGGAATCCTTCGAGGCCGGTAGCCGGATCGCCCAGGGTGATCGACAGATTCGGATGGGCCCGCAGATCGTGGGCGAGTTGTTCGGTGTCGAGCACGGGTCGGGCCACCGAGGAGATCCACACCCACCGGTTGTGATCGTCGACCTCGACGGTCATCGGCGTCTTGCCGGTCGCGGCCGCCAGCAGGGCGGTGCCCGCGCGCAGCGACGCGCGGGGATCGCGGGTTCCCGGTGGTGTCCACAGCGTCGCGAACTGGTGCCAGCCACGCAGGGAGGCCGACAGCATCTGCTCGGCCGAGCCCACGTCCAGATCATCGGCGTCGACCACGGCGCGCACCTGTGCGGCACGGGCGGCGTCGGTGCGCGCGTCCCAGCGGCGGCGCTCGCTCTCGTAGATATCGATCAGGCCCTCGATCACCTGGTCGATATAGCTGTTGACCAGGTAGGCGATGCGGGCCGCGGTGGCCATCGCCACGTCGGTGGGCGGATTCAGTTCGGCCAGCAGCGTCATCGTCCACTGGACGAACATGTTCTCGCCGAGCCGGTAGGCGCGCAGCAGTGCCTCCAGCGACAGATCGTGCTGGGCGAAGCGGCGGGCGTACTCGGCGGCGGCGGGCGGCACGGTGATGTCGTCGAGGCCGATGGCCAGCGTGAGTATGTCCAAGATCGCGGACAGGTTGGACTCCGTGCTGGCCACCATCAGTCTGCGCACTTCGTCGTCGTGCCGGAATTCGGGGATGACCTCGGTGAACATCGTGGTCATCCTCGGTGACAGGTGGTCCAGGTCGGCTTTGATCCGGCCCGCCACCGCACGCACCAGTGGATCGTTGTCGTGGGCCATGGCCGCAGACAGTACCCCCGACGCTCACCTGTGTGGCGCTGTTTGTGCCCGTGGCACAACACGTCGGCGCAACGCTGGGCTGCGGGCCCGTAGTCGGCGCCTGATTCGCGCCCTACCGTGAGTGATGTAACTCAGATCACATTCGCCACCGGTGAGGAATCATGCGACACATCGCCGAATTGCCCGAGGTCAGAGCCGCTGCCGACCCGCACGGACCCTGCATCGCCGACGACACCGTCACACTGTCCAATGCGCAGTTCCATGCTCGGGTCGATGCCGCTGCGTCGGTCCTGCATCGTGAGGGCGTGCGGTCCGACGACGTCGTCGCGGTGGTGCTGCCCAACCGCGTAGACCTCGTGGTGGCCCTGTTCGCGGCCTGGCGACTCGGTGCGGCCGTCACTCCGGTGAATCCGGGGCTCACCGACGACGACATCCGGTACCAGGTCGAAGACTCCGGCGCCGCCGTCGTCCTCGGCGAATCCGGCAGGCCCGCAATCACTCTCGACATCACGGAATTGGCCGAGCACGCCGGTCCCGTCGCCGCCGCGTCCTCTGACGATCTCGCCCTGATCATCTACACCAGCGGCACCACGGGTAGGCCCAAGGGTGTGCTGCTCGGTCACGAGAACCTCGCCGCCATGTGCGCGATGATCATCGACTCGCTCGGCCTGAACGAGACCGACCACAGCCTGCTGATCCTGCCGCTGTTCCACGTCAACGGCATCGTGGTCAGCGTGCTGTCGCCACTGCTGGCGGGCGGACGCACCACCATCGCCGGAAAGTTCTCCGCCTCAGGCTTTTTCGACACGGTCGAGCGGGTCCGGCCCACCTATTTCTCGGCGGTGCCCGCCATCTACGCGATGCTGGTGGCCCAGCCCGACGGTCCTCGTCCCGACAATTCCTCGTTGCGCTTGGCGATCTGCGGTGCCGCGCCGATGCCCGCCGAGCTCATCGCCCGGTTCGAGCAGCGCTTCGGTGTGCCGATCGTCGAGGGTTACGGTCTGTCCGAGGGGACCTGTGCGTCGACTCTCAATCCCGTAGCGGGCCAACGGAAGCCGGGGACTGTCGGTATCCCGTTGCCCGGTCAGACCGTAGCGATCATGGATGTCGGCGGCGCGTTGTCGGCGCCCGGCGAACCCGGCGAAGTCGTCATTCGCGGAGCGAACGTGATGCGCGGCTACCTCGGCAGGCCGACGGAGACGGCGAAAACCGTCGTGGACGGCTGGCTGCACACCGGCGACGTCGGCTACTTCGACGCCGACGGCTATCTGGTTCTGGTCGACCGAATCAAGGACATGATCATCCGGGCGGGCGAGAACCTGTACCCCAAGGAAATCGAGAACGCGCTCTACCGTCATCCCGCTGTTCACGAAGCCGCGGTAGTCGGTGTGCCCGACGCCGTGCTGGGCGAGGTGCCGGTCGCCCACGTGGTGCCCGCGCCGCAGGCCGCGGTCACCGTCGAAGAGCTGATCGAACACTGCCGCGTGGAACTCGCGGCGTTCAAGGTTCCCGCCGCGATCGTGTTGACCGCGGAGATGCCACGCAATCCGGTCGGCAAGATCGACAAGAAGCAGCTGCGGCTCTCGGCCGCGCGCACCTGAGCGGTTGTGCACCGCAATCCACTTCGAACGAAAGACAGCCCTTTCGGTCGCGGTCACTCGCGTCCGGAAGCCGGAAGAAAGGGATCGAGCCATGGGATTCAAGACGGGAGACTTCCCGCCGGTGGACACCGAGACATTCTTGGATCTGCCGCTGCGCGAACGTATACGGACGCTGGCACTGCACTGGGCGGAATACGGATTCGGCACGCCGAAGATGATCCACACCGTGTATCTCGCGAAAGTGCTCGTGCTCTACATCATCGGCGGCATCGCGATCGCGACGGCGACGTCGGGCACCGGACCGTTCTGGGATGTGGCGCAGTGGTGGAACCAGCCGGTGGTCTACCAGAAGCTGGTCCTGTGGACGGTGCTGCTCGAAGCCCTCGGCGTCGCGGGCTCCTGGGGACCGCTGGCGGGCAAGTTCAAGCCGATGACCGGCGGCATCCTGTACTTCGCCCGACGGGGAAGTATCCGATTGCGGCCCTGGTATCGGGTGCCGTTCACCAACGGTGACTCGCGCACCGCCCTCGACGTGGTCCTGTATCTGGGCTTTCTCGCGTCGCTGGTGATCGCCCTGGTCGCACCGGGCCGGACCACCGCCGCACTGCTGGAAGCGCTGCCGGACAACACCTCCGGACTGGTCCGGCCCGTGCTGCTGATCGCGCCGATCCTGCTCTACATCCTGTGCGGGCTGCGCGACAAGACGATCTTCCTGGCGGCTCGCGGCGAGCAGTATCTGCCCGCGCTGCTGTTCTTCGCGGTGTTGCCGTTCACCGACATGATCATCGCGGCCAAGCTGCTGATCGTGATCGTGTGGGTCGGCGCGGGAGTTTCGAAGTTCGGCAAGCACTTCACCAATGTGGTGCCCCCGATGGTGTCCAACAGCCCGTCGATGCCGTTCCGGTCGATCAAACGCGCCCACTACCGCGACTTTCCGCGCGATATCCGCCCGTCGCGGGTGGCGGCGTTCATGGCTCATGTCGGTGGTACCGCCGTGGAGGTGATCACCCCGATCGTGTTGCTGTTCTCGACGAACCACTGGCTCACGTTGGCCGGTGTCGCGATGATGGTCATCTTCCACCTGTTCATCACCTCCACCTTCCCGCTGGCCGTGCCGCTGGAGTGGAACATCCTGTTCGCCTACCTCACCGTGTTCCTGTTCCTCGGGTTCCCGAACTCGGACGGGTACGGGGTATTCGACATGTCGTCGCCGTGGTTGACGGTGGCGATCGCGGCCGGGCTCGCCTTCTTCCCTGTGCTGGGTAACCTGCGTCCCGACCTGGTGTCGTTCCTGCCGTCCATGCGTCAGTACGCCGGCAACTGGGCCTCGGCGCTGTGGGCCTTCGCGCCGGGGGCCGAGGCGAAGCTCAACACCATCGCGCACCGCCCCGCCGACAACCAGGTCGACCAGCTGCTGGCCATGGGCTACCCGCCCGCGGTCGCCGAGATCACCATGCAGCAGACCATCGCCTGGCGTTCCATGCACAGTCAGGGCCGCGGCCTGTTCTCCCTGCTGTACAAGCACCTTCCCGACATCGATCGCTGGACCGTGCGCGAAGCCGAGTTCGCCTGCAACTCGCTGATCGGCTTCAACTTCGGCGACGGCCACCTGCACAACCTCGACCTGATCGACGCGGTGCAGGCGCGGGTCGGCTTCGCTCCGGGAGAATGGATCGTGGTGTGGGTGGAGTCGCAGCCGGTACACAAGAGCACGCAGCAATACATGGTGGTCGACGCGGCGCTGGGCGTCATCGAACGCGGAACATGGGAGGTGGCCGACGCGGTCGAGGCGTTGCCGTGGCTGCCGGACGGTCCCATTGCGCACACCGTGACCTGGCGGCGTGAAGACGTCACCGCACCGCGGCAGGGCGTGGTGGCTCCGGCCGAATAGCCGAGCACCGGACGATATCTCGAACAAGAGAAAGGCATGTCGATGACAACGGCGACAGTGGTCGGCAGCGGCCCCAACGGGCTGGCCGCGGCCATCACCCTGGCCCGCGCGGGCGTGGAGGTGACGGTTCTCGAAGCGGCCGACACGATCGGCGGCGGCACCCGCTCGAGCGAGGCGATTCTGCCCGGTCTGCTGCACGACCACTGCTCGGCCATCCACCCGATGGCCGTGGGCTCGCCGTTCCTGCGGCGCATCGACCTGGAACGGTACGGATTGCGGTGGGCGTGGTCGGAACTCGACTGCGTGCACCCCCTCGACGACGGCACCGCCGGTGTGCTGCACCGCTCGGTCGCCGAGACCGCCACGGGCCTCGGCGCCGATGAACGGCTGTGGCGCACGCTGTTCGAACGCCCGGTCGCCGGCTACGACGTATTCGACGCCGACATCATGCGCCCGCTGCTGCGCGTTCCTCGCCATCCGATCCGACTGGCGCGCTTCGGCATTCCGGCGACCGCGCCCGCCACACTGCTCGCGCGAGCTTTCCGCACCGAAGCGGGACGGGCCTTGTTCGGCGGCGTCGCCGCACACGCCTTCGAGCCCCTCGAACGCCCGTTGAGCGCCAGCGTCGGGCTCGGCATCCTGACGGCGGGACACCGATACGGCTGGGCGGTCGCGGTCGGCGGATCCCAGCGGATCGCCGACAGCATGGTCGCGGTACTGGCCGATCACGGCGGAAAGGTCGAGACCGGCGTCCGCGTGCGCTCGGTCGCCGACCTGCCGCCATCCGATATCACCATCTGGGACCTCGCCCCGACCGCAGTCGCGGAGATCCTCGCCGACCGACTCCCCACTCGAATTGCGCGCGCCTACCGCCGATTCCGCTACGGCCCCGGCGCTTTCAAGGTCGACTTCGCCGTCGACGGCGGCATCCCGTGGACCGCCGAGGCCGCCCGTCGCGCGGGCACAGTGCACCTGGGCGGCTCCTTCGCCGAGATCGCCGCGGGCGAACGTGACATCCACGCCGGCCGAATGCCTCAGCGCCCCTTCGTCCTGGTCGGCCAGCAATACCTCGCCGACCCTCAGCGATCCGCAGGATCGGTTCACCCCGTCTGGACCTACGCCCACGTCCCCAACGGCTACACCGGCGACGCCACCGCAGCGATCATCGCCCAGATCGAACGCTTCGCACCCGGCTTCCGAGACCGCGTAGTCGGCCTGACCACCCGCACCACCACAGAATTCGCCGACTACAACCCCAACTACGTCGGCGGCAACATCATGACCGGCGCCAAGAACATCCCGCAGCTGGTCTTCGGCCCCCGAAAAACCCTGCAGCCCTACGACACCGGCCTCCCAGGCCACTACCTGTGCTCGGCGGCGACCCCGCCCGGCCCCGGCGCGCACGGCATGTGCGGTGCCAACGCCGCCGAACGAGCACTGCGACGGCTGAGGTAACCAATATTCGAGGACCGACAATGGTGGCTGACCCATCACATATGCCACCACCAGCGGTGCCCGAACGTCCGCTCATGGCGATGAGCGCGAGGTTTGCAGGGGTACTCGGAGAGTATGTCTGGGCAGCAACTGGTTAGCCGCCCAGAAACTCGAGACGGTTGCCCACCGGGTCGGTTGTGTGGAATCGGCGGCGGCCGGGAATCTCGGCGGGATCAGCCCAGTGGACTTCGTGTCCAGCCGCCGTGACCGCGGACGCGAGGGCGTCCACGTCAACGATGAAGGCGGGATGAGCTTTGCGCGCAGGATGGAAGGGTTCCTCGACGCCCACGTGCAATTCCCCATCCGGGCCGCCCACTCCCGGAACCGTGAACCAGCAGCCGCCTCGGGCAGCGAGCAGCGGAGGTTTGGGGAGTTCGGCCCAGCCGAGGACACCGGTGTAGAACGACCGCATGCGACCTTCGGCGCCTGGCGGACAAGCGACTTGTACGTGGTGAATCACGGATCCCCTCCTGACATCTCTTGCAGGACAAGCGTACTGCTTGCCGTCATCCAGCGCCTGGAGGAACATCCGAACCGCCACGTCAGAACGCACTCAATGCCGATCATGTAGGGGGACGACCGACTGTGTACCCGTCGTGCTCGGCTTCCGGACGGCGTGCTCCTTGGAGCGAAAATGCTCCAGTGAGTCTTCAGTCTGTACGAACAGCTCCACCGGCCACTCACCGAAATGTATCGATGAACGGTAGGACGCCGATGAACCATGCATCAATACGGTGATATCCAGATCAGAAGTCGCCGTAGCCATTCCGAGAGCCACGCTGCCGCCTAGCCACGCTGCCCGAGTCTGCGGAAAGTCTCGCGGGACCAGCAGCCGTGCTACTTCAACCCCGTCGATCGCCACCGGGCATGTCTGTCATCGTGTCGGCTCTGCGACGATTCCCCCGCGATCTAGTGGTCCAGCGTTTCGTCATTTCGTCAGTCCGAGCAGTGCGGCGGTGAGCCCGTAGTCGGGGCCGAAGTCGTGCATGTTTCCGGAGCGGCAGCCATCGGACTTTATCTGGATCCGCTCACAGAACACGCTGACGATCTCGCCGGAGAGGGCGGTGCCGATCAGGGCGTGTATGCGCACGAAGCCCTCCTGCTTGTTCATGGCGCCGTCGATGTTCTGCATGAGCAGCGGCACCACGTCGACGATCTCGACCATCGCGCCGGAGTTGGCGCGCAACTGGTTGGTCACGGTGGTCAGGCCGGTCAGCGAGGCGGCCAGTTCTTCCTGATGCCCGGCGAAGGTCGTCGAGGTGTTGTTCAGGAACTGGTTGAGCTGGTCGAGGGTGGCCTGCAGACCGGGCGCCTGGTCGGCGAGCAGCCCCGACATGGCGGTCATCCGGTCGCTGAAGTCGCGCACCGACTGGTCGTTGTCGGCCAGCATCGTCGTGAGCTCGTTGAGCTTGATGATGATGTTGGCGATGGCGTCTTTGTTGTCGACACCGACCTTTAAAGCGCCCGAGAGCGCGTCGAGGGTTTCGCGGATCTTCTGGCCGTTGCCGTTGAGCACCGGGTAGAGCGCCCGGCCTGAGAGCGGGCCGAGACCCTCCTGGCCGGGTTCGGGCTCGAGCGAGGCTGCGAACTGGTCGATGGTCTTGATCATCGTGTCCAGCTCGACCGGGGTCCTGGTCCGCGTGAGCGGCAGGTGATCGCCGGATTCGAGGGTGTCGCCGCCGGTGTAGGGCGGGGTGATCTCGATGTGGCGGTCGGTGACGATCGAGGGCGAGATGATCGCCGCGATGGCGTCTTTCGGGACCTTGACGCCGGCGTCGATGGTCATGTGGACCTCGACGTAGGTGCCCTTGGGCACGATCTTGTCGACCTTGCCCACCGCGAGACCGAGGACCATGATCTCGTTGCCTTCGTACATGCCGGCGATGTTCTCGAAGTCGGCGGTGATCTTGGTCGAGCGGCCGAGCGGGTCGTTCACCTGGCCGGGTATGGAACAACTGACGATCGCGATGGACGCCGCTGCTAGGACCAGAGAGCGGAAGGATCTGTACACGGTGCTGCGCAGGTACCTCATTGGTTCCATCTATTTGTTGTCAGTGTCGGTGAGTGGTGGTCGCGGCCCCAAAGCTGTGGCGATGGATGGTCCGTCGAAACTGCTGGGCAGTCCGTGTCCTGGAACCAGGGTGTGCGCGTGCACCGTTGCGAGAGTCGTAGCGGTGTCGTAGGTGAGTGCTTCGTCGTGATTGAACACCGCCGGTAGCAACTGGGGGCCGACGTGAGGTAGCAGCGGATGCCCGGTGACGAGTGCGTCTCCGGAGAACAGCACGCCTTCGGCGGGAAGGAGGTAGGCGGTGTGGCCGCTGGTGTGCCCGGGGGTGGGTATCGCGACGAGTCCGCCGGGCAGTGCCGCCAGGGTGGCGGGCTCGACCGCCTCAGCTTGTGGGATGGCCGTGCCGATGTGGCCGTGGACCGCGCGCAGGGTGTGTGCGACCCAACGGCGGCCGCGGCGGGTGGCGAGTTGTTCGAGCATTCCGATCGGCGTGATCTGTTGCAGGTATTCGCGTTTGGCGTGGCGCACTTCCTCGGCGCCGGTGTAGACCGGCATGCCGAACTGCTCGATGAGCGCCGGGATCGCACCGATGTGGTCGAGATGGGCATGGGTGATCAGCACGGCCCGAACATCGGCAAGCCGACCGCCGATCTGCCGGACAGAACCGAGCACGTCGGCGGCGTCAGCGGGGTATCCGGCGTCTATCACGGTGATCCCGGAATCGTCGCTGATCAGTGCCCAGTTGACGTTGGTGCCGGCTACGACATGGACGGAGTCGGAAACCTGATCGATTTTCATCTCGGGCCTACTTCTGGATGTCGTGTTCGATGATGCCGATGCCGTCGATTTCCAGGCGCAGATGGTCGCCGGGGGCGAGCCAGCGGCCCAGTTCCATCCCACTTCCACCGGGCAAGGTGCCGGTCGACAGCAGTTCGCCGGGGTAGAGCTGTTCGCTGCAGGACACGTGCGCGATGGCTTGGGCCATCGAGTACCGGGCATTGTGTGTTCCGGTGCGCGCCACGGTCTCTCCGTTGATCGTGACCGTGGCGGTCAATCGGTCGAGCCGATCGATGAGCGCGGGCCCGGCGGCCGCGGTCGCCGACATCGAGGTGAGGAAGTGTTTGGATCGTTGCGGTCCGAACCCCGAACGCATTTCGGCCAGTTGGACGTCGCGGGCGGAGAAGTCGTTGATCACCACCACTGCGGCGATCGCGGCGGCCGCCTGTTCGACGGTGGCGTCGCGCAGCGGAACACCGAGCACGACGCCGAGTTCGAGTTCGAAATCCAGTGCCCGCGTGTAGTTCGGGGCAGCAACCGGCAACCCGGAGGGGACGATGGTCAAGGCGTTGGACATGTAGTAGATCGGCTGCCGGTACCAGAGCGCGTGCGGCCGGAACGGCGGGAAAGTGCGCCGGGTCAGTGTCTCGTACGCGGTGGCGACGCGGGAGCCCGCAGGCAAGAATCGGCGGGCCAGACCGCGCGCGGCGTCGACGGCGTGCCTTTCGAAGATCATGAAATCGCGGAACGAGGCCGGGCACACCGGCAGGACGAGGGCCCCGTCGTCCAGCCCGAGGGCGTCGTAGCGCGCTAGCTCGAAATCGAGGGTAAAGGCGGGCTCGATTCTCGGGAACCCCTGGCTACCATCGGATTCGGACTCGGTGCGCCATCCCGTGCCGTATCCGATCTGGGTATCGATTCGGTGTGTGCTGCGATCGAGGATGCGCCGCATCCGAGGGATCGCCGCAGTGGCCCGATCGTGTGGGTGGGTCATGCGGTGACCTCGACGCCCACACGTAGGTGATCCCGAAGGAATTTCGTCGACAGTGCTGTCCACTGCTCGGCGTGGCCCATGGCACAGTGGTCGTCCTCGGCATAGAGCACCAATTGCGCGTCCGGTGCGGCGATGGCGATGTCGATCGAGTCCTGGGTGGAGGCAAGGGTGTCGCGGGCGCCGTTGATCACCAACAGCGGGATGTCGATCCGGCGGTAGTGCTGGGCGAGTGAGAATGTCGCCAATTTGCTCGACAAGTCGGCAGGGCCTCGAGCACCAAGGGTCGAGACCAGCGCGGAGACCATGATCTCGGGCATGCCGATCGAGTTGAGCAGCCCGAAACTGCGGTCAGCGAGCGGGCCGTTGGACACTGCTACCGTCAGCCTCGGGTCGACGGCGGCCATCCGCGTCGACCAGTAGGCTCCGAAACTGAAGCCCAGCATGCCGATCCGTTGCGCATCCAGGCGCGGGTCAGCGCACAGGTGATCGATGACGGTCGAGTAGATGGTCTCGGCGTCGATGCTCAGCGGCTCGGTATACGCGTAGGTGCCGGGCATCTCCATCACGAATACGCCCATACCGGCGTCACGCCGCGACAACAGCGGCAGTAGCGCTTCGGCGATGGTGCCTTCCAGCCCGTTGGTGACAAGGATCGTCGGTACCGACTCCACACCGGCTGGAAGCATCAGCATTCCACGCACAGTCTGAGCGCCGACCGGAATTCGCACCATTTCGATACGCACTCCCATCGCGGTGTCGAGCGAACCCAGCAGCACTTCGCACAGCCGGTGCGAGCGCTCGTAGGCGACGAGCCTGGCCGGGCTGAACCCCGGCCAGGCGGCGATGAACTCGTACACCAACGCCTTGATCAGCCCGTCGATCGCGATCGCGGCATCGGCGGCGTCGGGATGAGCCGCACAGAATCGGTCGACTGCCTCGGGATCGGCCACCGGCCCTCGGTCGGCCAGGATCGTTACCGCTGGTGAGAGCAACTCGCCAAGAGCATGCAGGTCCAATGGCGCGGCGGGGTCGAGCAGTTGGTCGGTCGACGGCCCGCCCAGGCGCAGCAACGCCGTGTCGGCCCGCGCGAAGTGTTGGCGGGCGAAGTCTTGCCAGTACCCGGTCCAGCGGGTGTCGTCGAAGGACCGGCAACCGTGCAGCTGACGCTGGAATTCCTCGGTGTCGATCCCGCCGAGGTGGGTGAACCTCTCGGCGAACAACCGGGGCAGGAATCCCGCCACGCCGACCCGCCGGGCCGCACGCTCGGTGGTGTGAGTCATCGCGCGAGCGCTGATGAGCACTCGTTTGCCGATCTCCCGCACTGACGTCATCGTTGTGCCTCTCGATCTCTAATCGCAGATGTTTCTGCTTTTGTGAGCGTAGGCACAGCGATAGCCAAAAGCAAGAAGCTCTGCTTTAGCATGGGGCTATGTCGGAAGCCGAGAACATCGAGCCGCCGCGTCGACCCGGAGGACGGGCGGCGAAGGTCCGCGAAGCCGTGCATCGCGCCGTGCTCGACGCTGTCGAAGAACACGGCGTGGACAAGGTCGGCATCCCCGATATCAGCCGCCGCGCCGGTGTCCGCGACAGCTCCATCTACCGGCGATGGGGAACGCGGGAGAACCTGGTGCTCGATGTGATGCTCAGCGCGAGCGAGCGCACCCTGCCGCTGCCGGACACCGGGTCGTTGCGCGGAGACCTTTCCTTCTTCGCCACCGCACTCATCGCCTACCTCGATAGCCCTCTGGGTACCGGTCTTGCGCGCGCACTGGCGTTCATCAGCGACTCCGAAGACATCGCCCGAGCACGGAACACCTTCTGGGAAACCCGCTACGAAGCCAACCGGGCCATGGTTGCCCGGGCGGTCGAACGCGGCGAGCTACCCGCCGGCACCGATACCCGGACCGTCGTCGAAACCCTCATCGCGCCGATACACTTCCGCCACTTCCTCACCCGCGAACCGATGGACGAACGGTTCGTCGACCAGCACGTCATCCGGGTGATCCGCGCGTTGCAGTCCGATCCGGCCGAATGAGCGACCGCCCATGACGCCTCCGATACCCCTCGACGAACAGGTAGTACATGACTGATCCCGAACCCCGGCAGCCTTCGGCCTACACCAACGGCCTGCGCACCCGCGAAGAAGTCATGGGTGAGGAGTACGTTGCCCAGGCGCTGGCCCGCACCTCCGGCAGCGAATCGGCAGACCTTCAGCGCTTCGTCACCGAGCATGTCTGGGACGCGGTATGGAATCGGCCTGGTCTGGATCGCCGCGACCGCAGCCTGCTCAACCTGGGAATCCTCACAGCGTTACGAGCACACGACGAGCTCGCCGGCCACGTGCGAGGCGCGCTCAACAACGGGCTCACGCGCGCGCAGATCACCGAGTCGATCATCCACACCGCCGGATATTGCGGCGCACCCGCGGCACTGGCCGCCATGCGGATCGCCCAGCAGGAATTCGATCAACTCTGACCAACCCCGCAGCAGGTCGAACCTTTTGCCGCGCAGCGAACTCGCACTCGAGTCTCCGAGGCGTACACTGATCAGTTTCGGCCTTCTGACGCCTATGGAACATTCTGTACTCGACGAGACTGTCAGACATCCTGTACTGCCGAAGAGGGAGCATCCTGCGTTTGACGTTGACACAGCACGGAAAATCGATTGCCGCTTGTGCTCGAATGCGAAAGCTGACCCACGTGAGTTTCTCGAGCGATGATTCCGAGATCGCGTATGTGGTGTCAGTCGAGCTGAGGTTGGCCGACCGCAAGATTCGCAACTCCAGCGAGGAATCTGACGGGACCCCGGTGGTCGGTCCACCGCGTGTGAGAGCCGGTTATCGGTGGATGCAGGTTGCAGCGTAACCGGCTGGGGTGTTGTAGCCCAGAGCGGAATGTCTTCGGCGGTGGTTGTATTCGTCCTTCCAGTCGCTGATCACGACACGGGCCTGGGTGAGGGACCAGAAGCTGTTGATGTTGAGGCATTCGTCGCGCAAGCGGCCGTTGAACGATTCGATGTAGCCGTTGCGCCAGGGCTGACCGGGTGGGACGAACGCAAGTCCGACCCGTTCAGCCGCCCAGGCAACCATCACCTGGCACGCGAATTCTGGCCCGTTGTCGCAACGCAGCACGGCGGGGTAGCCGCGATCGACGGCGATCCGGTCCAGCTCGTCGATGAGTCTGTCGGCGGTGATCGACCGTTCCACCAGCCCGCCCAAGCATTCGCGGGTGTGCTCATCGACGATGGAGACGATCTTGACTGGGCGTCCGTCGTCGGTGGCGTCGAATTGGAAATCCACTGCCCATACCCGGTTGGGTGCGTTTGCCTCCATCGCCGTGGTGGTGGAGGTGCCCAGGCGTTTTCGGCGGCGCCGCTGCGGCACTCGTAGTCCCTCGTCGCGCCAGAGGCGTTGGATCTTCTTGTGATTGGCTATCCAGCCTTCGCCGCGGGCGTCGTGGTAGGCGCGGCGGAACCCTTGCCGTGGATGGGTTTTCGACCAGCCACGCAGCCACTTACGCAACGCCGCATCGGGATCTGCGCTGGTTGCGGCGGCAGAAGGGTGACGTTGGGTGCTTCGATGTTGCCCGGTCACCCGGCAGGCGAACCGTTCACTGACCGTCAGCACCCGCATCAGGTGCGCCACGGCCGCCCGCCGGCGTTCCGGGTCTAGAAGTTTCCCTTGGCGATCTCCTTCAACGCAGCTTTCTCCAGCTCCGCCTCGGCGAGAAGTCGTTTCAGAGTGGAGTTTTCGCGTTCGAGGTCCTTCAACCGTTTGGCGTCGTCGGCCTTCAGTCCGCCGAACTGGTTGCGCCACCGGTAGTAGGTGGCCTCGGTGATCTGCAGATGACGGCACACGTCAGCGATGTCTTTACCCTCGCTCAGCAGCCGGTCAGCGTCGCTCAGCTTGCGCACGACCTGTTCAGGTGTGTGCCTCTTTCGTGTCGCCATGGTCATCGAGCCTTCCTGCCCACTACGTGGGCCGCAAGGCTCTCACAGTCGCCGGACCGATCTCATGGGGTCAGGTCAAATCCTCTGCACTACTGGCCTCGGAATTTCGCGAGTTCGGCGCATCCGCCATGGTGTGGGACAGAGAGTCGATCCTCGACATGATGGCCGATGATGGTGCCTGCCTCAGTCGAGCTGCGCACGGTGGGGTGTCGGGCGCGGTGTTCCTGCTGCCGGTGCAGATCAGCGTGTTGGGCTAATGGCCTCCAAATCGTCGAAGGCCGGACCCGTACTGGTGTGCTGCGCGGCCGTCATCGTGACGGATTCCACGTCGCCAACCACCACAGTGTGTGGATAGGGCGGTAGTCACGCATTGTCGACGCTGCCAGCGCTAACACTGCCCACCACCGAAGCGGGCCGTTGCGAGGCGCACGGGCCCAGTAGCGCGCGGTTGGCGGAACGCGGTGAGTCGTGGAATCGCCACAGCGTTGCATTTTCTGCGCCAGTTTCCGGCTTGGACGAACCGGCGCGAGCTCGACGAGTGTGGGTGCGGATCAGCCAACGCCCAACGGATGCGATCTGACGCACTCGCTCGCACATCACGGTCAGCGGCACGATCCTTAACTGGCCGACGAGTGGGCTGCGATCACCGCGATTCGCCCGTCGGTCAAGCTTGAGCTGACAAAGTCGTTGATATCAGCAGCGGACAGGCCACTGCTGCCTACCCATCCCATCTTTACCAACGCTGCGAACTGGCTGTTGCTGAGCCACCGTCTGAGGTTGGAGTGAGTGATCGCTGCCCCGCCCCGCGGTCCGATCAAGTGACCGCCGTCGTGCAAGCGCTTCAGTAGCTCGGAAGGTACGTACATTCCGTTCGTTAGGTCACTTTCCTTCTGTGGGGACACGACTGGGTACGCAAACTTTGTGTAGGTCGCACCTGCCCCAAGTCTGAAGGTAGTGGGTTCTGGCCCGCCCGACTGCATGTGACTCAGAGCGTCGAAGGCGACCATTCGCCGGAGTTGATTCGGGAGTCTCGCGTCGACACCAGCGATACGCGCGCCAGCTTCACTATCCATGCGCTTGTACTGCACAAGTACGTAGCAGTCATAGTCGTGGCTAAAGTAGATCAGGTCGACGCCGGTTGCGGCTTCGATTCCAGTGGCGTTGACATTCATAACATCGAGGGTGTGCTCCTCGTCAGTGAAGCGGACGATGTCTTCGGCATGGGGCTCGCCGTTCATGCCTGGAAAGTTGCGTAGGTCGTTGTCGATGAGGCTTGCCTCTGATGGGCTGAGCCGAAGCTGCCTTAGGGGACTCTCGCCGGGGAGTGGCGCATAGCGCATCTCTCCAATGTCCATGTCGCTGAACATCAAAGCAGTGCCGATTGCGTTGGTATGGTCCTGCCGGATGTTCCCGTCGATCCTCGGCGTCATCCACTCGGGCGTGCCGTCTATCCCAGGCCACTCGTTTTCCGCGACTCGCGATTGGAGCGCAGCGCGGAGCTTGGACGAGCCCGCGAGTGTTAGGGCTCCTCCTCGTCGGCTTCTTGCGGCCTTCAAGACGCCGCCCTACGAACGACCGAGCTCAGCTTCGATCTCTGAGAACGAAATCGGATCTGACAGCTCGTGAACCGCACTGAGTACCCATGTCGAGTCCAGGTTCGTCCGTCGTGGGCCAGACTTCACCCATCCAAGATGTGTGATGCCGACCTTGCCGCGATGGCCATGCGTGACGACGACCGCTACCCGGCCGAGACCGGGACTCTCGGAACCGCGATCGACTGCGAAACTGATGGTGTCGCGCCCAAGGTCCATCTGGTCGTCGAGCTCGTGCGCAGATAGCACCACAATGTGCAGACGGTTTGATGCGGTTGAAGGCATACCGCATTCTTCCATCTCTGCTAAGACCCTGAGGTTGATGAGTGCGGAACCGTATGGGGCACTGTGAGATCGGAAGTACGCGGACGCGCGTCAGGCTGGTGAATGGAGTTCGAGAAGCGGTGCCAGGTGCGCCGTCCTGTGGGCTTGGGCCGCCGACGGTCGCCGCGTCGGGTCGCGGAGCAGTCCATCGGGTGCGCCACCGCTACACAGCTCGGTGGCCGGGCGTGAGGAGGGTGCGGTGACTAACCCTTGTCCGCAAGATAGGTTCGGAGTTGCGGACGTGAGGCAGCCGCGATGTTTCCGCGCCGACCCGAGTGCGTACACCAACAGATTGTCCGGGTTTACTCGTCTGTGAGCTGTGTATCTGCAGGTCGGCACAGCGCTGAAAGTGTTTGATCTGATAATCCGTTGCCGCCGTGTACTGCGCCGGCCGAGTATTTGGCATGACTTCTGATCTCGCACAGCACTACTCCGGCGCCTCGGAGGACGATCGCCTGTCCAGGTCCCCTCACGGCCGTCTGGAGTTCCTTCGCACACAAGAACTGATCCGCCGTGTCCTCACGGCTTCGATGAGAGTGCTCGATGTCGGTGGGGGGACCGGGGTCCACGCCGAATGGTTGGCGAACGACGGTCACATCGTGCACCTCGTCGATCCAGTACCTGGACACGTCGAGACGGCTGCGACGCTACCTGGGGTGACCGCCGAGCTGGGCGATGCGCGGCGACTACCTGTCCCCGACAACAGCTTCGACACCGTTCTGCTGCTCGGACCGCTGTACCACCTCACCGAATCCGTCGACCGGACAACAGCTTTGTCCGAGGCCGTACGCGTGCTTCGTCCCGGAGGCATCCTGGTCGCGGCCGCGATCAGTCGCTACCTGTCGGCCCTGGAGACTGGCACAAACGGCACCCTCGACGACACACTGACAGCTGCGGTGGGCGAGGTGATCGCCACAGGTGACTACGACGGCCACGTCGGGTTCGTTCGGACTCATTGGCATACGGCAGACGAGCTCCGTACCGAGCTGGAAGCAGCCGGTCTCATTGATGTCGTGACCTACGGCGTCGAAGGCCCGGCCTGGCCCACACTCGATCACGCCGGACAAAACAGCTTTCGATCCCTCGTAACAGCAGCACTGCACTGTGCACGGCTACTGGAACAGGACCCGCTGCTGATCAACGCAAGCGCACACCTATTGGCAATCGCCAGGACCGAGCACTGACCTGGCCCGTGATATCAAACCCACGCCGCATGCCGCATGCCGCGCTGACCGAAGCGGCCAGCGCGGTGCGTAGGAAAATCAACTGACCGTACCGATCCGACGTCGGCGGAACGTCCGCCTGCTACTGCTCACTTCCTGCAGCCTGTATGCCCCCGCGAGCCCCGCTCAGCTACCAGTTAGCCATCGGCGTTCGATCGTGGAACGAGCCTTTGCCCAGGCTTCTCGGAACTGCTCAGCAGTAATCTCTTCGAGGGAAGAGGCCTCGACGTGCCAGTCATCGGCGCTGGATTCCGAGAGGACTCCATATTTGCTCTCGTATGCCTGAACTGCGCCGATTCCCCCGTGATCTCGGGCACGGATTATCTCTTCGAGCGCTGCGGCGGTGTCGGGCTCACTGTCTGAACCTCGCAGATTGACTTGCCGGTTCGGCCAACCGTCGTCATCGAGTTCGAGGAGAAGCCAGATGCCTTCGTCCTCGTAGTAGTCGCGAATCCACCGCATCCGGCCACAGTATCGTGGCTCGGTAGTCGCCGAGGCAACGTACTGACATGCTGCGGCTGCGATCCAGATAACCGCGGAACCAGCCGACGAACGCACTCAACTGCCGAGTTGAGTGCACAACTGGCGACTGTGGCTGAAGACCGACGGTAGCCCTTCCTGATTCCAGGTGTTCGAAGGTCAGAGCTGGCCGGTGGTTTGTCGGGAGAGGAACAGCTGACGTTTTTCTCGGTCGACATGGGTGACAACGACCGTGACCCTGTCCCCGATCTGGACGACTTCGTCTGTCGGCTGGGTGAGGTCTCGGCGACGAATCAGCCCCTCGATCCCGTCCGCCACTTGGACAAAGACGCCGAAGGACACCAGCTGGGTGACATGCCCGCGTAGTTCTCTACCGACGGTGATGCGCTCGGCAAAGGCATGGAAGGGGTCGGGCTGTAGTGCTCGCAGAGACAGCCTGGCCTCGGCATTCCAGGTATCGAACTGCAGGAATTCACCCGAAACGCGCTGCCCGACCTGGACAATGTCGGAAGCCGCTTCGAAACGCCTCCAGGACAATTCCGGGATCGTGATGAACCCGACGCCCGGGTAGAGCGGATGCGCGGGGCCATCGTCGAGCGCCACGAACACGCCGAACAATTCGATCGCTGTGACGGTGCCGGAAAGGACCTCGCCGCACCGTAAGGATCCCAGGAACGCCCAGAGTTCGGGGCTCTCGGCCCGCCAATCCATCTGTCCAGCCTTTCATGACGCGCTCAGCCCCTCCAACGACCCTGTGGAACGTCGCGCCATGGCTGGATCGCAGAGTCGTTCCCAGGCTTGCCTTTTCGTTTCGCCGCTGGTCAGCGAGCATACGACGTGGACCGGGGCTGCGAAATCCTCAGTTTGCTCGTGGAGCCTTGCAAGTCTTCGAGGAAGCTCTGCGTCGCTCCCTTGTACACGTGGTAGCCGCCGATCGCGATGATGATCAACCCGGCGGCGACGAGAACGATCGTGCCCACGCTCGATCGCATCATCGCAGCAGTGATCCCCGTACTCTGCTCGCTATTGGATTTGCCCGCGCCCCGGGCGAATCCGGATGCGGAGATGGCGAAACCGAGGTAGACCACCGCGAGGGAGAAGGCCTTGACGCGATTGACGGCCTCGGATTTCTTGCTGTCGGAGTCGGGTCTGGAGGAGCTGCCGAGCGCTGCTTCGGCGAGCCGCCACAACGCCATCAGCGAGAACGCAACGACACCGACCCAGAGCGCGAGGGCCCCCCGGCTTGGCGGCCAGTTCCGCCATGGCCCCCGATTGGTCGGCGGTTCCGCCGCCGCCACCGAGGGCGAGCCGGATGGCGATGTAGCCGATGAACAGGTGCACGATGCCGCTCATGACGAAGCCCGCGCGGGGTCTACTGCGAGGTCTCTCGTTCGGCGACGCTAGCTCTTGAAGGCGTCTTTGATCTTGGCAGCGGACTGTTTCAGGTTGCCCTTGAATTGTTCGGCCCGACCTTCGGCCTCCAGGCTTCGGTTGCCAGTGGCTCGACCGAACACCTTCTTCACCCGGCCCTTGGTGGCCTCGACGGAATTCGCGATTTTCTTGCTCATGCTCATGGCGGTTTCCTCGCTGTGTGCGATCAAGTCAACGCCGGAATCCCACGGCTGTCAACGATGTCGATCTTCGACACAAGGAGCAGAGAGCGATCGTGGTGAGCCTTCTGGCCTGCTGCCGCGACCTTGCCTTCTCTGCCACGCTGATCTGCGATTATCGGATGGATGCCGAACGAGGCCGGGTGGCAGGAGGGCGTAGTCGGGTGATGGCCCGGGTTGCGAGTCCTGCGCCGCGCATCAGCAATGTGAAGGCTGTGGTCGAAGGCCCGGGTACGATTCCGGCCAGTTGTACGCCGTCGAGCAGGTCGTAGAGCGTTTCGCCTTCGTACATCAGGTGTTCGGCGTTGAAGTGATATCGGTCCACCGCGGTGCACTGGATGAACGCGCCGTTGCCCGGGATCGCGGGGGCGTCCGCTCCGTATGGGTGAAGCTTCAGCGGCCCGACGATGTGACCACTTCCGTAGTAGCGCACGACCATCCGAACCTCACCGGTCGGTGACAGGTCGACGTAGCACTGTCCGGGTATCGGATCATAGCGCCAGTCGGGGATGGCATCGAAGAACGCGAAGTTGTAGGCCACGAATTCGTCGAGGCCGACCATTGTCGCGCCGAGGGTCGTCACATCCTTGTACCTGAGATCGCCGGTGTAGAGCTCGTGGTTATGGCTCATATCCCGGGTCTGCCAGCTCCACCAGTACTTCTTCGCCCAGTCGAGAGTCCAGGCGATATCGAGGCCGTGGTCGGCATAGAACGCGATCTTCTTCTCGTATTCGTCGAACCACGTCTGCGTCATGGCGGTCAGCGCGGCTTCATCGAGAACATCGACCGGCTCGGCGCGGTTCGTCAGCACTGCCGGAATCGGTTGTGCCAGGCGCGGCTGTCGCAGTGACAGTTGGAACTGCTCGTCGGTGAACATGACCCTCTCCATCCGGAAGCACATGCTTCCTGATTAATGATGGTTGTTGTAAAGTGGTGCCGTGTCAAGGAGCTACGGCGGACAGACGGCGCAGAGCCGCGCCGCCGACCGGCGGGCGCGGCTGATCGATGTGGGTGTCGAAATAGTTGGCACGCAAGGTGTTTCCGCCCTGGGAATGCGGCCGGTCTGCCGTGCGGCGGGGCTGAGTCAGCGATTCTTCTACGAGAGCTTCGCCGACACAGACGTGCTGCTGCACGCGGTGTACCGGGCGACGCTGTCTCGCTTGGAACAAGCCGTCGCGCCGGCGGTGGCATCCGGCGATCTGCATGCGGTGTTCGAGGCCGCCGCCCGACTGATGGAGGCCGATCCTCGTGTCTGCCGCATCTTGCTGGTCGAGCCGGTGGCGGATGTGCGACTGCGGGGCTATGTGCGAGAAACTGTTCCGGCTCTCGCAACAGCCGCACTGGGCGATCGCATCGCGGGTTCCCCGGGCGATCCTATTGTCCGCATGCATTTTTCGGCACTCTTCGGCGCCTTGATTTCACTGTTCGTCGAGTGGACGGAAGGTAATCTCGGCACCGACCGGAACGCCTTCGTCGGCCACGTGACTACCGTCGCGAAACAACTTATGAGCGAGATCAGCTCGGCCGAAACAAGGCGCCGATGATGAGGCGAGCGCTGCAGACATTGACGCCGTGATTCTTTCGACTGGGCAGGGCGTCGTGCGCCTCGGTCGGTGAGCCCCCGCAGGGCCCAGGCCGATCAATCGCTGTTCAGAGCAGGGCGCGACACCTCGTGTGCCGGTTCTACGAGGACGCCGGGCATATAGTCGTCAGTGGCGACGCTCGACGAGGTGCACCGAATTTCCACCCCGTATGTCCGCACCTCCCCGCTCCGCATGAGCTGTCTCGGATGGGTGCGACTAACGGGTGAGGACCGATGGAACGCGACAAAAACAAGCTCTTACACGGGCCTTTGTTCGCCCGGAACATTCCGCTCGACCGTCGGAACGCGGCTCGCCGGATCAGCGCGTACATCTATGGGAACGTCCTGATCCTCTCCGCGCTGATCCCGGTCGCGCCATCCCTCGAGGATGTCGGCATCGCGGTCGTTCTCGGGGCCGCCCTGTCGACGTTCATCGCCCATGTCTTCGCCGAGAGCGTCGGGCAATCGGTACGCCAGAGCGGCGTGCCCTCCCCGCCCCAGCCATGGCTCGACCTGCGCGATTCGCTGCCGATCCTCAGTTCGGCGGTGCTGCCCTGCGCGATCCTCGCGGCGGCGGCGGTCGGATGGCTCGAGCCACGTACCGCCCAGGTGCTCGCCGAGGTCGCCATGCTGGTGCGGATCGGTGGAATCACGTTCGTCATCCGCAGGCTCGAGGGTGCGCGGCCGGATCGGTCGACTCTGCTCGGGGCGATTCTGCTCGGCTGCGCAGCCACCGCCGTCGTGGCGGCGAAGGTCATCCTCGCGCACTGATCCGAGGCGGAACGGTCGGGGAACGCCCCGACTGCCTTCGGGAATATGGTTCACCGGGGCTGGGGACGCGCTTTCCCTGCGCTGAATCTAGAACACGTTCTACACTCCGGTCATGGACCTGGTTGCTATCGAGGAGATCAAGCGTCTCAAGCACCGCTACTTCCGCACGCTCGACCTGAAACTGTGGGACGAGTTCGCGGACTGCCTCGCCGAGGACGTCTCCGCGCGCTATGGCACCCAGGCCATGGGCGAGCCATTGCACTACGACAATCGCGCCGACGTCGTGGCCTTCATGCGCAAGAACCTCGGACCCGGGATCGTCACGGTCCACATCGCCAACCACCCCGAGATCGAGACCGATGGTGACATCGCGAAGGGTTCGTGGGCATTCGAGGACACCGTCCTGGTGCCGGGCGCGAAGATCCAGATCCGCGGCGGCGGATACTATTGCGACACCTATCGTCGCGACCCGGACGGGGAGTGGCGGATCGCCTCGACGCGATACGAGCGCATCTACGAGGCATTGACCTCGCTGGAAGACCTCCCGAGCTTCACGCTGCTGGCCAACCGCTGGGATCCATCGCTGGAGCACTGACCGGTGATTGCCTGTGCGAGCATCCAGCGGGCGGCATCATCGCACGCCCACCGGACGCCATCCGTCTGTCACACCTCGACAGCGGCCTCATCTATAGGATCGGGCACGCGAAACGCGGAATCAGGGGGCGACAGGTATGGATCAGCAGGCATCGCAACAGTTTCCGTCCCGGACGGGCAGGAGTATCGAATCGCGCGGTGACACAGCACCTTCGCAGATGCCGGGGAGGGTCCGGGCAGCGCGGGTCATCATTTTCGTGATGTCGGCGATCGGACTGGCCGGCACCGTCGCGCTGATAGGAATGGGTCATCCCCATGCGGCGGGCGGGAACACACAGGGATACCTGTTCTTCTGGGCGATGGCCGTCACCGCCTTGTTCTTCGCGCGGCGCCGGGGCTGGGCCCGGATCACCGCGACCGTCTTCGCCGTGATCGAAGGGCTCGTCGCTTTCGGTTCCATGGCCTTCAACGGCGAGACCGTGGACACCGATGCCGGTTTCGCCTTCGTCCGGATGTCACCCGGGCCTTTCGGGCTGGTCGCGGTGATCGCCATCATCGCCCTGCTGTTCGGTGGATCGGCCGACCGATGGTTCGGTCGTCCCGCCGGGGCGGCACCGGGCAGCCCGCGACCGACGCGGGATCCGGGCGAGCCGCTGCTGCGCCGCCGCCCTTACGTGGTCGGTGTGCTGATCACGATCGTGGTCGTCATCGGCATCGTGACGGCGGTGGTCATCGGCAACACCAGCAACACCACCGGGCCCGGCGCGCTGTCGGCCGGCGACTGCGTCGCGACCCAGGACGACCTGAGTATCGGTTTCTCCGATGCCGAGTTGGTGAAGGTCGGCTGTTCGGACGTGAGAGCCCAGGCGAAGGTCATCGCCCGAATAGCGGGCACCGACAAGACCACCGAGTGCCAGAAGTACGAGGACTCCGTCAAGCTCGCGGGGTACATCGGCTCCGACGGCGGTGCGTCTTTCGTGCTCTGCCTGCGTTCGTTCAGCTGAATTCGGCGACCCCGGCGGCAGCCGCGTCGGAGGAGACATCACAAGGTCCTGACGAGCCTGAGTCGGTCGAGCCCGATGGGCGCGTAGATTCGACCTTGCTGTGATCGTGAGCGTTCCTCGACGAAGGGATCTCTGTCATGAGCAAGTCGCCCAGGCATCGCGGATGCCGCAGAGCATGTGCGGTGCTCGCGGTCGTGCTCGCCATCGCCACGGGCGGCTGCGGTGCGGAGGACATGTCCGGCGGCTCCGCGTCTTCGGCGGTCGAGAGTGCCGAAGCGGCGAAGATCGCCGACATCGTTCGCGCCAAGATGACCGAACTCGATCTCAGCTCCGCGGTCTACGGCGCATGGCGGGGCAGTGAGCAGATCGCTTTGGGCGCGCTGGGCGGATCACCGCTCGGTGTGCCCGCGACCGCGGAGATGCGCTTGCGCGTCGGCCAGCCGATGGAACCCATGCTGTCCACGGTCCTGTGGCGACTCGACGGCCAGGGCGTGCTGAAACTCGACGAACCCATCGCCCGCTGGCTGCCCGATTTCCCGCGCGCGGACAAGATCACTGCGCGGATGCTCGCCGACAGCACCTCCGGGATCTCCGACTATGTGACCGAACCGGAGTTCCTGAAGATCTTCGGCGAGAACCCGATCCGCGAATGGACCGCGCCGCAACTGCTCGAACGCGCCAATGCCCGCCCGCCGCTGTTCGAGCCGGGCACCAGTTTCGCCTACGCCCACAGCGATCTGGTCGTGCTCGGCGAGGTCCTGCAGAAGGCAGCGGGCAAGCCCCTCGGCGAGCTGATCGCCGAGCACATCACCGTCCCACTGGGCATGCACGACAGCAAAGTAGTACTCACCCCGCAGGTCGACGAACCGATCCTGCACGGCTACACCAACGAACGAAACTTCTTCGAAGACTCCACCTTCTGGAACCCCACCGCCTTCCTGCACAGCGGCAACATGAACTCCACCGTCGGCGACGTCGGCCGCTGGGTCCGCGCCCTCGGCACCGGCGAACGACTCACCCCCGACCAGTTCCAGCAGATGATGGGCCCGTCGACCGCGGGCCTCGGCCCGTTCACCACCGAAAAATACTTCGCCTTCGGTGTGGTCCACCTCGCCGACTGGCTGTATATGAACCCGTCCTACGGCGGGTACGACGGCGTCGCCTTCTACGACACGAAAACCGAGACCACCGTCGTCGTCTACGACACCCTCGGCCCCACCTCCGACTCCGATCAGAACAACGCCGTCGGCATCGGCACGGAGATCGCCACGCTCCTGGTCCCCGAACGCCCGCCGGCGGTCCCCTGAGCAGTGGGCACCGCCCTTCTGCCGGGTGCGGTCGGCAGGCAACGCCGGCCCGCGATCACCGGTCGCGCAGGACTTCGAGGCGGCCGTTGACCGACGCCAGACGACATCCGGTTGTGCCGGTGGTCAGCAGCATGTTGGCGACTTGGAGCAACAGGACTAGGGATGGTTTGCCGGAGGTGGACCGGCGGGGCCATTCGTGCCAATAGTGCGGTGGGTCGAGGCCGGCGTCGGGGCCGGTGGGTAGCCGCAGTCGATCACCGGGTGCGAGGACGGTGATGTGGAGATCGGTGAGTGCCCCGATGGCATCGCCGGACAGGGGAAAGGTTCGGGTGAGCATCGCCCAGCGGTGCAGCGGAACGCAGGCAGGCGCCGTGGCGAGGGTCGGTACCGCCAGCGCGTTGCGGTCGTAGGTGGCGGCGGCCAGTCCGGCGGGAACGAGCAGCGCGGTGACCGTGTCGTCGCACACCAGCTCCACGCCTGTTCCGTCGGCGGTGACCTCGGTCGGTAGTCCTCGATGCTGGTAGGCATCCAGCCAGTCCAGGGGGGTGCGCAGTTGGAGTGTTTCCGGCCAGGGCAGACCCCGGGATCCGTTCAGGACCGCCCACGCGGCGGCGCCGAGCTCGCACTCGTGGTGGCGATGGTCGGACCAGTACCGGCGGGCGTCGGTGGGGGAGAGCGCCAATGGTGGATTGGCACAGTCGAATTCCTCGTTCTCGAGTCCCATCGGTGTTCCTCCGGTGTCGGATGGCGGCCGATGACATCGGCCGCGGGCACCGACGATCGTGCCACACGCTTCCATACTTTCAGGTATGGATAAGTGTGCTTCATAGTATGGTCGGTGGACGTGACGCCCAGCGGGGTCGTTCAGCGAATTTCACGTCAGGAGGCCGACATTGGCCGAGTTCGTCGAGGATCATCTCCAGCGGGTCGCGACCCGCGCCGCGAGCAGCGTGGACACCGTGCGAGCGCCGTCGAGATGTCCCACCGCCTTTCGCTACTGGGAGGCCCGTGGCACGCCGGCAGTGCGACGGATCGAACGCGCTTTCGCGGCCGTGACCCGGCAACCGCTGTTCCCCAGCGACGAGCAGGCTGCGGCCATGTGCGAAGACCTGTTCGCGGGTGACCCGGTGGCCGAGCGATTCGTCGCCGAGGTGATGCACGGCGAGATCGGATCGAAAGCCGGGCGGGCGATGCTGGAGACAGCGCTGGCCGAGGGCATCGACGCCGTCGCGGACGCACCGGAATCCATGCGCGCGTTGTTCGCCGAGTTCGAAACAGTGCCCGACTGGGTGGTCCCCGAACTGGTGGAACAGGGCGCGGCGATCTGGCGGCGCTGGGGCACCATGCTGTTCAGCTTCGCCGGGGCCGAAACCCTCGAGATGTACACCGAAGCCGCGGTCGCGACCCCGTTGTCACTGGCAGGCGGCTACGCCGGAGACAGCGCGCTGCGCCGGTTCCTGGAGACCACCCGCTTCTGGATGGACGTCTCGGCCCCCGATGCGCTGCTCACCCCAGGATCGGCGGGCCGGGCCACCGCGCTGAAGGTCCGCGTCATGCACGTTTCGGTGCGGGCGAAGGTCGCCGACCATCCCGAATGGGACATGCGGCGGTGGGGCTTGCCGATCAGCCAGACCTACCAGATGCTGACCCTGCTGGCAGGCAGTGTGACCCCCGGACTGGGCCTGTGGGCGCTGGGCTACCAGACGACGCCCTCGGAAATCCGTGCGCTGCTGCACTTCCAGAAGTACATGGGCCACCTGCTCGGTGTGCGGTTGCGCTGGTACCCCGAGACCGTGCGCGACGCGCTGCGGGTGCTGGCCATGACGATGGTCTCGCGTTCCTACGACGCGGGTCAGCACGGTACGGAATTGATCGAGTCGTATCCGGCGGCGTTCGCGCCCCGCGACGGGCACCGTGGCCTGACCCGGTTGCGCGAAATGTACAACTACCGGATCAATTCCGTGTACTCCGCGATGTACATGGCGCCGGGAACCCGTCGGCGCTACACCATGCCGCCCGCGTTGCCGTGGATCATCGTTCCGATCGCGCGATTCCCGCTGATCACCGTGATGGAGATCGTGCGCCGGGTCTGTCCGCCGTTCGCGCGGGCGCACGAGAAACTGATGCTCGCGCATCGCGAGAACTGGTATCGAGCCCAGATGCAGGGCCGCACCGCCGCATTCGACGCCAGCGGCGCACTGCGCCGATGAACCCACCGAAGGTAGCCATGAGCACTGCCCCCATCGTCGAAGTGTGGAACGGGCCGGGACGTCGCGACGGCGTGCTGACCCCGGTCGAGCCTCGGCACAACGCGTTACATCCGTCGTCGAGCACACTGGCCTTCGAACACTGGTACTTCGACGCGCACCTCGACACCGGGCACGTGGTGATCGGGTTCCTGATCAAACGCAGGCCCGAGGATCTGCCCCTGGCCAGGCCCTGGGTGGAGATGATGGTCTATTCGCCCGACGGCACCTTGCGTCAGGTATCGCAGCGCTACCCGCGTTCGGCCACCTCGTTCTCGGCCGAGGGGTGCGACGTGCGCATCGGTCACAACACCGCACGCACCGTGTCCGACGCCGACGGGCAGGTGAGCCATCACCTGCGGATGGCCGAGGGCGGCATCGAGTTCGATCTGCGATTCCACAACGAGGTACCCGGTTGGATGCCGGGCAAAGGTGAAACCCGCTTCGGCACCAAGGATTCCTTCGGCTGGATGGTCGCTGCTCCCCGCGCGCGGGTGACCGGCGCGATCGAGCTCGACGGCGTGCGGCACGAGGTCACCGGGCGTGGCTATCACGACCACAACTGGGGTGTCGGCGACATGAAGAAGATCATCGAGCGCTGGCATTGGGGGCGGCTCTATGTCGAGGACTACTCGCTGCTGTTCGCCTCGGTGCTGACCCAGCAGCGCAGAGGCGGACACGAGATCAGCCCGCTGATGCTGGCCCACCACGACGAGATCGTGCTGTCCACCGGCGAGACCAGGCTCATCGAGGGCCCGGAACGCTTCGATGTGACCGCAGGACGCACCTATCCCGAATGGGTCGAACTGCATGTACCGGATCAGCTCGACCTCCGGTTGGACGTGGTGCGCGTCATCCACGCCCACGACCTGCTCGACGATCTTCCGGTGGTGCGATCGCGGGTGATCAAGCCACTGATGCACCGATTGGTCGGGCACCCCGGCTACTTTCGGTTCGAATCCACCTTCGACCTCAGCGTGCGCACCGCCGCGG
Organism: Nocardia sp. NPDC003183; assembly: GCF_053590715.1. Classification (NCBI taxonomy): domain Bacteria; kingdom Bacillati; phylum Actinomycetota; class Actinomycetes; order Mycobacteriales; family Nocardiaceae; genus Nocardia; species Nocardia sp. NPDC003183. Next base: position 273,468 of record NZ_JBSFTG010000001.1, read on the forward strand.
GAACGCAGCGACGAACCGGCTCGACCCTGCACGAACTGGTCGCGCTGACCTGACCGGCACCGCGCGCCCCGGACGGTCAGCCCGGTGTCTCCCCGCTGGTGATGAATCGGAAGAACTCGCGGCGTTGCTCCTCGGTCGGTACGGGCAGGTTCTGGTTCCCGTGCACGAAGCCGATTCCGGCGAAGCACATCAGACCCGCCCGCATCTGTGCCTGCTCGGTCGAGAACCCCATATCGACGAGGGTGTCGGACAGTGTGTGAAATATCCGCTGATCCAGGGCTTTCACGGCCTCGGCCACCTTGGCGTTCGTTCGGGCCCAGTCCCGGACCGCGAGTTCGACCTGCCAGACCCGTTCTCCGGTGAGCAACTCGCCCATGCGGGCCAACCGCTGCTGCGGTGGCAGCTCGTCGAGGTCGTGGAAGCCGCGCGCCGCGTCGTTGTGGTCGGCGCACCAGAACTGCGCGGTGGTCTCCAGGAGTTGATCGATGCCGTCGAAATGCCAGTAGAAGCTGCCCTTGGTCACGCCGAGTTCGTCGCACAGGGTGGAAATGGTGATGGCGGCGACGCCCTTTCGCAGCAGCAGGCCGAGTGCGGCGGCCGTCCAGTCCTCGACTCCGAGCCTGCGTGCCCCGCGACCGGCCGCCGCCGCCTTGCGCTTGGACACCGGCTCGGCCGGTCGCGAAGCCCTGGTCCCTCCGGTCATGGCCGCCTTCCGTGTGCGCGTCGCGGTCAGCTTATCGCGCGGCGTCCGGCGTGTCGGCCGACCACTGGATACACACTGACTGGTCGGTAACGGCGTGCGCGGCGAGAGGCAGCGCCCCCAGGACGAATTCTGCGGCGATTCGTACTCTGCGCGGGCACGTACTCTGTTGAGTGCCTGCACATTTGGTGACCGTAGACCGTAGGATGGAGCCTGATGGACCACACGGACCCTTTCCCCCGCCCTATTCCCGTCACGGTACCGAAGCTGCTAGTGGGCTTAGGGTCAGCGTTGGTCGTCGCCGCGGCAATCGCATCCTTCACCTTCACCTCCACCCTCGCGCGGGTAGCCGGAGTTCCCGAGCACCTGACCTGGCTGTGGCCGGTGGTGGTCGGTCTCACCGTGGCGCTGGTCGCCTGCACGTTCATCACGCTGGTGGGTATCCGCGATGAGAAGGCCACGTCGCTGGTGCGGGTCTACGAGTTGCTGCTTGTCGGCGCCGTGCTGTCGAGCATCTGCGGAAACCTGCTCTCCATCTCCCGCGATCCGATCGAGATGGGAACCCTCGGCACCGCGATCGTGGTGTCCGTTCCCCCGATCTGCCTGATGATCTGCGTGGGTAACTATCTGTTGCTCACGGCAGTCATTCCCGTTCGTATCGTGGCAGCGATCCGTGAGGACGACTGGCGGCTGAGAGTCCTCGGCATACCCGGTGCGCCGTCGTCGTCCAAAGGTTCGCCCCCCGCCCAGCACGACAGCGACTCCTGGTGGGACCAGCACCGCAGCGAGGCAAGGACCCCGCCGACGACGCCGAGAACCCGGACGTAAGAACCCACGCCCCAGTACATCGGGGCGTGCGCGCCGCGATCTGCCTCCACCGATACCCGGGCTATTCGCCGAGCTGTTCGCGGACGAACGCCGCAGCTTGGTCGCGGGTGTCATTGAGGAAGTACATGAAGTGGCCGTAGCTCAGCGCATTTCCGAACCCGGCGGCCGGGTCGCCACCCTGGCAGACGCGGTCGCCGGTATTGCAATAGTCGCGCAGGCGATCGGCGAATTCCGTGAGCGCGCCCAGGCGCAAGGACCCGGTGCCGGACAGCGCGGGATCGAAGCTGCCGCGGTTGTAGGGTTCGGCGCCGTTGAACAGCGGGCTGCCGAACAGGGCGATGGCACGGACTCGCGTGGCCGCCTGTTCGGTCAACGTGGTTCGCGCGGAAAGGGCGTTGCCGATCACGCGTGCGCCTTGCGAGTAGCCGAGTAGAACGAGCTGCTGGTCAGGGCACGCGGCGGCGGTCGCGTTCAGGAGCGCGGTGAGATTCGCGATTCCTTGGACGGAGCTGTCCGGGCTCATCGAGGCCGGATACTCGAGTTCACCCACCGTGGTGCGGCGGCCGGATTCCTGGGCGATCCGCTCGCCCAGCGGAGTGAGCAGCCGGCTGCCGGACTGCGGTTCGAGGGTGCCACGGACGGTGACGACTCGGACCTCCGCGCAGCCGCCGGGCTGGGGTATCGGGTCGGCGGCCGCAGTAGAGAGAACCGGCAGCGACAGCGCTGCCGCGGCGCTCGAGAACGCCAGGATTCGAAAACGTCCACGCATGCGGCCACTGTATTGCTTCCGCAGACCGAATTCGACCGACATCGACGACCCGTTCAGAGCGGGGCGTTGCGCCACCATCGGTCGTAGAGGTCCTGGCCCGAGGTGCCGCCCGAGACTGCGAGGGCACACCGGGATCGGGTGCCGTTCTCGAACTCGACCAGCATCTCGCCTGTCGGTCCCGCCACTCCCTGTGCGTCGTTCCAGCGGGCGTGTCCGCGGCCGCTGGGCCGTTGCCAGTCCTCCTCGCCGACGAAAACCGCGGTGGCGGAGGAGACGTAGCGTTCCACCGGTTCGTCGGTTCCGCAGGTGAGCAACAAGCGGAACACCGGGTTCTGGTCACCGTTGCAGGCGAGTGCGTTCAGCGAATCGCGGGTCTGACGCGCGTCGATGGGACGTTGGTTGCCGTCGACGGCGCTGCACCGCAGGCCCTGGTAGCCGCTGTCTGTCTGAGATTTCGGCAGCAGCTCGGGGAAAGCGTCGACGACCCACTGGTGGGCCGCCCAGGAATTCGGGTCGATCGGAGCCGTCGAGGTCGCCGCAGCTGTGTTCTCCTCGGGCGAATCACGATTCAGCACAACCACACTCGTGACGATCGCCGCGATCGCCGCCGTCAGCGCGCCGACCACGATGCCGAGGCGACGGCGACGCGCCGGTCGATGCCCCACCACCGCTACCGCGTCGGTGGCGACGCCCAGGGCGGCGGCGGCATCGGCGGCCAGCGCGCCGCAGCTCGGATAGCGCCGCTGCGGATTCTTGGCCAGCGCGCGGGCGATAACGTCGTCGATCCGGCGCGGCAGCTCCCCGGCCACCGCGCTCGGGCGGGGTGGCGGGTCGTGCAGGTGTGCCGCGATCACCGCGTCGACGCTCGGTCGCGGGAACGGTTTGGCGCCGGTCAGCAATTCGTAGAGGGTGCAGCCGAGCGCGTAGATATCGGCACGGTGATCGATCGCCGTGCCGGTGAGCTGCTCGGGGGCCGCGTAGGCGACGGTCGCCAGAATGGTTCCGGCCTGGGTCAGCGTCGTCGCGGCCGCGGCCTTGGCGATGCCGAAATCGGTGACCGCGACCCGATCCGGTTGTCCCGGAATGGATTCGACCAGGATATTGGCCGGTTTGACATCGCGGTGCAGCATCCCGGCCCGGTGCGCGTGATCGAGTCCACGAGCCACCCCGGTGACCAGATGCGCGACACGGTGCGGGGTGAGCGCGCGGTCGCGCAGCAGGGTGGCGGCGTCGGGGCCGTCGATGAAGCGCATCGCGATCCACAGTTGACCGTGTTCGATGCCACGGTCGTAGACGCCGATGATGTTCGGATGGTCCAGCCGCGCGGCGAGTTCGGCTTCGCGACCGAAGCGCGCCCGGAACTCGGGGTCGGCGCCGAATTCCGCCGACAGCACCTTCACCGCGTCGCGGCGCGGGAGCCGGGGGTGGGCGGCGACGTAGACGGTGCCCATGCCACCGACGCCGAGTACCCGCTCGATCCGGTACCCGGCGAAGACCGTGCCCGGCGGCAGCGGGCGGCTATTCACTGCGCACCAGCAGCGCGTACTGGGCCGCGCTCTGCTGTGCGGCGTGCGCCGGGCTGCGGCCGATGATCGAGGCGGTGTATCTGCCGTAGAGCACATGGCAGTAGACCTGGGCGGGTGACGCCGGGTGCTGATCGAGCTTGTTGCAGTAGACATCCGGCACGCCGACCGGTGTGTCGATCATCGTCGCGGGATTGGCTGCCTGCCGCTCCTTGGTGAAGACCCGGCGCGCGCTGACCGCGTCGGGAAACCGTTCGACCACATTGTTGCCGTTCACGGCGACGACTTCGATCGGATCCTGGAAACCGAAGTGCTTCATCAGCCGGGTGGCTCGTGGACCGAGCACGACGCCGCCGATCTCGATCGAGGCCGACCAGCCGGCATTGGCGTCGGTATCGGCGGTGATCACCGTCGGCGGGGGCCAGTGCCCGGCGCCGAAGGGAAGTACGCGCGCGACCATGCCGTCGCGATCGAGCGGCAGGTCGGCGAACCGGTCCGGCGCGGTCGGCTGGAAATCCTGCAGCCGGGGGAGCTGGACGTCGAAGGTCTTGCGCACCATGGCCAGCAGCGCGGCCTGGTCCGGGCTGGTGTGCGCGGCCAGCACACTGACGACGAACGACCCGTGCGCGAGGGTGGCCGCCATGGTCGGCACGGTCGGGCGCCAATGCGCGAACGCCCCCGGGTACTCCGCGATCCGCGCCGCGACGTTGTCGGCGGTGACCGCGGCGTCGGTGGCGTTCATCTGCCTGGCCGCCAGCCGCGCCTTCGTGTCGTCGGGGAAGCGCAGCAGCAATACGGTGAGCAGACGGGCGGAGCCGATCTCCGGTGCTTTGCCACGAAAGTTGGCGTCGCTGCCGCTGACCACGAATCCGGCCAGCATGTCCTGGGATTCGAGCACTTCGCGGACCGGCTCGGCCAGAATTCCGGCTGCTTTCAACGGTGTGGGCAGCGGTGCGGTCCGGTTGGAGATGCCGTTGGTCAGGGTTGGATCGACCTCGACCGGATCGAGCACCGCCTCACCCATCCGCACCGATTCCAGCACCCTGCCGTACTTCTCGGTGCTCGAGGCCGGCGGCGTCATCGGGTCGACACTGTTCGAACCCACATCAAGGGTGGCCAGGTCGACTCGCTGCGGGACCGCTTCGCCGGGCCGCACGCACCCGCACAGCACCGTCAACGCCGCGGCCAGGACGGCCACGGTTCGGATTCGCTCACCCCGCGAGAACATCGACTACCCCTGTCCCAGTGGCGCATCCGGCCACCAGCGTTGCCACAGCACCGAACCCGAGGTGCCGCCGGAGATGCGCAGCTTGCAGAACTGGCGGTCGGGCCCATCGAACATCACGTCGAGCCGACCGATGAGCGCGCCCTCGTCGCCGGTGATGGTTCCCCATCGCACCTTTCCGCTCGCACCGTCGCGGGTCCACAGTTCCTCGCCCTCTACAGCCAGATTCGCTGTCCACGCCGGAATCTGGGTGCGATCGGACCGGCAGACGACCGAGAGCGTTTCGACGGGGTTCCGGTCACCGAGGCAGAGCACCCCGCCGATCTCGACCTGCTGATCGAGCGCGAGCGCATTGCCGTCCTGGTCGACGTGTATGCAGCTGTTGACGTCCTGGTATCCGACGGCCAGCGGTGCGACCGGCAGCAGGTTCGGCAAGGTCTCGGCGGCCAGCGCGGCCGCGCCCCATGCGTCGGAGTTGGTGGCGACCCGGGCAGGGGCAGCCGAATCGGGATCGTCACCGGCGAACCCGATGACAAGCGAAATCGCCACCGCCACGGCCACTACGGCTGCGATCGCCACGCCGGTCGGCAGTCGGCGCGGCTCGGCAGCGGCTTCGGGTACGCAGGCCGCCCGCGCGGCAGCAGCCAGTTCACCGCAGCTCTGATAGCGCTGCGCGGGGTCCTTGGCCAGCGCCGTGGCGATCACCGCGTCCAATTCGGCCGGTACCCGGCCGTTTTCGCGTGACGGCCGAGGCGGTTCGTCGGACAGGTGCGCGTACATCACCGCCGCGGGACTGCTGCGCGAGTACGGGACCGTCCCGGTGAGCAGCTGGTAGAGCGTGCACCCCAGCGAGTACACATCGGCGCGATGGTCCACCGGGTCGCCGTTGATCAGCTCGGGCGCGGCGTAGGCCAGTGTCGCGGTGAATCCGGCACCCTCGGCGAGAGTCCCGTCTGTCTCGGCGGTGCGGGCGATCCCGAAGTCGGTGACCAGCACCCGATCCGGTTGGCCCGGTTCCGCGGTGAGCAGCAGGTTCGCTGGCTTCACGTCGCGATGCTGCAGGCCGACCCGGTGGATCTCGTCGAGACCGTTCGCCGACTCGGTCACGATGCGCAGCGCCCGCTCGACCGGAACGGCGGTCTCCTGCCGGATCAGCTCGGCGACATCGCCACCGTCGACGAACTGCATCGCGATCCACAGGCGGCCGTCCTGCTCGCCACGATCGCGGACCGCGACGACATTGGGATGTTGTAGCCGCACAGCGACTTCCGCTTCGCGCAAGAACCGCGCGCGGAATTCCTCGTCGTCGGTGTATCGGTCGGACAGGATCTTCAGCGCGTCGTGTCGGGGGAGCCGGGGGTGGTGCGCGAGGTACACCTCGCCCATGCCGCCGGCGCCGAGCCGCCGTTCGATCCGGTATCCGGCGAACTCGTCGTCAGAACGGAGCATCTGGCCACCACCGGTCGTAGAGTTCCTGGCCTGTTGTCGCGCCGATCACGACGACCATGCAGAAGTTTCGGGATGGCTCGTCGAATCCGACCCCGACCAAGCCGAGATCGCCGGTGGACACGGTCATGGTCGACCAGGTCACCCGGCCACGCCCGGTAGCGCGTTCCCACTTCTGGTCGCCGAGAACCACGGCACCCGGTTCGTTCACGAGGATGAAGGGGTGCCGGTTCGTCGAACAACGCACGTCGACATCGCGGATGGGGTCGTTGTTGCCGGTGCAGGTGATGCGGGCGACTTCGTCGGGCATCAGATTCAGGTCGGCGGCCGCACCGGTGTTCAGGCCCATGGCGGCGCATCGAATGCCCTGATGTCCGGTTCGGGTCGGGGTAGCAGGCAGCAGCCCGGGCAGCGCATCGGCGATGAAGGCGTACCGCCCCCAGGTCACCCCGGCACTGCTGGTCGGCGTGGCGGGGCTCGCGGTCGAATCGTCGGGGTCGCGGACGAGTGCCGCGGCGACGGCGAGTGCCAGCACCAGCATGATGACGGCGCCGGCCATGGCGGCATACCGCAGCCGTGAAGTCTGTTGCTGCGGAGGCTGTTTCGGGGCGGGCACGACGGGGCGATCGGTGCTGGGCGAGGGCGGTGCGGGCGGTGCGCCGGCGACCACGGTGTGATCCGCCGCCACGCCGAAGGCGCCGGCGGCCGCCGCGGCCAGTGCGCCGCACGACGAATAGCGCTCGTCGGGGTCCTTCGCCAGCGCGCGGGCCAGCACCGCGTCGATCGCGGGCGGCAGTTCCGGCCGAAGGGCCGTAGCCCGCGGCGGCACCGCCATCAGATGCGCCTGCATCACCGCCACCACCGAATCGCGGGGGAACGGCTTCGTACCGGTGAGCAGTTCGAACAGCGTGCAGCCCAGAGCGTAGACATCGGCGCGATGATCCACGCGCTGTTCGGTCAGCAGTTCCGGCGCCGCGTAGGCCAGCGTCGCCACCACCGTTCCGACCGCGGTGAGCGCGGTGCCGTCACCGGCGGCCCTGGCGATGCCGAAATCGGCGACCAACACTCGATCCGGTGCGTCCTCGACCGGCTCGAGCAGGATATTGGCCGGTTTCACATCGCGGTGCAGGAGGCCGTGGCGGTGCGCCTCGTCCAGCCCGCGCGCGGTCTCGGTGACGATGTGCACGGCCCGCGGCGGCGGTATCGGTGACTCGTGGCGCAACAACGCGGCCACGTCGGTCCCCGCCACGAACTCCATCGCGATCCACAACTGGCCCTCGTGCTCCCCGCGGTCGTGCACCGAGACGATGTTCGGGTGATCGAGCCGGGCGGTGAGTTCGGCCTCGCGCAGGAAGCGCGCCCGGAACTCCTCGCCCGCACCGGCGTTCTCGGGCAACACCTTGATCGCATCACGGCGGGGCAGCCGCGGATGCGCGGCCACATACACCGTGCCCATGCCGCCGGTGCCGAGCACCCGCTCGATCCGGTAGCCGGCGAAAACGGTTCCCGGGGGAAGGGTTTCGGTCATCGCCTCTACTCGCTGTTCACCAGCAGCGCGTACTGCGCCGCCGCTCGTTGCTGGACATCCTGGTAGTCCCGGCTGAAAACCAGCGCGACGTAGCGGCCGTACTTCAGGCGGCAACTGAACTTGGTGATCGGCGAGTCTCTCGTCGACTCCGCGCAGTTGATGTCGACCATGCCCTTCGGTGGCGGAACCGCGAGCTGGTCGTTGTTGTTCGGCAGGTCGGCGAAGAACGCGGCCGCTGTCGCCGCGTCGGCGAAGCGCATCAGGCGGTCGTACCGGTTCAGGCTGACCAATTCGGCGACCTCGCGGCTGGGTTGGTAGAAGTGGCCCGCACGCGGACCGAGAACGATGCCGCGCGCCTGCAGCAGGCTTTCCCACCCGGCGACCTCGCTGAAGTCGCCGAGAATCACCACCGGAAACGGCCACCGCCCCGGTGCTTCGGGCACCATCCGTCCCAGCATGCCGTCACGGTCGAGGGGCAGGTTGGCGAACTGCTCGGGCGGTGTGAGCGCGACATCGCGCAGCATCGGGCGCTGTTCCTCGAAAGCCCTGCCCGCCAGCGTTGTCAGGGCGGCGAGGTCGGGCGAGGTGTGCCCGGCCATGACCGTGACGACGAACGAGTCCACGGCCATCGTCGCCGCCAGCGTCGGAACCGTCGGACGCCAGTGCGCGCGAGCCGCCGGGTGCCCGGGGATCGTGACAGCCACATTGTCCGGGCTCACCGCCGCGTCGGCGGAGTCGATCTCCTGCGCGGCCAGTCCCGCGGCTGCCGCATCGGGAAATCGCAGCAGCGTGAGCTGCAGAATCCGGCTGCTGCCGATCGAGAATTGGGTGGAAGCATCGGTGGCGCCGACGGTGTAGCCGGCCAGCATGCCGTGACGCTCCAGGACCGCGCGCACCGGATTGGCCAGCAGCGCCGCCGCTTTCGCGGCGGTCGGCAGGGGGTCCGAACCCGATCGTGAGCGGGGCACGGTCAGCGCCGGGTCGACCCTGGCCGGATTGGCGATGGCCTCGCCGAGCCGAACCGATTCGACCACGCGCCCGTGATACTCGCTGCCGCGTTCGGGCGCGCGCAGCGGGAAGCGGCTGTAGGGGCCGACATCGAGGGTGGCGGGATCCGGCACGGGCATTGGATCACCGGTCATCGCGCAGCCCGAGACCGCGGCGAGGATCACAGCGAGCGCGAGAGCCAGGGGTGCGAGTCTCACAGCGGTGCCTCCGTCCACCAGGCGGCCCGCAGCTCGGTGCCGTCCCGCGCGCCGGTGACGACGATGTAGCAGAAGCTGCGGTCGGGATCGTCGAAGTACAGCCGCAGGTAACCCGTCAGCTGCGGGGCCTTGTAGAGGTCGAGATAGGTTCCCCAGTGCAGGTTTCCGTGGCTCGACGGCCTGGTCCACTGTTCGTCGCCCTCGGCGCGATCGTAGGTGGGCGGCGGGGCGATCGGGGTGCGGTCGGCGTTGCACACGAGTTCGATCGTCTGCACCGGTTCACGATTGCCGAAACACATGATCCGGCCGGTCGGGACGAAGACGTCGACGGGCAGGTCTTGCAGCTGTGCGTCGGAGGGCCTGCACCCCCACATCTCCTGATACCCGGTCCCGAACTGTGAGGCAGGCAGCAACTCCGGAAATGCCTGCGCGACATAGGTGTACGCACCCCAGGACACCGGGTCGACCGCGGTTTGCGGTCCGAGCGCGATCGCGGTCGGCGCGTGTTCGGTGGAACCGGTTCGGCTGACACCGAGCACCGCGGCCGTCAACGCGATCAGGACAGCGGCGGCCAGCGCGCCGTAGACGAGCGGGCGCCGCCGGACGGGAGCCCGGACCGCTGCCAGCCGGACCGTCCCCTGCGCGGCGGCCGACGCGGCGGCGGCCAAGGCGCCACAGGTCGGATACCGGTCGCCGGGGTTCTTCGCGAGCGCGGTCGCGATCACCTGGTCGAATCCGGGTGGGAGCCCGGGCTTGTCGAGTGTCGGCGGGGCTTCGTTCAGGTGGGCGTACATGACCGCGGCCGGGGTGTCGCGGGGGAACGGCACCGACCCCGTCAGCAGTTCGTAGAGCACGCAGCCCAGCGCGTACACGTCGGATCGGTGATCGATCGCCCCGCCGTTGATCTGCTCGGGTGCGGCATAGGCCAGGGTCGCGCTGAGCCCGGCGCCGGTCGCATCCGTGGGCGCGTCGGCGGGTCTGGCGATGCCGAAGTCGGTGATCAGCACCCGGTCGGGGCGGCCGTCCTGTTCGGCGACAAGGATATTGGCCGGTTTCACGTCGCGGTGCAGCACACCTTTGCGATGCAGCAGGTCGAGTCCCTTGGCGGCCTCGGCGACGATCCTGACCGTCCGCTCCAGCGGCAGCGCGCCCGGTCCACGGCGGATCAGCTGGGCGAGGTCGACACCGTCGACATACTGCATCGCGATCCACAACCGGCCGCCGTGCTGACCGCGATCGCGCACCGCGACCAGGTTGGGGTGGTTGAGCCGGGCCGCGATCGTGGCCTCACGCAGGAAGCGCTCGCGGAACACCGCATCGCCGGAGTGCCTGTCGGACAGCACTTTCAGCGCGTCCTTGCGCGGTAGCCGCGGATGCTGGGCCAGGTAGACCGTGCCCATACCGCCCATGCCGAGGCGCCGCTCGAGGCGGTACCCGGCGAAATCCATGCCCTCAGAAACAGTCAACCGTCGTGCTTCCCGAACCTATCGGCGCCGGGACCCTTCCGGCGCAAGTCGACCGACCCGTGGTCGACCGGCCGACTATAACCCGACTGGCGGTTGGGTTACCGGGGGACAGTCGAGCTACCGGTTCCCCCGGTAGTCGACAAGCAGGACAGCGGTTTACGACGCGGCACAGGACATCGTGCCCTGCCCGCTGACGTTCGATCACGATCATCGGAAGCCCTCCTCGCCACGCCGACGCGAAGCGCCTGCTGCATGGTTAGACGAGACGACCGAAGCGAATTCATCGCCGGCCCGATCCGACCGGTCGCAGCCCGACCTCGGCACAGCCCTGGAGCAGCGTGTCGAAACCGAATGCTTCAACCGGACCGACGACACCGTTGGCGCGAGGTGTCGTTGTAGCCAGTTGTTGGGCGGCCCAGGCCATGAGTTCCCCGGTCAAGCTGTAGGCGCTGGGGCCTTCGACGTGGACTTCGGCAGGGCGCGAGCCCTCGGAGGTGGCGACCGCGACGACATGTGAGCGCGTGCGTGCGCGCTCGTCGGCGTCGGGGCCGCCGGGCGGGCCGATCATCGGACGGGTCAGCGCATCGATGAGCCTGCGCCCCAGCGGGATCCGCGCTGTCAGGGCGGTGATCGCCGACAACGCCACGAGCGGGCGGCTGAGCGCGGGGAACCAGCCGTTGTAGACGGTCACGGAATCTAGGGTGGGGAGGTCGAGCGGTAGGAAGAGGACCTCGGTGCCGGAGACGAGTGTGGCGTTGCGACGCCGGCCGTGCACGTCGAACCCGCGAACCCGCGAACCTGTTCGCTCCTGGATGAGCTCACCGCGGCGTCGGCGCGGCGCGGGCAGGGTGAGACCGTCACGCAGGGTGGTGCGGGTGCCGTGACTGAGCCCTCGGCACAGGGAACCGATGGCGAAATAGCCGATGTCGACCGAGCGCACAGTGGGGCCCGCCTGCCGCGCCGCCAGGGTCGCGGCGAGCATGCCGGGCACATAGTCGTAGCCGAACGCGGGCAGCATCACCGAACCGGTCTCGCGGGCCAGCTCATGCAGTTCGCGGCGCAAATCGAGCACGAATCCGACCTCGCCGGTGGAGTCGATGTAGTGCGCGCCGGACTCCGCCGCGGCACGGGCGACGGCATAGCCGAAGCGTTCGAACGGTCCGACGGTGCTGATGAGTACGTCGCCGCGATCCACGAGGTCTGCGACTTCGGCGGAGTCGGTGACATCGACGACGGCGTACTCGAGGCCGTGGCGGTCGGCGATCGCGGCGAGCGCCTCCCGATTGCGTCCGGCCACAACGGGTTCGATCCCGCGCCGCAGTAGCGCGTCGAGGACGAGCCCGCCGGTGTAGCCGGTGACGCCGAGCAGCACGATACGACCGGTCATCGAGATTCTCCTTCGGAGCGAGGTATGCCCGTGATGCGGGTGATCAAGTCCCCGACTTCGTCGGGTGCTTCCCACTGCGGGGTGTGCCCGGTGCCAGTCAATACGGTGGTGCGTACGTGGCCCAGGTCGGCGAATTCGTCGGTGGGCAGGGCGAGGCGGGCATCGAGGTGGCCGAAGACCAGCTCGGTCGGGATCGGTAGGTTGCGGAGGCGGTCGGCGAGTGGGCGAGCGCCGAGATAGCTGTCGATCGCCCGCGAACTGCGGACGAAATTGCGCCTGCCGCGTGTTCGCGCGTCGGTGATGAACTGGTCCGGCACGGTGGCACCGGGAGCGAAGGCGCTGCGTTGTGCGGTGCGCTGCTGTTCGCCGGAGGCGAGGGCCCACATCAGCTCACCCACTCCGGGCATCGCCAGGGCGCGCTCGACCGGCCCACGTGCGGTCAGCCGAGCAGCGCGTGACCACGGCGGGCACAACAGCACCAACGCGCAGACCAGGTCGGGACGACGCTCGGCCAGCGCGGTGGCGACCAGTCCGCCACGGGAGTGGCCGACAACCACGGTCCGCGTGTCGAGCAGGGCGGCCACGTCGCCGGCGTCGTCGCCGATCGAGCCGCTCGAGTCCAGCTCGACGGCGACAATCCGCGTCATGTACTCGAGCTTCGGCACGACCCGGTCCCAGGCGCGGTGGGAGCCGGCGAGACCGTGGACCAGGACGACCGTCGGCAGGCCAGGGTTGCCAGTGAGCACTGCGCCCGCGCTCACGACAGCACCGTCGCCTCGCGTCGCCGCATCAGATGCTGGGTGGGGTCGAAACGTAGTGTGCGGCGCCGGAAGTCGAAGGTCGAGCCGGGCCAGATGTTGGTGTTGCGGCCGTCCTCGTTCAGATACCAGCTGGTGCAGCCGCCACTGGTCCACACCGTGCCCTCACCGAGGCGTTCGACATCGTCGGCGAACTCCTGCTGGGCTCTGGCGGTCGGTTCGACGGCGGCCAGCTCGTGCTCGGCCGTATAACCGACGGCGCCGGCGATGTAGTTGGCCTGGGATTCGAACATGTGGATCACCGAGGTGTGGCCGAGACCGATGTTCGGGCCGTGCATGAGGTACATGTTCGGGAAACCCGCGACGGAAGTGCCCAGGTACGCGGTCGGGCTCGTGCCCCACACCTGGGCCATCGTGCGCCCGTCGCGCCCATGGGTGCGATCGGTCAGTGGCAGGCGCGAAGTCCGGAATCCGGTCCCGAAGATGATGACGTCGACCTCGTGCTCGGTCCCGGCGTCGTCGACCAGTCCGGTTGCGGTGATCTCCCGGATTCCCGCTGTTTCGAGCGCGACGTTGTGCCGGTCGAGGGCGCGCAAATACTCGTCGGAGATGAGCACCCGTTTGCAGCCGAACCGGAAGTCGGGCACCAATTTCGCGCGCAGCTGCGGGTCGCTGACCTGTGCCGCGAGGTGGCGACGCGCACCGCGTTCGGGCAATGCCATGAGCGCGGGATTGCGGAAGGCCACCACCTGCCACTCGCGTCGTAGATACAGGCGCAGGCGCTCGAGCCGCTGGATCGCGGGCAACCGGCGATACAGCAGTCGGCGCAGCGCGCTGATGGGTCGATCGTGGCGCGGGACCACCCACGCCGGTGTGCGCTGGAAGACGGTCATCCGCGCGACATCAGGTGCGATCGCAGGGACGAACTGGACCGCCGAGGGGCCTGTGCCGATCACGGCGACCCGCTTGCCGGTGAGGTCGACCTCGTGATTCCACCGGGCGGAGTGGAAGCTCACGCCCTCGAAACGATCCAGCCCCGGAATCGCAGGGACGAGGGGGTCGGCGAGTGCGCCGGTCGCCAACACCACATGGTCGGCGGTGCGTGGCCCGTGTGCGGTCTCGAGCCGCCACCGCTGCGCGGCGCAATCCCATTCCAGCCTCGTGACCGCGCAGTCGAGTACCAAGTGCGCGCGCAAACCCTGCGAGTCCACGACGTCTCGGAGATAGGCGAACAACTCGGGCTGCTCGGCAAAGGTATTGCGCCAGTGTGGATTCGGCGCGAACGAGAACGAGTACAGGTTGCTCTGTACGTCGACTGCCGCGCCGGGGTAGTTGTTGTCACGCCACACACCGCCCACCTCACCGGCGCGTTCGAGCAGGACGACATCGGCGAATCCCGCCTGCCGCAGCCGCACGGCGGCGGCGATCCCGCCGAAGCCGGTGCCGACGATCGCGACATGATTGTGGGGGATGGGAGCACCGTGGGGGTCAGCGTGCTCCCGGGTGGTGGTCGATGACATCACTTGGCGGCCAGCCACTTCGAGTAGCTGCGCAGTGCGCGGGTTTGCACGCGCTGGTCGGCCAGCATGGCCAGCGCAGGGCTGACATCGATCGCGGGATCGGCGCCGGTGGCCATGCGCCGCATCTGGTAGCGGACCATCGCCATCTCGGTCGCCGAAGCCAGCGCCTTGTCCGTCCAGGTCACCGCTTTCATGGTCCTGGGGGCTTCGCGTCCCTCGCGCCAGCGGTGAGGCAGATCGGGCGTAACCGCGAGTGCTGTCGCCATGCCGATCAGCGCGACCTTGTTGTCCAGCACTCGTTCGGCGGTGTCCCGGCGCGAGATGCCGCCGGTCAGCATGAGCGGCAGGGCGCTGGTCGCGGCCAGTTCCGCGGCCAGTTCGAGGAAGTAGGCTTCGCGTGCGGCGGTGCGTCCGTCGGCGGGTCGGCCCGACATCGCGGGGCTCTCGTAGCTGCCACCCGATACCTCGACCAGGTCGACACCGAGCGAGGCGAGCATGCCGATCACCGCGTGCGCGTCGTCGGCGTCGAAACCGCCGCGCTGGAAATCCGCCGAATTCAGTTTCACCGCCACGGCGAACGTCGGCGATACCTCGGCGCGAATGCCGCGCACGATCTCGGTCAGCAGCCGGGCGCGGTTCTCGAGTGAGCCACCCCATTCGTCGGTGCGATCGTTGACCAGCGGCGAGAGGAACTGCGACAGCAGATACCCGTGTGCGGCGTGAACTTCCACGCCGTCGAAGCCGGCTTGTTCGGCGCGGCGGGCGGTGGTGACGAAACGCCCGATGGTCTCGTGGATCTGCCGGGCAGTCATCGCCACCGGCTGTCCGAAACGCTTGGAGTGACGCCCCAATTCGACCGCGATGTTCGACGGACCCCAGACCACGCCGGGCATGCGAGCCTGCACCTGACGGCCGGGGTGGCTGATCTGCATCCACATGGCCGCGCCTGCCGCCTTGCCTGCCTGCGCCCATGCCGTGAACGGCGCCAGCGGCGCCTGCGCGTCGAGCACGATGCCGCCCGGCCCGGTCAACGCCTCGGCGTGCACCATCACGTTTCCGGTGATCAGGAGCCCGGCGCCGCCAGCGCCCCACCGCCGATACAGCGCGATGAGGCGCTCGTCGGGAAGTTGGGACTTGCCCGCCATTCCCTCCTCCATCGCAGCCTTGGCGATCCTGTTCTGCAGGACCTGGCCGGATCGCAACCGCAGAGGCGAGAACACCTCGCCCGAGTCCGCACCGCTCGCCATTGTTCGCTCCTTTCGGCACGCATATTGACACTGCTTACATTCGCGTGCGGAGCCCAACGGTAGAGGTAAATGTAAGCAGTGTCAACACTTGCTAGATTTGTTTCCATGGCAATGTCGAACACGTCGTATCACCACGGCGATCTACCCAGCGCGCTCGTGCGCGCTGCCGTGGAGCTCCTCGAGGAGGATGGCGCGGCAGACCTCTCGCTCCGGGCGGCCGCCCGCCGTGCCGGGGTGTCCACGGCCGCGCCGTACCGTCATTTCGCCGATCGCGACGCACTGCTGTCGGCCGTCGCCGCGGTGGGCTTTCGTGAGCTGGCCGAACAGCTGGTCGCCGCGAGCGCGGAGCCGAGCACGCCCGAGGATCTCGCGACCATCGCTGTGGCCTATGTTCGATTCGCCTTGGCGCGGCCCGCGTTGTTCCGGGTCATGTTCTCGGACCCGTGCGATCCGACCAGTCCCGAACGCGTGGCCGCGACCACGGCGATCCACGACTACGTCCAGGCGATCGTGCGGAGGATCTATCCCACCGCCGACGAGGAATCGCTGACCAACGCGATGTGGGCTCTGGTGCACGGTCTCGCGTTCCTCTATCTGCAGGGCAAGTTCGATGCCGCCGCCGACGCGGAACTCGAAAGTCGTATCCGCGGTACGGTGTTCGCGGTCGTCGAACTCCCGACGCTGCCGTCCGCGCACGGCTGAGCGCCGCCGCCGAGCGCTCAGCGCGGATGCGGACAGCCGTGTTGCGGTGAGGAACCAAGCGCTGCGCGACGGTGAATCGGCGCCGCGCCCCGGTGTTCACCCGATCTCAGCGGGCACCCACCTTCTTCATGCCCGCGAGCACGGTGGTCAGAGTGGTCGCCCACGCGCTCCGTGACAGACCTGCCGGTGTGTCGAAGCCGAGGAGGCGCTGGTGTGCGATCGTCTGCGGCTCCGTGTATTTCAGCATGCCGTCGGCGCCGTGCCTGCGGCCGAGCCCGGAATCGCCCATGCCGCCCATCGGCGAATCGACGCTGCCCCACGCCGCAGCGTAGGCATCGTTGACGTTGACCGTACCCGCGCGCACCCGGGCCGCAACGGCCCGGCCGCGGGCGCCGTCGCGGGTCCAGACGCTGGCATTGAGACCGTAGGCGGTGGCGTTGGCCCGCTCGACGGCCTCGTCGATATCGGCGAAGGGGTAGATCGACACCACCGGCCCGAACGTTTCGTGGTCGTAGAGCGTCATTTCCGGGGTGACATCGGCGAGGATGGTCGGTTCGTAGAACAGCGGCCCGAGATCGGGTCGCGCCCGGCCACCGGCCAGCACAGTGGCGCCCTTGGCGACCGCGTCCTCGACGTGCGCGGTGACGGTATCGAGCTGGGACCGGTTGGTCAGGCAGCCGACGTCGGTGCTGTAGTCGTAGGCGGCACCGATGTTCATCGCCTTCGTCCGCTCGACGAACGCGGCCACGAACTCGTCGCGGATCGCCTCGGCCACATACATCCGTTCGATCGACACGCACAGCTGCCCGGTCGAGGAGAAGCACGCGGACACCGCACCGTCGGCGGCACGATCGATATCGGCGTCGTCGAGGACGATCATCGGGTTCTTGCCGCCGAGTTCGAGAGAAGCGCCGATGAGACGTTCGCCCGCGTCGCGGGCGATCCGGCGACCGCTGGCGGTGGACCCGGTGAACATCAGGTAGTCGGCGTTGTCCATCAGCGACGTGCCGATCGAGCTGCCACGGCCGACCACCATCTGCCACACCCCGCTCGGCAGACCCGCCTCGTGCATCAGATCCAGGGCCCACAGCGCGGTGAGCGCGGTCTGGGTGTCGGGCTTCTGTACCACCGCGTTGCCGGCCAACAGCGCCGCAATCGCGTCTCCGGCCCCCATACTCAGCGGATAGTTCCACGGCGAGATCACAGCGACGACACCCTTCGGATGGTGCAGCTCGGTGGTGTGGGTCAGGATCGGTATGGCGCCCCGGCGACGCTTGGGAGCGAGCAGCCGTGCGGCGCTACGGGCGTAGTACCTGGTGGCGATCGCGATGTCGGTGACTTCCAGGAACGCGTCGCTACGAGTCTTACCGTTCTCGGCCTGGATGAGGTCGAGAACCTCGGCCTGACGTTGCAGTAGCAGGTCGTGGAACCGCAGCAGGATCGCCTTGCGCCTGGCCACCGGCATTGCGGCCCACGAGGTTTGGGCCGTGCGGGCACGCGCGAACGCCGCCTCGACGTCCTCGGGAGTCGAGACGGGCAGCGTGGCCAGCGGGTTGCCGGTATAGGGGACCGTGGTCGTCACCTGTGTGGCGTCCGGACCTGCCGCGATCCGTGCGGTCAACCGGTTGATCTGGGCCGGGGACAGGGAAGGCGGCAGGCCCTCGGTTCGGGTGGCGTGGTCGACAGACATGAAAGCTCCATGGTTTCGGATTCAGTGCAGTGCCGCGCGCAGGGTGTCCTGCGCCAGCTTGATGGCGGCGTCGGCCGCGTGCGTCGAGCGCATCGAATTGATCATCACGAAGTCGTGGATGATGCCGCCGAAGCGCACCTGGGTGACCGGCACCCCGGCCGCCCTGAGCTTGGCCGCGTAGGCCTCGCCCTCGTCACGCAGGACGTCGGCTTCCCCGGTGATCACCAGCGCGGGTGGCAGGCCCGCGAGCTGATCGACCGAAGCGCGCAGCGGTGACGCGTAGATCTCGGCACGCTGGGCGTCGTTGTCGGTGTACTGGTCCCAGAACCAGCGCATGCCGTCGCGGGCGAGAAAGTAGTGCTCGGCGAACTGGTGGTAGGACGCGGTGTCGAAATCGGCGTTGGTGACCGGATAGAACAGCACCTGCTGCGAGATCCGCACATCGCCACGGTCCTTGGCCATCAAGGTGAGTACAGCGGCCATATTGCCGCCCACCGAATCGCCCACGGCCGCGAAACGCGTAGCGTCGAGACCCTTTTCAGCACCGTGTGCGAACACCCATTGTGCGGCGGCGTAGTTCTGTTCGATCGCCGTCGGATATTTCGCTTCCGGCGACAGGTCGTACTCCGGGAACACCACGGCGGCATCGGCGCCGACCGCGAGTTCGCGGACCAGCCGATCGTGGGTGTGCGCGTTGCCGAATACCCAGCCCGCACCGTGGATGTAGAAGATCACCGGAAGCGTGCCGGTGGCGCCCGCCGGTTTGACGATGCGGACTTTCACCGAGCCGGTCGGCCCGCCCTCGACGGTGATCCATTCCTCGTCGATGGCTGGCTTGTCGATGTCACCCGATTGGACCTCGTCGACCGCTTTGCGACCCTGCTCCGGTGGCAACTGGAAAAGGAACGGCGGGGTATCGGTGGCTGTGGCGAACTCCGCTGCCTCAGGCTCGAGAACCGGCTTGATTTCGGTCATCACGATCTCCTTCTGGTCGGGTGTTCATTCAGGCGATGTGGCGTCCTATGCCCTTGTCGGGACCGAAGTCGGAACCGGCATGTGCAAAGCGTTCTGGCCTTCGCTCATCACGTCCAGGCGCAGAGTCTTGATCGGCGCGAGTGATCGAAGATCTCGCGAGAGGCGGCCGTGCCCCATCGTCAGCGTGACGTCACGGGGCATCGTCGTGCTGCCGGCCGACAGGACGTTGGTCTGGCTCAGTGTCGAGTGCCAGCCGCCCTTGATCGAGGTGTAGGAGGTGAGCGTCGACACCCGCTCACCGCTGGGATATGCGGTCTGGGCAGGTGTGGCCACCGACAAGGTCAGATCTGTTGCGCCGCTGTCGTCGAGGACCCGGCCGGTGGTCCGGGCGCCATCGACCTCGAAGTCGATCTCGGTGACCCATTTGGGGAAGCCGTAGCCGTCGTGCCCACGGACCTGGGCGATCTCGGTGCTCACCGGCAGCGACAGCACATAGGAATCCAGGCGGTCGCTGTCGAGGCCGGTGAGCAGGTCGGCGAGACCGAGCTTGCCGTGTCTGGCCGGTCGGACCGCGATGCCCACGGCGGCCTCGGTATAGAAGTCGATATCGCAGACGTCGTAACGGAAGAACATGACCGAGACCACGCCGAATCCGGGGAACA
This sequence comes from Nocardia sp. NPDC003183, assembly GCF_053590715.1. NCBI lineage: Bacteria > Bacillati > Actinomycetota > Actinomycetes > Mycobacteriales > Nocardiaceae > Nocardia > Nocardia sp. NPDC003183. The sequence continues at coordinate 293,099 of NZ_JBSFTG010000001.1, forward strand.
CTTCCAGCGGCGCCAGCTCAGCGGGCAGCCGGGAACGGATCGCGCGCGAACGGGCCAGCATCGTGAGCCTGGCACTGGACATCCGGTAGTAGAAATTCGGCGTGTAGGTTTCGCCGATCAGTGAGTCGACCTTGGTTTTAGGGAGTTCCCGGAAAAAGTCGACACCGCTGACCCGGGAATCGCGCGCTATCTCGTCCAGATCGGGATTCATGCGATATCTGTCGTAGAGACCGTCTTCCGGCACGGTGACCGTACGACCACCGAGATCTACCTGGACCGTGCTCTGTTGAGTCGTTGACATCGGCGCAGCTCCCTTTGTTTGCTTTTCGAGGCGATCCCGACGCTAACCGTCAATGTAAGCACTGTCAACACTGGTGTGGCGTGACCGTTAGACGGTCAGGTCAACGACCATGCGGCGCCGACGTCGGTGATGAGTCGGTCGGCGAGCTCTTCGGAGGATTGCGGGTTCTGTCCGGTGTAGAGGTTTCCGTCGACCACGATGTGTGGCCGTAAGGGGATGAGCGCCTTCGAATAGTCGACGCCCAGTTCTTTGAGCTTGTCCTCGAGCAGCCACGGTGCCTTCCAGGCGAACCGGTTGAGTAGCTCTTCCCGATTGGACAGCCCGGTCATCCGGCGACCGGCGAACGGATTCTTTCCGTCGGGTCCGGTCGCCGCCGTGATCGCCGCGGGAGCGTGGCAGAGCAGGGCCAAGGGCTTGCCAGAGGCCAACCGGGCGGCGAGCAGCGCGCCCGAGGTCTCGTCGTAGGCCAGGTCTTCCATCGGGCCGTGACCGCCCGGGTAGAAGACGACGTCGAAAGAATCGGAGTCGACAGTGTCGAGCGGGACCGGTGTGGCGAGCGCATCCTGAATGCTGTCGAGGTAGTGCTCGATGTCGCGGCGCTTGCTCGGCATTCCGCCGGACATGCCGAGGCTGAGTCGGTCGAGCGTGGGTTTCTTGCCGCCCGGGGTCGCGATGGTGATGTCCCATCCGGCTTCGGTAAAAGCGCGGTGCGGAAAAGCGACCTCTTCGGCCCAGTAGCCGGACGGGTGCACCGTGCCGTCTTTCAATGTCCAGCGATCCGCGGCTGTGATGACCATCAGCACTTTCGTCACAACATGTTCCTCCTGGGTGCGGTCGTACTCTCGACAGAGGGGATGCCAGGCGGCCGGAACGGCAGAAGAGTCCGTAGACCCGCAGCCAATGTTTTCGCTGCTAACATTAGCCTCGGGGTTGCCCGCCGTCAACGACCCGATGGGCGTATCGGACGAACGAAGGAGTGCATCAGTGAGCAGGTCGAGTAGTCGGCATTCGGGTGGTATCGGGCCGAAGGCGATATCGCCGATCGTCTTGATCGCGCCGGCCATGGCCATCGGTTCGCGCTTCTACGCCCCGCTCGTCGCGGCATTCGCCGACCTCGGCTGGAGCGCGCGGGCGCTGCCCAGGCGGGGCTTCGAACAGGGCACGCCGCAGGCATCGCGGCACAACAACTGGTCCTACCGGGACGAGATCGACACCATCGCGCACGCGGTGGCCGAGGCCCGCAGGGAAGACCCCGCCCGGCCGGTCGTCGTCCTCGGACACAGCCTCGGCGCCCAACTCGCCGCGGGCCACGAGCTCAACCACCCCGGCGCCGATGGCATGGTGACCGTCGGCGGCAGCCTGCCATACCACCGGCATTTTCCGAATTTCGGCCTGCCCGTGGCGATCATGGCTTCGCTCGTGCCGGTCATCACGGCGGTCTTCGGTTATCTGCCCAAGCCCGCCTTCGGCGCACCTGGAGCACGCACGCAAATGCGCGAGTGGGCCGCCATGGTCCTGACCGGGCGGCCTCCCTTCCCTGCGGTGGACACAATCAATACGCCGACGCTGGTGATCGCCCTCGAAGACGACGCACTGGCACCGCGACGCGGTATCGAGGCTTTCGCCCGCCGGCTGTTCACCCCGGGCAGGGTCACTCGATGGGACTACCGCACCGCGGACGTACCGGCTGGTGCGTCCAACGACCACATCAAGTGGGTGCGGACACCAGGGCCGGTGGTCGACCGGATCGCCACGTGGTGGCACCAGGTGTCGACGACAGCGAGTCATTCGAGCGTGGCCGGCGTGACGGAGTGATCCGGGGCGCATGAGCATTCGCGAAGGGCGTTGTCCGAGTAGGTAACTCGCACGGGATCAGATGATGCGGCCCGGTGTGATTCTCGGTGCGCGCCCCAGCAATTCGGGGCGTGCGCGCCGCGAGGACACACGGCACGGTGGAGCTATGAACAAGCTCGCGGCGTCGTCCGCACTCGCTCTCTTCCTGCTCGCGTCCGCCGTCGGCGCGGGTTCCGCGCACGCCCAGCAGCCGGTGGCGGACACCGGCTCGTCGAGTCTGGACGTGCTCTGCAGCCCGGTCGGGGGCCTGCTGGTCATGGTGGGCAGCGCCGAGAATCGGTACGGCCCGCTGCTCGGGATGGTCTGTCTCAACCGATGATCAGGGCGGCGTGAGCTCGGTGACCGTTCCGAGGAAACTGGTGACGTACAGGGCGTTCGGATCCCAGCCGGGTCCGGACCCGAACCGTACCGACGACGACAACGGCAGACTGTCGGCGATCGCGCAGGTCCGGCCGGTGTCCATATCGACCTGCTGAACTGCGCCGGCCACGTTGAGGGTCACGTACGCCTTGCCGTCCGGGCCGACGGTCAGATCGTCGGCCGAGTTCAGTGGCCCGACACCGGGAATCACGGCCTGGCGTGGTGGGCTGTCGGGATCGGCGTAGTCGACGGCGGCGATGACCGATGTGGGGTTGAACGTCGTCGAGACGATGAGCCGATTGCGGTACGGGTCGAACGCGAGGCCGTTGGTGGAGCTCAGTGACGGCGCGTAGGGTGTCGCGATGTTGTCAGAGGTGACCCGAGTCAAGGTGCCCGCGCCGATGTCTCTGCTGACGACGAAGTCGCCGTTCGGCAACTGCGCCAACCCGTTCGGCATCGTCAGACCGGTGGCGACTGTCTGCACGGTGCCGCTGTCGAGGTGCAGGGCCTGAATCGTCCCGTCGGCGCGGTCGGTGAGGGCGGCGGTGACGCTGTTGCCCGTCGTGAAATACGCGGTGTCGCCGGCGGTCAGGATCGACCCGGGACCCTCCACGTCGCTCACCGCGACAGATCGCGAGCCGTCGGCACCGAGGCGTTGCAGGGTGCCGGACGATCCGGTGGCGGATTGCTCTGCCAGCAGCAGATTTCCGCGACCGTCGAACCCCAGGTTCTCGAGTATTCCGTACCCCGCCGCGACGGTGTGCCGAGTCCATTGCGCGCACGAAACCGGTTCGGCGGAAGCGGTCTGCGCGGCGGGAAGGGTGGAGGCTGTCGCGGTGATCGCTATCGCGGCGAGCGCGCGAGACATAATGGGGGAGAGGGGCATGGGGTTCCTCGGGTCCGGGCCGGCAGCTCTGCCGTTGTCGGAGGCGGTGTTGTCGACGAGATCGGGCCAAGCCTAGGGCGGCAGTCGTGGAACTCGCACCGAAACAACGGATCGGCCGCGGACGTCGGCGAAAGCCTCCGTGGGGTGATGAAGTCGGAGCTGTGGTCGGCGGGCCACGTCCGCAGCGTCAGAGGTCGCCCGCTTCGAGGATGGTCAGTAACTGGTCGGCCGCGTGGCGCGCTCGGCGGGTGATTTCTTCGGTGTCGGGCTGCGCTCCGCCGAGTAACACCTGGTCGAAGAGCCTGGCCTTCAGCAGTCCGCCGAACACCGCGGCCGCCTCGTACTTGTCGGCGATTCGCCAGCCCTGCCGCTCACGCCACCGGTCCAGATAGGACGCGAAGATCAGGCCGCCACGGCCGAGGACTTCCCGCCGGTAGATGCGCCCGAGTTCGGGAAAACGATCCGCGTCGTGAGCGACCACCCGGTAGAGCGCGAGCTGCTCGTCGGAAAGGACATGGCGAAGGTACTCCTCGCCCGCGCGAACCAAGCCGACCTCGGGCGGATCGGTGTACCAGGCGGGGTCTCGGGTGGTGTCGCTGTCGGGTGCGCACAGTCCCGCGATGACGGCGGTGAAGAGCTCGTCCTTCGTCTCGAAGTGGCGGTAGAGCGTCTTGATCGAGACGCCGGCCTCGTCGGCGATCTTGTTGACCGAGCTCGCGGCGTATCCCTCGTCGAGGAAGGCCGTACGCGCGGCCGCGACGATCTGGGCACGCTTGCGCGCCATGAGCCCGGCCTTGGGATCGTCTGTCGCCCACGTTCTGACCATGTGTCCGCCTTCCGTCTTGACCGACCTTACGACAGTAGTTACTGTCGTTTCAAACAACAGTAACTACTGTCGTGAGGGTGGATCGTCCAAGTGGGCGATCGCGATCTCGAACGACCACACAGAGGCGGGGCTCGGAACATGAAACTGGTGGTCTTCGGTTCGACCGGTATGGGCGGCAGCGCTGTTGTCGCGAAAGCGCTCGAACGCGGGCACGACGTGACAGTCCTCGCGCGCTCCGCGACAAGCGCCGACAAAGCGCCCCACGGCGTTCGCGTCGTGCGCGGCGATGCGCTGGATCCGGCGGCGGTCGAGCGCGCGCTGGACGGCACCGACGCCGTGATCCAGTACCTGGGGGTCGGCGGGCTCGGCGACGGCAAACCCAATGACCTCGTCCCCGACGCCACACGCGTGATCATCGAGAAGATGCGCGCGCACGGCGTCGAACGACTCGTGTGCGCGAGCAACATGGGACTACCCGGTTCCGGCGCCTTCCTTTTCCGCCGCGTCCTGGTGCCGCTGTTCGCGCGCCGCCTGCCGCCCATTCTCGATGCCAAAGTGGCGATGGAAGCCCAGCTCGCAGCCAGTGAGCTGGCCTGGACAGCCGTTCGCCTCCCGGCTCTGAAGGCGGTGGCAGACAAGGGAACCGTCAAGGCCGACCCGAGCGGGCGGGCGACGGGCTACTCCATCACCTGCGGCGATGCCGCCGACTTCATGCTCGACATCATCGAGCAGCGCCAGCACCTGCGCACAGCGGTCGGCGTCTCCAACTGACAGCTCACAATCCTGGCCGACCTCGAGTCTCGCGGCTGTTCCGTCCCTGGCCGTTGGAGATCCGGGGCCTGGTGCGCCGCTCGATCAGCGGCCCCGATGCGGTCCTCACCCTGGAGGGGAGGGTGAGGCCCGTGTCGGTCGACGCGGCACCCGCGCGCAGGCTTAGGTGCGCGGGCCGCCGGATCTCACACCACCCGCCGATTGCCCACGTACACCCGGCCGTCGAAACAGCGAAGAGGACTGCCGAAGTCGAGTGACCAGAGCGGATTCGAGTGCTCGCCGGCCGGAATCGCGGTCACCGTTCTCTGACCGCCTCGCGGAACGGCCACGACTCGGGTGCCGTCTGTCGCCCAGGGGATCTGCTCGCTCGGCAGGACGCCGCCGTCGGCGGTGTACGCGTCGAACCACGCATAGGCGACGGCGTTTGTCGCATCGGCGAATCGGGACTTTTCCGTCGTATCCCATCGAACGAGAATCTTGCTGCCGATGCCCGCCACGGTCAGGTGGTGACCGTAGCTCGCCTCTTTGGGGACCTCCCTCGACCAGAGGGCGGAACCGGTCGCCGGATCGAACGCGCCGACGACACCGGTCTGCTTGTTCATCAGCACCGGCACAGCTGCCGCGGTAGCGGGCTCCGCGTAGTGCTCGGCGCCGCCGTTGGGCGAGGGGTCGTCGCCCTGAGTGGAATAGACGGCGTTCGGGATGACGCGCCAGTCGGCACCCACGCTCGACCGTTTCGTGCCGTCGAGCGCGTATATGTCCCGGCCGACAGCGAAGCCGCCGGGAAATGCCGCCCAGTCCGGCGCCCAGACGGTCGCGGAATCGGCGTTCTTCGGCGTCATCTGATACACGATCTTGCCGCTCTCGACAGCTCGTAGCTCGAAGCTCGCTGTCGAGAACGGATCACCCGAGACCGGATCCTTCTCCAGCGACAGCACACTCGCTCCGCGCACCAGACCGGCGCGAACGCCGTCGGCCTGCCAGATCACGGTGCCCGCGCTGTTCGCGACGGTCACCGAACCGCTGGAACTGCCCTTGCGTTCGGGCTCGAAGATCGCGAATGTTTCTCCCGCCGCGACGATTTCGGTCGCGGCGCCGAGCCTGCCGGAGACCGCCCCGGCCTCGATGTCGATGATCGTCGTCGCGTACGAGTCCGAGTCGATGTCCGCGGTTCCCGCCGCCGACTCGGCGTGGCGCACCCGGCATCCCGCGTAGCGGCCCGAGGGCGTGAACTCGCAGGCGCCGATGCTCCCACGGCCCACATCGACGCTACGGAGCACCGTCCCGTTCTCCGCGTCGAGGATGTCCAGAGAGTTCGTCCGCCCGGTTCGGGCGTAGAGCACCACGTCGTCCGAGCCGCCGACCGGGTACTCGGAGCCCGGCACCGCCGGCTGCCGCCACCGCTCGGCTGTGGGCTGGACGGCAAGGTCGGGACTCTGCGCGGTCACCGAGACGCGGGGCATCGCGCGGGCGGCATCGGTCGGCCCCATCTCGTCGGAACCACTCGACCACGCGACGATCGTCGTCACGACCGCGACGACGATCGCGGCTGCGCCCGCCCCCACCCACCTGCCATGTCTCGGTCGAGCGGGTGCGTCGCTGTCGCGGATCACCGTCGCGATGGCGGCCTGTGGCCCGCCGGGAGGAGGCGTCTCAGCGCCCCGCGACCCACTGCCGGACAACCCCAGCGCCGAACCCAGTGGGTTCGCGAAGTCCGACGATGATTCGAAGCGGTCGGCGGGCCGTTTCGCCATCGCCCGTGCGAGCACCCGATCCACCTCGGGACTCAGCTCCGGTCGCGCGGTCCGCACGCTCGGCGGCGCGGCCGTGGCGTGCCGGGTGACCACCACCGCGGGGTTCGCATCCGCGAACGGTGGCCCGCCGGTCAGCAGGTGAAAGACGCTGCAAGCCAGTGAGTATTGATCACTTCGCCCGTCCAGTGGCAATCCGGTCAGCTGCTCGGGCGAGGCGTAGTTCAGCGTCCCGATCATGACGCCCGTGCCGGTCAGATCCGAGGTGTCCGAGACTTGTCGCGCTATCCCGAAATCGGTCAGGAGGAGATCGCCGGTCCGGCTCAGCAGGATGTTCGCCGGTTTCGCATCCCGATGCACCAAACCTTGCGCGCTCGCGCGATCCAATGCTCCGGCAACGGATTCCGCGATCCGGACCACCTCGTCGGTAGCGAACGGCCCGATCGTGGACAGCCGCTGGGCCAGGTCCACACCCTCGACCAGTTCCATCGCGATCCACAATCGGCCGTCGCACTCGCCACGGTCATAGACCTTCACGATCGCCGGATGCGACAAACCCGCCGCGAGATCGGCCTCCCGCTCGAACCGGACCCGGTACTGCGGATCCAGCGCGAACTCCGCCGCCAGCACCTTCACCGCGTCCGAGCGCGGCAACCGCGGATGCCTGGCCGCGTAGACCTCGCCCATCCCACCGGCACCGAGCAGCCGTTCGATCACATACCCGGCGAAAACCTCTCCTGGACGCAACATCAGTCCCTCCTCCGGCGACGAGGTTACCGACACTTCCCTGCGGAGCAGGAGCAACCCGAGCCGGGGTCCGGCCAAGAATGCGCAGCGCGGTCCAGCGTTGAGAGCCGGTCCGTGACGCGTGATCTCTGGTGCGGCCGCAGTCGCAGCGCTGCCAGAACGATCAAACGATGCGCAAACGATGCATTTTTGCTCGATCGGTGTCACAATCGATGGGTGGATGCCGAACGAGTAGCAATCGCGCTTCGACCTTGTGAACCCGCAACCGGTGATGACGGATCCGCGCGGTTCGCCGACTGGCTCGCGCGCACACAGATCTCGGTCCGCGGTCATGTCGACGAGTTCGTCCGCGCGCGTTGCCGGGCAGAACTCGACCCGGCGGGATTCTCGTTCCCGGGCCGGTTGATGATCGATTTCGCGTCGGGCGGCAAGTGCGTACGGTCGGTGTTCGTCTATCTCGGCTGGCTGTGCGGCGGCGCAGGGGAATCCGAAGCCGCCCTGCGTGCGGCCGCCGGCGCGGAGCTCCTGCACGCGTTCGCGCTGGTGCAAGACGACGTGATGGACGAGTCGACGGTCCGGCGCGGACAGCGGTCAGCTCACCTCCGGCTCGCCGCATGGCACCGCGATCAGGGATTGTCGGGCTCGCCGGCCCGATTCGGCGAGTCCGCGGCGATCCTCATGGCCGACCTGTTCCTGGTGTGGGCTGAGCGCATGGTGCGCGAGAGCGGCCTGCCTGCCGCCGCGCTGGATCGGGCATGGCCGCGCTACGACGCGATGCGCAGCGAACTGGCGGTAGGTCAGCTCGCGGATCTGACCAACGACGCGAACCGGCTCCCGAGCGTGGGCGAGGTGATGGATATCGCGCGGCGCAAGTCCGGCAACTACACAGTGCGGCGCCCACTCGAATTGGGTGCGGCGATGGCCGGCTGCGACGAGACGGTGATGCGCGTTCTCGGCGAATACGGCGACGTGATCGGGGAAGCGTTCCAGCTCCGTGACGACCTTCTCGGCATCTTCGGCGACCCGTCGACTACCGGAAAACCCACCGGAGACGATGTCCGGGAACGTAAGGCGACCACCGTGATCGCGCTGGCCGATCAGCTCGCCGAGCCGTCGGATCGCGCCCGGCTACGAGATCTGTGGCGAGCCGAGTTCATCGACGAGCAGGCCGTAGCGCTCGCCCAGACCGTGATCATCGACAGCGGCGCACGCCGGCGTGCCGAGCAGATGATCGGCGAGCGCGTCGAGCACGCACGCCGGCTCCTCCAGAGCGCCGACCTCGAACCATCGGTGGCCGACGCGCTGCAGCGCATGGCGCTGTTGTGCACGCACCGCTCGCACTGACCGGCGAACCCGCCGCCCCACCGAAAGGAAGCAATGCGCACGATATCGGGAACAACCGATGAGGTGGTCGTCGTCGGGGCCGGTCTGGCAGGACTGGCCGCCGCGTTGCACCTGGCAGGACGCGGACGCAGCGTCACGGTGGTGGAGCGCGATACGGTCCCCGGTGGCCGGGCCGGACGGCGCGACGTCGACGGCTATCTGCTCGACACCGGACCGTCGGTGCTCACCATGCCCGACATCGTCGCCGACACCCTCGCCGCGGTCGGTGACAGTCTCGAGTCCCGGTTGGAGCTGTTGCCCGTCGCCCCGGCCTATCGCGCGCACTTCGCCGACGGCACCGCGCTGGATGTCCACAGCGACGCCTCGGCCATGGAGGAATCGGTCCTGGCGTTCGCCGGACCGACAGAGGTCGAGGGATATCGCCGGCTGCGTTCGTGGTTGAGCGAGCTGTACCAGGTCGAATTCGAACGGTTCATCGCCGCGAATGTCGACTCTCCGCTCGGGCTGCTGACGCCGGCGTTCGCGCGGTTGATCGCGTTGGGCGGATTCCGGCGCCTCGACAAGGCCATCGGATCGTTCCTGACCGATGAGCGGCTGCGCCGCGTCTTCACCTTCCAATCGCTCTACGCGGGCGTTTCGCCACAACGCGCGCTGGCGCTGTACGCGGTGATTTCCTACATGGACACCGTGGGTGGGGTCTCCTTTCCGCGCGGCGGCATGCGCGCACTACCCGACGCCCTGGCCGCCGCCGCTGTCGATGCCGGTGTGACGTTCTGTTACGGCGAGACAGTCAACGACCTGGAGCGGCGTGGATCCCGGATCACCGCGGTGCTCACCGAGCGTGGCCGCCGAATCCCTTGCGACGCTGTCGTTCTGGCGACCGAACTTCCCACCGCCTACGAGCTGCTCGACCGCGTCCCGCGTCGGCCGAGCAGTTGGCGCCCAGCGCCGTCCGCGGTCGTCATGCACGTCGGTGTCCCCGAATCGGTGCCGACCGCCCATCACAACCTCGTCTTCGGCGCCGCGTGGGAGCAGACCTTCGACGAACTGATCGGTGCCGGAAAAGTGATGACCGACCCGTCGTTGCTGGTGACCCGCCCGACCGCGACCGACCCCACCCTGGCCCCACCCGGCCGCGACCTGTTCACTGTTCTCGCCCCGGTGCCCAACCTCTACCGCAGCGGTGACCTCGACTGGGATCGCCGTGCCACCGCCTACGGCGAGGAGCTGGCCGCGATAGTCGAGAACCGGTTGGTTCCGGGCTTCGTCAGCGACGCCCGGGTCGTGCATCTGGACACGCCCGCCGACTGGCAGCGGCAGGGCCTGCTGGCCGGAACCCCGTTCTCGCTCGCGCACACCTTCGCTCAAACCGGTCCCTTCCGCCCCGCGAACCTGCCGCGCGGTGTGAGCAATGCGGTGCTGGCCGGCTGCGGCACCGTACCCGGCGTGGGCGTACCGACGGCACTGTTGTCGGGCCGCCTCGCCGCCGACCGCGTCACCGGCACGGTGTCCGCGTCGCGGGCTTCGACCTCGACCTCGATCGGAGGCGATCGACGATGATTCGCACGGAACTCGACGCGGCCGGTATCCGCGATGCTCGATTGCGCGAGGCGTACCAGCGCTGCCGGGAACTCAACGCGCGCCATGGCCGCACCTTCTTCCTCGCCACCCGGCTGCTCGCGCCCGCACAGCGCCCGGCGATCCACGCTCTCTACGGCTTCGCCCGGTGGGCCGACGACATCGTCGACGAACCGCTGACCGACGATGCAGCGGGCACTCCGGCGCAACGGCTGGACGCGGTGACGAGGGACCTGCACGACAGCCTTTCCGGTGCCCCGGTCGACGACCCGATTTTCGCCGCGCTGGCCGATACCGTCGCCAGATACGAGATCGACCACGTCCTGTTCGACGAATTCCTCGACTCGATGCGCATGGATCTGACTGTCACCGACTACCCCGACCGGGCCGCGCTCGACCGCTATGTGCGCGGTTCGGCCGACGTGATCGGTTTGCAGGTACTGCCGGTGCTCGGCACCGTCGGCGAACGAGCCGATGCTGCCCCCTACGCGGCTGCGCTGGGAAAAGCGTTTCAGCTCACCAACTTCCTGCGCGACATCGCCGAGGATCTCGACCGCGGCCGGGTGTACCTACCGGCCGACGAGCTGGCTGCCCATGATGTGGACCGCACCAGGTTGCAGTGGTGTCGTTCTCGCCGACGCACCGACGCGAAGGTCCGGTCAGCGCTGGCCGAGCAACACGCGATCGCGCGCGACTGGTATCGGTACGCCGACAGTGGAATAGCGCAACTACACCCGGTGTCGCGACCCTGTGTAGCCACCGCGGCGGTGCTGTACTCGGAAATTCTCGACCGCATCGAGGAGAGCGAGTTCGCGGTGTTCACTGCGCGCGCCACCGTGGGCAACGCGCGCCGCACCCGCGTTGCCGGTTCGGCGTTGGCTCGTGCGCTGTGGGCGCGGCGAGGCAGCCGCGCTCGCGCGCTGACGAACGCGGCGGGCTGATCGTCAGCTGGACGGCACCGCGCCGTCGGCGGGGTCGTGTTCGGCGGTGCCGGTGATGTTGCGGACCATGCCGCCGAACACGGCGTTGTGAAACGGCGTGATCGCTTTCCAGTAGAGGTGCCCGGCGAGACCGTGCGGCTGGAAGATGGCCCGCTGCCGATAGCGGGAGCCGCCGGTCGGGTCCGGTTCCACACCCAGTTCGAGCCACGCCAGTCCCGGGAGCTGCATCTCGGCGCGCAGCCGCAGGAGATGGGGCCGGTCGATGTATTCGACGCGCCACCAGTCCAAGGCTTCGCCCGAGTGCAGGTGGCGGGGGTTCTTGCGGCCGCGGCGTAACCCGACACCGCCGGTGACACGGTCGATCCAGCCGCGCAGCGACCAGGCGAGAGGGAAGGAGTACCAGCCGTTCTCGCCGCCGATGGCTTCGATCACCGCCCACACGGTTTCGGGGTCGGCGTCGGTGTGCTGCTCACGAAGGTCCTCGTAGAGTGAGCCGCCCGACCACGCGGGGTCGGTGGGCAGCGGATCCGAGGGTGCGCCGAATGTGCTGGCATCGGACCAGCGGGTGGGTACGTCGGCATGGCGAATACGGGTCAGCGCCAGTTCCACGGCTCGCGCGTAGCGGGTGAGACCTTCGGCGGGATCCGGGATGTGGGTGGCGATATCGTGCTCGCCGCACACGACTTCGTGCACGAGCGACTCGATGAGCGGTACGGCCAGCGCTCGTGGCACAGGGGTCACGAGGTTGACCCACTGCGCCGACAGCCACGGCGTGAGCACCGGAACCGGCAGCACCACACGACGAGTGAGCCCGGCTACCACAGCGTATTCACGCATCATGGTCAAGTAGGTCATGACGTCGGGCCCGCCGATATCGAACGAGCGATTGACGTCGGCGGGCAACTCCGCGGCCTGCACCAGGTAGTAGAGGACGTCCCGAACGGCGATGGGCTGGATCCGGTTGTGCACCCATCGCGGGGTGATCATCGCGGGCAGGCGTTCGGACAGGTATCGCAGCATCTCGAAACTGGCCGAACCGGATCCGATGATCACCGCGGCGCGCAGTTCCGCTGTGGGAACGCCGGATTCGCGCAGAATTTCGCCGACCTCGGCGCGGGAGGCGAGATGGCGTGACAGCGTCGCGTGCTCGGGGATGATGCCGCCGAGATAGACGATGCGGCGGACACCGGCTGAGTTCGACGCGGCCGCGACGAGCCGCGCCGCCTCGCGATCGATGTCGGAGAAGTCGTCCCGGGCCAACGAGTGCACCAGGTAGTAGACGACCTCCTGGTCGGCGACGGCGGCGCGCACCTCGTCATCGTCGGTGACATCGCCACGGACGATCTCGACCTGTTCCCGCCAGGGAACCTCGGCCAGCTTCTCCGGGGTGCGGGCCACCACCCGGACCTGATGGCCGCCCTGGATCAGCTCTGGCACCAGACGTCCACCGATGTAGCCGGTCGCGCCGAACACCACACACCGCATGCTCATCACCCGTTCCCTGTGCTCGTCATCGGCATTGTTCGATGCATAAATGATTCATCATATCGGGATGGTGATCGTTGTGCGAGCTGTTGCCGTGCGCTGACCCGCGCGGACTATCCCCAGTCGCGTCGTGTCGCGGGCATCTCGGCGTTGCCTGTCGCTTCGGGCACCACGCCGAGGACCTGGTGAATCCCGAGTCCGCCGTCCTCGAAGCCCAGCGCGGACGCAGCCATGTACAGCCGCCAGATTCGGGCTCGCCCATCGCCGACGAGCGAAACCGCCTGTTCCCACTCGTTTTCCAGATTCGCGACCCATTGGCGGAGGGTACGTTCGTAGTGCTCGCGCAGGGCTTCGACGTCACGGACCTCGAATCCGGCGCGTTGCATGGCGAGCACGACCTCGCCCACATCGACGAGTTCGCCGTCCGGGAAGACGTAGCGCCCGATGAAGGAACGATTGCGCATGACGGATCCGCCCGGCGAGGAAATGGCGTGGTTGAGCAGCCGTCCGCGCGGGTGCAGCAGTGCGCGCAGAGTGTCGAAGTATTCGGCGGCGCGCCCGGAGCCGACGTGCTCGAACATGCCGATCGAGGAGATGGCGTCGAACTGCTCGCCGCGCAGGTCCCGATAGTCGGAAAGCCTGATCTCGATACTGTCCGACAACCCCGCCTCGGCGACGCGTTTGCGGGCGAGCTCGACCTGAGCGCTGCTGATGGTGACGCCGACGACCTGCGCGCCGTAGGTCGACGCCGCGTGGATCGCCATGGACCCCCAGCCGCAGCCCACGTCGAGCAGGCGCATACCCGACTGCTCGGCCAGGCCCAATTTGCGGCAGATCAGGTCGTGCTTGGCTCGTTGGGCGGCCTCGAGCGAGCCGTCGTCGTCCGGTACGAACCGCGCGCAGGAGTAGGTCATGCTCGGTCCGAGCACCAGCCGGTAGAAGTCGTTGCTGACGTCGTAGTGATGACTGATCGCCGCCGCATCGCGCCGCTTGGTGTGCAGGGGTCCACGCTGCGGGCGGGCTTCCTCCGGCGGCGGTTCCAGGCGGCGACCGAGCGCCCCGAGCTGGCGCGCCGCGCCGATGGCCTGCCATGTCGCCCCGAGGCCGAGGCGGGCATCGTTCGGCGCGGTCGACTGGAGTGCTCGCAGCATCGTGAAGATATCGCCGTCGAGATCCACCGCGCCCGAGACGAAAGCACGCGCCAAGCCGAGCTCACCCGGCGCCCAGACCAGGTGACGTAGCGCGTCCTCGGAGCGCACGCGCATCGTGCCGGGACTCTCCCCGTCGGGATGGATCGTGCTGCCGTCCCAGAACTCGAACCCCACCGCGGGGCGGGGGCCCAGCGTGGCTCGCAGCAGGGGTTGGAACGCGGTAGCGATCGTGGACTGGTTACCCATCCGACCACTATGGCCCGCCTGCCGCTGCCACTGCGGCAACGACGCGGCTGTCTGTGCCAGAGGCGGTGGGACTGCGGAGTCGGTCGGTTCGTGGATGCGGTGATCGGCTCGTTCCGGGCGAGCCGGGGGCGGGCGTAGCGTCTAGCGATATGGCCGCGAGATCCAAGCACACCCTTCCCTCGGTGGGTACGAGGGAGCTGGTGGCCGCGTGCCGAACCGAGATTCCCGCGCTGACCAGGCAGTTGATCGCCGCGATCTTCACCGATATCCCGGAGTGGACCGACTACTCGCCGGTGAGCCGGGAGGACCTGCACCATGCGTGCTGCCGCTATCTGACCAGGGTGCTCGATCTGGTCGCCGGTGACGTGACGGGCCCGGATCGCGACGAAGTCGCCGCCGCCATCGGCCGCAATCGGGCCGCGCAGGGCGTGCCCCTGGAGGTCATGTTGCGGACGTTCCGGCTCGGCGGTCAGATCGTGTGGGAGGCGCTGCTCGACAAGGCCGGCGAACTCCCGCCCGGTGAGGTCCGCAAGATCGGAGTGGCGACCTGGTCGGCCATCGACGGCATGTCGTCGTCGCTGGTCACCTCCTATCGCAGTACCGAACTGGAGCAGGTTCGTCGCGACGAGCGGCGACGCCACGGCGTGATCGAGGACCTGCTGGCGGGCAGCGCCCGTGACGCGACTTTCGCCGCGCGGGCGGCGCGCGAGCTGAACTTGCCCGCCCACGGTGGGTATCTGGTGGTCGCGGTGCGCGGTGATCGTCCGCACGTGGAGTTCGGCACCGAGACCGCGTTGGCGGCGATGGGCATTCGGTCGATCTGGCACGACCGCGTCGAGACCATGGTGGGGCTGGTCTCGCTCGAGCAGCGAGACGGTTCCGCTGTGCTGGACCAGGTGGGAAGCCGGATCCGGGGCCGGGCGGCGGCGTCACCGGTGGTGCAGGGATTGGCGCAGATCGAGACGGGCCACGCGCTGGCGATGCTCGGCTTGGAGACCCTGCCCGCGACAGCACGGGGTCTGGTGTCGTTGGAGCAGCGCTACCCCGAAGCGTTGTTGCTGCGCTCTCCCGACCTGACCGCGCTCATGGTCGCGCGCACCCTCGGCCCGGTGCTGGAACTGCCGGCCAAAGAGCGCGAGATCCTGTTGCGCACCCTGGCGATCTGGCTCGAAGAGAACTGCTCGGCGGCGAATGCCGCGCCGCGACTGCACTGCCATCGCAACACCGTGATCAACCGGCTCCAGCGAATCTCCGCCCTGCTGGGTCGGCGACTGGAAGGACAGCGGTCCTACCTGGAACTCTCCCTCGCCTTGGCCGCGCTGGAGATGGGCGTCAACCCACCCGGCTGACCACCCCGCAACCGCGACCGATTGGGCGCAGCGCCCATTTTCGAGCTCCGAATTCTGGGCTGTCGGTTGGTTGTTTGTGCATTTGTGGACCGTGAGACTCGACGGATGATCCAAGCCACGACCGTGGATGGGTTGATCGTTCGAGCTGAGGAGCACCACGAGTGCTGGAATTCGATCTATTGGTGATCGGTGGTGGACCGGGCGGATACGTGGCCGCCATCCGTGCCGCGCAACGCGGCCTGAAGGTCTGCGTGGTGGAGAAGGAGCGCCCCGGCGGCGTGTGCCTGAACTGGGGTTGCATTCCCACCAAGGCGATGCTCCGCTCGGCGGAGGTCTTCCAGACTCTCACCACCGCAGCGGAATTCGGCGTTCTCGCCGACAATGTGCGCTACGACTTCGGCGCGGTGCGCCAGCGCAAGGACTCCATCGTCAAAGAACTGACCGACGGTGTAGCCGGCTTGCTGAAGGCCAACGGTGTCACGGTCATCGAGGGCCATGCCCGGTTCGTCGAACCGACTGTCGTGGAGGTCCACGAAGTCGGCGCCTCACCGATCTTCGACGGCGGCCCCCGCTACGCCGCGCCCGCCGGAACGGCGATTCGCCGGGTGAACGCGCGCGACGTGATCGTCGCGACCGGTTCGGTCCCCGCGCGGCTACCGATCCCGGGCGCGGGATTGCCCGGCGTCGTCACCTCCGACGGCGCGTTCGGGCTGACCGAGGTACCGCGACGGTTGGTGGTCATCGGCGGCAGCGCGGTCGGCGCGGAATGGGCCAGCCTGTTCGCCACGTTCGGCAGCCAGGTCACGGTCGTGGAGATGCAGGACCGCCTGGTTCCGTTGGAGGACAAGGAGATCGGCGACGCACTCGGCCGCTCGTTCCGCAAGCGTGGCATCACCGTTCTCACCGGCGCCACCGTCACGGCGATCACCGAGGGCGACGCGCTGCGGGTATCGGTCGGCGGCCCAGCGGCCCAGGAACTCGACGCCGATGTCGTCCTCGTCGGCGTCGGGCGACGCCCCAACACCGCCGAACTCGGTCTCGATGTGGCTGGAATCGCCACGGACGCGCGCGGTTTCATCGAGGTCGACGATCGACTGCGGACAAATGTCGAGCACGTGTCCGCCATCGGCGACGTGACCGGCCGGGCCCTGCTCGCCCATGTCGCCTCCCACCAGGGCATCACCGCGGCCGAGGTGATCGCCGGGCACGACACTCACATCGACTACACGGTCATCCCGGCAGCGACGTTCACCCACCCGGAGATCGCGAGCGTCGGTCTCACGGAGGAGGCCGCTCGCACGGCAGGCCATGAGGTGATCACCGCCAAATTCCCGTTCGCGGCACTGGGCCGGGCCAAGACCTTTGGCGAGACCGAGGGGTTCATCAAAATCGTGGCGGGGCAAGCGCATCAGGAAGTGCTCGGCGTGCACATCATCGGCCCGTCCGCCAGCGACCTGATCGCCGAGGGCGCGCTGGCGATCTCGCTGGAAGCCACGCTCGACGAGTTGGCCGACACCATCCACGCCCACCCCACACTCGGCGAAATCGGCATGGAGGCGGCCATGGCCGGACTCGGACTGCCGGTACACATCGCGCCACGCAAGCGTTGAGGAGCTCGACATGACCACGACCACCGCGCGGAGCAAGCCCGCCCGCAAGCCGGCCGAAACCGCCGCGCCCGCTTCGGATGTCGACTCCGCAGTCGCGGCCGAGAATCCCGAGACCCTGCGTGGTCTCTACCGCGACATGCTGTTCATCCGGCGCTTCGAGGAGCGCACCGCGCAGAGCTACCAGCAGGCCAAGATCGGCGGCTACTGCCATCTCAACCTCGGCGAGGAAGCCACGGTCGTCGGCCTGGGCGCGGCGATGCGCCCCACCGACTACCTCTTCACCAACTATCGCGAACACGGATACGCACTGGCCAAGGGCATCGATCCGGGTCGCGTGATGGCCGAGCTCTACGGCCGCTCCACCGGCACCTCCAAAGGGTGGGGCGGCTCGATGCACATGTACGACACCGCGACCCGGCTGCTGGGCGGCTACGCCATCGTGGGCGGACAGGTTCCCCTGGCGATCGGCGCGGCGCTGGCCATCGACTACAACGACGGCGACGACGTCGTGGTGTGCCAGATGGGGGAGGGCACCACCAATATCGGCGCCTTCCACGAGTCGCTCAATATCGCGGCGCTGTGGCGGCTGCCGGTGGTGTTCCTGGTGATCAACAACCAGACCGGCATGGGGACCACGGTCGAGAAGTCCTCGGCCGAACCGGATCTGTGGAAGCGCGCCGCGGCCTATCGCATGCGCGGGGAGCGGGTGGACGGTACCGATGTGCTGGCCGTGCGCGACCTGGCGAGCGAACTCATCGAAGGTGCCCGCCGGGAAGGCAAACCCGCACTGCTCGAAGCGGTGAGCTACCGGCTCAAGGGTCACTCGGTGGTCGACCCGGCCAAGTACCGCAGCACCGAAACCGTTGCCACGGTGCGTGAACACGATCCGATCGTGTTGTGGCAGCGGCGTTTGCTCGCCGCCGGTGTGCTCACCGAAGCGTCGCTGGCCGATCTCGACCGTGAGGTGGCCGACGGTGTCGCCGCCGCCGTCGAATTCGCCGACGCGAGCCCGCATCCGGAGCCGTCGAGCCTGTTCGACTACACCTACGCCACTCCGGTGCCGGGCGATTCCCGCCGTCTGCCCGCCGATCCGCTCTTCACCCACTGAGGACTCCCACTGTGCCTGTCATGACCTATCGCGAAGCGCTGCGCGAGACCCTGCGTGAAGAGATGCGACGCGATGACGACGTTTTTCTGATCGGGGAGGAGATCGGCGTCTTCGAAGGCTCCTACAAGATCACCGCCGGTCTGCTCGAGGAGTTCGGCGAGAAGCGAGTACGCGACACCCCCATCGCCGAGGAGGGGTTCGTCGGTGCGGCGATCGGCGCCGCGATGCTCGGATTGCGCCCGGTCGTGGAGATCATGACGATCAACTTCTCGCTGCTGGCGCTGGACCAGATCGTCAACCACGCCGCGAAGATCTACGGCATGTTCGGCGGGCAGACCAATGTGCCCATGGTGATCCGGACTCCCGGTGGCGGCGGCCAGCAACTCGGGGCGACGCATTCGCAGAACATCGAGTTGTACTACGCCTTCGTGCCCGGTCTGAAGGTCGTGGCGCCCAGTACTCCCGCTGATGCGCGGGCGCTGCTCAAGGCCGCGATCGCCGACGACGATCCGGTGTTGTTTCTGGAGAATCTGTCGCTCTACAACACCAAAGGCGAAGTGCCCGAGGATCTTGCGCCTGCCCAGATCGGCAAGGCGGCGGTCACCCGGGAGGGAACCGACATCACGCTGATCGGCTACTCCCGGATGGCCACCGTCGCGACCGAGGTCGCGCAACGTCTTGCCGGCGAGGGAATTTCGGTGGAGGTGATCGACCTGCGCAGCTTGCGTCCGCTCGATCGCGACACCATCGTGGCCTCGGTCCGCAATACCGGGTGCGCGGTGATCGGCGAGGACGACTGGCTCACCTACGGCATCGGCGCGGAAATCGCGGCCTCCATCTCCGACGGTGCCTTCGACTATCTCGACGCGCCGGTCCGCCGTGTGGCGATGGCCGAGGTTCCGCTGCCGTATGCCAAGCCGCTGGAGAAGCTCGCCTTGCCGTCCGCGGAATCGCTCTATACCGCCGTGACGGAAACCCTGGCCGCTGTCGGCCGGCGGCGCTGAGAACCAGGAACAGGACGGACAAGATCATGCCCGAAATCGTCATGCCCCGGCTCTCCGACACCATGGAGGACGGCGTCGTCTCCGCCTGGCTCAAACAGGTCGGCGACCAGATCACCCGCGGCGAGATCGTCGCCGAGATCGAAACCGACAAAGCGCTGATGGAACTCGAAGCCTACGACGACGGAGTGCTCGAGAAGATCCTCGCCGAGCCGGGCGTTCGGGTCGCGATCGGTGAGCCGATCGCGATCGTCGGCGACGGCACCACCTCGACGGCGGATTCCGGTGCCGCTGCTGCGGTGACGCCATCCGTTGCCGTGCCGACCGCTGTCAACTCTCCTGTCAGAGACTCTGCACCACAACGTAGTTCGCACAGTGAGCCCGCCTCGGTCTCGCCGAGGGTCGTGGTCAAGTCCTCGCCGCTCGCTCGCAAGATCGCCCGCGAGTTGCAGGTCGATATGGACTCCGTCGTGGGTACCGGCCCTGGTGGGCGGGTCACCAAACGAGACGTGGAGGCGGCCCACAGCGTCGCGGCGCCCGCTGACATCTCGACGCCGTCGCCTGAGGCGAGTGCGGTTGCCGTGCAGTCTGTTCCGGCTTCAGGGGAGTTCGAGGAGGTCGCGCTGACCAACATTCAGCGCGTATCGGCAACTCGGCTCACCGAGAGCAAGCAGCAGGCGCCGCACTTCTATCTGACCAGCGCGATCGACGTGACCGAGTTGTTCGCCTTCCGCGCGCGGATCAACGCCACCCTGGACGCGGCGGGCGAGAGCAAGGTCAGCGTGAACGACCTGCTCGTCAAGGCGGTCGCGACTGCACTGCGCAAGGATCCCTCGGTCAATATCAGTTTTGCGGGCGACAAGCTGTTGCGCCACAAGGGAATCCACATCGGCGTTGCGGTGGCGACCCCGGTCGGACTCCTCGTCCCGGTCATCCGTGACGCCGACCGCAAGAGCGTCTCCGAGATCGCGACCGAGAGCCGCGACAAGGCGACCCGCGCCCGCGATCGCAAGCTCCGCGCCGAGGACATGTCGGGCGGCACCTTCACCATCTCCAACCTCGGCATGTTCGGCATCGAACAATTCACCGCGGTGATCAACTCGCCCGAATCCGCGATTCTCGCCGTGGGAGCGGCGGCCGACGAACTCCGCCTCGACAACGGCGAAGTGGTCGCCCGCAAGATCCTTCGCGTCACCATGTCCGCAGACCACCGGGCCATCGACGGCGCGGTCGCAGCTCAATTCCTGGCAACCCTGAAGGAATTCGTCGAAAATCCGCTACGGATCGTCACGTAACAAGGACACCCGGTCTCTGCGGATGCATTTCCGCAGAGGCCGATTACCTCATCCCGCCCCCCATTCCCACAGCCATACCGCCACCTGCAAATGCACACGGCAATCGTCCGGTCGGTGCTGGTTGTGCAGCGCCTGAAGCTCCAACGCGCGGGTGAAGGTCAAGCCGAGGAGCTGCACCTGGCACATGTGCTCGGCCAGCAGGCCCGCGGCATCCACGAACATGTTCTGCGCATTCGGATCTGGCGTAGACATGGCGGATCGCCCTTCGATTCGAGATAGCGGTAAGTATGGCGGGCACTTGCGAGCTGCTGGCGAACTTCAATCCCAGAGCCTGGCGCACGGGAGGGGTGGTAGTTCGCGGTGAAGTTCGTCGTCGATCGTCACGACGAACTGCGGGCGGCCTCGAGTCAGTTCGTCGGCGACATGTCGAGCTTGGACTGGCTGGGCATAGCGTCTCCGGTTCAGCAGCTTCAGTGGCGGGAATTGGACGCACCCGGCACCGGGGCTTTCGCCACCGCCCTGCCACCCACGGGCAGACCGGTGCACCGCGAAAGGGGCTCGCGGCGTCGCCCGGTGCCGGATACCTGCCTCAGCCTTGTCGCCGAAGCCCCCCGGCGGTATGCCGCGACTTCGCCCCGGCGTATGCGCCGGGCGTATGGCCGGGGCTTCTGCTCGCTGCCTCTGACGCCGCCCCTTGAGCCCGAAAAGCCCTTTAGTACAGGGAGTTTCGAGGTATGTATGAAACGTATAGCGCCCCTGATCATGGGCTGGTACGGTCCACCTGACCAGGGGAAATGGCATCACCCGAGCGAATCCGGGAGTAGCAAGTCATGACGCGGGCACCCAGAACGCAGCGTTACTGCGCTCACTGTGGGAACAGGCTCAGCAGTTACAACGCCCAGAAATTCTGTCATCCTTGCGATCTCGCCTTTCGTGAACAACTGGCTCACCCACCTCAGGTACCCGCCGGATTCTGGCAAACCGACCAAATGCGAGATGCGCTGTCTACTTGGCATATCGGCCGGGTCATCTACGCCTATCGGCTGCATCCGCACCATGGTCGCGTTCTGCCA
This sequence comes from Nocardia sp. NPDC003183, assembly GCF_053590715.1. Classification (NCBI taxonomy): domain Bacteria; kingdom Bacillati; phylum Actinomycetota; class Actinomycetes; order Mycobacteriales; family Nocardiaceae; genus Nocardia; species Nocardia sp. NPDC003183. Next base: position 314,776 of record NZ_JBSFTG010000001.1, read on the forward strand.
CAGGAACTGATCGCCTCGTGGCTCGGCCTGACCCAAGCCCAGCTGAGCAGGATCGAGAAAGGCCCCGCCCCCGAACATCTTTCGCGCCTCACCCAGTGGGCGCAGGCGCTGCGCATTCCGGCTGAGTTGTTGTGGTTCAAGTTGCGCCAGTCAGACGAGGACGAAGCCACCCTGCCCGAGGACCACGACGGCGAAGCCGATGTTCGCCTCGCCCGGTGGCTCCTCGGTGGTGCCCGAGGCACACCACCAGATTCCAGCCACGCCGGCCAGCTCGAGCAGATCGCGCTGGCGCTGCATGATGGCTACCGCTATTTCGATGGGGCAGCGATCACGTTCTTCCGAGAACAACTGACGAAGAGCAAAGCCGATGACGGCACACATGGTTCAACCGCAGCTCTGCCGCTAGCACTTGCAGTGCATGCGGCAGTGCGACGTCACTGTAAGGAGGTGAGGTCCTCGGTTCGGCAGCCGCTGCTGGCCCTCGGAGCCGATGGTGCGGAATTCATCGGCTGGCTGTACCGCGATCTCCGCCAACCCACTGCCGCCGGATATTGGTACGACCGCGCTACCGAGATGGCGCAAGAAGCCAACGATCTCCCGATGCAGGGTTACGTGTTGCTGAGAAAATCCCAGATGGCCTACGACGACCGCGACGGTTCACGCGTACTTTCACTCGCGGAAGCGGCCCATCACGGCCCTTGGCAATTGCCGGTCGAAATCCGATCGGAGATCACACAGCAGATCGCTCGCGGGCTGGCGATGGGCGGCGAGTCGTTCAGCGAGGTGGAGCGCAAACTCGACGAAGCCCGGCAGGTATTGGCACTGGGGCCAGGCAACGAAAACGACGAGCACACGCACCAGCTGCGATCGGCAAGTACCTACATTGAGGCAGGTAGACCACTCCAAGCTGTATCCATCTACCGCACAGTGCTTGGCTCTGGCGCGCTGTCGACTCGTGATGAAGGCTACTTCCGTGCTCGGCATGCTGTCGCTCTGGCGCTGTGCGGCGATCCCGACAGTGCTGCCGACGAGGGCCTGCTGGCCGTACGCTGCGCCACCGATAAACGGTCGGCCCGCACAAAACAGGAACTTGCCCGAGCCATCGAGGCGATGGACCGCTGGCAACACCGTCCGGGGCCGCGAGCACTCCGAGAAACCGTGTACGCGAGCGCTACCCGTCTGTAAGCCACTCCGCCACGTTTCGGATGACGAACGCCTGCCACTGCTGGCTCTGCGGATCCAGGTACTGCGGGTCGTCGTGGACGGCGAAGCCGTGCTGAGCGCCGTCGATCTCCACGAACCGGTTTTCGACCTGTAGCTGTTGGACGGCTTCGCGGGATGTCTCGACCGGCACGAAAGTGTCCTTTGTGCCGTGAACAACCAGCGTTGGCGTCTGAATCTCACCGATGACCTTGTTCGGCTGAATCCAGAACACCTCGTTCAGGAAAGTCCGGCTGTGCTTCACCGTCGCCGAGTGATTGAGGTAACCCTGCTGCCGCAGCTCGGCGGCCTTCTCGTCGCTGAGGAAGTCGTTGACCCAATACTGCTTGTGATCGATGTAGCGGTTCTTGTAATTGAGCTGCGGGTTCAGCAACACCAATCGGGTGAGTTCTGCAGGATGCTTCGCCGCGTAGTAGGCGGCGAGACCCCCGCCGAAGCTGGTACCGACCAGATGCACTGTCGGCGCGTTGGTCGCGACCGACAGATGCCCTAGGGCGACGCGAATGTCGTTGAGATGGGCGGCAAGTGACGACTCCTCTGGTCGGCCATCACTCTCCCCGTGAGCGCGCAGATCGAACCGCAGCGAGGCAACCCCGGACTCGGCCAACCCATCCGCCAGCCGGGTGAAGAAGCCACCCTCCTCGCAGGTGACACCACCACCGTGCACCAGCAGCGCGGCGTGAGCCGGCGGTTGGTCAGGGGTGACGATGGTGCCTGCCAGGTGCAGGCCGTCGAGGGTGCGGATGCTGGTGATGGTGCTCGTGGAAACCACAGGGCCAGTCAACCAAACAATCGGCGAGGGTTCTATACGCCGGTGGCTGCGTCGTCGAGTATCGGCAGTCCGTTCACCGAGGACGCGCCGCATACTGTCGACGAGATCCGGGCCGAAGCCAAGGTTCAGGCGGTCATCGCCGAGGTCCGTGGCGCCGGTGCGGCAGGAGACGGAGCCATCAGCGCGACCATCGACGCAGGCGAACGCTGCCGGGTTCCCAGACGATGCGACGGACTTGTGCGCCGCCGGTCCACGCATTTTCAGCGGCCTTGGAGATGAGCTCGCTGTTGTGATCGAAAACAGGTGCGGGCCTATTCCGGTTGCCTCACAGTGGGACAGGGTTCGATATCGGTGACCGTGAATAAGGGAATGTTCGTATGCGACTTCGGCGAAACAGCATCTCGGCATTGGTGACAGCATTGGCGATGGCCGGAATCGGCGTGTCTGCCGCAGCCCCGGTCGCGAGCGGTGAGGTGCCCGTCCGCACGGAAACGGTGTACTCGACTTCGTCGCCGGTGACGTCGGTCGTCGCATCGAAAGTCACTCTCGCGGTGCCGTTGCCGCCGGGCAGCCTGCCGCATCCGCAGGCGTGCGACACCCTGTCGTATCTGCGGTGGCGGGCGATCGACGGACCGCGGTCCTCGGCCGACGCCGAGCGTGTCCTGGTCGCGCAACCCGGTGTCTTCGAGGGGGCTGGCGCCTTCGACAGCGTGGCGCGCAACACTGTCGCGTCGGCGGCGGAATCGGGACGATACATCGAATTCTGGGCACTGGATCGTCGGTCGAACTGCTTGGAGGACCACACCGGGGTCGCCGCGGCCTTACGGACCGGATCGTTCGATACCGCGGCGGACTACTACTTCCGCGGCGCCGAGGCCGACGGTCGCCGGTTCAGCGGATATGCCGACGGTGCGGCAACAGCGTGGTTGCGAGATCAGGGACTCGCACAAACCCTGCGCGACCAATACGACGTGCTGCGGATCGAATTCCCCGACCAAGCGGTGCGCAAGCGAAAGGTACTGTGCGGCGGCCATTCGCTGGGCGGCTTCGTCACCGGCTATTTCGCGGAGTGGGACTTCGACGGGGATCCGGCAACCACCGATGACGCCGGATATAACCAGTGCTCGGGCTATTTCGCGCTCGACACCACTATTCAAGCCGGACTGAGCCTGCGTGGCCTTCAGGTCCCCGAGCTTCCCGCGCCGATTGCCGGATCAGTGGAAGCCGTATCGCTGCAACTCGATACCGCGCTGCCGGTCTTACGCCTGCCCGCGGTGATCAATCCCGAAACCACCAATCTGCTCGCCTTGGCAGGCCTCGCGGCCAGACTGAGTCCCGACGGCGTCAACGACCTCGTACGACGACTGCCCGACAATCCCAATGTCGCCGCAACCCTGCGAACCCTGCTCTCCCAGGACGCCGCCATGTTCGTCACCGGGCAACCGGATGTGCGTGACCTGAACGCCACCAACGAAGCTGTGCTGGGCGCGATCCTCGACGACAATTCCCAACCACTCGGATTCCTCCAAGCGAGCGTGGGTTTCCCCACCGGCGGCCCGATCGGCCCGAAATCCTTTCCCCTTCCGGACTCGATCGCACTGAGCCCGCTGGCGATGGGGATGTTCGGCGACGCACCGAAGGTTTCGCCGACGGTCTACCATCCGGATACCCTCTATCGCTGGGCGGACTACAACGACACAGCGGAACTGACCGCCCCCTACACGTCCTCGACCAGCGAAGTGACCGCCATCGGTGAACTGGCCCGCAGTCTGTGCGAACCACCCCTCGACTTCACCGAATGGTATTTCCCCACCCGTCTCAGCCTCGACCTCCAACAGACGACGGCACCGTCGTTCGCCGTTCATCACATCCATCTCGACGGCGTGGATCGCAACCCCATCCTGACTTTCCGCAGCAGCGGCGGCATCCCGGTCGCGGACTCGGGAAGCCCCCAGGACGAAGTGATCCACCTCCCTGGCTACAACCACATCGACGTCCTCACTGCCGCGGCTCATCAGAACGACGGCAGACCCGAGGTGGTCTCCACTCGTCTCGCCGAATTCGCCACCGGCGCTTCCTAGTGCGGGTGTGCTGCGGCCGCCGCCGATCGGGGGGTGTCTGTGGGGCGAAGGCTCGCGTCGAGGCCGAACGCGTCGACCGGGCCCAGCGCGACCGGGGTGAGTAGCATCTGCCCATGAGTTCCGGTAAGTCCTCGGTCGTCCTGTTCCATGGCGTCACCATGTCGGCGGCGGCGTGGGAAGACGTCGTTCCGCGCCTGACCGATCATCACGACGTGGTCGCGCTGACAGCGCTCGGGCATCGGGGCGGGCCGGCGGTGCGCGAGCGTCCGGTCAAAGTGCGCGACATCGTCGACGCGGCGGAGCGCATGCTGGACGAGCGGGGTATCGGGAAGGCTCATCTCGCGGGGAACTCGCTCGGTGGGTGGATGGCCATCGAGCTCGCGTTGCGGGGTCGGGCATTGAGCGTCTGCGCGCTCTCACCTGCCGGGTTCTGGGATGGTGGTGGCCATGGGCAGACCGGCGCGGTCAGGAAGCTGCGCCGCTTGGGCGCCCTGGTCGAGCTGTCCCGACCGGTTCAACCGGTGGTCATGCGATCGGCGGTGGTCCGGCGGCTCGCGCTGCGCGATATCGCTTGTCGCGCTGATCGTTTGACACCGACGCAAGCACTGACAGCGGCCGCCGACCTCATCGGGTGCACGGTCACCGAAGACGTGCTCGACACCAGGGAGCAGATCGCGTCGGTGTCGGAGTTGCCGTGTCCGATCACCCTGGCCTGGTCGGAGAAGGACGCGATCCTACCGCCGGCGGTCAATGGCCGCATCGCCCAGGAGCGCTTCCCGCGGGCCCGCTTCGAGATCTTGCCGGGAGTCGGCCATGTGCCGATGATCGACGATCCGAAACTGGTCGCGGCGACGATTCTGGCGACGACGGGCGCCGTGCCCACCACGACGGGCGTGCCGTCGGCGAGCCTTGACGGCGACCGGTAGGAAGACGGTTAGGCCCCTCCGGCGCCCGCGTTCAGTCGTTCGACTCGAAGTGCTGCTTGAGGTTGCGCAGCGTGCGGCGGATGTTCTTGCGCTGGAATTCCACGAAGGTGTCGCCGCCGGTGGCGATCCGGTCGAAGACCTGAACCGCCGCGTCCGGCCATGACTTGCGATCGTCGTGCCAGGTCTCGGTGACCAGGGTGCCACCGTCGTCCGGCTCGAACCGGTAGTCCCAGGTCGCGATACCCGCGCGGATCCATGGCCGCCGGACGCCGATCGCCTCGACGCGGAACGCGAACCGCTGTCCCGGCTCGGCCGCGATCACCACGCAGCGGGTCACCCAGCGAGCACCGCCACGCTTGTTCAACCCTTCGAATTCCATTCCCACATAAGTGGACTCGCGCGGTTGGGCCACCTTCGCGCCACGGTTCTCCGGGCTCCATCGGCCCATCAGGGTCGGATCGCTGACCTGCTGATAAATGGACACCGGATCGGCAGCGATGTCGATGCTGTCGAAGACGGTCGTGGTGCGGCTCATGGGCACGAACCTAGCCGACTGTGGTGCCGGCGCCGTAGCTCGGTGATCGCCGCCTCGGCGGACCGAGGACATCTCACAGCATGTCGTCCGAAAAACTATGTCGGATAGTAAATTGGGCGGGCGGCATCCGGTCCGGTGGTGTTGTCGCGGCGGACGAGGGGGAGTGATGAAGGGGCTCGGGGCGCTGGAGAGCCAGGTGATGGCTGTGCTGTGGGAGAGTTCGGCGGCGCTGTCGGTGCATGATCTGGTGGATCGGTGGGACAACGACCAGCGGGTTCCCGCGTACACCACCGTGCTGACCGTGGTGACGCACCTGTGGGAGAAGAAGTGGGTGCGGCGCGAGAAGGTCGGGCGTTCCTATCGATACCGGCCCAGCCGGACCCGGGCCGAGGCGACGACCGATCTGCTGCGCGAGATCCTCGACGCCAGCCCCGACGCTCCCGCGGTGCTGTTGCATCTGGTCCGCACGGCCAGTGCGCCCGAGGTCGAGGCGCTGCGCCGGGGACTCTCCGACGACGAGCGCGGACCATGATCCTGCTGACCGCGTTGCTGGCGGCCGGTATCGCGCTGGCTGTGCTCGCTCCAGCGTTCCTGTCCCGGGTCGATTTCACCGCCGCCCCGGTCGCCGGGTTGGTGGCGTGGCTGGGTGCGCTCGTCGCGACGATCGGCTGTGGGGTGCTGGCCGTGATCGCATTGGCGTGGCCGGGCGATCCGCCGGGAAATGTGTTGGCGGGCACCGTGGTGCGCAGTCTGGCCGCGGTCGAACCGGCGGTCGTCACCTGGGCGGCGGGGCTGATCATGCCGATCGCCGTGGTCGCCACGATCGTACCGACCGGACAGCTGGCACGGATCGTCGTCGGCTACCGGGGGCGCGGGGCCGCGCTGCGCCGCAAGCATCGGGAGTTGGTCGAGATGGTGGGCCGGGTCGATGGGGCTGGGGCGAAACTGGTACGGCTCGATCATCCGATTCCGCTGGCGTACAGCGTCGCCGGGCGCGGTGGGTACGTGGTGGTCACCGACGGGCTGCGGAGCTGCCTGACCGAACGGCAGTGGCGTGCGGTACTCGCGCACGAACACGCGCATCTGCGCGGGTTCCATCACCACATTCTCGGCGTCTGTCAGGTTCTCGCCCAAGCCTTTTCGTGGATTCCGCTCTTCGCCGCGGCCCCGGTCGCCGTTGCCACCTTGGTCGAATTCGCCGCCGATCGGTCGGCCGCGGCCTCGACCGATTCGCGGGCGCTGTCCGGGGCGCTGCATACCGTCGCCTCCCGCATGCCGTCGATCCCGGGCACGCCGCTGCCGTTGATCGATGACTCGCTGTCGATGCGTCTCGAGTGCCTGGCGGCCGCGCCGGAGTCTCGTGCGGTCGCACGTCGAACGGCGATCACGATGCTGGTCGCCGTGATGCTGCTCGCGCCTGCGGCGGCGGTGGCCGTGGTCGGTGTGAGTGCGGCACTGGTGAGCGCGCTGGTGGTCTGAGAACCCGCCACGAAAAACTATGTTCCATAGTATTTTGACCGAGAAAGGTGAAATACCTCTAGTTCAGAATTGAGAAGTCTTGCGTTCCACCATCTCCCGTTGGGGACCAGCAGGTTCGACGTACCTACCGATACTCGCCGTCACCCTGATCGCCACAGGTCTCGCGGTGCCGGGGCACGCCACCGCTGATCCAGGACAGACCCGCTATTCGCTGGTCGACGGCTGCTACCGAATCGACACGCCGACAGGGCCGTTGGTCCCGGGAGCCGGGCCGTACCGGATGCGGGCGACAGCGCTCGGCGAATACCTGCTCTACGGTCGCAACGGCGACGTCCTGGCAGCCGGACAGGGGGCGATCAGCCCCGCGACGAACCCGACGCCGTCGGCGGTATGGAAGGTGGACGGCACCGGTGCGAGCGGATTCGTTCTCAGCAACAGCGAAACCGCGACCAGCACGCCCGCCACGTTCGTCCAGGACACCGGGTGCGCGAACTTCCCCGAGGCACAGACCGGCGCCCAGGGAACTCCGGGCCCCAGCGTCGGCGCCGACGGCGCGGTCGTGGGCGCCATCGACGCACACGCGCACGTCACCGCCTACGAATTCATGGGCGGCAACTTTCACTGCGGCCGCCCGTGGCACCCCTACGGAGTGAGCTACGCGTTGCCCGATTGCGCGCAGTACCGCACCGGCACCAACGGTGTGATCGCCGACTTCCTCGACCACGGCGAACCGTTCCACGCCTCCGACACCCGAGGCTGGCCTACCTTCCGCGACTGGCCGAAACCGTCGGTTCTCACCGCCGAAGGCACCTACTGGACCAGCATCGAGCGCTCGTGGAAGGCGGGCCTGCGCGTGATGACCGTCGACCTGGTGGACAACGAATCACTGTGCGCCATGATGACCGATCGCCGAAACCCCTGTGACGACATGGCTTCGGTGCGCAGGCAGGCCGACAGCCTGCGGGCGTTGCAGGACTACATCGACGCCCAGGCCGGTGGGCCCGGGCAGGGCTTCTTCCGCATCGTCACCGATCCGGCCCGAGCACGCCACGTCGCCGCGTCCGGCAAACTCGCCGTGGTCCTCGGCATGGAGTTGTCCGACCCGATGGGGTGTGGCGTGTTCCTCGGGCAACCGGAGTGCGGCCGAGCCGACGTCGACCGCTGGCTCACCGAACTTCGCGCCATCGGCGTGAGCAGCTTCTTCCCGGTACACAAATTCGACAACGCGTTCGGTGGCACGAAAATGGATCACGATGTCACCGGCCTGCTGGTGAACGCGGGCAACTTCATGCAGACCGGCACGTTCTGGAACGTCCAGCCCTGTCCCGGACCCGAACAGGACAGCACCCAGCTCTCGGTGCCGCTCGCCGGTCATATCAACCAGTTCATCGCCGATCTCACCGGCCCGCTGCTCGGCGGCGCACCACTGCCGCTGTACGCGGCGGGATCTCACTGCAATGCGCGCGGGCTGACCGACCTCGGCGAGTACCTGATCAACGCGATGATCGACCACGGTTTTCTCATCGAGATAGATCACCTCAGCGAAGCCACCGCGGAGGAAGTCATGACGATCATCGAAAAGCGTGACTACCCCGGTGTGCTGTCCTCGCACGGCTGGGACTCGCCCACCACCACCGAACGAGTCTATGCGGCAGGCGGTTTCGCGACTCCCTATGCCGGTGGGCCCGCGAGCTTCGTCCAAGCCTGGCGGGAAGCCCGCGTGCTGCCCCGGCCCGGCGCGGAGTTCGGTTTCGGCTTCGGTTCGGATATGAACGGCATCGCCGGCCAGGGCGGCCCGCTCGGACCCGGCACCATCCGATATCCCTTCGTCTCCCACGACGGCGCGGTGACATTCGACAGGGAACGATGGGGCGAGCGCACCTTCGACATCAACACCGACGGCACCGCGACCTACGGAACCTACGCCGACTGGCTCGAAGCGGTCCGTGTTCTCGGCGGCCCGGAGATCATGGCCGACGTCTTTCGCGGTGCCGAGGTCTACCTGCGCCTCTGGGACGAGGTCAGGTCATGACGCGCCCAGGTGCTACTGACCCTGGTGCGCGGCGTCGAGGAGCGGCTGCCCGATGACACCCATCGCCTGCGACGCGCCACCGAGGACCCACCCGCCGTCAGCGGGAAGCACAACACCGGAGACGTAGTCGGCCAGCGGGGAAGCGAGGAAGCGGCAGACGTTGGCGACGTCGCGGGGGGTGCCGTAGCGGCGCAGCGGGACGCTGCCGGTGACCAGGGCCCGGTCCTGCTCGGTCGGGGCCAGCCTGGCCATGCCCTCGGTGCCATCGATCGGGCCCGGGATCACACCGTTGACGCGGATGCCGAACGGGCCCCATTCCATCGCCAGGACCTTGGTGAGCATGTCGACGCCGGCCTTGGCCGCACACACGTGCGCCTGGGTGATCGTCGGCAGCTCCGACTGCGGTGCCGAGATGTTGATGACGGAGGCGCCGGGCTTGCGCAGGAATTGGTAACTCGCGCGCAGGACGTTGTAGGTGCCGAGCAGGTCGATGTCGACGACCGACTTGAATCCGTTGGCGGACATGCCGACGGCGGCGGCGGGGAAGTTGCCTGCCGCACCGGAGATCATGACGTCGAAGTCGCCGAACTGCTCGTGCACCGATCGCAGGACGGCTTCGGTCGCGCTGTAGTCGCGGACATCGGCGCTCCCACCGAAGGCTTCGGCCCCGAGCTCGCGCAGCCGTTCGACGGCCGCGTCGACCTTGTCCGCGGAGCGGCTCAGCACCGCCACGCGAGCACCGGCCCGCGCGAAGTCCTCGGCCACACCGAGATTGATGCCGCTGGTGCCGCCCGCGACGACGGCGACCTTGTCGGCAAGGTCGATCTTCTGGATGAATTCTGACGCCATGCCGGGCAGACTATCAGTAGTACGAACTATTATCTGTAGCGATTATCGGTGATGATGGCTGCCGATGACCGACGCGGGTGTGGCGCCGACTACGATCGCCTCTGCTGTCCAGCTCAGAAATCGAGGTTTCCCACCAGTGACCGAACCGTTGATCCCGGACATGGTCGCCGACCACACCAGCTGCCTGCTGATCAAGCTCGGGCAGGTGATGTTCCGTGTGAGCGAGGATCGGCTCGCCACCCTGGGCCTGCGGACCAGACACTTCATGATCTTGAAGGTGCTGGCAGGCGACCAGGCCAGCTCTCAGCTCGAACTGGGAACCCGGCTGCGCATCGACTCGACCACCATGGTCGCCGCGATCGACCATCTGGAGTCGGCGGGCCTGGCCGCCAGGATTCGCGATCACCGCGACCGCCGCCGGTTTCTCGTCGAGATCACCGAGCAGGGAATGCGCGCCGTCGAGCAGGCCGACGAGCTCGTCCGCACGCTGAACGACGACCTCTTCGACGGTCTGGATCAGGATCAGCGCGCGAACTTGCACCAAGCGTTGCTGGCGATGAATTCCGGCGAGGCGTTGCCGCGGGCTTACGACGCCGTGCGGCAACGCTGACCCCCGCGCGAGAGCGTTCCACCGGATCTCGGTGCCGGTCGATCCGGTGGAACGGGGTTTCGTCGCTGCGGCGAACAGCTAGCCGCGCAGGGCGGAGGCGAAGATCGCCGGTAGCTTGGACCACCCCGGCGCCGCCGAGAAATAGGCCAGCAGACGGCCCGTGGTGGCGGCGGTCTTGTTGGTCACGAACCAGGGCGGCTTGGGCGCCAACGTGAATTCACCGCGCGTGATCGACCTGGGCGCGGGTCGGAACGGCCCACGGACGACAGTGCGTTCGGGATCTTCGATCAGCAGCGCGTTGTGGACCACGCCGATACCGCTCTGCACATCGTCGAGGGTATGGCCGGGGAACGCACCCCAGCTCGCGCGGGCGGTCAGATAGCCGACTCCGGTCCAGGCGTTGATCGCGACGGTGCCGTATCGAAGGTCGACGATCGCTTCATCGAGCGCGGCGCCGAGCTGACGCAGCGTCTTCGGGTGGGCGATGATGTTCACGCCCAGGGTGCCGATGAACTGCTCGTTCGAGACCTCGACCGCGGCACGCAGGAACGTCGACCCGGTGCCGGGCAGTTCGGTGACACCGAAAACGGGGGAGAAGTACTCCTCGTGCAGCGCTGGTTCGTCCTTCGACGGCGAGATTCCGAGCACCAGCGTGCGGTCGTTGTTCGGGCCGACGCTCTGTGCCTGCGGATATTCCTTGCGCGCGTTGGCCACTCGACTCTCGCTGCCCGGGTAGTAGGCCGGTCGCCCCGGTGCCCGCTCGAACGCCGCACGCAGCTCGGCGAGGAATTTCTCCTTCTGTGGCCAGTCCGCGCTCACGATGGCGACCTGGGACGCGACACAGTTGTACCCGTTGTTGTGCAGTCGCTGCGTCGCAAGGTGTTCGGCCTGGAACTTCAGATCCGCCTCCGACCACTGCCCGGGGATCACGATGGTGGGTGAGACGCCGCCGAGTTCGCTGGTGATCGGTTTCGTCAGCAGCGGTGTGTTCGCTGCTTTGCGTTGCGCGCCTTCGGCTCCCCGGCCGAACACGATGGCGTCGTGGGTGTTGCTGCTGCCGGTCATGTGCACCGAGGTCACGTCGGGATGGTTGACCAGCGCGGTGCCGACATCGGCACCGCCGGTGAGGATTCGCAAGAACCCGCGATCGATCAGCGGGGCGAAAATGCGCTCGAACACCGGAAGCAGCGGATCGGTGATGGGGTTGAGCTTCAATGCCACGACCCGGTTGTCCGCGATCAATTGGTACAGCAGGTCCAGCGGCGGAATGGAGAAGATGTTCCCGGCGCCGAGCACGACGCCGACCCCGCCTGCCGTGTGTGGTGCGCGTGCGCCCGAACCTGCTCGTGCCCGGACGGTGGCGGCGTCGACGCCGGGCTTGGTCCACACCTCGGCGGTGAAGCCGTTGAGCAGCAGCCGATCGAAGATCCCGTGCGGGAGCACGTGCACGGCCGACCTGTTGCCGGGCGCCGCGGTGACCTCGAAGCCGTCGACCGGGCTACGACCGGCATCGAGCGCGGCGAGGCTTTCGATCAACGCGCCGGTGCCGGTGATCACCGGATAGGGGCCGCTGATCCATTCCTCGCCGACCAGGGGTGAATCCTTCGGCAGGCCCTTGATGCCGATGGCGATGTCTACCCAGTCCTGCGCGTGTTGCTCGGTCAGGTCGTGCACCTGCTGCAGCAGCAGGCGACGGTCGGCGAGCGCAGTCGCCGCCCACCGCGCCGCGCCCTCGGTCAATGCCTCGATCGCGGCGTCGATTGTCGTTGCTGTGCTGGTCATTTCGTTCCTCCGGTGGTGGCGACGGCATCTTCGCGAATGAGGTCGGCGGCCTTCTCGGCGATCATGATGGTCGGCGCGTTCGTATTGCCGCGCACGACCGTGGGCATCACCGACGCGTCGACGACGCGCAAGCCCTGCAGGCCGAGCACCCGCAGCCGGCTGTCGACGACCGACCCGATGGCACACGTCGATGTCGGGTGATACAGCGTCTGGCCGTATCGGCGGGCGAAGGCGAGCAGGTCTTGCTCCGAATCCGACTCGGGGGCAACGAATTCCGCGGTGATGTGCTCGGCGAGGGCGGCCCGGCCCGCGATGTCGAGGGCGATGCGCAGGCCCGCCACAATGCTGCGCCGGTCCTCGTCGGTGGCGAGGTAGTTGTGCACGATTCTCGGCGCGGTGGTCGGCGCGGCCGAACGGAGCATCACCTTGCCGACGCTCGTCGGATGGAGCACGCAGGGTCCCACGGCGAATCCGTGCGCGACGGGTGCGCCGAGTCCCTCCTCGTGGAACAGCACCGGTGCCAGGTGGAACTGCACGTCCGGACCTTCCAGGCCGGACGTCGTCTCGAAGAATCCGCCCGCCTCTCCGATGTTCGAGGTGAGCGGACCACGGCCCTGCTCCTGCAACAACGCGAGGTTCTCCGGCGACAGTGCGGTCATCAGCGATTCGGTGTCGGTGCGGTAGTTGATCAGCGTCATGTAGTGGTCTTGCAGGTTCTCGCCGACCGGAAGGTCGCGCACCACCTCGATCTGGAACAGCGCGAGCTCATCGGCGGGACCGACGCCCGACAGCAGCAACAGATGCGCCGATCCGTAAGTGCCGCCGGAGAGGATGACTTCGCGTTCGGCACGAACCGTGTCGACCTCGCCGCCACGGCTGATCTCGACGCCGACCGCCCGATCGCCCTCGAACAGCACCTTCTGGGCGAGCGCATCGGTGATGACGGTCAGGTTCGGCCGCGTCATCGCCGGATGCAGATAGGCGACGGCTGTGCTGCACCGCATGCCGTCACGCTGAGTCACCTGATAGCGGCCCACGCCCAATTGTGTTGCGCCGTTGAAGTCCTCGTTGCGCGCGTACCCCGCCTGCTCGGCCGCCTCGACGAAGGCTCCGGCAATAGCGTGCTGCGAACGACTCTCCGAGACGCGCAGTGGTCCACCGGCGCCGTGATAGGCGTCCTTGCCCCGTTCGTTGTCCTCGGCTCGCTGGAAATACGGCAGGACATCGTCGTAGGACCAACCCTCGGCACCGGCCGCGGCCCAGGCGTCGTAGTCGGCACGGTTGCCCCGGATGTAGATCATCGCGTTCATCGAGCTCGATCCGCCCAGCATCCGGCCCCGGGGCAGGTACGCGCGCCGACCGCCCAGCTGCGGTTCGGGTTCGGTGTCGAGATCCCAGTCCCACTCGCTCTTGAACAAGGCGCCGAACGCGGCCGGGATATGGATCTCGTCGGCGCTGTCGGCCGACCCTGCTTCGATGACGGCGACCGATACCGCCGGATCCTCGGAGAGTCTGGCAGCCAACACGGCGCCTGCCGAACCCGCGCCGACGATGACGTAGTCGTACATTGCAATGCCTCTCGATGCGATGTAGTGAGGTGGATCACTTGTCTCGATCGTGGCCGACGGTGGGCGGGCAACCTATGGTCCAGCGCTCCGGATTACCGTGACCTCAGTGTGCAAGTGCACAACGCAGCTGGTAGGGACGCTTTTCGCAGCGCCTACAATAAGAGGATGACGACAGTTCCCGAGGTGTCGTCCGACGTATCGGTGGAGCTTGTCGACAGGCTGTTGCTGCGGGCGGACGAGCTGACCGACGTGCTGGTGGCGCAAATCCTGTCCGGCGACCATGCCTATGCCGAGGCGACCCGGTTGACCCACCAGGACCTGCGCCAGGCCACCTACGACAACCTGGTGACTCTGCTCGGTCAACTCGGGGGTCGCTCCCGGCCGCGGCTGGACGCCGCGCGCGCCGCCGGACGGCTCAAGGCCGAGCAACAGGTTCCGCTGGCGGCGCTGCTGCACGCGTACCGGCTGGCGGGCCGGTTGCTCTGGGACCGGCTGCTCGGCGAGATGGGCGGCGAGCTCACAGAATCGTTGGCGCACAAGGGCTCCGAGCTGTGGAGCATCATCGACGACTACTCGAGCGCGGCCGCGGAAGCCTACGGTGAGGTGGCGTTCGAACGCGCCCATCGCGACGCGCAGACCCGCAGCCTCGCGTTGCGCTCACTGCTGTCGGCCGCCGTCGACGACGGCGCGCCACTGTGGGAAACCCTGCGCCTGCTGAACCTGCCGGAGACCGGGACGTTCCTGGTGGTCAGCGCCGAAATCGTCGAGCCGGTCGCGGCCCCGCTGCGCGGCGTCGAGGAACGTCTGCGCTCGATCGGCGTGCACTCGATCTGGACGGTCGAATTCGACACCCACATCGGCTTGATCAGCCTGAAACCGGGCACGGCGCGGGCCGAAGCCGACGCGGTCCTCGGGGGCCTGGCCACCGGCCGGGTCGGGGTGAGCCGCCCGTTCGACGATCCGCGTCGAGCCCACGACGCGCTCCACGAGGCGAAACTGGCGTGCCGGTGCGCCCGGCCCGGCGATATCGAGGTCAACAACTTCGGTGACCAGCCGATCCCGTTGCTGATCGCGCATCTGCCGGAGGTGAGTCGTCAGCTCGCCACCGGAATTCTCGGCTCGGTCCTCGAGCTGCCCGCGATGGAGCGGGACACGCTGTTGGAGACGCTCGAGGCGTGGTTCGCCGCGGGCGGGGTGGTGGCCGATGCGGCGAAACGACTGCACTTCCACCGCAACACCGTGCACCAACGGCTGCGGCGAATCGAAGCCCTCACCGGCCGCAGCTGTACCGATCCCACCGCGGCCGCCGAGTTCTACTTCGCCTTGCAGACAACCCGACTCGTCCGACCGCGCCAGGCGGGGTCGGACGAGTCGGGTACCGCTATCCGGCGTTGACGACCTCGGCGGGCGGGTTCTCCGCGTAGAGCTCGTCGATCTGCGCGGTGTACTTCTCGGCGATGACCTTGCGCTTGAGCTTCAAGGTGAGCGTGACCTCGTCACCGCCCGCCTCCCAGAACGTGGGCAGAATGCGGAAGCGCTTGATCTGCTCCACCCGCGAGAGCTTGCTGTTGCCCTGTGCCACACCGGCTTCGATCGCGGCCCGCACCGTGGGATCGACCGCCAGCGCGGCGGCGGAGGCGTCGGGGAGCGCGTGCTCGCGTGCGTAGGGCTCGACGGACTCGGCGTCGAGCACGATCAGCGCGGTGTTGTAGGACCGGCCGTCGCCGAGCACGGCCATCGCGCCGATCAGCGGCGTGGCCGCCTTGATCGCGTTCTCGATGTTGGTGGGGGACATGTTCTTGCCCGCCGCGTTGATGATCATCTCCTTCTTGCGGTCGACGACGCGAAGGTAGCCGTGGTCGTCGATGCTGACGATGTCGCCGGTGCGCAACCAGCCGTCGGCGTCGATCGCCTCGGCGGTCTGCTCGGGCATCCCTCGGTAGCCTTTCATCACCAGCGGCCCACGCACGTGCAGTTCACCGTCGTCGGACAGCCGTGATTCCATGCCGGGCAACAGCTTTCCGACCGCCCCGAGCTTGGCGTCACGGGGATGGCTGACGCTACAGATGCACGACAGTTCCGACATGCCCCAGATCTCGGCGATCGGGATGCCGAGACCGGCGAAGAAGGCCAGCGTCTGCGGCGGGATCGGGGCCGCGCCGGACATGGCCCACCGCACCCGGTCCAGACCGAGGGCGGCGCGCAGCTTGCTCAGCACCAGTTCGTCGGCCCGCGCCCATTCGGCGGCGAGCTCGGCGGGTACCGGTTCATCGGCGAGCTGATGGGCGGCGCGGGCCGCGGCGACCGACATCGCCCACGCCATGCCCTGGCGGCGGGTCTCGTCGGGTTCGGCCGCGACCTTGAATTCGATGGCGGCCTTGAGCTTTTCCCACACCCGCGGCACCGCGCCCCAGATGGTCGGATGCAGGTCGGCGAGGGCGGCGGCGATCTGCTTGGGATCGCCGACACTGGTCACCTGGGTGCCGAGCACCTCCTGGACATAGAGCGCGGTCAGCCGGTCGGCGATGTGCGCGGTCGGCATGAACGAGGTGATGGTGTCACCGAATTCGATGCCGAGGATGTCGGCGATGCCGTACACCTGGAACAGCAGGGCGGCATGGGTGGTCTCGACGCCCTTGGGCGCGCCGGTGGTGCCCGAGGTGTAGATGAGTGTCGCGACGTCCTCGCCACGGACCGCGCGCCAGGCGGCGTCGAAGTCGAAATCGTCACGGCCCGCCGCGAGCAGATCCTTCACCGACAGGGTTGCCTCGGGCGCCTCGTCTACGCACACGATGTGGTCGACGTCGACCCCGGACGAGGCGATGAGCTTCGCGTACTGCGGCTCGCAGATCACCACGCGCGCTCCGGCATTGCCGAGCACGTAGGCGAGCTGTTCGGGGGAGAGCGTGTTGTACACCGAGAACGAGGTGGCGCCCAGATGCTGCGCACCCACTTCCAGGGGATAGAACTCCACCCGGTTGCTCATCATCAGTGCCACGGTGTCGCCGCGACGCACCCCGAGACCGGCCAGTCCGGCGGCGACGGCGCGGACCTGGGTCGCGTACTCGGCCCAGGTGAGGGTCTTGGTGTCGCCGGGGGTGCGCAAGGCGATCGCGGTGGGGGCGATCGAGGCGGTGTGCTGGAACGCTGCGGGCAGGGTGTCGAAACGGGAAATGCTCACGAGGCAGGCGCTTTCTGGGTCATGACCGCGGGGGCGGTGTCGAGATGGGTGGCGACGAAGCGAGCCGCTGCGCGATAGGCGGTCCTCGACTCGGGGACGACGATCGGCAGGGTCTGGAAGGCGTGCATCTGATCCGGCCACACCTGCAGTTCGCACTGCGCCCCGGTGGCCTGCCAGCGCCGCGCGAGTTCGGTCGCGTCGGCGCCGAAGTACTCGGTGTCGCTGGCGTGGATCAAGGTGGGCGGCAGCCGCATTCCGTGGACAGGCCGCAGGTCGAACGGTTCGGCGGTGAACGCGGCGATCGCCTGCCTGGCGATCTGGGTGGACAGCAGACCGTCGCGGTGCTGGTTCTCGTGGCCGATGGCGGTGGCCAGACTCAGGTCGGCCATCGGGGAGAACAACACCAGCGCACCCGGTTCGGGCTGCCCGGCGCGGGCGTTCTCGATGGTCAGATGAGCGGCCAGGAAGCCGCCGGCGGAATCACCGGCGACGACGATCCGGTCCGCCGGACAGCGCCGCGACAGCCACTCGAAGGCGGCGGCCACATCGGTGGGTGCGGCCGGGAACGGGTGCTCGGGCGCGAGGCGGTAGTCGAGGGTGAACACCGCGAGCTTGGTCGCGGTGGACAGCCGGGAGGCGACGCCGCGGTACCCGAGGGCCGAACCGGCGACGAACCCGCCGCCGTGGATGTAGAGCACGACCGCGTCGGTACGGTCGGCGCGCGGCCCACGCACCCACTCGCCGCGGATCCCGTCCTCGTCCACCGGCTCGGTCGCCGTCGCGCGCAACGGCGGCGCGCCCGCCCGCAGTGCCTGTTCGATCAGCAACCGCGACGGCGGCAGCGTGTAGGCGTTCACCGGCGCGAACGCGGCCAGCTGACCCACCGTGAGCGCCGACACCCGCCGGACGGTGCGCGCCCGCAGCGACCCGCGTTCGGCGCTCACCGGCGTTGCTCGATCGCCCGGATCAGCGCGTGCACCGTGGAGTCGGCGGCGAGCCGGTGATCGAGCACGACGTTGATCGCACCGCGCAGCAACGCGTAGGGCTCCCACCCGCTCGGGGCGATGGTGCGCGGTGCGCGCCGGGCGATGCCGTCGGCGATCGTCTTGGCCGCGTACTCGGCGGTGATCCGCACATTGAGCGGCCACGGCAGCATCGCGTCGAGCTCTTTGCCCAGGTCGTCGGTGTCGAGCATGTCGTGGGTCATCGCGGTGTCGACGACGCCGAAGTACGCGACGCCGGCACTGGCCCCGCTCGCGGCGAGTTCCACGCGCAGCGCCCGCCCCAGCTGTTCGACCGCGGCCTTGCTCACCATGTACGGCGAGCCGCCCATCCCCGGTGCGAACGCCGCGCACGACGACACCACCACGACGTGCCCGCGCGCGGACACGATGTGGTCCAGGGCCGGGTGCACGGTGTTGAACACGCCGGTGAGGTTGATCCCGATCACCCGGTCGAAGTCCGCCGGGTCCATCGTGCGCACGGTGGCGGGCTCGGGCGTCACGCCCGCATTGGCGACCACCACGTCGAGGGTGCCGAATCGGCGCACCACCTCGTCGACCGCCGCTGTCATCTGCGCCCGGTCGGCGACATCGGCGCCGATACCGTGGGCGTCCAAACCCAACTCGTCGGCGGCCCGGCGGGCCGCGACCGCGTCGATATCGACCACCACGACCCGCGCACCACGATGGGACAGGATCGCGGCCAGCTCACGGCCGATGCCCTGGCCCGCGCCGGTGATCAGGACGACCTTGCCCGCCACGTCGTAGGAACGCGTGAACCAGGAGGTCGGCGCGAGATCGGGCAGGCCCATCATGCCGACACCTCATAGGACTCGATGTCGAATCGTCTGGTGCGGCGGCGGTATTCGAAGCTCCAGTTCGGATACAGCCCGGCGTTGCCGCCCTCGGCGGTGGTGTAGTAGCTCTCGCAGCCGCCGGTGAGCCACACGGTCTCGGCGCTGCGCCTGCCCATCTCCTCGACGAAGTCGCGCTGGACCTGCGACCGCACCTCGATGCGGGTTTCGCCGCGGGCGCGCAGCGTGCTCAGTGCGTCGACGATGTAGGCGATCTGCGACTCGATCATGAACACCGCCGACTGGTTGCCCGCCGCACCGAACGGACCGAGGGTGCAGAAGAAATTCGGGAACCCGGCCACCGCGGCACCGAGATAGGTCTGCGGACGCTGCCGGAACAGCTCGGCGATCGAGCGCCCGTCGTGGCCGACGATGCGATCGAAAACACTCGGCGTCGAGGTGAAACCGGTGCCGTAGATGATGGTGTCCACGGGGATCTCGACCCCGGCGCGGGTCACGATGGAGCGTGCGCGCACCTCGGCGATACCGTCGGTGACGACGTCGACGTTGTCCTTGTCGAGGGCGGGGAGATAGGCGTCGGAGAAGATGGCTCGCTTGCAGCCGATCATGTAGTCCGGCGTCACCTTCGCACGCAGCTTCGGGTCGCGGATCTGGCGGCGCAGCTGGATCCGGCCCAGCAGCTCGAAGGGATGCCGGAATCGGTTGTCGACGAACCCGACCAGCCCGAAACCCTCGATCAGCGAATACCAGGTCCCCCGAACAGCCTTCTGTGCCAACGGGATCTGACGCAGCAGGCGACGTTCGAGCCCGATCGTCGGGCGGTCCATCCGCGGCACGATCCACGGCGCCGACCGCTGGAACACCGTCAGCGCGGCGACCTTCGGCTGGATCTCCGGTACGAACTGGACCGCGGAGGCGCCCGTGCCGATCACCGCGACGCGCTTGCCGGTCAGATCGTGGTCGTGGTCCCAGTGCAGGGAATGGAAGGCCGTGCCCTCGAAGGTGTCGAGACCGGGCAGCGACGGATACTTCGCCTCCGCGAAAATTCCTGCGGCGGAGAGGAAGTAGTCCGCGGTGAGCTCGCCTCGCGAGGTCTCGATCCGCCACAGCGACCGCTCGTCGTCCCAGCGCGCGTCCACGAGTTCGGTACCGAGCCGCACGTGCCGGATCACGTCGTTGGACTCGGCGACAGTGCGCAGGTAGTCGAGGATCTCGGGCTGCTTGCCGTAGGTGCGCGACCACTCCGGGTTGGGCGCGAAGGAGTAGCTGTAGAGCTGGGAGGGGACATCGCAGGCGCAGCCGGGGTAGGTGTTGGCCTGCCAGGTGCCGCCGAGGTCGTCGGCGCGTTCCAGCACGACGATGTCGTCGAAGCCGGCTTCGCGGAGTTTGATCGTCAGCCCGATCCCGCCGAATCCGGCGCCGAGCACGACGATGTGCGTGTGTTCTGCGGGCATGGGTCAGCCGATCCTTCCGTGCAGCACCGAGACCAGGCGATCGACGACGGTGTCGATCCGGGCGCTGCGGGTGAATGTCGTGAGCGCCAGCGGCGAGGGGAACCGTTGCCGCGTAGTCGCTTTGGCGTAGGTGAACTCGCGCAGACCGTCGGGACCGTGCACCCGGCCGAAGCCGGAGGCGCCGACCCCGCCCAGCGGCAGCGCCGGGATGGTGGCGTGCGCGACGAACGCGTTGATCGAGGTGGCGCCCGCGTCGATGCGGTCGGCGATGGCGTCGCCGTCGCGGCGGGCGAAGACGGTGGCGCCGAGCCCGTACTCCGAGTCGTTGACCCGCTCGATCGCCTCGTCCATGGACGCGACCCGGGTGACGACCAGCGTCGGGCCGAAGGTCTCCTCGGTGACCGCCGCGGCGTCGTGCGGCACGTCGACCAGGATGGTCGGCTGCACGAACTGGCCCTCGATGGCGTCGAGGCCGCCCAGCAACGCCCGCCCGCCGCGCGCGAGGGCGTCCTCGATGTGGCGGTGGATCACGGCCAGCTGTTTGGGCATGGTGATCGGACCGATCTTCGCTGTTCCCGACCCGGCTCGCAGGCCGCGGGCCCGATCGAGCAGTTCGGTGAGGAAGGTGTCGTAGACGTCGGTGTGGACGTACACCCGCTCCACTCCGAGGCAGGTCTGCCCGGCATTGGCCATGCCACCCCACAGCGCGGCGTCGGCGGCGGCGCCGAGGTCGGCGTCGGCGTCGACGACGAGTGCGTCCTTGCCGCCGCATTCCATGAGCACCGGCGTGAGCCGCTGCGCACAGGCGGCCATCACGCGTTTGCCCGTCTCGGTGGAACCGGTGAACCCGATCTTGCCGACCCGGCTGCGGCACAGCGCCGCGCCGGTCTCACCGCCGCCGGTGATCACTTGCAGCACCGGCTGTTCGGGGACGGCGCGGGCGAACGCCTCGGCGAGCCAGACGCCGACTCCCGGGGTGTACTCGCTGGGTTTGAACACCACCGCGTTGCCCGCGGCGAGGGCGAACGAGATCGAGCCGAGCGGGGTGAACACCGGGTAGTTCCAGGGGCCGATCACCCCGACCACGCCGAAGGGGCGGTACTCGAGCCGGCAGGCCTGGTTGACGGTCAACAGGCTGGGCGCGACCGATCGCGGACCGAGCACGTCTTTCGCGTTGTGCGCGGCCCATTTCAGGTGTTCGAGCGCCATCACGATCTCGAGCGCGGCGTCGGAGTGGGGTTTGCCCATCTCCTGGCTCATGATGCGAGCGAGTTCGTCACGGCCGCGGGTGATCTCGGCGCGCCAGCGATCGAGACGACGCGCACGTTCGTCGAAACCCGCGGTGCGCCACCAGGTCGCGGCACCGTGGGCCCGTTCGACGGCGGCCTCGACGGCGCTCTCGTCGTGGCTGGGATAGGAACCGACCAGGGCACCGGTCGCGGGGCTGTGGACGTCGAAGCTGAGGGTGGTGGTCACGGGAGGCGTGCCTTTCGCGGTCAGAGGTCCAGCGTGAGTGCGCCACCGGCGGAACGGGACACGCAGGTGAGGAGGTGGTCGGCACGCTCGCCCGGGGGGAGCAGTCGGTCGCGATGATCGATCGAGCCCGCGAGGACCTTGGTCTTGCAGCTGCCGCAGAAACCCTGTCGGCAGGAGTAGACGACGTCGGGGCGCACCCGGCGGATCGCGTCGAGCGCGGTTTCGGTGCTCTCGACGCGCACGGTCCGCCCGCTGCGCGCGAGGGTGATGTCGAAGGCTTTGCCGTCGGTCACCGGCCGCGCCGAGAACAGTTCGGTGTGTAGCGAGGCAGTGGGATTCAGCGCGAACAGGCTGCGCTGGGCGGCGTCGAGCACCGGGGGAGGACCGCACACGTAGACCGCCGCACCGGGGGCGGCGGTGGCCAGCAGTGCGGGCAGATCGGGTGAGCCGAATTCGTCGTCGGGGCGCACCTCGGCGCCTGCCGGGAGCTCGGCCAGGAACGGCATGGTCTCGCGCGAACGGCCCAGATAGACCAGCCGCCCTCGGGAACCGGCCGCCCGAGCCATAGGCAGGATCGGGGTGATCCCGATGCCCGCGGCGATGAACAGATACGACGGCGCGGTCTCGACGAAGGTGAAGGCGTTGCGCGGACCGCGGATGCGCAACACGTCACCGGCGCGCAGGGTGTGCATCTCCCGCGATCCGCCGCCGCCGTTGTCTATGCGGCGCACCGCGATCCGGTAGCGATGGCGGTCGCGCGGGTCACCGCACAGCGAGTACTGGCGCTGGCGGCCCGAGGCAAGGAAGACATCGATGTGGCATCCCGGCCGCCACGACGGCAGGTCCCCGCCGTCGGCGCCCACCAGGGTCAGACTCACCACGTCGGCGGCCTCGGCGTGCACCGCTTCCACCCGCACGTCGAGATCGAAGCCGTTGTGCCGCACCGGATGTGGTGGCGACAGCGCGGGCTGGGTGAAAACCTTCTTGTAGATGTCGACGGCGGCACCGAGGGCTCGCAGGCTCGGTGTCGCGACACCCGCGGGAGGGTTCACGCGCGAGCCGCCGGCGAGTGCGCCAGATACCGCAGCGCGTTGTCCATCGAACCCAGATGGGAGGGATGGAAACTCGGTCGCAGGTAGCGCGGCATCTCGGTGACGAACGTGGTGAAGCTCGGAATCACCCCGCGCACGGTGGCGCTGACGAATTGCCTGGCCCAGGAGCGGCCCTTGTCCTTGCTCGGATCCTGGCGATACAGGTACGCGGTCGAGATGACGAACAGCGGCAGCAGGGTGCCGCTGGCGAGCAGCCCGGTGCGCAGTCGGCGGGCGTAGCCGCCGTCGACGTGCATGTAGGCGTCGAACACCACGCTGCGGTGCTCGACCTCCTCGGCGCCGTGCCAGCGCACCAGGTCGAGCATGGTCGGGTCCATCCCGAGCTCGGCGAGTACGTCCGATTCCAGCAGCCACTCGCCGATGACGGCGGTGAAGTGTTCCATCCCGGCGAACAGGCCGAGGCGTTCCTTGAGCCATTCCTCTTTGGCGCGGCCGGTGAGTCCCTGGTCGCCCAGGATCCGGTCGACCATCCAGGCGATCTTGGCGACATAGGACTCGACATCGAGTCCGATCGACTGCAGATGCCGCCGCGCGCCCTCGTGGCTGCTGGCGTGCATCGATTCCTGGCCGATGAACCCGGTGACCTCCTCCCGCAGCCGCTCGTCCTCGATATAGGGCAGGGCTTCGGCCAGGCAGGTGGCCATCGCCCGTTCGCCCTCGGGGAGGACGAGATGCATCACGTTGGTGACATGTGTCGCGAGGACTTCGCCCGGGATGTAGTGCAGGGGCACCGACGAGAAGTCGAAATGCACATCCCGCGCGTGAATTGCGTGCGCTTGTTCCTGATAGGAGCGCGCCGTTGCACCGTTATCAGCCATATCGGAACCGTACAGTGCAACAAATAGTATCGCAATGTTGCAGACGGATCTGATCTGCGGTTGTGATCGGGACCCGCCGCGCCTGATACCGTCGAAGCGTGCTCTCCGCCGCCGCGACCTCGGGAAATTCGCCCACCGCCGACTCCGTCGAAGAACGAATTCTCGATGCCGCCCTCGTGCAGTTCGAGCGGGTGGGCGTGCGCAAGACGACGATCGAGGACATCGCCAAGGCCGCCGACGTCGACCGCGCCACCGTCTACCGGCGGATCGGTTCGCGCGACGATGTGGTGAGCGCGGCCTTCGAACGGGAGGTGCGCAGGCTGCTGGCCGACCTGGGTGAGATCCCGGCGCGCCACGACACCTTCGACGACATCGTCGTCGACGTGTTCACCACCGTGATCACGCGCTGGCGGGCGCACCCATTGGTCGAGCGGCTGCTCACGCTGGAGGCCGACCGCCTGCTGCCCCAGCTCACCGTCGACGGGGCGTCGTTCTTCCTGCTCTCGGTCGCGGCGTCCACCGAGATCCTCCGAAAGGTGCTCGAGGACAGCCGATTTCCCGACATTCCCGACCTGAGCGCTCGGGTCGAAGTGGTCTGCCGCGTGGTGCACTCGCTGATCCTGCAGCCGGTGGGCACCATCGACACCGGCTCGGAGCAAGCATTGGCAGCGTTCGCCCGCACGTACGTGGTTCCGATTCTGGTAGCCGGGTTGTAAGCGCGGGCTCCGCATCGGGGGGTCGGGTCCTCGGTGACCCGGTCGGCCCCCGCGTAGCTGGTCTCGAGTTCTGCACTACTTTGTTGGCGGTATGTCAATAGTGTCGGTCCCTGCATTGACAAACACCGGGCCGGACTGCGAAGGTACCAATTACTTGGACATCCAACTATTGGAAACCCTCCAACTGCGCACACCGCGCGACCGACATCAACGGAGTAGGACTGGCATGGTTCGCGAACTCACGCACTTCATCGGCGGCAAGCACGTCACCGGCACTTCCGGCGCCTTCGGCGACGTCTTCGATCCGAATCTCGGGCAGGTGCAGGCCAAGGTTCCGCTGGCGAATGCCGCCGAGGTGAGCGCGGTGATCGACAACGCGGCCGCGGCTCAGCCGGTGTGGGCGGCGTTCAACCCGCAGAAGCGGGCCAGGGTGCTGATGAAGTTCGTGAACCTGGTCAACGACGAGATGGACAGCCTGGCCGCGCTGCTCTCCTCCGAGCACGGCAAGACCATCGCCGACGCCAAGGGCGACATCCAGCGCGGCCTCGAGGTCATCGAGTTCGCGATCGGCATCCCGCACCTGCTCAAGGGCGAGTACAGCGACAGCGCGGGCACCGGTATCGACGTGTACTCGATGCGTCAGCCGCTGGGTGTCGTCGCGGGCATCACGCCGTTCAACTTCCCGGCGATGATCCCGCTGTGGAAGGCAGGTCCGGCGCTGGCCTGCGGTAACGCCTTCGTGCTCAAGCCCTCCGAACGCGATCCGTCGGTGCCGCTGCGCCTGGCCGAGCTGTTCCTCGAGGCGGGTCTGCCGCCGGGGGTGTTCAACGTGGTCAACGGCGGCAAGGAAGCCGTCGACACGATCTTGGGCGACAAGCGGATCAAGGCGGTCGGTTTCGTCGGCTCGACTCCGATCGCCCAGTACATCTACGAGACCGCGACCGCCAACGGCAAGCGCGCGCAGTGTTTCGGTGGGGCCAAGAACCACGCGGTCGTGATGCCCGATGCCGACCTCGACGATGTCGCCGATCAGCTGATCGGCGCGGCGTACGGGTCCGCGGGGGAGCGCTGCATGGCGCTGTCGGTGGCTGTGCCGGTGGGCGCGGAGACCGCTGATCGGCTGGTCGCGAAGCTGACCGAGCGGGTGCACAAGCTCAATGTCGGGCGCTCCGACGACGCGGGCGCCGATTTCGGTCCGCTGGTCGGGCTCGATGGGGTGAACCGGGTCAACGACTACGTCCAGATCGGGGTCGACGAGGGCGCCGACCTGGTGGTCGACGGCCGCGGCCTGAGCGTCGAGGGTGCCGAGAACGGCTTCTTCGTCGGCGCGAGCCTGTTCGACAATGTCACCGCCGATATGCGGATCTACAAAGAGGAGATCTTCGGCCCGGTGCTCACCGTGGTCCGCGCGGGCGACTACGAAGAAGCGCTGAAGCTGGTCGACGAGCACGAATACGGCAACGGTGTCGCGATCTTCACCCGCGACGGTGACACCGCGCGCGATTTCTCCGCTCGTGTGCAGGTCGGCATGGTCGGGGTCAATGTGCCGATTCCGGTGCCGATCGCCTACTTCACCTTCGGTGGCTGGAAGGGCTCGGGCTTCGGTGATCTCAACCAGCACGGCCCGGATTCGATCCGGTTCTACACCAAGACCAAGACGGTGACCCAGCGTTGGCCTGCCGGGCTCAAGGAGTCCAACGCTTTCGTCATCCCGACGATGGACTGAGGCGGCGATGTTCACCCTCGATGCGGACGAGCGCGCGATCGGCGAGACCGCGCGCCAGTTCGCCGACGAGTTCCTGGCGCCCAACGCGCTGGATTGGGATGAGCGCAAACACTTCCCGGTCGACGTGCTGCACAAGGCGGGCCCGCTCGGCCTCGGCGGCATCGCGGTGCGCGCCGATGTCGGCGGCTCCGAACTGCGCAGGCTCGACGCGGTGCGGATCTTCGAACAGCTCTCGACCGGGTGCCCCTCGGTCGCGGCGTACATCTCCATCCACAACATGGCGACCTGGATGATCGATGCCTACGGCACCGAGCAGCAGCGCCACCGGTGGGTGCCGGGAATGGCCGCGCTGGAGCTGCTCGGCAGTTACGCGCTCACCGAACCGGGCGTCGGATCCGACGCGGCGGCCTTGAGTACCAAGGCCGTTCGCGACGGCGAGGACTACATCCTGTCCGGCGCCAAGCAATTCATCTCCGGCGCCGGCGCCAACGACGTGTACGTGATGATGGTGCGAACCGGCGGGGACGGCCCGCGCGGCATCTCGGCGCTGATCGTCCCGGCCGACACACCGGGTCTGACGGTGGGACCGAACGAACGGAAGATGGGCTGGAACGCGCAGCCGACCCGGCAGGTGATCCTCGACGGTGCCAGGGTGCCGGTCGCCAACCGGCTCGGTGAGGAGGGCGACGGCTTCTCGATCGCGATGAACGGCCTCAACGGTGGCAGGCTCAATATCGCCGCCTGCTCGATCGGCGGCGCGCAGGCCGCGCTCGACAAGACGGTCCGCTACCTCACCGAACGCCACGCCTTCGGAAAACCCTTGGTGCGCAACGAGGCACTACAGTTCGAGCTGGCCGACATGGCCACCGAACTGGAGGCGGCGCGGACGCTGCTGTGGCGGGCCGCCGCCGCGCTCGACGCGGACGCGGCGGACAAGGTATCGCTGTGCGCGATGGCGAAGCGATTCGCCACCGACACCGGGTTCGACGTGGCCAACAAGGCACTGCAATTGCACGGTGGCTACGGCTACCTGCACGAATACGGCCTGGAGAAGATCGTGCGCGACCTGCGGGTGCACCAGATCCTCGAGGGCACCAACGAAATCATGCGGGTGGTTGTCGCCCGCTCGCTGATCGGAGCAGCATGACCGACGAACCCGAGGTGCTGATCGCCGTCCGTGACGGTCTCGGCGTGATCACCCTGAACCGGCCCAAGGCCATCAACGCGCTCAATCACGCGATGACACTGGCCATCACCGACGCGCTGCGCTCCTGGGCTCACGACGACGCGGTGCGCGCCGTCGTGGTCACCGGCGCGGGGGAGCGCGGGCTCTGCGCGGGCGGCGACATCGTGGCCATCCACGCCGACGCGAAAGGCGGTACGGCGGGCACCGATTCGCCCACCGGGCGGTTCTGGCGCGACGAGTACCACCTCAACGCGCTGATCGGCAGCTATCCCAAGCCGTATGTGGTGCTCATGGACGGCATCGTGATGGGCGGTGGGGTCGGCCTGGCCGGACACGGCAGCCACCGCATCGTCACCGAACGGTCCAAGATCGGGATGCCCGAGGTCGGCATCGGTTTCGTCCCCGATGTCGGTGGCACCTACCTGCTCTCGCGGGCACCGGGTGAGCTCGGCACGCACGTGGCGCTGACCACCGCGCGGATGTCCGCGGGCGACGCGATCGCGGCCGGATTCGCCGACTACTACGTGCCCTCCGACGCACTACCCGAGCTGCTCGACGCGCTGGGCACCGTCGGTGTCGACGCGGCGATCGCGAAGTTCGCCGAGTCCGCGCCGGCCTCGGACCTGCTCGCACAGCAGCGCTGGATCGACGCTTGCTACAGCGCGGACACCGTCGAGGAGATCGCGGCGCGGCTCCAGGCCGACGAAGCGCCCGAGGCCGTCGAGGCAGCCGCTGCTCTCCTCGCGAAATCCCCAGTTGCGCTGAAGGTCACGCTGCGGGCCTTGCGTGCCGCGCAGGACCTGCCGAGCCTCGAGGCGGTGCTGGACCAGGAATATCGGGTCTCGATCGCCTCACTCGGCTCGCACGACCTGGTCGAGGGCATCCGCGCCCAGGTGATCGACAAGGACCGCAATCCCCAGTGGCGGCCCGCGACCCTCGCCGAGGTGACCGACGAGCAGGTGGCGGCGTACTTCGCCGGACTGGGTGCGGCGGAGCTGGGTTCGACGACAGCGGAGGCACAGCGATGACGAAGACGATCGGTTTCCTCGGGCTCGGCCACATGGGCGGCCCGATGGCGGCGAATCTGGTGCGGGCGGGCTACGACGTGCTCGCCTACGACCCGGTGCCCGCCGCGCAGGAGCAGGCGCGCGCCGACGGCGCGACGGTGGTGGCCACCGCCGTCGAGGCCGCCGTCAACCGTGACGTGGTGATCACCATGCTGCCCAACGGCAAACTCGTCCTCGACGTCTACGCCGAGCTGCTGCCCGCCGCCACGCCGGGCACCCTGTTCCTCGACTGTTCCACCATCGATGTGGCCGACGCGAAAGCCGCTGCGGCCCAGGCTGTGACGGCCGGACATCGGCCGCTGGACGCACCGGTCTCCGGTGGGGTGGCCGGTGCCACCGCGGGCACCCTCACCTTCATGGTCGGCGGCACGGCCGCCGACTTCGCCGACGCCGGCGATGTGCTGGAGGTAATGGGCGGCAAGGTGGTGCACTGCGGTGACTCCGGCGTCGGTCAGGCCGCCAAGATCTGCAACAACATGCTGCTCGGGATCTCCATGATCGGCTTGTCGGAGGCACTGGTTCTCGGTGAGCGGCTCGGCCTGAGCCATCAGTCGTTCTTCGACGTGGTCTCCACCGCATCCGGCCAGAGCTGGGCACTGACCAGCTACTGCCCGGTGCCCGGCCCGGTCCCCACCAGCCCGGCCAACAACGACTACCAGCCCGGCTTCGCTACCGCGCTGATGTCGAAAGACCTCACCCTGGCCGCGAACGCGTTGCAGGCCAACGGGGTCGACGGCCGGCTCGGCGAACTCGCCGCCGCGATCTACGCGCGGTTCAACCAGACCGACGCCGGGCGCGACTTCTCCGCCATCGTCACCGACATCCGGGACCGTTCCGCGGAGGCCGACCGGTGACCGAGGCAGACAGCTAGGTGCGAACCGACACGTCACCGCTCGGTCTGCGGGGGCCCGCCGCGCGGGCCCGCCGCAGACAGGCGGTGTTGGTCGCCGCGCAAGACGTGTTCGTCGCGCACGGCTACCACGGCGCCCGGATGGAGGAGATCAGCGCGCGGTCCGGGATCAGCAAACCGGTGCTCTACGACCACTTCGCGGGCAAACTCGACCTGTATCTCGCTGTGCTGCAGCACAATCTGGATCGGATGGTCGACGGCGTCCGGGCCGCCGTCGCCCGCGACACCGACCCACGGCAGCGGGTGCGCCGGGCGGTGATGTCCTACTTCGATTTCGTCGAACACGACGTCGGCGGGTATGTGCTGGTGTTCGAATCGCCGGTGCCCAGCGAGCCGTCGGTCGAGTGGCGGGTGCGCACCGCGATGCGCGACTGCGCCGCCCTGGTGAGCGTGGAACTGCGCGCGGGCGGGGTGGACGAGGCCAGGGCCGAGATCCACGCCTGGGCGCTGGTGGGTATCAGCCGCCTCACGGCCGGCCACTGGCTCGAGGCAGGGCGGCCGATCTCCAAAAGCGACGCGGTCGACACCGCGGCCGCCCTGTGCTGGAACGGATTATCGACAGTCGATCGACAACAGGAAGAACAAGGACAGTCATGGCTCAGGCTTTCGCATTGACCGAATCCGACGACGCGTTCCTCGCGAGCGCGGCGAACCGCTACGTCCACGTCATCGACATTGCCGCGCCGCCCTCGGCGGTGTGGGCGGCCCTGGTCGCCGATGACGCGCTGGTGTCGTGGTCCGGGCTGGTCACCGGCATGCGGTGGACCACACCGCGCCCGTTCGGCGTCGGCACCTGCCGCGTCGTCACCCTCGGGCGCATCGCCGCGCTGACCGAACGCTTCTACCGCTGGGATGACCAGCGGCGCATGACCTTTACCGTCGACTTCGCCTCGATCCCCGGCCTGCGCCGCTTCGCCGAGGACATCGAGCTGACGCCGACCGCCACGGGAACCCGGCTGACGTGGACCTTCGCCGTGGAGGGCAAGCCCGCGCTGCAACTGCTGCTGCGCTCGACGAGCGCGGTGACCGAGCGGATCACCGGCTCCATCGCCAAGGGCATCGCGGGCAGTGTCGCCGCGACAGCGCCGAACAGCGGCCCTGCCGTATGACGGTGTGTCGTCTGCGGCTCATCCCTTGAGCCGCAGCACCGCCAGCACTCTGCGATGGCGGGTATCCGACGGTGGCAGATCGAGTTTGGTGAAGATATTGCCGATGTGCTTCTCGACGGCCCGCTCGGTGACGGTGAGCGAGGTGGCGATGGCGTTGTTGGTGAGCCCCTGCGCCATCAGCTCGAGCACCTCCCGCTCGCGCGGGGTGAGCCGGGCGAGCGAATCCTGTTGCCGGGACGCGCCCATCAGCTGACTCACCACTTCGGGATCGAGTGCGGTGCCGCCGGTGGCGACCCGGTGCAGCGCGTCGACGAAGTCACCGACGTCGGCGACGCGATCCTTGAGCAGGTAGCCGACGCCGCTGGCTCCGGCGGCGAGAAGCTCTGTGGCGTACCGGGTTTCGATCCACTGCGAGAACACGAGCACGCCGGTATCCGGATATTTCCTGCGCAGTTCGATGGCGGCCAGCAGACCCTCGTCGGTGAAGCTGGGCGGCATCCGCACATCCACCACCGCGACATCGGGCCGGTGGGTGCCGACGACCTCGCTCAGCGACGTCGCGTCGCCGACCATCGCCACCACCTCGTGACCGCGTTCGGTGAGCAGCCCGGCCAGCCCGTCGCGCAGGATCGCGCTGTCCTCGGCGATCACCACCCGCAACGGTCCGTGCGCACCGCCCGCGGTCACTGCGGGCCCTCGTTCGGCAGGATCATGGTCACCACGGTAGGCCCACCGGCGGGACTGTCGACGGTGAGCGTGCCGTCGACAGCGAGAGCGCGGGCGGCGAGCCCGGCCAGCCCACTGCCGGTGACGGTCTGCGTGCCGGGACGGGGCGCACCACCGATTCCGTTGTCCCGCACGGTGACCGCGATGGACCGCACACTGTCGGGCAGCACCGACACCGCCACCCGGTTCGCGTGCGCGTGTTTGACCACATTGGTCAGTAGTTCGGCGACGGAGAAGTAGGCGATCGCCTCGATGGCCGGGCTCGGTCGCCGCAGGATCTGCACACGCAGGTCGACCGGCACCGCGCAGCGGGCAGTGAGCGTCTCCAGCGCCGGGCCGAGACCGAGTTCGAGCGCGGGTGGATGGATGCCGCGCACCAGTTCGCGCAGTTCGGTGAGCGCCTCCTTGGAGTTGGCGCGCGCCTCGGCGATGAGGTCACGGGCGTCGCCACCCGCGGCCAGTCGTTCTTCGGCCCTGCCCAACGCCATGGCGATGGTGACCAGCCGCGCCTGCGTGCCGTCGTGCAGGTCGCGCTCGACCCGGCTCAAGGTGGCGGTCGCGTCGTCCACCGCGGCGCGTCTGCTGGCCCGCAATTGCGCCAGTTGCCGGTCGCGCGGTGTCGCCGCCAACAGGTGCACGATCAGCATCCGATGCACCCAGCAGATTGCCCGGATCAGCCACGGCAGCGCGAAGCACAGCAGAATGCCGATCCCCGCCATGGCGAGCGCCCGCGGCCAGGTATCGATGTAGAACGTTCCGAACTGCGCGAGACTGTGGTGCTCCACGCCGTTGTCGTCCACCTGCACCGGATCGAGCAGCGCCCACGGCACGGGGGAGATCGCCGTGAACCCGACCATCGCGATCGTCACGAGGACGACCCAGCCCACCGCGACACCGAGCACCGACTGCGCGAGCAGGAACAACACCGCCCGCCAGCTCGGCCGATCGGTGAACGCGCTCTTCAGGAAACCGAACAAGCCGCTCGACCTGGTGAAATCCGGTGGTGATTCGACGTGGGCGCCGAGCAGCCCGCGCCCGAGGAACCGGTAGATCCGGCCCCACACCCGCCCGCCGAGCAGCACCCCCGCCAGCAACGGGATACCGATGAGCACGATCGACGCGTACAGCCCGCCGCCGAACCCGAAGAACAGGTAGCACACAGCCACACAGCCCAGAACGAACGACAGGACCAGATAGGCGAGCTCCTTCCACGTCCTGGCCTCGAACGGTGCGCGCAGGATCGCCCCCAGCGGGCCCGTCCGGCGCTGCGGTGTCTCCTGCGTGGCATCGAGCGCCACGGTGGGTTCGCCGGCGATGTCGACCACGAGTGTCTGCTCGGCTGGTGTCTCGGTCATGACTCCATGGTTGTCGTCGCGGGCTGGAAATACGATCGAGCTGTCCACCGAGTCGATGGTGTAGCGAGCTACACCATCGACTCGGTCGAGGAGAACGACCGCTGGCCGGATTGTCCGCGTCCGTGTTTGAATGCGGCGCAACCACATTCGTGGGTGGAGGAGGGCGCTATGGGTCAGGATGTCGACTTTCCGGGGCTGGCGGAGGGGGTGAGGTCTCGTTTCGTCGACGACGTCAACGGGTTGCGTGTGCACGTTCTCGAAGCCGGCCACAGCCGTTCCGGTCGTCCGCTGGTGGTGCTGCTGCACGGTTTTCCCGAACTGGCGTACTCGTGGCGCAAGGTCTTGGCGCCGCTGGCCGACGCCGGATTTCATGTGGTCGCCCCTGATCAACGCGGCTACGGCCGAACGACGGGCAGCGATGTCACCGACCTGGCGTCCTTCCGAACCGACAACCTGGCCCGCGACGCGCTGAGTCTGGTTCGCGCACTCGGCTATGACCGGGCGCATCTGGTCGGGCACGACTTCGGCTCTGTTGTCGCGGGATGGGCCACGCTCGGCGGCGAACACGTCATCAGCTCGTTGACGATGATGAGCGCGCCGTTCGCCGGTGCGGGAATCCCCAAGTCCTCGACCGAACTCGACGACGCCCTGCGCGCGCTGTCACCACCGCGCAGGCACTACCAGCATTATTTCGCGGGAACCTCGAGCGCCGCAGACATTTACCATGCCCCGCAAGGGATCGCCGACTTTCTGCGCGCGTATTTCCATATGAAGAGCGCTGACTGGCCGGGCAATGCGGACGCCGGAGAACTCCCGGGACCGACCGCGGCCGATTTGGCACTCCTGCCGCGGTACTACGTCATGGACGCGGGCGTCGGCATGCCGGAAACAGTAGCGCCGCACTTACCCTCACCGCAGGAGCGGGCCGGCTGTTCCTGGCTGACCGACGAAGAACTGAATTTCTACGCTCGAGAATTCGGTCGCACGGAATTCCAGGGCCCACTCAACTGGTACAGAGCTCTCACCCTGCCGCTCACAGCAACGCCGACCGTCCCACGTATCGAAGTGCCCACCCAATTCATTGCCGGCCGATGCGATTGGGGTATTTGGCAATCGCCCGGCGCGCTGCGCACCATGGCGGAAGACGTGTGCGCGCAGTTCACCGGTACCTATTTGGTACCCGATGCCGGGCACTGGGTCCAGCAGGAGCAGCCACTCGCCGTCATCGAACAGCTCTCGAGATTCCTCGACCACACCTGAGCCGGACGGCGCTGACTCCCTCGTCGGTCTCGCATTGCCCGGTCTCGAGCACGTCGACCTCGACGTCGGTGTGTGCCTGGTCGGTGTCGATCTGGCTATCGGGGCCGGCACGATCACGGCATAGCTCTGTTCCTGATCCCGCCCATGATCTCGGTCCACCATGACTGCAACGGACTGGGTTCGGGCCAGTGGACGAATGGTGCTTCAGGTTCCGATTCGGGCACGGGATCAACGAAGTCGAGTGCGAGATGGTCGGAATAGCGCATGACAACTTCCTCGGTCTTTCTGGAACTGTGCTTTCGCCGACGCTGCGGGGACTGTGGCCGGTGATCCGGTAGGACTACTACACCCGAGCGGGATTTCCTCGGCACCGGCAGGATTCGCGGTGTCCCGGCTGTTCCTGCGTTCTCACGAGCGGTTGGTAGTACCCATTTGAGCACGCGAGTATTCGTCTGTCAGGCGTTGTGACCGTCCTGTTGTAATAGCCCATGGGGTACGGATTCGACCGAGTATCCGACGTACTTTCTGTCGTGGAGGTGAATACTGGGGTGATCACTTCGGTGGAGGACGGCGGCGCGTTCTCGAGTCACCACCGCAAACTGGGTTCTCGGCTCGGCGATGGACCGTATTCGGAGCGCCGAGGCAGGAGGGTCTGGTGATGGATGACTCTTCCTGGAATCAGCGCGTTCGTGGCGAGACCGAGATCCAGCGGCTCGACCGGAACTGGGCAGCACTGCTGCAGGAATTGCGCGTGGTGCAGACCGGCGTTCAACTGCTCACCGGGTTTCTGATGGTGCTGCCGTTCCAGCCTCGATTCGAATCGTTGAGCACGTCGATGCGGGTGCTGTACCTGGTCGTTCTCACCGCCTCGATCTGCGCTACCGCGCTGCTGGTCGCCCCCGTGGCCGCGCATCGGCTGCTGTTTCGCCGGCATCAGCTCGCGTGGCTGGTCTCGGCGTCGAATCAACTCGCGCTCACCGGAGTGATACTGCTCGGCGTGGCACTTGTCGGAGTGGCGGTGCTGCTCTTCGATGTCGTGGCGGGCCCTGTCGCGGCGGCGGTAGCGGGGGTGGTGTTCGGTGCACTGTTCATCGGGACCTGGCTGGTTCGACCCTGGCTCGCACATCGCCGATCAGCGCAGGGCGCCTTCGACGACCAGCAACTCGGTGTCGAACGGGCCGACCCACCCGAACACTGACTCCTCCGGCGCCGGAGTGGTTGGCGGTTGCCGGGGCCGTCGTGTGGGACAGCGCCCGAACGGGACGCGCTGACCCCGGCAACCGCCCGCCCGCCGGTCAGGAGGTCGGCCATCCTGTTCCCGGCGGCGGTCTGTGGTTCGATCTACAACCGCGCGATACCCGAGCGCATCAGGTCGAAACAGGGGCGCCGATTTCCCCGACGTCTCGAATCAGTTCTGCTTCAGACTGCCCACGGCGAGCGATCCGTTCGCCAGGGGCTCCTGCTCCTCCACGGCGCGGACATAGCTGCCGGGATCCTTGTCGACCGGCCGGACACCGGCGTAGTGGCGCGCCTCGTAGGCGGCGAACGTGACAGCCAGCCGGTGGCGTTGCAATACCGGGGCCAACCGGCGGAATTCGGTGAGGCCTTCGCGTTCTTCCTCTGCCATGTGGTCGCTGTTGGCGAGGTTGGCCGCTGCGACGGCGGCATACCAGTCATCGGTGCCCACGTGGTGACGCGCGACGTCGGCCACCGCGTCTCTGATCTCGTTGTGATCGTGGATGGCATCGAGCGTCTCGTCCTCCACCGCGCTCGTGCGCCTGGCCGCGATCCCCGTCTCGAGCAGCGCGGGGTAGAAGATCTCCTCTTCGGCCTGCGCGTGTAGCTCGAGGAAAGCCGCGAGTCTGTCCCAGATCGATGACAGCGCACCGGTGTCGGTGCGATCGATCTGTTCCACGATCGCGAACAGCCGCCGCTGCTCGTGGTGGTCATCAAGGATCAGCTGGGTAATGTCCACGATTCCTCCCTGATTGTCAGGTCAGCATGGATGGTCGGGGCAGCTTGCTTCGTCGCCGGTAGCCGACGATAACGCACCGCCGCTGCCTTCCTGGTCAGCGCCGTTGTTGTCCCCGCGCGACGGTGCGCGGCGCGGGCCAGTCCAGCGGGATCCCCAGGATGGAGCCCACACCGCGGACCGCCGAGATCACCGCGCGCACCTCGTCGATCCCCTGTCCGAACGCTTCGGTGCGATCGTCGATCCGGAAGGGGCAGAGAAACGTGTGCGGTCGATCGGGGTCTTGGCGGGGTCGTCCGAGCGTGATCACCACCGGACCCCCGGTGGTGTGCACGGCCTTGGCCGCCAGCGGCGGACCGAACTCGCGGGCCTTCGCGGCGGATGCCGAGGTGCCGACTACCGGCAGGGGAGGATGCACGGGTACTCGCGAGTGGTCCGAGTCGTCAGGGCGGCCCGACGAGCTGACGAGCGTCGCGGCGTGCGAAATGTCGATCAACGCGGCATAGATGGCAGCCAACCTGTCCGGTCCGCGAGCTTCGCGAACGGGACTGCCGACAACGCGGTACGTGCACCGCCATCCCTGTGTCGCATGGTCTTGGCGAGGATCGCCGACCTGTACACGCAGTGCACGGTGTCCGGCCTTCACGGTGCTCGCGATGGCTATCTCGTCGAGTTCAGTCTTCACAGATCCTCCAATGGTTGTGCGCAATCGCGACGGACTTCGCTGCGCGCAGACCCGCGGATGGGTGTTACCGCCTATAGGCTGGATCGGTTCATCTCCGACGTACCACTTCCACGACGAGAAGGGGATACACGTTGTCGACTCACAGAATCGCGTCCGCCCTGGCGATCGGCGTCACCATCGCTTTCGTGGCGGCCGGAACAGCGGCCGCTGCGCCCCGATCACTTCCCTCGACGCAGTTGCACCACGATGAGAGCGGCCAGATCGGCAAACGCGCAGCCGAAGCCATCGGCGACAGCGACGAAGGCGGTAAGCCGGACAGCGACGCCGGCGGTAAAGGGAAGGGCAAGGGGAAAGGCAAGGGCCAAGGCAAAGGCAAAGCCGGAGGCCCGGGAGAGGCGGATCGATGACCGCGATCGGGTTGATCTTCACCGGAGTCGCTGTGCTGCTGCACGGCTACATCTTCGTGATGGAGTCACTGCAGTGGACGTCGGCGCGGACGCGAGCGACCTTCGGAATATCCGCCGCGGAGGCCGAGGCCACCAAGGAAATGGCCTTCAACCAGGGGTTCTACAACCTCTTCCTGGCCGTCGTGGCGGCGATCGGCATGGGGTTCACCGCGTTCGGGGACAAGGGAATCGGGCTCGCGCTCGTGCTGGCCGGGGCCGGTTCGATGGTGGCTGCCGGCGTGGTGCTGCTCGCATCCTCGCCGGACAAGGCGCGTCCGGCCCTGATCCAGCTGGTACCACCACTGATCGGTTGTGCCGCCTTGGTGATCGCCCGGCTGTGAGCGCGTCATCCACGGCCCGACATCGGCGCGGCTGTTTGGGACGCGGATTTCGAGGTAACACGACGATGCGGCCGTAGGCCGCGCGAGCAGGTCATCACATCGTCGGAGGAGGAGAAGTTCATGGATCCCCTGGACATCATCGCTCAGTGGCGTCGCGACATCGAGCTCGCCGATAGCGGTGGCGAGGAAGCCGCGATCCAGCGGTTGCGTGGCGAGTGGTCCGTGTCGGCAGGCCTCGACCCGCAGGACGCACTGACCCTGACTCCCGAGAGCGACGAGTTCGGTCGGCGTACCGGAACCACCGACGACGATCGGACCTGATCGGCTCGGCGTAGCCGGTCGGCAGCGCGCGGGACGATCAGTGGGGAAGCGGTGCGGTCGCTGGGCCCTCCAGCACCGCGCCGTCCGGTGCGAAACGGGACCCGTGCAGCGGACAGTCCCAGGTCTTCTCCGCGTCGTTCCAGTTGAGAATGCCTCGCAGGTGTGTGCAGACCGCCGACACCGTGTGGGTCGCACCGGCGACGGTGCACAGCGCGGTCGGGTGCAGGCCGCGACGCTCCACCCTGCCCTCTCCCTCGGGCGGCGTCGTTCCCGCGTCGGTGCCGAGCAGGTGCAGCCATCCGGTCGACAGGTGCCGTGCCACTGCGGTATTGGCCTGCACGCCCGCGACCAGGGACTTCACCGCACCGGAACGCCAGCCGTCGTAGGCTCGCGACCACGCGGGCTGCCGCTCGGTCAGCCTGCCGGCCAACACCAGTGCGGCGGCGACGCCGTTGGTCATGCCCCACTTGGCGAAACCGGTCGCGCACTGCACCTCGTCGGCACCGTGCTGCACCGCGCCGACATAGGGCAGTTCGGAGATCGGGTGGTAGTCCTGCGCGGACCAACGGGCGATGAGCCGCGCGCCGGGGAACCAGCGATTCGTCCAGTCCAGCAAGTCCCGGACATGATCGGCCTCGGAATCGACGCGGCCGACGTCGTGGCCGCTACCACCGACCAGCAGGACGTCGTCGGCCTCGGTGGGGCACCAGCGCAGCGAACGGATCGGCCGGCCTGCGCTGATGAACATCTCTTGCGGAATCGGTCCGGGAACCTGGAACGCGGCCAGGTAGGACCGCTGGGCCGTGAGTTGTGCCGCGAGGCCGAGCCGGTCGAACACCGGTGATCCGGTCGCCACGATCGCGTTCGCCGCCGAGACCTCGCCCTGGTCGGTGCCGATCACCACGCGACCTTCGCGTCGGCGAAGTCGCCGTGCGCGCGTCGATTCGAAGATCCAGCCGCCGCTCGCCTCGATGTCGGCCGCGAGCGCGGTGAGAACCGCGACCGGATCGACCTGCGCTTGCTCCCTGAGCCGGACACCGCCGTGCGTGGGGAAAGGGACGTCGAACTCGTCGATCAGCTGGGTGGGCAGTCCTACCGCTCGGGTGGCCTCGTACTCGGCGCGGACCGCCGCGAACTCGCCGGCATTCTGTGCGTAGGTGGCCGCGGGAACGCGCTGAGTCGCGATCTGGTGGTCGATACAGAAGTCGAGCAACCAGTCGAAGCCCGCCTGATTCGCGGCCAGATACGTCGACAGAGCGTCGGTGCCGTGCCGGCGGGCGATCGCCTGCGCGCGGGTTCCCTGCAGCAGGGAGATCTTCGCGGTGGACGCGCCGGTTGTCACGGCGCCGATCTGGCGTGCCTCGAGGACGGCGACCTGGCGGCCCTGCTCGGCCAGGAGCAAGGCGGTGGTCAGTCCGACGATCCCGGCACCGATCACCACCGTGTCGACCTCGATGTCACCGGCGAGCGGAAGCCGGGCCGGCGTCGGCGTACCTGCGAACCACAACGATGTCATGCGGGCCGCATACCCCGATACGCCGAACGAAACGACGCAATTCGACAGCGATACCAGCGCCAGGCAACCGCCGCGAAGCGGAAGTGCCGCTTACCCGGGCCGAGTTCAGTGTCTGCCCTCGGCGAATTCCTCGACGATCTTGGCGCAGAAGGCGGGCAGGTCGGCGGGATTTCGGCTCGACACCAAGCCGTTGTCGGTCACGACTTCCTGGTCGACCACGGTGCCGCCGGCGTTGCGGATGTCGGTGCGCACGCTGGGGTAGGAGGTGAGGGTACGGCCGCGGACGGCGTCGGCCTCGACGAGGATCCACGGTCCGTGGCAGATGACGCCGATCGGTTTGCCGGTGGCGGCGAACCCCTTGACGAAGGCGACCGCCGCGGGGTCCTGGCGGAGCTTGTCAGGGTTGGTGGTGCCCCCGGGGAGCAGGAGCGCGTCGAAGTCGTCGACGGCTGCTTCGGCGACGCGTCGGTCCACCGGGAAGGTGTCGCCCTTCTCGACGTCGTGGTTCATGGCCTGGATGGCGCCGTTGGCCAAGGAGAGCAATGCGGTGGTGGCGCCCGCGTCCTCGACGGCGTCGCGTGGCTGGACGAGTTCGACCTGTTCGACTCCGTCGGTGGCCAGGATGGCGACGTGCTTTCCGGTCAGTGGTTGCTGAGGCACCGTGCACTCCTTCGGATCAATGGGGTTGCGTTCGTGGGCATGGCCGTCACTCGTCCCGGCCCTCGGCTCTCGAATCCGGGTACCCGCCCTCGGCGAGGTCGGCGAGCCGCGACAACGACTCGCGATTACGTGGCACGAGCGGCAGCGCCTGGACCGCGTGCGGCAACAACCGGCTCGGTCCGCGAACGGCGCGTTCGGTCATCACGGCCTCACACGACGTGGGATCGATGGCGCGTAGCTCCACCCGGACTACCGCGGCGCCGATCGGCCAGAGCCTGGCGTCGAGTTCGATGCTGTGCGGCGAATCGATGGCGCGGACCGACGTCGTGTCCTGGACGGTGCACGGCCACGGTCCGACACTGTGATGAATGCGAGCTCCCACCTCCGGCCATGTGTCGTCCACGTCGCGGATGTGGGAGGCGCCGACGACCCAACTCGCATAGGACCATCCATCGGCGAGCACCGCGAACACCTCTTCCACCGGGGCATGGATCGTGCGCGTCACCTGGACCATGTCGTGGATCGCCTCCTCGGCCGCGTTGTTCTCGCTCGGTCACATCGACGCGTACCTGCTCCTGCCTGCACGCTCGAACGGAAAGCGTCAGCTCGTAGCCGGCGGCGGTGCGCGATACCGGGCTATACCCGGTTATCGGCCACCCACACCGGAGTTGATCCACCGGCCGTGGTGATCGTCAACCGTCCAGCCGGACGTGCCCGTGGCGGTGCGCTGCGCGGCGAACTAGGTGCAGCAGTTCGGATCCAGGACCGTGCACAGCGCGGACAGTGCGTCGCGGCGGGCACGGTGAATCGTGTTCATCCCGCGCCGCTCGGACTCCACCAGGCCGGCCTTGCGTAACTGGCCGAGATGATGCGAGACCGTGGACTCGCTCAGGCCGACCGCGGCGGCGAGATCGCCGCCGTTCTCCTCGCCGAGCGGGCTGGTCAGCAGCAGCGACAGCAATTTGACCCTGGCCGGGTCGGCGATCGCCTTGAGTCGCAACGCCACCTCCAGCGCGGCGGCGTCATCGACGGGCCCCGCCGCGACAGGGGCGCAGCAGACGGGGGTGGACATGTCGATCACGGGGAGTGCCTTGGGCATGAAACCGACCCTACCCGCGGTATTGACATATGTCGAAAAGGTGAGCAGACTCGGCACTACAAGTTCTTCGATATATGTCACACAAGTGGAGGTTCGATCATGTCTCGTATCCAGCTGGCCCTCAACGTCGACGACCTCGACACCGCCGTGCGGTTCTACTCGACCCTGTTCGGCACCGAACCTGCCAAGCGCAAGCCCGGCTACGCCAACTTCGCGATCGCCGAGCCCCCGCTCAAGCTCGTACTGATCGAGAACGCGGGTCAGGGCGGGTCCATCAACCACCTCGGCGTCGAGGTCGACACCTCCGAGCAGGTGCGCGGCGAGATCGCCCGGCTCTCCGCCGCGGGCCTGTTCACCGAGGAGCAGATCGCGACCACCTGTTGCTTCGCCACCCAGGACAAGGTGTGGGTGACCGGGCCGGGCGCTGAGCGGTGGGAGGTCTACACGGTGCTGGCCGACAGTGAAACCTTCGGCACCGCGCCCGAACTCGGCCTTACCGACGCCGAAGCAGTCGACGTCTGCTGTGGAACCGCCGCCGAAGCCGAAGCTGACGGTGCCTGCTGCGGAACCGAGGCCAAAACGAAGGCCGTGGCCTCCGGGGCGAGCTGCTGCGGCTGACCCGATCCGAGAGCGAGCGAGTTCACTCGACGTTCGCTTGCTTTCTTGATTCGATATCGATCAATATCGACATATGTCGAATCAAGACTTGCCGCTGAGTGTGGCCTCACCCTCGTGTGAGGCCACACCTCGCACCCGCCCACCGATGAGCGGCGAGACCGCCGCCGAACTGGCCGTGCTGTTCAAGGCGCTCGCCGACCCGGTCCGGCTGCGGCTGCTCTCGGCGATCGCGTCCCGAGCAGGCGGTGAGGCCTGTGTGTGCGACCTGTCGACCGGTATCGACGTCACCCAGCCGACCATCTCCCACCACCTGAAGGTGCTGCGCGAGGCCGGATTGCTCACCAGCGAACGCCGTGCGTCCTGGGTGTACTACCGGGTCGTCCCGCACGCGCTGGCGCGGCTGTCGGACGTGCTCGCGACCGAGGCCGGAGCGGTGACCGCGTGAGCACCACCACCGACCACCCGGCCGTCGTGGGAAAACTCTCGACGCTGGACCGGTTCCTACCGGTCTGGATCGGCGTCGCGATGGCTGCCGGACTGCTGTTCGGACACATGATTCCCGGTCTGGGCGACACGCTGAGCGCCGTGGAGATCGACGGCATCTCGTTGCCGATCGCGATCGGGCTGTTGATCATGATGTATCCGGTGCTGGCGAAGGTCCGCTACGACCGCCTCGACGCCGTCACCGGCGACCGCAAACTCCTGATCAGCTCCCTGGTGCTGAACTGGATCCTGGGCCCAGCGCTGATGTTCGCCCTGGCCTGGCTGTTCCTGCCCGACCTGCCCGAATACCGCACCGGCTTGATCATCGTCGGCCTGGCCCGCTGCATCGCCATGGTCATCATCTGGAACGACCTCGCCTGCGGCGATCGCGAAGCCGCCGCCGTCCTCGTCGCGCTGAACTCGGTCTTCCAGGTCTTCATGTTCGCCGTGCTCGGCTGGTTCTACCTCGCGGTCCTACCCGGCTGGCTCGGCCTGGAACAAACCACCATCGACGTCTCCCCATGGCAGATCGCGAAATCGGTGCTGATCTTCCTGGGCATCCCGCTACTGGCCGGGTTCCTCACCCGCCGTCTCGGCGAACGAGCCAAGGGCCGCGACTGGTACGAGTCGACATTCCTGCCCAAGATCGGGCCCTGGGCGCTCTATGGGCTGCTGTTCACCATCGTGATCCTGTTCGCTCTGCAGGGCGACCAGATCACCTCCCATCCACTCGACGTCGTCCGCATCGCGATCCCCCTGCTGGCCTACTTCGCGATCATGTGGGGCGGCGGCTATGCCATGGGCGCGGCCCTCGGCCTCGGCTATGAACGCACCACCACCCTCGCCTTCACCGCCGCGGGCAACAACTTCGAACTGGCCATCGCCGTCGCGATCGCCACCTACGGCGTCACCTCCGGCCAGGCGCTCGCCGGGGTCGTCGGTCCGCTGATCGAGGTCCCTGTCCTGGTCGGCTTGGTCTATGTCTCCCTGGCCTTGCGCAAACGGTTCGAGCCCACCACCCACACTTCGCCGGCCTCGGCCGGCTGAAAGGCACCACCCATGACTACCAAGCCCAGCGTGTTGTTCGTCTGCGTGCACAACGCGGGTCGCTCCCAGATGGCCGCCGGATTCCTCGCCCATCTCGCCGGTGACGCGATCGAGGTCCGGTCGGCGGGTAGCGCGCCCGCCGACACGATCAATCCGTCCGCGGTCGCCGCGATGGCCGAACTCGGCATCGATATCGCCGAGCAGACCCCGAAGATCCTGACCTCCGACGCGGTGGAAACCTCCGACGTCGTGATCACCATGGGCTGCGGCGACACCTGCCCTTGGTACCCCGGCGTGAGCTACCGGGATTGGGTCCTGGACGACCCCGCGGGCAAGGGCGTCGATGCGGTCCGCCCGATTCGCGACGAGATCAAGTCCCGCGTGCAAGCCCTGATCGGGGAGTTGTTGCCACAGACCATGCGGTGATTTCGGCGCCGGTGCGTATTCGGTCCGGGTCGGGGTAAGCGCTTCGTACTTCTGTTCTCGATGATCGGAGGCGTCATGGTGGATCACGACGAGAAAGTGCCGACCGGGACCGTCGGGCGACTGCGTATTCCGCGTAGCCGGGGCGCGCTGGGCGGGCTCGCGGTGCTGCTCCTCGGCATCTGGGGCGCACTCATCCCGTTCGTCGGGCCGTACTTCGATTTCGCGTACACCCCCGACGAGCCGTGGGTTTGGACCTCGGCGCGCGGCTGGCTGCAGGTCCTGCCGGGCGTTGTCGCGATCGTCGGCGGACTGCTCATGCTGATGAGCAGGAACCGGGTGGTCGCGAGTTTCGGTGGCTGGCTGTCGGTCGCGGCAGGCGCGTGGTTCGTGATCGGGCCGTTCCTGGCCGATCTGCTGCGTCTCGGGGACATCGGCGAACCGGTCGCCACCTCGGATCTGAAGCGCGCGCTGCTGCAGCTGACGTTCTTCTACGGACTCGGCGCGCTGATCCTGTTCTTCGCCGCGAGCTCGCTGGGCCGGCTATCGGTGCTCAGCACCAGAGACATCGCGTTCGCTGAACGCGCGCGCAGTGTCGAGCAGCGTCGTGTGATCGAGAAAGAGGGACCCGCCACCGGCGGTTACGCCGCGCCTCGACAGCCCTACCCCGCCGATGTGCGGCATCGGCCGGTCTGACGGGCTAGGCCGTTTTGACGGTGACCATCGTGTCGGCGCTCGGGAAGTCGAGCACGCGCAGGCGTCCGGTGACCAGGTCGACGGTGTCGGCGACCACTCGGCCTGCGCGACGGGCGTCGTCGGCGAAGCTGGTGCTGACCACCCGGTAGCTGCGCTTGGCGGTGAGCACGATGTCGCCCGCCCGTAGCGACCCGGCCGCGGTCGGGGGCTCGGTCGGGACCGTCGCCTGTGCCGGTTTCCGTATGAGCTCGATCAATTTCAGCAAGCTGTTCTCCACCCTGTGAACGTCCGCCAGGACGCCCCGTTCGCCGGATTCGCGAACGGTGTCGAGCTTTCTTTACCCGCAGGCGTCACGGTTGAACCCTCGAATCCGCGCCGTCCG
This sequence comes from Nocardia sp. NPDC003183, assembly GCF_053590715.1. Taxonomy (NCBI): domain Bacteria; kingdom Bacillati; phylum Actinomycetota; class Actinomycetes; order Mycobacteriales; family Nocardiaceae; genus Nocardia; species Nocardia sp. NPDC003183. The sequence continues at coordinate 359,232 of NZ_JBSFTG010000001.1, forward strand.
CTCGGGCGGCGCGGATGCGTCCGTGGGTCACCGTTCGGTCGCGTCGGCCCGTGGGCGCGTCCGGAATATCACCCCGCAGTCCGATTCGATGTCATACCAAGGGATTACGGCCGACGAGAATTCGGTCGATAGCTTCGGGAGATGACGACACCTGCTCTGGTTCCCGAGTCACCTCCACGGTCGCCGCGGCGCCGCGCCGACGGCGATTACGCCCGCCTGTTGCGCAGAATCTCCGACGCGGGGCTGCTGCGCCGCCGCCCTGTCTACTACGCGACGCGGCTGAGCCTCGTCGGGACCGCGTTCGTGGGCGGCTGGGCGGCGTTCGTCCTCGTCGGCGACTCGTGGTGGACCCTGCTGGTCGCGGCGTTCATGGCCGTGACGTTCGCGCAGGTCGCGCTGGTGATGCACGATGTCGCCCACCGGCAAGTGTTCCGGCTGCGTCAGCCCACCGAGCTCGTGGGAAGGATCGCGGGCAACGCCGGAATCGGCCTCGGCTACGGCTGGTGGCAGGACAAGCACACCCGCCATCACGCCAATCCGAACCACGAGGAACTCGACCCCGATGTCGCACCCGACATCCTGGTCTGGTCACAACAGCAGGCACGTTCCAGCCGCGGTCTGCCGCGTCTCATCGGACGGGCGCAGGCGTTCCTGTTCTTCCCCCTGCTGTTGCTGGAGGGCCTCAACCTGCACCTGGCCGGTGTGCGGGCGCTAAAGAATCGTTCGGTCAAACATCGCGGCTGGGAGGGCGCGCTGCTGTTGGGTCACTTCGCCCTCTACCTGACCGCACTGTTCGCGGTCCTGCCCGCCGACAAAGCTCTTGTGTTCCTCGCCGTCCACCAGGGCCTGTTCGGCCTGTACATGGGCTGCATCTTCGCCCCCAACCACAAGGGCATGCCGACCTTGACCGGTGACGACCGCCCCGACTACCTCCGTCGACAGGTGCTGACCTCCCGCAATGTGCGCGGCGGTGTGGTGACCGACCTCGCCCTCGGCGGGCTCAACTATCAGATCGAACACCATCTGTTCCCGAGCATGCCGACGCCGAATCTGCGTCATGCCCAGGTGATCGTCCGCGACTACTGCGCCGAAATCGGCGTGCCGTACCACGAGACCGGCCTGATCGCCTCGTACCGCGAGGCGCTGACCCACCTGCACCACGTCGGCGCGCCCCTTCGTGCCCCCGAGCCCCCGGATGCCGACGTGCTCCGCCGCGATCGCTGAATCCGGCCCCGGTCACGCTGGTGATCGGGGTTCGCCCCGGCTGAGGTCAGCGATGAATGATGCAGGTGGTGGTGGCGTGGGCGACGAGTTTGCCTGCCTCGTCGAACACCTTGCCTTCGGCTGTGGCCGTGGTGCGGCCGACATGCAACGTCGTGCCGGTGCCGATGAGGCGGCGCCCGTCGGTCGGGACAGATCGGATGTAGTTGACCTTCAGCTCCAGCGTGCCGTATCCGACCCCGGCATCCAGTGCGGAATGAACCGCGCAACCCATCACCGAGTCCAGCAGGGTCGCGCAGATACCGCCGTGGGTGGTGCCGAGTGGGTTGGCGAAATCGGGCCGCGTGACGAGGCTGAACGACACCCGCCCGAACTCGAGTTCCTCGACCGTCATGCCGAGCAGCGTGCCGATTCCGGCTCGATCGGGCATCGCGGTCGCCGCGCGCAGCAGTTCGAGTCCGCTCATGGTGGCGAAATCCGGGGTTTCGGGGTTGTGCGTTGCGGTAGTCATCGTGCCCTCTCTGTGGATAGACCAATCGTTCTATCGTCGACGACGATACCGTAGGATGAACTGATCGGTCTATTGCGGAAGGGTTGCCGATGAACACAGTGGCGGGGCCACGAGAACGCCTCATCCGCAGCGCGATAATCATGATGCGGGAACACGGAGTCGCCGCGACCGGGCTGACCGAGCTCCTCGCCCACAGCAAGACCGCCCGAGGCTCGATATACCTGCACTTCCCCGGCGGCAAGAACGAACTCATGGAGCAAGCGACCCTGCATGCCGGGCAACAGATCAGTGCGACGATCGACGCGCTGGTCGCTGCGTCGTCACCGGCGCAGGTCGTTCTCGGACTGGTGGAAGTCTGGAAGCGGGTACTCGACACGTCGTCGTTCACCGCAGGCTGCCCGATCGTAGCCGCCGCGCAGAGCGGCGCCGACTCGCCGGCCGTGCAAGCGGCGTCGGCCACTGTTTTCGCCGACTGGACCCGCCGACTGGCCGATATGCTGATCTCGACGGGCATGGACTCCGCCGCGGCAGCGTCGGTCGGTAGCGTCATCGTCAGCACGATCCAAGGCGCGATCATTCGAGGTCGCAGCGAGAAATCTCTTCAGCCGCTCGACGACGCGGGGATCAACCTCGTCAAACTTCTCGAACTCTGAAAGTTCGCCGCACACCCGATCGGCGTCGACCTGAGACCGGTGGCGCTAGCCCGTCGGTGTGAAGAGAGCGCGGACGAGAGGCGTCGCTGGGTTCGGAGGTAGCAGATCCTCGGCATTGGCCAGTACCGATTCCAGCGGCAGCGTTCGGTCGGCGTGGTGTGCCGGGTTCTCCATCACCGCGTCGGCGTCGGCGATGCCCTGCTCGATGGCGAGCCGAAGATCGGCCGGCAGCTGAGCGGTCTTCTCCGGGTTCACCGGCTGGTCGAACCGCAGTGGCGTAGGCGTCGAGTAGTCCGCGCGGTCGTATCCCGTTTCGATCAGTACCCGCAGTGCCGGCTCCATCAGGGCGGCCGCGGGTTCTGTCACCGCCGAGTGGTCGGTGTGCTTCCCGAGTGCACGCAGCGGATACAGCAGCGGCAGCGTTCCCTGCGGGTTGGGCAGCGAAATGTAGGTCGTATCGCCGTGGTGCTGGCAGTTCCCGGGATGCGCGGCGCAGTTCTGTTGCGCGATGTAGTCGGAGCGGTCCGGGTATCCGTAGACGGCCGCGCCCGCCTTGGGTTGGCTGCCCGCGCCGTTGCCCTTGGGTTGCAGATACGACGGGTGGATCAGGACAGTGCCCAGCACGGCATTCGCGTCGGCGAGCACATTGAGTGGATACGCCGGAAAGTCCGAGATGCCGTCGTACTGCATCGCGATATCCGTTGTCCGGATGCCGGTATCGGTGGGGGTGGGTGGGCCGAAGCTGATGTCGGCGATCGGGAGCCGACCGAAACGCACCGGCCGTTCGATGATCCCCCCGTTGGGCCGGTTCGGATTCGCGATGAGTACGAACGACAAGCGGTCCTTGTCCGTCTGCGACAGTTCGGCCGAGGCAGCCTTCTCCGCGCTGGCCACTGTCGCGCCCTGTGAGTATCCGAAGATGACAACGGCGCCGCCCGGATTCGAATCCATGACTCGCGTCGCGATCGCGTCGAGGTTCGCCACACCGTCGGCCACCGAGGTGTCCCACTTCGCCGACGACGCGTCCGGGCCTTTCGACGAGATGACCGGCCACAGCGCCGCGTCGTACGGGACGGGAACGAAGGCGACGCCGGGACACTCGTTGTCGGTGCAGCCGCGAGCGCCGGGATCGATGAAGTTCTGGTACGCGTTGCTTTCGAAGTTGTGCGCCACCGCGGGGTCGCTGGTACCGGTTCCCGGAACGATCAGCGCCGTCGTCGCCAAGGCCACCGTGCCGAAAGCCTGTGCCTTGACCCAACTCACGCCCAGCGCCGTCAGCACTGCCACGGACGCGCCGTCGCGGATCATCGACCGCCGTCGACGGTCACCACCGAATCCGGTCGCGACGGGCGGTGTATCGGCAACTCGCGCTCTCGACGCCTGCATCATTGACTATCCCTTCGATGGGAGGAAGTGCGAGGTCAGGGCAATTCTGGCGGACCGTGCTACCGGGCAAGGAGTGTTACGGAAGATCGTCGAAACGCACGTCGTGGGCTACGGCGGTCGCGTGTAGACCGTCGGCGCCCGGTTGGATGGCGGTCAGGCGGGCACCGAGCGGCAGTGCTTGCAGCGGCACGACGAAGGTCAGCGATTGGCGCAGCAATGCCAGGGAGATCGTCGGTCCGCCTGCCGCCGCCTGGACCGAGACCGGGGTGACCTCGATGCCCGCCTCGGTCGGTGCGACGGTGACGAAAACCGTCGCGGGCACCGAGATCCCCGCCACCGAGAACGACCCGGTGGCGCGCAGCCCTTGCGGACTGTCGGAGATCGACTCCACGCCCGCCGGCGCGAAACCCAGCACGACGTCGTAGGGGACCACCGCGGTCGCGGTCGCTGTAGCCGCGACAAGTTCGGACGTGCGGTTGTTGATCAGGTCGCCCAGCGGTGCGGAGACGTCGGTCAGTGCGACGTCGAGATCGTGGACGGAAATGTTGTGCCCACTCCAGTCGCCGATCCGGATGTCGATGTCGGAATAGGTACCGGCGACCGCCTGGGTCAGGAACGGAAACCCGGCGATCTCGACATCCGGTCGCTCCGCAAGGTCGTACTCGGCGGCAACCTGGCGTCCGATCTCGTTCTGCGCCACTACAACTGCGACCCGATCGCCCACAACCAGCCCGATCGCCAGCACAACGATCAGGATCAGCAGGGCACGCATACATTCACCATCTCGGCCATCCCCCCATCATGCTGTGGATCGCGACCGAATGCTGCCCTCGACCCGCCAGATATTCCTCTACCGTGGGTGGTTGCCGCGTTCACCGAAGGAGAGCCGAGTTGCTGAGCCCGTGGGATGGCCGACCGACATTCGTGTTCGTGCACGGCGCGCACGGCAACGCCGGATACTGGACACCTCTCCTGCGTGAACTCGGACTGTGTGGACACAGAGCGATCGCCGTCGACCTCCCGGGCCACGGCGCCGACGCCTACTTCCCGATGTCCTACCAGGCCCCGCAGGACCTCGCCGCATTCACGGAACTGCCGGCGCCGACGGCTGCGGTGACACTGCAGGACAACGTTTCTCACGTCGAAACCATCGTTCGCAGAGCCGGGGTGTTCGGGCCGGTCGTGCTCGTGGGGACCAGCGGTGGAGGCGCCACGATCAGCGCTGTCGGCAACGCGATTCCCGAGGCGCTCGCCCGCGTCGTCTACATCTCCGCCTGGTGCTGCGTCGAACTCCCCAGCGTGGCCGCCTATCTGGCAACCCTCGGCCACCACGACGTCGCCACCGTCCCGGTCAACTGGCGTACGGCTGACCCGGACACGCTGACGGCGCTCAAGGACGGTCTGATGGCCGACGCCACCGACGAGCAATTCCGCGCCTGCCTGAACCTGCTGGAACCGGCGGATTCCCCCTCTGTACTGACCGCCGATTCGCGCGTGCACGCCACCACCTGGGGAAAGATCCCACGCACCTATATCCGGCTGTCCCGGGACCGGGCGATCCCACCCGAAATGCAGGACAAGATGATCGCTGAAGCCGACGCCCTCACACCCGGCAATCCTTTCGACGTCCACACGGTCGACACCAGCCACATGGGGATTCGCCTGCACCCCACCGAGATAGCGGACATCCTCGACCGCCTCACGAGTTCGGATGACCGTGCCGGCGATGCGACGACCTGAACTGAAATGATCTGGGGTGGCGTGCTGCCCGGACGGGGTGGCCCTGGGTGGAACGGGACTTCGTGAGCTCCGCTGTAGTGCTGATAGTGATCGTGTTGGTTGCGGCGGTGATGTTCGCGGTGCCGTGGTGGGTGCTGGTTGCCGCGCCGACCGGGCGCAGTGGGTTGCGGTATCGGGTCGGGACCGGGGTCTGCGTTGCCGGCTTCGTCGGTCTGCCTGTCGCCATGTTCTTCGGGCACGGTCCGCCGCAGTTCGACCCGGCGGCGATTGCCGGTGACGTGCTGCTCGGGGTGTTGTGGGTGGTGTTCGTCTGGTCGGTGATCGGGTCGGTTGTCCGGGGTGTGCTGCGCGTTGCCGGGGTCACCGGGATGCGCGTTACCCAAGGGGTGGCTCTGGGTGTGGTGGTGGTGTCGGCGGTGCTCACGGGGTACGGGGTGTACGAGGCGCGGCGGGTGCCGCAGGTTCGGACCGTCGACATCGCGATCCCGGGCTTGGCCGAGGGACTCGACGGGCTGCGGGTCGTGGTGCTCACCGATACTCACTTCGCCGCGATCGACCGGGAGGGATGGTCGCGAGGGGTCGTCGACGTGGTGAATGCGCAGCGGCCCGACATCGTGGGGCTGGCCGGGGATCTCGTCGACGGTTCGGTGGAGCAGCGCCGCGATCAGGTCGCCCCGCTCGCCGACGTCGAAGCGCCGCTCGGCCGGTTCTACATCACCGGCAATCACGAGTACCTCGACGACGCCCAGAGCTGGATCGACTACATGGCCGGCATCGGCTGGCAGCCGCTGCACAACGCGCACCGGACCATCGACCGCGACGGTGACCGGTTGGTTGTCGCCGGTATCGACGACCCCACCGCCGATGTGCCCGGACACGGTCCCGACCTGCCCGCCGCGCTCGCGGGCACCGACCCCGCCGCACCGGTCGTCCTGCTGGCCCACCAGCCCGCACAGGTCACCGACAGTGCCGCGGCCGGGGTGGAACTGCAGATCTCCGGGCACACCCACGGCGGTCAGATCTGGCCGTTCCACTATCTGGTCCGACTCGATCAGCCGGTCGTCTCCGGCCTGAGCAGGCACGCGAACACCCAGCTCTACACCAGCCGCGGCACCGGCTACTGGGGTCCGCCGATGCGGGTGTTCGCACCGAGTGAGATCACCGTGCTGGTGCTGCATCCCCAGCGGTGAACGCCTGCGGCACAGGATGTTTCGCCGCGCTCAGGTGCCGAGTCCGAGCCGGACGATGCGGTCGTCCCTGTCGGTGGGATCACCGCGGCCGTCGGTATTGTTCGTCAGCAGCCACAGGGACCCGTCCGGCGCGACGGCGACATCGCGAAGGCGTCCGTACTCGCCGACGAGGAGCTCGGTCGAGTGGGCGAGGTCGTCGAGCGGGATTCGGCGCAGTCGCTCACCGCGCAGATTCGCGAGGTAGACGGACCCGTCGACAGTCGTCATCCCGCTCGGGCTGGCCTCGGACGGTTTCCACTGCTGCACAGGGTCGAGGAAACCCGCCCGCCCCGCGATGCCTTCGACCTCGGGCCACCCGTAATTTCCGCCGGGTTGGATGAGATTGAGTTCGTCCCAGGTGTTCTGGCCGAATTCACTGGCGAGCATCCGCCCGTCCGGCGCCCAGGTGATGCCCTGCGGGTTCCGGTGGCCGTAGCTGTAGACGAGTGATTCCGGCAGAGGGTTGTCGGCGGGTGCCCGCCCGTCCGGTGTCATGCGCAGGATCTTTCCGCCGAGGGACGCGCGATCCTGGGCCGTTCGGCGATTACCCGCGTCGCCGACGGTGGCATACAGCATTCCGTCGGGTCCGAAGGCGATCCGGCCGCCGTTGTGGTTGGTGGCGGCGGGTAGGCCGGTGAGAATCGGTGTGCCGCTGCCCAGCCCGAGGTTGCCGGGCTGCCCGGTGAGGTCGAATCGTTCGATGCGATTGTCGTCGGCGGTGGTGTAGTAGGCGAACAGGTGCCCCTCGCGCACCGCGATGCCGAGCAGACCGCCCTCGCCGGACGGCTCGACGTCCTCGATGACCCCCACCTCGTATTGTGTTCCGTCGGTACCGATTTCGAGGATACGGGCGCTGTCACGTTCGCTCACCAGTGCGGTCGAGCCGTGGAAGGCGATCGACCACGGTGCGTCGAGCTCCTCGGTGACGGTGGAGTCGGGGCCGGACGCGCCGGTCCGGGTGGTTGCCTGCTCGGCCCGCTCGCTGGGGGCGCAGCCGCACAGCAGAGCGATGGCCGAGCCGAACGCCACGAGACACGCTCTGGTGCGGAACTCCATGTCTTCGAGACTAAACCCGCTGTTCGATCGCTTACCAGGTGTGGCGAGCGCCTGAAACCGGTGACCGCGTCAGGCGAAGACAGCGCGCGCAACGGACTCGTCGCCATCGATCGCGACCAATCCGAGCGCGAGGGCATCGCTGAGAGTGATCGCGCCGGCGGCGAGGCCGAGGATGTAGCCGGGGTCAGCGCGGACAGTGGCGTCGAGTGCGCGGCCGTCATGCGCGCCGACCTCGAAGCCCGAGCGCGACGCGCGGAGCTGGAAGAGTGAGTCGCCGATCTCGAGACCGACTGTCGCCGACGGACGAACCTCGATACGGGCATCGAGCAAGGCGGGGACGGCGAGGGCTAGCCATCCGGGGCGGAAGGCGTCACCGTCGGCGGGACCACGAACCATCAACGGTGTGGACCAGCGAATCAGGCTCTCGATCGGTCGGCGCAGCTCGGCACCCCACGGCGTCAGGGCGTACTCGACCACGCTGCCCTCGCCGGTCAGTCGCCGCTCGACCACACCCGAGGCCTCGAGGTCGCGAAGCCGGTCGGCGAGCAGGTTGGTCGCGATGCCGGGCAGGCCCTCGATCAGGTCCCGGTAGCGAGCGGGGGCAAGGAGAAGCTCGCGGACGATGAGCAGGTTCCACCGGTCACCGACGACTTCGAGGGATCGGGCGAGCCCGCAGTACTGACCGTAGCTACGCATCGTTTCCTACCATCGCTTGATCTTCTCAAGTGCACGTGAGATCCTCAAGTATACCCTGATGCCGAGCCCTGAGGGGGGCCACCATGGTCGACACCACCAAGCGCGTGCGGCCCGGTTGGGTCGACGACGAACTGTTCCCGTTCGAGAGTCGATTCGTCGAGATCGACGGGCACACCGTGCACTACGTCGACGAGGGATCAGGCCCCACTCTGCTGCTCCTGCACGGCAATCCGACCTGGTCGTTCCTGTGGCGCGACGTGATCGGTGCACTGCGCGCCGACTTCCGTTGCGTCGCACTCGACTACCCGGGATTCGGGCTGTCCTCGCCGCGGCCCGGCTACCGCTTCCTGCCCGAGGAACACGCAGCGGTGGTCACCGGGTTCGTCGACGCGCTCGGCCTCGAGGGAGTCACCTTGGTCGGGCAGGATTGGGGCGGCATGATCGGCCTGGCGGTCGCGCAGCGGCGGCCGGGCGTCTTCGATCGGCTGGTTCTCGCCAACACGTGGGCCTGGCCGGTCAACGGGGTCCTCCACTTCGAGGCCTTCGGTCGCATCATCGGCGGCCCCGCGATCCGCTTCCTGGTCCGGCGGCTCAACCTCCTCGTGAACGGGTTCATTCCCACCGGCCATCGACGGCGAAAGCCGACCGCAGCCGAAATGACGCACTACCGTCAGGCGCTCGGCACCCCTGAGCGGCGCCAAGCCAGCGCCGTGCTTCCCGGCCGGGTTCTCGCGAGCCGGGACTTCTTCGCCGAGGTCGAGGCCGGGCTCGGCGACGTCGCTCATCTGCCGACGCTGATCGTGTGGGGCGATGCCGACATCGCCTTCCGTGCGCAGGAGCGCGAGCGTCTGGAAGCGACGTTCACCGACCACAAGACGGTGATCGTCGAGGGTGCGGGCACCTACGTCGAGTCCGACGCACCCGAGGAGTTCGTCGCCGCGATCCGCGACTGGACGGCGATTCAGCCCACTTTGTAAGTGCCGCCGCCCGCCGCGATCAACCGACCGTCATCGGTGGCGACGATGTCGACCCGGCAGGTGCTGAGCCGGCGGCCCGCGCGCAGGCGGGTGCCGATGATGTCGATGCTTTCGGCGCGGGCGGGCTGGATGAAGTCGATCGACATCGAGACGGTGACGCCGCGCAGCTGCTCGGGCAGGCGCGCGCCTGCCCAGGACGCGGCCATGATGCCGATATCGATGCAGCTCGCGAGGGCGCCGCCGTGAACCATGTCGCCGACCGTGACGAGTTCGTCCCGGAACGGCATGCGCAGGCGGGCCCGGCCTTCGTCGATGTCGATGAGCTCGATGCCCATGTGCTGGACGAAAGGGGATTGGGGCAGGAACAGCGACATTGCTTCGCTGCCGGTGCGGGGGGAGGTGATCATCGAGACTCCTATCGGAAGTTGACTACGATATCGGAATGAGACTACGGTATTTCGTATGACGTTGGAACCCCCGACAGACCGACGAAAACGCCGGACACACACCGCCGTTCTCGATGCCGCGCAGATCCTGTTCCAGCGAGAGGGCTACCGCGGCACCACCATCGACATGCTCGCCGGTGAGGCCGACGTCGCGGTCAGTTCGATCTACGCCAACTTCCGTGCGGGCAAGGCCGATGTGTACGCCGCGCTGGCGTGGCGCATCGCGACCCGCCATGCGGAGGCGATGTCCGCACCGACCGGCGACGAGCCGATTCCGCGCGACGAAGTGGCCGCCGTCTTCGACCGCTACGTCACGTTCCATCGGGAGAACCCGCTCGCGCTGCGCATTCTGGCGCTGACCGACGTCGATATCAGCGAATCCGAACTGGCGGCGAAAGCCAAGACGCAGATCGACGGTGTGCTGGGCGGGTTGGTCGAATCCTTCGCCGCCGCAGTGCGGCGCGGGGGATGCGATGTCGAAGCCCGTGCGCTGGTGCTGGTTTCGTGGGCGGCGGTGAACGGTGCCTACTCGTTGTTCCAGCGACGGATGGTCGACCGATCGACCCTGGATGTCATGCTCGGTATCGCCCGAGCCGATCTTCTTTCCCATGTGGGCGGCCACGATGAAGCGTGACGGCGAGCTCAGCCGACGGCAGCAGATCCGTACTGTGAGTGCGGCATCGGTCGCGCAGACCATGGCCCTGCCCCATCTCGTTCGCGGGCTGCGCCGCGGCGGCGACGTTTCGGGGTGGCCTGCCCCGGTACCGCCGGATTCGCGGCTGTGTCGCTCCGCGCTCGACGAGGCGACGGAAGTGCTCACTCCGGCGCTGCTCGCGCACAGTCTGCGATGCTGGGAATTCGGTACGGCCTTGGCGCAAGTGGACGATCTCGCGCCCGATCCTGAGGCGCTCTACCTCGCGTGCGTCCTGCACGATGTCGGAGTGGGTGCGCCCGACGATGCGACGACGGGGTGTTTCGCCCTGCTCGGCGCCGACCGGGCTCGCACGTTCGTCACCGACCGGGGCGCTACCCCCGAGCTGGGCCAGTGCGTCCATACCGCCATCGCCCGGCACATGGATCCGCGTACTCCGCGCGACGACGGCGCCGAAGCGAGGTTGCTGCACGACGCCGCCCACCTGGACGTCGTCGGGCTGCGCGCCCACCACCTCGATCCCGGTCGGATCGCCGAAATCCACGCCCGCCACGGACGCGACGGATTCAGTAGCGAGTTCGCCGCCGCGATGCGCCACGAAGCGCGCGTCCGCCCACGCTCGACAGCGGCGACACTGTGGTGGGCGGGAATGCCGATCGCCATCGCGCTGAATCCCCTCGATCGCTGACGGCGGTCGAGGGGGCAGGCAGCGATCAGGAAACCCGGATCAGTCGGTGCGGACACCCCGGGCCGGAAACAGGCTGTCCCACAGTCGCGTCGGGGTTCGCTCGGGATCCATCAAGTCGTTCTCGGCCAGGGGACTGTCCTCGTTCTCGACGGTCGCCGGCTCGAATCGTTGCAGGGTCCGGCCGTCGCCGCGCAGTGCCTCGACGGTGCGCACCAGCGAGGATGTCTCGGCGAGCGTGGCGTCGAACTTCGCGGGTTCGGCGTCGAGATGTTCGCACAGCAGCGTGCGCCGGATGCCGAGGATGGTCTCGCGCAGTTGCTCACCGTCCGCGGTGGCAGGGGTGACCTCGACGGCCAGATCGCATTCGGTGTCGAATCCCATCGAACGGTTGTTGAGATTCGACGATCCCACCCGCAGCAGGCGGTCGTCCATCACCAACACCTTGGCATGGACATAGATGGGCGCACCGGCGGCGGTGACGGGATAGTAGACGCCGAGCCGATTCTCGGTGTCGGCCTTCCACAGCAGGTGCAGCAGGCGGCGGCGGGCTCCATCCATGGCCTGTTGCTCGAGCCAGCCGTCGGCGTTGCGGGGCAGTACCAGCACGACCTCCGGGCCGTTGCGCTCGCGCAGGCGGGTCGCGATCGCCTCTGCGAGCGTGCGCGAGGCGAGGTACTGGCTTTCGATGTAGAGCGACCTGGTGGCGCCCGCGATCGCCGCCAGATACAGCGCCTCGATCTCACGAACTTCGGCGCGGTCGGCGAGTTCGGGCAGCGTCCGCGCGATACCGACATCGACCGACCGCATCGTCGGTTCCAGGCCCTGCGGCCACGGAGTGTCCCCGGCGATCTCGCCGAGCGGGTCCAGTTCCCGGCCGGTGGCCGCTTTCCATCTGGCACGAGCCAGCTCGCCGATGGCTTTCGCCGCGTCCCCGTCGACGGCGGTGGTCGCGTCGTGCCAGGGACCGTAGCGGTTGCCGTTCGGCGCGGTCCGGAAACCGTTGTCGTCGCGGTGGTCGCTGGTGTCCCAGCGATCGACAGTCATGTCGATGCCGCCGCAGAACGCGAGCCGGTCATCGATCACCACGATCTTTTGATGATGTGCCGACCCGATCGGGTGCGCGGCGTCCATTTCGAAGTGCAGCCGACGGTCGGTCAGCCAGTTGACGACGAAGATGGGTGTCATCCCGCGGCTCATCGCGGTGAAGGCGCCGATGTTCCATTTCAGCAGATAGATCTCGAGGTCCGGGCGATGCCGTGGCAGCCAGGACAGAAATTTGCCCAGCCGCTCTGGTCCTTCGAGGGTCTTGCCGTGTGGTTCGAATTTGATCCGGGTGTCGAAATCCCAGCCGATCAGCACGATGCGCTTGCTGGCTTGCAACATCGCCGACTTGGCATGGCGGAAGTAGTCCGCCGCGTCGACGATGCATGCCAGCCGGTCCGCCTCGGCGATCTGCCAGCAGGTTTCGCCGGGAGAAAGGATCGGTTGCTCGTCGCGCATGGGTAGTCAGTTCTTTCGTCCGTCCGGCCACCCGTCCCCGCAGGTGAACGATTCACACTACTGCGTGGACCCCCAGGTCGTGGGCCGCGGCGACCGCGGCGTTGGTGAGGTTGCCCGCATGGGTGTTCAGGCCCAGCGCGAGACCGGGATCTTCGGCGCAGGCGCGTTCCCAACCCTTGTCGGCCAAGGCCACCACGTAGGGCAGGGTGGCGTTGGTGAGTGCGTAGGTCGAGGTGTGCGGTACCGAGCCCGGCATGTTCGCCACGCAATAGAACGTCGTTTCGTGGACCGGATAGGTCGGCTCCGCGTGGGTGGTGGGGTGGGTGTCTTCGAAGCAGCCGCCCTGATCGACCGCGATATCGACCAGCACCGAACCCGGCTTCATCTGCGCGACGAGGTCGTTGCTCACCAGCTTCGGGGCGGCGGCGCCGGGGATCAGCACAGCGCCGATCACCATGTCCGCCGCGCGGACCTGCTCGGCGATCGCCAGCTTCGACGACGCCAGGCCGCGCACACGGTTGTTGTAGCGCCAGAACGACATCCGCAACTTGTCGAGATCGGTGTCGAGCAGGGTCACGTCCGCGCCCATACCCAAGGCGATGTTGGCCGCGTTCTGGCCCGCGACGCCCGCCCCGATGATGACCACCTTGGCCTGGTCGACACCGCCGACACCGCCGAGCAGCACTCCGCGACCACCGTAGGGCTTCATCAACGCGTGCGCGCCGACCTGCGGCGCCAGACAGCCCGCGACCTCCGACATCGGATACAGCAACGGCAGCGCCCCGGACGGCAGTTGCACGGTCTCGTAGGCGATGGCCGTAACCCGGTGCGCCAGTAGCTGTTCGGTCAACGGCCGATCCGCGGCCAGATGCAGGTAGGTGAACAGGGCGAGTCCTGCGCGCAAGCGGTGATACTCCTGGGCGACTGGCTCTTTGACCTTCAACACCAGGTCCGCCCCGGCCCAGACGTCGTCGGCCGCGGTGAGGATCTGTGCTCCGGCCGCGAGGTATTCGGAGTCGGGAATCGACGATCCCACCCCGGCCCCGGCTTCGATGATCACGTGGTGACCGTTCGACACCAGTTCGTGCACGCCGATCGGTGTGATCGCCACACGAAACTCGTTGTTCTTGACTTCCTTGGGGACACCGATGCGCATGGAAGCTCCTCCTCGAGGATGTTCGGGTTCTGACACGAGCATCAGCGATAACCACAGCAATCAGCGATAAACTCTGCACAATCAGCGGAATCAGGCGTCTCAGCTGAGTATCCTGCGGTGATGGCGTCGCGACAGCAACCCCGACCGCGCCCCGTGCAGCCGTTCCGGGGGTCGCCGTCGAGCCTGGACGACATCGACCGCCAGCTGCTCGCCGAACTCGCCGAGGACGCGCGCGTACCCAACAACGTCCTGGCCGCCCGGGTGGGCATCGCCGCGTCGACCTGTTCGCTGCGGCTGCGCAGGCTCCGCGAACTCGGTGCGATCCGCGGCTTCTACACCGACATCGCCCCGGAGGCGCTGGGGCTGCCCCTGCAGGCGATGATCTCGGTCCAGGTCCAGCCGGCGGCGCGGGCGCGAATCGGTGAACTCAGCGCCAAGCTCGCCGCGCTGCCGGGTGTGGTGAATGTGTACTTCCTCGCCGGGACGGTCGACTTCTTGATCCAGGTGTCGGCGGCCTCACCGGACGCGTTGCGCGAGTTCGTCACCCAGGAGCTCAGCGCGACCCGCGAATTCGCCTCGACCGAGACGAGCTTGGTCTTCGAACACATTCGCAGCCCACCGCCCACCCGCTGAGATCGGATCACGCCGAGCCTGTGCACTGTGCCCGCGTGGACTCTCTGCGACGATGTGCCCATGAGCACCACCACCCGACCGGGTGTGATCACGGCAGGCACGCTGGTTCTGTTGTCGTCGCTGTACTTCGCGCAGGGGCTGCCGTTCGGCTTCTTCACCCAGGCGCTGCCGGTGGTGTTGCGCGAATCGGGCTATTCGCTGGTGGCGATCAGTGCCTCGGGGGTGCTGTTCCTGCCGTGGGCGCTGAAGTTTCTCTGGGCGCCCTACGTCGACCGCTACGGCACCCGGCGCACCTGGCTGCTGGTGTTGCAACTGCTGTCGGCCGCGGTCGCGCTGGTGCTGGCCTGCCTGGATCTGTCGTCCTCGCTGCGATGGTTGTTCGCGGGCATCGTGGTGGTGAATCTGCTGTCGGCGACCCAGGACGTGGCGACCGATGGTGTGGCCGTGCGATTACTCGGGCCGCGTGAGCGTGGGCTGGGCAACGGGATCCAGGTCGGTGCCTATCGCATCGGGATGATCGTCGGCGGTGGCGCCCTGCTGTGGTTGTTCGCACTGGCCGGGTGGCGGGCACTGTTCCTGGCCATGGCGGCGTTGATCGTGCTCACCACGGTGCCGGTATGGCTGATGCGCGAGCGGGTCGCGGACCGGCTGCCGGCACCGAAGCCCACGCGGTTGCTCGGCGCCTGGTGGACCCGATTGCGCCGCCCCGGCATGCTGGCCTTCATCGCGTTGATCGGCGCCTTCAAATTCGGTGACTCGATGGCCGCGGCGCTCACCGGTCCCTTCCTGTCCGACGCCGGACTCGGCCTCAGCGAGATCGCGCTGATCAAAGGCGTCCTGTCCTCGGCGGGTGCGCTGGCGGGCGCGGCCATGGGCGGCTGGCTGGCCTACCGCTACGGCCGTCGGCAGGCGCTGCTGATCGGCGGTGTCACCCAGACCGCGAGCATTGCGCTGTATCTGGTCGCGTCCCTCGGCCTCGGTGGCTTCGAACTTCTGGTCGCGGCAAGCCTGGCCGAACACATCTTCGGCGGTGCCGCCACCGTCGCCGTCTTCGCGCTCATGATGGACGCGTCCGAATCCGAGCACGCGGGCAGCGACTACACCCTGCTCGCCTGCGCGATCGTCGTCGTCCAAGGCATCGCCGGGATGGCCGCGGGTCTCATCGGCGACCTGGCCGGATATCCCACACTCTTCGCCACCGGTCTCATCCTCTCCGGACTCGGTTGCGCCGCGATGATTCTCGGCCTGTCGCGGGGTCTCGGTCCCACCGGCCTGCACCGAGCCCTCGTGCCGACGGACAGTCCACGACACGACGGCGACCGCAGCGCCGTCCGGTAGCCCGGCGAACGCGGTCCACCTGGTCGACCGGAAATCCCGGCCTTGCCATCGACGCCGATCAGAGGCCGTACCGGGCTCGCTCGGCTATCTTGAGTCCGATGTGCTCGCCGGAGATCGTTCGTCTCGCCCACGAGAGTGCGCCGCAGCCGAGTCGGCGGGCGGTGTTCGGTCTCGCGGGCCTCACCGCATTGGCCGCGGTGGCGCCCGCCCCTGCGGTCGCCGCGCCGCGCTCCGGCGTCGTCGACCTCACCCACACGCTCACGCCGCAACTGCCGGTGTGGCCGGGTAATCCGCCGATGGCCATGGTCCCGGTGGCCTGGCACGCGGCGGGTGGGTTCGGGCAGTTCGCGCTCAGGTACTGGGAGCACACGGGAACCCATCTCGACGCGCCCGCGCATCGGATCCCCGGCGCCACGACCACCGATGTCCTCGCTGTCGAGGACCTCGTCGCGCCGCTCGTCGTCCTCGATATCAGTGCCAAAGCCGCCGTCGACGTCGACGCGGTGGTGACCATCGCCGATATCGACAGCTGGCGATCACGGCACGGTGACATCCCCGAGCGGGCCTTCGTCGCGATGTATTCCGGCTGGGAACATCGCCTCGACCGACCGTCGGCCTTCCTCAATCTCGACGAGCGCGGCACACCACACGCGCCGGGATTCTCCGCCGAGGCCGCGCGATACCTCGTCGCGCACTGCGGAATCGTCGGCGCCGGAGTCGACACGCTCAGCCTGGATTGCGGTGCCGATCCCGAATACGGTGCGCACACAGCCTTTCTCGGCGCGGGGCGCTACGGGGTGGAGATGCTCGCCAATCTCGCCACGGTCCCGGCGACGGGCGCGACGATCGTCGTCGGCGCACCGAACCACGCGGGCGGCACAGGCGGACCGTGCCGGGTGCTCGCACTCACCTGACCACCGTCACCAGTCCGGTCGACCGATCGACAGTCGGTGCCGGAAAATGTTTCCCGGATCCGCGGCCGCCTTGACTCGGAGCAGTCGCCGATAGTTGTCGCCGTAATAGAAGGCGTGCCACGGCAGGCCGGAGGTGTTCCATTCGGCATCGGCCAGATCCGGGTCCGGGTAGTTGATGTAACTGCCGCCGTAGGCCTTGTTCGGCACCGGAACACCACCGGTTTCGGCGTGGACGTCGCGATACATCTCGCGCGCCCAGCGCACATACCGGTCGTCATCCGACGGCAGTCGCCACGATGCGTGGATCAGCATCTTCATGAACGAATCCCGGGCGGGCATCGCCGTCGCGTCGCCGGCGACGGCATTGATCGCGCCGCCGAACGGCAGGAATTCGAGCTGGGACTCACCGAGGAAACGGAGATCGGTGATGGAGCGGTAGAAGATTCGGAGTTGATCGGCCGAGTACGCCGTGCGCAGATAGGCGGCTTTGACCTTGACGCGCGTGGTGTTCACGCCCTTCGCGTAATACACCTGGTTCACAGTGTCGGCGTAGGACAGCTGGGCGAGCGGGGTGAGAATGGGCGGCGGGAACACGCCGTCGCTCACCGCGGCGACGAATTCGTCGAAACGGGTTCGCGCGTGCGGTGTTCCGGCATCGAGCAGGATCAGCATCTCGGCCGCGCCGGTGCCGGTCGTCCGGATCATCAGCGGCGCGTAGAGACCGGCGAAGTCATTGCCGGGGGCGCTGTGGCGTTCGAAGAACCCGAGATAGTTGGTGAGTAACCGGACGAACGAATCCTCGGTCGTGATCGGCAGGATCAGTCGCGCGTTGAGCATGCTGCCCGGCGGCTTCGGTAGCGCGTGTGCCGGGTCCGCGCCGTCTGATTCGGGCGACCGGAGCAGATACCGGGTCACCACACCGAAATTGCCGCCGCCGCCACCGGTATGCGCCCACCACAGATCGCGGTCTGGGCCATCGCCGGTCGCGACCACGATGTTCGCCGTGCCGTCGGCATCGACGGTGACGACTTCCACCCCGGCCAGGTGATCGGCCACGAGTCCGAAGCGCCGCGACAGCGGGCCATAGCCACCACCGCAGACGTGACCGCCCATCCCGACGCCGAGACAGATCCCACCCGGCACGGTGACGCCCCAGCGGTGCAGGGCGTTGTAGACGGTGCCGATGTCGGCGCCGGCGTCGACGGAGAACGCGCGGTGCCGCTCGTCCCAGAACACCGCGTTCAGCCGGCCGAGGTCGATGATCGAACGGGTCCGGTCGTTGTCGACGAAATCATCGAAGCAATGTCCGCCCGAGCGCGCCGCGATCGGCGAGCCCTCGGCCACCGCCCCGGCCACCGCGCGACGAACCTCCTCGGCGCTGGAAGGCACGAAGATCTTCGCGGGTCGAGCCACGAAGCGCCGGTTGTAGCCGCGCGCGGCCAGCGACTGGAACTCGCTCGTGCCGAGCACCGGCTCCTCGGCGCGGCTCACGGGCACACCCAGCGCGGCCGCTGCGCCACCGGCCGCGGCCGCGGCGATCAACTGTCGACGGGAGAGCGCCACCGGGTTCCTTTCGCGCCGTGTTCGAGGATCTGCTCGGACAGTAGCGGAATCGCCAGGGCGTGGACGCCAGAAATGCGGCGCGGTCGCAGTGGTTGTGAGGTCGATATCGAAGCCGGTGGCGTCAGGTCGGCGGATCGGTGGGGCGCAGGTAGACGGGGTGGCCACCGGTGAGGCTGTTGTACAGCACGCTGAGGTCGAGGGAGTCCGTGGTCGGCTTCGTCTTCGGGGGTGCGCTCCGGTCGACCTGGCGGTGGAGCGCTTCCATCTTCTCGTCGAGCTGGGTGGCGACCTCGGCGGCCTGGGCCAGGTCGGTGCGCAGGTTCGGCGGGACCTCGCCGCGGTACTTGTAGTAGATCTTGTGCTCGAGGCTGGCCCAGAAGTCCATCGCGATCGTGCGGATCTGGATCTCGACCGGAATCAGCTCGGTGCGGTCGGAGCGGAACACCGGGATCGACACGATCAGGTGCATGCTCTGGTAGCCGTTCGGCTTGCGGTGGGTGATGTAGTCGCGCTCCTCGAGGACCGTGATGTCTTCCTGACCGGCCAGCATGTCCCGGATCGTGCCGATATCGGAGATGAAGCTGCACACCACCCTGACCCCGGCGATATCGAGCACGTTCTCGCGGATCGCCGCCAGATTCATCGCGTAGTTCTTGCGACGGACCTTCTCGAGAACACTCTCGGGCGACTTGAGCCGCGACCCCACATGCTCGATCGGGTTGTACTCGTGGGTGTTGTTGAAGTCCTCCCGCAAGATGTTGATCTTGGTCGTCACCTCGTCGATCGCGAACTTGTAGCCGAGCATGAAGTCGACGAACTGCTCCCTGAGGATCCGCAGGTCATCGATGCCGACGTGGCCTCCGTCGCCGAGCGGGCCGTCATCGGAGCTGGGGTCGCGCTGCCACTGTTTCATCGTCCTCCATTGTGCCGTCCTTCCCGCGAACACCTGGACCAGTGCGTGCGGCATCACGTTGGCACCTCTCACAGCTGCTGGGTGATCCGGTTCGTTCGGTGACCAGAATCCGTAGATATTTCGTTTGCCCACGGGCGGGCAGGCCGATGATGACTTCTGGTGCAGTGCCTGACGACGGGCACCGTCACGGCACGGGGGCCGAGGCGAGCAGGCACTACCCGGCAATGTGGCCGGGCTGAGGAAAGCGCGCAGCAATGCCCAGTGATGTCGTCGATGTGTCCGTGGAGTTCTCCATCCCACGCCGGGCTCTGTGGGATGTGTTGCTCGAACCGCAGAGTTATCCGCGGCTGTGGGCCGGGATCGGGGGGTGCGATCGGCTGCTCCAGCCGGACGGGAGCACCGTGTGGGAGGTCAGAATCGGGGACCGGGCCGCGGGCGTGCGGCGAACGGGGCTGGCACTGACCATCGGTCGCTGGTACGAGAGTTTCGAACTGCACAACCCCGAATCGGGCAGTTTCGCCCTGGTCCGGCTCACCGGCGACGAGCAGCGCACCCGGGTGAGCGTGACCGTCTTCGCGGCGCCGCGGCTGCACCCGACGCTCGCGGGGGTGACGAACTCGGTGATCATCGGGTGGGTCAAGGACGGGCTGCGGCGCGCGGCCGATGTCGTGGGTGGCGCACGGACCTCGGTGGTGGCCAATGGCAACCGGGCACCGATCCGGCGCAAGTCCGAAATCGTGCGCTGGTGGGTGCAGTCGGGTCAGGTGTCGCCGCCATTGACCTCGGCCAGGCAGCTGCGCTCGCTGTACCGGTGGGGATTCAATCTGGCGGGCGGCTACGCCGCAGGCGCCGCGCACAGCCCGGACCAGGTCGCGCTCGTCGACGACACCAGCACCGCCACCTTCGCCGAAACCGACAAGCGGACCACCGCGTTGGCGGGTGCGATGTACGAGGTCGGGCTGCGTGCGGGCGACGCGGTGGGGCTACTGGCCGGAAATCATTGCGGCATGGTCGAATCGATGGTCGCGGCGGGCAAGCTCGGGGTCGACGTCGCGCTGCTGAACTCGGGACTGTCGGGGCGGCGGATCGAGGACATCGTGCAGCGGCACCGGCTGTCGGCGTTGTTCGTCGACACCGATCTGGCGCATCTGGTGCAGTACCTGCACACCGATCTGCCGCGCTTCTTCACCGACGACGCGCCCGCCGACCCGACCCGGATCACGATCGAAGACCTCATCGCGGTCCGCCACACGAAGTTCCCCGTCCCGACGGTGCCCGGACGTCAGATCGTGCTCACCTCGGGCACCAGCGGCACCCCGAAGGGAGCGCGGCGTCCGCACCCGAAGGGTTTCGACACGTTGGTCGCGCTGCTGTCGCTGATTCCGATCCACGCCGGCAGCACCATGATGATCCCGGCGCCGCTGTTCCACACCTGGGGGCTCTCCGCGCTGCAATTGAGCACCGCGGTGCGAGCCACAGTGGTGCTGACCCAGGGCTTCGACGCCGAGGAATGCCTGCGCCGCGTCGCCGAACACGGGGTGCACACGCTCATCGCGGTGCCCACGATGGTGCAACGCCTCGTCGATCTGCCCGAGCAGGTGCGACAGCGGTACGACCTGAGCAGCCTGCGGCATGTGATCAGCTGTGGCGCGCCGCTCGCGGCGGTCACCGTCGACCGGTTCCTCGACGACTACGGCGACGTCCTCTACAACCTCTACGGGTCCACGGAGGTCTCCTGGGCCAGCGTGGCCGGGCCCGACGACCTGCGCGCCGCACCGACGACGGCCGGACGTCCGCCGCTGGGCACCAAGATCGCCATCCTCGATGCCGAGCACAAGGCGGTGCCGGTCGGCGTGGTGGGGCGGATCTTCGTCGGCAATCACATGCTGTTCGACGGTTATGTCAGCGATTCCCCGCCCGAGGAATCCGACGGCATGATGGACACCGGCGACCTCGGCTACCTCGATGCCGAGGGCAGGCTGTTCGTGGCGGGCCGCGACGACGAGATGATCATCTCGGGCGGTGAGAACGTCTTTCCGCGCCCGGTGGAGGAGGCGCTGGCGCACCTGCCGCAGGTCACCGATGTCGCGGTGGTCGGCGTGCCGGATCGCGAATTCGGGCAGCGTCTGGCCGCGTTCCTCGTCAAGCACGAAGGCTCCGGGCTCGACCCTGACATGGTGCGCACCTACGTTCGAAACCGCCTCAGCCGCTTCTCTGTTCCGCGCGACGTCACCTTCCTCAACGCGCTGCCACGCGGTGAGACCGGCAAGGTGCTCAAGCGCTTGCTGGTCGATCCGGAGGGGCTGGCCGGCTGAGCCGCCACGGCCTGCCCCTCCGTCGCGGTCGCTACGGGCGTGGGTTGGCCTGGAACAACTGCCACATCCGGTTCAGCATCTCGGTGCGCCGCGTGCCTGTCGGCCAGGAATGGCTGCCGCCGTTGTAGACCCGCCACAGCACTTCGGTGCCGGATTCGCAATCCCAGTGCCGGGAGTCCTTGACGTCGGTGCCGCCGTCGGGCTGCTCGTTCTGGCACGGACGGTTTTCCCAGCTCCAGTACATGACGTGGCTGTAGGCGATGGGTTCGATGACGGTGGTGTCGTTGGCCGAGGCGAACACGCCCCACGAGACCGCGCGCGCGGGATCGCATCCGGTCGGTGGTGGCGCCGGTGCGTACACCGCGCCGGACGCGAAGACCTCGGGCGCGGTGCAGGCCGCGCGCGAGGCCATCTGACCACCGTTGGAATGACCGGTCAGATGGATGCGATTCGGCGCCGCACAGTATTTCGTGCTGACGTCGGTCACGACCTTCTTGATGTGGGTCACGTCGGCTGCGTCGGCGTTCCAGCCCCAACCGGGCGTGCCGTCCGGCTTGTTCTCGGTCTTGATGCCACGCGGGTAGACGACGATGAACTTGTGCTGATCGGCCAGGGCGTTCCAGCCCGACACCGCCTCGATTCCTTCGGGTCGGTCGTAGCCACCGTGGATCGCGACAACCAGCGGAGCACCGGCGGATACCCCCGCGGGAACGTGGACGCGGTAATACCGGCCGTCGAACGGGACATTGTCGGGGACCGGCGTCGTCGAACATCCGGTGGCCGGGCTTTCGAGAACCGCGTTGTCGGCGGAACCGGGCGCGGCCGCCGGCACCGCGAGTAGTAGGGCTGCGCAGGACGCGCCGAAGAGCGCGGCCAGGCGTTTCGTCAGAGAGGACGCCACGGAAACTCCTTGTGTGCGAACAGAATTGCACGTCGCACACTACGCGTACAGTGATGTTCTTCGATGCCGATTCACGGACACGGGCGGAGTCCGGCGCGCCGGGCCACTCGGGCTCAGAGGTCGAGGACCAGGCGTTTTCCCGCGCAGCGCGAGACGCAGGCCAGGGTGACGCCCGCGGCGTGTTCCTCGGGGGTCAGCGCGCCGTCGCGGTGGTCGGGGGAGCCGTCGGTGACGTGGACGACGCAGGTGCGGCAGAAGCCCTGGCGACACGAGTAGGGCTGGTCGGGGCGGACCGCGAGCAGTGCGTCGAGCATGGTCTGGTCGGCGGCGACGGGCACGACCTCACCGGTGCTCGCCAACTCCACTTCGAACGCGGTGCCGTCGACGACCGGTGCGGGAGAGAACCGTTCGGAGTGGAACTCGATGCCCGGCATCGTGCGCACCGCGGCGACGAGGGCGGCCGTCATCGGGGTGGGCCCACAGCAGTAGATCGCCGTGTCGTGATCGACACCGTCGAGAAGGTCTGTGGCACCAGGTGTTCCGTGGTCGTCGTCGGTTCGCACCACGACGTGTCCGGAGAGTTCGGCGAGCTGGTCGAGGAATGGCAGGGTGTCGCGGCTTCGCCCGCAATAGACCAGCGTCCAGTCGATGCCGAGCCGGTCGGCGGCGCGCGCCATCGCCAGGATCGGGGTGATGCCGATACCACCCGCCACGAAGTGCAGGCGTTTCGCCGAGGAACCACGCCCGGGCGGCGCGAACGGGAACGCGTTGCGCGGTCCGCGGACCACGACCTCGGTACCGACCGGCAGTTCGTCGTGGACCTCGATCGACCCGCCACCGCCCTGCGGAATGCGGCGCACCGCGATGCGGTACTCGCCGGTTTCGGCCGGGTCGCCGCACAGCGAGTACTGCCGCAGACGCCCGGACGGGAGTTCGATGTCGATGTGCGCGCCCGGCGCCCACCGGGGCAGCGCAGCACCGTCGGGGGCGCGCAGGCCCAGATCGACGACGGCCTGGTCCTGTGCCACCAGCACCCGGTCGGTGACGACCACCGGGAAGCGGGCGTCGTCGGCCCTGGTGAGGATCGGTCGGCGATTGATCAACGTCGACCAGCGAACTCGCAGGTTGGCCACGGTGTCGATCACCTTGGTGGTCGGATCGTGATCGTGCTTGCCGTACAGGTCCGGCGGGATCGCCTCGGGCGCGGGATACACGGTCACTGTGCCGCCGCCCTGGCCGCCGGGGACTTGGCGAGGTAGGCGATCGCCTGCTCGGTGGAGCCGACGTTCGCCGGGTCGTAGCGCGGATCGAAGGTGGACCCGGCGCTGATCAGCAGCGCCGGAATGCCCGGCAGCGCACCGCGCCACATCGCCCCGAGGATCTTCCAGATCAGCGTGGGGTAGCCCATCTTCGGTAGTTCGGGATCCTGATTGACCAGGAACTTGGTGCCGCGCACGAGCAGACTGAGCAGGATCGGGATGACGATCAGCATCATCGCCGCACGGCGCAGGTAGCCCGCGCCGAAGTAGATCGCGACATCGTGGGCGACACTGCGGTGTTCGACCTCCTCGGCGCCGTGCCAGCGGAACAGGTCGAGCACACGCGGTTCGGCGCCGTGTTTTTCCAGGTCGGCGTTGAGAATCCAGTCGCCGAGCCAGGCGAAGAAATGCTCGAGGCTGGCGATGAACGCCAACCGCTCGACCAGCCGGGTCTGCGCCTGTTGCGGGCTGCCCTCGCGCGCGCCGAGGGAGTTACGGAACACGTACTCCATCTGGCGGGTGTAGGGCGCGGTGTCGATGTGGTGGGTCGTGAACACCTGGTCGAGGACCTTGGCATGGGTTTCGGCGTGCATCGACTCCTGACCGATGAATCCGAGCATGGCCTCGCGCACCTTGGCATCGCGCACGTAGGGCAGCGCGTCGCGGTAGGTGGCGCAGAACATCCGCTCGCCCTCGGGCAGCAGCAGATTCAGCGAGTTCACCACGTGCGAGGCGATGGGCTCGGACGGCATCCAGTGCAGGGGCGCCGAGGTCCAGTCGAACTTCACATTGCGTGCCTGCAGCGCCACATCAGGTGCGCGCACGGTCCTGGCCGTGCGACGGAACGGGAGTTTCATCGGGTCTCCTGTGCGAGGGGAGCGGAGTTGTCGTGGCCAGCGCGCAGGAACCGCCCGGTTCCCCAGTCCGCGCCGATGCCGGGCGCTACTTCGCCCGCGCCGAAAACCCGGCGGCCGTTGACGACGGTGGCCACGACGGCGCGGTCGTTGCGGTTGACCATCCGGTCGAGGCCGAATTCGGGCAGCGGAGCTTCGTGGAGCTGATGTACCTGCTCGTCGAGCCCGGCCGGATCGATGACCACCAGGTCGGCTCGACCGCCTTCGCGCAGGTGACCGGCGTCGATCTGATACCAGTCGGCGAGCTCGCCGGTGAGGCGGTGGACGGCACGTTCCACGCTCAGGAACGGCTTGCCGGCTTCCTGTGCCCGCAGCACCCTTTCGAGCAACCGCAGCGGGAAGTTGTAGAACGACATGTTGCGCAGGTGCGCCCCGGCGTCGCCGAAGCCCATCTGCACGCCGGGGCTGGCGGCGAGCTTGTTCAGGTACTCGGGGCGATCGTTGGCGATCGTGGTGCGCCAGCGCAGCGCCGGACCGTACTCGACCACCATGTCGAGGTAGGCGTCGACGGGGTGCAGCCCGCGGTCCTTGCCGACCTGCCCGATCGACTTGCCGACCACCGATTCGTCAGGGCAGGCGATGATCTCGGCATCGAAGAAGTTGCGGTGCCAGATGCGCGGGGTGAACTTGTTGTCGTACTGCTTGCGGAACCAGCGACGGTAGGGCTCGCTCTGGAGCAGCTCGTTGCGTTCGACCTGGTCTTTCAGATGCAGGGCCGCGGCACCGGCGCCGAACTCCTCGAACACCACCAGGTCGATGCCGTCGGCGTAGACGGTGAACGGCACGGGCAGGTGCTGCCAGCGGAAGTCGGTGCGCGCGAAGCGATTCAGCAGCGGCGCGGCGTAGAGCATGAACCACACCAGCGGCGGGTAGGCCTTGGAATCGGCGGCCGAGAGCAGCGAGGTGCGCAGCTTGGGCCGGCCGATGCCGGCGCTGCCGACGAAGAACTTGGCGATGTTGGGGTTGAAGCCGACCGTGGGGGCGCTCTGCAGCACCCGATCGCGCCGACGCAGCACCTTGTTGAGCGCGCGCACCTCTTTGCCGCGGGTGTAGGTAGACGGCAACGACCGCGACCGGTATTCCTCGCCATCGATCTTGTCGAGCTTGTTCGTCATCGACGACAAACCGAGGAAGCCGGCGTCGACCGCCGCGTCGAGCAGGCTGGTCATCTGCTCGATTTCGGCGGCGGTGGGCTTGGTGTCGCGGGTGACCGCTCGCCCGAGCCCGAGCACGTGCGTGCGCAGATCGGAGTGACCGAGGAACGCCGCCACATTGGGGCCGAGGGGCAGCGAATCGAGTGCCTTCGCGTACTCGGCCGGGTCCGACCAGGTGCGGTGCTTGTCGAGGGCGCCCTGAACAGCGTCGCGCGGCACGGCTTCGACGCGGCTGAACAGGTCGGCGCAGTCGGCGTTGGAGGCCAGGACGGTCGAGAGCGAGCAGTTGCCGACGACGACCGTGGTGACGCCGTGGCGCAGCGACTCCGACAGTTCGGGCTTGAGCAGCATCTCGGCGTCGTAGTGGGTGTGCACGTCGACGAAGCCGGGCAGCACCCACTTACCCGCGGCCTCGATCACCTCGGTGTCGGTGCCGATCGGTAGCGCGGTCGCGGAGACGGCCTCGACGATGCCGTCACGGATGCCGATATTGCGCCGGGCGGCGGGGGCGCCGGTGCCGTCGAACCAGAGACCGTCGGTAATGACGATGTCGAAGTCGAGCATGTGCTTTTCTCTCATTCGTCGTTACTTGGGCTGAGCTTGGATGAACGCGTCGGCGTAGCCGGCGATCGCGGCGGGGTCGGAGTAGGGCAGCCAGTGCCCGCGCGACAGGTCGTGGCGCACGACCTGATCGGCCCACTTCGCGGTGTCGTCGTAGCCCGCGGGGCGCACGGCGATGTCACGGGTGTTGACCAGCAACTGCACCGGCACGGTGGTGCGTCGTTCCCGTGGCCCGAACATGCGGGCCAGGATGTTGGCCCGGTAGAAGCGCAGCCCCGAGATCATGTCCTGTTTCAGGGTCGGCGCCAGCGAGATCTGCTCCGCGGAGGTGCCCTCGACCGCGCGAAGGAACAACTTCCAGACCTTCTCGGTGCCCACGAGCCGGAAGAACAGGTCCGGCAGGATCGGCAGCATGAAGAAGGTGGTGTAGGCCGAGGACAGGCACTGGCTGAGCGCGCCCCAGATCCCACGCGGGGTTCCCGACAGCACACCACGGCGCATCCAGGTGGCCAGGTGGTCGAGGTTGGGGCCCGAGATCGAGGTGAACGACGCGACGTACTGGTCCGCGCCCGGTTCGCACACCGCTTCCCAGACCTGGACCGAGCCCCAGTCATGGGCCACGACGTGCACGGGTTCGGTGGGGCTGACGGCCTCCACCACGGCGAAGAAGTCGGTCGCGAGCCGGTTCAGCTCGTAGGCCGACACCTGGGTCGGCGCGCTGGATTGGCCGTACCCGCGGGTGTCGTAGGAGATCACGCGGTATTTGTCCGACAGCAGCGGAACGACGCCGTCCCAGAGGTGATGGGTATCGGGCCAACCGTGGACGAGAACCACCGGAATGCCGTCTTGTTGGCCGAATTCGTAGACAGCGAGTGAAATGTCGCCGTTGCGCACCAGATGCGTTCTGGATGACGCTGCCCCGGGAGTGTGGTTTCCGGTTTCGCGCGTCATACGAGACTCCTTCCGGCACGGGGCTTCGTTGCTCCGTGCGCAATCAATAGTACCGCCGGTACCATTTTCTGGTACGCGTAGTACCGGGAATATCTTGAGGATCGGAAAGGCCGCTGTCAACACCCCCTCGGAGTCCGCCCGCGATACGGCGGCCTGTGCCTCGCCGGGCGCCGCTATCCTGGCCGTACGCGAAGGGCGGATCAGGGAGAACAGTGACTACATCGTCTAGACCGGCTCGCCGGTCGCCCGTACGGTTGCTCACCCGCGAACAGGTCATCGCGGGCGCGGTGCGGTGCATCGACCGCGACGGACCCCAGCTGAGCATGGAGGCGCTGGCTCGCGAGATGGGCGTCGCCAAACCGCGTCTGTACCGCATGTTCGCCGACAAATCCGAGCTCGACGGCGCGGTCTCGGACTGGCTCGTCGCGCAGATCTACGCGGCCGTCGCGCCGGATCTCTCGCTCATCATGCAGCCGCCCAGGGTCACGATCCATCGGTTCCTCACCGCCTACGCCGGGGTCATCGCCGAACATCCCGACGTGTTCCGGTTCCTCGTCCTCACCCAGAGCGTCTCGGGCGCCGACCCGGACGCTCGCCCGTTGGACATCGGTCGGCGCCTGTCGCACGATCTGGCCGAGCGCAGCCGCAGTGTGCTGTCCTCGGTCGCGCTCGATACCGACGGTATCGATCATCTGCTGCGCGGCATCGTCGGATTCGTCATGGCCGTCACCGACCTGTGGCTCGACACCGATCCCGTCCCGCTGCCGGACCCGACCGCACTGTTCGTCGATCGGACGACCAATGCGGTCGTGCAGTTGTTCGACGGCTTTCTCCGCGAGAAGGGCGTCGTCATCAAGCCCGATATGTCGGTGGCGGCGACTCTGGCCACCATCACCGAGAACGCGCCGTTGCCCGACTGACCCCGGTTGCCTCCGCGCGATGCACGGAGGCAACCGCCGTTGCTGGATCAGGCCTTCATCTCGTAGGTCCCGGCCAGCGCGCGCGCCCTGCCGAGTACCCGTTCGAAACGGGATTCGTCGAAGGCAGGCCGGCGAACCAGGTCGAGGGCCCGGCGCTGCTGGGTGGGGGTGGCGGTCGGCTTGTTGTGCAGGTTGAGCGCGTTCGCGGAGAAGGTCCGCACGAAACCGTCGAAGATCTGGTCGATCACTGCCCGGTCGGTGTCGTCGATGCGCGCCTGCTCCAGCACCAGTTGCGCGTAGGGCACCGCGGTGAACAGCTCACCGAACGCGAACAGGAAGTCCACGTCCTTCTGCTGCGACGAGGTCGGGGCGGCGACCGCGAGCAGCGCCTGCAGCGCGAGAACCTGCTCGAGGAACACCGCCACATTCGCAACGTCGCGGAAGCTCTCGAACACCGGGCGCCAGTCCGCGAAGCGAATGCGGCCCAGGCCACTGCTCGGGCCCTGCCGGAACAGGAACTCGTCGTCGGCGGTGTCGTGACGGGAGGGCACCGGAGCGTAAGCGGCGCTGGCGAATTCGGCACGCAACGGCTTCACGACCGCGCCCAGACGCGGGGTGATCTTGCGGCTCGACCACGTCAGGGCGCCGGCGACCGCACGAGTGGCTCCCTTGGGTGCCACCGAGGCGCCCGGCAGTGACTGCATCGCGGCCAGACCGGCGTCGGCGGGGTGGAACATGTAGTTGGCCATGAACTTCAGCGACAACGCCATGTTCACGTGGACGGTGCCCTCCAGCCGCGGCAGGCCGAACATGGCCGTCATCGCGACCGGGAAGTACATGTCGTTCTCGAACCCACGCGCGGCGATCACGTCGGCGAGATCTTCGATCACGCGCTGGCCCTGCCGGGTTACCGACATCTTCTCGATGGCGTTGAACAGCAGGTAGCGGCGGTCATCGGGCGAGGCCGAGCGCATGTAGTCCACCGCGCGTGCGCTGTAGAGCTTCATCGCGGCGATGCGCGCGTAGGAATCGGTGATCAGCGCCCGCACCTGGGGGAACTCGGTGACCCTGTGCCCGAACAGGATCCGGTTCTCGGCGTGGTTGATCGCCTCGTAGAAGGAGTGCTCACAGGCGCCGACCGCACCGAAGCCGAGGTTGAACTTGCCCACGTTGACCGTGTTCATCGCCGCGTGGAACGCGTCCTCGCCACGGTGGAGGATGTCCTCCTCGGCGACGGGGTAGTTCTCGAGATCGAACGCCGCGACATAGATCTGGCTGTTGACGACATTCTTCTTCAGCTTGTACGCGTCGTGCTGGGAGTCGGCGACGAAGAAGAGATACCCCTCGTAATCCTGCTGCGTCGGCTTGCCCCGCAGTGCCGCGGCGCTGTCGATGATCGGCTTGTCCGAACGGCGCCCGAACACCGAGACCATCGAGGCCAGGTTGCCGTTGCCGATGTAGTGCTTGCCGCCGGTCGCGGTGTAACCACCGTCGGGCTGCGGGTCGACGATCATGTCGGTGGAGTACACGTCGGCGCCGTGTTCCTTCTCCGACAGGCCGAACGCGAAGATCTCCCCGGAGTCGAGCTGGGCAGCGGCCTTCTTCTTGGCCACGGCGTTGTCGCTCTGCCAGATCGGGCCGAGGCCCAGGATGGTGACCTGCCAGACGTACCAGTAGGTCATGCCGTAGAAGCCGAAGATCTGGCTCAGCATGGCATTGCGCGCGGTGTCCCAGCGCTTGTCCGGGTCACCGGCGGCCTCGGCCGCCGGGGTGAGGAAGGTGGCGAACAGCCGCTCCTTCTTGGCGAAGTCGAGGAAGTCCGACGGCCAGACGCGGGACCGGTCGTCGTCGAGCAGCTGGGTCTTGCCGCGGCTCTCGAACCAGTCGACCGTCGCGCGCAACAGCCGGCGCGTCTGCGGGTCGAACTGCGCGAAGTCGGCGGTGTTCGGGTTGAAGAAATCCTGGGGCATCGTCGCTCCTCTTGCGGGCGTCCAGCACGGTCGGACGGTTCATTCGCCACTGTAGCATTTTCGTACATCAGTGTAGGAATGCCGAGGTGGTTGCTATGGTGGGCGCATGGGTAGCGAGACGGCACTGCAGCGGCGAGGGCGGGCCGCGCACCTCGGCCCCGAGCGGCGCAGACCGCAGGTGCTCGACGCGGCGCTCGCCATCGCCGCCGACGACGGCATCGCCGCGGTCACGATGGGCGCGGTCGCCGACTACATGAAGGTCACCCGCCCGGTGATCTACGCCTGCTTCCCCGACCGGGTCGAGCTGATCGACGCGCTGATCCAGCGCGAGGAGAGTTTTCTGATCTCGGGTGTGCTCGACGTGTTGCCGCCGCGCGCGACCAACGCCGACGAGACGGTGTTCGTCGAAGGTTTCCGCACCCTGCTCAACAAGGCGGCCGAGCGCCCCGATGCCTGGCGCCTGATCTACGGCAACCCCGATCCCGCCGTCGCCGGTTCCTTCGGACGTGGTCGTCAGCTGGCAGTCGAGCGCTGCACGGCGTTGCTCCGGCCGACGTTGCTGGCCTGGGGAGTCGACGACGCCGAACGCAAATTGCCCGCGCTGGTGGAGTTATGGGTCTCGGCCGCCGAAAGCGCGGTCCGCACCCTGTTCGCCCACCGCGACGAGTGGAATCCCGATGACCTCGGCGCCTTCGTCGGCTCGGCGGTCTACCGCGCCATGCGCAGCGCGTGACGCCCGCGGAGTAAGCGGCGCGCGGGGGTGCGATCGATCGACCCCGGGGCCGTCGGGTCAGTGCGTGGGTGAAGGTGTGCGGGTGGACAACCGCACACTGTCGAGGAAGTCCGCGATCGTCGCCCAGGTGGTGTCGCGGGCGGTGGGGCCCGCGATGATGCCGAGATGGCTTCCCGGGACCTCGGTGAACCGAACCTGCGCCGCGCCGGTGAGGACTCCGATGCCTGCCGCGACCGACGCCGACGAGGCCAGTGCGTCCTTGGTGCCGCCGATCAGCTGCGTCGGCGCGGTGAGTCCGGTCAGATCGATCGCGCGATGCGGGCCCAGATGCACTGTGCCCTTGAACATTTCGTTGCGGATGATCAATTGCCGGTAGGCCTGACGATAGAACCGGCCCGGGTAGCCCGGCATGGTGTCCATGAACCGGTCCACCGATTGCATGCGGGCCAGTGCCTCGGTGTCGGCGATATTGCGGGCGATGTACCAGGGCTTGGTGAGTTCACGGTCGATCGACTGGATACGGAAACCCGCCCGCACCCCGTACTTCGGCACGCCGCCTGCCACGCGGACCGGCACGGTGACCTCGCGGCCGCCGGTGAGCTGCCCGAATTTGCGGGCCAGCGAGATCTGACCGTTGCGGCGCTGATCGAACGGGGTTCCCACCGCGGTGACCGAACCGATCGGCAGGTCGGCGTGCCCGGCGGCGGTGAGCACGCTGATGGTGCCGCCGAAGGACCAGCCGATCAGGTCGACGGGGGAGTGGCTGTTGTCCGCGCTGACCGCCTCGATCGCGGTGGGCACGATGTCGTCGACCCATTCCTCGAAGCCGAGATCGCGGTCCGCGTAGGTGATCTCGCCGTAGTCGAGCACATAGACCTCACGTCCCAGCTCGAGCAGGAATCGCACCAGGCTCTGGCTGGGTCGCATGTCGTAGCAGGAGATCGTCACCGCCAACGGCGGCACGAGCAGCACGGGATCGCCGGTGGCGGGGGTGGAGCGCCGGTAGCGCAGCAGCCTGCGGTGCGGTTCGTCGTAGACGATGTCCGACGGCGTCGGCGCGTACGGCTCGACGCCGTCGTTGAAGAGCGCGACCACGTTGCGCAGTGCAACCGACAGGGGGCCCATGTAATTCTCCGGAACGTCGAGACGATGGGAGAAAACTAACTGTAACTCCCTGTATCACCATATCTTGTCCCTGAGGCTTCCTCCGAATCCGCGGGCGATCCACGCGGCCGCGCCCCATACGAGCAGGGCTCGGATGGGGCGTGTCGCGGGTGGCGGTCGGCGGTGTGGGTCAGGGTTTGCGGGCGACCGCGCCGTACGCCGAGATCGGGAGGACCTGGCCCACCTCGGCAGTTTCCGGACGCCACTGGGTGATCGAGACGACGCCCGGTTCGACTACTTCCAGCCCGTCGAAGACGCCGCGGATCTGGGCCTGCGGGCGCGGGACGTACGGTGTGCCGCCGGTGCCGGTGTAGTTCTCGCACAGGGTGACGTAGGCCTGGCTGTCGTCGGTGCCGTCCCAATAGATCAGGTAGCTGCCCGAGGGCACTGCGCCGACCACGGTGCCCACGATGCGCAGCAGGTCGTCGTAGGTTTTGGCGTGACCGAGAACACCCATGAACATCACCGCGATCGGCTCGTTGAAGTTCAGCACATTGCGCGCGTCGGCGACGATCTGTTCGGGGTCGTGGAAGTCGGCGTCGATGTAGGTGGTGACGCCTTCGTCGGTGGTGCTGGTGAGCAGTGCGCGCGCGTGGGTGAGCACCAGAGGGTCGTTGTCCACGTAGACCACCTTGGCGTCCGGGGCGACGCCCTGGGCGACCTCATGGGTGTTCTGCATCGTGGGCAGGCCGGTGCCGATGTCGAGGAACTGCTTGATGCCGCGTTCCTTCGCCAGGAAGCGGACGGCCCTGATCAGGAACTGCCGCGACTGCACGGCCATGGTCGAGATGTCGGGGTCGACCGCCAGCCCGGCGTCGCCGGCGATCTTGTCGATCTCGTAGTGGTCTTTACCGCCCATCCAGTAGTTCCAGATCCGTGCTGAATGGGGGATATCGGTCCTGATCATCGGGGTCTGCACGTCGGCCATGAGCCTTGCTCCTCTGCAACTTTGACAGTGGCGCGCCCACCCAGGGGAGAACCACCAGCGACATAGCATCTGATCTGGCTGCGACAGTACAAGATTGGCACTGAAACGGTCGGGTCAATCCGTGAACGTTCACCGCTGCGTGCGACGGCCGGAATCGGGTAAAGCCGCTCCATGACGACACTGCGCAGGAATGCTGTAGCCACCGTGTCCGTCGCCGCCATCGATCTGATGTGTGGCGCGCAGGCCGATCCGGACACTCCCATCCGGGAAGCCGATCTGACGGGTGTTCTCGTGCCCAAGTGACACCGGAAGCCCGGTCCGTGGGTATCCGTTCCGGCAGCGCCGATAGTTCGATCTCACTGTGTGATCCCCATTCCAAGTGTTCACTGCGACAGAGACGTTCGGCCGGTAGCATCGCTAACGGCCCGTAAGGGCTAGTCCAGCAAGATGTTTCGCTGCGACCTCGGAAGACGGGGTCTGCGAGGCGCCGGGTGATCGAGAGGTTTCACAATGGAAACGGTGACGAATCGGGTCGTAATGGACCCGACTGGGCAAGACATTCAGGGTGAGAACCTCGAGATCAGGTCGCATGGTCCCGCCACCAGGGTCGAGCTGCCGGGCGGGGTGCAGGCATGGTCGATCACCGACGCCGCGCTGCTGGAGAAACTGCTCGTCGATCCCCGGGTCTCCAAGGACGCGAGCCAGCACTGGCCCGCCTTCGTCGCCGGTGAGATCCCCCCGGATTGGCCGCTGTACCTGTGGGTTTCGGCGCCGAACATGTTCACCGCCTACGGCAGCGATCACCGCAGGCTGCGCAAGCTGGTGGCGCCGGCCTTCACCGCGCGGCGCACCGAGGCCATGCGCGCACAGGTCGAGCGCATCACCACCGAACTGCTCGACGAGCTGGCAGCCACCCCGGCCGGTCAGACCGTGGACCTGCGCGAGCAGTTCGCCTACCCGCTGCCGATCCAGGTGATCTCGGAGCTGATGGGCGTGCCGGAATCGCTGAACCCCGGCCTGCGCACCTGCATCGACGGCATCTTCGACACCTCGCTCACCCCGGAGCAGTCGCAGGCCAACTACATGGAGATGTACCGGATCCTCGGTGAACTGGTGGCGTTGCGGCGCGAACAGCCCGGCGACGACATCACCAGTCTGCTGATCGTCCAGCGCGACGAGGACGAGGGCCAGCTCACCGAGGAAGAGCTGGTCGGCACGCTGCTGCTGGTGATCTCGGCGGGTCACGAGACCACCGTGAATCTGCTCGATCAGGCCATCACCGCTCTGCTCACCCGGCCCGATGTGCTCGCGGGCGTGCGCGAGGGCACGATCACCTGGCCCGATCTGGTCGAGGAGACGCTGCGATTCGAATCACCGGTCGCGCATCTGCCGTTGCGTTTCGCGGTGGAGGACATCGACATCGACGGTATCCAGTTCGCCAAGGGTGACCCGATTCTGGCGAGCTACGCCGCGGCCGCGCGTGACCCGAAGCTGCACGGCGACACCGCGGACGAGTTCGATCCCACGCGCGAGAAGCAGTCGCACATGGCATTCGGCTACGGCGCGCACCACTGCCTCGGTGCGCCGCTGGCCCGCCTCGAGGCACTGGTCTCGCTGCCGGCGCTGTTCGAGCGGTTCACCGAGCTGAAGCTGGCCGCTCCCGTGACCGAACTGGGCACTGTGCCCAGCTTCATCTCCAACGGCCACCGCCACCTGCCGGCCTACATCCACGGCGCGTAGCGCCGAACTCGCTAGGCCGACCCGCGCGGGTCGGCCTAGCGAGCGGATTCAGTTGCCGGGCACCACCAGCGGTGCGGTGCTCGGGAACACCACCGGCAGGCCCGCCAGCGCCCGGTGGAAAGGCCCTGGCCGCCAGACCAATTCCTCCGGCGGCACCGCGAGCTCGAGTTCGGGCAGCGCGTCGAGGAGCTGGTCGATGGCTTCCTGGGCGATCAGGTAGGCGGGGGACTTCGCCGGGCAGCCGTGCGGGCCGGTGCTCCACGCCAGGTGCGCGCGGTTGTCGAGGAAATCGCCGGTCCCGATCGCGGGATCGTTGTTGCACGCGGCCATGCTGATGACGACCGGCTGATGCGCGGGCAGCCACACATCGTCGACCAGGATCGGCTGTCGCGGATACGTGGTGCAGAAGTTGGCCATCGGCGGGTCGGTGTAGAGCACCTCGTCGAGTGCGTCGCGGGTGGACAGGCTACCGCCGAGCAAGCTGCCCGCGAATCGCTGATCGGTGAGCATCAGCCGCACCGTATTGAGAATCAGATTGAGCATCGGCTCGATCCCCGCGCCGTACATCGTGAGTACCTGGTTCATCAGCTCCTCGTCGGTGAGCCGCTGCGGATGCTGTACCAACCGGGTCGTCACGTCGTCGCCGGGTTCGCTCTGCTTGAGCCGCACCAGGTCGTAGAGCGCGTCCTCCATCATCTGCGTACCGCTGGCCGCGGTGTCGCCGCCCTCGAACATCTGCGCCATGCCGGTCGCGATGTGCCCGCCGATATCGGCGGGCACACCGAGCATCGCGTTGATGGTGGCGAAGATGACAGGAAAGGCATACTGGCTCAACAGATCCGCGCGGCCGTCCGCGCAGAAGGAGTTGATCACCGGCATCGCGATCTGCTCGACGGTGCGATGCAGCTGGTACAGGTCGACACCCGCCAGGCCCGCGACAGTGACCTGCCGGTGGCGCGTGTGCTCGGCGCCGGCGGTGCGGATCGCGTTGGGGCGGTAGCGCATCATCGGCAGGACAGGGCAGTCGGCGGGGATGTCGCGCTGCCACATCTTCGGGTCGGCCGGAAAATGGTCGGGATCGTTGAGAATCTGTACCGCGGTGCGGTAGCCGATCACGAGGGTGGCGGGGACCCCGGGCACCAGATCGACCGGTACCAGCGAACCGAAGCGGTGCCGCATCTCGCGGTAGGTGCTCTGCGGGTCGGCGGCGAATTCCGGCGAGTACAGCGGCACCCGGTCCTGGCCGCTGCGCGAGTCCGGCGAAACATCCAGTGTCACAGCGAGTACTCCTGAGTCGAGGATCGGTGCCTCGGCGACGCGCCGAGTTCGTGGCCGACCCTGGCGGCCAGCTCGTTCATGCGATGGGCGATGAGCGCGAGGTCCACATCGCCGGTGGTGGCGACGCCGAGCAGGGTGCCCGCGCCCGCGGCGGTGATCAGTACCATGCCCTCGTCGTATTCGGTCATGTTCTGGCGCACGGTGTTCGCCAGTCCGCCGCAGAACTCACCGAGCACCTTGCCCAGCGAGCGCAGCCCGCACGCGGCGGCCGCGAAACGCTCCGCGTCGTCGATGGAGATGGCGCCCGAGTGCGCCACGCGTAGGCCGTCCTCGGATAACAACACCGCGAAGCGGACGCCGTCGAGCGCCAGGTCGTCCAGCAGCCACGCGAGGCGGTTGGTGCTGTTGGAGATCGGAGTACTCATCAGCTGTCGTGCCCTTTCGTCGAGCGTGCGGCCGCGGCGCGGCCGTGTCTGGAGCCGCTGTGCCAGGCCGCCGCGAGCTCGGGGCGCGCGAGCACCTCGCCGGTGTCGGCGCGCTCGTCGGCCGGGGCCACGGTGCGGCGCGTGCGTTTGGGCAGCCCGCCGGTGGTGCGGTCGAGCTCGGCCACGTCCAGCTCGGGCGCCGACGCGCTGATCTCGGAGACAGGTGGTGGTGGCGCGACCGGTTCCGGCGCCTCGGCATGCTTGGGCCGGTGCACCTCGGTGGCGGTGACGAGCAGCGCCGCGGGAACGAACACCATCGCCCTGGTGCCGCCGTAGATATTGGGTCCGTCGACATAGGCGGCGAAGCCGTAACGGCGTGCGAGCGCGGCGACACCGGGGAACCCGACCCGCGGTGACGGGCCGAGGGCGTTGATGTCGACGACGCGCTCGCCCGAGAGCACCTGGCGCGCCTCCTCCATCTGCTCGTGGCTCATCCGCACGCCCGCGTCATCGATGATCACGGTGACCCCGTGATGGCCCTGCTGGTAGGAGATGTCGACGAACGACGACGGCGGCGAGTAGCGCAGCGCGTTGTCGAGCAGGGTCGCGACCGTGTGCACCAGCGGCTCCACCGCCCGGCTCATGACCACCAGTTCGCAGTGGCCCGTGCGCACGCGCAAATAGTCGCGCACCCGGCCGGTGGCGCCGCCCACCACGTCGCCGACGGTCTGTTGCGGCCAGCGCCTGCCCGGCAGCCCGCCCGAGACGATGACGTAGGCCTGGGCCTGACGGATCATCTGCTGGACGGTGTGGTCGATCCGGGTGAGCGTCGCGTAGACCTCGTCGTTGCGGTTCTCCCGCAGCGCGTTGCTCACGACCTGGCCCACGTCGGCGCCGAGACTCACCACGGTGGTGCCGAACGCGCGCACGGCGTTGCTGGTGGCGGCGCGGGCGTCGGCGGAGACCTGGGCGCGCGTCGCCTCGTGTGCCGCCTCGACCTGTGCCACGGTGCGCTGTTCGGCCGCGCGATCGGCGAGTGCCGCGTCGTGTTCGCACGCCCGGAGTTCCTCCGCGTGGGCCAGCGACATCTGTTCCATCGCTGTGTTCTTGGCGTGGAGATCGCGCTCGGCCGCCGCCAGGCGGGCGCGGATCTGACGTTCGTTGCGCAGGGCCTGCAGCGCGACAGCGACCGCGCCGAGCAGGACCAGTGTTGCGATGGAGAACAAGAAGACCGCGAGCGTCGGAGTCATCGGTTCCTTTGTCGTCTGTACCGACCGAAGAGCCGTGGTGGCCGGGTCCTCGCCGGTCTCTCCGACGAGACTTCTCGCCGCGACCAGCCCTCACACCGAGTGCGCCGCACCACAATTGGGCACCGCGCACGTGAGTTCGGTCGAAACCGGACTCGCTGCCCGGCGTTTCGGCGATGCGGACACGTTAGCAGTGCGAATCGCCGAGTGCACGAAACGGGTTGCTGCAGAACGTGACTCGCATTGTCGTGGAGAGCCGTGAATTGATACCGACGGTTGATCCTCGGCGTGTACGGTTGAACGCATACAGGTCAGCCGTGGACCAGCGGCGACCAACGCGTCGTCGCCGCACCCGGCCTCGAGTCCTGGCTCATCCTTCTCTCGTCTCCCCGCTGCGGCGCCGTCGATCGATTCGAGGAAGAACCTGCATGACCAGCGATCTCGACGACGACCCGTCCGACGTGCCACCCGCCGACCCCGAGGAAGAGGACCCGACCGTTCATTGGCCCGAACCGAGCCCGCTGCAATCGTGGTGGACCGACATCATGGGCGCGAAGAAACCACGCCGGTTCGGTCAACAGACCTGACCTCGGCAGCATGACCCCAGGGCCGCACCGTTCTCGGTGCGGCCCTTGTCGTGTGCGGGCTGTGTTCGCCGGGGTATTGACCTGGACGCGGTGTCCAACCTAAATTACATGGACACCGTGTCTCAGGTATTCGGGACACACGGCACACGGGAGTGCGTTCATGACACAGAAGGTGTTCGTCGTCGGCGTCGGCATGACGAAGTTCGAGAAGCCGGGTTCGCGGGAGTGGGACTATCCGGACATGGCCCGTGAGGCGGGGACCAAAGCGCTCGCCGACGCCGGAATCGACTACGACCGGGTGCAGCAGGCCTATGTCGGCTATGTGTACGGCGAGTCGACCTCGGGTCAGCGCGCGGTCTACGAGCTGGGGCTGACCGGTATTCCGGTGGTCAACGTGAACAACAACTGCTCGACCGGTTCGACCGCGCTCTACCTGGCGGCGCAAGCGGTGCGCGGTGGGCTCGCCGAGTGCACCCTCGCCTTGGGTTTCGAGAAGATGCAGCCCGGCTCGCTCGGTTCGACCTACGACGACCGTGAGCAGCCGATGATGAGGCACCTGCTGGCGCTGGCCGAGCTGCAGGAATTCGCGATGCCGCCCGCGCCGTACATGTTCGGTGCCGCGGGCAAGGAGCACATGGAGCTCTACGGCACCACGGCCGAGCAGTTCGCCAAGATCGGCGTGAAGAACCACCAGCACTCGGTGAACAATCCGTACGCGCAGTTCCAGAAGGAATACAGCCTCGAGGAGGTCCTCGCGGCGAAGCAGATCTACGGCCCGCTGACCAAGCTGCAGTGTTCGCCGACCTCCGACGGTTCCGGCGCGGTGATCCTGGCGAGCGAGGACTTCGTCGACCGGAACAACCTGGCCGACCGCGCGGTCGAGATCGTCGGGCAGTCGATGGTCACCGACCTCGCCTCGACGTTCACCAGCCCGACCGCGATCAACCTGGTCGGCTCCTCGATGTCGCGCACTGCCGCCGAAGCGGTGTACGCCGAGGCCGGTTTCGGGCCCGAGGATGTCGATGTCATCGAGCTGCACGACTGCTTCTCCACCAACGAACTGCTGACCTATGAGGCTCTGGGCCTGTGCGCGCCGGGGGAGGGCGGCCGGCTCGTCGACGACAACGCCACCACCTACGGCGGCCAGTGGGTCGTCAACCCGTCGGGCGGTCTGATCTCCAAGGGCCACCCCCTCGGCGCGACCGGTCTGGCCCAGTGCAGCGAACTCACCTGGCAGCTGCGGGGCACCGCTGACGCCCGCCAGGTCGCCGACGCGCGAATCGCCCTGCAACACAACATCGGTCTCGGTGGCGCGGTCGTGGTGACCGCCTACCGCCCCGCCAACCGCTGACTTTCCCCTACCGAATCACACCAGGAGAACCCCATGGCATCTGTGTCCGTTTCCACCGCACTTCCCGTCGCCCCCGAGCTGGCCTGGGCCCGGCTCAGCGATCTCGCCAACTGGGAGGAATGGCTGACCATCCACCAGGGCTGGCGTGGCGATCTGCCCGCCGAGCTCGCCGCGGGCGCACGCTTCACCGAGGTCGTGTCGGTGATGAACATGGCCAACAAGATCGAGTGGACCGTCGCCGAAGTGGTGCCGAACTCGTTCCTGCGCATCACCGGCGCCGGCATGGCCGGTGTCACCATCGAATTCGCGTTGAAGGTCGACGCCACCGACACCGGCTCCTCGGCCGCGTTCGACGCGAGCTTCAAGGGCGCGATGATCGTCGGCCCGATCGGCAAGGCTGTCGCCAAGCACGCCGAAGCCGACCTGAAGGAGTCGATGGCCAAGTTCACCGAGCTCGTCGGTTCGGCCGCATGACCACCTCGGAATCGGCCGGAGTCGTCTTCGACGGCTCCGCCCTGGGGGAGTGGACCGACGAAGAGCGGTTCTCGGTCACCGCCGAGCGGATCGCGGAATACGCCGCGGCGACCAATGATCCGGTCCCCGCGCACCTGTCGGGTCAGATCGCGCCGCCGGTGTTCGCGGTGGTGCCGGTGTTCACCTCGATGGCGCCCGCCGCGCTGTCGGTCGCGCCGGTGGAGCTGCTGATGAAGCTGGTCCACGGTGAGCAGGACTTTCTGTTCCACCGTCCGATCCGGGCCGGTGACGAACTGGTGGTGCGGGCCAAGCCGATCGGCTACGTGGGCCGCCCGAACGGCTCCACGGTCGTCATCTACGCCGAAACCCGGGACGCGGCGGGCGAACTCGTCAACGAGCAGTGGATGACCGCGTTCTTCCGCAAGGTCGACGCCGGTCCCGGTGAAGGGGAGCTCGCGCCCACCCACCGGATCACCGACGAGGATCGGGCAGGCGATCCGGCCGCGTCGGTCACCGCCCACATCGACGACGACCAGACCTTCCGCTACTCGCCGGCCTCGGGCGACCCGATGCCGATCCACCTCGACGACGAGATCGCCCGGATGGCCGGGCTTCCCGGCATCATCAACCACGGTCTGTGCACCATGGCGTTCACCTCGTGGGCCGCGCTGACCGAACTCGCAGGCGGCGACACCGCGCGCCTGCGCAGGCTGGCCGTGCGATTCGCCAAGCCGGTGCTGCCCGGCCAGGACATCACCACCACCTTCTGGCCCACCGAATCCGCTGATCCCGGCGTGCTGGCCTACGCCTTCGAAACCGAAGCCGCGGGCCAGATCGCGATCACCGACGGTCGCGTCGAAATCAACTAGGAGACAAGACTCATGGGAAAACTCGACGGTCGTGTCGCGGTCATCACCGGCGCCGGTCGTGGCATCGGCCGCGAACACGCGCTGCTGTTCGCCCGCGAAGGCGCCAAGGTCGTGGTCAATGACCTCGGCGGCGCCAACGACGGCACCGGTACCGACGCGGGCCCGGCCCAGCAGGTGGTCGACGAGATCGTCGCCGCCGGCGGTGCCGCGGTCGCCAACACCGACAACATCGCCACCTGGGACGGCGCGAAAGCGCTGGTCGACCAGGCGGTCAGCGAGTACGGAACGCTGGACATCGTGGTGAACAACGCGGGCATCCTGCGTGACGCGTTCATCGCGGGCATGGATGAGTCGCAGTGGGATTCGGTCATCGCGGTGCACCTCAAGGGCCACGCCGCCACCCTGCATCACGCCGCCGCGTATTGGAAGGCACAGTCCAAGGCCGGTACCCCGGTGTCGGCGTCGGTGATCAACACCGCCTCGGCCTCGGGCACGTTCATGCCCAACGCCGGTCAGGGCAACTACGGTGCGGCCAAGGCCGGCATCGCCGCGCTCACGCTGGTCGCCGCCGACGAACTCGAACGCTACGGCGTACGCGTGAACGCGATCGCCCCGATCGCGCGTACCCGCCTGACTCTGGCCACCCCTGGCATGGGCGCGTTGTTCGCGGCCGAGGTGCCCGAGGGTGAGTTCGACGCGTTCTCCCCGGCCAACATCTCCCCGCTGGTCGCCCATCTCGCCGAGGCCGACTGCGCGATCACCGGCAAGGTGTTCGCCGTGCAGGGCGGAGCGATCGTCGAGCTGGCCGGCTGGCACGACGTGCGCACCGTCGAGACCGACGGACCGTGGACCATCGACGAGGTGGCGGCCCAGCTGAAAGAGACCAACTAGCCATGGCGCGCAACAGTTATGAGCTCGGGGTCGGTGTCAGCGAGGACCATCTGGCCCTCGCCGACGCGGTCGCCGGTTTCGTCGAGCGGACCATCACCGCCGAGGTCGTCCGGGCCGCAGTCGAGTCGACCGACGCGGGCAAAGTCCTGCCGTTCTGGGACGGCCTCGTCGCCCAGGATCTGCTCAGCCTGCACATCGCCGAGGATCTCGGTGGTCAGGGCGCCGGTCTGCTGACGCTGGCCGTCGCGCTCGAACCGCTCGGGCGTGGCCTGCACACCGGGCCGTTCGTGCCGACCGTGCTCGCCGCCGCGGTGTTGGCCGCCGCGGATGACATTCACGCCGAGGGCAATCCGAGCCTGGCTCGGCTCGCCGGGCTGGCGGACGGGTCGCGCACCGGCGCGGTGGCCCTGACCTCGAACCTGACCGGCACGCTCACCGACGGCACGTTGACCGTCAGCGGAACGGCCGACGGTGTGCTGGGGGCGGTGTCGGCCGATGTCGTCATCGCGCCCGTCGCGGTGGCCGGCGAACAGCGGTGGGTCGTCTTCGAGAACATCGAACTGACCGTCGGCGCGCAGGACGGCATCGATGTGCTGCGCGGTTCGGCACGGCTGCAGGCGGATTCGGTCGAGGTCTCCTTCGACCGGGTGCTCGAGGTGAGTGCGGCGCGCGTGCGTTCACTCGCCGCGGTGGTGTTCGGCGCCGAAGCGGTCGGCGTGATGTCGTGGTGTGTGTCGACCGCGTCGGAGTACGCCAAGACCCGGGTGCAGTTCGGTCGGCCGATCGGTCAGTTCCAGGGCGTCAAACACAAGTGTGCCCAGATGGGCATCGCGCTGGAGAAGGCGC
Organism: Nocardia sp. NPDC003183; assembly: GCF_053590715.1. Classification (NCBI taxonomy): domain Bacteria; kingdom Bacillati; phylum Actinomycetota; class Actinomycetes; order Mycobacteriales; family Nocardiaceae; genus Nocardia; species Nocardia sp. NPDC003183. Next base: position 401,982 of record NZ_JBSFTG010000001.1, read on the forward strand.
GTGCCGTGCTGTGGGATGCCGCCTATGGTCTCGATCGCGACGACGACACCGCCGAGTACGCCGCGGCCGTCGCGGCGCTGATCATCCCGGACGCCGCGGTGCAGGTCGCCCAGGAGTGCATCCAGGTGCACGGCGGGATCGGCTTCACCTGGGAGCACGACGCGCACCTGTACTACCGGCGCGCTCTCGCGCTGCGCGGGCAGCTCGGCGCGCGTGACGAACGAGCCGAGGCGGTGGCCGGCTACGCGCTGTCGGGGCTGACGCTGTCGAGCGAGCTGGAACTGCCCGCCGAAGCCGAGCGGATCCGGGCGGCGGTCCGGGCCGAGCTGGCCGAGATCGCGGCGATCGATGACGAGGACGACCAGCTCGTCGCGCTCGGCGACGGTGGCTGGAATCTCCCGCACCTGCCGCGGCCCTACGGCCGCTCGGCCTCGCCGCTCGAACAGGTGGTGATCGCGCAGGAGATCAAGACCTCCGGTATCCAGATGCCGCAGTTGCTGATGGGCACCTGGGCGGTCGGCGCGTTGGTTCCACACGGTGACGAACGGCAGAAACAGGAACTGGTCGTGCCGACACTGCGCGGCGAGCTGGTGTGGTGTCAGCTGTTCAGCGAGCCGGGCGCGGGTTCGGATCTGGCGAGCCTGACCACCAAAGCCATCAAGGTCGACGGTGGCTGGCGGGTGAGCGGACAGAAGATCTGGACCACGGTCGCGCAGTTCTCGGACTGGGCGATGCTGATCGCGCGCACCAGCCCCGACAAGCCCAAGCACGAAGGCATCACCTACTTCGTGCTCGACATGTCGAGCCCCGGGATCACGGTGCGCCCGCTGCGGGAGATGACCGGATCGGCACTGTTCAACGAGGTGTTCCTCGATGAGGTGTTCGTTCCCGACGAGAACGTGGTCGGGGCGGTCGACGACGGCTGGCATGTGGCCAGGACGACACTGGCCGGTGAGCGGGTGGCGCTGAGCCAGAAGATGGAGGCCTACGCCACCGATACCGACCTGCTGCGCTTCGCGATCGGCCGCGATCTCTCGCCGGTCGCGCGCTACCGGCTCGGCGAACTCATGGCCGAGAGCCGAGCGGTGGACGTGATCAGTTCACGGGTGGTGCTCAAGCAGCTGTCCGGCATCGACGTATCCACCACGTCCAGTGTCGGAAAGCTGTTGGGAATGGCGCTGGGACAAGCGATTTCGGAGTACATCGTAGCCGAACTCGGTGTCGCCGGCGTGGTGTCGGTGCCCGGTGAGCGCAGCGACCACGCGATGGAACAGCTGATCGCGGGCCGTGCCACCACCATCTACGGTGGCACCACCGAGGTCCAGCTCAATGTCATCGGTGAACGGATGCTCGGCCTGCCACGCGACGCCGCGGCACAGGGGTGAGCGCCCCGGGCGTCGGGCAAGCGCCCGGCGCCCGGGCGATCGCCGGCGCCCGTGCGCGGCCGGATCGGTGGAATCGCTGGACTACAGTTCGTCGTTGTATTCAGCACAGCGTGGTATTCAGCAGAGCGCCGAACCGGCATCTGCACCGCACGGACCCGGTGAAGGAGATGACGTGACCGCACAACGCACCGACGGCAGAGCCAGCCGCTGGGACCGTCACCGCGCCGACCGTCGCGAACTCATCCTCGCCGCCGCCCTCGCGGCCGTGCAGGCCCAAGGCGCCTCGGTCGGCGTCCAGGAGATCGCCGATCTGGCCGGCGTCCCACGCTCGGTGCTGTACCGCCTGTTCAAAGACCGCCAAGACCTCGATGAGCAGCTGCGCACCCGCATCATCGACGACCTGATGGCGGTACTCGCCCCCACCCTGAACCCCGAGGGCACCGTCACCGAGGCGATCGCGCGTTCCGTCGACGCCTACGTGGGCTGGATCGCGACCAATCCGCGCCTGCATTATTTCCTCGGCGCAGGATCCGGTGCCAGCAAGGATCACAACTCGCCGATCGTATCCGGGACCAAGATCGCCATCGCGGGTACCGTGCGCGAGGTGTTCGAAAGCGCGCTGCGGGCACAGTCCGCACCGGTGGCGGTGGCCGAACCGATGTCGTTCGGCCTGGTGAGCTTCGTCGACGGCAGTGTTAACCGGTGGTTGAGCCGGTCGATGCAGCCGATGGACGCCGCGGAACTGTCGTCCTACCTGCAGATCGCCATCTGGGCGATCATCGACGCCAGTCTGCGCGAGGTCGGCGTCACGCTCGATCCGCGCACGTCGATCGCCGAACTGACGGCGCAAAATTAGATGTAACACGCAGTAGCGTCAACCCTTGTGTGGTACCGCTGGTACCACTAAACTGGGTAGTGGAACCGCACCGAGGAGACACCGATGACGCTGTCCAGCTACCACGAGGTCCTGCAGAGCCTGTCCGAAGGCTCGGTGACCAAACACTTCGATCCCTACGTCGACATCGACTGGGACTCGCCCGAGTTCGCCGTGCATTCCGACGACCCGCGCTGGATCCTGCCCGAGGTGGACCCGCTCGGCCGTCACCCCTGGTACAAGGCCCAGCCTGTCGAGAAGCGGATCGCGATGGGACTGTGGCGCCAAGCCTGCATCGCGAAGGTCGGCATCGACTTCGAACAGCTGCTCATCCGTGGGCTCATGCAGTACCTGCCGTCGGTGCCCAACGGTGATCCGGAATTCCGCTACATCACGCACGAGGCTGCCGAAGAGTGCAACCACACGATGATGTTCCAGGAGATGATCAATCGCATCGGCTATCGCGATGTGATCGGCATGGGCTCGGTCGATCGTAAGCTCACGTTGATCATCTGGCCGGCGGTGAAGTTCTTCCCCGGATTCTTCTTCGCCCTGGTGCTCGGTGGCGAGGAGCCGATCGATCACCTGCAGAAGGCGTTGCTGCGCAGCGGCACCGACCCACATCCGATGGTGCACCGGGTGATGGAGATCCACGTGGCCGAGGAGGCCCGGCACATCTCGTTCGCGCACGAATATCTTCGGATCAACGTGCCCACGATGAACGTCGTGTCGAAAACCGTCCTGTCCGTGGCCTTCCCGATCATCATGCGGGTAATGCTGGCGATGATCGCGACACCACCGAAGGAGTTCGCCGAGAAGTTCGGGATTCCGGGCGAGGTGATGCGAGACGCGTACTGGCGCAACGACCACTCGCGCCATATCAAGCGGGATGTGTTCACCGATGTCCGCGCGCTCGCGACCGACATCGGTCTGATGAATCCTGTCGCCAAGCGCTTCTGGCAGCTGCTCGGTATCGACGGACCGGTGTCGCGCTACCGCAGCGAGCCCGCGCGCAGGACCGCATGAGGGCCGAAAGCTGGTCCGCGCCCACGGCCGCCGTGCTCCCGGACAAGGATCCTTTCTTCGCGCCGAGGCCCGGATTCGAGACCCTTGCCGAGGGTACGATCCTGCGTTCGCGGCCGGTCGAGCTCGCCGCGTTCGGTGTGATCGGCATGAAGGTGCGGGCCTGGCAGCTGCTGTATCGCACGACCGATCTCCACGGCATGCCCGAGGCGTCCGTCACCACAGTGGTGACGCCGAGGGACGGTGTCGCGCCCGGCGCCCCACTGCTGTCGTTCCAGTGCGCGATCGACGCCATCTCGCCGCGGTCGTTTCCGTCCTACGCGTTGCGGCGCGGCTCTCGCGCCGTCGGCACCTTCGTGCACGTCGAACAGCTGTGCTTCGCCGATGCGCTGGCCAGGGGCTGGGCGATCTCGATTCCGGATCACGAAGGCATGCTCGGCGCATGGGGAGCGCCGCGTGAACCGGGCTACCGCGCACTCGACGGCATCCGCGCGGCCCTGGCCTTCGAGCCCGGCGGTCTCGACCCGCAGGCGCAGGTCGGGCTGTGGGGGTACTCGGGCGGCGGGCTGGCCACGGCATGGGCCGCGGAGATGGCGCCGACCTACGCGCCGGAGCTCGACATCGCAGGCGCCGTGCTCGGCTCCCCGGTGGGCGATCTGGTCTCGACCTTCCATCGCCTCAACGGCGGGCTGCACGCGGGCTTGCCGACCCTCGTCGTCGCCGCCCTGCGCCGGGTGTATCCGGCGTTCGAGGAACTCGTCGCCACCCATTTCAGCGACAAGGGTCGCGCGGTACTCGACAAGGCCGCCGAGTCGACGACCGCCGCCGCGGTGCTGCGGTTGGCCCGCTACAACGTCGACCGGCACAGCGGCACCCCGATCGCCGAGTTGCTCGCCATGGAAGCGATGCTGGCCGTCTTCGCCGATCTCACGTTGGGGGACCGGGCGCCCTCGGTGCCGCTGCTGGTGGTGCAAGCCGTGCACGACCAGATCATCGCGGTGGACGATATCGATGCGCTGGTGCAGCGCTACCGCGAGCAGGGCGCGCACGTGACCTACCTGCGTGATCGGGCGAGCGAGCACATCTCGCTGCTGCCGCTGTCGACGCCGCTGAGCCTGAACTGGCTCGACGACCGATTCACCGGCGTCGCGGTGACACCGTCGCAGACCCGGACGGTGCGCAGCGTGCTCGCGCTGCCCGCGGGCCGTCGGGGGTTCGGCGCCCTCGCGCGGGTCGTGCTCCGGGTCCTCTTCGGGCGGCCCATCACGGCCTCGTCGGCCGGTCACGGCAGGGAGCGCACAGTGAACAAGGCTCGTCACGCAGCCTGAAGCAATAACTTACTCACTGGTAAGATAAGAAATAGTGGGTCTGCCGGCAGGCAGTAACTGGTGAGGTAAGGGGTTTACCGATGGGGATCGTTGCCGATCTGCCGCGCGCGGTGCGCAATGTGTGGTCGGTGTCGTTCGGCGGTGGACTCGAGTCCTACCGCCCCGCACCGTCGACAACGGTGTACGACGGCGCGCACCGGCACCTGAAGCGCTACGACCGCACCACGCGGGCGAAGGGCAATCCGGTGCTGCTGGTGCCGCCGCTCGCGGTGACCACCGCCTGCTTCGACCTGCGGCCCGGGCAGAGTCTGGTGCGCTTCCTGCTCGACCAGGGCAGGCAGCCCTACGTCATCGACTACGGCGAATTCGGTTACGCCGACCGCGATCTCGGCCTCGAGGACTGGACCGAGGACATCCTGCCCGAGGCGATCGCGCGGGTCAGTGCGGAACACGACGGCCGTGGCGTCGACATCATCGGCTGGTCGCTGGGTGGTGTGCTCGCGCTGCTGACCGCGGCCGCCCACGCCGACCTGCCGATCGCCTCCATCACCTGCCTGGCCGCGCCGATCGACCAGGCCCGCACCGCGTTCCTGATCCCGCTGCGCTTGGTCGCCAAGGTCACCGGTGGTCGCGAGATGGCCGTGGCGACCAAGGTGATGGGCGGCATCCCGCAGGAATTCGTGCGGCTCGGCTTCCGGATCCAGGCCTTCGACCGCGAGCTCGCCAAACCGATGTTCCTGGCCCGCAACGCCTTCGACACCGAAGCGCTGGCCAGGCTGGAGGCCACCGACCGGTTCATGGCCACCATGCCCGGCTACCCGGGCCGCTCGTACTGGCAGATCTATCGCAGCCTGGTGCTGCGCAACGAACTCGCCGGCGGGTCGATCCGACTGCGCTCGGATCTGGTGATCGAACTGTCGAAGGTCACCTGCCGGGTGTTGCTGGCGGGCAGCCCCAGCGACGTGGTGGTGCCCGCCGCCTCGGTGCGCCGCGGCCTCGATGTCCTGCCCAACGCCGCCGAGGTGGAGTTCGTGGAGGTCAGCGGCGGACACCTCGGACTGGTTTCCGCCGCCGACACCACCTGGCCCGCGATCGAGGAGTTCCTCAGCCGCTGACCCGCCCCCACATCTGTGCCTGCGGAATTTCGGCCGCTCCACCAAACCGCGGGCCGGTGCAGTCCGAACCTCTCTTCATGCCTCACGTCCGCCGTGGGGTGACCCGCACTGATTCGAGCAGTAGACGAGAGGTTCGCGCTAGTGAGAAGAACACGTCGATCGATCCGTACGGCCGCGGTAAGCGCCGCGCTGGTGGGCGCGCTGGCCTCGGCCGCGCTGTCGCCGAGCGTCGCTGTCGCCCAACCCGAGACGGCCGGGGTGGTCTCGGCAGTCGATATCGACAGCAGACGCCAGCTGGTGACCGTCTTCTCGCCCGCGATGGACAAGCCGATTCCGGTGCAGGTGATCCGAGCCGCCGATACCGAGAACCCGCGGCCGACGATGTATCTGCTCAACGGTTCCCAAGGCGGCCCGAATCAGAGCGGCTGGGACGCGCAGACCGACGCCGTGAGGTTCCTGCGTGACAAAGACGTCAACGTCGTGACCCCGGTCGGCGGCGCCAGCTCCTACTACACCGACTGGGTGCGCGACGACGCGGTGCTCGGCCGCAACAAATGGCAGACGTTCCTCAACGAGGAGTTGCCGTCGGTGATCGAGGGGTTCCTCCGGGCCGACGGCAATCGCGCCATGGTCGGTGTGTCGATGAGCGGCACCTCGGTGCTGAACCTCGCGATCGCCAAGCCCGGCTTCTGGAACAGCGTGGCGTCCTTCAGCGGTTGCGCGCAGACCTCGGACCCCATCGGCCAGGAATTCGTCCGGATCACGGTCGAGAACTGGGGTGGCGGGCAGAGCATCGAGAACATGTGGGGCCCACGCAACGGTCCCCTGTGGCGTGCCAATGATCCGCTCGTCAACGCCGAAGGGCTGCGCGGCACCGAGGTCTATCTGAGCACCGGCACCGGGATCCCCGGCGCACCCCACGACACGCCGGCGGACGCGCGTGTCCAGGACGGCAGGATCCCGCTCCCGGTCCAGCTCGCCTTCGGCGGCCCCATCGAGGCGGCAGTGCACTTCTGCACCGTCAACCTCGCCAACCGGCTGCGCGAGTTGAACATTCCGGTCACGCTGGACGAACGCCCTGTCGGCACACACTCCTGGGGATACTGGGAGGACGACCTCCGCTCGTCGTGGCCCTTCCTGGCGCAGTCGGTGGGCAGCCGGACGAACTGAGCGCCCGGCGTCACCGAGCATCGCGAACCATCGATAGCCCAGCGCGGCAACGGATCCCGATGACCTGTTGCAGGGTCATCGGGACCACCTTCGTCACGGCGACGGGGTATCAGGCCTTCGTGGCGACTACCAGCACGTTCTTGCCGAACAGCTTGCCGGTGACGGCCTGCAGGAGCTTGCTGAGCGGGAACACCACGCGGTCGTAGAGCTTCAGCGCTCGTGTGTTGATCGTGCCGTCGTCGCTGCCCGCGAACTTGTAGGCCAGGGTGGCGAAGAAGCCGATCGGGTCGCAGTAGCGCGACTCCACGATCTCCAGACCCGCGTTACGGAGAATGCGGTTGAGCTGAGTTCGGCGATAACGCCGATAGTGCCCGACTTTGGTGTCCATCGAGGTGAACAGCACCTCGAGCGCGGGCACATAGATCACCAGCGTCCCCCCGGGCCGCAACAGCGAGGTCAGGTGTTCGGACGCTTCCTGGTCGTTCTTGATGTGCTCGAAAACGTTGAAAGAATAGATCAGACCGTACATTTCGGCTTCGGACGGCTCGGCCTCGCAATCGACGACCTTGTAGCCTTTCGACAGCAGCAGCTTCTGCAGCTCGGCGTCGGGTTCGAGACAATCCGGGATGATCTGCCGCTCGGCCAGCATATCGGCGTAGGTGCCCCTACCGGCACCGAAGTCCAGTATGCGCAGGTCCGGCGACGTGACATGTTTATCTACGCAGTCGATCAGAAATTTGTTGTAATTGACCGCTTCGGTCATCGCCTCCAGGTTGTCACACCCGGTGTACGCGAATTCACTGCTGGTCACGCTTGATCCCCTCAATGCATCGATGGGCGGCAATGGCGGTCAGCGTAGTCCGACTACATTGCGGTGCCACGACATCGGGCAACATTGTCCGCGCCTCGGTCGGCGTCAGCGGCGGGGCGGCCGTGGCGAGAGAGGCCGGAAGGGGTGAGCGGTTGCGGGTTCGGCGCACCGGGCGCGGTGCTCGCGCCCGGTGCGCCGAACCTGTGTCTGCGCCATCATGGTGGTGTCGTCAGTCCGGCCGATCGAACCGGCGGCGGTCGGTCATCGTGGTCAGCGCGACCGGCCCGGTCCAACCACAGGGTGAGTCGCACATTCCGGTCACGATCGCGGTGGTCGATCCGTCGCTGTAATAGACGGTGTGCGTGCTGGCCCGCGCCGGATAGCCGCACGACGGGCACTTCCCGAAGTAATCGAGCACCTCGCGAATCCCGGACGCCGACACCGGTTTCGGCGTCCATGGCGGTGCTTCCGCGCGTTCGACTGAACTGTCTCGCATCGTCGGTTCGCTCCATCGTCGCGATGACGATGGGTCCGTCATCGCGGCAATTCGAGACAAGAGCCTTTCAGTAGTGCTGGGCTCCGGGCGTGCACGGGCTCGCCGAACCCGTCAATGTCGCCACGTCGCAGACTCCGCCGGTCAGGATCTGAAACGGAGTGACGCCGAGCAGGACGATCAACCCGATGATGTCACCTTGCCCGGCCAGCACTGCCGCCGAGTTGGCCGCTGCCGAACCCGAGTCGGCTGCCGATGAGCCTGTTTCGGCTACCGCGGTGCCCGCCGCGGCTCCGACGAGACCGGCTACCGCGACCGAGGCCGCGGCGATACGAAGGGTGTTGCGCATTGTGTGCTCCTTGCTGGGGAGTGGGAACTCCCTGGAAGTGGGTCGGTGCAGAATTACGGCGACAGATCAGCGCGGTGGCTTGCTCATATCGCGGTTCATCGTCGGGAGTTCGATGCTGATCGGCATGCGCAGTTCGGACAGATAGATCAGGGCGGCCTTGCGCAAGAACTCGTCGAGGAGCCAGTAGGGATCCTCGAGCGGCGGGACCACGCTGAGCGCGCCCTCGCGCACGGCGATGAACGGACCCCATGCAACCTGGAGCAGGGGATCCCAGACCGGTTCCCGCGGAATCGAGAGCCCGTCGGCGGTCTTGTCGCCGAGCAGGAAACGAGTGAACGCGCCGAGCACCGGCTTGCTCAGAATCGACAGATCGATGTTGGCGCCCAGGCTGAGGAGCCGATCGGCCAGCTTGGCGCCCTCCGGCGTCGGCGCGATGATGGGGTCGAGGATTTGTGCCGCTTGGGCATTGGCGTCGGGCCATGACTTGGGGATGTATTCGTCGCGTACGCCCAGCAGGTGCCCGGCGACCTGCCAGGAGTGCAGGAACGCGTCCGATTCGTGTGCCGGGATCGGCACTTTCCAGGAATTGAGGTGCTTCATCACGGTTGTCGGCAGGCTGTGCCAGGTGACCATGATGTCGTTCTGGCTGATCGGTTTGTCCTCTTCCGCGGAGTGCACCCAGTGCGGGGACTGCGGCAACAGGTGACGCACCGCCGCGTGCACCAGTCGGGTTTTGACGCAGGTGACGATCATTTCCCCGTCGGGGGCATAGGCATTCGCGCTACCGATGTCATAACCGAGTTTCGCGGTTTTGGTGATGCGGTCTTTGAGATCGTGGCCGCCCTTGGAGTAATAGACCGCGCGCGCCTCTTTCGGGATGACGGTGCTCATCATGCCGCTGGCGAACCCGTAGAGGACACCGAGATACAGTCCGCGCTTCTTGTTGAACGCGATCGCGGTATCCAACTTGCCGGTGTCGGTCCACTGCGGCAGTCGGCGGGCGTACTCCATGAAGTCGCGCAACTCCGAGGGCAAGCCGGCAGGCAGCGCCTGACCGTTCTTGGTCCAGGTCCGCAACAGTTCGTTGATCTTGGGGACTTCGCCTCGGTCGACGAGTCCGGCGACGAGTTCGTCGGCTTCGGGATCCCAGACCGTCAACGGGTCGACGCCGGAACCGGATCCGGCCACCGATCCTTCCGGCGACCACGTCCACGGATCTGCCCGTGCGATCGCACCCAATCCGATGGTGCCGACAACGCCGAGCATTCCGCCGACCTTCAGCGCATTGCGCCTATTGAGTCTATCCATGACATTACTCCTCATTGAGCACGTTCAGACTCCCAGGCCGCAGCGCGAGTACTCGATCCTCTTCACTGAATCAGCCTAGAATAGTGAGTAACTTAACAGGCGGTAGGCGCTGTGTCCACGTTATGCGGATTGACGCCGGATGGCGGTTCGGTCGCAGAGAGGGGGAGGTGGGGTTGAACCCTCAATAGAAGGCTGTGACCTGCACACTTTTTCATTCGGTAGGGCGTGTGCGCAGTTCGAGTGTGGTCACCGACTGATGGACTCAGAGTTGCGGGATGGTGAGTAACTTAGCTGGACAGCGCACTCGGGATCGAGATCGTCGGCTCCGGTTGTTGGGCTCCCGCTTCAGTTGCTCGCTGGCTGATGTAGAAGCGGTCAGCACTGTATAGCGGCGTGTACGTGCGGATGGTCGAGTCCTGAGTTGCTTCCCTGTACGGCCGATCTGTCGGAGAACGTCGATTGATCGCGTGAGCTGGCGGCGGAAATTATTGAGAATTATCAGTAACATAATGGCAAAGATCCGCTGCTTCGTCGCGCATCCCGGATCTTGAGCCTGTCCACCGCCTGTGCGAGAATCATGGCTAACTTATTGGACCTGTCGCCGACCGGTGGCGACAGCGCGTGAGGAGTCAAAGATGTCCGCTCTCGTCGTCGACGTACTTCGACCACCGTCTGGCTGGAGAACTCGCGGTGGGGGACCATCACCGGCGGGCTCCGCTGCCCTGCTCGCCGATGTGTTCGGCGAGCCGGCCGATCCTTGCCGCTCGACGATCGTGGCGTCGGCTGACGCGGGATCGGCGCAGCGATGACCTATCGGCGTTGTGCCCTGATCACCGGCGGTTCGCGAGGGATCGGCGCGGAGGTCGCGCGGCGTCTGGCCGAACTCGGCTACGACCTCACGCTCTCTGCCCGCGATGGAGCGGTCCTGGACAGCACTGCTGAAGAGCTGCGCACCGACCACGGTGTCGACGTAGTGACGGTGATCGCGAACATGAACGATCCCGAACAGTTGCTGCGCCTGGCCGACACGCACGCCGACCGGTTCGGTCGCCTGGACGTCTTGGTGCACTGCGCCGGCACCGGCACCGCCGGTCCGGTAGCGACGATGAGCGCCGCCGGCTACCACCGCATGTTCGACATCAACGTTCGCGGCCCCCTGACCCTTGTGCAGCACTGCCTGCCATTGCTGCGCGAGACGGCGAAGGGCAACCCTGGCGCAGGTGCGAAAATCGTTGCGCTGGCCTCGATCACCGGTGTCGCGGGGGAGCCGGGCTTGGCCGCCTATGGGGCGTCGAAAGCCGCTCTGGTGTCGCTCTGCGAAACCATTTCGCTGGAGGAATCCGCGAACGGTGTCAGTGCGACAGCTATCTCACCTGGCTATGTCGATACCGATATGACCGCGTGGAAACGCGACGAACTCGACCGCGCGGCGATGCTGACGACCGGGGACATCGCTGAACTGGTGCTGGCCATCACTCGTCTGTCCGCCAACGCCGTGGTTCCCAATATCGTTGTCTCCCGGTCGGGGAGCCAGCTGTGGCGAGCATGATCGACCGCGCATCGCCTGCTGAGCCGGTGGGAACGAGTACGGCTCGATGACCGCGATACGCGGCGAAGTGAGGAATGCGCACATCCTCACCCGCGCGGACCGCGGCGCGGCCCGTGCCCGTCGCCGAGAGGTCGTCATCCGCGCCGCGCGTGACGTCTTCGTCGATCGTGGTTTCCATGGCGCCAGCATGGAAGAGATCAGCATCAGGGCCCAGGTGAGCAAACCGGTGCTCTACAACCACTTCACGGGCAAGGTTGACCTGTATTCCACTGTGCTGCAACGCTATCTGGACCACATGGTCGGTGGGCTGCGTGATGCGCTCCGGACGACCGCCGGGTACGAGAACAAGGTGCGGTGCACGGTCTCGGCCTATTTCGACTTCGTCGACGAGGACGACGGTGCGGGATACACGCTCGTCTTCGACACTCCGGTTCCGAGTGAGCCGAGCGTCGAGGGTCGGGTACGGATGGCGATGGCCGAATGTGCGGCACTGGTCGGTGTCGAACTCGACGCGGTGGGGATGGATCCCTACCGCGCCCGGGCTTGCGCATTCGGTCTCGTCGGCGCCAGCCACCTGGCGGCCCGCTACTGGTTCGACGCCGGTCGCCCGATTCCTAAGATCGACGCGGTCGACACCACCGTTGCGCTGTTCTGGACAGGACTGTCCGGAACAGGGTAGTGCGAATACCGGTGGGGTCGACGAAGTCGCCGCGGCGATGCGGGAAGCGTCCGAGGACCTGGCCCCGATGCACCGTGTGTGTCTGCTCAGATCAGATTCTTGCCCTGAGATCTACGCTCACGCATGTCGTCCAGGTAGCGCTCGAAGGGCTGAGCTCGCCAAGTGTCCGGCAGCACCTCGAGCAGTCGGCCGAGCGTCCGCATCACGATTTCGAACACTCGTTGCTTGCGCGGGCTCCATGGCAGGCCCAACTCGTCGCGGAACTGCTGTGGCAGAAACCCGGTGGTGAAGAAGCGATTCGCCCGACCGAACGCGACGCGCACGCTTCGACGCCATGCCGCCAGCTCGACAACGTAGTTGAGCAAGTAGGTGCGGACTTCGTCGTCGAAGGACAGATCGCCGAGCATCGAGTCCCAGTACCGATCGAAGGCCGCGCGGTCGGCCGGCCACAGTTCGGCCGGCATCTGCAAGGTTGTTCCGAATCTGGCGGCATCGCGATACATCTCGTCGGCATCCTGCTCGTTCATCCCGCCGAAGAGCAGGTTCACCGTATCCAGGACTCCTCGGTACAGGCAGGCGGCTACCCACAGTTGCAGTTGAGGGTCGAAGGCGTTGTACCGAACAGGGCTGTGTGGTCCCGAGCGCACCTGCCGGTGCGCGGAGCCCACCGCGGCACGGTATGCCGCCTGATCTTCGTCGGTGCCGATCATCGCCACCGCGAGGTAGGTGAGCGTGGTACGACCGCGCTTGGCTGGTCGTGTCGCGTAACTGCCTGATTCGACAACACTTTCCACCACGCCGCGTCCCACCGGGGGCAGGCTCAGCTGCATGATCACGTTCGCCGGGCCGCCCAGCAGCGCGCCGGCACCGTTGAGGTAGCGGTGTCTGCGCGCGATGTCGCCCGAGACATCCTGCGGCCGACCAGCTTTTGCTGAACGGGTCATGGCCGGCCTCCGAATCGAAAGGATGAGAGATTCATGCGCTCATGTTCTCACCGAGCCCGGGGCCTCCACAATGCTTTTCGGCGATTAAGTTACTAATGATTCCGGCGAGGTCTACGATCGCCATCGGCTGTCGGTGCGCAGATTCCGATCGCTGGTCCCCCAGTACCCGAACACTTCGGAGGTGTCCATGTCGGTGATCCCGAGCATGTCAGCGGCCCTGGTCGCAACGATGGCCGACGGCTTGGCTGCCGTCGGAGTGCTGCGCAGAAGCGGCGCGATCGAACTTCGGCACCCGCTGGAGCTGCTGCGTACCGCCAGGGATGCGACAGTGCTCGGTCCGGTCGTCACCGCGTTCGCGCACGCGGCTCGCCGCAACGGCACCGCGACGGCCATCGTCGACGAGCTGGGGCCGCTGACGTTCGCGGAGCTCGATCGCAGGTCGAATGCGGTGGCCAACGGCCTTGCCGCGCGGGGGATCGCGAGTGGCACTGTGCTGGCCGCGCTGTGCCGGGATCATCGGGGGATGGTCTTGTCGCTGCTGGCCGCGGGCAAGCTGGGCGCGCGCATCGTGTTGCTCAATACGGGAATGGCGGGCCCGCAGTTGGTGTCGGTGACCGAACGCGAAAACGTGGGTGCGATCCTGCTCGACGCCGAGTTCCTTCACCGCTTCGAGGATCTTCCGAAGAAGTTACCGACTATTCTGACCTTGGATGACGGTTGGGTGGACCACGGGCAGCCCACGCTGGACGATGTCCGAGCGGGCCAGCACATCCGACCGCCGGTGAGTCCCAAGCAGCCCGGCGGGATCGTGGTGCTGACCAGCGGCACGACCGGAACACCGAAAGGTGCGCCGCGAGGCAAGGTGTCGCCCTTGCAATCGGCGCAGTTCCTCGACCGGATCCCCTTGCCGACGGCGAGTACGACCGTGCTCGCGGCGCCGGCGTTCCACGGCACCGGTCTCTCGCAGCTGACTCTCGGTTGGGCGCTGGGAAGCGCGATCGTCTTGCAGCAGCGCAGATTCGACCCGCGACGCACGCTGGCCGATATCGAACACCATCGGGCGGGAACGTTGGTGCTGGTACCAACGATGTTGCAGCGCATCGTCGATCTGGGCGAGTCCGTGCTGGCCGAATACGACACCTCCTCGCTGAAGGTGATCTTCGCGGCCGGATCCGCCATCTCGCCCGACCTGAGCAGGCGCACGGCGCTGGCGTTCGGTGAGGTGCTCTACAACCTGTATGCCTCGACGGAGGTCGCGGTGGCAGCCGTCGCCACACCCAGCGATATGCGGGAAGCGCCCGGCACCGTGGGCCGTCCACCTGTGGGCTGCCGGGTCGCGATCTACGATGACGACCGCCGCCGGATCACCGAACCGGGCGTGGTCGGCACCATATTCGTCGCCAGCGCACTGAGTTTCGGCGGCTATACCGACGGCACAGGCAAGGAGATCGTCGACGGAATGCAGTCCAGTGGCGATGTCGGTCATTTCGATGCGGCGGGAAGACTGTTCATCGATGGTCGAGACGACGACATGATCGTCTCCGGCGGGGAGAACGTCTTTCCGCTCGAGGTCGAAAACCTGCTCGTAGAACGACCCGACATTCTCGAGGCTGCGGTCGTGGGGGTGGACGATCGCGACTTCGGAAAACGTCTGCGCGCGTTCGTCGTGCCCGCGCCGGGTGCGTCGTGCGACGCGCAACAGGTGAAGGATTACGTCAAAACGAACCTCGCGCGACACAAAGTCCCTCGGGATGTGGTGTTCGTAGACGAGCTGCCACGCAATGCCACCGGCAAACTGCTTCGCCGCAAGCTCGAGAGCACCGATCCGCAATGAGATCCGGGTCGCGGCTTCTTCCGTGCGTCCGGTCTGGTCACGGCGGGGTGGGTGACTCCCGAGACGTGGCGATGTCACCCGCCAACGGTGCGACCGCGCCGATCACGTGGTCCGTGAGATCGCGATCGAGCCCGGCTGCGCTGAGCGCATCGGTGAGATGGCCTGCGACCAGGTTGAAATGGTCCACGGTGATGCCGCGGCCACGATGCACGGCTCGCATGGGAACGCCGACGTAGGGCACCGGTCCGCCGAGTAGTGCGGCGAAGAATTCGACCTGCCGGCCCTTTGTTCGAGTGAGGTTGGTGCCGGCGAAGAACGGCGACAACCGCTCATCGGCGAGGATGCGTCGGTAGAGATCGTCGACGACCGTCTCCAGGGCGCCGCGACCGCCGATCCGCTCGTAGAGCGGCACGTTGTTGTGCGATGCATCGGGATCGTTGTCCGGCGCAGGGGTGCTGCGTCGATCCGGTTCGTCCATGGTGGGAGTCCTCGTTTCGCGAACATCACCGACGGGGTGGCCGGTGACAGTGCCTGAGGTGTTTGTCTTGCATGAATTGACAGTAACTTAGCTCTCCGGGGGTGGCCTGTCTCGGATTTGGCGCAGTCCGTTCGTGAAGTCCCGAGCGGCGGTTTGTCTTGCGGTGTTCTGTCTAGATGCAGTTCAGATAACCGAGTTGATGCCGCTAACCAGCACATCGGCGCTCGGGCTGATGCGGTCGAGGCGCCGTCATTCGACGGGATCGGCCCTGGATCGAGCTGGAATAGGCATTAACATAACCTTGTGTTGGCGCCTTCGGCATGGGAGACTGCTTGCCAGCCATCGCTGCCGTGAGGCGACGTTGAACGCAGTGAGGAAGTCAAAGATGACTACCGACTATTCACCCAGAATCGATTCCGCGCGGCCCCGTGCGGCCACGGCCGAGTCCTCCATCAGAGTGCGGGCGCTCGCCGACGAGTTGGTCTCCCGAATGCTGGAGAGCATGGCTGCGCGCCTCGGCGGCGTCGACGGCGGTGCCCTGGCCGCCATTGATGTGCTACCGGGGACTGCCCTGGCCACACTGCCGGCCCGTAGACGCGGCGATACCGTTCGACACCGCACCGCCGGGCCGCCGCGAGCGCGTACCGAGGTGCCCGGCGAAGTGATCGATCAGGCGATCGGTCAGGGTTTCACAACGAGTTTGGAGCTGATCGCCTCGAGTGTGGTCGGCACCGACGAGCAGAAGCTCTCAGTCGTGCGCCAACTGGCGACCGAAATGCTGGACAGCGTGACGGCCGCGATATCACTCGCGTACACCGACCAGCTCGAGGTCGAGGTCGTCGAGGATCAACGGGCCAGGAACTCCTTGGCGGTTGCGTTGCTCGCCGGGCAGGATACGTCGACGGTGACGCGGTGCAGTGGTTTCGAGGTCGCCGAGAGCTATTCCGTGCTGGCGGTGCATTTTCCGTCCGGTAGCGACGACAGGCCCGACACATTCGTTACACAGATGGATGTCCGGCGAATGATTCGAAATATCCGGGCGGCCCTTGATCGTCATGGGTCGGTGCGCGCGCTGTCGCGGCTCGATGTGCGCGGTGGCATCATTCTTGTTCCGTCAGCAGAGGTCAGGGACCTCGACACGCTCTTGACCGTGCTCTCCGCGGCGGCCGGCGTCGATATGACCGCAACCTGCGCGGAGGCATCGCCGGCGAAAATTCCGGAAACCGTTGATCAGCTGTGCGAACTCCTGGATCTCGCACAAAGAATGCAGCGCCCGCCCGGTCTGTTCCGTTTCGCTGATCTGGCAGTCGAATTCCAGCTCACCAGACCGTCTGCTGTACGACGGCATCTCGATGCGATACTGAACCCGCTCGACGACCATCCGATTCTGATGGAAACCTTGTGCACGCACCTCGACAACAATCTGAATCGTCGCCGAACCTCGCGACAGCTCAGTGTTCATATGAACACCATCGATTACCGGCTGAAAAGTATCCGCAAACTGACGGGCTTCGATCCTTCGTCGGCCGATGGGCTCTGGTATCTGCAGTCGGCGCTGGTCGTGCGTAAAGCGAACTATCAGGACAAATAGAGCCGGCCGCAGTGCCATCCGTGGGGCGGATATTTCGGAGGGTCGTGGTACTCGGGCACGGGTCGCCACGCGGCGGTGCCATGTGCGCGGAGTTGATCAGCCGCCTGCGCACTGGATACGTGCAGGCGTTTGCCGGCCCCGGCATCGCCGATCATTGTCGCTGGTGGGAATGCTGCCAGGGGATGTATCGACGCGGGCGGCCATGGCGTGCCGGCTGATAGATCTCGGAACAATGGCCGAGCGTGTAGGTGGCTTCGCCGGGTGTTGACAACACTTTCGGGACCACGCCATCGTCGGCGCGGCGCCTGCGAGCGAACGGGGTAGTCGGCGTTGCCGCATCGGTTCCGAGTCCACCATGTCGATACAGGAGGTAAAGATGGGTCAGTTCAGCGTCTGGCATTGGTTGATAGTCGCGGCTGTGTTCGTGCTGTTCTTCGGTGCGAAGCGTATGCCGGATGCCGCCCGCGGGCTGGGGCGGTCGCTACGGATCTTCAAGAGCGAGGTGAGTCGAATGCAGTCCGAGGACGCGGATTCGGCGAACGAGCGGTCGGCCCGAGAGAACGTAGGGCTGCCGGCACCGGAGCAGGCGTCGGCGACGCCTTCCGCCGAACCGGTGGCTCAGCCGACGAAAACGCTCTGAGCATTGTGTCGCAACCGAAGTGGGCGACTGTTTACTTCGGTACGCCGATGATGACGAGGGCCGCGATGACCAGAATGATCGTCTCGCTCCACCCGATGTTGCTGAACATCTACGGAGGCTCCGTCACTCTCTCGGGTTGTCGTCGCGGCAGTCCTGGGCGACCATCGCCGACCGCAACTGCCACAGATCCGACGCCCGCGCCGGGTTGAGTCCGGTGAGCCGGGCGATTCGGCGAAGTCGATAGTCAACGGTATTGGTGTGGATATCCATGATCCGCGCGGTCTGCGCCCGATTCAAGTTGTTGGCGATGTGGACCCGCAGTGTCTTCCGCAATTCGGGATATGCCTCCAACGGCGCCAATAATTCACCGAGCAGGGAAAGGCCGAGTCCTTGCCGCGAAAGCTGGTACTCCAGTGCGAGTTGGCCGAATCGATAGAGGCCGGGTGCGCATTCGAGTCGCTCGACGACATCGAGCATCTCGTGTGCCGTTTTCGCCGCAGACGCGACGTCGGCGGCGGGCGCGGCGACCACAGCTGCGACCAGTTCGACCTGCGCCGCCCCCGCGAGCGCCTCGACCAGTGAATCGAGTTCGTCCTCGGCCACCGCCTCGGTCGGGATGAGAACGGTCCCACCGTCGATCGACAGCCGGGCCAAACCCTGCCCGTCGCTGTGCTGGGCCAGGGCTTTCCGCACCCTGTGCAGGTAGTGCAAGGCAATTCCCGTGTCCGGGTTCGCGCGCATCGCGATGGCGAGCACCGAGTACGTGTCAGCGATAGGGATGCCGCATCTGCGGGCGGTGGCGGGTGTCCACTGTCCGGCCAGCAGGGCGGACGTGAGAGTCCGCTCGGCGTCCTGGCCGAACGTCGCTGCGCCGTGCTCGCCGAGGTACGCGTGGGTGACTGTCAGGCAGAGCTGATCGCTGATCGTCATGGCGATCTGGAATCCATCGATCACAGTCTCGCGAGTGCAATCCTGATATCGGGCAATCAACTGGCCGGCAACTATCCGTATGCCTTCATGGAAACCGCGCAGCACAAGGTCGATGGGTACGCTGTCGCACGCCAATCCGGCGGCGATTGTCGCGAGTGCTCCGAGTTCGTGCGTGATGTCGCATCCTTCCAGCATTCCTTGCGCGATCTCGAGGGCTATCCGGGTGATTGCTCCGATTGTCGATGCCATCGGCGTGCCGGGCGAAATATCGCACTGCGCCACATTGTCGATGAAATGGGAGACGAGTTGATCGTTCAGCGATGCCACATCGTGCAGCGATGGCCGCCGTTCGGCACTGTCGGATGGGATTGTCATCGTTGGTATCCCTTTCCACGCCGACCAGGCGCCGGGATGGGAACCGCTCTGCTCGTCGCATCGCCGTTCGGCTCAGTGGTGAGTAGTGCTGCAGCACGATACTGATGCCGGGCACGAAGTCGGCTGGATAGAGCGGGGCAATAGATGTAGCGGTGAGCAAATAGTCGGGCCGTATCAGGCAGGCGGGTCCGCACGAGCGAACCGGCTACGTCGGCGGTCGCTCGTGCGGGTGCATCATGTTCCGAACAAGCGATGCGGAATGAACAGTAACATCATTCAACGCGATGGCTCTATTGTGTGAATACACAGTGGAAATCCGACACTAATTCACGCAAATAATTGGAAATTCATTGTGGTCGAGTCGGCGACTGTCCGGGGGCTCATCGAGATCGGCGGTGGTCTCCTCGGAGGAGACCACCGCCGCAACCCGCAACGGAGTCGTAGCTACCTCAGCTGGTGACCACGGGTGTCAAGCCTGTCGAACCGTGCAGTTTGCGCAGCTCGTGCTTGACGACCTTGCCGCCCGCGTTGCGCGGCAGGGCGTCGACCACCACGAGGTCCTTCGGGTGCTTGTAGCGGGCGAGATGGGTGTTGAGATGCGGTTCCAGGTCGGCGAGACTGATGCCGCCGTCGTCCTCCACCGCCACGATCGCGACCGGGACCTCGCCCCATTTGTCGTCGACGCGGCCGATCACCGCCGCCTCTCTGATCCGTGGGTGCGCGAACAGCACGTTCTCCACCTCGGCGCAGTAGATGTTCTCGCCGCCGGAGATGATCATGTCCTTCTTGCGGTCGACGACGTAGACGAAGCCTTCCTCGTCGAGGCGCACGAGATCACCGGAGTGGAACCAGCCGCCCGCGAACGCGTCGGCGGTCGCGCGCGGGTTGTTCCAGTACTCGCGCATCAAAGTCGGTCCGCGATAGACGATTTCGCCGATCTCACCCTGGGCGACATCGTTCATCTCGTCGTCGACGACTCGGGTGGCGATGGTGGGAATCGGCTTGCCGACAGAGCCGAGCTTGCGGATCGCGTCCTCGCCGTCGAGGACGCAGGTGATCGGCGACATCTCGGTCTGCCCGAAGACCGCCACATTGAGCGCGTTCGGGAAGGTCTGCGCCATGGCCTGCAGCACGGTGTCGGAGGCCGGAGCCGCGCCCCAGCTGATCACTCGCAGCCGCAGATCACGCTGTGCGACAGTCGGATCGGCGCACACCACCTGCCACTGGGCGGGCACCAGGAACACCGAGGTCGCGCGCTCGCTCTCCCAGGCATCGAGCACCTCGGCCGCATCGAACGCCTTGAGCGGATGGATCACCGTCAACGCACCGAGTACGAAACACGATGCGATGCTGCCCAAGCCGGCGATGTGGAACAGCGGCGACGCGCAGAAGGCGATGTCGTCGGAGCTGTAGCGCATGGCGCGGATACAGGTGAGCGCCTGCGAGCTCATGTTCAGGTGGGTCAGGACCGCGCCCTTGGGGTTTCCGGTGGTGCCGGAGGTGTACATGATGAGAGCTGCGGTGTCCTCGGCGATGTCGCGCGGCTCGTGCGGTTCGCCGGTCTCGGCGATGAGGTCCTCGTAGCCGAGGACACCGTCGCCGGTCGGTGCGCCGACCACGATGTGAGTACGCAGATCGGGGGACTGGGCGCTCACCGCCGTGGCCAGCGGGGCGAGCACCGCGTCGGTGATGATCACCGCGGCGCCGCTGTCGGCGACCAGGAAGGCGATCTCGGGCGGAGTGAGCCGGAAATTCACCGGCACCGCGATAGCGCCCAGAGTGTTGATCGCGAATACCGATTCGAGGTACTCGATGTTGTTGAGCATCAAGATCATCACGCGGTCGCCGGCCTTGACGCCACGGCGATCGAGCGCGTCGGACAACCGTTCCACCCGCCAGTGCAGTTCACCCCAGCTGGTGGTCTTGCCGAGGTAGCGCAAGGCGGGAGCGTCCGGGATGGTGGTGGCATGGATCGCGATCTGGTTCATCCAGTGATTGCGGCGCGAGCGCAGGGGTTCTGTGGACATCGTCGTCTCCTCGAAGGCGCGGGAAGGGTTAGGCCGGTTCGGCGATCGGATGCACGGCGCCGGTGAAGTTCGGCGCGCGACGGGTCAGCATCGCGGTCATTCCTTCGAGGAAGTCCGCGGAGGTCAGCAGCTCGATCTGTCCGTCCTTCTCCCGCGTGAGCGCGGCGTCGAGTTCGGTCAGCGTCGCTGCGTTGATGGCAGCTTTCGTCAGTTGCAGCGCGCGGCGAGGACCCGCCACGAGTTGGGCGGCGACGGCGTCGATCTGAGCGTCGAGTTCGGCGGCGGGTACACACCGGGTGATCAAGCCCGCCGCAGCGGCGTCGGCGGCGGGCAATCGGGCGCCGAGCAGCGCCATTTCCGCGGCCCTGGCACGACCCATGGCCGCGGCGACGACCGCGGTTGCTCCGCCGTCGGGCATCAGCCCGATCGAGGTGAACGGCAGCAGCAGGTAGGCGCTGTCGGCCGCGTACACGAGATCGGCGGCCAGTGCGATCGACGCGCCGACGCCGGCGGCCGGCCCGTTGACCCGCGCGATGACGGGAAGCGGCGAGGCGATGATCGCGCGGATCAGCGCGTTGGCGGTGTCCATCACGACCTGCGGTGAGGCCTCGTTGCCGCCCGCGGCCGCGGCTGCGGCCAGGTCGGCACCGGTGCAGAACGCCTTGCCCGCGCCGGTCAGCACGATCACCCGAACCGAAGGCCGAGCCGGGGCAGCGCTGACGAGATCGCCCAGTTCGGTCATCGCCGCGAGATCGATCGCGTTCAGCCGTGCTTGGCGGTCGATCGTCAGGCGCAGGACGCCGCCTTCTTCCTCGACCAGAATGCTCTCGCTCATCGGGCCACCGTTTCGACGATCGACTGTGCCAGACGTCCCGCGATGAGGGTCTCGGCCTCGCGCACGATCCGCGCCACCAGATCCGCACAGGTGGGGATGTCGTGGATCAAGCCCTGGCACTGGCCGACGCTCCAGATGCCCGCGTCGAGGTCACCGTCCTCGTAGACCTTGCGGCCGCGCGCGCCCGCGACGAGTTCGCGGACATCGTCGAACGTGCCACCGCCGCGCTCGATCTCGACGACCTGGCGGCTGACGGCGTTGTCGGCGACCCGGGCGGTGTTGTTCAAGGTCCGGAAGATCAGCTTGGTGTCGAGCTCGGTGTTGGCGACGATCTGTTCCTTGACCACGTGCGCGATGGGCGATTCGACCGTGCACAGGAACCTGGTACCCATATTGACGCCGTCGGCGCCGAGCGCCATCGCGGCGACCAACCCGCGAGCATCGGCGATGCCGCCGGAGGCGATCATCGGGATCTCGATCTCGCGCGCGGCGGCGGGAATCAGGACCAAGCCCGGTGTGTCGTTCTCGCCGGGATGACCGGCGCATTCGAAGCCGTCGATACTCACCGCGTCGACGCCGACCTGCTGGGCTTTGAGCGCGTGCTTGACACTGGTGCACTTGTGCAGCACCTTGATGCCCGCGTCTTTGAGGTAGGGCAGGTGGGTCGCCGGGTTGCCGCCGGCGATCTCGACGATCGGGACGCCCCCATCGATGATCGCCTGGCGGTACTCCGCGTAGGGCGGCGGCGTGATCGAAGGCAGGATCGTCAGATTCACACCGAACGGTTTGTCGGTGAGATCCCTGGTCCGAGCGATTTCCTCGCGCAGTGCCTGCGGGGTCGGCTGGGTCAGGCCGGTGATGATGCCGAGTCCACCGGCCTCTGAGACCGCGGCCGCGAGTTCGGCACGGCCGACCCACATCATCCCGCCCTGCACGATGGGGTGCTCGACACCGAATGCCTCGGTGAATCGGGTGCGCAGCATTGAGCCTCTCTCCGCTCGGGAGTTCTGCGCCGGTTGCGGGGAACCCATGGCCTCTTTGCATCCGGCGAGAATCATGATTAACTTATTGAGAATGGGTGTTAACTTATCCGAGCTGGAGTGTTCCTGTCAACGAACTCGGCCCAAGCGCGAGAATCGCTGGGCTCACCCTGGCCGATCCGGTGGTCGGGGGTGCGTCGACGGGGCGATCCGATTCCTTCGAAAGAAGTCGCCGATGGCTGAATCCCTTGTCACAGAGGCTGTTGACAAGCAGTTTCTCGAGACCCACCGTCCCGTTGCCAGTGCGGTTCGCGGCCGTCGGCCGGTCGGCGATGCCGCCGTGGCCGCCGTGGCCGCACCGGGCTGGGTGGGAATCGGCGCCGAGGGCGGAAAGGCCGCTGTGCGGCGATGGGCGAAACATCTGATCGTCAACATCGACGAATCCCGCGCAACGCGGGCGAGGCACCCCAGCGCGTGTTCTGCGGCCTGATGATGGCCGACCACGTGGCGTCAACGCGCCGGTAACTGATCCTCAATCCAACGAAACAAGGGAGAACAATCACTATGGGCGTCGAATTCAGCCCGGAACAGCAGGATTTCGCGGCAGCGGTCGCCGCGTTCGCCAAGCGTGAGGCGGGCACCCGGGAAAAGCGTGACGCGCTCACCGACCATGATGCCGAGCAGCACAACGCGGATGTCTACGGCAAGATGGCCGAACTGGGCTGGCTCGGCCTGACGGTGCCCGAGGAGTACGGCGGCTCCGACGCCACGATGGTCGACATGTGCATCCTGCTCGAGGAGAGCCTGCGCGGCATGCTGCCGATCGGTGCGATCGGGCCGACCCTCATCACCGGTGGTGCCTACGCGAAGTTCGGCACCGAGGCACAGAAGGACGTGGTCCTGCGCGGCATCGTTCGTGGTGCGTCGCAGTCGATTTCGATGTCGGAACCGGAGGCGGGCTCCGACGTCGGCAACATCACCGCCAAAGCGGAGAAGACCAACGACGGCTGGCTGATCAACGGTCAGAAGACCTGGTGCTCCAACGCGCACATCTCGGAGAACATCCTGCTGGTCGTGCGCACCGATCGCAGTGGCGGCAAGCACGAGGGACTCACCATGTTCCATGTGCCCGCCAACACGCCGGGGCTCAAGATCAGCCCGATCGAGCTGATGGGCAACCAGAAGGAGACCAACGACCTGTACTTCACCGATTGCCTGCTTCCCGAGGACGCGGTGGTCGGCGAGGTGGGCAACGGCTGGCGTCAGCTGATGACCGGGCTGAACTTCGAACGGCTCATTCTGGCCGCGATGAGCCTCGGCGCTGCCGAGCGTGCCTTCGAGGACACGCTGCAGTTCATCAGTGAGCGCAAGCAGTTCGGCAGGCCGATCGGTTCCTTCCAGGCGCTGCGGCACCGCGTGGCCGACCTCGCGACCGAGATCGAATGCACCAAACTACTGGTCTACAGCGTGGCTGCCGCGGTCGACGCCAACCCGACCAAGACCTTCGCGCGCGAAGCATCGATGGCCAAGCTCAAGGCCACCGAGACGTCCAAGCAGGTCGCGCTGGCCGGGATGCAGATGATGGGTGGCTACGGCTACGCCCGGGAGTTCGACATGGAAAAGCATGTCCGTGGCGCCCTGGTCTCCACGATCTTCGGCGGTACGAGCGAGATCCAGCGCGACATCATCGGTAAGACGTTCGGTCTCTGACACGGAGGGGAAAGGGGCGTCCGACCGGTCACGGTCGGACGCCCCTGTCGATTGCGGCGCGAGTCGCTCGCTGCCTACCGTGGCAGGGGCTGACCGAGCAGAATGGTCTCCAGCAAACGGATCACCGTCTCCTGCGGACTGATTCCATGGTCACCGAAGGTGCGCCCGAGGTCGACCACGAGGCTGAAGGCCGCGTGCACGAGGATCCGGGCCTCGCCGATGGACAGGTCCGGCCTCGCTTCCACCACCAACTTCGCCCATTCGGTGATGATCAGCTGCTGGAGATGGCGCAGGGTCACCTGATCGGGTTGGTCTACATGGCTGAACTCGGCGTAGTAGACGAAGGTCAGCGCGCGCTCGGCGAACGAGCCGGAGACATAGAGCTCGATCAGTGTGCCGAGTGCTTCGGCCGGAGTGTCCGCGGCGGCTGTCGCTGGCGCGATCGCTCCCGATACCCGGTCGGCGGCGCGCCGGAACGCGGCTACCAACAGGTCGCTCTTGCTGCGGTAGTAGCGGTACACCGCCGATGCGGCCGACAGATCCGCGGCGGCGGCGATATCTTCCATGCTGACATTCGGATAGCCGCGCTCGTGGAACAGCTCGACAGCCTTGCCCAGCAGCAGATCATGTTTGAACGGCTGCGGTTGCTCGCCCCTCGAACCGGCAGTCTTCGTGCTGTCGTGTCCGCTGAGATCAGCGTCGATCAACGTCCAGCTGGTCGCATGGAGCAGCCGGGCGAGGGCCTTCACCGGAATGGTGGCGTGGTGGTCGCCGATGCTGCTCGCCACGGCAAAGATCGAGACTGCGCGAACCGCCCGGTCTCGACCGTCCAACTCGGGTCGTACCTCGCCGATCAGCTTGCGCAGCGTGGCGATCGCCGCGGCGAATTGATCGGTGAACTCCTGAAGATCGGCCGGCTCGAGATAGCGGCGCTCCCAGCGAGCCAGCGCCACGGTCGGCCGATTGGCGATGGTCAAGCCGATGATGGCGTCGAGCACATGGTCGACGCGCCGGCGCGGCTCCCAGTCGGCGGCCTCGGCGGGCAGCTCGACCGCGCCGACAGCGATCCCGGACAATCGCAGAAGTTCCTCCCGGAACAGTGCGTATTTGCTCGGAAAGTGCCGATACAGCGCGGTGGAACTGATGTCGAGGCGCCGTGCGATGTCGTCCATGCTGACACCGTGGTATCCGTGCGCGCCGAAGGCGGCGGCCGATTCTGCCGCGATCTGGGCACGACGATTCTTCGGCCTGCGCCTGACTTGGCGAGTCGGCGCATCCGCGGGGGATTCGTCTGCCTGGCTGCTCGTCGTCTTACCCTTTGTTCCGCGCGGGGACAGTGAGTTCCCGATGATCTTGCCTGTCATGCTATCGCCTGGCGGCGTGAGGTCGATCCGCCGGACCGCGTCATGGGGCGGGAGGCGAGGTCAACGGGGAGTTCACCTTCTCGACGAGCCAGCGGCCGTCGTCATTGTGCAGGTTGAACACCATCGACAGCTGACTCGGCTTGGGCTTGTGCTCGGTACCCAGGCTCGAGATGGTCGTTCCGATCACCACGATCGCCTCAGCGGAGTTCTCGTCGCCGGAACGCAGCGCGCACTGGGTATCGGTCACCTTCGAGATGACCTCACCCTGGGTGAGGGCGTCGCGCAGCTCGGTGCTGGTGGATTCGAACTGTTTCTTCCAGTCACCCGTCGCGCCCGCGAGGACAGCCTTGAAGTAGGTGTCGAGGCTCTTGCTGTCGTAGTCGGCCAAGGCCGGCGCGTAGTGGCACGCGGCCTCGCGGGCCTGCTGTTGGGCCGCGAGGAGATCGGTGCTGTTCTTGTTCTCCACGAACAGGAACACCGAGGTCGCCACCGAGGCGCCGAGGACGATCGCGGTGGCACCGCGCAGGCCGAGAGTTCTGCGGTCCATCGCCCACCACTTGGCCTCGGTGGCCGTCTTCGCATCGACTGTGTCCGCGAGCCCTTCCGATGGTGCTGTGCTGGTAGATGTTTCGTCGCTGGTCATTGTTTTTCGTGCTCCTTATCTTGGTGCGGGCACCGAGGGCTGGGACAGTTCGTCACCGGTCACACCGGGCGGCGGTCCCGCACCGTTGTCGGGGCCGGCGGGTCGTGGCGCGTTCGCCGACCCACGGACCTGCAGCGCTGGGTTGTCGGTGACGCAGTAGTTGTAGAGGCGCACCCTGGTATCGGCGGTGGCCTGTGTCGGCAGGATCGGAACAGTGTCGTAGTCGCAGGTCGGTCGCGGCCACGGATCCACGAGGGTGAAGAAGGCGTTGTCGTGGGCGGGGATCCCGACCGCCTCGGAGAAGCGGCTCAAGGTGGGAAACAGCAGCTCGATCGCGGGTTGACGCAATTTGGCCGCCCGGGTGATCGCCACGAAGTTCGTCACCAGGTCCGTGATCGGGTCGTGGGTGCGGGAGATGAAGCCCCCGAGCGTCGCCAGCTGACCCGGCCCCTCTTGGAGCAGATGCCGCAATTCGGCGTCGGCGGCGGAGAACTGCTGGAACAGGGCGCTACCCGCGTTGGTGAGGGTGCCGAGGTCGGGTTGCGCGTGCGCGGTCGTCGCGGCGATGACTTCCAGATTGCGCAGCAGCTGCTCGGTCTGCGGAAGCAGATCGGTGAGCCCCGCCATCGCACGACTGATCCCGGAGATCATGTTGCGCAAGCCGTCCGGTCCGCCCGCGAGCGCTTTGTCGAGTTCGTTGACGATGACATTGAGGCGGTCGGGGTTCAATCCGCCGACCAGGCCCGTCATGTTCGCCAGAACCGACTGCACCTGCACGGGCACGGCGGTGTCCGCCCGGGCGATGACGGAACCGTCGCGCAGAAAGGGTCCGGTGTCGGTATCGGGGCGAAAATCCAGGTACTGCTCGCCCGCGGCCGACAATCGGGCGACGGCGACTGTGCCGCCGACCGGAATCCGGGTGCCCTCCTCGATCTCGGCTACCGCCGCGACGCCGTCGCCGGCGACCCGCACGTCATCGACCCGGCCGACCCGAACGCCACGGAATGTCACGTCGCTGCCCGCGGTGAGCCCACCCGAGATGGCCAGTTCGACGGTGACAACGTAGCGCGAACTCGTCGGGTCGATCCGCAGCACGGCGCCGCCCAGGTAGAGACTGCCCAGCACCAGGACGACGACCAGACCGGCATTGGCGACCGCGATGCGACGGCGAACCAGCCACTCCCACAACGGTGAATTCATCGGGGCCCCTCGTGGGTCGGCTGCTGCGGTGTGCTGGTGAGGCGGCCGGTCACCTTGGCGATCACGTCGGTGATGCTGCCGAGGAACGCCGGCACATCGGTGCCGTCGGGCCAGCGGCTGCCGGCCGGATCGGTGATCGCACCGATATCGAGGTAGGACAGGATCGCTCCGACGGCCAGGGTCGGCCCCTGCATGCTGTCCATCACCGAGGGGTAGACGCTGTGGAAGCCCTCGAGCGTGCCGGTGAGGTCATCGCCCATCTGCGCGAACCCGGACATCAGATTCTGGATGCTCTGGAACAGGCTGACGAACTGCGGCCCGTTCGTGGCGCTGAAGTCGCCGAGGGCGTCCATCGTCACGGCCACCTTGTTGATCAGCTCGACGATGGCCTGGTTGTTCTCGGCGAACAGCCCGATCAATTGCGGGAAGCTGTCGGCCGCGGCGCCGAGTTCGGCTTTGCGCCGCGCCAATTCGCCGGTCAGTACCGACAACCCGGCGAGTGTCGCGTCGAGGTCGCCGGTGCGTGCGTTGAGCGCGCTGATGACCGAGGTCATCTCCCCGATCAGGTGCTGCAATTGGGGCGCCTTGCCCGCGAAGATGGAATTGAGCTCGGAGGTGACCTTGGCTGCCTGATTGAGTCCGCCGCCGTTGATCAGCATCGACACCGACATCATCAACTGCTCGACCGAGGCGGCCGATGCGGTGTGCTCGGCGCCGATGGTCGCGCCCGCACGCAGCGGTGGCCCGGCGGCCTCGGCACTGGGCAGGGTCATGGCGACGAAGATGTCACCGAGGGGTGTCGCCTGGCGCAGCTCCACGGTGGTGCCCTGCGGCAGCTGGATGTCGGTGCGGATCAGCATCTCGACATCGGCGAGGAACGCGGTCGTCGAAATTCCGGTGACGACACCGATATCGGTGCCGCCGATCTTGACGTGGGCGCGATCGGGCAGATTGAGCGCGTCGCGGAATGTGGCGTGCAGGGTATAGCCGGGCCCGCCGATGCCCGGTTCGGGCATCGGCAGTTCGGCCACGGTCATCGAGCAGCCGCTGCTCGATGCGGCCACGGCGGCGGCGCAGAAGGCCGCGGCCAACGTGGTGCGCAGAGTCATTTCGTCAGTCCCAACAGCGCGGCGGTCAACCCGAAGTCCGGGCCCATATCGGAAATCTTGCCGGTGCGGCAACCGTCCAGCCGCATCTGCACGCGCTCGCAGAACAGCGAGACCACCTCGCTGTCGAGCACGATCTTGTCGAGCAGACCGTGCAGGCGCAGCGCCTGGTGTTCCCGGCTGATCGCATTGTCGAAGTTCTGGAACATCAGCGGACCGACGTCGATGATCTCGGTCAGATTGCGGGCATTGGCCCGCATCTGGGCGGCGATCGCGACGAACTTGGTGAGCGCGCCCGCGAGCTGATCCTGATTCTGGCCGACCACCGAGGAGGTATTGGTGATGAAGTCGTCGAGCTGGGTCAGCACCGCCTGCAGACCGGGGGACTGCTGCCCGAACAACGCGACCAATTCGGTGATGCGACCGCTGAAATCGCGGACGGTCTGATCGTTGTCGGCGACGATCTGGGTGATCTCACCGAGTTCGATGATGGTGTTGGCGATCTGATCCTTGTTGGCGAAAGTCAGCTCGAAGGCCGCCGACAGTTGGTCGAGCGTTTCGCGCAGCCGGTCGCCGTTGCCGTCGAGCAGTGGGAAGAGCACCCGGCTCGCCATGGGCCCGCTCTGGCTGTCGCCCTTGAGCGCCTCGCCCAGCTGATCGAAGTTGGCCAGGATCCGGTCCAGCTCGACCGGTGTCCTGGTGCGCTCCAGCGGAAGATGCGCGCCGTCGGCCAGCTCGGGTCCTGCGCCGGTATAGGCCGGAGCGAGCTCGACATGGCGGTTGGTGATCAGCTGCGGCGACACCAGCGCCGCCATCGCTTCGGCGGGAATGCGCACGTCGCGGTCGACCGACATCACCACCTCGACGTAGCTGCCGCGCGGTGTCACCGAATCGACGACTCCGACCGGCACCCCGAGCACCGAGACCTCGTTGCCCGCATACAGTCCGGCCACGTTCTCGAAGTCGGCGCTGATGCGCTTCTGCTCGCCGAGTACCTGGTTACCCAGTCCGGTCAGGCTGTCGGGCAGCAGGGCGCAGCCCGAGGCGAGGGTCGCGGCCAAGCAGAGCGCCGCCAGCTTGCTCGTGCGTTCGGTCCTCATCAGTTGCACCCCTGTACAGCCTGTGCGAAGCACAGCCAGTTGTCCGGAAGGATCCACGGTGCCCAGATCTCGCCGTAGGGACCGTTGCCGAGCAGATTGTTGAACTGGCGCAACGTGACCGGGGCGTACTCGTAGATCCGGTCCAGGTTCTCCTTGTTCTTGGTCAGGCCGTCGGCCATCGTGTTGAGGTTGGCGATCAGCGGTCCGAGTTCACCGTTGTTCTCGATGCCCATGTCCTGCAGCAGCCTCGACATGTCGGCGACGTTGTCGAGCAGCTGGGTGAGCAGGGTCTGGCGCTTCTGCACCGCCGCCCCGATCGCTTCGCCCCTGGTGAGCAGCACCAACACACTGTTGCGGTTGTCCGAGACCAGTTGCGAGACCTGATCCATGCTCTTCAGCAGTGTGTCGACCTCGTCACGCCTGCTGTTGATCACCTGGGCGAGTGAGCCGATGCTGTCGAGGGCCTGCACCGCCATGGCGGGTGAATCGCCCAGCTGGGCGCTGAACACATCGAGCGCGGTGCGCAGTTTGTTCGGGTCGATCCGTTCGATCCGCTCGAACGAGGAGGTGTATTTCGGGTCCTGGATAACCTTGCTCAGGTTGTACGGCACCTCGGTGCTGTCGAGCCGGATCCGGTTGTCGGGGAGCTCTTTTCCGTCACCGGGCCGCAGCACGATGTGCAGCCTGCCGAGGATGGTCGACATCTTGATCGCCGCGTGGGCGTTGGCGCCGAGGCGGATGTCCTTGCGGATCCGCAGTGCCACTTCCACCCGATCGTTGACCAGTTTCACCGCCTGGACCTCACCGACCTCGATGCCGGAGACATCGACCGTCGCGCCGGGCCGAAGGCCCGCGGCCTGGGCGAACTCGGCGTGCACGGTCTTGTCGCCGAGCTGGACCTGGTTGAGCAGATTCGAACCGCCGAGCAACACCAGCACCGCGAGGGCCGCGATCAGGCCGAGCCGCAGGTGCCGGTTGTGCCGCAGAAATGCTGGAACGCGTGGTTTGATCATCGGCACACTTCCGATTGTGAGGTGCCGCCGACCTGGGAGAACAAGCCCTCGGGCAGGAGAACGCCCCACAGGGAGACGTCGAGGCGGCAGATGTAGGCATTGCCGTAGGTCCCGTATTGGGTGAACCTGGCGACGCCGTTGAGGAAGTCCGGGAATTCGACCGCAGCGCGATCGAGCGCGGCGCCGTTGTAGAGCAGCATCATCACGCCTGTGGTCGCGTTGCGTTGCGCGTCGGCCAAGCCGGGCTTGACCTGTTCGATGAGCGAGACCAACCCGTTCGTCGCTCCCGCCACCCGTTCGACCGAACTCTTCAACGATTCGCCCTCGGTGTAGAGCCCTTCCATCAAACTGCGAGTCTGGGTGATCAGGGTCTCCAGCTCATCGCTGCGGTTGGCCAGACCGGCCATCACCGAGCTGAGATTGCTCAGCACGTCGCCGATGATCTGATCGCGTTCACCGAACGTGCTGGCCAACTGGGCGGCCTGGGTGATCAGCGCGGCCAGCGACACCTCGTTGCCTTGCAGTGCCTGGATGAGGGTTTCCGACAGCGAATTGATCTGGTCGGGTTGCAGCACACTGAACAGCGGCTCGAATCCGGACAGCAGCGCCGAGACATCGAACGACGGCTCGGTCCGCTCGAGCGGGATCTGTGAACCGGCGGGGACAACGGTGCCCTCGCCGGTGCCCGGCGCCAGCGCCAGGTAGCGCTGACCGATCAGATTCTGGTATCGCACCAGGGCTTTGGTGGTGTCGGTCAGGTGCTGGCGCGACTCGATCTGGAAGTCGACCTTTGCGATGTAGTTATCGGTGAAGTCGATCTTGTCGATCCGGCCGACCCGTACACCCGCCATCCGGACGTCGTCGCCGATGCGCAATCCGAGGACATCGGTGAAGACCGCCGAGTAGCTCGTCGTATTGCCGGGGACACTGCGTTGCAGGGTCGACCAGATCGTGTAGGTGAGCAACGTCGCCAGTACGGCGAAGAAGCTGAACCCGAGGAGCGCTTTGGTGGATTTCACTGTTGGACACCACCTTCGGTGTCGGGGACGATGGGAATATTGCCCAGGATCGACCCGAGCAGCAGCAGCTGGCTGAACGTCGGTGTACCGCCGACCAGCGCCGACACCGCGGCGATGCCGCTCAGCCGAGGCTGCGCCGCCGGGGTGGCGGCGGGCGCGAGATCGTGGGATGCGGCGGGCGCGGTGATCCCCGGGATGGCGGGCAGTCCCGGAATGGCGGGCAGACCCGGAATCGTCGGCAGGCCGGGCACCGTCGGCACGGTGATGCTCGGTAGCGCGGGCAGACCGGGAATCGGCAGTACCGGTGCCGGTCCGGCGGACTCGAGCCGCTTCGGGAGCATCTGTGCCGGATACTCCTGCGGCGGTGCGACTTCGGGCACGGACGGTCCGCCGCATCGGGGCCCGGCCATCGCACCGTAGTGCGGGCAGTCCTTCGCGGTGTATTGCTGGAAGGGTGTGAACGTCACGTCCATGCGCCAGGTCATCTGTTTGCGCGGGCCGAAGTTGAACACCTGCTGCAACCTGCGGAACGACGTGTTGAGGTTGGCCGCCGTCGACTGGAGCGCGCCGGGATCCTTGGCGATGCCACCGAGCAGCTGGTCCAGGCCGGAGACCAATTCCTTGCCCGAATCGGGATTCGCGGCGAACAGGGCGTTGACCGATTCGATGGTGGAATTGCCCTGGGTGAGCAGCTCCACCAACTGGGTGCGGTGCTCGTTGAGCGTGCGCGCAGAGGTCACCGAATCGGCCAGCACGCCGACCAGCTCCGGTGCCGACTGGCTCAGTGCCGTTGCCGCCTGACCGAAATTGCCGAGCAGGTGGCCGATTTCGGGGATCTGGTGGACTGTGGTGAGCCAGGTATCCAGGCGCTCCACCGTGGAACCCGGCACGCGGCTGCTCGGGTCGAGCGCGGCGGACAGGGTGGCCAGCACCCGGCCGAGCTTCTCGGGCTGGATGGTGGCGAGCACATCGCGCAGTGTGTTGAGTGTGGACTGCAGCGCAATCGTGGCGGCGCTGGTGTCCTCGCGGATGGTCGCGCCCTCGCGCAGCCCCTCGGCGGTCCCCCCGTTGTCCACGAGCTGGAGCGAGGAGACGCCGAAGATGTTGTCGGGTACGACGCGCACGGTGACCGTGTTCGGAATCGTCTGCGCGAGGCCCGGTTTCAGCTCCAGCGTGGCGTGCTGGCGTTCGCCCTTGGCGACCATCTCCACCGAGCCGACCGCGCCGACCAGCATGCCGCGGTACTTCACGTCGGCACGCTGGGGTAGCCCGTCGCCGGTGCTGGTGAGGTCGGCGCCGACCACCACCGTGTCCTCGAACTCGCCGTTGTAGCGCAGTGCGAGCAGATACAGAGCGACCGCGAACGCGGTGATCACCGCCAGTCCCGCGAGCGTGAGCTGCAGGGGTTTGGGGCCGCGGCCGCTGAGATCGAGAATCATTCGATCGACCTATCCCGAGATCCGGAATCCGGGGTCGATGCCCCAGATCGCAAGGGTGAGAAACAGATTGGTGAAGACCATGACGACGATGACCATCTTGATGGCCCGGCCCGCCGCGACCCCGACGCCTTCGGGGCCCCCGGAGGCGACAAAGCCGTAGTAGCACTGGATGAACGCCGCGATGAGGACGAACACCACTACTTTGAAGATCGAATAGAACACGTCCCCGCCCAGCAGGAACTGGAAGAAGTAGTGGTCGTAGGTGCCCGCGGTGGTACCGCCCAGGAAGAGCACCGACAGTTTTGTCGCGATGTAGGCGACTGCGAGGCCGAGTGTGTAGAGGGGAATGATGGTGATCGTCGCCGCGATCATCCGGGTGGTCACCAGATAGGGCAGTGGCCGGATCGCGATGGATTCCAGGGCGTCGATCTCCTCGGAGATCCGCATCGAGCCGAGCTGCGCGGTGAATCGGCAGCCGGACTGGATGGCGAAGGCCAGCGTGCCCAGGATCGGCGCGATCTCACGGGTGGTGGCGAAGCCGGAGATGGCCCCGGTCAGCGGTCCCATGGTGAGCAGGTTCAACGCGGTGTAGGACTCGACTCCGACGGTGATGCCGCCGAACGCGCACAGCACGATGACCACGCCGACGGTGCCACCGCCGACGATGAGCGAGCCGTTGCCCCAGCCGACGTCGGCGACCAAGCGGGCTACTTCCTTGCGGTAGTGACGCAGGGTGAACGGGATGGCGATCAGGGCCTGGAAGAACACGATGGCCTGGTGGCCGAGGCGCTGATTGGCTTGGACAGGGATCTTGGCTGTCGCGCTGATCGCGCGGACCGGCCGCAGTGCGGGCGGGACGTACTCGGCGGCCATCTCACACCACCTTCGCGGGGAAGAAGCTGTTGTACAGCTGGGTAACGATGATGTTGGTGGCGAACAGCATCAGGGCGGAGGTGACCACCGCCGAGTTCACCGAGTTCGCGACACCACCGGGACCGCCCTTGGTGTGTAGTCCGATGTCGCAGGCGATGATCGCGGTGAGCGCACCGAAGATCGCCGCCTTGAACAGCGCGACCATCAGGTCGTTCGCGACCGCGAACGAGGCGAACGAGCTGATGAACGATCCCGGCGTGCCCTGCTGGGCATAGACATTGAACAAGTAGGCGGTGGCGAAGCCGACGAACACGATGAACCCGCACAGCAGCATGCTCACCAGTACCGCGGCGGCCAGTCGCGGGGCGACCAGCCGGCGCACCGGGTCGACGCCCATCACCTTCATCGCGTCGATCTCCTCCCTGATCGTGCGGGAGCCCAGATCGGCGCAGATGGCCGAGCCGACCGCGCCCGCGATCATCAGGGAGGTGACCAGCGGTGCGCCCTGGCGGATGATGCCGAGTCCGGCGACCGCACCGATGAAGGTGGTGGCGCCGACTTGGTTGACCAGCGCGCCGACCTGGATCGAGACGACCACCGCGACCGGAATCGCGACGAAAACGGTCGGCAACGCCGAGACGTTGGCCATGAAGGCGCACTGTTTGATGAACTCCTGGAACGGAAAGCGCCGTTGCACGAGAGAGAGAAACAACTGCGCGATCGTTGCCCGACCGAGGAGGACCTGCCTGCCGAGAGTCTCGAGCGACTGCTGAGGATGCCGTCGCCAGAGCCCGGTGGCGCTGTCGATGAGCCGTCCGATCTCGGACGGTTCGGTGGCCGGTTGCGGCGTCACGCTGCACCGATCCTTTCTTGCTGCGGGGGATTGTGTTCCCGGCTGCTCAGAGCGAGCTCAGCCAGTGTTCGAGGAGGACGACGAGTGCGCCGACGGCCGCCAGACACAAGGCGATGACGCAGAGCAGCGCGATCCACATGCCCACTCGGAGAACAGGATTGACCTGTGTCCGCCCGCCGAGGATCTTGACGATGATCACGATGATGTCGATGACCCATACCAGCGCCATCATCAGGTCATCGTCACATTCGCGAAGACGAGTACGGGCCAGCACACGATCGATCCGAGGAACGAGACGATCAGGTCGGCCCCATGGAGGTCACGCAGATGACTGGTGTGGGTGAGTGTCCAGATGACCCCGACCAGTCCGTACGGGATGCCGATGATGATGAGCGTGCCGAGAAATTCGGACACCTTCATCTCATAGCTGAGAAATCTGTCCAGCCGTCGCAACATGGTGGTACCGGTGTCCTTCCTCGGGACCTTGGACGACGTCAGGCCTGCCGGCCGCCGTCGTTGGCGGTGCGATGTTGTTGTCGAGCGTTCTTTGGGGGTGGACCCGAAGGGTGATCGCCGTCCCCTGAGTCATGCAAGAAGTGTGGAGGCTTCCAGAGCTCAGGAGGTCGATCACCGAAGATCAAGTTACTACCCATTCTCATCGCTGTGATGAGAATTACCGGTAACATATCTCATAGATTCGGGATTGCCTATAGGGCACCGAATCGAGTGCTGTCGCAGGTTGCGCCCGCGGCATCCTGCTCGCCGGTCGTCTACTGGCGGGTTGGCGCGGGTCCTTGCGAGCGGAGGGGGCATCGCATCGGCATCGGACGCCGCTGAGGGGTGCGTTCCGGTGCCGATGCGACCCGCGCATCATGCCCCCAACTCGTGATGCTGCGGAATGAAGAGTAACATAGATGTGCTACACAAAGGCTAACTCACTGGCTATATGGCTAGTCATCGATGGCCCATGGTAAGAATGGAAGTTAACTTACTTGATTGATGTCGTCGTGTGCTCGGCGACCGTGCAGGAGGTTCAAGATGTCAGCTGTCATCGTCGATGTGGTTCGTACGCCGTCGGGTCGAGGTAAGTCCGGCGGAGGACTGTCGTCGGTGCATCCGGCCACCCTGCTGGCCGGTGTGCTGGCAGAGTTGGTCGCGCGCACCGGGATCGATCCGGCCCTCGTCGACGACGTGATCGGCGGCTGTGTCACCCAGAGCGGTGAACAGGCCAACAACATCAGCAGGACCGCGGTGCTGGCGGCGGGCTTCCCGGAATCGGTGCCTGCCACCACGGTTGACCGACAGTGCGGTTCGAGTCAGCAAGCCGTGCATTTCGCCGCCCAGGGTGTGCTCGCCGGCGCGTACGACGTGGCGATCGCCTGTGGCGTCGAGTCGATGAGCCGCACGCCGATGTTCTCCAACACTCAGGGCAAGGACTCGCTGCGTGGCCCGCTCGCCGCTCGCTATCCGGCCGGCCTGATCGGGCAGGGGATCGCGGCCGAGATCATCGCGGCCCGTTGGAAACTGGACCGCGCGGTCCTCGACGAGTTCGCGGCCCGCTCGCATCGGCTGGCCGCCGCCACCGCGGCATCCGGCGGGTTCGATGCCGAGCTCGTTGCCGCTGGAGAACTCGTCGCCGACGAGACGATACGCACCGGGACGACTGTCGAAGGGTTGGCGGGTCTGCGCCCAGCCTTCACCGATCCCGCTCTCCTGGACCGGTTTCCGGAGATCAACTGGTCGGTGACCGCTGGCAACTCCTCGCCGCTCACCGACGGTGCGTCGGCGGCGCTCATCATGAGCGAGGCGATGGCGGCGAAGCTGGGGTTGACCCCCCGCGCCCGCTTCCACTCCTTCGCCGTTGTCGGCGACGATCCGACGCTCATGCTCACCGCCGTGGTTCCCGCGACGCGCAAGGCGCTCGACCGGGTCTCACTCACCGTGGACGACATCGATGCCTTCGAGGTGAACGAGGCGTTCGCACCGGTCCCGCTCGTGTGGCAACACGAGCTCGGCGCCGACCCGGCCAGGGTCAATCCGCGTGGCGGCGCGATCGCGCTCGGGCACCCGCTCGGCGCTTCCGGGACCCGCTTGCTCGCGACGATGCTCAACCATCTCGAACAGACCGGCGGTCGCTACGGTCTCCAGACCATGTGCGAGGCAGGCGGATTGGCCAACGCTACGATCATCGAACGCCTCTGAGTCTGCGCGGTGAACGCCCCCGCTGGACGCGATGTGCGGTCGGCGGGGGCGTCGAACTGATTGCCGGTACCGCCGCGGTTCGCGAGGTTCCGCGACTCGATGACGGGCGAGCAGTCGGTCGACGGCGTCGTGCGAAGGATGGGGCGCAAGACTCGCGGCGGTGGGGGCAAAGGGCCTGGACGTCCCACGCCGCGAGCCTTGCGCTCCGGGAGCGAACTCCCGGAATGCCACCTATCGGCGGCAGTCGTGTCCACCTGGCGCCGCAGTGCATGCCCGCTCCGTAGCGCTGGTGAATGCGCATCAACTTAGTTATACAAAGCTGCGGTGTCAATCCTTTGTAGGCCCTATTTTGGGTCCGCTTTCCTCTCTGTTCATTCGAGGAATAGTCGGTAACATAATGGGTGTGCCGAGGTATCCTTGGCGCCGAACCGCGTTCGCGAGGTGCGTCGGGCTGCTGTGCATCGCCTCGGCTACTCGGTCGCGCGGCACATCTCTGGGAAAGGATGACGATGAGCACGGCAACCAGGCCTGGCGACCCCGATTACGTCGACCCGCACAGTGATTCCTACGTCGACGAAGGGGCCGGACCCGCGTGGCGTCGGTCGGCCACCCCGGCGGTGGAACCCGCCGCGACGGAGCATGCGCTGACTCTCGACCGGGTTCGCCTCCATATTCCCGACACTCACCGGTCCCCACGCAAACGGCCCGCCCAGCTGGCCGATGCCTTGGACTTCTGGATGTTCGCGGGCGCGGCCGCGAACGTGGCGATGCAGTTCGCACACCAGGGGGTCGCGGCGGGTGTGATGGAGAGTCCGGTCGAATCCGGTGCGCTCATGGTGCATCCGTGGAAACGGCTGCGGACCACCTCCGCCTACCTCGCGGTGGCCGTTCTCGGCACCGACGAGGACAAGTCGGCCATGCGCGAAGCGGTCAATGTCGCGCACCGCCAGGTCAGATCGCGGCCGGATTCGAAGGTGAAGTACAACGCCTTCGACCGGAACCTGCAGATGTATGTGGCCGCGGCGATCTACATCGGCTTCGAGGACACGCACCAACTGCTGTGCGGCAAGATGACCGACGACGAACTCGAGGCGTTCTACCAGGGCGCCGACACCTTCGGCACCACGCTCCAGGTACACCCCGACATGTGGCCCAAGACGCGGGCCGAGTTCGACGAGTACTGGCTCGAGGCGTGCAAGCAGGTGGTGTGCGATGACGAATTCCGCGCCTACATCGACGATCTGCTGCACCTGCGGATGATTCACTGGTCCATCCGGGTGATGTTCGGCAGCCTCCTACAGTTCCTGACCGCGGGCTTTCTGCCGCCGCATTTCCGCGAGCAGATGGCGATCGAGTGGAGCGCCGCGGATCAGCGCAGATTCGAGCACCTGTTCCAGTTCGTCGGCTTCGTCAACCGCTTCATCCCGAAGTTCATCAGGTTCGCCGGCACCAACGCGATGATGCGCGACGTGCGCAGCCGCATCAAACGGCAGAAGTCGCTCATCTGACCGAACGGAAGCGCGCAAGGTGCGGGCTCATCTGATTCGGGAGCCGGTGGTGCCGAGGGCGGCGGCGGTGAGACAGGCGAGGGCGGCGGTGATCCACAGGGGAGTGTAGGAGCCGTTGAGGTCGCGGATCAGGCCGCCCGTGAGGGCCATCGCGCCCGCGCCGAGTTGGTGGAAGACGCTGATCCAGCCGAACGTCAGGGCGCTGTCGGCACCGAAGTAGTGCCGGCACAGAGTCAGTGTCGGTGGCACCGTCGCGACGTCGAGGACGCCGAACACCACAGCGAAGACGACGAGGTCGGGGGACCACCCGCTGGTGAACAGGATGGGGAGGAGGGCGAGGGACACACCACGACCGAGAAAGAATACGGCGAGAAGCAGTCGCGGTTCGATCCGGTCGGTGAGCCAGCCCGCGGAGACGGTGCCGAGGATGTTGGCGACGCCGATGATCGCCAGCAGGCCCGACGCGGCCGTGGCGGCCATGCCGTGATCGTGCGCGGCAGGGGTGAAGTGACTCCACATCAGGCCGTTCGTGGTCGCACCGCACAGTGCGAACATCGAGGCCAGCACCCAGAACCGGGTGTCGCGCGAGGCGCGGAGCAGGGCGGTGATCGTGCGGGCGAACGGGTTGACGCGGCGATCGGTGTCGGCAGGCTCGGTGTCGGGGTTCGCCCCATAGCGGACCGCGCCGATCGCGGTGGGGCTCTCGCGCAGGAAGAGCAGGACGCCGAGCAGGGCCGCCGTCGCGACAGCTCCGCAGGCGAGAACAGGCGCGCGCCAGTCGGCTCGCTCGAGCAACACGGACAGCAGGGGCAGCATCGCAAACTGACCGAATACGCTTGCCGCGGTGAGTAATCCGGTAGCAAGACCGATCTTGCGGTAGAACCAGCGATTCGCCACGGTCGCGGCGAACACCGTCGTGATCGACCCGGTCCCGACCCCGATGGCGAAACCGAACCACAGCACGAACCAGAAGACCGACGGAGTCCAGATCGCGGTGAGGACCGAACTCGCGATCAGCGCGAGCAGTGCGTACGACGTCACCCGGCGGATGCCGTAGCGGTCCATCATGGCCGCGGCGAACGGCCCGACCACCCCGTAGAGCACCATGTTCACCGCCACCGCGGCGCCGATTCCGGTGCGACTCCACCCCTTCGTCTCGACCAGCGGTTCGGTGATCAGCCCCGCGATCGTGGCGAAACTCCCCGCCGCGACGAGCGCGAGGGCCGCCACGGCCACGATCGTCCACGCGGGATGAAAACGGGGCGCCCGCCGGATCGCGCGCTGCTCGATATCGACTGCGGAAATGCCCACCGGAATCCTTCGCGTTGGCTCGACGTCCTTACTCTCGTTTCTAGCAACCAACGGTCAGGATCGACAGTATGCACAATCTTGTCCATATGGACGAAATGGATATCATCGAGCGTATGGCAACCACGGAGGAAGTCCGGGCGCCGATCGTCCGAGCGATGCGGAGCTGCCCCGTCGAGGTGAGCATCGCCGTCCTCGGCGGCGCCTGGAAGATGACCATCGTCAAGCACCTGCTCGACGAGCCCCTGCGCTACGGCGAATTACGCCGCAAGGTCGGCGAGGTAACCCCCCGCGTCCTCACCCGTCAGCTCCGCGAGCTGGAACAAGACGGCATCGTCAACAGACATTCTTTTGCCGAAGTCCCACCACGCGTGGAATATTCGCTCACCCCGACCGGGCAGGCACTGCGCGGTTTCGTGTCCGAGCTGAACCGCTGGGGTGCGGAATACGTCGAGAGTATTGCCCGTCCCGACCGGTGAGCACTGACGGGATGGCGCCTGCGGAAGGTCCCCGACCTGGCTGGCCATACGCCTGTATCCGAGTAGGTTGCAGACAAGAGCAGTAGTGGGAGGTATCTATTTCTGAGATCCTCAGCAACGCTTGACAACTGGTCCGCGACCGCGTTGTCCGAGCTGAACTCGAAGGAGGACGGATGAGCGTTTCCTGGAAGGACGTCCAGGCGTTCCGTGGTCGAGGTGAAGTCGCGAACGCGCTCGCCAGTCGTGCGCAGGACGTCGATCGCTGGGCGGAATCCAAAGGCTACGAGGTGCGCGATGATGGCTCCATCCGTGACGTGTGGCGCGCGACCGGCCGGGACATCGAGCTGACCGGAGCGGAGTCGGTGCGCCGATACAAGGTGGTGTTCGACCTGCGATCCGCCATCGATGCGGTCCTCTCGGATGCGCAGCCGCACGAGTAGCGACGTCAGTACGGGCGAGGTCATCCAGATTTTCGGCGGTCGCGGCGTCGTCTGCGTGTGTCCGAATACGGAGATCTTGCGTGCGGCGGCCGGCACACGGGCTGGTCGCCACAGGTGGTAGGCGCAGCGGGCTGCTGACTGATAGCGGGTCGTGAGGCAGAATGTGGACGTGAGCGTTAGAAGTAAGCCGAAGTTCGGGGCGGGTGTCGCGGCGCCTGTCTGCGGTTAGTTCGATGTCGGACCAGGAAACAGGGCCGGGGTTCGCGCGCGGACCCGGCAACAGTCGATTCGATGCGGTGGAGCGGCTGCGTCAGAAGTTGGCAGAGACGAGGGCTGCCGAGACGGGTCCGCGCCAGGGCGACGACGCGCCGTCGAACGTCGTGCGCCTGCCCAAGCCGCCGCGGCGACGTCAAGAGGATATCGGTGCGGCTCCGCGCTGGTCTCCGGTTCCCGATGGCGCCTACGATCCTGCGGCCACCCGCCCGGTGACTCGCGCGGAGTTGCAGCGCGAATCAGGATCGTTGCCGGTCAACGATGTGACGCAGGCCGGCGCCGAGTCGGGCGCGAATGCCGAGCGCGATGCGAATCTCATCGATTTCGACGCGTCGCGCCGTAAACGTGTCGGCGGGGAAAACCGCCCCGGCGGCGGTCGGCGGATGGTGCGGCCGCGCAGGATCGGCCCGACCCGCAGCGATGGCGGTGATGCCGGTCCGTCGCGCCCGGACGAACCTGGCCGCTGAGTCGTTTCGGCGCCCACCTGCTCCACCCGTTCATCGCGGCCCCGGCATCATGGTGTGATGCGAATCAGCGTCACCGGGCACACGAACATCTCGGCCGAAACGATCCCGCTCGTTCGTGCGGCCATCGCCGACCTGATCGCCGACACACCGGGTCTGGTCGGCATCTCGTGCCTTGCCCGCGGCGCGGACAGCGTATTCGCGGAAGTGGTTCTCGACGCGGGCGGGCAGCTCGAGGTGGTGGTGCCGTCGCGCGACTACCGGGAGTCGAAAGTGAAGCCGGATCACCTGGCGCAGTTCGACGGGCTCATCGAGCGGGCCACGACGGTTCGGGTCATGGACTTCGGCAACGCGGGCCGCGAAGCGTATGAAGCCGCCAACGAGGTCCTGGTCAGCGAGGCCGACCGGATGATCGCGGTGTGGGACGGGAAGGCCGGCGAGCGTGCCGGTACCGGGACCGTGGTCGCGCTGGCGCGTGCGCGGGGCATTCCGGTCGATGTGGTGTGGCCGAACGGTGCCGTACGGGATCAGCCCGGCCCGAAGCAGTAGCCGGCTCCACTGGTGTGGATGGCGCGGACGTCATCGAGACGCATGTGCGGGCTTGCCGAACCAGTGGGAGAGACAGGTGTTCAGGTCCTGCTGGTGCTCTCCGATCCAGGCGACGTGGCCGTCGGGACGTAGCAGCAGCGCTGGAACATCCAGTGCCGCAGTGGGATCCGCGATGATGTCGACCCGGTCGGACCAGCCGTCGACGGTCAGGCGTTCGGTGCGGTCCAAGACCAGACCGCGGCCCTGACGTAGTCGGTCGTAGAGGTGGCCCTGTTTCAGGTCGAGGTCGGGCAGGCGGCGGCCGAGTAGATCGGGGCCTGGGCCGAAGTCGTACCGGATGGCGGTCGCGGTGATCTTCTCGATCAGGTAGCGGTTCACCTCGTCGAAGCCCATCAGTTCGGTCAGCAGCCTGCGGACGGCCTGTGGGCCCGGCTCGGTGGACGCCAGTTCGACCTGGGCACGGGTGTTGTCCAGCACGTCCGCGGCGACTGGATGACGCTCGGAATGATAAGTGTCCAGCAGGGTTTCCGGCGCCCAGCCGTGGATCTGCCCAGCCAATTTCCAGCCGAGGTTGACGGCGTCCTGAACGCCAAGATTCAGCCCCTGACCGCCGGCGGGTGGGTGGATGTGCGCCGCATCGCCCGCCAACAGCACCCGACCGACCCGATAGCGCTCGACCAACCGGGTGGCATCGCCGAAACGAGACAGCCAGCGCGGGGAGTGCACGCCGAAATCGGTTCCGGCGATCGCGCGCAACTGCTGTTGGAAATCCGCGAGCGTGGGCGGTTCCGTGCGATCCTCGCGCACCCCCGCGGCGGGAACAACGACGCTGTAGATGTCCTCCCCGAAGGGCCTGAGACTGAATACCGCATGGGTCGCGCGGATTTCGGTCACCTTGGCGACGATCTCTTCCTGCGAGGCACCCACTTCCATCTCGCCCATCAACGTCTCGGTCCGCGCGGGCTCACCGGGGAAATCGACACCGAGCAGTTTGCGCACCGTACTGCGCGCACCGTCACAGCCCACGAGATACCGCGACCGCACCTGCTCACCGTCAGCCAGCTCGACAGTTACGCCCTCGTTGTCCTGCTCGAAACCGGCCACCGCGCAACCACTTCGGACCTGCGCACCCAGCTCGATCGCATGGTCTTCGAGCAGGTGATCGATGATCGGCTGCGGAATGCCCAGCTGATAGGCGTACGCGGAATCCAGCCCCTCGGGCGTCGGTGTGGCGATGGCGGCGAAAACCCCGCCGACCGGACGCTGCCGTCCGCGTTCGAGAAGACGATCCAGCAGCCCGCGCATCGCCATCAGCTCCAGGCTGCGCACATGCAGACTGACCACCCGGACGAACGACGACACGGACTCGGGTTCCTTCTCCAGCACGAGAACCCGCACATCGTGCAACCGCAGCTCAGCGGCCAGCATCGCACCGGTCGGCCCACAGCCGGCAATGATCACATCGAACATGAACCACCCATTCGCCCGAATTCTCGCCGATCCCGTCGCCGCATCCCCGCCACCGCGCGTGCAGGCAGCGCGCTGATCCCGGATTTCCGCAGGTCCTGGCCTCGGCCGCCCATTGTGCGGTACCTCCAGCGCTCGCCGCAAGCGATATATGCCGAGCCCGAGGGTGTGTTGCCCGACCGATCTGCGAAGGCGCCCGCTGGGGAAGCTATTCGGTGGTCGGGTCGGCGTGTGCGTCATAGACGGCGCCGGCGCGGTCGATCTCGGCCATATGATCCTCTGCCCAAGTGCGCAGTGCCGCCAAGGGGACCTCCAGGGACGAGCCCAGTTCGGTGAGCCCATAGTGCACGCGTGGTGGCACCGTCGGTTCCACTCGGCGGGTAACGAGACCGTCCCGGGTCAGGTTGTGCAGGGTCACCGACAGCATCTTCTGGGATACACCGGGCATTCGCCGCCGCAGCTCGGCGAACCGCACTTCATCCGGGGCGGCCTGTGCGAGGACCTTGACCGCCATCGACGTCCATTTTGTGCCGATGCGGTCCAGCAACTGACGTGTCGGGCATTGCGCATCGAACAGATCGCCGCGATCCGGTGCCTTCACCTG
Source organism: Nocardia sp. NPDC003183 (assembly GCF_053590715.1). Classification (NCBI taxonomy): domain Bacteria; kingdom Bacillati; phylum Actinomycetota; class Actinomycetes; order Mycobacteriales; family Nocardiaceae; genus Nocardia; species Nocardia sp. NPDC003183. The sequence continues at coordinate 446,314 of NZ_JBSFTG010000001.1, forward strand.
CGCTGATCGAGTAGTCACCTGGACCTCACCACCTGTAGTCGACGTGCCGTCTAGGCAGCGTACCTGAGATTACCTATCGTTCCCTGATAACTAATAGTTACTGACCAGAGGTCCCATGTCCCGCACGCCGCCGCTCCATGCCGCGCCTATCGAGCTGCGCCAGATCGAGACCAACGGCATCCGCGCCAATGTCGCCATCGCAGGCTCCGGGCCCGCAGTCGTTCTGCTGCACGGCTTTCCGCACACCTGGCGATTGTGGAGCGAGATCATCGGCCCGTTGTCCGCGCAGTACCGGGTGGTTGCCCCGGACCTACGCGGGTTCGGCGCCACCAGCCGTGCGTCGGACGGCTACGACGCAGGCACGCTGGCCGCCGATATCGCCGGGATCCTCGATGCCCTCGGCGAACCCACCGCGGCCGTGGTCGCGATCGACGCAGGCACCCCGGTCGCGGTCCTGCTCGCCCTGCGGCACCCCGACCGGGTACGGCGGCTGGTGGTCATGGAAGCACTGCTGGGCAGGCTTCCCGGCGCCGAGGACTTCCTCGTCGCGGGTCCGCCGTGGTGGTTCGGATTCCATGCCGTCCCCGGTCTCGCCGAAACGGTCCTGCTCGGCCACGAGGCGCGGTATATCGAGTGGTTCCTCACCACCGGCACCCGAGGCCGGGGCGTGCGGGAAGATATCCGCGACGCGTTCGTCGATGCCTACACCGGAGATGACGCCCTGCGCTGCGCCTTCTCCTACTACCGCGCACTGCCGACCAGCGCTCACCAGATCGATCACGCCGTGGCGACCGACCGGCTCACCGTACCCACCCTGGCGATCGGTGCCCACCCGGTCGGCGACGCGCTGGAGCGTCAGCTACGCCCCATCGCCACCGACCTCACCGGACACATCATTCCGGATTGCGGTCACATCATCCCGCTGGACCGCCCGCACGAACTGCTCAGCCTCATGACACCCTTCCTCGCCGCCGACCAACCCGACTGAAGACCACTCGGTCCACCGACCGAATTCAACCTCGGCCGCGGGTATTGAGGTTCACGTTGCGTGCATGTTTAGCGTCGAGGTGCCGGATCGGCCGGTCGAGTTCCAAGTAGGAGGATGGGTGTGTTCTGGTCTGTTGCCGAAATTGCCCGCATGTCTGGCGTGACGCCGCGCACGCTGCGGTACTACGACGAGATAGGGCTGCTGCCGCCCGCTGGTATTCGCAGCAATGGCTACCGCGTCTACGAGCAGGGGCAACTGCTGCGGTTGCAGCAGATTCTCGTGTTGCGGGAGTTGGATATGCCGCTCGATGCCATCGCGGCGATTCTCGACGGGCAGACCGATCACGTGCAGGCGCTGCGCGAACAGCACGCGAAGGTGACCCACAAGCGTGATCGTCTCGCCCGGGTAGCACACACGCTTGCCCGCACCATCGAGGAACTCGAGATACAGAACGGAACAGTTGTTGTGACCGAAATCAACAGGCCGGAAAACCTTTTCGAAGGTTTCGACCCGAACCGGTACGAAGCTGTACGAGGCGACGATTGGCCGGATCAGGAGCAGACCCGGCAGCGGTCGCAACAGTTCATCGACTCGCTCAGTACCGAGGACATCGAACAGATGCAGCGAGATACGACCGCAGCGATGATTCGGATGGCCGAATTCATGTCATCCGAGACGGCGGTGAGCGACCCGTCCGTACAGGCGGAGATCGAGACGGCATACCAGCTCATCCGCGCGACTTGGGACCCGGGCGCTGGCGCGTTCAAGGCGCTGGCTCGTACCTATGATGATCCGGGCCATGCCGAGAATTTCGACCGGATCGCTGTAGGGCTTGCAACGTACTACCGCGACGCAATGGTGGTCTTCGCCGACACCCGGCTCACCTGAGCTAGGCGGCAGCTGCCGCAGGGGCGAGTCGTGTCCAGGGGGGCTTGTGCGACGGCTCGACCAGCAACACGCGGTCACGCTTGTCGACAAACAAGGCCCTGCCCCCATTCGCTTGCCCGGCAACCTCGAATATCTTCGGCTAGTCCGGATCCCATGGGGTACAACGCTATCCAGCCTGAACACCAGATGTCGTGCCGCTGTTCGAGTAGGTGGCTTTGTCGGATATTGCTATGCGGCATCCCCATCGACTACCCGGTCACCAGATCGCTGGTTCGGGTGTCAGGTCCTGTCGAATGCACTACTCTCGCGGGAACGCAAAACTAGAACAGGTTCTCGGGGTGGGGTGTTCGATGCGGGCAGTGCAGATCGCGACATTGCGGGCGGCCCTTGGCGGTGTGGTCTTCGCGCTGGTAGCGGCGTGCGCGGGTTGGGCTACGGCAGTGCCGCTGCCGGAACAGGATTCGTTCTACGCCCAGCCTGCGGGTCTCGCCGACCTGGCCGATGGGACAGTGCTCGCGTCGCGGGTGATCGAAACGGAGTCGTTCTCGCAGCCGCTGCCGGCGGATGCCTGGCAGGTGCAGTACAAGACGATCGACAATCATGGGGCACCCCGGGCCTACATCGCGACAGTCCTTGTACCGCATCGAGAATGGATTGGTGACGGCCCGCGTCCGCTGCTGTCGTACCAGGTAGCCGAAGACGGCGTCGGCTCGAAATGCGCACCTTCGTATGCGCTGCGTGGTGGGATCGAGGGCGTCCCCAGCGGCGCGTACGCCGAGACCGGCATGATTCGGTTTGCACTGCAACAGGGTTGGGCTCTGGTCGTACCGGACTATCAGGGTCCCGACTCCGATTTGTTCGGTGCCGACGGATATGTCCACGGCGTGCTGGACGGTATCCGCGCGGCCAGAGCGTTCGCGCCCGCGGCTGTCGACCCCGCGGCGCCGATCGGCATGTGGGGATACTCCGGCGGTGCACAGGCCACCGCTATCGCCGCGCAAGCGCACACCACCTACGCCCCGGAACTGCGATTGTCCGGTGTGGTGCTGGGCGGGGTCGTCGCGGACCTGGAAGCCACCATGTCCGGCTTCAGCGGTGGAATCGCCGGTGGCGCGGTTGTGGTCGGCCTGGTGGGGTTGGACCGGTCCTATCCCGAAGCTGATGTGGCTCAGTACCTCAACGAATCCGGCCGCAGGATGCTGGCCGCGAGCCGGGCCGATTGCGTGCCCCACGCCGCTCTGGCGTACCCGTTTCTCAATGCGGCGGCGCTGGAAGCTTGGCCTGGGTCGATCACGAACAACGCCGAACTGAGCACGGTGGTGCGAAAAGCCAGCCCCTTGTTCCGTCCGGGCGAACCTGCCGTGCCGGTGCTGCTCCATCACGCTGTCGCTGACGAGTTCGCGCCGATCGGTGCCGCCCGGGCACTGGCCGGAAAATACTGCGCCGCTGGGATTCCGGTGCAGCTGGTAGAGAATTCCGTCGGCGAGCACGGTACCGAAGCCATGCTGGGAATGCCGACGGCCCTGACCTATCTGGCCGACCGATTCGCCGCGAAGCCGGCAGCAAGCACCTGCTGAGCGGCACCGGTCCGCGACGGCCCAGGGGATAGGGGAACAGACTCAGGCTCGGTGTCCACGGTGCGGACTGTGCCGGAGATAGTGGCCCGGCCTCCGGCCAATTGATCATCGCTACGCGTATCCTGACCGTCGTGCCGACTGGGGGTAGCAAACAGGTCCGCGCCGCACGTAAGCGCAAGAAGCGGATGGCGGCCGTCTCCCACGACCTCACGGACGCGCAGTGGGACGCGCTCAAAACGTCCTGGGGTGGGTGCGCCTACTGCAAATCTCCCGTCACCTCGCTGCAGAAGGACTGCGTGCAGGCCCTCTCGCGCGGTGGCCGCTACACGCTCGGCAACGTCGTGCCCGCGTGTGGGTCGTGCAACGCCAGCAAGTGCAACGCCGAGGTGACCGGCTGGCTGCGCCGCAAGAAGCTCGACGAACGCTCGTTCCTCGTGCGCCACTATGAGATCGCGACCGAGCTCACTACGAGGTTCGCCTAGCCGCGTACAGGATGTTCGGAGCAGCAAGCGATCTCACCGACGCTTGGTGACCGATGGAATGAGCACGATTCTGCCGAACACCTCGCCGGCGTCCATTCTCCGGTGAGCCAGCACAGCTTGCTCAAGGGAAAGTATCTCGTGCACAACTGCTTTCAGCTCGCCGCGAACCGCGGCCGCGAATAGTTCGGCGGTTGCTGCTCGCCGGTCGGATATAGGCACGGTATCGGCACTGAAGGTCGCGAACGACGTCGATCGCCGGAAAGCCTTGATCATCTCCACGCCGAAATCCGCGGGCGGCATGCCTGCCATAACACCGACGACCACCATCCGACCGTTGGGCTCGAGCTTGGTGAGGAACGACGGTAGATCCGCACCGGCGGCGATATCGATGATGACGTCGTAGCCCGCAGGAGCGTTGTCCGCACCCCGGCCGGCGCGGTCCAGCACGTGTGTCGCGCCGAGACCGCGCAGGCGATCGCCGCGCGCAGGTGAGGAAGTGGTGACCGCGACCGCACCCGCACCGCCACGAGCCGCGAGCTGGACTGCCACCACGCCGATTCCGCCCGCCGCGCCACGCACCAGCACCGACTCTCCGTGCGTGAAATGCGCATGGCGTAAAGCGAAGTGGGCCACCATGGCCGAGCTGCCGAGGGTCACCGCGTCCACAGCCGACAGGGCCTCTGGAACGGGAACGAGCGTCTCGGCGGAAGCGACGGCGCGCTCGGCATAGCCGCCGCCCTCACCGGTGAACGCCCACACGCGCTGACCGATCCACCCTGTGCCGACGCCCTCGCCGACCGCGGTCACAGTGCCGACGACCTCTTGGCCCAGAATGTGACCTGGCGTGATCCCGAAGGTGGCCAGCGCGCCACTTCGGACAAGAGCGTCGACACCGCCGACACCGATCGCCTCGGTCGTGATCAACACCTCTCCGGCGGCCGGATTCGGGTGCGGGAGTTCGACCACCGCGAGGACCTCTGGACCTCCGAATGCCTGGACCACTACTGCCTTCATCGGCGTCTCCGTGTTCTGTTCGAGGGGAACTGACCAGTGGGACCGTAACGGACGCCCCCGTCCGTTTAGCTAAAGTGAGAGCGGTGACCACTGGTTTGCCTCACACCCTGCGTTCGGATGCCAGGGACAACCGCGAACGCATTCTCGATGCGGCCCGCGCGGTGTTCGTCATCGACGGCCTGGATGTGCCGATGCGCGAGATCGCCCGGCGCGCCCAGGTCGGCCCCGCCACCCTCTATCGCCATTTCCCGACCAAGGAGATGCTGGTTGCCGAGGCGTTCACCGATCAGATGCTCGCTTGCCGGACTCTCGTGGACGAAGGGCTCGCCGACCCTGATCCCTGGCACGGCTTCTGCCGCACCGTCGAGAAGCTCTGCGAGCTGCAAGCCCGCGACCATGGATTCGCCGCAGCCTTCATGTCCGCCTACCCGCACGCGCTGGACTTCGCCGCGATCCGCAACTCCTCGCTCACCGGCGCCGCCGAACTGATCCGCCGCGCCAAGAACACCGGCCACCTGCGCCCCGACATCGTGGCGGACGACCTCATCCTCATGATCATGGCCAACAACGGCATCCATGCGGGCACATCGGCAGCACGAATCGCGGCCTCGCGCCGCTTCGCTGCCCTCATGATCGAGGCGTTCCGGGCCTCACCGAGTTCTGTACCGCTACCGCCGGTGCCACGATTGATGCCCCCGATGCCCCGACGCAAGCCTGGCAGAAACGCGGATGCTCGGAGGTAGGGCTGTGCCGACCACGGGCAGTGGGCGGCCGAGTCGGTTCGTGCGGTGAGCGAGTGAGGTCCACCGACTGCGCCCGCTCGGGCTCGGGCGAGGCGGTCAGTAGTTGAAGTCGGGTGCGTCGATGGGAACGACTGGGGGCCAAGGGTTGTGGTGTAATTCGCCCTCGGGGATGCGGACGCCGTGGAACCAGCCGTGGGTGGGGTCGGTGCGGGAGGTTTCGCTGGCGTCGATGTAGTCCAAATGCAGCCAGGACCATTGTTCGTGCGCGGGGCAGGGGCCGGTTCGCGCCCCGGGATCGCTGACTACGTCGGATTGGACCAGAACGTCGAGGTGGTAGGCGGCGGAGAACCAGCGTGCGGTGTCGCGTGCGGCGGGGTCGGGGTCGCGGTGCCAAGTGGTGCTCAGCGCGCGCTCGTCACCGAGACCACCCGCGCCTATCGAGCGTGCGGCCAAACGTCGGACCATGGGCGCAGATTCGGTCAGGTCCGCGCATATACCCTGGGTGACAAGGGAATTGGCGTAGTGTCCCGGTCCGTTCACCGAGATCATCACCCCACCGGGGATCCGGCGGTCGTGATGACGGCGCAGATGGGCACCGGTATGGAACAGCTGCACACTGCCTTTGAACAGGCGCAGCACCCCGTCGCTACCGCGCAGCGGGATCGCCTCGGTATAGATCACGTCGGGCCGCACGGGTGCCAGTTCGGTGAGGTACAGCGATGCCAGTTCGGTGCACAGACGGGCGAATGCGGGGCCTGGCCGGGCGTGAGCCAGACACCGGCTGTTGAAGATCACCAGAAAGGCACTGCTCATTCCGCGCGCGGCCCGCTCCTTCCAGGTGCGTCGGTCTGCGGCGATGCGGGCTGAGATCGCGTGCGGCCCGGCCGCGAGCGTCTGTTCGCCGACCCAGCACAGATCCATCGCCAATCCTCGCGCTGGTGTGCCGGACTTGGTGGCCATCCGTCCGAAAACACATGGCTGGTGCCGGGCCGCCCAGTCCAGAAACGCCGCGCGTTTGGTCTGCTCATCGGCGGCGGACAGCAGAATCTCGTTGGCGGCGTCGATATCGGGGCCGAACGATGTTCCTGCTGGAAATCGGGGCAGTTCGGAGAGTGTGTCGAGCGAGATACCGGCCGGAATCGATGTCATCGTTGCCTCGGTGTCGGGGGCGATGAAGCTTCTGGACCGGCCAAGTCTGCCCTGCGGTCATCCCGATCGCACGCCGCCACTCCGTGTGGCGGAACGCGGTGCCGAACCGAAATGGGTCACTGCCGAGTCGGTGCGGAAGGACACACGAATGGATCGACGCCAGCGAGTGCCGCACTGGCGGCCCACAGTTCGGCAGCAGTGTCGTGGTCGGTCATGTGCGCGTGGGGCGTTTCGCGATGCGGTTGCCCTCGAAGACCGAACACCCTTGGCCCCCAGAGTTGCCCGCCGTCTATCTCGCTGTCGAGAACGGCTCGGACAATGGTGGCGGCCGCCGCGTGTTTACCGTGTAGCGCAACACCCGCGGGTAGTCCGCGCAGGCGCTGGGCGGTGGTGCGAACGAACAGCGGTGGCCGAGACGGCGTCAGTGAGTCCAAGGCACCGCCGGGGTGGACGACAATGCTGGCGATGTCGGCAGCATGCGCGCGCAGACGACGATCCAGTTCGAAACCGAACAGCATTTGGGCCAGCTTAGATCGCCCGTAGGTGCGCTTGGGCCGATAGTCGTGCTCGGATTGCAGATCACCGAGATCGAGTCGCTCCGACCGCGCGGCGAAGCTGCCCACCGTGATCACCCGGCTGTTCGCTGTCGCGGCCAATAGTGGTGCCAGATGTGCGACCAGTGCGAAGTGCCCGAGATGGTTTGTCGCGAACATCAATTCGTGTCCGTGAGCACTCATGCGACGATCGGGACCGGACAGCAGGATTCCCGCATTGAGCACGATCGCGTCCAGACTGTCGACATCGAGGGCGCCCACCGTCACCGACAGTGCGGACAGATCCGAGAGATCCAGACGCACGCACCGCAGTCGAGCATCGGGAACCCGTGCCCGGATCGCGCGTACCGCGAGGTCGCCCTTGGTGGTGTCGCGGCAGCCCAGCACCACCGTGGCACCGTTGGCCGCGAGCTGCTCGGCGGTGAAGTATCCGATGCCCGCGTTGGCACCGGTCACCAGAATGTTCTTTCCCTCGGCTCGTCGGCCGCTGTGCCACGTCATGTCATCGACTCTGACAGCGGACCCTTGCGCCGCCCTTGCACGCTACTGTCCTGGCGTGCGAAGGGACGGCCTGGTTGTTTCCCGCCGACAAGGTCATCGCTATCGTGAACGACAAGGTCACTGTCCAGTCGGACCTGGGCCGACCCGGCCGAGGTGGCTGTTCGATCGGAGAGAGTGGCGTCGGATCATGGCAGAGGACCTGACCGTGACTCGGGGGCTGGTGATACCCGCGTCCGAGTTGCGCGAGCGGTTCTCACGGTCGTCCGGCCCGGGAGGGCAACACGTGAACACCACCGACAGCCGGGTAGAGCTGTCCTTCGACCTCGCCAACTCACCCTCGGTGCCGGAGTGGCTGCGCACCCGGATGCTCGACCGCCTGGCCACCCGCCTGGTCAACGGTGTCCTCACGATCGCCGCATCGGAGCAGCGCGCACAACTGCAGAACCGCGCGGCCGCCCGCGAACGCCTGACCTCGCTACTCCGCGATGCCGCTGCCGCCCCGCCACCCGTTCGCCGCGCCACCAAGCCCTCGCGCGGAGCGAAGGAACGACGCATCTCCGCGAAGAAGCGGCGCGGTGTCACCAAACGCAACCGCCGCGCGTCCCCCGACGACTAGCCGACGGCATCCCTCGGCGGCGGCACAACAAACGACATATTCCGCGAGGTCAGGCCCGGAACAGCAGTACGCGGCCGAGCGGATGCTTCGTGCGGTTGATGGGGGCTGCGTGCGCAAGCCCCGGGGCGTACGATCACAATGATCTTGGTTTTCTTTCTTGCCTGCTGTGTTGAGTGCGTGATTTCACTCCCATGACCTGGACAGGAAGGCCAATGATGACCGTTGCAGCGAGCACACACGACCGAGCGAATCTCTTCGATGAACTCGATGATGCGATCAGCGAAATCACCGCCGGCCGGCCAGTGATCGTGGTCGACGACGAGCACCGCGAGAACGAAGGCGACTTGATCATGGCCGCTGAACTGGCCACGCCTGAAACGCTCGGGTTCTTCATTCGCTACACCGGAGGAGTGGTGTGTGCGCCGATGTCGGTCGAGCGGGCCGAGCTGCTCGGGTTGCCGCCGATGACCGCAATGAATCAGGACTGCAAGCAGGCCGCGTTCACCGTGACCGTCGATGCGGTAGCGGGCGTGGTGTCCGGCATCTGCGCGGCCGACCGCGCCGCTACCCTGCGCGCACTGGCGGACCCGGCTACCCGGCCGGAAGACCTTCAACGGCCGGGCCACGTATTCCCATTACGAGCACATCCTGACGGGCTCGCGGCGCGTCAAGGTCACACCGAAGCCGGAGTGGAATTGATGCGGCTGGCCGGCCTGTCCCCGGTGGCGGCGATCAGCGAGGTCTGTCACGACGACGGGGCGGTGATGCGGTTGCCCGCATTGCGTGCCTTCGCCGATTCCCATGAGCTGAAACTGATTTCGATCGATCAGCTCATCGCCGCCACCGGAACCGCGGCGCCCGTTCCCTCATGAGCAAGTACGTCGAGGCCGTCTTGTTCGATCTGGACGGGACTCTCGCCGCGACGATGGAGCCCTGGGACCGCTGCTGGGCGCAATACGCCGCCGGCCATGGCCATATATGGACCGATGTCGACCGACACAGGACGCATGGCCACGGTGACTGGGCCCAGTATCTGGCCCGGGTGTGTGGTGTCGATTCCGTCGATCAGGTCATCGCCGATTGCGTGAGGGCGATGATCGACCAGCTCGAGGCCGGTCACATCGAGTTGCTCCCGGGGGTGGACGCGCTGCTGAGGGCGGTCACGAGCCGGGCGGTGACCGGTGTGGTGTCGGCTTCTCCACGCCGGTTTGTCGCTGCCACCCTCGATCATTTCGGGCTGCGCCGCTCCTTGCAGGTCGTGGTCGCTCGTGAGGACCAGACGCAAACCAAGCCCCACCCGCAGCCCTGGTTGCATGCCGCGGCCCTGCTCGCAGTCGACCCGAATACTTGTATAGCAGTGGAGGATTCGGTGGCAGGGATTCGGTCAGCGCATGCGGCAGGGATGCGGGTGCTGGCGATCCCGAGCTGGGCGCCCGACCTGTCTCCGAGCGAAGCGAAACTAGCCGAGTATCTGGCCCCTGACCACCGCCACGCCCAGCAGTGGCTGAGCAGCATGCTCACCGAATCGGCCAGCACGATCACCCGCTGACGCGAATCACGTTGCTCCTACTGCTGATGCACGGTGTCGAGAATTTGTTTGGTCAGTACGGGGCGCACGGCCACCTGTACCGACGGGAGCTGGTTGATATCCGGGTTCGAGCGGTCGATCGCACAGATGACCGTGTCGACGATCGCTCCCCGCGATCGCAACTGCTCGGTCGCGGCGACGACCGCTCCACCGGTAGTGATGACATCCTCGATCAGGACGATGCGGCGGTCCCGCACGTCGCCGCCTTCGGCAAGCTGTTGTGTGCCATAGGGTTTCGCTGCCTTTCGGATGAACAGCGAGGGCAGTCCGGTCAACTGGCTCAGCATGGTGACGAGTGGGATCCCGCCCAACTCGAGGCCACCGAGCATCTCCGTGTCTTCCGGGACCAGTGCGACCAGCTGTCCTCGGCAGATGCGGACGTTCCTGACCGCGCGGTATGCGGCATTTGCGGATGCCATCGCCTAGAGGCTTGTCGCCGTGCGGACGAGGTCGGCGATGGCTTGTGATCTGCTGTGTGGTGGCCAGGCGATGACGGTGGTGACGGCCGGTGCGTCCGGCACCGCCACGATGGCGTGCTCGTGGCGTAGCTGGGTTCGGAGCGACTCGGGCATGACCGCGCAGGCCCGGCCGAGCGTGATCAGCTGGGTCAACTGGGTATGGTCGCGAACCTGTGGGCCGGGGCCGTCCGGATAGCTTCCATCGGGTCGAGGCCATCGCGGCAGGGGCAGGTCCGTCAGGGCGTTGACCTCAGCCATCGACAGGTGAGTTCGGTCGGCGAGGGGGTGCCCTGCGGGCAGGACCACGATCTGCTGTTCGGTGTGCAGGTCCTCGGTATCGAATCCGGCTGTCGTGTCGTAGGGCCGGTGGAGCAGAGCGACGTCGGCACTCCCGTTGCGTAGCAGGCTTTCCGGTTCGCCGGGCCCGCACAGCACCACCTCGACTGCGACAGCGCAGGGGTCGGCGGCGTAGGCGTCCAGCAGCTTCGACAACAGTTCGCTGGACGCTCCTGCCTTGGTCGCCAGCACCACACCGGGCCGGTCGGCAGCGGCGCGGCGAGTGCGGCGCTCGGCGGCTTCGACCGCTTCGATCGCCAGCCGGGCCTCCCGCAGCAGCACCGCCCCGGCTGGGGTCAACGTGATCGCGCGCGTAGTGCGATGCAGCAGAACGACTCCGAGCCGGCGTTCCAGTTGCTGGATCGCCCGCGACAGCGGTGGTTGCGCCATCGTGAGCCGTTGCGCCGCCCGCCCGAAGTGCAACTCCTCGGCGACGGCGACGAAGTATCGCAACTCCCGCGTCTCCACCGGGCCATCGTATCCGGCACTTACCACGGCCAATACCCGCGCGGTATCGACGCACACCCGATCGGTCTTGGACGTCCCACCCGTATCCGCAGCATTGTCAACGGCATGAGTGAACGGACAATCGCGCTGGTGACCGGCGCGAACAAAGGAATCGGATTCGAGATCGCGGCGGGCCTGGGCGCCCTCGACTGGCGAATCGGTGTGGGCGCGAGGGATCGACAACGCCGCGACACCGCGGTGGAGAAACTGCGCGCGGCCGGAATCGAGGCGTTCGGCGTGCCGCTCGACGTGGACGACGACGCGAGTGTCGCCGCCGCGGCCGAGCTGATCGCCGACCATGCGGGAGGGCTCGACGTCCTGGTCAACAATGCCGCGATCACCGGCAGCGTGCCACAGACGCCCACCACGGTCGATCCCGCGACCGTGCGCGCTGTCGTGGAAACCAACGTGATCGGCGTCATCCGGGTCACCAACGCGATGCTGCCCATGCTGCGCCGCTCGGCAGCACCGCGAATCGTCAACATGTCCAGCAGCGTGGGCTCGCTCGCCCTGCAGACCGCTCCCGGCCTCGACACGGGCCCGGTTCCCACTGCCTACTCGGCGTCGAAGACCTTCCTCAACGCCGTCACCATCCAATACGCCAAGGAACTGGGCGACACCAACATCCTGATCAACTCCGGCTGCCCAGGTTTCACCGCCACCGATCTAAACGGTTTGCGAGGCGTCCGCACTCCAGCACAGGGGGCGGCGATCGCGATTCACCTCGCGACTTTGCCCGACGACGGACCGACCGGCGGATTCTTCGACGATGCCGGAACAGTGCCTTGGTGACAGGCCCACGGTGCGTCCGGGCCCTTCCCCGGATCGCTGTTCACCGCACGGTCGTGACAGGTGCGGCCTCGGCGGAGGGGGACGGGATCATCCGCTGCGGGTGCCGGATCGAGCGGTCACCCGGTCGCGCAGTATCGGCACGCCGGGTCCGGCGAGGTCATCGCAGTACGCAGATCTGCCGGCCATCGCCATGGTCAGCGCGATCGTGGTCCCGCTGACGACAGGGCCGGACCCGGCAGCAAAAGGTCCGTCGGTCGCCTCCAATCGCAGGCCCTCGGCATTACTGCGGCTGGTGACGGTGAAGTCACGTCCGGCGTAGAAACGCGCGACTTCGGTAGCGGCTTCCGTCGACGGTGTGCGCGGTAGTCCGAGGGGACGCCGGATGTCTTGTGCGTGGACAACGACTTCACCGAGCCAGGCCGCCGTGGGTCCGGGAGCCGCAAGGGTGCTGGTGACGACCGCCCGGAACCGTTCGAGGGTTTCGGCGGGAGTACTCCCACGGTGCTCGGCGAGACGCCGGTTGTTGTGCTTGTCGAAGTCGAACCGGGCACCCAGGACGCTCGACAGCCAGCGCAGCCGTCCGATGCTCGCCGCTGCGGTGAGGTGCGCGACGACCTCTTCGACCACCCAGTCCCCACACAGCGAGGGCCGTCCCCACTGCTGGTCGTCCAAGCCGGCGAGATCGTCGGCCAGGGCGGCACGTTCGGCGTGGGCCATCGCCCACAGGGTGTCACGGGCCAGGGCATCCGACACGAGGTACCTCCAACACTCAGTCGCCTACGGGTGCGATGTGCACCTCACGGTGTGCGGCGAAACGGGCGCGCGGAGCCGCTTCGTCGTTCTGTAGTGCAGACGCCGCGATCTGCGCAGACTCATCGGTGCGTGCGTTGTGAATGTCATGTGGCCATGCCGAGGGTTTCGAGAATCCAGCGTATTGCGCGGCGAGTCCTTGTGCGATACCGGCTGCGGGTTCAGGTCCTGGACGTAGTGGTTGGTCACGCCGGGTTCGCGCTACTCGCAGACCATGAACGTCGCGTCGAAGCGCACACCGACCACGGCGACGCCACTGCCGAGATAGTCGCGATGCGCGTCGGGCTCACCACCGCCCGGATTCCTGCGGTGACAGACTGAACCGCAGTCCTCGCACACGCGGGCTGCTCGCCGAACATGCCGAAAGCGGCCGACTGCCGAACTTCCTTTTCGAATCGTCGCTTGGGCGCGGCCCCAGCTGACTACATCGAAGGCCCTCCGGGCTGGGAGCACATCGGCGTAGCCTCGCAGGATGCGGATCGGCGAGCTGTCCAAGCGCACGGGCGTGAGTCCGCGCTCACTGCGGTACTACGAAGCGCAGGGTCTGCTGACCAGCTCACGCTCCGGCGCCGGGCAGCGCCACTATTCCGATACCGAGGTCCAGCGTGTGTCGCTCATTCGGCAGCTGTTCGCCGCGGGTATGTCCAGCCGGGTGATCGCGACCGTGCTGCCGTGTGTGGACATTCCCGGTGACCTGGGTGTCGCCGAGGAGACGTTCGCGACGATGACGCGCGAGCGCGACCGGATCGACGCCGAGATCGCGCACCTGACCGAGAACCGAGATGCGCTCGACGCGCTGATCAGGGTCAACAGCCGGCACCGGGCGGAGCTGTCGGTGGCCGCCGAACCGGTGGCGCGGTCGGCCTGATGCTGTGACCTGCACCTCGATCGGTTGCCTCTTACATCGGTGTGAGGGGTGAGGATGGCTACAGAGCCCGGAATCACCTGGGCCGGTCATTCGAGAGGCGGCGGAAAATGGGGCAGGCGTGGGGTTTCGGCAGGTATGGCGGGCCCGAAGTACAGGAGTTCTTCGATCGTCTCGATCCCGTTCCCGGTCGCGGCGAGGTGCTGATCCGGGTCGACGTCGCCGGCGTGAATCCCCTTGACCACCTTGTGCGCTCGGGTCTGGTCCCTGGGCTCGACGGCGGACGTCCATTTCCCCGCGTGCTGGGCATGGAGGCAGCCGGAATCGTTCTCGCCCGGGGCGAGGATGTCGAAGGGCTCGAGGTGGGTGATGCGGTCTTCGGCTTCGCACTCACCGGTGGTGGTACCTACGCCGAGACGACGGTGCTGTCCGCGCCGAACACCGCGCGCATCCCGGTGGGCCTGTCTGCGACCGTGGCGGCAACGCTGCCGGTGGCCGGGACGACCGCGGTGGATGCGCTCGACCAGCTCGACCTTCCGGCCGGTGCCACGGTCCTGGTCAACGGCGTCGGCGGTGGGGTCGGCCTCGCCGTCGCCCGGCTGGCCATCGGGCGCGAGCTGCGTGTGATCGGCACCGGCAGTACTGCCAAGCGCGAGCACGCTGAAGCCATCGGAGTGCGGTTCATCGACTACGCCGCCGAGAACGTCGTCGCGGCGGCGCGCGAGCTGGTTCCGCACGGCTTCGACGGGGTCGTCGATCTGGTCGGAGGTACCTCGCTACGGACGGTCGCGCCACTGGCCCGCAATCCTCGCAACGTCATCGCGGTGGGTGATATGTCTGTGCCCGACCTCGGTGGGCGTTTCATCGAGCGTCGCCTGGACCGAGAGAATCTGGAGCGCTCCGCCCAGCTGGCCCTCGACGGAGTCCTCGCACCCGTGATCACCGCGGTCCATCCGCTTTCCGACGCCCCGGCAGCCCTCGCCACCGTCGAGAACGGTCACATCTCGGGCAAGGTCGTCATCAAGGTGACATGAGAAGCGCCGGCTTTCCGACGCCGAGAGCGGGCCGCACCCAGGATCGCGGATCGGGCAACAGCGATACCACCCTGCTCAGAGTTCGACAGGTTGAGACCGCGATAGGCTGACTGTTGATTGCCGCGGAATCGCAAGTGCGGCTGGGGGAGGGGCGGACGTGGTGATACGTGGCCGAGAGTCCCGCGATGCTGCGGCGCCCCTTGACATGTCGCGCACGGAGCGCCTGCGCGTCCACGGCGCCGTCTCTACTGCGCTGGCACTGCACAGCGATCATGCGTTGGGCGAGCTCGTGGATGCGGCCGTGCCGATCGGTTCCGGTATCGGCGGGAAGTCAGCGCTGCTGGAGATCGCCGGAGCTTCGGTTTTCGTGAAGCGAGTGCCCCTCACCGATCTGGAACGGCAGCCGGAGAACGTCCGGTCGACGGCGAACCTGTTCGATGTGCCGCAGTTCTACCACTACGGTGTCGGCCTCATCGGTGGGGCGGGCTTCGGAGCTTGGCGCGAGCTCGCCGTGCACACCATGACGACGAACTGGGTGCTCGCTGCCGAACGCGAGGGGTTCCCGCTGATGTACCACTGGCGGGTGCTGCCGGACACGACGCCGCTGTCGGACGAGCTCGCCGACATCGATCGCGCCGTCGCCTACTGGGATGACCGACCCCGGATACGGCATCGGATCGAGGCCGTTCGGGACTCTTCGGCGAGTATCGCGCTGTTCCTGGAGTACATTCCGCAGACCCTGCACGAGTGGCTGAATGGCCAGATCGAGGCGGGCGATGAGGCCACCGACCGGGCCTGCGCCATGGTGGACCGGGAGTTGGCCGCCGCCACCGCCTTCATGAACGGCCGTGGGCTCCTGCACCTCGACGCGCACTTCCAGAACATCCTGACCGACGGTCGACGCCTCTACTTCGCAGATTACGGCCTCGCGCTCTCCTCCGGGTTCGACCTCTCACCGCAGGAAGCCGCGTTCTTCGACCGGAACCAGAGCTATGACCGCGGCTTCACCGCAACCTATTTGGTGAACTGGCTGCTCACCGCTCTGTACGGGCTCCGGCGGGACGACCGGGCCGAACGCATCGAGATGGTGCGCGCCATCGCGGCGGGTGCGCCGCCGGAGGGTATATCCGAGGGGGCCGCCGCGGTTCTCACCCGGCAGGCGCCGGTCGCTGCGGCGATGTCCGCGTTCATGCTCGCGTTCCAGCAGACGAGCCGGAGCACCCCGTACCCGGACGTTGAGATCCGCCGCCTGCTGGACGAGCAGACTTCTGTGTTCGCTCAGCCGCTCCTGTCGTCAGATCAGCTCGGGCGGAAGTGCTAACGCCGGGACAAGTGTTGCGAGGTCGGCAATCGATGATCTGTCTCCAGATCGAACGGTCGCGACGGGTCATTTCCCGATCCCAGCGAGGGCCGCTGGACGACTACCTCTCCGTCTTCCGAGATGGCGGGGAGCACGCGCGCGATGACGGTCGCGTGAATGACGTCGTTGAGGCGCCCGACGTGTGCGCGTACCGCCAGCGCGGCATCGAGGAGGTCGTCGTTGAATCCGTACCTGGTGTCACCTCATGACTCGTTGCGGATCCAGCGCCCTGGAAATCAGCCTCTGCGGCGGCGAGGTGCGCTGTCAGATCGCTTCGTCCATTCCCGAGAGGTTTCACCACCACGGGCTGGCAGGGCAACCGCTGGCACCAAATTGCGTCCTGAGTGGAGTGAACGATCTCATCGGTACGCTCGTAAGCATGGGTGGGGACTTGCTACTGCTGATCGCCACCATCGGTCCGGTGGCACTGTTGGGGTGGGCGGCTGTTCGGGCGAAGCACCGCGGCCTGGGAGGGGCGTTCGTCGGGCCATTTCAGGAGATGTTCGATCCCGGTGCGGCGCGAGCGCAGATCGTCATCGAGGAGATCGCGGAACTGCCGGATCCCGCGGACTGCGGCGACCCGGACAACGACGATGATTCGCCGAACACGGTGGTGTACAAGGGCATTCGGCTCTCCATCGACCCTGATAGGGCTCGGCGGCGCGGAGGTGGTGGGACCGCCAGGCAAGCAGGATGAGCACCCGCCTGGCAAACCCGAACAGCCGTCCGACCATCACGCTCTCCGAATTCACCGTCTGATGGTTGCGAGGATTGACGAAGTGCACTCTCCTGGTCGACGTTTCGAGAGTTGCTCCTGCGATGACTCATTCCGAGGTCATCGAGACGTTGGAACAGGGGCGGCGATTGCGGCGTCGAGGCTCTGGACAGCTTTGTCGTACTGATTGCGGTCGAACAGAAATGGGCCGAATGCGGCGCAGTCACGAGTGGTGCGATACGGCTGTTCGAAGTGGTCCCACACGACAAGGTCGCCGGTCGAGATTATGCGCGTCAGCAGCGGCCAGCAGCCGAAATCCCCGCAACTGCAAGCAAGTACAGGAGTCTTCTGTCCCATGGTGAGGGGAGAGGAACCGTGAAAATGCTCCTCCGCTGACTCGAACCGGACGAACAGGGGGACGAGGCCACCGTAACGGCCGCCCACAGGCTCCAGGTCGGCGCTGATTTCGAAGGTGTCGATGAGATCGGTCAGAGGGATGGTATCGATGCGGGGCATGATCTGGGGGACGTCGGTGGGGCCGGGTGGTCCTGGCCGATAGTCGAACCCGATCTCGCTGATAGCTGTCAATCGGTTGCGCTGCAAGCGCTTCCGATCTCGGGTGATCGACCCAGCACCCGCACGGCGGCGCGCGTCGGGGGCCTGGGCCCTGCGGGGGATCACCGACTGAGGCGCACGACGCCCTTCCCAGTTGAAAGAATCACGGCGTCAATGTATCCAGCGCTCGCCCATCCTGCAAAGGTGGAGGCCCTCTGCGACGCCGCCCAGCCGGACGCTCATCGGTAGGTGAGTGCGTTAATCGGCTGGGACCGCGGACGTCGGGGTCGCGCGGGTCGTGGCATGAGCGTGCTTCTGGCCGCTAGCATCACGAGCGTGGGCGACCAGGACCGGCCGAGCGAGCGGGTTGTCGAGCAGCGACTGCGAAACCGCGCGATTGAGGCACTGGAGACACTCGTCGAGGGGGACGAGGGTGTTCGTAGATGGGGGTACGGGGATTACGTCAACGAGTTCTTCGACACGATCGACGACGACGGAGCCTGGCGATGGCGCGAATGGTCGACGTTCACACCGGCAGAGGTGACTGCGCTCGACAAGGTGCAGCGAGCACTCCTTGATGCCTGTGCTGCGACACCTCGGATTTCGTCCGATGAGGAGTTCGTCGCTTCGGGGTGGCCTAGGCGTATCAAGCCGGTCGCGGCTGCGGCGCTCGAACTGATGCAGTCGAGAGGTCGTTTTCGAGAGGATCGCGAGGAAGATGTGCCTTCGCGTACGAGCTGAAACTCACACCACACCGATCGCACGAGAATCGGCAGATCAGTATGTCAGTGCGTTCAGAACCGCATGGCCGCGCTGGTCAAGTGGGCAGGCCAGCTCGAGGATGGGCACGTCTTCGAGTAACTGCATGTCGTCGACGTAAACCAGTTCCAGCAGAGCATCATTCACGCTGCGCCGGAGCCCGGTCAGTTCCGGTGTGGGTAGTACACGTTCGGTCTCGGCAGTGATGGGAACAATCACCAGCAGATCGAGGGAGGCCAGTGCGGTGCGTAGGGCGGTTTCGTCGATCCCGGCTTCCGCGTCGACGCCGATGGCTGCCAGATATGCGAGGAAGTCGAGCGGTGTCTTGTCGTATACCGCAGCGGGTGCGGGATCGCCGAGTAGGCGCATCGCGTAGCGCAACTGTGCCCAATAGTCCGCGGCCACGGGCGGATACGCGAATTCGTATCCTTCCTCTTCGAGTAGTACGTACGGTTCCTGGATTGCTGTGTGCCCGCGCTCCAGTCGCGCACAGAGCTCTTCGACCAAGGTTGTCTTGCCGGTTCCATGCGGTCCGGAAACCCCGATGCGCAACTCTGCCCCTTCCAATGTCTGGTCACTAGTCTGCGTCCTGCAAGGAATCGTGCGGAAATCAGGTGTGGAGTCCAGGGTGTCAGGATGCCCAGGCTGGAGACCACCGCCCCCTCCTTCGAGGCGATCGCGCCGAAATTCGCCTGTCTGCAACCAGTTCCTGATGAGGACTGTTGCCCGACGGCACCTTGCCGACGGTGTTGATCAGTGCGTCCAGCCGGGCCGTCAGGTGTGGGGGTAGGACGCGGCGGAGTTTGGCCGTCGCGCTGTCGGCTGCGCGGGCGGCCGGTCGGCGCCGCGGCTGGGGAAGAGCCCGAGTAACACGGCCACCGCCTCGTCGTCGGTCAGTGGCATCCGTCAGCAGGAGCACACAGTGAAGCTCGTCTCGATCCGTGTGATCACTGACGACATCCAACGACTGGTCAGCTTCTATCAGCACGTGACCGGCGTCGAAGCCAACTGGGCTACACCAGATTTCGCCGAAATCGTGCTGTTTCGAGATCCCGACGGCAACCTGATCAACCTCTTCACCCCGGCGGCCCGGACACAGCAGGTCCGCCACCGAAACATTACGTCACGTCGCGGAGTAGTACGGACTTCAGCAGGTCGCCACCCATAGAGTTTCACGGATCGGTGCGCACAAGGTCGTAGACATAGGACCGTTCACCCTTGCGGCTCACCCACACGCCCTCAGGAGGAACCTCGCCTTGCCCAGGTTCGTCGAATGGGCGACTCGATACCTCATCGGCCGCGTTGCACACCACCCAACCGAAGTCGGGGAGTCGGCGACACCAGATATCGAGGTCGGTCCGCTTATACGATGGGAACCCGTGCGCGTCCCCATCGCGGACGAACTCATATGTCAACCCATCCACGCGCCGCACGAACCTCACACCCGACATCGGGCCATTCTCACCGAAGACCTCGGCACGAACAAGCAGGTCCCCGGTCAGGTTGACGAGAACCCAGGGACCGCATACGTGGTCAGCTCTGCTGATTGCTGAGCAATCCTCGAGCAGGTGAGCCTCTGTGCGTGAACGGCAGGCAGTGTGCCGGCCCCTGTGCGCGCCGCCCCGGAACAGGACAGATGCCCACTGAGGGTGCGAGCGCGTGTTCCGCGGTGGCTTGAACCCCGTAGGGTTTGTTTCGATGACGGCATCGACGCACGCTCACTGCTTCCATGCCGGCGCTGTAGGCGAATCACCGCTCGTTCTGCTCCATGGCTCACACGGCAGCGAATCCGACCTCATTCCGGTAGCCGACGAAATTGCCCCAGAGGCATCAAAACTGAGTGTCCGTGGCACGGTCAGCATGGATGAGGGCTATGCCTTCTTCCATCGCTTGCCGGACCGTCGCGTAGACCCGCGCGACATCGTCACCAGGACGCGGGTGCTGGCAGGTTTCATCGCAACCGCCTGCGCTGACTACAACCTCACCAGACGCCCCGTCGCAATCGGTTTCTCCAACGGCGCCATCATGGGCGCGGCTCTACTCATCACCTATCCGGGATTGCTGGCGGGAGCGATCCTCTTCCGTCCCCTGGCCCCGTTCGCCCATGATCTAGCCGACCGCGTCGACAACACTCCAGTTCTGATAGTCGACGGCGCTCACGACAACCGCCGGTCACCCGGGGACGGCCTCCAGCTGGCTGAACAGCTGCGCCGTGCGGGAGCCCGGGTAACCCATCAGGTGCTATCGGTCGGCCATGCGATCACCGCCGAGGACAAAATCGTTGCGCGCGAGTGGGTTCTGGCGCAGAGGTACTGAGCGATGGCGCTCAACCGAGGTGCCATACAGTGCCCGGGCAATCTCCACGCGCCTGCGGTCATGCTCCGAGCACGACTGGTCTACGCACAAACTTCGAGTTTCACGAGACAACCAGTTTCATGCTTGCAGAGTTCAAGGGCGATTTCTCTGGCGCGAAGTTCGACGGGGTGATATTCCAGCATGCCGAGTTCTCCGGTGCTGTCGACGACAGCGGGGCGGACTTCAATCCGATCGGCTTCCCTCACATCAAGTCTCAGAGCTGAGCGCTGCTGATCCTGCTCCAAGTTCGGGTTCGGCTTGGCGGTGCGATTGCCTACTGATCTCGACGTTGCTCAGTCATCGGCATTACCGGTCGGTGGGATTGCGCCGGATGTCGTGGCGGCGGTGAGGCGCTGGCCCAGGGCGCGCACGGCGTCGTTGAGGGCGTCGGGGTGCTCGATGACAAAAGGGCGGTTCAGGGCGGCGAGGACGGGGGGAATCCAGTCGAGGTGTTCGGCGCGGATGAGGACTCGGACCCAGGGGGTGGGATCGGTGGGTGGGGAGTCTATTTCGTGCAGCGTTGCGATGGTCGCGGGGAGTAGTGGGCGGATTTGGGTGGGTGTGCCTTGGACGCGGATCGATACTTCGTGCCGGTAGGGGGCAGTGGCGAGGGCGGACACGAGGTGGGTGGTCGGGTCGAATTCGGTCGGTGGAGTGAAGGTTTCGGGGAGGGTGGTTGTCTCAGTGATGCGGTCCAGTCGGAACTGGCGTAGGTCGTCGGTGTTGTTGTCCATCGCCGTCAGGTACCAGCGGCCGGAGTGGGCGACGAGGCCGTAGGGGTGCACGGTCCGCTGAGAGTGTTGTCCGTTCCGGTCGGTGTAACCGATGGCGACTAGTCGGTGTTCGCGGGTGGCCGCGGCGATGTCGAGGAGGACGGCGGTTTCGACCGGGACTTCGGGGCGGGCGTCGGTGGTGAATTCGGCGGTGTTCACCAGCGCGTCGAGACGAGCGCCCAGGCGTGCGGGCAGGACGCGGCGGAGTTTGGCGGTCGCGCTGTCGGCGGCGTGGACCGATGTCGTCGAATGGCTGGTGAGGAGTCCGAGCAGCACGGCTACCGCCTCGTCATCGGTCAGCATGAGTGGAGGCATCCGGTAGCCGGGAGCGAGCCGGTACCCGCCGTAGCGGCCGCGGACCGACCGGACGGGGATATCCAGGTCGGTGAGATGGGTGACGTAACGCCTGACGGTGCGTTCGTCCACGCCCAGCCGCCCAGCGAGTTCGCCGACGGTATGGGTGCCGCCCGTCTGCAACAGCTCGAGCAGGGCCAGTACTCGGGCCGTGGGGCGCGTCATCCGGCAATTCTCCCATCGATACCGGGCGGAAACTGTCCGGTATCGCCTCTACCTTGGGATTCGGCGGTGGAACTTCCGCCCTTCCCGACAGCAGGAGTACGCAATGAACCTCGTCTCGATCCGCCTGATCACCGACGACATCGAACAGCTGGTCGGCTTCTATCAGCGGGTGACCGGTGTCGAAGCCCGGTGGGCTACACCGGATTTCGCCGAGATCGTCACTCCGGCCGGCACACTCGCGATCGGAAGCGTGCGTACGGTCGCGTTGTTCGGGGCCGGCAGCGCGCGCCCTGCCGACAATCGCACCGCGATCATCGAGTTCATGGTCTCCGACGTCGACGCCGACTACCGCAGGTTGCGCGACTCCGTCGAGGACTTCGTCAACAAGCCGACGACGATGCCGTGGGGCAACCGGTCGCTCCTGCTCCGAGACCCCGACGGCAACCTGATCAACCTGTT
This sequence comes from Nocardia sp. NPDC003183, assembly GCF_053590715.1. Taxonomy (NCBI): domain Bacteria; kingdom Bacillati; phylum Actinomycetota; class Actinomycetes; order Mycobacteriales; family Nocardiaceae; genus Nocardia; species Nocardia sp. NPDC003183. Next base: position 468,711 of record NZ_JBSFTG010000001.1, read on the forward strand.
CACCCCGATCACCGCGCGGGCCGCCGGGTAGGCGTGCAGCCCACCGTTGACCGCTTGCCTAACGGCGTTCATAATAACTAACTATGGACGCTATGCCGAGGCGTGATCGGAAAGCGGAACGGCGTGAGGCGACGCGGCAGGAAATTGTCGAGGCCGCGTGGGAGATCGCACGGGAGCGGGGACTGGCGCAGCTGACACTGCGCGAGGTCGGCGAGCGGATCGGAATGCGGGCGCCGTCGCTGTACTCGCACTACGGATCGAAGAACGCGATCTACGATGCGATGTTCGAGCAGGCTTGGAGTGAGTGCGAGCGCGTCTCGATCGACGCGCTGCGCTCGGCCCCCACGGACCCCCGCGGCCTCGTGCGCGTCTTGGCACTGGCGTACTTCGATTTCGCGGTTGCCGATCTCGCCCGCTATCAGCTGATGAACCAGCGCACGATCCCGGGATTCGAACCCTCACCCGAGGCGTACGTGTCGGCGGTCCGCGCGCTCGACGAGGTCATCGCGGTGCTCGCCACGATCGGCGTGACCGACCGCGATGACGTGGAGATCTGGATTGCGATCCTGTCCGGTCTGGTCGATCAGCAGCTCGCCAACGATCCGGGCGGGCACAGTCGGCGCAAGCTGTTGGACCGCGCCGTGGACATGTGGGCCGACAGTGTCGGCCTTCCGCCGACGAAGGAGCCGCAGAAATGACGGCTGTCGAGCAGACGGCGGTGACTGCGCGGCGCGCGATGCTCGCCCATACCGACGCGATGCGGCTCGCCCGCGACGAGTACTCGCGCTTCGCCGACGCGGTCGCCGCGCTCGACGGTGATGACTGGACTGCACCGACCGAGTGTGCCGGGTGGACCGTGCACGACCTCGTCGCCCACGTGGTCGGTATGTCCACGATGGCATCGTCCCCGCTGGAGAATGCCCGCCAGACCCGGGCTGCCCGTAAGCGGTTGCGGCCCGGCCGGCAGCTCGTCGACGCCGTGACCGCGTATCAGGTCGAACGATTCGGACAGCAGACGACGGATCAGCTGGTCCGGTCGATGGCGGGCATCGCGCCCAAGGCCGCGGCAGCGCGCAGACGTACCCCGGGGTTGCTGCGCAATCGAACAATTCCCGAGCAGCAGCTGGTCAACGGCACCGCCGAACGGTGGACCATCGGGTACGCCATCGACACGATCCTGACCCGTGACCCGTGGATGCATCGGATCGACTTGGCCCGGGCCGCCGGGCACGTTCTCGTGCTGACCGATGAGCACGACGGGGCGATCGTGGCCGACGTGGTGCAGGAATGGGCCGCCCGCCACAACAAACCCTTCGACCTGTGCCTGACAGGTGCCGCTGGAGGCCGATGGCATTGCGGCACAACGGATGAACGCCTCGACCTCGACGCGGTCGAATTCTGCCGGATCCTCTCCGGCCGCGCCGAAGGCGCTGGACTACTGACCACCCAAGTGCCGTTCTGACACTGCACCGAATCGAGCCGACCATGACCACCACCATCGAGGAAATCGCCGCCGACATCTACCGCATCTCGACGTTCGTGCCCGACATCGGCGAACAGGGGCTGACGTTCAACCAGTTCCTGCTCGCCGATGATCAGCCGCTGCTGTTCCATACCGGGCATCGCGCGATGTTCACCGACGTCGCGGCGGCGATAGCACGGGTCACACCGGTGAACCAGCTGCGGTGGATCACCTTCGGGCACGTCGAATCCGACGAATGCGGGTCGATGAACCAGTTCCTCGCCGCGGCCCCCGAATCGCAGGTCGCCCATGGTGCCGTCGGCTGCATGGTGTCGCTGGACCACATGGCCGACCGGCCACCGAGACCGCTTGCCGATGGCGAAACCATCGAACTCGGCCGGATGCGAGTGCGCCACATCGACACCCCACACACCCCGCACGGCTGGGAAGCGCGTGTGTTGTTCGAGGAAACCACACAGACTCTGCTGTGCGGGGACCTGTTCACCCACCTCGGTGCGGGCGCGGCCCTCACTACCGGCGACATCGTCGGCCCCGCCGTTCACGCCGAAGATCTGTTCGCCTACTCGTCGCTCGCACCGGCGACCCCGATGATCGTCGACCGACTCGCTGAGCTCGCACCGAAAACGCTGGCGCTGATGCACGGTTCGTCGTTCACCGGCGACGGCGGCGCCGCGCTGCGCGCATTGGCCGACAGCTACCGCCACCGCATCGGCGACGCCACGGCTTGATGGCTTGCCGCCGGCGATACGCCGAGCGGAGGGGAACGTTCTGCTGACCGCCTCGAGCGCGGCCGGCGGATCAGCCGGGCGCTTGCGATGCTGCCGCCACGGGTGCGTCCGGGGCGGGCCGTGCGCGCGGCACGGTGAAGGTCGCCAGGACCGAAGCGATCGCGACGGCGAAGCAGGCTGCTGTGTACCAGAGGTTTCCGATGGGGTCGCCGTTGGTTGTTTCGCCGTTGACGGCGGCGAAGAAGTCGGGGAGCGACGCGATCCAGAGAGCGGCGAAGACGACCAGGTAGAGGGTGGCGAACCGTTGGACGAAGGGGTCTTCGTACTGCGGGGGTGTGGCGGTTCCTCGGCGTAGTTCGGTCCACTGGCGGACCATGACGATCCCGGCGACCACTGCGAGGACGGTGAGTTCCAGTGCGTAGACGATGCCGCGCACGGTGGTGCCGCTCATGCCGATGACGGTGGCGGGCAGCGGGAGCAGGAACGTGCCGACCGAGGCCAGCAGGCCGATGACGATGGTGCGCCAGGTCAATTCGACGCCGGAGAAGTGGCGGCCGTCGTCGACGTGGCGGCCGACGAAATACTGCACGCAGAAGGCCAGCGACATCGGCCACAGGGCCGCGAACACGACGACGCTGCCCATCGGGACCGAATCGAACATCGGCTGGTTGATCGGGTTGTCGATCGACCATTCCCACCAGCGCAATTGGGGCCCGAGATGGTCGAAGATCTCGTAGAAGGCGTGGTGGACGAAGCCGACGCAGGTGGCGCCGATCAGGGTGCCGTAGCGGCTGAAGATGCCGAGCATCCGGACGATGCCGAACGCCATCGTCGCCATCAGCGGGTAGATCGCGATGATGTAGATGGGCAGTCGTCCCCAGAGGAAGTCCACGGTGAAGACGTTGTGCGCGAACATCGTGTCGACGTGTTCTTCGATGCCGAACGCCGCCGGGAAGTACAGCGGCGGTTCGATGACGAACAGGTAGGCGGTGGCACCGAACCACAGCACGAGATTGGTCGGGTCACCGTGGCGGCGCAGGCGCACGATCGCGTACCAGAGCGCGAGAATCGCGCCGACGACGATGGTGAGCTCGAGGACCGGCAGGGTCCAGTTCTCGAGGGCGAACGGGTTGCGGAACTCGACGAGTCCGCCCGCCTCCTCGCAGGAGAAGCCGAGTTCGTGAGCGAGTTCGGCGAAGGTGGGGGAGCAGTGTTCGGCCATCGGGCTACCTTCTACGAGCTGACGGAATCGGCTGTGTACCAACGGGTTACGTCGTAACCTTCGTCATAGCGGCGGAACCACTCGTCGGCTAGCGCGGGCAGCTTCTCGTGCGCGGGATTGTGTCCGGGCGTCTGGCTGCGGATGATGCCGCCCAGCGCGACGAGCTGTTCGCGCAGACCGAGATCGTCGAACGCGCGCGGCATCGTGCCGTTGTCGGCAGGCTGGAGGAACGGCAGCCACCGGCGCAGGGTCTGCCCCCTGCGGTAGTTGGCGAACATCGACAGCGCGTCGACCTGGCGATCTTCCAGCGGCACATGCTCGTTGAAGCCCTCGCACGCCACCCGGATCACCTGCAACACGTGCCGGAAGATCGAGGCCGCCACCCGCATCCGGTACAGCTCGCTGTCGACCACCGAATTGAAGATGATCAGCGCCGAACTGCGGTGCTCGACTTCCTCGACGAAATGCCAGATGAACAGTGAGGCGACGCGGTCGTCGCCGGGGGCGAACAGATTCTTGTCGTTGTCGAGCATCAGCTTGAACACCGGCGTGAACGTCGCCTCGAGGTCGGCGGTGTAGGCGAGGCGGTACTTCACCGAGGTCTCGGCGGTGAGCTTGTCGAACTCGCCGATCACCGCGTCGAGGGTCTGCTGCAAGCCGGGATAGCGGCGGATCAGCGCCTTGACATGCTGGCGATGCGCCGTCGAATGCTGCCCTTCCTGGCGCATGAAGGCGTCGGCCTCCGACGCCACCTCGGGGTCGGTGATCTGCGGTTTCGCCTGCGTGATCAGTTGCACGATCATTTTCTCGAAGCCGATGGCCAGGAACGAAACGGCATTGGCCATCGACGAGAACGCCGGGTTCTGCGGATTCCACAGAAACGGCACGTCGTAGTCGGAGAACGCGAAATCCATTTTGCGGACGTGAAGGTCGGTCACGGTGAGTTACCTCGTTGTTCGGCCACGGTTGATAGAGCAATCATACGCACGAGGCTTCGCGTGTATGATCACTTTTACGGAATTCGCCCTGACCTGGGGTTGTGCTAGCGTCCACCTGGTGGCGCGTAGACGTGGGTGGGGCGGCAGTCCGCCGGGTGACGATGCGGAGGCGACGCGCCGGATCATCGCTGCCGCAGTCGAACTCATCGGCCGGACCGGTGCGGAGATCAGCATCGCCGACGTGGCGGAGTCCCTCGGTGTCATCCGGCAGACGGTGTACCGGTATTTCCCCAGCGCCGACGCGCTCATGACCGCCTCGGCCATCGCCTCGGTCGACGATTTCCTCGATCGACTCACCCGGCAGGTCAGCGGCCTGGGCGACCCTGTCGAAGCGATGACAGAGGCCGTCGTCTTCACCCTCACCGATGTTCGCCGGACTCCCCACCTGGGAATTCTGCTGTCGAGCTCGTATTCCAACGCCCACCCGGAAGGCATGACCTCCGATGAGGCCCAGGCGTTCGGTATGACCATGATCCGCCGCTTCGACGTCGACTGGGCCGCTCACGGATACGACGAGCCGGCGCTGCGCGAACTCGTCGAATACGTGCTGCGCACCATGCAGTCGTTCTTCCTGTCACCGGGCAACCCGGCACGCTCCGACGACGAACTGCGCCGGTACCTGCGGCGATGGATGGGATCGGCGATCGGCGCGCAGCAGAAGGGCTGAACGCCGAACGCGCCCGTCCGGAATTCCGGACGGGCACGAAACGCATGCTCAGCTCGCGGCGGCGATCCTGCGGGGCTCCAGCGCGGCGGCGAGCAGATAGCTGCCGCCGCCGGCCAGTGCCAGCGCCCAGTACAGGTACGCGCCGTCGAGAAACAGTGCGGCCGTAGAGCTCACGGCCAGCCAGGCGCCGAGCGTGTATTGCAGGACGTCGCGGTAGGCGACACCGCCGGCGAGGTAGAGCAGTCCGACGATCAGCCCGGACCCGGTCGGCCAGAGAGTCGCTGCGGTGTCGGGGCTCAGCGTCGAACCGAGCGCCGTGATCAGGAAGAACAGCGCGGCGAAACCGATCAGCCACGATGCGCCGAGCAGATTGCCCACGACCGCTTCCTGTCCCGTCGCGCCGCGCTGGGCTCGCAGGGAGACGACGGTGGTCACGATCATGGCCGCCAGCAGGCCGACGCCCAGCAGCGCGGTCGGCACGAATCCGGGGAGGTCGAGCAGGGGGTTCGGGCCATGGCTGAGGGCGAAGGTGCCGTGGCCGACCAACCAGGCGAGGCCGAAGCTCAGGTAGATGGGGCGGTTGTCGAGGACGGTGCGAACGGGCTGGGAAACGTACATGACTGATCTCCAGGGTGTGAGCGGGTCAGGCGCTGACGAGGACGACTTTGCCGGTGACGGTGCCGGATTCGGCGAGCTCCAGAGCTCGGGCGGCATCGGTGAGAGTGATACGGGCCGCGACCTGGGCGGTGACGGTGCCCGCGGCGGCGAGGGAGAAGACCTGGGACAGATCTTCGGCGATTCGAGCACGGAAGCGGGTGATGTTGCGCTTGCCTGCCCACAGGTTGTAGAAGTGCGCACGTCGCTTGTTGGGCAGCATGTTCCACCACAGCAGGCGGGCGAACAGTTTCAGCACCGGCAACCGGGAGTCGCCCTCGTCGTTCTTGGTGGCCGCCGTTCCGTAGGAAACGAGGGTGCCGCCGTCGGCAAGCAAGTCGAACGAATCGCTGATGCCGGGCCCGCCGACGTGATCGAACACCGCGTCGACACCGTGCGGTGCGATGGCCCGAACCTGGTGTGGCACATCGGCGCGGTAGTCGATCCAGGTGGCACCCAGCGCGGTGACCGCGTCGGCATGGCGAGCGGACGCGGTGCCGATCACGTGAATGCCCGCGGCGCGGGCCAATTGGACCAGGGTCGAGCCGACGCCACCGTTGGCGCCGTGGACCAGTATCGTCGCGCCCGGCTGAACAGCGGCGACGCGGTGCAGCATCTGCCAGGCGGTGATGCCGTTCACGACAAAGGTTTCCGCGTCGGCGGCGTCCAGGGTGTCCGGCACGGGGATCAGATCGGCGGTGTCGAGGTCGACGTGGCTGCTCCAGCCGCCGGTCTTGGTCAACGCGGCCACCCGCTTGCCCACCAGTGTCGCGTCGTCGGCCTCGACCACCGTGCCGACCAGGTCGTAGCCGGGCACGAAAGGAAACGGTGGCTGGTCGTAGTACTTACCGCGGCGCATCTGCTGCTCGGCGAAGGACACCCCGGAGGCATCGACTCGAACCAGTGCGCGACCCGGTGCGGGTGCGGGGAGTTCGCGTCGGGTGACGAGCAGGCCGCTGGGGTCGACGCGACCGGGCAGGACGATTTCGGTGGCGGTGGTGGTGTTCATCAGGAGCTACCTTCCGTGGTGTGTGACTGGTCAATCACTCTTGCTGCAAAAGAAAGCTCCACCCTGAAAAGGCTGGAGCGAGAGGGTCAGTGGGCTTTCGGGTGGCGCATTCCCGTCGTCAGGGCGGTGGCCCAGGCGCTGTCGTTGCCGTCGAGCCCGAGGGTGGTGACGAGGTGGCAGAGCTGTCCGTAGGCGATGAAGTACTGGATCTGCTCGGGGGTGCCGCCGGAGCGGCGCTGCACGAAGGTGGTCACCTTGGCCAGACCCCGGCGCAACGCGTCGGCGATTTCGGGGATGTCGGTGGCGGACTGGGCGTGCACCTGCAACATGAGCAGGCTCTTGTCGGCGATGAGTTCGGCGTAGGCGCCGCCCATGTCGTGCAGGATGGCGGCCGGGTCCGTCGCGGTGGAATTGGCCGCGCCCGTGGACATCGCGCGTTCGACGAGGTCGAAGCAGTGATCGAGCGCGGCGACGAACAGGGCGACCTTGCCGGGGAAGAGTTTGAAGACGTAGGCGGGGGAGATGTCGGCGCGCGCGGCGACGGTGTTGATCGGGGTGCCGTGGTAGCCGGTCTTGGCGAACTCGATGATCGCCGCGTCGACGACCGCGTCACGCCGGACGTCCGAGGTGGAGAGGGTGGCGCCGCGCTTGGTCATGTGAGTGACTGTACACTCACTCTTTCGCGGGCGTCAACGGGTGACCGGAGATTCAGTGCAGATCGGCGAGGGCGGCGTCCACGTCCGGGCCGGTCAGGCTGTGCCGAATACTGTGCATGACCAGGCGCAACGGTCGTGGGCAGTCCGGGACGGCGGAGAGGCGATCGGTGGCCACGACACGCGCCGGTGCGCCGAGACGGTCGCGGACCCGGGTCATGAGGTCGTAGCGGCTCAGGGTTTCCGCGCCCGCGAGGTGCACGGCGCCCGCCTCGTCGGCGAGCTGCTCGAGTGCGGGCGCCAGGCTGGGTAAGTACAGCGGATTGCAGACGATATCGGTGCGCGCGGGGATCTCGGGTGCGGCGAAGCGGGCCAGGAACTTGTTCGACAGTGGGCTGCGCCCGTAGACGAGGGGCAGGCGCACGACCAAGTGCCGGTCGCGTTCGAGGACCAGATCCTCGGCGGCCACCTTGGTCTCGCCGTAGACGTTGATCGGTGCGCGCGTGGCGCTTTCGTCGTAGTACTCGGCGGCGCCGTCGAAGACATTGTCGGTCGACAGGTAGACGAGCTTCGCGCCCGTGTCGCCGATGGCGTCGAGCAGCGGGACCATCGGCGCCACGTTCGCGGCACGGGCCGCGGCGGGATCACGCTGCGCGGCACCGAGATCCACGACACCGGCGGTGTGGACGACCACGTCGAAACCTTGTGCGACGAGGGCGCGCACCGCGCCGGTGTCGGCGAGATCCACCGGGGTGAGCCCGTGCCCGCCCCGGCTGGTCCCGACGACCTCGTGGTTCGCGGCGAACTGCGCGTGCAGCGCGCTGCCGACGAAACCGGAGGCGCCGAGGATCAGGATCCGCACCGTGTCAGCGCGCCTGCCAGTTCGGCTTGCGCTTCTGCGCGAATGCGATGGCGCCCTCACGCATGTCCTCGGTGACCGCGACTGTCATGATCTCGCGGTTGGACTGGTCCCAGGCGTCGTCGGCGAGCTTGCCGTCGATCATGCCCAGCGCCACCCGCTTGCTGGCCTGCACGGCCAACGGCGCGTTCTCGGCGATCCGACCGGCCAGCGCGAGCGCCGCGTCGAGAACCTCGGCGGCGGGCACGACACGGTTGATCAGGCCCAATTCCAGCGCACGGGCGGCGGTGATCGGTTCACCGGTGAGGATCATCTCCATCGCGACCTTGCGGGGGAGCTGCTCGGGCAGACGGAACGCGCCGCCTGCCGCGGCGAACAGGCCGCGGGCGACCTCGGGCAGGCCGAAGGTGGCGGTCTCGGCGGCGACCGCGAGATCGCTGGCCAGGACGAGCTCGGTGCCGCCGCCGAGTGCGAAACCGTTCACCGCGGCGATGGTCGGCTTGCTGATCGGATGCCGGACGTACCCGGCCAGGTTCCAATCCTCATGTCCCGGGGCGAGAATCGACTCACCGCGGCTGAGCGCCTTCAGGTCCGCGCCCGCACAGAACGCCCGCTCGCCCGCGCCGGTGAGGACCACCGCGCGGATCTGCGGGTCGGCCTCGGCTCGCTCGAGCGCCTCGCCGACCCCCGTGCTCACTTCGGCGTTGACCGAGTTCATGGCCTCGGGCCGATTCAGCACGATGACGAGCACATGCTCGCGTTGCTCGACGAGAACTGCGCTCACGAGTGACTCCTTCGCTAGGTGGCTGTCAGCATGACAAACCTCTTCGATCTGTATCACGCCGGACGATCTTGAATACCCGAATCGGGGATTCGTGTCCGTCGTCGTCGCGCGCGCCCGGCACTCGTCGTAGGCTGCCGAACACTCGCGAAAAGAATGTTCGGCCGGGTGTCGATCCGCAGCGGTGCCCGTTCGACCTAGGGATGAACGCAGGGCCCGGCAGGCGGGTCCACACCGATCCGAGGAGACGAAACCATGAAGTTCATGCTGATCATGCGCGCCACCGACGAAGCCTGGGCCGCGGCGGCCGATATCGACTTCAACGAGATGCTCGAGACCATGGGCAAGTTCAACGACGAGTTGATCAGCGCCGGAGTGCTGGTCGCCGCCGAGGGGCTCGACGACGCGGCGCAGGGCGTGGTCGTCGACTACTCGTCGGAGACCCCGGTGGTCACCGACGGGCCCTACGGGGAGACGAAGGAACTGTTCGGCGGGTTCTACATTCTCAATGTGGCCTCCAAAGAGGAGGCGATCGAGTGGGCCAAGCGCATGCCGGTCGTCGTGCCGGGCACCAAGACCGAGATCCGACGAGTCCCGAGCATCGATGAATTCCCGCAGGACAATGTCTGGGTCGCGAGGGAGCGCGCGTGGCGTGAGGCCAGCGGCCAGCTCTGAATCACGATGAGCGACCACACCGGCCGCGAGGCCGTGGCCGCCGTCTGGCGGATCGAATCGGCCCGGATCGTCGGCGCCCTCGCGCGCTACACCCGCGACTTCGCGATGGCCGAGGATCTCGCCCAGGAGGCGTTCGCGGAGGCACTGGTGACCTGGCCGCGCGAAGGCGTGCCACGTCAGCCGGCCGGGTGGTTGCTCACCGTCGGCAGACGCCGGGCCATCGACGCGTTCCGGCGCCGAGCCGCCCTCGACGACCGCTACGTCGCCCTCGCCGCCGACCTCGGCGAGGGCGACGCGCTCACCGGCGGGGACCCTGTGCGTGCCGGGCAGGACGTGCTGTGGGATCCCGATCAAATCGGCGACGATGTGCTCGCGCTGATGTTCATCTCGTGTCACCCGGTGCTCTCGAGGGAGGCGCGGTTGGCCTTGACGTTGCGTGTCGTCGGCGGTTTGACCAGCGACGAGATCGCCAAGGCGTGCCTGGTCCCGACCGCGACAGTGCAGGCCAGGATCACCAGGGCGAAGAAGACTCTCGGCGCCGCCGAAGTCCCCTTCGAGGTGCCGCCGGTCGCCGAGCGCCGGGCCCGGCTGGGTTCGGTGCTCGGGGTCATCTATCTGATCTTCACCGAGGGGTCGTCTGCCAGCACCGGCGACGACCTCATCCGCTTCGACCTCGCGGGGGAAGCGCAGCGGCTGGCCCGCGTGCTGTCGCGGCTGATGCCCCACGAACCCGAGGTCTACGGACTGCTGGCGCTGCTCGAACTGACCGCGGCGCGATTTCCTGCCCGCACCGGTCCCGACGGTGAGCCGGTCCTGCTCGAACAGCAGGACCGCCGCCGCTGGGATCGCTCGGCGATCCGGCGCGGTCGTGCGGCGCTGGTGAAAGCCGGTGCGGTCGGGCGTGGACTGGGCGCCTACGGGCTTCAGGCCGCGATCGCCGAATGTCACGCCGTCGCACCGTCGGTCGAGCGGACCGACTGGGAACGGGTGGTCGTGTTGTACGAAGCACTGGGCAGACTCGCACCGTCGCCGGTGGTGGACCTGAACCGGGCGGTCGCGGTATCGATGGCCGACGGGCCCGCAGCGGCCCTGCCGATCGTCGACGAGATCACCGCATCCGGCGCCCTGTCCACCTCGCACCTGCTGCCCAGCGTGCGCGGTGAACTGCTCACCCGGCTCGGCCGCACCACCGAAGCTCGTGCGGAGCTCGCCGAAGCCATCCGCCGGTGTGGCAACGAACGTGAGAAGAACGTCCTCGCAAAAAAGCTCGCCGGACTCGCCTGATCGTCGTGCACCGGCGCCGCCCGCCGCAGCGGGGCTCGGCCTGCACTCGCGGGTCGGCCAGGTCGCCGAACGGCGGCAGAAATACCCCGGGTCGCAGGACCATATTCGCAGTATAGAGGCCATAAAGGCCGGTCTTCGCGCGCTCGTAACGTTTGCTCGCAAAGAGGTCGGGTATTCGTGAAAGGCGACGACGAGAGGGTGTTGTGGATGTCAAGGGAATCGAAAACGGTGCTGCACCGGGCAATCGGTGCGTCGGCGATCGGTAATGCGGTCGAATGGTTCGACTACGGTGTCTACGCCTATCTGGCGACGTATATCGCGAGGTCGTTGTTCCCCGGTGACGGTGAGTCCGGGATGGTCTACACGCTGCTCGGTTTCGCCGTATCGTTCCTGATCCGGCCGGTCGGCGGCATGATCTGGGGTCCGCTCGGCGACCGCATCGGGCGCAAGCGCGTGCTCGCCACCACGATTATTCTGATGGCCGGATCGACCCTCGCCGTCGGCCTTATCCCGAGCTTCGACATGATCGGCATCGGCGCCCCGATTCTGCTGTACGCGCTGCGCATGATCCAGGGACTTTCCGCCGGTGGTGAATATGGTGGCGCCGCGACATTCATGGCCGAATACGCACCCGATCGCAAGCGTGGATTCTATGGAAGTTTCCTCGAGGTGGGCACGCTCGCCGGCTTCACGCTCGGCAACCTGGTCGCCCTGCTGCTGGTGAATGTCCTCGACGACGCGTCGATGAATTCGTGGGGCTGGCGCATCCCGTTCATGATCGCCGGTCCGCTGGGCCTGATCGGCATGTACCTGCGTAGCCGGGTGGAGGACACCCCGGTGTTCCGCGAGGTCGACAGCAAGGACGAGACCGAGGAAGTCTCCGGCGTCTACCGCGATCTGGTGACGAAGTACCTGCGCCCGGTGCTGACCCTGTTCGGCCTGGTGATCGCGCTGAATGTCGTGAACTATTCGTTGATCAGCTACACCCCGACCTACCTCGGCTCCGCGCTGGGTATGGACAAATCCGATGCGTTGCTCGTGCCGCTGATCGGCCAGATCGCGATGTTGTGCACCCTGCCGTTCCTGGGTGCCCTCTCCGACCGGATCGGGCGCAAACCCATGTGGATGTTCTCGTGTGCGGCGATGATGGTCGCGGTGATCCCGGTCTACCATCTGATCGGTTCTTCGCTCACCGGCGCGATTGTCGGCTTCGCGATCCTGGGCATGCTCTACGCGCCGCAGCTGGCGACGATCTCGGCCACGTTCCCCGCGATGTTCCCCACCATCGTGCGGTTCGCCGGTGTGGCGATCGGCTATAACGTGGCCACGTCGATTTTCGGTGGCACCGCCCCGGTGATCAACGAGTCGATCATCAGCGCGACCGGCAACAACATGGTTCCGGCCTACTACATGCTCGCTGCGTGCGCGGTCGGCCTGATCGCGTCCTTCTTCCTCATCGAGACCAAGGGTGTCTCGCTGCGCGGCACACAGGTGCCGGGTACGCCCGAGGCGATCGAGGAACAGCGTGAACTGGGCGAGCCCGCCGAGGTCGTCGCGGTGAAATAGATCGTGCACCGAGGGCGCGGCGTCGATCCGGCGCCGCGCCCTCGGTGTCTTCGGGCTAGTTCTGCGCGGCCGCGCGGAACACGGCGAGAGCTTCCTCGCCGAGGTGTGGTCCGCTGACCTCGACCGGCACGTTCGAGCTCGCGACGACCTCGGCGCAGGTGAGTCCGAAACTGGTACCCGGGGGCATGATCGGCCCGAATTCGGCTGCGGCCGCGGCGAAGACGATGCGGCCGACTCCGGCCCACACCATCGCGGCGGCGCACATCGGGCACGGTTCGCCGCTGGCGTAGACGGTGGCGCCCCGCAGTTTCGCCGCGTGGCCCGCGGCGGTCGCGAGGGTGATCGCGACCAGTTCGGCGTGGGTGGTGACGTCGCCGGTGGTGTTCACCGCGTTCACACCCTCGGCCAGGACCGCGCCGTCGTGGCCGAGAGCGACCGCGCCGAAGGGGCGATCGCCGAGCGCGGTGGCGTGCCCGGCGAGGTCGATGGCGCGACGCAGATGGGTGATGTCGATATCGGTCAGCTCGCTCATGAGGTGAGATCCACTTCCGTTCCGATGCCGTTGGCGCGGGCCTTGTCGATGAGCAGGCGGGCGGCGGCCAGATCCTGCAGGCCGATGCCCACCGAATTGAACAGGGTGATGTCGCGGTCGTCGTGACGGCCGGCTGCCCGGCCCGCGATCACCTCGCCCAGCTCGGTGCCCACCGCGTCCTGCGTGATCGCGCCTTCGGCGATGGCCATCAGCGTGTCGCCGGATTTGGTGAGCGTGGTGCCGATCGAGTCTACGACGACCCTGGACCGGCGCATGGCCTCGCCGTCCACCTCCCGGTGATCCGCCCTCGGCGGTGCGCCCACCGCGTTGACGTGCAGACCGTCGCCGAACCAGGCGCCGTGGACGATCGGCTCGCGGGACGGCGTGAGGGTGCACAACACGTCGGCGGCGCGGGTGACCGACTCCGGGCTGTCGAGGGTACGCACGTCGAGACCGAGATCGGCTATCGCACTGCGGAATCGGTCGACCGTAGCTGCGGTGCGCGACCAGACCAGCACGGTCTCGAGCTCGCGCACGGTCGCAATCGCGCGCGTGTGCTCCACGGCCAGATTGCCCGCGCCGATCACACCGAGTACCGAACTCGATGGTCGGGAAAGATATTTCGTCGCCACCGCGCTGGCCGCGGCGGTCCGCACGGCGGTGACGAGGCGTCCGTCGATCAGTGCCTCGCACGAACCGTCGGCCGCCGAGGTCACCACGATCACCGACCGTTGCACCGGCAACCCGCGCCCGCGATTGGCGGGCAGGTCGGCGAGCAGTTTGACCGCGGCGGCACCGGCGGATTCGGCGGCGGCGACCATGGGCACGAAGGCCGCGCCGCCCAGTGTCATCGCCGGTGGAGCGGGGACGAACGCGGTGCCCAGCGCCAGATCGGCGTGCGCGCGCTCGACGGCGGCGAGCACCTCACCGCGGTCGAGGACGGCGGTCACATCGGAGTGCGACAGGATCAGAGTCAACGGTGGCTCCTGCGAAAGTAGGGGCGGGTCAGGAAGTTCGGGCGAAGGCGACGGTGAGGTCGCGCGGCGAGCGGCTGTTGCCGACCAAGCCGCTGACGGCCACGATCGCGATCAGATAGGGCAGCATCACCAGCAACGCGAACGGCACATCGACGCCGAGGGCGGGCAGTGCGAACTGCAGGGCCTGGGCGAGACCGAAGAACACCGATGCCCAGATCACCCCGAGCGCACGCCAGCGGCCTGCGATCACCGCGACCACGGCGAGATAGCCGATGCCGCCGGTCATGTTGTCGCTGAACGAATGCACCTCCGACAGCGCTAATTGCGCGCCGCCGAGGCCGGCAGCGAACGCGGCGAGCAGCACACAGCCGTACCGGGCGGCCTTCACCGGCAGACCTGTGCGGTCGGCGGCGACGGCGTCTTCACCGATCGCGTCGATCACCAGACCCAGCTTGGTGCGGCGGGAGAACACGACCGCCAGGACGGCGACGACCGCGATGCACAGATAGCCGAGCGCGGTCTGCCCGAACAGGGCGGGACCGATAACCGGGATATGGTGCAGCACCGGTATCGGCAGCGCGTCGAAACCGGGAACGCTGTGGCCCTTGCCGTCGTCGAGCAGCAGGCGCGCACCGTAGGTGGTGGCGCCGAGTGCCAACGCGTTGCCGGCGATGCCGACGACGATCTGGTCGGCGCGCAAGTCGATACTCCAGATCGCTTGCAGCGCACCGAAGATCAGGGCAGCGAGCACGGCGGTGGCCGCGCCGAGTACCGGCGAACCGGTGGTGACGGCGCCGAGCACGCCGGCGAACGCGCCGGTCAGCATCATCGCCTCGAGGCTCAGATTGAGCACACCCGCGCGTTCGCTGACCAGCTCTCCGCTCGCGGCGACGAGGATGGGCAGGGTGAAACCGATTCCGCTGGTCGCGATATCGGTGACGGTATCGAGGCTCATCGCGGCGCTCCTGCCGGATCGGCGGTGTCCACGGACGGCACCGGTTGTGGTGCGGGTTCGGTCTTGCGCCTGCGAGTGGTCCAGATGGCGGCGCCCGCGATGAACACGATCATCAGCGACTCCACGACCGCGATGGTCGACGCGGGCACATTCGCGGCCAGCTGCAGGTTGATCCCGCCGGAGACGAGGAACCCGAGCAGCAGCGACACCGCGACCACGGCGGCCAGTGAGCCACGTGCCAGCAGGCCGACGACCAGACCGGAGAATCCGTATCCGGAGGAGAACCCTTCGGCGAGGACGAACGGCGCCGTCGCCACCAGCAGCCCGCCCGCGATGCCGGAGAACGCGCCCGCCGCCGAGAGGCTCAGGAAACGCAGCCGACGCACCGGCAGCCCGAGCCGCGCGGCCGCGTCGGGATTGAGCCCGACCGCCCGCAATCGGGTACCGAGTGCGGTGCGACGCACCAGGATCGCGGTGCCGAACGCGGCCATCACGGCGATCCACAGGGCAATGGTCGCGGGCGAGCGTTCGATGCCCAGCAGCGGCAGATGCGCGGCCGCGGTGAGCTGTTCGGACTGCGGCAGCGTCTCCGAGGACGTCACCGGCTGGCGCAGCAGCGCGGGCTCGTGCACGACGAGCAGCACCAGCGCCAACCCGACGAAGTTGAGCAGCAGCGTGGTGATGATCTCGCTGGTGCCGCGCGCGACCCGCAGGTACGCCGCGATGGCGGCCCACAGCCAGCCCGCGGCTGCCGCCCCGATCAGCACCGCGGGCAGGGTGATCACGGCGGGCGCACCGGTGAGCGTGGTGCCGATCGCGGTGGCGGCGATGCCACCGGCGCAGATCTGGCCCTCGCCACCGACATTGACCAGTCCGGCGCGGTGGGCGATGGTGAAGCCGACGGCCACCAGCATCAGCGTGGCCGCGACATTGAGCGAGGCGCCGATCGCGTAGTCGCTGCCGAACATGCCCTCCCACAGTGCTGTGATCGTGGCGCCCGGTGCCGCGCCGGCGACGGCGGCCAGGATCAGCCCGATCACCCCTGCCGCGAGCATCGCCGCGACGGCGACGACGATCGGGTGGTGTGCCCACTGGCGCAAGCCTGCCGGGTGCTGCTTCGAGGAAGGCTTGCCGAGCCCGCGCAGCCCGCCCAGCGACGTTCGCCGAGGTGGGGGCGCGGTGGCCGCGGTCGTGGTCCGACTCGGTGCGCTCATGCCGCGACTCCCATCATCAATTCGCTGATCTGTTGTGCCGCTGTGGGATCGGCGGTCTCGATCGGTCCGGCGAGTGTGCCGCGATACGCGACGAACACCCGGTCGCACAGCGCGAGCAACTCGGGTACCTCGCTCGACACCACCAGCACCCCACAGCCGTCGGTGGCCGCATGGCGCAGCTGGGTCAGCACGAAATCGACTGCGCCGATGTCCAATCCGCGCGTCGGCTGGGCGGCGACCAGGCAGCGCAGGTTCGCGGCGGACAGTTCGCGGGCCAGCACCACCTTTTGCTGATTGCCACCCGAGAGCGAACCCATCGGCACCCACGGCCCGGCAGCGCGCACATCGAAGCGGTCGAGTTCGGCCTGGGCGGCGCGTCCCATGGCCTGCTTGTCGAGCAGTCCGAAGCGCCGGAAGCGGCCGAGTCGGCCGAGGAAGAGGTTCTCCGCCAGGGTCATCTCGGCGACCATCGCGTCGCGGTGGCGGTCCTCGGGCACGACGCCGAGTCCGAGCCCGGTCCGGGTGGCGGGGTTGGCGGTCGTGACATCGGTGTCGGCGAGCGTGACCGTGCCGGCGCTCACCGGGGTAGCCCCGGCGAGGACCGCGACGAGCTCGCTCTGCCCGTTGCCCTCGACGCCCGCGATTCCGACGATCTCGCCGGGCCGCACGACCAGACACGCATCGTCGAGCGCCGCGCTGCCGTCGGCGCGATGCACGGTCACTCGATCGATGGTGAGAACCGGTGCGGGGGAATCGGATTCGGCAGACGACTCGAGACCGGCGCTAGACGGGGTCGATTCGGTGGCAGGGCCGACCGGGAGAGCCGTTGCGGGTGAATCTGCTGTCGTCGCCGAATCGGCGGGATCCAGGCCGATGGTCGCGGCGACGGTCGGGTCGAGGTCGGCGGCGGTATGCCCCACCATCGCGGTGAGCAACTGGGCGATGGTGGTGTTCGACATCCGCCCGGCACCGGCGACCATGCCGCGGCGCAGCACGGTCGCGGCATCGGCGACCCTGGCCACCTCACCGAGTTTGTGCGTCACCAGGACTACCGCTTTGCCGTCGGCGGCGATGGCGCGGCAGGTGTCGATCAGCGCGTCGATCTCGGCCGGATCGAGCACTCCCGTCGGTTCGTCGAGCAGGATCAGCGCCGGATCACGCAGCAACGCCTTGACGATCTCGACCTTCTGCCTCGCGCCGACCGGCATGGTCGCGACCTGCTGGTCGAGGTCGATGCGCAGGCGGTAACGCTGTGCGATCTCGTCGAGCCGGTCGGTCAGCTCCTTGCGGCGCGACCGGAGTCCGTGCTGGGTGAGCAGCAGGTTCTCCGCGACGGTCATGGTGGTGACCAGACTGAAGTGCTGGTGCACCATGGCGACACCGGAAGCCATCGCGGCGGCGGGGGAGTCGGGCCGGAAGTCCTTGCCGCCCAGCTGCATACGCCCGGTGTCCGGGTGGTAGCCGCCGAAGACGAGATTGCACAGCGTGGACTTGCCCGCGCCGTTCTCGCCGAGAATACAATGGACAGTGCCGGATTCGACGGTGACGTCCACGTCGTGCAGCGCCTGCACGTCACCGAAGCGCTTACCGACCCCGTGCAGGGTCAATGCGGGAGTGCTCATCGTGGATCAGTACGGCTTGACCGCGCCGGTGGACAGGGCCGTTTTCGCCTTCGCGAGTGCGTCGGCGACCCCGGAGTCCTTGCTGCACAGCACGAAATCGGTGCCGTCGTTGGGCGAGGTCAGCCCGAAGCGCACGTTCTCGGCCTTCCACGAGTCGTCCAGAACGGCCTTCACCGCGAACTCGACCTCGGCGCCGATGTCGGTGTGTACGTAGCCCAGGTACGCGGGGTTGGTGCAGTCGCCGGGGATCGGGCCGCCGACCATCGTGGCGTTGGACTGGGTGGCGGCCTGCTCCATTCCCGCCTTGCCCAGGTTCACGATCTGGCCGAGCGTGCCCGCGCCTGCGCCGTAGTCGGCCAGTGCGGCCTGCTTGGCCTTGGCGGGGTCGTTGAAGTCGCCGACGTACTGCGGGGTGAGCACCTTCGCGTCCGGCTTCGCGAACCGCGCACCGTTGCCGAAGGCGTTGGCGGCGTTGACGATCGCGGGCAGTTCGACGCCGCCGACGAAGGCCACCGTGCCCGACTTGGAGCCCGCCGCCGATACCGCGCCGCTGAGGAATTCGGCCTCGGCCTGCTGCGGGTCGTAGTAGGCGAGGTTGGCGAGTGGCTTGGCGTCGGCCGGTCCGCCGATCTCGACGAACTTCACGTTCGGGAACTGTGGCGCCACCTTGCGCACGTCGGCGTCGGTCTGGCCGCCGAGGGAGATCACCAGGTCGTTGGCCGAGGCGAAGCGGACCAGGGCCTGCTGGTAGTCGCTGGCGGCGACCTGTTCGACCTTGCTGAGTTCCACCTTGTCGCCGAGCGCGTCGGCGACGCGCTGGTAGCCGAGATATCCGGACTGCATGAAGCCGGTGTCCGACAGTGAGCCGGGGAAGAACACGCCGACCTTCAGCTTGCCGCCCGACGCCGTGGAATCGGCGGAGCCACAGGCCGACAGGAGGGCAGCGGCGGCGAGCGCGGCCGAGCCGAAGGCGATCGCGCGCCGAGTGGACTTGTGCACGAGGTACTCCTTGATCGAACGAACCGCTCACTTAGCGGTATACCGTTAAGTGTCAGCCTGGGGCTCGGAGATGACGGGCGGATTACCGAAAAGTAAGAAACGGTCGCATGCCGCGAGCGGACTACCGTGGTGGCGTGCAGGAGCAGAAGGATGGTGCGGTGGCAGACGAACCGGCGAAGAAGTCGCTGCGGGATCAGGCCTACGAGGAGTTACGTGACCGGATCATCGATCTGCGCTTGAGCCCTGGTCAGCGGCTCGTGGAACGCGACCTCGCCACCGAGCTGGCCATCTCGCGGATCCCGCTGCGCGAGGCGCTGCAGATGCTCGAACGCGAGGGTCTGGTCGTGATCGTGCCGAGGCAGGGCGCGATCGTCGCCCCGTTCACGGTGACCGACGTGCGTGACCTGTTCGATGTTCGCGAAAGCCTCGAAGTCCTCGCGGCGCGCCTGGCCGCCGAACGCGCCGAGCCGGCCGACCTCACTGCCCTGCGTGCGCAGCTCACCGCGGCCCGCCAGGCCACTGCCCGTGGCGACCAAGCCGCGATCGCCGCCGCGAACGCGGGGTTTCACGCCGTCATTGTCGAAGTGTCCGGCAACCCACTGTTGCAGTCGTTGTTGCGCCCCTTGGAATCCCGAGTCCGCTGGCTGTTCCACCTGACCAAGGAACGTGACCCGGGCACCCAATGCGACGAACACGAAGCCCTCTACGCCGCGATCGCCGCGCACGACTGCGACGCGGCCGCCGAAATCGCCTACCGCCACGTAGCTTCCGGCCGTGAGCCCAGCCTGGCCCTGTCCGCCCAATGGTCCATGCCCGACATCGACCCCGTCTCGGCCACCCGCACCCGCCAACGCGGCTCCCACCGCGAGAAGACCGCGTAGATCGCGGCGTTTGGGGTCTAGTCGGTCAGGAGCTTGAGGACGAGGGGGCGGGACATGGTTCCGGCGACTCGGCGGGCGAGCTGATTCGCCCCCGCCCCAGCGGCGTGGGCGGTGCGCAGGGCGGTTGCGAGTTCGGCGCGGGCGGCATCGGCAGCGGCTTGGGCTTCGCGAAGGCGGCGGGCGGCGTCGTCTACCGGGGTGGTCAATGCATTGACCGGTTCGGGGAGGGTGGCGTCCGGCTGCGGCGCGACGGGTTGGGGTGTGGTCGCGAGGTTTCGCAGTGCGGCCCGAGCGAATTCCTTCACGAACTCGCGGGTGGCGTCGG
Source organism: Nocardia sp. NPDC003183 (assembly GCF_053590715.1). Classification (NCBI taxonomy): domain Bacteria; kingdom Bacillati; phylum Actinomycetota; class Actinomycetes; order Mycobacteriales; family Nocardiaceae; genus Nocardia; species Nocardia sp. NPDC003183. The sequence continues at coordinate 488,795 of NZ_JBSFTG010000001.1, forward strand.
TGTCGGAGGCGGCGTCGCCGAGCAACAGGCGCGTGGTCTGGGGGACGGCGTGGGTCCAGTTGGCGAGGCCGCAGAGGGCGAGTAGGAGGCGGCCTGCCTGCTTCTCGTCGACACCGAATTGTTCTTGGGCACGGTCGAATTTCTGTCCGTAGTGGTCAGCGCGCCAACCGTCGACATCGTGGGCGTCGGTGCCGCGGTGCAAGCCCTCCCAGAGCAGCAGGCGCAGCAGCTGCGGATGGTCGCGGTGGTAGTCGAAGAGCTTGCCGACGTAGTCGCCCGGCTCGGTCTCGGCGAGTGGCTGCACGACCTCCATGAATTCGCGCATGGTGTCGACGATGATGACGTCGAACAGCCTGTCCTTGCTGCCGAACAGGCCGTAGATGCGTTCCTTGTTGACGCCGGCGGCCTCGGCGATGCGATCGACGCGGGCTCCGGCCAGACCGTACTGCGCGAATTCGGCTCGCGCCGCACGCAATAGGGCCTGTCTGGTCGCGTCGCTGCGTTTGATGGTGCTCGCCGTCATGGGACTGACTTTACCAGTTCTTTAAACCAACTATTTGGTTGACTCTGTCCCTGTGCGAGCCTACTGTCGTCGACATGGCATCACCGACAGTCCAGCTTCCGGTCGGAAGTCCGGCCCCTGCCCGCGTTCGCGACACGTCGCCCCGTACGCACACCGGGTGCACCCTCCCTGTTTTCGTGCTGTCGGCCCTGGTGGCCACCGGCCAGATGTACACGCCGATTCCCCTGTTCGAAGCCATGAAAGCAGAGTGGAGTGTGGGTTCGGGGGCGATGACATGGGTCATCAGCGCCTTCGCCTTCGGCTACGCGGGCGGCTTCGTGCTGTTCGGCCCGCTGTCGGATCGATACGGCCATCGCCGGGTCCTGGTCACCGGCATGCTCGTGGCCGCGGTGGTCACCCTGTTGACCGGTCTGGCGTTCAGTGCGCCCGTGGCCGTCGCGCTCCGGATCGTGCAGGGCCTCGTCGTCGGCTCCATTCCGCCCGCGATCATGGCCTACGTCGGCACGCGCATCGCGCCGGGGCACCGGGCCGTGGTCACCATGTCGGTGGCCACCTCCTTCTTGGCCGCCACCGTCATCGCCCAGATCGTCTCGCAGGCCGTGGTCGCGTCGTTCCCGTGGCGCACCGTATTCCTCGGCTCCGCAGTCGTTTTCGCGGCCTTGGCCTTCGCGCTGCGGGCCGTCATGCTCGATGACGCCCCCACCGGCCGTGACCTCCCGCTGCGCCACAGCTACGCCGCCATTCCCGCGGTGCTGCGCATCACGCCGCTGCTCCCGATGCTCGTGGCGGGCGCCCTGAGCATGGCCGTCATGGTCGGCATCTACACCGGGATCGAGCTCACCGGCCTGGTCACCGGTTCCGGCGAACTGCTGACCCTGCGGGCGGGCGCCCTGCCGGTGATGATGGCGCTGCCACTGCTCGCCATTCCGCTGGCGCGCCTGTCCAAGCCCTCCCAGATGGTCCTCGGCGTGCTGATCGCGGCCACCGCGATGGTCGCCGCGACCTTCGAAGGCTCGCACCTGGCGGTCCTCACTGTGCTGCTGGCGGTCCTGGTCGGTGGCCTCGGCGTCATCGCCCCCGCGGTGTTGCAGAGCGCGGGTGAACTCGGCGGCGATGCCCGCGCGGCAGCCTCTTCGGTCGCCATGTTCAGCTTCTACGTCGGCGCGACCCTGGGCCCGATCGTCGCGGCAGCGACTGCGCCACACGGCTTTTCGACCCTGGCATGGACCCTGGCTCTGCTCCTGGTCCTTGCCCTGTGCCTGACTCTGCTCGGCGCTCGCCTGCAGCGCTCCGCGCGTCTCGCGGCCGCGACGGGTTGACCGTCGAGTAGATCAGGCAAGCTCTTATGCCGCCGCCGACGCACCCCGACGCGGCCACCGAAATCGCCTACCGCCACGGCGGTTCGTCACAGTCGGCGGATTCCGCGTGCGACCTTGGCGAACGATGACCCGGTCAGGAGTCCCGTCCGCAGTTTCGGGTGACACGCGCCGAGGTCGACCAACACGGCGTAGGTCAATCCGTGGTCGCGCCGCTCGGCGATCTGGTCGAGCACCTCCGCCGGTGTGCCGACCTGGAAGACGTCTCGGATCAACGACAACGGTGCGCGTCGACCGTATTCCAGCGCGGTGGCCTCGTCGATGGTCTGCGGCAGGATGTCCTGGGCGCCGGAGAACGTGGGGCCCAACGGATGCTCGACGCCATGGCGTGCCCAGGCCTGCGCGGACGCGGCGAGCATGTAGGCGCGGATCACCGCCGAATCGAGGATCTCCTCGACAATCGTCTGCGACTTCGCGGTGATGATCCACTGCCACCCGGCCGCTTGGACCGCAGACGGGTCGCGTCCGGCATCCGAGGCCGCGGTCCTGATCGTGTCGAGCTTGTCGCGGTATTCGGCTGGGCTGCTCGGAAAGGCGGGCAGCCACGCGTCGGCGAATCGACCGGCCACCCTGAGCATGCGCGGTCCGTGCGCTCCCATCCAGAGCTCCGGTCGGGTACCGCGGTGCGGCGGCAGCGCGAAGACCGCGTCGCGGAGAGGGAAGAATTCGGAATCCCGGGAGATCGGCTCACCGTGGGACTCCCACAATGCCCGAATCGTCGCGACAGCCTCCTCGAAGCGCGCGACCGGGCGTTGCCAATCGACACCGTAGGGCTCGTTGTTCTCGCGTTCTCCCGGACCGATCCCGAGAATCGCTCGCCCGCCGCTGAGCAGATGCAAGGTCGCGGCGGCCTGTGCGGTCACCGCCGGATGCCTGCGACCGGCGTCGGTGACTCCCACCCCGAGCCGGAGCCGACTCCACCGATTCCGCGCCGCCGCGCGCCCGAGCAGGGTCCACGGTTCGTAGTACGCGTCCGCGACGGGAACGACCCGTGCGCCGCCCGCATGGCTCGGCTTCCACACCGACGAGGGAAACAACCCGATCAAGTGGTCGACGACCCACAGGGAGTCGGCACCGGTCGTCGCGGCGACGAACTTCGCCGTGCGGTGGGTGAGATCCGGCGCACCGCGGGAATGAAGACCCGGATCGACTATTCCGGTCCTGACTCGTGCCATGGGCTACTCCCACTACTCGATGTCATCACTGCGGTCTCCCTGTCGACCGGCTCGATTATCCCACCGATCGGCGGTAAGCCGGATGTGCCTAGCCCGCGGCGTGCAGGGCGAGCCGGGCGGCGTGGATCGCCGGATGCAAGCCGGTGCCGTTGCGGTATACGAGCTGGGTGTGGCGGCGGATCGGCAGGGGAGTGAGGGTGATGTGTTCGGGGGGTGCGTAGAGGGCGAGGGCGGGGACTATGGCGGTGCCCGCGCCTGCGGCGACGAGGGTCAGGACGGTGTCGAAGTCGTCGGCGTGGTGGCGGATGTGGGGGGTGAATCCTGTTGCCTGGCAGGCTCGGATCGTCAGGGTATGGCACAGCGTGCCGGGGGTGCCCGCGATCCAGGGGGATCGGCGGTGTGCGGCCAGCGAGTCCTCGGTGGGCACGGGGCCCAGCGTGGCCAGGTAGACGGTTTCGGTGTGGAGGGGCTCGGTTTGCAAGGAGGGGTCCGTGTCGGCGGGGACCAGGTCGTAGTCGTGGGTGAGCGCGATATCCAGGGTCCCCGCGCGCAGGGCGTTCGGGATGTCGGCGGGGTCGATTTCGGTGACGGTGAGTTCCAGGCGCGGGTGGTCGGTGCTCAAGGTGACGAGGGCGGGCGACAGCAGGGTGCGCGCCGCGGTCGGAAAGGTGCCGATGCGCAGGGTGCCGGCCAGCTCGTCCCTGGTGCAGGACAATTCGGCGTCGGCGTGTTCGAGGGCGGCCAGGATCGTTTCGGTGTGCCCGACGAGGAGCTGCGCGGCGGGGGTGAGAGCGACGCGGCGGCCCGAGCGTTCCAGCAGCGGGACGCCCGCTTCGCGTTCGAGCGCGGTGAGCTGCTGGGATACCGCCGAGGGCGTATAGCTGAGCGCCTCGGCGACCGCGGCGATGGTGCCGCGATGGGCGAGTTCGCGGAGCAGGCGAAGTTTGCGGACATCGAGCATCAGTTCAGCTTACGGTCATCATCATGAATGTGAACTGGACCTGATGGTGGATCTGGCTCGACGATAGAGTCATGACATCGCTACACGGCCTCTTCGTCCCTTTGATCACGCCGTTCACCGCCGACGGGGCCGTCGAGCCCGCGGCGCTGGAACGACACGCGCACGCTGTCCTCGACGCGGGGGCGACCGGACTCGTCGCGCTCGGCACCACGGCGGAGCCGTCCGCGCTCACTGCCGCCGAGCGTGCGCGAGTCCTGGATATCTGCGCGAGCGTCTGCGCCGACCGCGGCGCACCGCTGATCGCCTGCGCGGGCGGCAACGCCACCGCGGAATCGGTGCGAGCGATCGCCGAACTCGCGCGGCCCGTCGCGGCCGTGCTGGCGGTGGTGCCCTACTACGTGCGACCGAGCGAAGAAGGCGTGATCGCGCACTTCACGCAGTTGGCAGCGATCAGCCCGGCCCCTCTGCTCGTCTATGACGTGCCGCACCGCACCGGACGCCCGCTCAGCGGCAGCACGTTGATTCGTCTCGCGAATACCCCGAACATCGCCGGCTTCAAGCACGCCGTGGGCGGAATCGACGCGGCCAGTGTCGAATTGATGGCCGCCCATACCCCGGCGACAGTGCTCAGTGGCGACGACCGTTTCGCCTCCGCGCTGCTGGCTCTCGGCGCGCACGGCGCGATCCTGGCCGCGGCCAATATCGCGCCCCGTGCATACGCCGATCTCATCGAGGCATGGCACGCCGGTGACGTCGTCCGGGCCCGCGCGATCGGTGACCGTCTCGACGCGCTCGGCGCGGCCCTGTTCGCCGAGCCCAACCCGACGGTCATCAAGGCGGTGCTCGCCGAGCGCGGTCAGATCTCCAGCGCGGCCGTTCGGCTGCCGATGCTGCCGGCATCGAGTGCCGCGACGAGGGCGGCGCTCATGGCCAGCGAGGCGGCGACGATCACGCGGGTGTGACATCGACCAGATCACGAACAGAAAATTTCACTGGTCATCGGCAGCGAAAGGTGCTTGGGTTAACCGGTGACGAAACCTCCGGATATCGGCGCCGCCGCGCCCGATCACACTCCTGACAAGCTGGATGCCGCCGTGTTGAAGGTGGCGGGCGTCGTCGTCTTGGGCGCGGTGATGTCGATTCTCGACATCACGGTGGTCACCGTGGCGATCCCGACGTTCATGCAGGACTTCAACGCCTCCGTCGAGGTCGTCGCCTGGACCATGACCGGTTACACCTTGGCGCTGGCCTCGGTCATCCCGATGACCGGCTGGGCCGCCGATCGCTTCGGCACCAAACGCCTCTATATGGCGGCGCTGACCTTCTTCATCATCGGGTCGGTGCTGTGTTCGATGGCGTGGAGTATCGAGTCGCTGGTGGCCTTCCGTGTCATCCAGGGCATCGGCGGCGGCATGCTCATGCCCCTCGGTATGACGATCATGACCCATGCCGCGGGCCCGCAGCGGATCGGGCGGGTGATGGCGGTACTCGGCGTGCCCATGTTGCTCGGCCCGATCTGTGGCCCCATTCTCGGTGGCTGGCTCATCGACTCCTTCAGCTGGCACTGGATCTTCCTGATCAACCTGCCGCTGGGCATCGTCGCGCTGATCCTGGCCTGGATCGTGTTCGCTCCCGACAAGCCCAAACCCTCGGAATCGTTCGACTTCCTCGGCATGCTGCTGGCCTCGCCGGGTCTGGCGCTGTTCCTGTTCGGTGTCTCCTCCATTCCGGAGAAGGGCACCGTGATGGCCTCGCGCGTGCTGATTCCGGCGATCATCGGCGCGGCGCTGCTGGTGGCCTTCGTGTTCCACGCGCTGCGCACCGAGCATCCGCTGATCGACCTGCGGCTGTTCTCCAACCCGTCGCTGCGGTACTCCGTGCTCACCATGTCGCTGTTCGCGACGGCGTTCTTCGGCGCAGGCTTCCTGCTGCCGAACTACCTGCAGCAGGTACGCGGGGAGACGGCGTTCGACTCCGGTCTGCTCATGGCCCCACAGGGTATCGGCGCCATGCTGACGATGCCGATCGCGGGATTCCTGGTCGACAAGATCGGCCCCGGCAAGATCGTCATGTTCGGCATCACCTTCATCACCCTCGGCTTGGCCGGGTTCACCCAGCTGGGCGCCGACACCTCCTACCTGCTGATCGGTGGCGCGCTGTTCGTGATGGGTCTGGGCATGGGCTGCACCATGATGCCGGTGATGACCGCCGCGATCCAGACGCTCTCGCACGCACAGGTCGCGCGCGGTTCGACATTGATGAACATCATCAACCAGACCGCGGCGTCGATCGGCACGGCGACGATGTCGGTCGTGCTGGCCGCCCAGCTCAACGATCACCCGGAGGCGAAGGTCGCGATCGGCGCCAACGCCCGGCCCGATCTCGCCGCGCAGGTTCCCCCGTCGGTCATCGAGCAGGGACTCGACCTGGCGGCGACAGCGTTCAGCAACACGTACTGGGTCACCGTGGTACTCGCTCTGCTGACCCTGATCCCGGCGTTCTTCCTGCCGCGAACCAAGCCGAAGGCGCCGATCGACGCCGAAGCTGTGGCGCTGGCCTGATCGGTCATACGCGGAAAGCCCGGACGGAACTCTCTGTTCCGTCCGGGCTTTCGCGTCGGGGTTCAGCCGTAGAGCTTGACGAACATCTCCAGTGAGCGCTCGATATCGCCGCGCAGGGCCTTCGCGACGGCGGACCCGATCGGGCCGAACAGCGGCGCACCGCCCAGGTCGATGTCGACACTCACCTTCGACCCGCTACCGCTCGGCTCGACGAGCATGCCGAGGCCGAACTTGGTGCCGCCGATACCCGTGCCGGTGAGGGCGAGCTTGCGCGGCGGTTCGGCGGTGCGCACGGTCCAGGTGACTTTGTTGCGGAAGCCCTTCACGCGGGCGATGCCGACGACAACGGTGCCCGGTGTCAGCTCCTCGGGCAGTGTTCCGCGCCAAGCCTCGTGAATGGTCAGCCAATCGCCGAGGTGCGGAAGGTCGGACGCGTGCGCCCAGGCCTGGTCCGGTGGGACGGGGACATCGACGGAAAGCTTCAGTTTCGCCACGCCGGGATAATATCCGGTACCCGGGGTTCCGCGAGCATCGGCTCGAGGCATAGCGAACCAGAATAGATCAACTGTCCAGTAGCGTGCAATGTTTCGAGCGGGAAACATGATGTCGGACAGGAAGATCCGTGTCGCGATCGTTACGTGTGCTGCTAATGTGTGCGGGTCGCTGGAATCGGGGCGTGTGAATCGGGTATCCGAAATCACCCCGCGGTGGACAGTGAATGCCTCGGCGGGCCGGCCGGCGAGGGCCACCGGCAACAGCGCCGTGTGGTCGAGGACGACGAAAGATCTGATGAACTCAGGAATTGCGGTGCTGTTGCTCGTCATCGGTGCGCCGCTGTTACTGCTCGCGATCGCGGTCAGTGTCATGGCCATGCGGAACGAGCGCCGACAGCGGCAGCGAGCCGACGCCGCCATCCGGGAACGCCTCGCCTGCGAGAACGCCCTCATGCAGCTGGCGCAGGGCACACTGCCCGCGATCACTGCCGCGGTGCGCCGCCACGAGATCCCCTCGGTCGCGGTGGATCTGCCGGTGGAACTGGGCGATTCGCAGTTCGGCCAGGCGCTGCAGTGGATTGCCACGGGTCATGCCGAGGACCTGCGCGTGGTCACCGAGGAAACCAGGGCGATGGTCGAGCGCTACGGCGAACAACGTCGCCTCGGTGAGATACAGGACGCCCGGGACCAGACCCGCGGTGAGCTCTCGGCATCCTCGCGGGCGGCCACGAGCGCCGCGGTGCGCTCCTTCGGCACCTCGGTGGTGAGCCTGGGCACCGACCTCGGACAGGTCGTCAGTGCCGCACTGCGCGAACATCGCGACGACGCCATCTACGAAACGCTCACCCGGATCGACCACACCGTGCAGCAGATGATCCGGCAGGCGCAGTCCTATGTGATCGTCTCCGGCGGTCTGCCCGGCCGCCGGTGGCCGCAGCAGTCGCTCACCGATGTGGCGGGCGGCGCGACCGGACGGGTCAGGGAATTCCTGCGGGTGCGCGCGGCCCAATCGGACCGGATCGTGATCAGTCGCGCGGTCGAACCGCTCGTGCACACCATGGCGACCCTGCTCGACAACGCGCTGCGCTACTCACCGCCGTCGTCGTTCGTCGAGATCGGTTTCCAGGAGGGCCATCACGGCGTCACCGTGATCATCGACGACGCGGGCATGCGGATGAGTCCCGAGCAGCTCGAGGACGCGCGCCTGGTGCTCAGCGGCGAACGCCCGGTCGACATCCACGATCTCGGCCCCGCGCCGAAGGTCGGCTTCCCCGGCATCGCGGCGCTGGCCCGGCGCTACGGATTCTCCGTGCACGTCGACGGGCCCAACATCTTCGGTGGCATGCGGGCCATGGTGTATGTACCGTCGGCGCTGCTGGTGAGCGGCGACGCCCCGCGGCTGCCCGAGCCCGAACTCGCCGCGCCCGCACACATTCCCGTGGCGGTCGCCGAGATCGAATCGCCCGGCGCCGACGTTCACGAGATCACCAGCGGCGGGCTGCCCAAGCGCCGCCGCAGACCGGTTGCCCCGGATTCGGCGGGGGTAACGACAGAGTCGGGGCACGCGCGCCCCGACCTCGCCGCTGCCTGGCGCAGCGGATCCCGCAGCGGTCGTGCCGCTGCGGCCGAGCGAACCACGGAAGGAACAGCCGATGAGCACACCGGTAGCCGATAGCACCAACCGATTGGCGTGGCTGCTCGAGGATCTCGAGATCCCCGGCGTCCGCTTCGCGGTCCTGCTGTCCGAGGACGGACTGCGCATCGCCCACTCCCGTGGCGTGAGCAAAGACGACGCCGAACGGTTCGCCGCGGCGGCCTCGGGCCTGCGCTCGCTCGGTAAGGCGCTCGGCGAGTTCTGCGGCGGCCCGTCGAACGCGGTGCGCCAGAACATGACCGAGTACGACGAGGGCATGATCATGATCACCGCCGCCGGTGTGGGCGCGCTGCTCGGTGTCGCCACCACCGCCGATGTCGATGTCGCGCTGGTGGCGCATCGGATGAACGAACTGGCCTCGCGCGTGGGTCACGAGATCGGCAGCGCGCCCCGCCTAGGCGGGAGGAATTGAGCCGCGGCAGGCGCGATCCCGATCTGGTGCGGTCCTATGTGCGCACCGGCGGGCGGGTGCGTGCCGCCCATGATCTGGACCTGGTGACCCTGGTCCGTGCCGTCGAGGACGCGCGTCCCGATCACCGCCCCGACGAACGTCGCCTGCTGGCTCTCACCAGCCGCCGCGGCGCTCTGTCGATCGCCGAGCTGTCGGCCTATCTCGACCTGCCCGCCTCCGTCGTGAAGATCATCGTCTCCGATCTGCTCGACAGCGGTCACCTGCACTGCCCCACCCCGGCACAGGTGAAGCCGGAACTCGCATTGATCAAGGAGGTGCTGCATGGCCTCCGCGCCATCGCGGGATGAGGTCGACTACGTCGCGGAAACCGTGACACGGTCGGTGAAGATCCTGGTCGCAGGCAATTTCGGTGTCGGCAAGACCACCTTCGTGTGCGGGGTGTCCGAGATCAGGCCACTGCGCACGGAAGAGACGATCACCGAGGCCAGTATCGGTGTCGACGACATGGCGGGTCTGGGCAGCAAGGTGTCGACCACTGTCGCACTGGATTTCGGCCGCATCACCCTGAATCCCCAACTGGCGCTGTACCTGTTCGGTACGCCGGGCCAGGAACGATTCGCCCCGCTGTGGGAGGAACTGGCTCGTGGTGCTCTCGGCGCGCTGGTGCTCGTCGACACCCGCCGTATCGAGAAGGCCGATGACGTGCTCTCGGCGCTGGAACAGCGTGGCGTGCCGTACGCGGTGGCGGTGAACGAATTCGAAGGATTCCGGCGCTACCCGCTCGAGGAGGTGCGCGAGGCGCTCGACCTCGCGCCCGAGACTCCGGTGATCGCGCTCGACGCACGTCGCCGTGATCAGGGCCTGCGCGCACTGATCACGCTGGCCGAATACCTCTTTCGCAGACAGGAAGCAACAGCGTCATGACGGTCGATATCGCCGCCGACGAACGGGTGGCGATGTGGGCACCCGAATTCGCCGCCGACCCACAGGCGGCGTACCAGCGGATGCGGCGGCGGTTCGGCTCGGTGGTGCCGGTGGAGTTGTCGCCGGGCATCCGGGCCACGCTGGTGATCGGCTATCACACCGCCGTGCGCATCCTCAACGATCCGGAGCACTTCCCGGCCGACCCCCGCATGTGGCAGCGAGACATCCCGCTGGACTGCCCGGTGCTGCCGATGCTGCAGTTCCGCCCAGCCGCGCTGCGCACCACCGGTGCCGAGCACACCCGATACCGGCAGGCCAATGTCGCCGGGATCGCCGGGGTGGATCTGTACGCGATGCACAGCACCGTCGAACAGTTCGCCATCCCGCTGATCAACAGCTTCTGCGCGACCGGGTCCGCGGACTTGCTGAGCCAGTACGCGTTTCCGCTGGTGTTCCAGGCGCTGAACTCGATGCTCGGGTGCACGCCCGAGATCGGGCAGCAGGTCGCCACCGGGATGGCGCAGATCTTCGAAGGCGACGACGCCGAGGCGGGCAACAACCTGCTCGCCTCCGCACTGGCCGATCTGGTGGGGTTGCGCCAGCGCGAACCCGGTGACGACGTCGCCACCCGCCTGCTCCAGCACCCGGCGGCGCTGACCGACGAGGAAATGGTGCACCAGCTGCTGGTGCTCTACGGCGCGGGCATCGAGCCGATGCTGAACCTGGTGGTCAACACCTTGCGGCTGATGCTCACCGACGACCGGTTCGCCGGAGATGTGCTCGGCGGCAGCCTGTCCACGCGCGACGCGCTCGACGAAGTGCTGTTCACCGACCCGCCGCTGGCCAACTTCTGCATGACCTACCCGCGTCAGCCGATCCTGGTCGAGGACACCTGGCTGCCCGCACACGAACCGGTCGTCATCAGCATGTCGGCCTGCAACAACGATCCGGCCATCGCCGGGCGCGATGTCGTCGACAACCGGGCGCACCTGGCCTGGAGCGCGGGGCCGCACGGCTGTCCGGCCAAACCGGTGGCGTACCTGATCGTGCAGGACGCGATCGACCAATTGCTCGACGCGCTCCCGGAATTGAGCCTCGCCGTGCCGGTCGAGGATCTGGTGTGGCGGCCCGGCCCGTTCCATCGGTCGCTCGCGGCCTTGCCCGTGAGTTTCCCGAAGACACCGCCGCTGCCGATGCCCTGAGATCAGACCGCGCGCAACGCTGGTCCGCCACACCGCTCCACGAGTTTCAGGCGATCTCGGAGGGCGCGGTCAGCGCGGCCTGCATGGCCACGCCGTCGACGTAGGTGTGCTTCGCCTTGACCGCGCCGTCCTCGACGGTGACCATGTCCGCGATATCCACATCGACGGCGCCGCCGGTGACGGAGGTGCCCGACAGCTTCCATCGCACCACCCAGAAGTCGTCGCCGACGCGCAGGTCGACCTGGGTGAAAGTCAGATCGGGGACGAGGGCGAAGGTCTCTGCGGCGGCGGTTCGGATTTCCGCGCGCCCGTGCGCTGGTGCGCCCCCGGAGTGCAGGTGGAAGACCGAATCGGGCGTGTGTAGCGCGGCGATCCGGTCGGGGTCGCGCTCGGCCCAGCAGGCGTGATAGCGCTCGAACAGATCCTTGGTGGCATCGGACATAGTCCCCAAGCCCTTCGAATATACAAACAGGATGACTGTATGTTCCCGAATCCGGTGTGGCCGGTCAAGGGGCGAACGGCCTCGGATCTGCCGCGACCCTCGTCCTGCCCTAGACTTCGACGTCGCCATGAATCCTGATCGCCGGACCCAAGCCGAACGCTCGGCCGCCACGCGTGCCGCGGTGATCCGTGCCGGGCGAGAGCTGTTCGGGCAGTTCGGGTACGGGGCGGTGAGCACGATCGCGGTCGCCGAGGCGGCCGGGGTCAGTCGCGGCGCGCTCTATCACCAGTTCGGCGAGAAGCGGGATCTGTTCGAGGCGGTGTTCGAGGATCTCGAGCGCAGCTTGGTGGAGGTGATCGCCGCCGCCGTGGCCCAGGCGCGTGCCGAGGATCCGATCGCGAGCCTGATCGTGGGCTGCCTGGCGTGGTTGCAGGCCTCGACCGCGACCGAGGTGCGCCGGATCGCGCTGCTCGACGCGCCCGCGGTGCTCGGGTGGGCCCGGTGGCGCGAGATCGAGTTGCGGCACACCATCGGCCTGGTGGAGAACGCGATGGCCGGTGCCATGGCCGCGGGCCGGATCAGGAAGCAGCCGGTGCGGCCGCTGGCGCTGGTGGTGGTCGGTGCGCTGGACGAGGCGGCGCAGTACCTGGCGCATTCGGCGGACGCGGGGGATATCGTCGCTGTCCGCGCGGTGATCGAGCAGCTCATTTCCGGCCTCGCCGTCGATCAGGGCGGGTAGTTCGCAGGCGCAGTAGGTTAGGCTTGCCTAATGACGACTGGGACTGTGAATCGACCGGCCATGGTCTACGCGCCGCTGACGGTTCGTCGCGCGGTACGGCTGACGCCGCGGATGGTGCGGGTGACCCTCGGGTGTCCGGACCCGGCCGCCCTCATCGACGCCGGGCCCGACCAGTACACGAAGCTCTTCTTCCCGCTCCCGGGCAGGCCGCGTCCCGTCGTGCCGCCGCCACTGGACGACTCGGGCAGTGTGATGAGTTGGTACCAGCGCTATCTCGCGATGCCCGACGAGATCCGCCCGCCGATGCGGACCTACACGGTCCGGGCGCAGCGGCCCGAACTCGGCGAGCTCGACATCGATTTCGCCCTGCACGCCGAGCACGCGGGTCCCGCCTCGGACTGGGCGTCGACCGCGGTGCCGGGCGACGAGATCGGCCTGCTCTGCCCGCCGCACGCGCTCTACACCCCGCCCGCCGACCCCGAGTGGCAGCTGCTCGTCGGTGACGAGACCGCGGTTCCGGCGATCGGCGCGATCATCGAACGCCTCGCCGTGGGAGCGCGAACGCGAGCGTTCATCGAGGTCGAAGGCCCGGCTGACGAGCAGGGCTTCGAGACCCGCGGCGACGTACTGATCGAGTGGGTGCATCGCGGTGATCGCCCGCACGGCGACGCGGTGGTCGCCGCGGTCCGTGCGGCCGAGCTCCCCGCGGGCGTGCCCTACGCGTGGATCTCCGGTGAGGCCGAGTTGGTGAAGCTCACCCGGCGCAATCTGGTCCGCGACCGTGGTGTCGACAAGCGCGCGATCACCTTCACCGGCTACTGGCGTCAGGGGCGTAGTGAGGAGGACAACGGCCGCGAGAAGGTGCGCCGTGCTGCCGCCGGTGAGCCACTGGTCCTCGACGAGGACTGACGCGCATCGTCCCGCCGCCCATCTGTGATGCCACTAATAGTTATTGCACTAACTATTAGTGGTGTAATAGTGTGTGGGCTGAGAAAGGTGGTGGACGATGCAGGAGCTCGACGACCCGCTGCGGCTCGACCGGCAGGTGTGCTTCGCCCTGGCGGTGGCCAATCGATCCGTGCTGGCGGTCTACCGGCCGCTGCTCGAACCGCTCGGCCTGACGCATCCGCAATATCTGGTGATGCTGGCCCTCTGGGGTGAGGCGCCGATGTCGGTGAAGGCCGTCGCCGAGGCGATCCAGCTCGACTCCGCGACCTTGTCACCGCTGCTCAAGCGACTCGAATCCGCCGGTCTCATCACCCGCCGCCGCGATCCGCACGACGAGCGCACGCTGCACATCGACCTCACCGAGGTGGGCCGTGACCTGCGTGAACAAGCCGAGCAGATCCCGCCCGCCGTCGTGGCACGCCTCGGCGTGAGCCTGGCGGACCTGGAAGAACTGCGCGATGTCCTCGGCCGGGTGAACGCGGCCGCGCGACGCGCATCCGATGTGAGGGAGCAGCAGTGAGCAACTCGACCCCGAATCTCTGGCAGCGCGTTCGCTACATCACCGGCGGAACCCTGCCGCCCTCGATGTCGGACTGGGTGCTCGCCGACCTCACCGGCCCCGGCGCGACCCGCCGATACCTGATGCGCTTCCTGCTGCCGGTGCTGCCGGTGCTGTGCCTGTTCTTGCTGGTGCCGGGCCCGCTGTGGATAGGGCTGTCGATGATGGCGTTGCTGTACCTGCCGCTGGTCTACTTCACTGTGGCGTTGGTTTACGTGTACCGGCGGCACCGCCTGGTCAGCCATGGCTTCGATCCCGAGTTGGCCAACGAGGCCGAACGCCGTCGGACCGAGGCCGAACGCGTTGCCTACGAGAGTCGCCACCACCGCGGCTGAGCTGAGCCGCGACGGATCGAGGACGCGCGGACCGAACGGGGGAGTCAGCCCGCACGCAGGGTGGGCCCGACGAATCGTTCGACCAGGTGACGTTCCGCCGTGGCGTCGGGCAGCGGCCAGGTGAGCAGCGACAACACGACGCGCACGACCCAGCCCGCGGCCTCGTCGTCGGGGGCGATCCGGGTCAGCGCGGTCGCGATGTGACCGAGTTCCGGTGCGCCGGCGAGGAATTCGTCGGTGTCGGGAGAGCGGTGCCGGATCAGCCACTGGCGCAGCACCGGGTCGGCGCGGATCGCGGCGACGGCGGCCAGGATCGCCTCGACGGGTCGTCGGCGGGGCGGGACCGAGTCGACGACCGCCTCCACGCGTGCGACGACGGAGCCCGCGGCCCGGACCATCACGGCGCGTATCAGTCGTGGTTTGCCGCCGACACAGCGATACAGCGTCGCGCGCGAGCACCCCGCGGCCGCGGCGATGTCGTCGGCGGTGACGTTGTCTATGCCACGTTCGAGGAACAGCGCGAGGGCGGCGCGTTCGATGCGGTCGACCGCGATGGTGCGTCGGTCACCGCCGGCCAGCCAGTCGACTTGGTCGCTCACCGGAAACCTCCACACGTGTCTGTCTCAGAGTGAGACGTTCGGTGGAATCTGTCTAGCCGAATCCGGCCAGGCTGAGGGGTGTTTTCGACGAAGTACGCGGCGGATTGTGAGGCAACGCGGTCGCCGGGCTGTCTCATCTCGAGACAGTCGTTGACCGCATGCCTCTGCGCGGTACACGGTGAGCGCCGACAGCCCGACCAGGAAAGGCGGCAGCCGTGACCACGGACCTCGAAGCGATCGACCTGTTCGATGCGACGGTGCTCGACGACCCCTACCGGATGTATCGCGCCCTGCGCGAACAAGCGCCGGTCTATCGGGTACCCGGCACCGATTTCTTTCTCGTCGCCTCGTGGGCCGAGGTCACCGAAGCGACCCGGCGCCCCGCGGAGTTCTCCTCGCATCTGACCGGCGTGCTCGTCGCCCAGCCGGGCGCGGCGCCGATGACCTTCGACCTCGACGCGACCGGGCGAGCGGTCCACGTGCTCGCCACCGCCGACAGCGACGTCCATGCCGTCCACCGCGGCATCGTCGGACCGGCTCTGGCCAAACGGGTGCGCACGCTCGGCCCGTTCGTCACCGCACTGACCGAACGGCTGTGGGCGGAAGAACTCGACGGCGATCGGATCGACTGGGCCACCGGGGTCGCCGATCGTTTGCCGCTGGCGCTGATCGCCGAACTCGTCGGTCTGCCGGGGACCGATGTCGCGAAACTGCTCTCGCTGGCCTACGACTCCACCGAGATGCTGGGCGGTATCGTCGCCGAGGGCCGGATGACCGAGCTGATCACCTCCGCGGCCGAGCTCGCCCACTACGCGTACCTCGCGATCGGCAACGCGAAAGACCGAGTGGCCGATCGAGATTCGCCGCGAACCCTGCTCGAGGTGCTCGTCGCCGCGATGGATGCGGGCACGATCGACGAGCAGCAGGCGGTACTGATCCTGGTGCAGCTGATCGGTGCGGGAGGGGAGTCGACCGCGGGTCTGATCGCCTCGGCGGCGCGACTGCTCGCCGCCGACCTCACTCTGCAGACCCGTCTGCGTGAACGCCCCGAGCTCGTCCCCGCGTTCCTCGACGAGGCACTGCGCCTGGAGTCACCCTTTCGTGGCCACCACCGCCACGTCATGGTCGATACTCGGCTCGGCGGTGTCGACCTGCCCGCGGGCAGTCACCTGCTGTTGCTGTGGGGTGCCGCCAATCGCGATCCCGCCGTCTACCCGGATCCCGATATCGTCGATCTGGACCGGCGGCGCGGCCGTGCCCATGCGGCGTTCGGCGCGGGTGCCCATTTCTGCATCGGGTCCGCCTTGGCTCGGCTGGAAGCGACCGCCGCGATCACCCTGCTGCTCGAACGCACCGAACGGTTCGAGCTGATCGAGCAGGAGCCGCCACGCTGGGTGCCCAGCCTGTTCGCCCGTCGCCACGCGACTCTTCCGCTGCGCATCACCCAGCGCTGAACACGGGTTCGGCGGGGACGAGGCCGGGTCGTCGGCACGGTGTGGCACGGTGTCGGGGTGCGTCCCCGTCTGTTCCTGCCCGCCTGCCTGCTCGCGGCGACAGCGCTGTTCGCCGGCTGCGCGTCCACCACCACGGACGCGAACCCGGCGACGTCGACCGCGACGGCCGTTTCCTCGGAGAGTGCCGTGCCGCCGACTTCGCCCGCCGTGAACCACACGGTTGTCCTCGATCCCGGTCACAACGGTGGCAATGCCACCCATCTCACCCAGATCAACGCACCGGTGCCCGATGGGCGCGGCGGCACGAAGGCCTGCAACACCACCGGGACCTCGGCCGCCAGTGGCTACACCGAGCACGAGTTCACCTGGGACGTCACCCTGCGAGTGCGCGACCTGCTCGCCGCCCGCGGTGTTCGGGTGATCCTCACGCGCGCCGACGACACCGGTGTCGGACCGTGTGTCGATGAGCGCGCCTCGATCGCGAACGAGTCGGGCGCCGACGCGGTGGTCTCGATCCATGCCGACGGCAATACCGGTGCGGACGCGCACGGATTTCACATCGCCTACGCCGAACCTGCGCTGAATCCGGTACAGGCCGAGGCGGGGACGCGTCTGGCGAGGGCGTTGCGTGATGCGATGATCGCCGGTGGCGCGGTGCCCTCGACCTATGTGGGATCGGCGGGACTGGATCCACGGGCGGATCTGGCCGGGCTCAACCTGGCCGAGCGACCGAGCGCACTGGTCGAATGCGGGAACATGCGCTCGGCGACCGACGCCGCGCTCATCGAGACCCCCGAGGGCCGGGCTCGCTACGCCGAACTCGTCACCGCCGGAATCCTCGCGTTCCTCGGCTGATTCGGGCGCCCGTCCGCCTATTTCGGAGGAGTCGCGCAAAGTTCGCCAGGCTCCCTGCTGTGGGTACTCGCCCTCGAACAGTAAGACAGCTTGTTGCCGACATGGCTACCTATCTACAACCGATGGCAAATCTGTACACCCCACACAGCAGCGAGATTAACCAGCCGTTTGCTTCGGGTGGATACCGGTTGGTTCCAAACGTGGATATTCGCCGTATTCGCACAGTTGGGAAATGATCCGCGAATACCGGTCGGTAGCAGTATTTTTCGCTACCGGGACGGTTGACGAATGATCTTCGTCACCCTAATCTTCGGAATCACAGTTCGATATCGAAGTGTTCAGTGTCATCGCTCGAAATGTTTCCCGGACGGCAAGCCGGCCCCTGCCGTCCTCCGCGTGCGTTTCCAAGGAGTACTGATAGTGAGAAGTCGAATCCTGTTCTTCGCCGGAGCAATGGCATTGGCGCCCATCGCCACCGCAGTGGTGCCCGCCGGGAGTGCCACCGCGCACGGTTGGATCACCGGACCCGCGAGCAGGCAGGAGCAATGCGCCCGTGGCCTCGTGCCCTGCGGCGCGGTGAAATACGAACCGCAGAGCGTGGAGGGACCGAAGGGGCTCACCACCTGTAGTGCGAACAAATACCCTGAGCTCGACGACGACAGCCTCGGCTGGGTGCCGCAGAAAGTCTCCGGCAGTGCGAGTTTCACATGGAAGAATACCGCGAATCATCGCACGCTGAATTGGGAATACTTCATCGGCAACACCAGAATTGCTGTGTTCGACGGCCGGAACGAACAGCCGTCCATGGAGGTGACCCATACCGTCGATGTGTCGAGTTATTCCGGCCGCCAGAAATTGCGCGCGGTCTGGAATATCGGTGATACCGCAGCGGCCTTCTACAGTTGCGTCGATCTCGAGGTGAGCGGCGGGGGCGGCACACGGCCGCCTACGACCACCCCGAAACCCACCACTTCCCCGCCGGCCACCAGCACCCCGGCCCCGACCACCACACCGCCCCCGACGACCACGAAACCCCCGGCCACAACCACGAAACCGCCGGTGACGACCACTCCCGGGCACGAGCATCCGACAACCACGGCCGCCCCCGGCGGATCGCCCTGGCGTCAGGGCGCCACCTATGGCATCGGCGACAAAGTCACCTATCAGGGCGCCACCTATAGCTGCAGGCAGGCGCACACCGTGCACGACCCGAATTGGACGCCACCGAACACTCCCGCACTCTGGTCGCGGCTGTAGCCGGCGCGACGAGGTCGGCGAAACGGTTCGTGTGTTCTCCCACCATCGGTCCCGCGATGGGGTGAGGATGGGGACCGACTCGCCGACCTCGCGTTCGGTCGGCCCGCAGCACAAGGACGTGAGAAATATGAGTGACAGGAAATTCGCCATCACCGTTGCTGCCCTCGGGACGGCGATGCTGGCCACGACCCTCGGTGCACCCACCGCCTCGGCCGGAGTTTCGCAATTGACGGTGAAACCCAACCTCAGCGTCGGCTCGGCAACCGACTACGGCACCGGATGCACCCACCAATTGCTGGCCAGGCTCAGCGTCGGCATCATTCCTGTCGCCTTCTACGACAACGGCGCGTTGCTGGCCGTGGTCGCGCCGACCGACGGCGTCGCCATGTTCAACTGGGTGCCGTCCTACACCGGCGCCCACACGATGACCGCCGTCCAGGACGGCATCGCCAGCAGCGCGAATGTGACGGTCGGCCGGGGCTTCCGCTTCGGGGAATCCTGCGTGGTCACCGGCGGCTGACCCCATGACAACACTGTGGCCCGGTTCGTACGAACCGGGCCACAGTCGTCGTTTCGCTACTTCGACGCGAGCTTCTTGTCGTCACCCTTCTTGCTCGCGGCCTTCTTGGCGGGTTTCTTGGCCGGCTTCTTCGCCGCGGGCGCGGGTGCGGAACCATTGGTGTCGGGCTTACCGCCCGGGTTCATCGCCGTGACGACCAGATCGTCGTCGGCGGTGTCGACCTTCACCGTGCCGCCGGGATCGAGCCCGCCGTCGAGGAGCAGCCGCGAGACCCGGTTGTCGAGCTCTTTCTGCACCGTACGGCGCAACGGTCGCGCACCGAATTCGGGCTGGAAACCGCGCTCGCTCAACCAGTCCACCGCGGACTGACTGATCTCGAGTTCGATGTCCTGGGCGGCGAGCATGCGCCGGGTGCGATCCAGGATCAGTTCGACGATCTGTTCCAGCTGCTCCTTGTCCAGGCGATGGAACACGATCTGCTCGTCGATCCGGTTGAGGAACTCGGGCCGGAAGTGCTGGCGCAGTAGCTCTTCGAGCTGCGGCACGATGGAGTCGAGGTCGCCGGGTGGCGCCTCGAGGATCAGGTGCGACCCGATGTTGGACGTCATGATCACGATCGTGTTCTTGAAATCGACTGTGCGGCCCTTGGAATCGGTGACGCGCCCGTCGTCGAGCAATTGCAGCAGCACATTGAACACATCGGGGTGGGCCTTCTCGACCTCGTCGAACAGGATCACCGAATACGGCTGACGCCGCACCTTGTCGGTGAGCTGGGCGGCATCGTCGTAGCCGACGTATCCGGGCGGGGCGCCGACCAGTCGCGAGACCGTGTGCTTCTCCTGGAACTCGCTCATGTCGAATCGGATCAGGCGATCTTCGTCGCCGAAGACCGCTTCCGCGAGGGCCTTGGCGAGCTCGGTCTTGCCGACACCGGTGGGGCCGAGGAACAGGAACGACCCGATCGGCCGGTTCGGGTCCTTGAGTCCGGCCCTCGCTCGGCGCACCGCCTCGGCGATCGCCACGATGGCCTCGTTCTGCCCGATCACCCGCTTGTGCAGGACGTCTTCGAGCTGGAGCAGGCGCTGCTTCTCCTCGGCGGTCAGATCGGCCACCGGAATGCCGGTGCGCTGGGAGATCACCTCGGCGATGTCGACGACATCGACGATCGGCTCCGACGACGTCGCACCGGACTCCTCCAGCTCCTCCTCGGCGGCGGCGATGTCGGCCTTGAGAGCCGTGGCCTTCTCGTAGTCCTCGTTGTCGACCGCGGCGTCCTTCTCCCGGTACAGCCGCGCGATCGCCTCGTCCCTGGCCTTCACCGCCGGGTCGGGGGTGCCCGAACGCAGCCGGACCCGGGCGCCCGCCTGGTCGATCAGATCGATCGCCTTGTCGGGCATGAACCGGTCGGTGATGTAGCGATCCGACAGCTGCGCGGCCGCGACCAGCGACTCGTCGGAGTAGCGCACCTGATGGTGCTCCTCGTACACATCGGCCAGGCCGCGCAGGATCTCGATGGTGTCCTCCACCGAGGGCTCCGAGACCATCACCGGCTGGAACCGGCGTTCCAGCGCGGCGTCCTTCTCGATGTATTTGCGGTACTCATCGATGGTGGTCGCGCCGACGACGTGCAGATCGCCGCGGGCCAGCGCGGGCTTGAGCAGGTTGCCCGCGTCCATCGAGCCCTCACCACCGCCGCCTGCGCCGACGATGGTGTGCAGCTCGTCGATGAAGATGATCAGCTCGTTCTTGTGCGCGCGGACCTCGTCGAGGATCTTGGTCAGCCGCTCCTCGAATTCGCCGCGGTACTTGCTCCCGGCCACGAGCGAGCCGACATCGAGTGCGATGACGCGGCGGTCGGCGAGGGTGACCGGCACGTCCCCGTTGACGATGCGCTGGGCCAGCCCCTCGACGATCGCGGTCTTACCGACCCCGGGATCACCGATCAGCACCGGGTTGTTCTTGCGCCGCCGCGACAGGATTTCGATGGTCTGCTCGATTTCCTCCGCGCGGCCGACAACCGGGTCGATCAGGCCCTCGCGGGCCTCGGCGGTGAGATCACGGCCGTACTCGTCCAGCGTGGGCGTGTCCGATTCCGGCTGCTGCCGCTTCGACGGCGCGGTCGCCATCGGGGTTCCCGGCGCGGGGACGCCGCCGCTCTGGGTGGCCGCGATCCCGGCGACCAGCGCCTGCGCGGCGACGCTGTCGGGGAGTGCGGCGATGCCGAGCAAGATGTGCTCCGGGCCGATGTAGCTGCTGCCGGCCTGGGCCGCCTGGCGCTGGGCGGCGCGCAGCGCGACCTTGGTGGCAGGGCTGAGCGTGATGTCGGCGAGGTCGTCTTCGCTGGGCCTGCCGGTGTCGAGGTAGTCCTCCATCTGCTCGGCGACCTGGTCGGGATCCAGGCTGAGCTCGGCGACGATGCTGCGCCCGGGTTCTGCTTCGGTGGCCGCGTACAGCAGGTGTTCGGGAGTGATTTCGGGGTTGCCCCATTCCTGGGCCGCCTCGCGAGCGGTACCGACCAGCAACTTCGCGTTGTCGGTCATCAACTTGCCCAGATCGATGCGTTGTACCGGTGGCTTCGAGGACATTCCGGAACCGAAGAATCGCTGGAAGATGTCGTCGAAAGGGTCCCGAGAACTCGGCCAATTTGCTGTCATGCCCACACCTCTTCGCTCGTCGCGCCGTGTGTCACGGCGACTCATGCAGATCGGGTCGGTACTGCCAGCAATACTTCGGCATCCTCGAAGGGTGTGCAAGGGATTGGACAGTTTCACATCGGCGATGTCGGCAGGTGTGGCGCACAAACCAAAATCCGGCCGAAACGCTCCCGAACCACCGGTTTTGTCTGATTCTTGATGACAGGGCGCCGCAGCCGGGTAGCGTGGCGACCCGCGAGGTGGTATCGGCCGCAGCGCCCATTTTTGCCCGCCGACCAGCTGGGTCGAACAGGCCGACGGGAAGTAGAGCACGGAGTTTGGTCAACGACGTCATCGATGTCAGCGCGGATTTCACGATCGCGCGTCAAGCGTTGTGGGATGTACTGCTCGATCCCCAGAGCTACCCACGCATGTTCACCGGGATCGGCAGTTGCGAACCGGTGGAACGTCCCGACGGCGCGGTCCACTGGCAGGTGCGGGTCGGGTCGGCGAGCGGCGGTATCCGCACGCACGAGTTCATTCTCGTGATCGGCCGCTGGTACGAGAGTTTCGAACTGCGCAGCCCGGTCCTCGGCAGTTTCGCCGCGATCCGCTTGCGTGGCGATCAGCAGCGCACGCGCCTCGATATCACCCTGTTCGCGACCGCGCGGATCCATCCCTTGCTCGAGCAGGGCGGCAACTCGCTGGTCACCGACTGGGTGAAGGCGGGGCTGCGCCGTACCGCCGACTCGATCGCGGGCACCCGTTCCTCGGTGGTGGTCAACGCCGAACGCTCGATGGTGCGCCGCAATGCCGGCGTGGCGCGCAGCATCGCGGCCACCGGCCTGATGCGGCCCGAGCCGATGTCGATCGTGAGACAGCTTCGCTCCCTGTCGAAATGGGGCTTCAACCTGGCCGGTGGGTACGCGGCGGGCGCGGCGTACGAACCCGATCGGCTCGCGCTGATCGATGCGGGCGGTCATCGCACTTTCGCCGAGGTCGACGCCAGATCCACCGCGCTGGCCGCCGCGATGCACTCGATCGGTCTGCGCAAGGGCGACGCCATCGGCCTGCTGGCGCGCAATCACGCGGGCATGGTCGAAACCATGGTCGCCGCGGGCAAACTCGGCGTCGACGTGGCGCTGCTCAACGCGGGATTGTCGGGGCGGCGGATCGAGGAGATCGTGCAGCGGCACCGGCTGAGCGCCGTCTTCGTCGACGGTGCGCTGGAAACGCTGATCCGCTACCTGCACAGCGAGGTACCGCGCTACACCACCGACGACTGTCCGCCCGACCCCGACCGCACCACGATCGACGACCTGATCACCCAGGCGCACACCGACTTCCCGGTGCCTGCCCATCCCGGCAGGCTGATCGTGCTCACCTCCGGCACCAGCGGTTCGCCCAAGGGCGCGCGCCGCCCGCACGCCAAGGGGTTCGGCACCATCGCCGCGCTGCTCTCGCGGATCCCGCTGCGGGTGGAGGAGGTCATGCTCATTCCCGCGCCGCTGTTCCACACCTGGGGTCTGGCCGGGTTGCAGCTGAGCACCGCGTTGCGCGCCACCGTGGTGTTGTCGGACGGTTTCGATGCGATAAATTGCCTGCGCGCGGTCGCCGAACACCGGATCACCACGTTGATCGTGGTTCCGACGATGGTGGAACGCCTGCTCGAGGTTCCCGACGAGGTCCGTGCGGGCTTGGACCTGTCGAGCCTGCGATTCGTGGTCAGCTGTGGTGCGCCGCTGGCCGGCGCCACCGTGTTGCGATTCCTGGACAGCTACGGCGACGTGCTCTACAACGTGTACGGCTCGACCGAGGTCTCGTGGGCCAGCGTCGCCACCCCCGACGACCTGCGGGTTTCGCCCACGACAGCGGGTCGTCCGCCGCTGGGTACCCGGGTCGCGGTGCTCGGTCCCGACCTGCGGCCGGTACCGGTCGGCTCCACCGGACACATCTTCGTCGCCAACCACATGCTCTTCGACGGTTACGTGAACTCCGCGCCGCCGGAGGAGGCAGACGGCATGCTCGACACCGGCGACCTCGGCTATCTCGACGCCGCGGGACGGCTGTTCGTGGCGGGCCGCGACGACGAGATGATCATCTCCGGTGGCGAGAACGTCTTCCCGCGACCGGTCGAGGAGGCACTCGCCCACCTGCCGCAGATCAGCGAAGTCGCCGTGGTCGGCGTCCCCGACCGGGAGTTCGGTCAGCGGCTGGCCGCGTTCGTGGTGAAACGCGAAGGGGCGGGACTGGATTCGGACATGGTGCGGACCTACATCCGTAACCGGCTGAGTCGATTCTCGGTCCCGCGTGACGTCACGTTCCTGAGCGCGCTGCCACGCGGGGAGACCGGCAAGATCCTCAAGCGGGTGCTCGTACCCGGGTCAGCGCTGAGCGAGTAGCAAGCCCACCGCACGCTCGATCGTCGCTGATGCCTGCTCGCCCGACAGTCCGCGCCGGTCCTGCAGGTGGTGGCGCGTCGGCCAGGCCAGGGCGCCGTCGACCAGATCGAGCAGTTCGTCGTCGAGTTCGCCGTCGGAGCGCGACAGTTCGGGTGCGAACAGCGCGGCCAGTACGGCGCGGATGCGTTCGTCGGTGCGCCGCATCCGTGCGTCGATCGCGTCGATCGATCGAGATTCCTGCAGACCGGGCAGCCGGGGCACGCGCTGCAGGTCGAAGATCGCGGCGCTCTGCGCGACCGCGACTGTGATCCGCTCGGCCAGGGCAGGCGAGGGGTCCGCGACGACCAGGCACCCCTCGACCATCTCGGACTGGCGCTCCGTCGCGGCCACCAGCAACGCTTCGCGGTCGGGAAAGTGCACGAAGACACTGCGTTCGGAGGTGCCCGCTCTGGCGGCGATCTCGCGCGCGGTCGGTGCGAAATCGCCCGCGGTCACCGCGGCGAGCAGTCCGTCGATGATCGCTTCGCGCGTTTTCGCGGGATCGCGCCGCCGCCGCGGCGCGCGCGCCTGCCCCGCGCCCGCCGCGGCGTCCTGCTCCGATCTCATCGACCCATCACAGCACAGTTCGCTGTCGGCCTACTTGCTCGGCTCCGGCGCGGTCCGGTTCATCACCGAGTGCTTGCGCGAATAGGCGAAGTACACGATCAGCCCGACGACCAGCCAGCCGAGGAAGCGCACCCAGGTCTCCCACGGCAGCGACCAGATCAGGTAGGCCGAGAAGCCGATCCCGACCAGCGGGATCACCGGCATCAGCGGCAGCCGGAACGAACGCGGAGCGTCGGGCCTGGTGCGCCGCAACACGATCACCGAGACGCACACCACGATGAAGGCCATCAGAATGCCGATATTGGTGAGCTCGGCGACGGTGTTGATCGGCAACACGCCGGCCAGGATCGCCGCGCCGAAGCCGACGATCCAGGTGACCCTGGTCGGGACCTTGCGGGTGGGGTGGGTCTTGGCGAACCAGATCGGCAACAGCCCGTCGCGGCTCATCGCGAACCACACCCGGGTGACGCCGAGCATGAAGGTGAGCACCACGGTGATGATGCCGACGATCGCGCCGACCGCGATGATGTTGGCGACGCCCGGCATCCCGACCGATTCGAACGCGGTGGAGAAACCGCTGGTCGGGCTGATCTCGGTGTACTTCTGCATACCGGTGAGCACGAGCGTGGCCAGCACGTAGAGCACCATCGCGATCGCCAGGGAGTAGATGATCGCCTTGGGCAGGTGCTTGCGCCCGTCGATGGATTCCTCGGCGGCGGTGCTCATCGCGTCATAGCCGAACACGGCGAAGAACACCGTCGCCGCACCCGTCCACACCGCGCCGGTGCCGAACGGGAAGTACGGCTCGTAGTTGGCGCTGTCGATATGGAACACCCCGAGCACCACGATGAGCACGACCAGGGCGACCTTGATGCCGACCGCGACTGTCTCGAACCGGCCCACACTGCCGATGCCGCGCGAGAGCACCCACGCGGTGCCGAGACAGAACAGCACCGCGAACAGGTCGATCACCCGGCCGTCCCCGGTATCGGGCGCGCCGAGCATCCACTCCGGCAGGGTCAGCCCGATCTGATCGAGCAGGAACCCGAAATAGCCCGACACACCGATCGCGACCACCGCCGCCACCGCTATGTACTCGAGCAGCAGATCCCAGCCGATGAACCAGCCGGCGAGCTCACCGAGGGAAACGTAGCCGTAGGTGTAGGCCGAGCCCGCTTTCGGGACCATGCCCGCGAATTCGGCGTAGCACAGCGCTGCCGCGGCGCTGGCGACACCGGCGATCAGGAACGAGATCAGAACTGCCGGACCGGTGACCGAGTGCGCGACCGAGCCCGCCAGCGTGAAGATGCCCGCGCCGATGATGCCGCCGACGCCGATCGCGGTGAGCTGCCAGAGCCCGAGTGATTTGGCCAGGCGCTCGTCACTGGGGATCTCGTCGTCGACCTCGATCAATGGTTTGCGGCGCAACATCTGGGTGCGCAGCTCTGCGAAAGACATTCGCGTTTCCTTCCATCGGCGCACACCGCCGCGTCACGGTGGGCTCATCCGAGTACACCGCCACGCGCAACCACGGGCGTCGAGAGTGAATAATGTTCAGCGGCGATGATCGTTCGACCGAGCCGGTCATCTTCCGCGCGTGCCGACCAACGCGCGCAGGAAGAACCCGAGGTTGGCGGGCCTTTCGGCCAGCCTGCGCATGAAGTACCCGTACCACTGGTCACCGTAGGGGACGTACACGCGAACATGGTTGCCCGCGGCGGCGAGTCGCTGCTGTTCCTCGGCGCGAATGCCGTACAGCATCTGGTATTCGTACTCCTCGGTCTTGCGCTGTGCCGACTGCACACCCACCCCGGCCGCGGTGATCACGGCCGGGTCGTGCGAGGCGATCATCGGATAGCCCGCGCCCGCGGTGAGCACGCCGAGGCACCGCATGTACGACGCGTCGACCTCGGCCTTGTCGCGGAAGGCGACCGATTCGGGTTCGTCATAGGCGCCCTTGCACAGCCTGATTCGCGAGCCCGGGCCCGCCATCGCGCGGCAGTCGTCCTCGGTGCGGCGCAGATACGCCTGCAGCACCGTGCCCAGCCACGGGTAGTCGGCGCGGAGTTCGCGCACGATCGACAGCGTCGAATCGGTGGTGGTGTGGTCTTCGGCATCGACGGTGACCCAGATTCCCGCGGCCTCGGCGGCGGCGCAGATCTGGCGGGCGTGCTCGCGGGCGATGGCGTGACCGCCGCTCGGCACGGCCTGCCCGAGCGCGGACAGCTTCACCGAAACCTCCAGTGGCCGAACAGCTCCCGTGGCCACCTCGGACTGGGGGAGTGCGCCGAGCGCGGCGATCAAGGTCCGGTACTGCGCGACGGTCGCCTCGGCGCCCGCCAGGTCGGTGGTGTCCTCGCCCAGGTAGTCGATGCTGACGAAACATCCTGAGCACAACAGTGATTCGGTGGCCCGCACCGCCTCCTCGGTGCTGGTGCCCGCGACGAAGCGGGCCACCACCGCCCGGCTGATCGGCAGTCGGGTGATGGTGCGCTCCAGTCGGGGTGAACGTGCGGCGGCGAGCATGGTCGAACGCAGCAGAGCAGACATCAGCCCACCTCCGGTGCCTGGTGGGGGTAGCGATGCTCGGTGGGCGCAACGAAGGTTTCCTTGATCGTGCGCGCGGAGGTCCAGCGCAGCAGGTTCTGCGGGGAACCGGCCTTGTCGTTGGTGCCGGACGCGCGTCCACCGCCGAAGGGCTGCTGGCCCACGACCGCCCCGGACGGTTTGTCGTTGATGTAGAAGTTGCCCGCGGCGAAGGTGAGCCGGTCGGTCGCGGCGGTGATCGCGGTGCGGTCCTGTGCGATGACCGAGCCGGTGAGCCCGTAGCGGCTGCCGCTGTCGACGAGGTCCATCGCGTCGGCGAAGGCCGTCGGGGTGCTGTCGTCGTAGACGTGCACCGCCAGGATCGGGCCGAAGTACTCGGTGCCGAAGACCTCGTCGGTGGGATCGTCACCGACCACGATGGTCGGGTCGACGAACCAGCCGATACTGTCATCGCTGTGTCCGCCCGCCACCACGGTCAGGCCCGGTGTGGCCTTGGCGCGCTCGAGCGCGGCGGTGTTGCGGTCGAAGGCGTGTCGATCGATCAGTGCCCCACCGAAATTGGTGAAATCGGTGACATCGCCGTAGCGCAGGTTCGATGTCCGTTCGATCAGGTCTTCCGACATCGTCGCCCATACCGAACGCGGGATGAAGGCTCGCGAAGCGGCCGAGCACTTCTGGCCCTGATAGTCGAACGCGCCGCGCAGCAGCGCGGTGGTGAGTACCGCCGGATCGGCCGACGGGTGCGCGAGCACGAAATCCTTGCCGCCGGTCTCCCCGACCAGCCGCGGATAGGTGCGGTAGCCGTCCAAACGCTGCGCCACCTCGCGCCACAGGTGCTGGAAGGTGGCCGTCGACCCGGTGAAGTGCACGCCTGCCAGTCGTGAGTCGGCCAGCACGACATCGGAGATCACCGGACCCGCCCCGTTGACCAGGTTGATCACTCCGGGCGGCAGTCCGGCCGCCTCGAGCAGTCGCATCGTCAGATAGGCCGCCACGGACTGGCTCCTGGCCGGCTTCCACACCACGGTGTTGCCCATCAGGGCGGGCGCGGTGGGGAGATTGCCCGCGATCGCGCTGAAGTTGAACGGTGTCACCGCGTAGACGAACCCCTCGAGCGAGCGGTACTGCATCCGATTCCACACCCCGGGTGCGGAGATCGGCTGCCCGGCCAGGATCTCGCGGGCGAACGAGACATTGAACCGCCAGAAGTCGATCAGCTCGCACGGCGCGTCGATCTCGGCCTGGTAGGCGGACTTGGACTGCCCGAGCATCGTCGCGGCCGCGATCTTCTCCCGCCACGGCCCGGAGAGCAGGTCGGCGGCACGCAGGAAGATCGCGGCTCGATCGTCGAACGGCATCGCCTGCCAGGCGGGCGCCGCGGCACAGGCGGCCTCGACCGCGGCGGCGGTTTCGGCGGTGCTCGCGTCGCGCAGGGTGCCCAGGACGGCGGCGTGACGATGCGGTTGGACCACGTCGTAGGAAGGACCGTCGCCGGGCAGATGGCGACCGCCGATCACGTGGCTGATCTCGGTGGGGGAGGCGGACAACTCGGCGAGCGCGGTCTGGAGGCGGCGGCGTTCCGGGCTGCCCGGAGCGAAGGTGCCGACAGGTTCGTTGACCGGTGGTGGGGTGGTCGCGATGGCGTCCATGAGTGCGGCTCCTGCGTCGTGGGGGAGAGCGGGATGTGACGTAGTCAACACCGATCGGCAGCAGTCATAATCATCTGATCGGATGAATATCCGAGCCCGTCTTTGTCCGATCGACCAAACCGGAGGTACCCGATGACCGACGGGTCCACCACGCTGCGCGGGCTGCTCGCCGCGCTCGACCATGCCGTCGCGACCCTCGTCGACGCGCCTGCGGGCGAGGAGGTCGCGGTGCGAACGGTCGCGTTGGCCGAGCCTGCTGACCTGCCCGAACACCTCGACGCCGAGGGCGCCCTGCCCGAGGTGTACTTGCTGGTCGGCGTCGACGCCGACGCGACCGAGCGGTGGTTGCGCGAAGTCGGCGACCGTGACCCCGCGCAGCGGCCGCGCGTGCTGATGACCAAGAGCGCCAACGACTCACCCGCGGTGCGCGCCGCCGCCCACACCGCGGGCGTCGCGCTGGTGCACGTGCACCGGCAGGCGCGCTGGGACCAGGTGTTCTCCCTGATCCGGCGGATGCTTGCCCGTTCGCCCGGTCAGCGCGCCGCATCCGACGAGCACGACCTGCTCGCCCCCGACACCGACCTGTTCGGGCTGGCTCAGGTGCTGGCCAGGGAAACCGGCGGCATGGTCTCGATCGAAGACCCCCAATCGCACGTCCTGGCCTACTCGGCCTCGGACGCCTCGGCCGATCAGCTGCGCATCCAGTCCATCCTCGGACGGGAGGGCCCGAGCGACTACCTGCGGATCCTGCGGAAATGGGGCGTGTTCGACCGGGTGCGGCGCGGTGACGAGGTCGTCGATGTGCCCGAACATCCCGAGCTCGACATCCGCCGCAGACTTGTTGTCGGCATCCGGCGAGGCGCCGACGGCGCGCAAGCCAGAATGCTCGGGACCATCTGGTTGCAGCAGGGTGCGGGGCCGCTGCGACCCGACGCGGCGCAGGTGTTGCGCGGCGCGTCGGCGGTGGCGGCCCGGATCATCGCGCGACGACTGGACGCGCCGTCGACCGAGGCGCTGCTCGTGCGCCGGTTGTTCGGCGCGCACGGTGACGGCGTCGACGTGCCCTCGGTGGCCGCCGCATTGAACCTGCCGGCGACCGGTCCCGCCGCGGTGATCGGCTTCGCGCCGATCGGCCCGGCCGCGGGACTGGCCGCGTCGAGCGGTTTGATCCGGTTGCACGCCAGCGCTTTCCGCGACGATTCGGTGACCGAGTCGATCGGCGAGCGCGTCTATGTGCTGTTGCCCGCCTACCATTCCGAGCGCGGCGTCGGTTCGTGGGTGCGCAAGCTGGTGACCCAGCTCGAGCAGACGCGCGAACTGATCGTGCGGGCCGCGATCGCCGCACCGGTCGCCGGGCTCACCGCGGTCGCGAGTGCGCGCGCCGAGGTCGACCGGGTGCTGGACAGCCCGGTCGCCGACCCCACGGGTGGCCGGGTCGCCACGCTGGCCGATGCCAGGACCGCGGTACTGCTGGCCGAGATCATGGAGCTGATCCGCGAGCGCCCGCGCCTGCACGATCCGCGCCTGGCCGACCTCGATGCCTACGATCGAACTCACGCCGCTGACCTGCGGGTATCGGTTCAGGCCTATCTGCGGGCGCACGGTGAGGTCCGTGCCGCGGCGGCCACGTTGCGCGTGCATCCGAACACGCTGCGCTACCGGCTGCGGCGGGTGGAGGCCATCCTCGGCATCGATATGACCGACCCCGAGGACCGGTTGCTGCTCGATATTCAGCTGGCCGCGCTGCCCGGTACGGCGATTGCTCAGAAATAACACAGATATTGCAGTTAGTCTGCAATAGTCGTTCGGGTCGGACGGTCGTGGAACGAAGGAGTAACGGTGAGCAGTGCACACAGGGGCCGGGGCGAGCTGTCGCGGCGCGGGATGCTGGGTGTCGGAGTCGGCGCGGCTGCCGCGGTAGCGGTCGGCGCGACCGTCACCGGATGTGGTGACCGACCCGCCGGAGTCACCCCGTCGAGCACCCAGACCGACCCGACCGAGGCCATCCTGGATGCCAACCGCGCGCTGGCCGACACCTTGCCCTTCGGCGATACCGCCGACTTCGCCGACGCCGACCGCGGCTGGATCGCTTCCCTCGAGCCGGGCACGGTGACCGATCCGTCGGGGAAAGTGGTGTGGGACACCGACTCCTACGACTTCCTCGCGGGTTCTTGTCCGCACTCGGTGAACCCGAGCCTGTGGCGGCAGTCCCAGCTCACCGTCAAACAGGGCCTCTACGAGATCGCGCCGGGCTTCTACCAGATCCGTGGCCTCGACCTGTCGAACATGACGTTGATCGAAGGCGAGACCGGCGTGGTCGTCATCGATCCGCTGGTCTCGGCGGAGACGGCGGCGGCCGGGCTCGCGCTCTATCGCAAGCATCGCGGTGACCGGCCGGTCACCGGCCTGATCTACTCCCACTCCCATGTCGATCACTTCGGCGGCAGCTACGGCGTCATCACCCCGCAGGACGTCGCCGCCGGTCGCTGTCCGGTGATCGCGCCCTCGGGATTCATGGAGCACGCCGTCGCCGAGAACATCTACACCGGTACGGCGATGGCCCGCCGCGCCGCCTACATGTACGGCGCCGCCCTGCCGCGCGGTCCGAAAGGTCAGGTGGGAGCCGGTCTCGGACAGACCAACTCGGTCGGCACGATCGGCCTGATCCCACCCACCGTCCATGTCACCCGCGCCGACCAGGAAGAGACGGTCGACGGCGTGCGGATGGTCTTCCAGCTGACGCCGGGCACCGAGGCGCCGTCGGAGATGAACTTCTACTTCCCCGATCGCCGCATCCTGTGCATGGCCGAGAACGCCACCCACACCATGCACAACATCGTCACCCTGCGCGGCGCGCTGGTGCGCGACCCGCATGTCTGGTCGAAATACCTCACCGATTCGATCAACCGCTACGGTCGCCGGTCCGATCTGGTGTTCTCCTCGCACCACTGGCCCGTCTGGGGTACCGATCGGATCGTGGAGTTCCTGTCGCTGCAGCGCGACATGTACGGCTACCTCAACGATCAGACGCTGCGACTGCTGAACCAGGGCTACGTCGGCGCCGAGATCGCCGAAATGCTGCGGATGCCGCCCGCGCTGACAACGTCGTGGTCCACGCACGGCTACTACGGCTCGGTGAGCCACAACGTCAAGGCCGTGTACCAGCGGTACATGGGCTGGTTCGACGGCAACCCGGCGCACCTGTGGGAACACCCGCCGGTGGAGAACGCGCGCCGCCACGTCGACGCGATGGGCGGCGCCGACGCGGCCCTGCGCACGGCGCAGAAGGCCTACGACGCCGCCGACTACCGCTGGGTCGTCCAAGTCGTGAACTACGTGATCTTCGCCGACCCCACCAACAAGACGGCAAAGGACTTGCAGGCCAGTGCCTTCGAACAGCTCGCTTACGGCGCGGAGAACGCCACCTGGCGCAACTTCTATCTCAGTGGCGCCCACGAACTGCGCAACGGTTCCTTCGGCACGCCGACCACGGCCAACTCCGCGGCGATGGCCGCCGCGCTGAGCGTGGAGCAGGTGTTCGACGCGGTGTCGCTGCGGATCGACGGACCAAAGGCCTGGGATGTCCGGATGAGCACCGACTGGCGGATCAGCAACGAGGACAACCGCGTTCACCGCGTCGAACTGCGCAACGGCGTACTCGTGCACTACGACCGATTCCCCGGTGACGCGCTGCCCGCACCCGACGCGACGATCACTCTCACCCGTCAGACCCTGATCGCCACCCTGGTCGGTGGCGCCGACCTGCGCAAGGGCGTCGCGAGCGGTGACATCGCCCTCGACGGCGATGCCACCGCACTGGCGAAGCTGCCCGGTCTGATCGACAAGCCGGACCCGAACTTCGCCATCGTCACGCCGTGACGAGGTCAGGACCCGGTGGGTACCTCGCCGACCGCCTTGGCCGGATCGATCACGCCGAACACCTCGCCCTGGGGCGCCTGCAGAATGCCCATCCGGCCGAACGGGCTGTCGTCGGGGCCCATGATCACCGAGGCTCCCAGTGCGGTGGCCTCGGCCAGCGAGCCGTCGGCGTCGTCGACCTGGATCCAGGTGAGCCAGTAGGGCGGGGTACTCAGCGCTGAGGCGTCCATCATGCCGCCGATCTCGTGGCTGTCACCGGGCAGCGCGAAGGTGGAGTAGGTGAAGGTTTCCCCGTCGCCGATCTCGTTGTACTGCCAGCCGAATACCTTGTCGTAGAACTCGTGTGCCTGGTCGTAGGCGGGAGTGTGCAGTTCGTTCCAGCAATAGGCGCCGTGCTGGTTGAACACGCCGGCACCGTGGTGTGCCTTGGCTTCCCACACACCGAAGACCCCGCCTGCCGGGTCGGCGGCGATGAACATCCGCCCGACGTCGAGAACATCGAACGGCGGCATGAACACCTGTCCGCCCGACTTGCTCACCCGCTCGGCGATTTCGTCGGCGCGTTCAGCCGCGAAGTAGGTGGTCCACACCGACGGCATCTCGCTCATGCCCTCGGGTTTCGGGCCGATGCCCGCCGCCGGTCGGCCGTCGAGTGTGGCCATGAGATAGCCGCCGGCTTCGGCGGGACCGTCCTGGACCTCCCAACCGAACAGCGTGCGGTAGAAATCGCGGGCGGCGGTGGTGTCGTCCACCTGACAGTCGATCCAGCAGGGAGTCCCCTGCGGCCAAGCTTCGTCGCGTGTCGGCATTGTCGAACGTCCTCCTCGGCGATGGATGAAGGCCGGTCCCAACCGCACCGGCATGGGTCGAGTCAACCACCGGCCACCGACATGAACGCGGAGCCACAACCGCGCTGAACTGGAACAACGTGTGTTCACAGCGACAGTCCGAGCGGGCCGACGATCACCCGGCGAACTCGTTACCCCTGTTACAGTTTCCGCGCCGATCGTGCGGTGGCTTGGTCAACGTCGGAAACGAACCGGTCGGGAGCGACTCATGGTGGTTAGAGGTTCGGAACGCGGGTTGGTCCGGATTCTGGTGACGATCCTCGCGGTGGTCGTCGTGCTCGGCTGCGGCGGTGGTCTCGCCGGTGGACAGCCGCCGGACGCGCCGTCCGCGCGGTGGACCGCCCAGCACGACGGCCCGGGGGCCTACCCCGAGGTGCGGGTGGAGCGCGGCGTCCAGATCGCGATGAGCGACGGCGTGGTGCTCAAAGCCGACGTCTATCGCCCGGCCGACGCCGCGGGCGTGATCGAGCAGAAGCCGCTTCCGGTGATCGTCAGCCTGACGCCGTACTCGAAACTCATGACCGGGCTGATCGAATCGGCCGCCGCGATCCCGGGCCTGCAGTCCACCGCCGTCGATATCGTGCGCAGGCTGAACCTGTCCACCACCCCGATCAGCGGTTTCGGCGACCTCATGCAGGCACTGGACGGCGGCATGATCCAGACCATGCTCGGCGTCGACCGCAAACTGGTCAGCGCCGGCTATACCGTGATCGTCGCCGATGTGCGGGGAACCGGTCTGTCGCAGGGCAAATGGGACACCCTCGGTGCGCGCGAACAACTCGACACCCGCGAGGTGATCGACTGGGCGGCCACGCAGCCGTGGTCGAACGGGCGCATCGGGATGAGTGGTGGCTCCTACTCGGGGATCAACCAGTTGCGCGCCGCCGAGAACGCCCCGCCCGCGTTGCAGGCGATCTTCCCGGTCGAACCCGGCAGCGACCTCATGCGCGACGTGGTCGCCCCCGGCGGCGGCGTCGGCACCACGTTCCTGCCGATGTGGCTGAACTCGGTCAACCAGCTCAAGCTCGTGCCCGACGTGGCCTCGATGGTCGACGGCAGTTTCGACTGGACCTGGTTCAAGGATCGCCTCGCCGACCCGACCACCAATTTCGACCTGCTCGCCCAGTCGCTGCTCACCCCGTCGCTGTCGAACATGCCGCCCGCGCTCGACGGTGCGCTCGACGACACCTCGGCGTTCCGCGAGGCGATCATGGGCCACCCGGAGAACGTCACGGTGCCCACCTTCGTCTACGGCGGCTGGCACGACATCTTCGCCAACAGCGCGACCAAGCTCTACGAACAGATCCCGTTGCCCGCCGGGCGCAAGCAGCTCGTCGTCGGCGACACCTATCACGCCAATCCCGGTGCGGGGACCGGTGTTCCCGGCGCGCCCCCGCGCCTGGACGTTCTGCAGCGGGCCTGGTTCGACAAATGGCTCAAAGACATCGACAGCGGCATCGAGGGATTCGGGCCGGTCACGGTGAAACAGCAAGGTGGCAGCTGGGTGACGCTGCGCGAGTTCCCGCAGCCCGGCGTCACGCATCGCCGTGTCTACCTCTCGGCCGCCCCCAGCGGCAGCACCGAGGACAGTCTGCACGACGGATCGCTCAGCGCCACCGGGCCTACCGCTACCGAAACACTCACCGTCGCACCGGGTTTGAATCAGGTCTGCTCGCGCGACGCGGCTCAGGGCTCGGCGGGTATGGCGGCCGCGTTCGACACCTGCGCGAAGGACTCCCGCATCGCCGAACGCAACGGCCTCACCTTCACCAGCGCCCCGCTGACCGAACAGACGGTGATCTCGGGCCCGATCAATGTGCGGCTCAACACGATCCACGATGCCACCGACGGATTCTGGAACGTTACCGTCAACGATGTGGCACCCGACGGGACCTCGACGGTGCTCACCACCGGCCAGCTCACCTCGTCGATGCGGGCCGTCGACGAACGGCGCAGCGCGCGCTCGATCAACGGAGACTTCACCGCGCCCTTCAACCCCCTCACCGTCGATCGGCTGCTGCCGGTGGTCCCCGGCGCACCCACCGACATCGATGTGGCCGTCATCCCGACCCAGGCGGTGCTGGCGCCGGGACACCGGCTGCGCATCGACGTCTTCGCGGGCAACGCGCCCAAGGCATTGCCGTTCCGGCCGATGCTGAACGCCAGCGGTCTCGAGCCCCAGCACGTTCGTCTCGACCCCGCGGCGCCGAGCTTCGTCAACCTGCCCACCGACCGTCCGATTCCCTGATCGACGCTGGGGGAGTCGTCGCCCCCACTACCCTCGGTCGGGCAGGATGCGTGGGCGTGCTGTGGAGACGAGGAGGTCGCTGTGGTCGAACCTGTCATCGTGGTGATGGGCGTGTCGGGGTGCGGGAAGACGACCGTCGGCGCGCTGACCGCCGACCGGCTCGAAGTCCCGTACGCCGAAGGTGACGACTTCCATCCGCCGGCCAACATCGAGAAGATGGCCGCGGGCATCCCGCTCACCGACGAGGACCGGCTGCCCTGGCTCGACACCGTCGCGGACTGGCTCGCCGAGCACCAGGCGGCCGGCGGGGTCGCGACCTGCTCGGCGTTGCGGCGGGCCTACCGCGACCGCCTGCGCGAGAAGGCGCCGCAGACCTACTTCGTTCACCTGGCCGCCACCCGCGAGGAACTGCTCCGCCGGATGACCGGCCGACTCGGTCACTTCATGCCGACGATCCTGCTGGACTCCCAGCTCGACACCCTCGAACCGCTGCAACCCGACGAAGCGGGTGTCACCCTCAACGCGCTGCAGCCGCCGAGTGCGCTCGTCACCGAGGCCGTCGACTACTGGATCGCCGATCACCGCTGAAGCAGCGGGTGCAGCTCCTCGACCGGGGCCAGCATCAGCATCGCGCCCACGACCAGCGCCGCCAGGCAGACAGCGCTGAAGAACAGCACCCACAGCACCGCGGGCAGATGGGTCAACCGGGCCAGCTGGTCCGCATCGGAGTCCGTCCGCCCCGGTTGCCTGCGACGGCTGCGTTGCAGTTCGAAGACGGGCCGCACCCCGGCGGCGAGCAGGAACCACGCCGCGAGATACGCGAACGCGGCCTGCAGCAGATCGCTGCCGAACCACGACACCCCGAACACCAGTGCGCCGAGCACGAACACGGTGAGCAGCCCGTACACATTGCGCACCTTGATCAGCACCGCGGCCAGCATCACCAGCGTCGCCCACAGCATCACCGTGACCCGGCCCGTTCCCAGCAGTGCCGCGTAGCCGAGCCCGAGCAGCGCCGGCGCCGGATACCCGGCGGCCGCGGTGAGAATCATGCCGGGACCACTCGGTTTGCCACTCGACACGGTCAGCCCCGACGTGTCGGTGTGCAGGGTGATCGCGTGCAGCCTGCGCCCGGTGAGCAGCGCGACCAACGCGTGCCCGCCCTCGTGCGCCACGGTCACCGCGGCGCGCGTCAGCCGCCACAGCGGTCGGTAGCCGACCAGAATCAACGCCACCGCGGCGGTGGCGAGCACCAACCACCAGGCGGGCGCGGGCTGGGGTGCGAGGAGACGATCGAGCAGCGAGCTGGCAGATCCGGTGTTCACCGCCGCACTTTAACCGTCCTCGGGCTCCTGCGTCGCCGACCGGGGAACCGGACTGCCGCTGAACTGCCTGCGGTGCCGTCCATTCCGCCACCGGGCCCGTGGCGACGCGCGGCGTGGTAGCAATGGGCATGCAGATGCGCCCTCACCGCTGGACTCCGCCACGCCCCACCGCTCGTGCTCGGCAGACCCAGAGCGATCCGCCGATGCCGCCGACCCGGCTGTTGCCGCTGCCGGGCAACGGCCCGGAGGATGTGGTGGTGCTGCCCGACGGCCGGATCGTCACCGGGACCGACGACGGCGCGATCTGGCGCGTCGATCCCGCCAGTGGTGAGGTCGAGCGGATCGCCGACGCCGGTGGCAGGCCGCTGGGCATGCACGTCGAGGCCGACGGCGCACTACTGATCTGCGTCGCAGGTCGGGGCATCCTCCGGCTGGCCGAGGCGGGCGCGGAACTCGAGGTCGTCGTCGCCGAGCTCGACGGTGTTTCGATCGCGTTCCCCAGCAACGTGATTCGCGACGACGATGGCACGATCTATTTCTCGATCTCGTCGCGGCGGTGGCCGTTCGAGGAGTGGATGACCGACATTCTGGAACATTCCGGCAGCGGAGCGCTGGTCCGCCGCGATCCGGACGGACACTTGGAGGTGCTCGTCGAGGGTCTCCAGTTCGCCAACGGCGTGGTACTGGCCCCCGACCGATCCTGTCTGCTGGTCGCCGAGACCGGCGCCTACCGGATCACGCGCTACTGGCTGACCGGTCCGCGCGCGGGCACCACGGACCACGTCGCCGAGAACCTGCCCGGTTCACCCGACAACATGCTGGTCGGCAGCGACGGACTGGTCTGGGTCGGCATCGTCTCCCCACGTAACCCATTGCTGGACAGGCTCTTCCCGCTTCCGGGGATCCTGAGGCGCTTGGTCGACGCGCTGCCGGATCGCCTGACGCCCGCGCCCGTTCGTTCGGTCTGGGTGCTCGCGTTCGATTTCGACGGCACCCTCGTGCACGATCTGCAGCGCGAGGGCGCCGACTACGCGCTGGTCACCGCGGTGGCCGAACACAACGGCACCCTCTACCTCGGCAGCCTGTCCGAGCCGGCGATCGCGGTCACCTCGGTCCCGGCGACCTGACCTCAGCGCCGCACGGTGGACGGCACCGGATGGTCCGGCTCGAGCGCGGGCAGCCCGTCGATGCTGGTGGCGTTGTCGCCGGCGATGCGGCGGGCGAAATCGGCATCGGTGCGGCGGGTATGGGCCTCGTCGAGGATCGAGCGTTCCTCGACGAGGTCGAGTTTCGGCACCGACCAGCCACACGAGTCGGCGATCCGGTCGACCGAGATCACCACCGCCGAACGGATTCCGGTGTGGCCGGTGCCGAAATGTTCACGCAGCGTGTCGAATTCGTCGGAGTCGGGGCGAACCACCCGGCCCGCGCCGAAGAGTCGCAGGATGCGGGTGGTGCGGGTGAACGAACAGAACATCACGGTGATCCGGCCGTTGTCGCGCAGATGGGCGATCGTTTCCGAGCCGCTGCCGAACAGATCGAGATAGGCGACGGTGTGGTCGTCGAGTACGGCGAAGGTGTCGCGATAGCCCTTGGGGGAGACATTCACGTGGCCGCCGGCCGACGGCGCGGTGCCGATGAAGAACATCGGCTGTTCGGTGATGAATGCCCGCAACTTGTCGTCGATCCGATCGAACACCTTGCCCATGACGCACTCTCTTTGTCCCACCAGTCGGTGGGCTCCCCGCGTCCACTGTATCGACCGGCCGGACCGAGGCAGCCGTTCGGTTCACGGTGAGGGTTACCGCAGACGGCCGCGGCGCGTTGGCCGACGATATCCCTATGACGCAGACCGCACCGAGCCCCACCCACCCCGTACAGCAGCGTTACGCGGACCCGGCCACCGAGATTCCGGCCCAGTGGAATCCGGTGCTCGAAGTGCTGCACGCGCACAAGTCGGTGCGCCGCTATCTCCCGGATCCCGTATCGCCGGACACGATTCGGCTGCTGGTCTCGGCCGCGCAGTCGGCGGCGACCTCGTCGAACCTGCAGGTGTGGAGCGTCATCGAGGTCCGTGATCCGGCGCGCCGGGCCAGGTTGGCCGCGATCGCGGGCGGTCAAGCGCATATCGAGCAGGCGCCCGTGCTGTTGGTCTGGACTGCCGACTTCGCCCGGTTGCGTCAGCTCGCCGACGATCACGGCGCACCGCTGGAGGGTGCCGACTATCTCGAATCCAGCTACGTCGGCTTCGTCGACGCCGCGCTCGCCGCACAGAACGCGGTGGTCGCCGCCGAATCTCTCGGCTTGGGCACCGTCTACATCGGCGCGCTGCGCAACGACCCGGAAGCGGTGGCCGCCGAGCTGAATCTGCCCGACCACGTCTTCGCGGTCTTCGGCCTGGTTGTCGGCCACCCGGACCCGGCGGAGGGCACCAGGGTCAAGCCGCGCCTACCGCAGACGGCGGTGCTGCATCACGAGACCTACGACCTTCCGGTCCAGCGCGAGCCGGTCGCCGAGTACGAACAGCGGATCGGCGAGATCTACACCGATCAGGGCCTGCCGTTCTCGTGGACCGAGCGCACCCTCGCCCGGCTGGCCTCGGCGGCCTCCCTCAACGGCCGCCACCGGTTGCGGGAGTCCTTGGCCGCCAGGGGATTCCGACTGCGCTGAGCGAAGCGCTCAGCCGTCGATCGCCTTCTTGGTCAGGTCGAGCGAGCGGATGCGGGCGTCGAGGTCGTAGACGAGGGTGTTGAGCATGAGCTCGTCGGGAGAGGTGGCGTCGAGCAGTTGTGCGGCTTGGGCGCGGACCGTCTCCGGCGAGCCCTGCAGCTGCGCGGCCCGGCGCTGCGCCGCGAAGTGGCGTTCGGCGTCGGTGCCGGGGAAGCCCGCGGCCTGCTCCGGGGTGGCCAGTGCCTGGGGGCGGCCCGAGCGCAGGTTGGCGAAGGCGAGATCACGGGGTGCGGCGAGGCGGTCTGCCTCGGCATCGGTGTCGGCGCAGATCGCGGAGGCGGCCACGATCGTGTACGGCTCGCTCAGGGTCTGCGACGGCCGGAAGTTGTCGCGGTAGAGCGTCAGCGCGGCGACGGTGTTGTCGGGGGCGATGTGATGGGCGAACGCGAACGGCAGACCCAGCACCGCGGCG
Organism: Nocardia sp. NPDC003183; assembly: GCF_053590715.1. Classification (NCBI taxonomy): domain Bacteria; kingdom Bacillati; phylum Actinomycetota; class Actinomycetes; order Mycobacteriales; family Nocardiaceae; genus Nocardia; species Nocardia sp. NPDC003183. Next base: position 529,064 of record NZ_JBSFTG010000001.1, read on the forward strand.
ACCTGCGCGCTGTAGCCGCTCGAACCGAGCAGCCACACCTGCGGTTCCGCATCGAGGCCGGGGCTTGCCACGATCCCGCTCGGATCGGCGCCACGGAAGAAGCCGATCAGCGCGGTGAGTTCCTGAGGAAACGCGTCACCACCGAGTCCTTCGGCACTGCGGCGCAGTGCGCGCGCGGTGACCGGATCGGTGCCGGGGGCGCGGCCGATCCCGAGATCGATCCGTCCGGGATGCAGCGACTCGAGTGTGCCGAACTGTTCGGCGACCACCAGCGGCGGATGGTTCGGCAACATCACCCCGCCCGAGCCGACCCTGATCCGCGAGGTGGACGCGGCCAGATGCGCCAGCACCACCGCCGGCGCCGCACTGGCGATGCCGGGCATGTTGTGGTGCTCGGCCACCCAGAATCGGCGAAAGCCCTGCTCTTCGGCGTGCTGTGCGAAGCGGGTCGTCGCGTGCAACGCGTCACCGGCCGTCGCATCCGATTGCACCGGTGCCAGATCCAGAACCGACAGCGTGACGGCGCTCATGAGCCTCCTCGAGTTGTGTACTACCCCTATGGAGGCCAACCCGCGCCGGACTGCCGGTATTTCCGCGCACCGGTGGTGGTGACACCGGCCACGGTTGCGGGGCGGTAGCGTGCACGACTGATCGACGCGACGGAAGGACTGCTCCATGTCAGCCGATGGCTCCGGCCTATCCACCGACGCCCCCGTGGCGTCCGCCTCTACGGCCGAATCGGAGGGATACGAGCGCGGCCTGAACCCGCGCACCATCCAGATGATCGCCATCGGCGGTGCGATCGGCACCGGGCTGTTCTACGGCTCCGGCGCGGCGATCGAGCAGGCGGGTCCGTCGCTGATCCTGGCCTATCTCGCCGCCGGGCTGGCGATCTTCGTCATCATGCGCGCGCTCGGTGAGCTGCTGACCTACCGCCCGGTGTCGGGCAGTTTCGCCGAATACGCGCACGAGTTCCTCGGCCGGTTCGCCGGGTTCGCGACCGGCTGGTCGTACTGGGCGGTGTGGGTGTCGACCTGCATGGCCGAGATCACGGTGGCCGGCCACTACGTCCAGTACTGGTTCGATATCCCGCAGTGGGTGACCGCGCTGGTCGTGCTCGCGGTGCTGTTCACCGCGAACTTGATCTCGGTGCGAGTCTTCGGTGAGGGCGAGTTCTGGTTCTCGGCCATCAAGGTGACCGCGATCCTGGCGATGATCTTGATCGGCATCGGTGTGCTGGTGTTCGGCTTCGGCCACGCCGCCGATCCCACGGTGACCAACCTGTGGGCCGACGGCGGCATGTTCCCGCACGGTTTCGGTCAGACCCTGCTCGTGTTGCAGATCGTCGTGTTCGCCTACGTCGGTGTCGAACTGGTCGGCGTGACAGCGGGAGAAGCTCGCGACCCCGAGACCACGCTGCGCAAGGCGATCAACACCCTGCCGTTCCGGATCGGTCTGTTCTACGTCGGTGCGCTCGTGGTGATCATGTCGGTGGCGAGCTGGCGCAGTTTCCACGCCGGGCGCAGCCCGTTTGTCGAGGTCTTCGAGCAGATCGGCATCCCCGCGGCCGCGGGCATCATCAACTTCGTGCTGCTCACCGCGGCACTCTCATCGTGCAATTCGGGCATCTACTCCACCGGCCGGATGCTGCGCAGCCTCGCGTTGCGTGACGAAGCGCCCGCGAAGTTCGCGATCTTGAGCAAGCAGTCGGTGCCGTTCACCGGCATCTGCGCCTCGGCGGGCGCGATGGTCATCGGGGTGGTCGTCAACGCGATCTCGCCGGACAAGGCCTTCGCCTACATCACCTCGGTGAGTACCGTCGGGATCATCGTCGTGTGGAGCGTGATCCTGGTGTGCCACATCAAGTATCGTGCCAAGGTTCGGGCGGGCGAGCTGCCCGGCAGCGACTACCGGCTGCCCGGCGCTCCCGTCACCACGTGGGCCGCGCTGGGTTTCCTCGGGTTGGTCGTGGTGCTGTTGCTGTGGACCGATGGCGGGCGCACCGCACTGGTCGTCGGTGCGGTCTGGGCGGCACTGGTCTGCGCGGGCTACTACGCCTTCGGCCGCCGCGACGCAGTACACACCGGATAGCTCCGTTTGCTGGAAAGCCGCTGGCAGAGAGCCATTTTCTGTCGTACCCCCTCGGTATCGTCGAAGTGTCACACAACCAGCCCGGACGCGAGTGTGGCCGGGCGGTGCGAGAACGGGGGCACACGAGATGAGTGACGAGAACCGCGGCGATCTGCGGCCGCCACGCCAGCACGGAACCACCTGGCGGGAATCGGAATACCGGATACTGGCCGACGATCTGCGCGCGGGCGCCGATCTGGCCCGCACGGCGATCACGGTCGGGCGTACCGAATCGGCGGTGCGCGCCGCGCTGCGCAACTTCGTACCGCCGGAGGAACGGGTACCGACCGCCGAACGGGAGCGCTGGATCCGCACACGCCTTGTCGCCGAACCGGAATGGGACTGGTGGGCGGTGGTGATCGACCATCACCGCCGCTCCCGCAGCGGCCTGTGGTTCACCCGCCACGAGCACTGTGCCCGCATCGGCTGGCGCAGGCGTACCCCCATGCCCGCGCTGGCCCAGGAACTGGCCACCTCGGAACTGTCGGTCGCCGAGCTGCTGCGTGCGCTGGGGCTGGTCGAGAGCATCGAGGAAGCCGCCGACCGACTCGGCGCCACCCCGGGCCTCGCCCTGGCCAAACGGGTCACCGCCCGCCGCGACGAAGCCGTGGGCGCCCGCTGGATCCTGGTCGTCGACGGCGCCGCGGGCACCACCCGGCCCCGCAACGCTCCGGTCCGGCGCCAGCTGTCCCTGCACGAGACCCGCGCCGACGCCGAAGCCGAACGCGACCGAATCCTGTCCTGGCACACCCGAATCGGCCCCGAAGATCCCGACTCACCCGTCTGGTGGACCATCGCCGAACGCGGCCTCGGCGCAACGGTCGGCCACACCCGTTGCGGCACGCACGATCCCACCGCGACCGGTGGCCGAATCCGCGCCGAAGCCCTGACGGTCGGCGACATCATCCGCGTCCCGGTCCCCGACGGCGGCTTCCTCCAGGACCGCATCACCGCGCTCACCCAACCCGCCGCGGGCGCGTCGATCGTCGTGGACTTGGCACCGGTCGCCAACTCCCGCGTTCGTCGCGTCGTCGAATTCGCCTCCGATGAAATCGTCGACGTGGTGCGCAGATCGGAGGAACGCTCGGCATAGCGGGCGCGACAGCCGAGTCCGGTCATGGCGGCGGCGAACCTCGGCACGGTGAAACCCGCGGTCCGGCGCGGGTTCATTCGTGTCCGTGATCGGCGCTCACCGGGGTGAATTCGGGCCCAGGACCGTGCGGATCACCTCGGTGCGCAGCGGTAGATCGAACTCGCCGTCGGCGGTCTCCGGTGTCGCACGCAGGTAGTCGAGGATCCGGCCGAGCACTTCGGCTCGTTCTTGCGCGGAGATGACCACGGTGTGTGAATTGGTGCCGATGGACGCGGTCAGTGATTCGGCGGTCCGCCGCTGGCTGTGCGCGAACTCGACGTACTCGAACGGCGCGAACAGTGGGTGCGCGGGCAGCGCGTCATCGGACGACGACGGTGGAAACGACGCGGACGAGCGCGAGACCTCCTGCAGTCCCGCGACCCACTCGACCTTGTTGTCGTCGTTGTTCCAGAACGCGGCGAACACCCCCTCCGCGCGCAGCACCCGCGCGATCTCGGGAAACGCCCGCGCTTGATCGAACCAGTGGAACGCCTGCCCGGCGAGCACCGCGTCCACCGATCCATCGGCCAGCGGAATCGCTTCCGCCGTACCGGAAAGCGCCGTCACTGCGGGAAAGTGACGAACGAGTTCGGCCCGCATCGCCTCATCGGGTTCCACCGCGATCACCTCGACCCCCGCGGCGAGCAAACCGCCGGTGAGCTTGCCTGTCCCCGCTCCCAAATCCAGCACAACAACCCCCGCCTTTTTCGCGACCGCCTCCAGCGCCCACCGAATCCCCGCCTCCGGATAGTCCGGCCGATGCTCGGCGTAGACGGCTGCCTGCGCGCCGAACGAGCCCGCCCGCCGTTTCCGGCGCTGGACCTCGTCCGCGGTCTGATCCTCAGAATTCCCGATTCCCACCATGGTAGGAAGCTACAGATCGCCGTCGCGCTGCGGAATGATCGAGCGGGTGGTGAATCTTATTGGGGTGCAGAGAGAATAGCGACCATGGATTGGACCAATGTGGCGGTTGCCTCGATCACGGTTGTCGGCACGCTCGGGGGCGGCGTCGTGACCCAGGTCTTCGCGATTCGCAGCAAGCGAATCGATGCGAAGGTACAGCGCGACAATCGAGCGGAGGAACTGCGGGAGCTCACCCGGAAAGAGGCCACCGACGAGAAGCGGGCGGTCTACGCGGATCTCAACACCACGGCGCATTCCTGCCGAACGGCGATCCGGCACTATCTCGACGAGAAAAGCGGCGGGCGTACCCCTGATCTCGCCAAGTTCGAGACTGCGCGGGAGGCGTTGCGCGACAGCTATTCCCGTGCGCAGATGGTGGTGTCGGATCGAGCACTCGATTTTGCGTCGGAGGTCAATCGCTGCCTCGACATCGCCCATCGCACAGCGCTCCAGTTGGACGAGAACGACGCCGTGGAGGTCGCGGCACTCTATCGCTTCCTGGACGAGTCAGTGGGCTTCGGTGTCCGCCTGCTGCGTCGAGCGATCCGCGAGGACCTCGGGATCGAACCCGGGGCCGATGCCGATCTCGGCGGCCGTCTCGTCTCTCTCAGGGAAATGCGCCACGAGTTCGTCGGGAGGCAACGGCCCGACGTGCCCGCCCAACAGCTCGACCACCTCGGTTGAGGTTCGCCGACCGACGCTGGTCGCGATACCCAGACCACCTCGATGCCTGCGGATGACGCGCGGCCGCGGCCCATCGAGGGCGAGGTCGTGGCCGACATCGCGCGGTGATCACGGCGCGCTGACCGTCGCGGAGACGTGGCCGCGGCCCGGCATGGTCGCGGCGGCGACGAGCATGACGACAGCCATGGCCAGCATCGCGAGGAAGACCAGGTGGATGCCGTGGGCGAGTTCGCCGGGTGCGGGATGGTCGGGGTTGTGGATGCCGGCGTTGACGACGGCGCCGAACACCGCGACGCCCAGTGCGCTGCCGAGAGAACGGGCGAACATGTTGGCGGAGGTGACCACGCCGCGTTCGTGCCATTCGGCGCTGGCCTGAGCGGCGATGAGGGTAGGGGAGGCGACCAGGCCCATCCCGCAGCCGATGAGGAAGCAGGAGGCCGCGATCTGCCACGGGCTCGACTGCGGGTCGACGAGCAGCGTGGTCGCGCAGCCGAGCGCGGCGATCGTGCTGCCGACGACGCCGCTGATGCGGAATCCCCAGCGCAGGTACAGCCTGCCGGACAGGGTCGCGGCGAGCGGCCAGCCGAGCGTGAGCCCACCCACGGTGAGCCCGGCCACCAGGGCGGTGGTCCCGAGCACGCCCTGGGCGAAAGTCGGCACGTACGAGGTCAATCCGAGGATGACGGCGCCGACCAGCAAGGAGACCGTGCAGCTCGCGATCACCACGCGCCGGGTGAAGATCCACAGCGGCAGAATCGGGTTGGCCGTCCGCAGCTCGACCACCACGAACAGCGCCAGCACCGTCACGCTGCCCACGAACAAGGTGAGCGAGACCGGTGAGGTCCACTCCCAGGCCTGACCACCTTCGAGCAGGGCGAGGATCAGGGCGCCCGCACCGACGGTGAGCAGGATCGCACCGAGGTAGTCGATGCGCTGGGTGCGGCGCACCGCCGATTCGGTGAAGTGGCGCACCAACATCCAGGCCGCGACCGCGCACAGCGGAAGGTTGATCAGGAAGATCCACCGCCAGCTCAGATGGTCGGCGAACAAGCCGCCCAGCAGCGGGCCGAGCACGGCCGAATTCGCCCACACCCCGGCCAGATACCCCTGGACCTTGGCGCGTTCGGCCAGTGTGTACAGATCACCGGCGATCACCATCGTCATCGGCTGGATCGCGCCCGCTCCGATGCCCTGGATCGCCCGGAAGGCGATGAGCGCCACCATGCTCGTGGCCAGCCCGCACAGCAGCGACCCCACCGCGAACGCCGCGATCCCGAACAGGATCACCGGCTTGCGCCCGACCATGTCGGCGAGCTTGCCGTAGATCGGTACCGTGACGGCCTGCGCGAGAAGGTAGATGGAGAACAGCCACGGGAACATCGCGAACCCGCCGAGAGTGTCGGTGATGGTGAGCACCGCTGTGGCGATGATGGTCGAGTCGAGGGCCACCAGCCCGGTGGAGAGCATGAGCGAGGCCAGGATCGGACCTCGTTCGGAACGCAGACCGACAGCCGGGCTCACGGTATCGGTAGCCACCGAGGTCCTTTCGTTGCATCGACTAACCACTCGGTTCAAGGTATCCGGGGCGCAACCGTTTCCGCGCGGCATTTTCCGAGGGTGTGACGCGATCGGTGTGGGGCGGGTCTTCAGTCGGCGGCGAACCTCGCGGCGATGTCGGCCGCGGTGACCTTGGCCAGTTCCACGAAGAACGGCACCCGCTCGTCGATCATCAGCGTCGCGGGTCCGCGCATGCCCAGAGCGAAGCGGCAGCGACCCTGGCTGTCGAGGATCGGCAGGCCGATGGTCCGGAATCCTGGGTCGAGTTCACGATCGTTGAACGCATAGCCGCGTTCGCGCGTGGTGATCAGTTCCGCACGCAGTTCCTCGGGGCTCGACACCGAACGCTCGGTGCCCTCTTCGTAAGGCAGCGCCCGCAATTCGTCATCGCTGGCATCCGACCATGCCAGCAGCGCTTTGCCGAGTGCGCTGGCGTGCAGCGGAAGTCGCACACCCTGGAGCTTGTGCCCGTCGCTCTCGCGCCAACGGCTGGTGCCCAGCAGGACCGCGTGGATGCCGTGGCGGGTGGCCACCGACCCGGTCGCTCCGGTGGTGGCGGCCAGTTGCTCGAGGTAGGGCTCGGCGAGGTAGATCCGATGTTGGCGATAGGCGATCTGACCGTATTCGGCCAGTGCTCCGCCCATGCGGTAGCGACTGGACTCGGCGTCCTTCTCCAGGAACCCGGCCTGCACGAGCGCACCGAGCAGACGGTGGGTGGTGCTGATCGCCAGGCCCTGGGCGCGGGCGACTTCCGAGACCCCACGCTCCTCGCCGCCGCGGAAGCAGTCGAGTACCGAGAGGGCCCTGGTCACGGTCTGCACGCTGGAGGTCTCCACAGAGCCGACGGTAACACAGGTGTTCGAGCGCTCGACCGCCCAAATTTCCGCTATGTGGAAAACAAGAGTCCGGAAACCTCGGTTATGTGCCATAGAACGACAAGTCCACCGCTGTCAAGCTTTCCGATCCGTGGAAAGGCATACCTCGTTCGAGACCACACCCGCTCCTACGCTGCGAAGGCATCAACCCCCAGCCCCGAACAGGAGCCCCGATGTCCCGCAGGCTGCCGGCCTTCTCGCGGATCGCCCTCGCGATCGTCCCCGTCGTAGCCCTCGTCGCGGCGTGTGGCTCCGGCTCCACGCCGGAACAGGGGGCGCAAGCCTCGTTCGTGCTCAAGGTCACCGATCCGGGCAACAGCGGCCCGCTCGCCGTCGGCAAGCGCGACGGCACCTTCGACGCCGCACTCGCCCCGCTGGGCGCCAAGATCGAATGGGTCAGCACCACGCCGGGTTTCAGCTCCATGCTGAAGCTGTTCAACACCAGCGAACTCGATGTCTCCGGCGCCGCGTTCAGCCCCGTCGTCGGCGCGCTGTCCAAGGATGTCGGCGTGAAGATCGTCGCCGTGGCCGACCCGGCGGGTCAGGATCAGAGCGGCATCGTGGTGACCCCGGACTCGGGCGTGACCACCGTGGCAGGCCTGGTGGGCAAGCGGATCGCGGTGAATCCCGCGGGCAAGGGCGAGTACATCACGCTCAAAGCGCTCGCCCAGGCGGGCATTCCGGCCGACAAGGTGACCCGGGTGCCCCTGCAGCAGAAGGACGCCGCTTCGGCCTTCGCGACCGGCAAGGTCGACGCGTGGGCATCGTTCCTGGTGCCCTACCAGGAGGCCAAGGCCGCGGGCGCCAAGGAGATCGCCACCGAGAAGTCCGTCGGCTCCAAGGACAACACCGTGGTGGTGTTCCGCACCGAAGTTCTCGACAAGCGCCCCGATATCGCCGCGAAGTACCTGGAAGTACTGCAGGGACTCACCGCGAAGCAGAAGGCGGCGCCCGCCGACTTCGAAAACGTCTTCGAGAAGTCCGGCCCGCGGGCGCTGACCGGTGACCGGCTCGCCGACGCGGTCCGGGTCGGCGGTGAGGTCACCGTGCCCCGACTGCCCGCCGAATCCGATGCCATCGACCTGGCCGACGTGGTGAACACCTTCGCCGACAACGGCGTCATCTCCCGCCGGATCACCGCCGCCGACATCTTCTACGACCTGAAATCCAAGCTCACCCCGGACCAGCTCGCCGCGCTGAAGGGCAAGTGAGATGAGCACCCTCGCCTTGGCCCCGCCCCGGGCGCGCGTCGCCCGGCAGCGGCCGCGATGGTTGTCACTCGGCCTGCGCGCTGTTCTACCCGCCGCGATCGTGCTGGTCTGGTGGGTGGGTTCGGCGAGCGGCGCGATCTCGCCGCGGGTGATAGCGGGCCCCGGCGCGGTCTGGTCGGCCTTCGTCGAACTGTTCGACAGCGGCCAGCTGGTGGACTTCGCGCTCGCCTCGTTCGGGCGCGCGGCCGCCGGGGTCGCGATCGGCGTCGGGGTCGGGCTGGTGCTCGGCCTGCTGTCGGGGTTGTCCAGCCTCGGGGAGGAACTGGTCGACTCGACCATGCAGATCGTGCGGGCGGTGCCGTTTCTGGCGCTGGTTCCGCTGTTCATCGCCTGGTTCGGGATCGACGAGCTGTACAAGATCCTGCTCATCGCGGTGGCGACGACAGCGCCGATGTATGCCTACACCTATCTCGGTGTGCGCAATGTCGACCGCAAGATGGTCGAGGCGGCACGCAGTTTCGGGCTCACCGGCACCCGGCTGGTGGTCGAGGTGATCGTGCCCGCCGCGCTGCCCGGGATTCTGATGGCGCTGCGGGTGTGCCTGTCGATCAGCATCACCGCGCTCATCGCCGCCGAGCAGGTCGGCACCCAGCAGGGCGTCGGCTACCTGGTGACTCTCGCTCAGGAATACAACCGCACCGACTACATGGTGCTGTGCGTCGTGCTCTACGCGCTGCTCGGTCTGGTGTTCGACGCACTCGTGCGGCTCGCGGAGCGCTACGCGATGCCCTGGCGGAAGCAGGTGGCGATCCGATGACGACGACAACAGCAGCGCCGGTCCCCGTCGAGACCGAAGCTCCGGCCCCGGTAGCGGTATCGATCACCGGTCTGCGTAAGGCGTTCGGCGAGAAGACAGTTCTCGACGGAGTCGACCTGACCATCCGCCGCGGCGAGTTCGTGGTGCTGCTCGGCCCGAGCGGCACCGGCAAGACCACTCTGCTGCGTCTGCTCACCGGGCTCGAAACCCCCGATGCCGGTGAGGTATTGGTGCCTGCCCGACGCACGACGGTCTATCAGGAACCCCGGCTGATCCCGTCGAAGCGGGTACTGGCCAACGTCATCGTCGGCCTGCGGCGCGGCAAGCCGCAACGCGAAGCCGGTCTGCGCGCACTGCACGAAGTCCACCTCGACGGCAAAGCCGGTCAGTGGCCCGCCACCCTGTCCGGTGGTGAAGCCCAGCGCGCCGCACTCGCCAGGGCGCTGGTGCGCGAACCGGAACTGCTGCTGCTCGACGAACCGTTCGCGGCACTGGACGCCCTCACCCGGCTCCAGATGCAGGACCTGGTCGGCGATCTCGTCGCGCGGCACCGGCCCGCCGTCCTCATGGTCACCCACGACGTCGACGAGGCGATCCGCCTCGCCGATCGGGTGATCATCCTCGACCACGGCCGTTTCGCCGTCGACGAGGTCATCGATCTACCCCACCCGCGTGATCACGCGGCACCCGAAACCCTCGGGTACCGCACGCAATTCCTCGCCCAGCTCGGCGTCGGACCACACACCAGGAGCCTGTCATGACCGAAACCCTGTGGTACACCCGCTGCCCCGTGCCGACCGCGAGCGGTCTCGCGCACAGCCTCGGCTGGCTCGGCGAGACCGCCGCCAGCGCCGGCCTCGAGTTCGGCGTTCTCCAGGACGCGGGCCCCGAGCTCGCCGGCCACCACTTCTCCCACGACCTGTCGGGCCTGATCCGGGAGGGCGGCAATGTGCCCGCCCTGGCCGCTCGCGCGCAGGGTTCGCCCACCCGCCTGATCGGGCTCACCTGGATCGACGAGTCCCAGGCGATCCTGGTCGGCCCCGAATCGCCGGTCGCCGACGCGGCGGGCCTGGCCGGTCTGCGCGTCGGTGTGCCCGCGTGGGCGCAGGATCAGGCGCGCAGCTTCCCGCGTGCGATGGCACTGCACGGCTTCGCCAACGCGCTGCGCCCCGCCGGGCTGACCCTGGCCGATGTCCGGGTCGTCGAGCTCGATGTCGAACGGGATCCGCAGGTGCGCACCGCGATCCAGAGTGCACGGCGCTCGACGACGTGGGGTGTGGAGGAACTCCTCGACGGCAAGGTCGACGCCATCTACGTCAAGGGCGCCCGCGCCCAGGAAGTAGCCAAGGAGAACGGGCTGCGCGTCGCGGTCGATCTCGACGCCTCGGCCACCAAGCACCTGCGGGTCAACAACGGCACTCCGCGCCCCATCACCGTGCACGCGGACCTGCTGGAATCCCGGCCCGAGGTCGTTGTCGGCTTCCTCGCGCAGAGCCTGCGCGCCGCCGATTGGGCCGCCGGTGATCTCGACGGGGTCCGCGCGGTGTTGCAGCGCGAAACGCTGTCCGGTCCCGACGGCGTCGCCGCGGCCTACGGTGACGAGTTCCATCGCGGCCTGCATCCCTCGCTCACCGCCGAACGCGTCGAACTACTCGGCGTGCAGAAGCAATTCCTCTACACCCACGGCTTCCTGGCCGCCGATTTCGATCTCGAATCCTGGGTCGCCCCTGAGCCGTTGGCTCGCGCGCGGGAACTCGTCGCCGCCGAGCGGGTGCCCGCATGACCGAGTTCGTGTGGCGGCTGCCCAGCCGCGGCGACGGTCGGCGCGCCGATCCGGGTCTGCGCGGTCGCGGAGGCTTCGGCCTGCCGACACCTCCGCTCGAGACCACCGACGTGCGTCCGGGTCGCTTCGGTCCGTTCGACGATCTCGCCCAGATCGTCGACGCCGCCGAACTGAACGGGTTCGATGGTGTGCTCGCGCCTTACGACCCGCTCGGCGAGGAGTCCTGGATCGTGGCGGCCGCCGCCCTGCGCGCCACCCGCTATACCCGGGTGACGGTCGAATTCCAGCCCGCTTTCGGCACACCGGTGTACGCGGCCAAGGTGTCGGCGACCCTGCAGCGGCACTCGGCGGGCCGATTGAACTGGCGGCTGGCTGTCGACACCGACGCCGCCGAGGCCCGCTCGCGCGGCGATCGCGTCACCGGCGACGAACGCTACGACCGCGCCGCGGAATTCCTCACCGTCGCGCGTGGGGTCTGGAACGAGAACGAGATCAGCGCAGCGGGATTCGCGGGCACCGGCTTCGACTACGCGGGCCGGTACTACGACGTCATCGACGGGGGATTCCGCGGCATCCTGTCCGGTCTGCCGTTCCCGACCGTCCACCTGAGCGGCACGTCACCCGCCGCGCTGGCCTTGTCGGCCGCGCACGGCGATGTCCATCTCTTCGCCGAGCGGGCCGACGGAATCGCCTCCGCCGTCACCGAACTGGGGGAGCGGGCCGCCGCGGCGCGACGCCGGGTACGGGTCGGTCTGGAGCTGCCGATCATCGCCAGGGAGACCGAGGACGAAGCCTGGGCCAGGGTCCACCGCCAGTGGGACGAGCTCGACCGCCCCGATACCGCCGCCGACCACGCGCTGGGTGATGGACGCTGGGCGGGCTTCGACGCCTTCGGCTACGACCGGAGCATCGGCCTGGTCGGCAGTTACGAGCAGGTGGCACACCAACTCTCGGCCTACGAGAGCGCCGGAGTGCGGACCTTCGTGCTGTCCGGCCACCCGAACATCGAGGAAATCCACCGCGCGGGCGAACACCTGCTGTTCCTCGCCGACCCGGCAGGCCGCACCCTCCCCACCGCGCAGGAGCTCACCGCATGACCATCGACGTCTACTGGCGCATCGGCATGGAAGGCGACCACGCTTCCCTGCGCACCCCGCGCCGCTACAACCGGGGCAACGCGGGCGGCTACGGGCCCGGAAATATCGCACCGGCCATCCGCGACGGCGCACTCGATCAGTACAGCTATCTCGACCATGTCGCCGCGGTCGCCAAGGCCTCGGAATCGGCGGGCTTCCTCGGCGGGCTGCTGCCCTCGTTCCCGGTGACCGACGACCCGTGGGCCGTGGCCGCCGCACTCGCCGCCGAGACCACCACCTACCGCTTCATGGTGGCGTTCCAGCCCGGCTTCCTCCATCCCGTGCAGGCGGCCAGGATGTCGGCGAGTCTGCAACGCGCCACCGGCGGGCGACTCGTCTACAACATCATCAGCGGTGGCGGCGGACCGGCCCAATTGTGGTGGGGCGACAAGGTTTCCCATGACGACCGCTACGCGCGAACGAGCGAATTCCTCGACGTGCTGCGCGGGGTCTGGGACGGCGAATCCTTCGACCACGACGGCCGTTTCTTCGGCACCGAGGGCGCCGCACTGCCACCGGGTCTGGCCGGACAGCCTTTCCCCGAGGTGTACTTCTCCGGCTCCTCGGGTGCCGCCGTCGCCGCGGCGGGGCGCCACGCCGACTACTACCTGTCCTGGCTCGAGCCCTACGCCGACCTGCGCGCCAAGTTCGACGGTGTCCGCCGCAACGCCGAAACCACCGGCCGCACGCCCAAGTTCGCGGTCCGCATCGACATCGTCGCCCGCCACACCGAGGAAGCGGCCTGGGCCGAGATCGAGAAGGGCTGGGCCTTCGTCGACCGCGACGCCGCCAACCGCGCCGCTCAGGGCGACTCCGTCGGGGCGGCCCGGATCAAGGGCTGGGTGCCCGAAACCATCACCGGATACCGCGATCTGGAAGTCCAGCCCAACGTCTGGTGCGGATTCAGCCTGATCCGCGGCGGCCCGGCCTTCGGCCTGGTCGGCAGCTACGAGCAGGTCGCCCAGCGGCTCGACGAACTGATCGACCTCGGCGTCGACGCCTTCATCCTCGCGGGCAACCCGCACCTGGAAGAGGCCTACCGGGTCGGCGAGGAAGTACTGCCACTGCTGGGCCGTTCCCGGCTCACCACCCCGTCCACCGACACCGTCCTCGCGACGGCCCGATAACGCAGGAGCAACCTTGACCACCACCGAAACCCGTCTGCCGGAGGCCGTCACCGCCTTCGTCGATGCGGTCACCCGCGACGCCGACACCGCGTTCCGGGTATTCCGGGAGACCGGCACCGTCACCGGCAACGGCACCGTCAACTTCGTCGAGCGCGTACCCGGCGAGGAGATCGCCGTCGCTCTCAACGAGCCCGGCCCGTGGGCCGACGACCGGACCGTCGCGCCCGTCGTCGCCACCTTCGACGGAGAAGTGCTGTCCGGCAAGGGATCCGCCGGATTCGTCACCGGTTACGCGAAGGTGTTCCGCGCGCACCCCGAGATCACCTCCGTCGTCCACATCCACACCCCATGGCTCGGCGGCTGGGCACAGACCCACCGCACCCTGCCGATTCGCTACGCCGCCTCGCAGCGACTCACCTTGTCGCGCGAGATCCCGCCGCACATCGACCGCACGGTCGGTGCGGGCGACTTCATTCTCGGCCGCCTCGAGGTCGACCCGCACCTGGTCGCGATCTTCGAGGCCAACGGTGGCGCGAACGTGATCGGTCGCGCCGGTCTGCTGGAACTGGCGAAGTTCGTCGTGCTGCTCGAGGAGGGCGCGCAGTATCAGGCGATCGCCGAAACCCTCGGCGGCTCGGTCGAATTCGATCCGTCGAATCTCGCGGTGCAGTGGCAGCGCAGCGGTCTGGCCGACGAGGCCCGCCGTCTCGGCCTGATCGGAGACGCGCGATGAGTGGTATCAGGGTCGGCTACTTCCCGCACAACAATTCGCTGTTCGTCCTGCGTCATCGCGGGATCCTGGAACGGTCGCTGCCCGAGGTCGAATGGGTCGATCTGCGTGCGCTGCCGCAGCCCGCGCGAGTCGATCCCACCACCGCGCTGCCGAGCGAACACTCGGACTGGTTGTTCACCGAGGGCGGCTACGACATCATCGGCACCGGGTTCACCCCGCCGATCACCGCGCTCGCCAACCAGCGTGACATCGTCTATCTCGGTATCTCGGGCCCGCGTGTGGAGAACGGCAGGCTGGTCGCGACCGCGGCGAGCGGCATCACCTCCGCCGCGGATCTGAAAGGCAAGCGGGTCGGGATCGCGCACGGCTCGTGGCAGACCACCCTGTTGCTGTTCGCCCTCGACCAGGCCGGTCTCAGCTGGGCCGACGTCGAACCGGTCGATGTCGACGTGCGCGGGGGCGGCGCCGCGCTGCTGGCCGGTGACCTCGACGCCTGGGTCGGTACCTACCCCGGTCTTCAAGACGTGGAGGCGGCCACCGAGCTCACCACGCTGGTCGACACCGCCTCGGTCTTCAGCCACCCGTCGCTGTGGTTCACCCGTCGCGACCTGGCCGAAAGCAACCGCGCCGCAGTGGAAGCGGTGCTGGCCGCACTCCAGGAGTCCGACGCCTGGATCGCCGCGAACCCCCGCGAGGCGGCCCAGTACTTCGTCGACGACGCACAGGCACGTGGCATCCCCGCCGACCTGGATGCCTGGGAAGCAGCCCTGCGCGGCCGTCCCTTCGGCGTGCATCCGGTGAGCGAGGATTTCCTCGACGAACAGCAACGCGCCGCCGACCTCCTCGCGGCCAACGGGCTGCTCCCGCGCACGGTCGAGGTGCGGTCGGCCGTGCTGCCGTGGATCGGTGAGGTGATCAGCGACCGGTCCGCTGCCACCGTCTGAGCCCGGAACGCTCGGGTGATCGAACCGATCACCCGAGCATCGCGTTCAGTCGCGCCGCGACCCCGTGACCCACACCGGCCCGGTGAGCAGCCAGATCACGGTGATCACACCGAGGCTGCCGAACACCCCCATCAACTGTTCGCGCTGGGCGGCATCGGCGACGGTGTAGCTCAACGCCAGGGTGAGCGCGCCGGCGATAGCCGCCGCACCGAGCCAGCGGGAGAAATCGGCCCATTCCTTGCGGGTGCGTTCCGGCCCGTACTTCGGGATCTTCACCGGGACCGGTCCACCGGCGAAGCGGTGGGCGAATCGCTCGTCGGCCCACCGGATCATCCGGCCACCGAACATCACCGTGCAGCCCAGATAGATCCCGGCGACACGATGGGCGAAGGTCACCTCGCCACCACGGTGGAGGTCGATCGCCACCGCGACCACCAGCACCACATCCAGGACCGGCACCAGAGCCAGCGCCACGGTGCTCGCACGCGGCACCCGGATCACATAGCGCAGCAGCAATCCGCCGACCACCAGCACCCAGAAACCGACTTCGCACGCGGCGATCGTCAGCAGTACGGGGTTGCTCAGTTCGTTCATTCCCCCACTGTGCCGGGCACGTCGGTCCACCGTCGTCCCGCTTGTGGTCCGCCGCCGGTCCGTCTTTCGGGGGACCCGGCCCGTGCGGACGATGTGCTGAAATGGGGCATGCCCACGTCCCGCACGCTCCTGAGCCGGCTCGCGGACGTTTTCGACAGCTCGACCGCGGCCGCCGTCGGGGTGTTCCTGGTGGGCTTGCTGTTGTGGGCAGCGGGTGGCTGGGCGGTCGTGGTCGACCACGACCTGTATCCACCACCGGCGAAAATGGCGCTGCTGTGCGCGGCGTTCGCGATCCAGCTGACCGCGCAGCGCAGGCCCGCGCTCGCCTTCGGCCTGATGGTCGCGCTGCTGGCCGGCGACTTCGTGTTGGGTCCGTCGCTGCCGCTGTGGATCGCGCTGACCGACGTGATCTTCCTGGCGGTCAGCACCGGATCGGATCGGCTGGGCGCGGTGGTCGGCTGGTTCTCGGTGACGGTGACCCTGGGCGGGTCGCTGCTCGCGCTCACCGTGTTCGGCGTCAGAGCGGCCTTCTACACCGGCTTGATCGGCGTCGCGCTCACGTGGTCGCCGCTCGGTTACGCCCGCGCGGTGCGGGCCTCGCGCCGCACGGTCGATGCCGAACGGGCCGCGGCCCGCGCCGAACTCGCCGCCCGCGACGCCGAACGGTCCGCGGCGATCGGCGAGGAGCGCCGGCGCTTGGCCCGTGACCTGCACGACGCGGTGGCAGGCCACGTTTCCGCCGTCGCGATCCTCGCCGAAGTCGCCCTCAAGGACCCCGCCAACACCGCGGTGCTGGCGACGATCCGCTCGAGCAGTCTGGCCGCGGTCGAGGAGATGCGCACGACCATCGAACTGCTCACCGCGCCCGACGACACCGCCGTGACCACGCGACTGGCCTCCCTCGACGGCTTGATCGACGCGGCCGAGGCGGCCGGCGGCTCGGTGACATTGCGCCGGCCCGCCGACCTCGAACTGTCCACCGCGGTCGAGGCCGTCCTCACCCGGATCCTGAGCGAGACTCTCGCCAACGCGACCAAACACGCCCCCGGCGCACCCCTGGATATCGAATTGCACCGCGATGCGACACGATTGGTGGTGACCGCGATGAATCCGATCCCACCCGGCATTCCGGTAGGGCAGGGAAACGGACTGCGCAACATGATGTTTCGCGCGGAATCAGTCGAGGGCACCATCACCGCGGGCGCACAGGACGGCACCTGGCGGGTGTGCGCGCGAATTCCCCTGGGAGACAAGTGACAGTCACAGTGCTGGTGGCCGACGACCACGCCACCATCCGCGCGGGTCTGCGGATGCTGCTCGAAGTGTCCGGTGAGGTGCGGGTGATCGGTGAAGCGGCCGACGGCGCCGCCGCGGTCCGCCAAGCCAAGGCCCTGAGCCCCGATGTGGTGCTGATGGACGTGCGGATGCCGCGCGTCGACGGGCTGGAGGCGACCGCCGCCGTCGTCGCGCAGACCAGCGCGAAAGTGCTGGTCCTCACCACCTTCGCCCTCGATGAATACGTCCTCGGCGCGCTCTCGGCCGGCGCGAGCGGATTCCTGCTCAAGTCCGTCGGTGGCGACGACCTGGTCAGTGCCGTACTGGCGGTGGCCGAAGGAGACGCGGTCCTCGACCCGAAGGTGACGCGCGCGGTGATCGCGGCGCTGCCTCGCGCGGCCGATGTCGCGCCACCGCCCGATCTGTCCGCGCTCACCGACCGTGAGCGACAGGTACTCGCCGGTCTGGGCGCCGGTCTGTCCAATATCCAGATCGGTACCCGCCTGCGCATCGGCGAGGCCACGGTGAAAACGCACGTTTCCCGGGTGCTGAGCAAGCTCGGTGTGCAGTCGCGCGTGCAGGCGGCGGTGATCGCATCGCAGTCCGGTCTCGATCTGCCCTGATCGCGATCGGGTCTCAAACCGACGATGTCCCGGTACCGCGTCGGGTACCGGGACATCGGGTCGGAACAGGGCTCAGCGTGCAGGTTGCGGGTCGGACTGTTCCGGACGGATCCGGCGTGATTCAAACCAATAGGTCAGGGAAACGGTGGCGTAAGAAGCCAGGACCACTGCTGCGGTTACCAGAAGAAACGCGACGAACAAGGGAATCAGGAAAGCCATGGTGCCCTCCTCGCGGTACGGTAGTCGTGCGATGAAGGTGGTGGTCAGCGCCTCGTCGCGCCGAATCTGAACGAGCCCCGCACGTTCGATAGTAGGGGCACGGCGCGACGCGGGCACGGATCCGCGGCTGTGACTGCGGTCATGGTTTACGCGGAGTGTCGCCCACGTCACCGAACCGCCCATGAGGTTGAATGTTCAACATATCTGGGTTCTACCGCGTCACGAGTTCTCGACATCGGCTTCACCACGAACAACCGACGAAGGAGCACCGATCGTGAGCATGATCCTGGCCGCAGTGCATGACACCTATAACGTCGTTGTCGCCCAGGTGGGCAATCCCACGCCGGAAGCGCCGCCGATGGCCGACAAGGTGATGCAGTTGGGCCGGTATTTCACCTGGATGATCCTGTTGTCCGGCGTCACCGCCATCACCTACGGCGGCGGCCGCTTCGCCTGGGAGAAGTGGAACGGCGGCGGCCTGCAATCGCCGAAGATGATCGCCAGCGCCATGGCGGGCGGCGCGGTCGCCACCAGCGCGGGCACGATCATGAACGCGGTCATCGGGGCCTGATCATCGGCCCCGCTACTGTCGGGGTTGTGCGAATCTTTCTCGCGGGCGCCACGGGCGTCATCGGATCACGGTTGCTGCCACTGCTGGTCGGCGCCGGTCACGACGTGGCCGGCCTGACCCGTTCCCCGAGTAAAGCGGCGGCGGTCCGCGCCACCGGAGCCACCGCGGTGGTCCACGACGTCTACGACGCCGACGGCCTCACCACCGCGGTGCTCGACTTCACCCCTGACCTGGTCATGCACCAGCTCACCGACCTCCCCGACGAGGTGGCGCGCCTGGCCGGCTCCGGCGAGGCGAACTCCCGCATCCGTACCGAGGGCACCGCGAATCTGCTCGCGGCCGCCGCGGCGGCCGGAGCGAAACGCTTTCTCGCCCAGAGCATCGCCTGGACGCTGCCGGCGGGCCGTGGTGACGCCATCGCGACCCACGAATCCGCCGTCCTCGCCGCGGGCGGCGTCGTTCTGCGTTACGGCCAGTTCTACGGTCCCGGAACGTACTACGAGTCCACCCCACCGGCGCACCCGCGCATCCACGTCGACACCGCCGCCGCGCGCACGCTCGAGCTGCTCGAAGCGCCGACCGGCATCGTGGTCGTGGTCGATCCGGAGTAGAGGCGCCGCCCCGAATAGGGAACAGTGAGGGGATGGCTGTTGACGTAGACGCCCTGCACGACGACGACGATCTGCACGCCGCGGGCGCGCTGTTCCGGGCGGCGATGGTGGGATTGCCGCCGCTGCCACCAGATCGTGACCATCTGTCCGAACCGGGCCGCACGCTGGGCGCTCGCATCGATGGTCGGCTGGTCGGCACCGCGGAATCCTACACCAGCTGGCTCTTCGTTCCCGGTGGCGCGCGCGTCTCACACGCCGCGGTCACCCATGTCGGCGTGCTACCCACGCACACCCGGCGCGGAGTGCTCACCGCCCTGCTGCGCCGACAGCTCGACGACATCGCCGAGCGGGGCGAAGTGGTGGCGACCCTGCGCGCGTCCGAGGGCTCGATCTACGAGCGTTTCGGGTACGGCGTGGCGAGTTCGTTCGCGCGCCTGGACCTGCACCGAGGTCGAGCCCGCCTGCGTGACACGGTCCCGCCGTCCGGTCCGGTGCGGTTCGTCGAACCGGCCGACGCGTGGAAGCTGTTCCCGCAGATCTACGCGACCGCCGCGATCGCCTGGACCGGCGCGATCGATCGGCCCGGCTACTGGTGGAAGGGCAAGGAACGTGCCGCGGCCGAACCGCTGTACACCGTGACGCACGGGCCGGCCGGCGCCGAGGACGGGTTCGCGCGCTATCACCCGGTCGACACCGCGAACTGGTTCACCAGCCGCGAACGCACGATCGTCGTCGACGATCTCGTCGCGACCACCCCGCAGGCCTACCTCGGTGTGATCCGGCACCTGCTCTCGATCGATCTCGTCGACAAGGTGAGTTTCGCGTTCGCGCCGGTGGACGCGCCGCTGCGGCATCTGTTCACCGATGAACGCGCGGTCGGCGTCGCGGGGGTGCACGACGAAACCTGGCTGCGCCTGGTCGATGTCCCCACCGCACTCGCCCGCCGGACCTATCGCGACGCGCCGCCGGTGATCGTCGAGGTCGAGGACGCGATCCGCACCGCCAACACCGGCCGGTACCGGATCGGCGCCGAGCAGGTGGCGAGAGTGGATGACCCCGCCGATGTCACCGTCGACGTCGCCGGCCTCGGCGCGATCTACCTCGGCGGGTCGACGTGGCGACAGCTCGCCCTCGCCGGTCGTGTCGTCGAGCACCGTGCGGGTGCTGTCGACGCCGCCGACGACCTTTTCGCCACTCCCACACTGCCTTTCAGC
This sequence comes from Nocardia sp. NPDC003183, assembly GCF_053590715.1. Lineage (NCBI taxonomy): Bacteria > Bacillati > Actinomycetota > Actinomycetes > Mycobacteriales > Nocardiaceae > Nocardia > Nocardia sp. NPDC003183. The sequence continues at coordinate 549,203 of NZ_JBSFTG010000001.1, forward strand.
GGCACCTTCTTCTGATCGAGGGCGCGTGCCCGGATCAGGGTCGGAAGAGCCGAGCGGCGGGCGGCAGTGGACGCAGGGTGTCGGAGATCTGGGCGACCAGCTGCCACGGGCGATCGAGGTCGGTGATCGCTTTGCCATTGGTCAGAACAGCGCCCGACAGGCCACGATCGGGGTCGGCCCAGCCGTACTGGGTGGTGAGACCGCTGCGGCCGAAGTGCGACCCGGTATCGCGGCCGAACTTGGACCGGCGGGCGCCGAGTTCGAATCCGGCGCGGCTGACGCGACCGGCCACTCCGAGCATGCGATCGGCGGGGGCGATCGCGTCGCGCAGGGTGCCGGTCCCGATGATCCTCGTTCCGTCCAATTCGCCACCACGCGCAAGGATTTCGTAGAAGCGGGAGAGTTCGTAGGCGGTGGTGACCAGGTTGCCGGAGGGGAGTTCGGCGGCCAGGAATGCGTCGTTGGTGGCCTTCGAGGCCTTGTCCAGATGCCCACCCAGGGCCTTGTTCGCCAGGAATCGGGCGAGGCGGGGTTGGGGCGGGCCGGTCTTGACGCTCGGTACGACCTTGCCGACATCGGCGGGATCGACACCGAAGTTGTTCCAGCGGAAGCCGAGTGGGGTCAGCACCTGCTCGGCGAGGTGCTCGCGCATCCGCTTGCCGGTGGCGCGCTGGACGAGCAGGCGCTGGATCAATCCGCTGGTCAGTGCGTGGTAGACGCGAAAACGTCCGGGTGCCCAGCTCGGCACCAGGTCGGTGAGAGCAGCGAGGGCCAGATCCTCGTCGAGCACCGCCGCGGTTCCGCTGTGTGGTGCGGTGATGAACGGAATACCCGCCGAATGCGACAGCACATCGCCGACGGTGATCACGCCCTTGCGGTGGGCCGCGAACTCGGGAACATAGTCGGCCACCCGGTCTTGCAGACCGAACGCGCCCTGTTCGATGAGCATGAACATCAGCGTGGCGGCGACGCCCTTCGCGGTCGAGAATCCGCAGAACAGGGTCTCCGGCGTTGCCAGGATCTTCTCGGCATCCGGTCCGTCGCTCGGTGCGTTGCCCCAACCGTGACCGATCGTCCGGTTCAGCACGATCCCGCCGTTGCGGCGCAGACACACCTGGATGGCGGGCGTCGTGCCCATCGCGTACCACCTGCGCACCGACGCCCAGATCGCCTCGACGTCGGCCCGCGAGGACCCGACGTCGGCCGGATCGTCCTCGTGGCCGATCGTCGTCACCGCGTCCAGGTTGTCGGTGACCCTCACCAGGGTGGCAGGAAGTGCGCTCATCGGGCCAGCCTACCGACGGTGACCTGTGATAATCCTGAGCGCGCTGTCGGGTGAACGGTGGCACAGCGACGTCGCCGGGTCCGCGGAACCCGGCGTGCGACGACCGGGATCATCGGTCTCGGCCGCCCGGTCACCGAGGTACTCCTCGGCGGTCGACCGCTGCGCGCCGGACCCGCCGTCACCCGCCCGCAGCAGCGACGATCGTGGCGCATTCGCGCTGCGGCACCGCCCCGGCGAGTTGCTGATCATGCCCTGGCCTCGGTCAGTTCCGCGTCGGCGCGAACAGCGTCGACCGGGGTGCGACCCGCGGCGGTCACCGCGCGGCGGGCGTAGGCGCGGACGTCGGCGTCGGGATCGGTGATCGCCGACTCGAGCGCGTCGAGGGCGGTGGCACTCCCCGACCAGGTGGACAGGGCCAGTACCGCCGCCTTGCGCACATCGAGGTGACGGTCGGTGAGCGCCTCACTCAACGGCACCACGCCGGTCTCCGGGGTCGAACCCGCCAGCCCGCGCGCCGCACCGACACGCACCTGCCAGGCGGAATGCCGCAGTGCCGCAGTGAGTTCGGCGACATCTACCTCCGTGGTACCCAGTGCGGCGTAGGCGGTGAGGGCGGCAGCGCGGACCAGTGGATCGGGATCGCCCGCCAGCACGCGGATCACCTCCACGCCGCCGCTCCCGATCGAGGCGAGTCCGTGTGCGACCGCGATGCGGACCTCACGGTTGACATCGCCCGCGATCGTGGACACCGCATCGGCGTCGTCGAGCGAGACCAGTGCGCGCACCGCCTCGATCCTGACGCGATGATCGGTATCGCCCAGTGCGGCACGGTATTCCGAGGCAGACCCGGCCCGCAACGCCCGCAGCAGATCGACGACGGTCGCGCGGACGAGGGGATCGGGGGAGCCGAGATACTCACTCAGCGCACCGGCTCCCGCCAGCACCTCTACCAGTTCCCGCAGACTCTCGGTGGCCGCCCGGCGCACCGAAGCGGCCTCGTCGCCCAGCGCCCGGATCAGCTCATCGCCGAATCCGTCCGGGGTGTTCTCGGTGAGCACCGACAGCGCGGCCACCCGCACCACCGGATCGGGGTCGGTGAGGTAGCTCGAAAGATCCTCGACCACCGGGGAATCCAGCGCGAGCAGAGTGACCAGTCGAGGCGAGGACGGCGACACCGGCGCCGCCTCACTCCGGACCGGGGCTTCGCGCTGCGGCGCTCGCGTTCCCACCAGCTCGGGCTGGGCGATCACCTCGACGATCGGCTCGGCCGACGGCACATCATCGAGACCGGGCACCGGCACCAGATACGGCGCCACCGATCGCTTGACGAATTCCATCTCGCCGTCGACGGTCTTGCGCAGGTTCAAATGGAAGTTCCACGACTCGTCGTCGCGATCGGGCAGATCCGCGCGGTCGTGATAGAGGCCCCAGCGCGACTCTGTCCGCGTGAGGGAACTGCGCGAGGCCATCTCGGCGCAATCGCGAATGAACTGCACTTCGACGGCACGCATGAGTTCGTGGGGTGTCTGCGCGCCGATCCCGTCGACTTCGGCGCGCATCCGCTCGAAGGTCTCGACGGCGATCGACAGCTTGGCGGCCGTTTTCGGCGGCGCCACATAGTCGTTCACGAACCGGCGCAACTTGTACTCGACCTGCGGCTGCGGCGGGCCTTCGGGCTGACGCAACGGCCGGTAGATCAGTTCGTGTGCTTCGGCGAGCTGATCCTCGGGCAGTTCGGCAGGGGTATCGAGTTCGGCCAGGGTGGAGGCCGCGTGCGCGCCGGCCAGATCGCCGTAGACGAACGCCCCGATCATGTAGTTGTGTGGCACGCAGGCCAGATCGCCCGCCGCGTACAGGCCCGGCACGGTGGTTCGCGCGTTCTCGTCCACCCACACGCCCGACGCGGAATGTCCACCGCACAAACCGATCTCGGAGATGTGCATCTCGATATCGTGGGTGCGGTAGTCGTGGCCCCGGTTGGCGTGGAAAGTCCCGCGAGTCGGCCGCTCGGTGGTGTGCAGAATCGATTCGAGCGTCGACAGCGTCTCGTCGGGCAGGTGCGAGACCTTGAGATAGATGGGCCCGCGCGCGGATTCGATCTCCTGCTTCACTTCGGCCATCATCTGCCCCGACCAGTAGTCGGAGTCGACGAAGCGTTCCCCCTCGGCGTTGACCTGGTACCCGCCGAACGGGTTGGCCACATACGCGCAGGCGGGACCGTTGTAGTCCTTGATCAGCGGGTTGATCTGGAAGCACTCGATACCCGAGAGTTCAGCGCCGGCGTGGTAGGCCATCGAGTAGCCGTCACCGGCGTTGGTGGGGTTCTCGTAGGTGCCGTAGAGGTAGCCCGACGCGGGCAGGCCGAGCCGACCGCAGGGGCCCGTCGCCAGAATGACCGCTTTCGCGGCCACCTCGACGAATTCGCCGGTGCGCGTGTTCAACGCGGCCGCGCCCACCGCGCGCCCGCCGGCGGTGAGCACCCGCACCGGCATCAGCCGATTCTCGATGCGGATCTTCTCGCGCATCGTGCGTTGGCGCAGTACGCGATAGAGCGCCTTCTTGACGTCCTTGCCCTCGGGCATCGGCAGCACATACGACCCCGACCGATGCACTCGGCGCACCGCGTACTCGCCGTACTCGTCCTTCTCGAACTTCACCCCGTACCGCTCGAGGCGCTGCACCATCGCGAAACCCCGTGTCGCCGTTTGATACACGGTGCGCTGGTCGACGATGCCGTCGTTGGCGCGGGTGATCTCGGCGACGTAGTCCTCCGGCTCGGCCTTGCCGGGGATGACGGCGTTGTTCACACCGTCCATGCCCATGGCCAGTGCGCCCGAATGGCGTACATGCGCCTTCTCGAGCAGCAGCACGTTCGCGCCGGACTCGGCGGCGGTGAGCGCGGCCATGGTGCCCGCGGTGCCGCCGCCGATGACGAGCACATCGCAGTCGAGGCGAACGCGGTCCGACAGTTCGGGAATGTTCACAGAGTCTCCAGGATTCGGGCCCGCAGGGCGCTCCGGTCCACCGGTTCGCGCGGGTCGGGTACCTCGACGACCGCGCGCAGCGAACCCGCGCCGAGTACGGCGATCCGGTCGCCGAGCAGCAGGGCTTCGTCGAGGTCGTGGGTGACGAAAACGATCGTGGTCGGGTGTGCGCGCCAGGTCTCGACCAGCAGACGCTGCATCTCCGCACGGGTCTGGCTGTCGAGCGCGCCGAACGGCTCGTCCATGAGCACCGCGCGCGGCGAGCCCGCCAGGCTGCGGGCGAGCTGAACCCGTTGGCGCATCCCGCCGGACAGATCGCGCGGCAGATAGTCGGCGTAGCCGCTGAGCCCGACCTCGTCGAGCCAGCGCAGCGACCGTGCCGCACGGTCGCTGCGGGACACGCCCCGAAGGCGCAGCGCCAGATCGATATTGGCGCGCGCGGTGCGCCACGGCAGCAGCGCGTCGTCCTGGAACACCAGCGCGCGATCGGCCGACGGACCGGTGACAGCGTCCGCATCGGCGCGGATGACCCCGGCAGCGGGCTTGCGCAGCCCGGCGATCGCGCGCAACAGGGTCGACTTGCCGCAGCCGGATTTGCCGACCAGGACGAGGATCTCCCCGGCCGCGACCGTCAGATCGAGGTCGTGCACCACGGTTTTGCGGCCGTAGCTGATCCGCACGGACTCGAGGTCCAATCGCATGCCGACCGAGACGGCGGGCGCGGCGGTGGTCGTGGTCATGAGGCAACCTCTCGCGGCAGCCAGCGGGTCACCCGGCGGCCTGCCAGTTCGACGATTCCGGAGGTGAGGAAACCGAGCACACCGATGGTGATCATCCCGACGAACACGGCCGGGTAGTCGACGATGGTGTAGGACTGCCAGGTGCGGTAGCCGATGCCGAGCCGCCCGGAGATCATCTCCGCCGAGATCAGGCAGATCCAGGCCACCCCCATTCCCACCGACAACCCGCTGAACACCCCGGGCAGGATGCCGGGCACGACGACCCTGGTCAGCACCTCGCGCCGCGACGCGCCGAGCGTGCGGATCGCGTCCTCCCAGATGGTCGGCAGCGCCCGCGTGGCATGCCTGGTGCTCACCAGCACGGGGAACAGCGACGCGGTGAACGTGATGAACACGATGCCGGACTCGTCGCTGGGGAACAGCAGGATCGCCACCGGCACCAGCGCGATCGCCGGAATCGGCCGGATCAGCTCGGCCAGCGATCCGAACACATCCGCGAGCAGTCGCGACCGGCCGAGCCCGATGCCGGCCAGCACACCGACGACCGCGGCCAGACCGAATCCGGTGACGATCCGGATCAGCGACTGCGCCACATCGAGGTAGTACTGCCCGGTCCCGAGATGTTCGCCGAACTCGGCCACGATCTCGGTCACCGTCGGCAAGGTGTCGAACCGGAGGCCCGCGCGGACATCGCCCGCGGTGAGCAACTGCCACAGGCCGATCGCCGCCGCCACCGAGGCGACCCGGATCGTCCGCGACACCCAGACCGATCTGACGGGCGCGATGTCGTCGTGCAGAGCGGCGGCATCGGCGGGCTCGCCGCCCGCGACGCCAGGTCTGCTGCCCGCGGCATTCGCCGCACCGGCAGTGGCAGTGCGCAATTCGGTCGCGTCGGCAGTCCGTCCGACCTGCCCGGAGACCGTGCTCATCCGCGGACTTCCGTCACGGCCTGCGCATAGGAGACCGGTGCGGCGGCGGGATGGGTGGCGCGGTAGCGGTCGGCCGCTGCCTGTGTGGTGAACGGCAGGTACTGCGCGCTCTCGCGCAACCAGATGGCCTTGTCCGCGAACCAGCGAGTACCCAGTTCGGCATCGGGAACATAGACCGCGCGAATCGTCTTGCCCTGTGCCTTCGCTGCCTGCACCGCCCGCAACAAGCACACAGGGTTCGCGGCGGGTTGGGGCTTGTCCGCGCCGTCGACCCAGATCTCGCCGGCCAGTGCCGGATCACTCACCGGCGCAGCGCAGATCGGATCGGTGCCGGTCACCTTGCTCGGGTTGACCCCCGACGCGAGTTCGGTGTCGTAGGTCGTACGACCGGTCTCGGCGAAGGCTTTGCGCAACGGTCCGTCCTGCACGAAGGCGTCGATGTCGAGATCGGCGAAATCGCCGATCGACTTCAGGTAGTTCACGTCATCCTTGAACGCCGCGATCAGGTTCGCCTTGAGCGTGGTGTCGAAACTGGTACCGCCAGGGCCGTTGTAGAGGTACACGACCTCCTGTGGCAGGCCGGAACCCTTCGCGACGAGATCCGCTGCCTCGAACGGCTTCTCGTTCAGGAACGCGGTCGCATCCAACTGCGCGGCGAGGAACGCCTGCAATACCTCCGGATGATCGGCCGCGTACGCACGGCGAGCGACCACGCCGTGGAAAGTCGGCACGTTCAGCTCCGCACCGTCATAGAGCAGCTTGGCCTTGTTCTGCTGCACGAGCAGACCCGGCCACGCCACGAACTGCGAAAGCGCGCCCACCTGATGCGATTCCAGCGCGGTCGCCCCGACCTGTGGCTGCTGGTTGAGTACTTCCACACCCTTGGCCGGGTCGATCCCGGCCCGGCTCAGCGCCTGCACCAGGGTGCCGTGGCCCGCCGAACCCACACTGGCCGAGATCTTCTGCCCGGCCAGATCGGTCAGCGAACGAGCGGGTGAGTCGTTGGGCACCACCACCATGTTCAGCGCGCCCTTGGGGTTGTAGCCGGTGATCGACACCAGCTCGGTTCGTGCGCGTTCGTTGGCCTGCGTACGAGATCCGTTGATCAGCAACGGGTAGTCGCCCATCGAGCCGATATCGATCTTCTCCGCCACCATCTGGGCGGTGATCGGTGCTCCGGTGTCGTAGTCCTGCCACTCCACCTGGTATTTCGCGCCACCACCATCGGTGATCTTCTGTAGCCGCTGCTCCAGGTAACCCTGTGCTTTGAGCAGCGTGCCCGCGGTGACGGTGTTGATGGTCTTGGACTGGTAGCCGATGACGACCTTGACGGTGCCCGCCGGTGCGGCGTCGGAACTTTCGAGCGAGCAGCCTGCCGCGGTGAGCGCGAGAGCCAAAGCGACAGGGGCGAATCGAGTGATCTTCATGCGTGGGATTCCCGGTTTCAGCGGAGCAGATAGGGCATGTTGACGGTGACGGCGCCGGTGGGGCAGCGGGCCGCGCACGGCCCGCAGTACCAGCACTCGTCGACGTGCATGTAGGCCTTGCCCGAATCATCGTGGATGGCAAGGGAATCGAGCGGACACATGTCCACGCAGAGGGTGCAGCCGGTGATGCACAGTGATTCGTCGATCGTCACCGGGACGTCGGCGCGCTGGGGGACCAGTGCCATTACAGGACCTTCCATTCGGGGGTGCTGCGGGTGAGGCTGCCGCGCATCGTGATGCGGTCACCGCGCATGCGGATGTATTCGAGGTCGACGGGTCGGCCGTCGTCGAGGTGGGTGAGGCGTTCGAGCATCAGCAGCGGCGCACCGGCCGGGGTGTCCAGAGTGGTCGCGGTGTGCGGGTCGGCCGCGACAGCTTCCAGTGCGAGGTCGGCGGCGCCCAGCGACCGGCCGGTGACCTGTTCGAGGAGCACGAACACGTCGGTGGTCTCCAGATCGTGGGCGAGCACTTCAGCGCCCACATCGGGCGCGAGATAGGTGAGGTCGAGGCTCAGCGGCAGATCGGCGAGAAACCGCAGGCGTTCGATATAGACGACCTTGTCGCCCGGCGCCAGCTCGAGCCGGCGCGCGACGGCCGGGGGAGCGGTGATGGTGGTGGCGGCCCTGACCTCGTTGCGGACGGTGCCGTGCCCTTTGAGCGTCTCCTGTAGTCCGAGCAGGGCATCGAGGCCGTGGTCGAACTTGCGGGCGGCGACCCGGGTGCCGAGCTTCGGGGCGCGATCGATGAGTCCCTCGTCGCGTAGCAGCGCCAGCGCTTCGCGCACGGTATTGCGGGAGGTGCCGTGCTCGGCGGCGAGCTCCTGCTCGCCGGGCACCGTACCCGCCACCGCGCCCGCCAGGATCTGGTGGCGCAGGATATCGGCGACCCGGCGCGCCCGATCGGCGCGCTGACCGCGGATCGGGGTAGGCTCCGTAGCCCCTGTTTTCTCGCTGACCTGCATGAACAGCGACGATAGCGGCGATTACGCGGCGCTCCGCGCGCCGCGATCGCGGGGGGAATTCAGCGGATGTTTCTACGCCGGGTGGCGGCTCACACGACCTGCGGGTATCCGCGGAGAAACCGCTATTGCGCCACCTCGGACCGTACGGCCGACATTGCGATCACGTCGATCGCAATGTCGGCGCGCAGTCACGGCTGGCCGGGATTGAGCACGATGAACAGACCCTTCGCCTCGGCGCACAACCGCTCGCCGTCGTGCAGCGTCGCCCGCAGGTACACCTTGCGGCCCTCGACGCGTTCGGTCCACGCGCGCACCGTCAGCTCGCGATTGAGGGGCGTGATCGAGCGGTAGTCCAAGGTGAGCGAGGCCGTGCGGGTCACCGACCTGGTGGACAGCGCGGCGGTCATGCCGATGATGTCGTCGAAGGCGAGTGCGATGTGGCCACCGTGGGCGGCGTTGTTGCCGCCCAGGTGGAAGGTGCGGAAGGTGACCTTCGCGGTGACACCGTCGCGGTCTCCGCTGACCACCGTGTACGGCGGCAGCGTGATGTTGCCCCGCGCAGGCAGGTCGGTCCGGGTCCAGCTGGGCGAGGACCACTCGTCCACCACGGCCTCGTCGAGGCGGGCGTTGAGCTGTTCGAGAGTGGCGATGGCCTCTTTGGCGAGCTCGTCGGAGGGGTTGACCAGCCGCGCCCGGTCCATCAGCGCGCGGACCTGATCGATCAGCTCGCCGTAGTGCGGTCCACCCACCGTGTTGTCGGTGCCGCGGTTCTTGCGTGCCTGGATCAGCTCGGCAACCGGCCGGAATCCGCCTTCGTGATGCTTCTCGTCCGGGAGCGAGTTGCCGACCTGTGTATCGTCCATATGCAACACGTTATCGCTGCCGAGCTGGATGTTCGCGCCGGGGATCGGTGTCGGGTCAACTAGGCTGGATCCCGATCACCGAGCAGGTCCTACGTACCGGAGCGTCGGCGCACCAACTGGTGGTGCCCCTCCGGGTGAGCGGCGAAAGGCTGAACGCATGGGTATCGCGGCGGTTGTGTTCGATATGGACGGCGTGCTGATCGATTCCGAGCCGATCTGGGAACAGGTCAGGCACGAGTACGTGGTCCTCAAAGGTGGCCGGTGGCAACCGGATTCGCAGAAGAAGATGATGGGGATGAACACCGTCGAGTGGTCGTCGTACCTGGCCGACGAGCTGGGCGTGGCCGAACCGGCCGACGAGGTGGCTGCCGCCGTCATCGACCTGATGGCCGACAAGTACGCCCACCACGTCCCGCTGCTGCCCGGCGCGGTCGACGCGGTGCGGCGGTGCGCGGGTTCCTGGAAACTCGGCCTGGCCAGCTCGTCACCGGCCACCTTGATCGATCTGGTGCTCGCGAAGTCCGGATTGCTCGACTATTTCACCGTGGTGCTGTCCACCGAGGAAGTCGGACGCGGCAAACCCGCACCCGACGTCTACCTCACCGTCGCGCAGCGACTCGGCGTGGAGCCGAACGACTGTACCGCCGTGGAGGATTCGACCAATGGTCTGCGCTCCGCCCACAACGCCGGGATGCGCCTGATCGCGGCGCCGCGCCCGGAGTTCCCGCCGCTGCCCGACGCCCTCGCCCTGGCCGACACCGTCATCGACGATCTCGACCAGCTCACCCCCGGCGTCGTGACCGGCGCCGCCTGACTCAGAAGCTGCCGGTGACGCCGTCGATCCGCTCGCGCAGCAGGTCGGCGTGGCCGTTGTGGCGGGCGTATTCCTCGATCATGTGCAGATACACCCAGCGCAACGTGTACTCGTCGCTGCGCCACGGCACGTGGAACACGTGATCGAGGGAGAGTTCGGCGACGGCGGCGTCACAGGCGGCGACCTCGGCGTGAAAGGCCGCGAACACCGCCTCGGCGGGTAGCGAGGCGAGGTCGTCGAAATCAGCGTCGGGCTCGGCCTCGCAGCTGTAGACCGGTTCGACCTCCTCGCCCGCGGCGGAGGTCCGGAACCAGCCTCGCTCCACCTCGGTGAGATGCCGGACGAGGCCGAGCAGCGAGAGCGAGGACGGCTCCACCGAGCGCGCGGCGAGCTGTTCACCGTCGAGTCCACCACATTTGCCGAGCAGGGTCTGGCGATGAAAGTCCAACCAGGACTGCAACATCGGCCGCTCGTCCGCGCCGACCAGAGTTCTGGTCGGCTCTAGCTCGGGAGCTGTCCACGTCATCGGTGCGAGGCTACCCGCCGTCGTGCTGTGGCGCAGCTCGATGGTCAGTGGCCGGTGAATCGGGCCGCCGACTCGCCATCGAGACGGCCCGGGGGAAGTTTTCGCCCGCAGAGCACGAGCAGCAGATCCTGCGCACGTCCGGACAGCACCTCGCCTTCGCCGTAGCTGAAGTCGAGATCGTCTGCGCGCAAGGCGATTCCCGCGAGGTCGACACCGAAATACTCGGCCGTGCGTGGGTTCAGCGCTGCCAGCACCATGCGCATGCGGTCGAGGGGAACCGGATCGGCGTGGCCGAGCGCGACGGTGATGTCGAGGCCGTGGATCACATCGTGGCTCAGCGCGCCCGCGAAGCCGCCGCCCGGTGGCTTCCACGGGTGCCCGGTGTTGTCGCCGATGGCGGCGACCAACTCGGCGGTGCTCAACCGGGCGGCGTCCTCGCGGGCCGCGCGGTCGGCCAGGCGATCGAAGTTGCCGCGCGCGGCGATCATGCCGAGGACGAAACGCGGTAGCGAGGTCCGGTACGGCATGCTCAGGTGTGCGGCGACCTCGCGCACCCGCCAGCCGGCGCACAGTGTCGGCGCGTCCCAGGCGGCCTCGTCCAAGCCCGCCAAGAACTCCGCCGTCTCCGCACGCTGCCGTGCGGTCTCGGCCCTGACTTCGTTTTCGTGCACTGGTGGAGCCTCTCTGTCGACAGAAAACCTGCTGTCGATGTAGACGCTGTACGCGTCACCGATTCATCGGTCCGGCTGTTCGCGATGTTCGCCGATCCGGCACACTGGCCCGATGGGTGCCCAGCGCGACGACCAGCCCGAAGTCGTAGTCCACGTCGGTGACGGCTCGGCGCAGCCACACCCCGTCGACCCCGCCCGACCCGGCGCCGCCGCCACCGATCCGGCCCCCGAGCACCCCTTCCTCCTCCTCACACGCACTCCGGCCGACTCCATCCAGGCGCGCTACCTCGACGACGGCACCTACGAACTCGAGCACACCACCGGCGCCGAACACCGTCAGCTGTTCACCACCGATGCGCTGCTGGTCCGCGATATCGTCTGGTCCTGGATCCAACGCGACACCTGGTGGTCCGACACCGTCGCCTGGACCACCGTCGACCCCGCCATCGCCGAACTCCACGCCCTGCACTCCGAACTGTCCGGGATGCTCGACGGCATGTCTGTGCTCGACACCGTCACCGACGAACTGGACCAAGCCCTCTCCCGGGCCGACGAACTCCTCGACAACTTCGATCCCGACTTCGAAGGCTCGGATGACGCACCATGAACTTCTCGCGGCCCGAACCCTCATCGCCCAGCTGGGACTGGACATGTCGGCCACGGTTCCCGAGACGCAGAACGCGGAATACGGAGCATCCGTGGCCGAGGTCGGTCGTGGCTCGGTGAGATTTCGGGTGGGCAAGCGGACTCCGGCGAAGCCGGGTCTGTTCGTATCCGTGTGGCAGCGCGCCGAGGACGGCTCGACCGAGCCGTTCGCCGTGGAGGACGGTGTCGACCTCCTGGTGATCACCGTTCGCGAGGAATCGCGGGTCGGACAGTTCGTCTTCCCGCGGAACGCCCTCGTCGAACACGGCATCGTTTCCGTAGCCGGTCGTGGCGGCAAACGCGGGTTCCGCCTGTACCCGCCGTGGTCCGCGACCCGGAACAGGCAAGCGCAGCAGTCACAGCAGTGGCAGTCCGCCTACTTTCTCGATCTCGACAACGCCGACCGGCGGCGCGCTCGCAACCTCTACGAACCGATCCTTCCCCCCTTTGTCCCATCACACAAAGGCGATGCCCGCTGACGTGAATTACAGTGGCGCCGTGGGGTTCACCGACTACGGGCCGGGCGATGTCGTGTATTTCCCGGCAGGTCCGTTCAGCGGCATCTGCGGGGTTGTCCGGGAGGTCGACGCGCGGCGCGCGGAGCTGAGAATCGAGTTCGGGGAGGGAACCGTCCACCGTGAGGGGAATGTCCTGCGCGAGCGCCGACACAAGCTGACCGTCGGATTCGACGAGGTCGAGCTGGTCTGACCGACCGGAGATCGTGTTGCGTCGTTTGCCCAGGGTGAGCAATGATTACGCCCAGCATGCCGAATTCCGATCCCGCTTTCGACAGCCTTCAAGGCTTATCTGTTGGTGATGCGCTGGGTGCGCAGTTCTTCGTTCCCGGTCGTTCTGTTCCTGATCTTCTCGCGGGTCGACCGCCGTCGGCGCCATGGCCATGGACCGACGACACCGAAATGGCGTGTTCGGTGTATGCGGAAATCCGTGAGCGTGGCCACGTGGACCGTGATGTCCTCGCGGGCGCGTTCGCGCAGCGGTGCGAACCGTATCGTGGCTACGGGCCGGGCACAGTTGTTGTGCTGCACGAGATTCGAGACGGGCGTCCATGGGGCGAGGCGGCCGGTGCTGTCTTCGGTGGGAGTGGATCGTGGGGAAACGGGGCCGCGATGCGAGTCGCGCCGCTCGGCGCGCATTTCGCCGGAAATCCCGATCTGGCCGCGGTGCAGGCGGCGCTGTCCGCCGAGATCACCCATCGGCACCCGGAAGCGATCGTGGGAGCGATGGCAGTGGCGGTTGCCGCCGCGCACGCTGCGCGAACACGGGGAAAGGGCTGCGCGCCAGATGAATTGCTGCGGGCCGTCGAACCGTATCTGGTCGACGGGCGCACCGCGCACGGAATCCGTCGAGCTCGAGAGCTGCTCGGCCGAACCGTAGCCGAAGCGGCCTACGAACTCGGCAACGGCGCCCGGGTCAGCGCTCAGGACACGGTGCCCTTCACCTTGTGGGCCGCCGCCACCTACCTCGTGGACTATCCGCGCGCCGTCACCGCTTGTGTGGAAGCCGGTGGCGACGTCGACACCACCGCCGCGATCGTCGGCGGGATCGTGGCTGCCCACACCGGTGCCGGGGACCGTGGCACGACCCGCGGGATCCCGCAGGAGTGGCTCGCGGCGCGCGAAGCGTTGCCCGAGTGGGCATCCGGTGGTCAGCGGGCGCGGGCGCTCCAGCGGCCGTCGTAGCGGACTTCGATCGGGTGGGCGAAGGCGGTGGAGACGTGGTCGGTGGTGATGACGTCGGTGGCGAGGCCCGCGGCGACGGTGTGGCCGTTCGCGATGAGGAGGGCGTGGGTGGTGGTGCTGGGGAGTTCCTCGAGGTGATGGGTGACCAGGATCGAGGCGACCTCGGGGTGGGTGCGATCGAGGGTGTCGATGGTGGTGAGGAGTTGCTCGCGCGCGGCCAGATCGAGGCCGGTGGACGGTTCGTCCAGGAGCAGGACATCGGGGTCGCTGATCAGGGCGCGGGCGATGAGGGTGCGGCCGCGTTCGCCCTGGGACAGGGTGGGCCAGCTGTCGTCGGCCTTGCCGGACAGGCCGAGGGTGTCGATGATCGCGTCGGCACGGGCGAGGTCCCCGGAGGTCGGCGACCAGCGCATCGGGGTATCGATGGTGCCGGTGATACCGGTGAGGACGACCTCGCGCACGGTGAGGGCATAGCGCAGCGGATGGCGCGGGTTGACGTGGCCGATCGAGCGTCGCAGCCGGGCCAGCTCCACCCGGCCGAACTGTTCGCCGAGCACCCGCACCGCGCCGGTGGTGGGGAAGGTGACCGCGCCACAGAAGCCGAGCAGCGTGCTCTTGCCCGCGCCGTTGGGGCCCAGCAGGGCCCAGTGCTCACCGGCCCGGACGGTCAGTGAGATGCCGTTGATGATCTTCTTGCCGTCGCGCCGGAAGGTCACGTCGTCGAGCTCGATCACGGGGGCGCCGGTCATGTGAAGGCATCCTTCAGGGCGGACAGGTGGGTGCGGCTGAATTCCGCTGCGGCAGTAGGAGTTCGGTCGGCGATCGCCTGGGCGAGTTGTTCGTGCGCGCAGTGGTCGGCCTCCTCGGAGCGGACCGGGCGCAACTCGAGCATGTCGATCATGGCCAGGCGCAGCCGCGGCAGGAAGCTGTCGAACAGCTGGGTGAGCACATCGTTGTGCGCGGCCACGATCACCGCGCGATGGAAGGCCATATCGGCATCGACGTGCGCGGCGACGGTCTGGCCCTCGGCACGACGACCGGCCAGCGCCCGCCGGATGGCCCGCAGATCGGCAGGCGTGCGCCGTTGTGCCGCGAGGGCGGCGGCCTCGGCCTCGATCGCGATGCGCGCCTCGATCACCGCGGCGATGGTGGCGCCGCGCAGCACGACGTCCCAGTCCTCGGACACGTCGAGCGCGGTGACGAAGACCCCGGAGCCCTGCCTGCTGTCGAGCACGCCTTTGCCCGCGAGCTCTCTGATCGCCTCGCGCAGCGTCGAGCGGCCGACCCCCAGCTGGGCGGCGAGCAGCGTCTCACCCGGTAGTCGATGACCCAGTGGCCATTCGCCCGCGCGGATCCGCGCGAGCAGTAGTTCAGCCGCTTGTGCGGCCAGCGGCTGACGTCGTACCTGCGATACCACCGGCAAACCTCTCTACTTGTCTGAGGAGTTGTGGTAGAAGTGTACCCATCATGACCTACACCGCGCTTCTTCTCGGCCGCCACGGCGGGGCCTGACCGACCGGCCGCCCCGCCGTGGGGCTCCGTCATGGCCGGTCGCCGTCGTCTCGTGGCCCGAAGTGGGCCGGGAAGCAGAGCAAGTCATGACCGAATTCCCCACCCTGACCACCCCCTCGGGCGCCGTCGCCGACGGCGCGCCCGCGTGGAATCGCCAGCGTCACTCGGCAATGCCCTCGTCTCGATATCGCGATGTCCATCGGCGCGTGGATGTTGCTGTCGGACACCGCGACTGGCCGAACGCGCGGCTGACCACCGCGCCCCTGTGGGTCCCCGTCGACCTGCGTGACGGCAATCAGGCGCTGGCCGAACCGATGGACCCGGCGCGCAAACGCCGGTTCTTCGAGCTCCTGATCGCCATGGGCTACAAGGAGATCGAGGTCGGCTACCCGTCCGCCTCACAGGCCGACTTCGATTTCGTGCGCCTGCTGGCCGATACCTCGATCGCCCCGCCGGACGTCACCGTGGTCGTGTTCACCCCGGCGCGGCGAGACCTGATCGAACGAACCGTCGAGTCGGTGCGCGGTATCGCCAACGAGGTGGTGATCCACCTGTACACCGCCACCGCGCCGGTCTGGCGGGAGGTGGTCCTCGGCAAGGATCGTGCGCAACTGCGCGAGTTGATCGTCGCCGGTGCCCGCGACGTGCTGGAGCTGGCGGGCGAGCTGCCCCACGTGCGCTTCCAGTTCTCGCCGGAGGTGTTCAACCTGACCGAACCGGATTTCGCCCTCGAGATCTGCGACGCGGTCACCGACCTGTGGCAGGCGAGCGCGCAGCGTCCGGTGACGCTGAATCTGCCTGCGACAGTGGAGGTCGCGACCCCGAACATCTACGCCGACCAGATCGAATACATGCACCGCAACCTGGCTCGCCGTGACGGCGTGATCCTGTCGGTGCACCCGCACAACGACCGGGGGACCGGTATCGCCTGCGCCGAACTGGCCGTGCTCGCGGGCGCGCAACGCGTGGAAGGCTGTGTCTTCGGCAACGGTGAACGCACCGGCAACGTCGACATCGCCACGCTGGCCCTGAATCTGCACGCCCAGGGTGTCGACCCGATGATCGACTTCTCCGACATCGACGAGATCCGCCGCACCGTCGAACACTGCACCCGCCTGCCCGTGCACGAGAGGCATCCGTACGTAGGCGATCTCGTCCACACCGCCTTCTCCGGCACCCATCAGGACGCGATCGGTAAGGGCATGGCCGAACATCGCGAGCGGGCAGCGGCCCAGGGCATCGCCGAGCGCGAATCACAGTGGCGGGTACCGTATCTGCCGATCGACCCCGCCGACCTCGGCCGCTCCTACGACGCCGTGATCCGGGTCAACTCCCAGTCGGGCAAAGGCGGTATCGCCTACCTGCTGCACACCGAATACGGTCTGGACCTGCCACGTCGTCTGCAGATCGACCTCGCGAAGCGGGTGCAGGAACACACCGACGACACCGGCACGGAAATCACCGCCAAGGATCTGTTCACGCTGTTCGAGCAGACCTACACCGTCTCCGATCAGCGAATCACGCTGGTGGGGTGGCAGATCGCCGACGGCGCCACCGGGATCGTCCTCGACGTGCACGGCAGTGAACGGCATTCGGTGCACCGTGAGGTGGGCCCGGTCGAGGCACTGACCGCCGCACTCGACGAGGCGGGCTATCGCATCGAGATCCTCGGCCTGACCCAGCATTCGGTGGGTGAGGGCGCCGCAGGCGCCGCCGTGAGCTACGTCGAGTACCGAGCGGCGGACCGCATCGGATGGGCATTCGGTCGCGACACCTCGGTCGTCGCGGCCTCGCTGGCAGCGGTGATGAACGCCGTCAACGCGGCGGGATAGGTCGACCGGGGCGGTCGCCCTGTCGGCCGCCCCACCACACCGGGCGAGTCAGTCCGCGTCGCCCTCGCACCAGTCGTCGAACGCGTCGAACTCCGGCTCGTACCGGGGTGGGATCGAATCCTCGACGGCATTCTCGATCGGGTCCCACCTCGCGTTGCACCATTCGGGGGCGGGTGGCCACGACTCGATGTACTCGACCAACGGCGACGAGGGTGGCTCGGCGTCCTCGGCCGCCGCGACGCCCGCGGCGACCAGCGTCACTGCCGCGGCGGCACCCGCGGTGGCGATGATCCGGTACACGCTGTTCATGACATCCTCCTGTCCGCGCCGACCTGCGATGTCCAGCAATCCTAGCTCCGCGACGCGGGCCCGATCAGGCCCCGCGCGCACGTCGGTGGGGCCGTTGTTGTCAGCACCAGCCGGTCACGTACATGAGGCCGAGGCTGGTGGTGCCGAGGATCAGGCCGAGGGTGCCACCGAGGATCAGGGGGCGGATGCCCGCGGTGCGCAGGCGGGCGATGCTCAGCGAGGTGCCGATGGCGGCGAGGACGGCGGCGATCAGCCAACCGCTGACAGTGGCGAGCGGTGCGGTGAGTTCGCTGGGAACGATGCCGAGGCCCGCGATGACGGAGGCGGCCAGGAACAAGATCACGAACAGGGGGACCGCCCGGCGCAGGGAGGCATGGGGGAGATCGGTGTCCTCGGCGATGTGGCGGCGGCCGACGTGCAGGCCGACGCAGAGCGGGATGATGGCGAGGCTGCGAACCATCTTCACGATCACGGCGAACTGTGCGGCGCCCGCGCCGAAGATGACGCCGGCGGCCAGGACGGACGACGTGTCGTTGATCGCGGTGCCCGCCCAGAGTCCGAACGCCTCCTGCGACAGGCCGAGAGCGCGGCCCAGCGGCGGATACACCAGCACGGCCGTGACATTGAAGATGAAGATGGTGCACAGGGCGTAGGCGACCCGTTGTTTGTCGGGCCGCAGGACCGCGGTGGCGGCGGCGATCGCGGACGCGCCACAGATCGTGGTGCCCACGGCGATGAGGGTCGCCGACTCCTTGTCCACCGCGAGCATCCGTCCCACGAAGAACGCCGCCACACCGCCGACGAGCAGCGTCCCGATCAGCACCACCGCCGTCTCGCGCCCCACGCTCATCACCGACCCGAGCGGCAGGCCGAGCCCCAGCAGCACGATCGCCAGCCCGAGCAAGCGCTGGCGGGCAACGTCGAGCCCAGGGCCGAACGTCTCGCCCGTCACGTCCTTGCGACGCAGCACCATCCCGGCGACGGCGCCCGCGCCGAGCGCGAGCACCGGCGTGCCGATCATCGGCAGCGCCTTGCCGAACGGCGTGGCCACGGTGGCCAGGAGCGCGGCGAGGATCAGGCCGGGAGCGAGAGCGGGTGCGCGGTTCACTCCTTCACCTTCGCGGTACGCAGGAGCCCGAGGTAGAGAGCGAATTCGCAGGTGGTCATAATTTCGGCTTATGGCCCTGCCGACGGCGTGTGTGGTTTGCTGGAGACGTGCGGAAACGAACCCGGCTGACGATCGCCACCGGTGTCGGAGTGATGCTGTGGGGCGAATGGGCGAATCGACGGGCCTCCCGTCGGGGCGTCGGAGCCCCACGCTCAGGGTCGGAGGCCGTCGTGGTCCTCGGATATCGCAACACCGGTTCGCGTGCCAACGGCATGAACCGCTGGCGAGTGCGCGCCGGTCTACGTTCCATCGATCCGCACGCGTCCGAGACTCGCCTCGTGCTGTGTGGAGGTGCCTGCGCGGGACCGGAGACCGAGGCGGCGGTGATGGGCCGCTACGCCGTGGAAACCCGCGGTTACGAGGGCGAACTCGTTTTGGAGGAGTCGAGCCGGTCCACCTGGGAGAACATCGCCTTCGCGATCCCGTACCTGAAGGACGTCGACCGGATCAAGATCGTCTCGCTGCCGACGCATGCCGAGACCGCCCGCGCCTATCTCGCGGAACAGAGCCCGGAACTGGCCGCCCGCTTGGTCCCTGGCCGGGAGTATCGGTTCGGTGAATGGATGCCACTGAAACCGGTGTTCGCCCTCTACGGTGTGGCGAAGAAGCTGCGAGGCCGATTCGGTCCCGATCACGACGGCTACGGTGCCTGATGTGGCGTCGCGCCACCCGTCACCCATAATCGGGCCATGACCCTGCCACCCGGAACCCCCGACCTGGAGGTCCTCGATCTCCTGGTGTCGGTGGCGGAGCTGGGCAGTCTGGGCGCCGCCGCCCGCAGGCACGGGGTCAGTCAGCCGGCCGCGAGTATGCGGATCAGCGCACTGGAACGCCGCCTGCACGTGAAGCTGCTCGACCGCGCGCCGACCGGCTCCGAACTCACCGACGCGGGTCGCGCCGTCGTCGCCCACGCGCGCACCGTCCTGGCCGCCGTCACAGACCTCGTCGACGACGTCGCCCGCCTGCGCGCCGCGCAAGCGCCACGCCTGCGCATCGCCGCCTCTAAAACCATTGCCGACCACCGCATTCCGCACTGGCTGGCCGCACTGCGCGCCGATCATCCCGAGGTCGTGATCTCCCTCGAGGTCGAGAACTCGACCCAGGTCGCGGGCCTCGTGCGGGACGGCACCGCCGATCTGGGCTTCGTGGAAGGCCCGCATCCACCGGCCGGGCTCGGCAGCCGCGTGCTGGGCGCCGACGACCTCGTCGTAGTCGTGGCGCCGAATCATCCATGGGCGCAACGGAAGACGCCGGTCACGCTGACCGAGCTGGCAGGCACCGCCCTGCTGTGGCGCGAACCGGGTTCGGGTACCCGCGACACCGTGTGGGACCTGCTCGCCACCGCGGCCCCACCCATGGGCCCGGCGGCCGAACTCGGGTCTACCGCCGCGATCGTGGCCGCCGCCCGAACCGGCATGGCACCCGCGGTCCTGAGTCGATTGATCGCCGCACCCGACCTCGTCACCGGCGCCCTGGTGGAAGTCCCCTCGGCCGAGGCTGCCCGGCTGACGCGCAAATTCCGGGCCATCTGGCGCCGCAACACCCCACCGGCCGGGCCGGGCGAACTGCTCGTGGAGCGGGCCGCGCTGCTCGAGAACGCGCGCGGTTGAGCGTCACCCGAGCGCCTCGAGCACGGCAACGGCTTTCGCCGCGCCGCCGTATGCGCTGATGCCGACGGCCAACTGTTCGGCGGACGAGGCGAAGCTGCTCTCGCCGAGGATCTGAGCGGCGGTCTGTGCGATCACCTCGCTGCTCGCGTCGGGCATCAGCATCAGGCCCGCGCCGAGGGTTCGGACCTGCTCTGCGTTGAAGAACTGATCGCGGCCCATCGGGGTGCACAGCAGCGGCACGCCACGACCGAGCGCGGCCATGGTCGTTCCGAGCCCGGCGTGGGTGATCACCAGTGATGCCGCAGGAAGGATGTCGGCGTGTGGCGCGTACCGCACGACCTGGGTATCCACCCCCGCGCGCACGGTCGCCGGGTCGACCGCCGCTCCGGTCGTGACAATGGCGCGCACCGGCATCCGCGCGACCGCATCGACACAGCGCTGCAACAGATCGGCCTGACCTTGCTCGCTCGTGCTCAGCGCGACCAGAACCAGTGGCTTCGCACCGTCACCGACATCGACCTCGTCGATCTCGCGCGACAACGCGGGCGCGTCGAGCACCGGTCCGATGCGTACCACATTGGCTGCGTCGGCAACGTCGGGCTCGAACTCCTCGGGCACCGCGACGAGCGCCTGCGCGCACGCGTCGTGGATCTCGGCGAGACTCTCGATCGCGGGCAGGCCGAGGTCCGCGCGTGCCGCGTTCGCGATCGCGATACCCGGCGTGAACATCTCGACCAGTGGTCCGCCCCGAAAGATGCTGTACGCCGTGTGGAACAGCGTCGCGGTCGGAGTGCCCGAGGCCAGCGCAACGTCGATTGCGGTGAAGAGCAGACAATCGACGATCACCACATCGGCGGGCTCGCGGTCCAGCTCCCGGGCGAGGTCCCGCGCGATCGCGGAACTGAAGCACAGCTGGTCGATCATGAGTTTCACTTCGGCTTCGAAGTCGTCCGGGGTGTCCATCGCGTCCCAGCCCTCGCTCTGGGTCAAGGTGACGAAGCGGGCGCCGACATCGGCGCATCGTTGAGCGATCGTCTCGTGTCCGAGTATTCGGACATCGTGGCCGCTATCGACCAGCTCGCGGGCGATGCCGAGCGTTGGGACCAGGTTTCCCGCACCGTCCCAGGTGGTGATCAGGTAGCGAGCCATGGCGTTCCTCCTCGGGGATTGCTTGACAGCTTGTAAAGTACGGTAAGGTTGACAGCGTGTCAAGTGGCGGACGACCCCAAACCCGGACTCAGATCCTCGAGTCGGCGCGCGCGATGTTCGAGGAACACGGCTATCACGGCGCCGGCCTCGGAGCAGTCGCGAAAGAGGCGGGAGTCTCACGCCAGGCGATCTACCTGCATTTCCCCTCGAAGGTCGAGCTGTTGACGGCCCTGCATCTGCACATCTACGCCACCGATGTCGTTCCGGTTCTCGAACGGCATCCGGTCACGGACACGATGACCGCGTGGGAGGCGCTCGACGCGACAATCACCGCCGATGTCGAGGTCGCGTCCAGAGTGTGGCGGATTCACGAGGCGCTGGTGGTGGCTCGGCGCCAGTACCCGGAGGTCGAGGAGACATTGCGGGTACGCGAGGCGGATCGCTACGGCGAGTTGCTCGATCTCGGGCGGCGACTCGAGCGAGCGGGCGCACTGCCGCAGCAGGTCGATGTCGATGCGGTGGCCGACATGCTGTGGGGCCTCGTCAACACCGGAACCTACGGCAATCTCGTCAACGAACGAGGCTGGTCGCTCGACCGGTACCGGTGCTGGGTACGCGACACGATCCACCTCCATCTCGGAGCGCAGTGACCGCACAGGGGGGCGGTCCGGCCAGTGCGGTGGTGGTGGGATTCGTAGTGGCGTCGGAATCATCGCAGGTCACGGCCCTCGCCAACGGCCAGGAACTGGCGTAACCACCCGGTAATTGCCCGAAACGTCCGTCGTAACGCGGCGTTCGCAGCATTTGCCGCATGACAGCCACTCTCACCTCCTCGGCGAGGCCACGGCCCCCCGATCCGGGTTCGGGCAGACGCAGCGCACCGGCCCGGCGCATCCGCGACATCCTGCGCGCACGTATCCGCAGCGGCGTCTACGGCACCCGCGCACTGCCCGCCGAAGCCCAGCTCGCCGCCGACTTCGCCACCAGCCGCAATATCGTGCGCGACGCGCTCACCCTGCTCCGCGACGAAGGCCTGATCGACCGGGTCCCCGGTGCGGGTACTTTCGTCGTCGCCGACAAGGCGGTACAGGGCCTCGACCGCCTGCGCGGCCTCGCCGAAACCTTCGAGACCAGCAGCGACCGGGTGGTGAACCAGGTCCTGCTCGCCGAGGTCGTGCCCGCCACACCACTGGTCGCCGAACGGCTCGAGCTCCAGCCCGGCGACCCGGTCGTCGCCCTGGAACGGGTGCGCTACCTCGACGGGGCGCCGCTCTCGCTCGACGCCAGCTACCTCACCGCCGATGTCGGCATCCCGCTCCTGGACAAAGACCTCACCGGGTGCGACGTGTTCGGCCTGCTCGAAGCCGAACTCGGCCTGCCGCTGGGCTCAGCCGCGGTCGCGATCGAGGCGGTCGCCGCCGATCCCACCGTCGCCGGACTGTTGCAGGTCCGTGCGGGATCTCCGCTGCTGTTCCTGGAACGGCTCACCTACACCGACTCCGGTCGGCCCGTCGATCTCGAATACATCCGCTATCGCGGCGACCGGTTCTCCCTGTCCGGGCGGCTCGACCGCATCCCGGTGACCCCGCGGCGCACCCGCGACAACCACGAAAGGGGTTGATCCCCATGCAGATTCCACCGCTGACCGACCGGCGAGAACTGGTCTGCGACGTCCTGATCGTCGGTGGCGGCACGGCGGGCACCATGGCCGCGCTCACCGCCGCCCGCCACGGCGCCAGCGTGCTGCTGCTCGAGAAGGCCCACGTCCGGCACTCCGGCGCACTCGCCATGGGCATGGACGGCGTCAACAACGCCGTGGTCCCGGGCAAGGCGAGCCCGGAGGACTACGTCGCCGACATCACCGTCGCCAACGACGGCATCGTCAACCAGCGCACCGTCTACGAAACCGCCACCCGGGGTTTCGAGATGGTCCAGCGCCTCGAGGGCTACGGCGTCAAATTCGAGAAGGACGAGCACGGCGAATACGCGGTCCGCAAAGTGCACCGCTCCGGCTCCTATGTCCTGCCGATGCCCGAGGGACGCGACGTGAAGAAGGTGCTCTACCGCACCCTGCGCGCCCGCGACGTCCGATCCAAGGTGACCATCAGCAACCGGGTGATGCCGGTGCGGGTGCTCACCGTCGACGGACGCGCGGTCGGCGCGGTCGGATTCGACACGCGCACCGGCGAATTCGTCACCATCTCGGCAGGCGCGGTGATCCTGGCAGCGGGAGCGTGTGGCCGGCTCGGCTTGCCCGCGTCGGGCTACCTCTACGGCACCTACGAGAACCCGACCAACGCCGGCGACGGTTACGCCATGGCCTATCACGCCGGTGCCGAACTCTCCGGCATCGAGTGCTTCCAGATCAACCCGCTGATCAAGGATTACAACGGTCCTGCTTGCGCGTATGTGGCCAATCCGTTCGGTGGCTACCAGGTCAACTCCGAAGGCAATCGCTTCGTCGACTGCGACTACTGGTCCGGTCAGATGATGGCCGAGGTCAAACGCGAACTCGACAGTGCCCGCGGCCCGATCTACCTGAAACTGAGCCACCTGCCCGATGCCACGATCCGCGAGATCGAAGGCATCCTGCACACCACCGAACGTCCCACCCGCGGCACCTTCCACGAAGGCCGCGGCACCGACTACCGCACCAGCGACATCGAGATGCACATCTCCGAGATCGGTTTGTGCAGTGGGCATTCCGCCTCGGGAGTCTGGGTCGACGAACACGCCGCCACCACCGTGCCCGGCCTCTACGCGGCGGGCGATATGGCGCTGGTTCCGCACAACTACATGATCGGCGCCTTCGTCTACGGCGACATCGCCGGTGAGCATGCGAGCGAATTCGCCCGTGGCGCAGCACATCCAGAGCTGCCCACCGATCAGATCGAGGCCGCCCACGAGCTGATCTACCGCCCGCTGCGCAACCCCGACGGCCCACCCCAAACCCAGGTCGAGTACAAACTGCGGCGCTTCGTCAACGACTACCTCCAGCCGCCCAAGGCGCAGTCGTATCTGACGCTCGGCGTCGAGGCCTTCGAACGGATGAACACCGACATCGCCGCGATGGGCGGCCGGACGCCGCACGAACTGATGCGCTGCGCCGAGGTGACCTTCATTCGCGACTGCGCCGAAATGGCGGCCCGGGCCTCACTGCGGCGCACCGAAAGCCGTTGGGGGCTCTACCATCAGCGTGCCGACTGGCCCGGGCGCAACGATGCCGAATGGTTCTGTCATCTGAACCTGTATCGCGGTGCCACCGGTGCGATGGAGTTCCGCACCAGGCCGGTCGCCCCCTACATCGTGCCGGTGCCGGGCTTCGTCCGTCCCGACGGCGTCGCCGACGTCTCCGCACCCGAACTCGTCGGCGCGTGGGGTACGCGATGAGTACACCCGTGCCCGGCCCGCGCGATGTCGGCGACCTCGACGTGAGGGATGTGCGATGAGCGCCCGCCTGCTGGCCCTGCTCGAACTGGCCGACGAGTGCCCCGAGCTCGACGAACTCACCCCGTTCATCACCGATCCCGACCCGGAGGTGCGCCGCACGGCGCTGTCGGTGCTCAGCGAGACCACCGACGCCTGGGCCGAGGCCGCCCCGATCTTCGCCACCGCACTCGCCGATGTCGATGTCGACGTGCGTCACGCCGCCATCGGCTTGCTCACCGAACTCCTCGAGGTCATCGTGCCCGGGCCGGAATTCGATGCGGCGCTGCGCCATTGCGTCACCGCAGCGGAGCCGGCGGTGCGCTCGGCCGCGATCGAGGCGCTGTGGCGGCACCGCAGGACCGACGCGGCGGAGCTGGCGGGGTGGCTCGCCGATCCGAATGCGGCGGTTCGCCGCACCGTCGTGGGCGGGCTCACCTCTGTCGACGCTCTCGACGAACTGAGCCTCGGCGCCGCTGACGAAGACGAGGACGTGCGCATCGCAGTGGCGAAAGGTGTCGCGGCGATCGGTGATCCACGCGGCGCGGTGACCCTGCTCGTCCTCGCCGCCGACCCCCGACCGCTTGTCCGCGCCGCCGCGCTGTCGAGTCTGGCCGGGACCGGCTGCGACGAACACGCTGCCGCGGCGGCCGCCGCATCGATGACCGACCCGGCCTGGCAGGTCCGGCAGGCGGCGGCCATCGCCCTGGCCGCCGCCGACCCCGAACTCGCCGCGGCACCGCTGCTGTCGGCGGTCTCCGATCCCAACCTCGACGTCCGCAAGGCGGCGGTGCGCGCACTGGCCGAGCGGATCGCCGAACGACGCGACATCACCACGGCGCTGCAGGCCGCGCTCGACGACCCGGACGCCGACGTCCGCGCCTTCGCCCGCATCGGCATCGCCAACTCTGGAAAGGAACTCTGATGGCCCAGGCCAATGCCCGTCTCGATGTCCCCGTCTCGGTCGACGAAGCGAAATGTATCGACGGCTGCACCCTCTGCGTGGACATGTGCCCACTCGATTCCCTTGCCATCCACCCGGATTCGGGCAAGGCCTACATGCACGTCGACGAATGCTGGTACTGCGGGCCGTGTGCCGCGCGGTGCCCGGTCGGCGCCGTCACCGTGAACATCCCGTTCCTGTTGCGTTGAGAGAGCCGACCATGAGCACCCGAATCCCCGCGCTGCTGCTCGGCATCGCCGCGGTGGCCGCCCTGGCCACCGGCTGCGGGAGCGCCGACGACGCCAAGACCGTCACCGTGAACATCGGTTACCAGTCCAAGACGATCAACACCGTCACCGCGGGCACGCTGCTGCGTGATCGCGGCACTTTCGAGGCCGAACTCGCCGAACTCGGCAAGACGACAGGGCTCACCTACAAGGTGGAGTGGAAGGACTTCGCCGCGGGCCCACCGCTGACCGCGCAGATGCTGGCGGGCCAGGTCGACATCGGGTCGATGGGAGACGCGCCGATCCTGGTCAACGGCTCCAAGACTCGCGACCACGCCGACGTGAAGTCCGAACTGATCGCCGTCACCGGCTACAACCTGCGCGGTTCGCTGAATCAGATCGTGGTGCCGACGGATTCGAAGGCGGCCACGATCACCGACCTGCGTGGTGAGATCGTGTCGACCAGCGTGGGGTCGGCCGCGCACGGCATGCTCGCCACCGGGCTCTCGGCCGCCGGGATGACTCTAGACGATGTGAAGCTGCTCGGTCAGGATCCGGCCGTCGGCGCCTCGGCGCTGCAGGGGGATCAGGTGGCCGCGCTGGCCCAATTCGTGCCGTGGCCACAGAAACTCGTCTACGACGGTCAAGCCAAGCTGCTCTATGACGGTGGCAGCGCCGGCATCCCGACCTTCCACGCCGTGGTCGCGAGCGAGCGCTTTGGCATCGGTAACCCCGATATCGTCACGGCGTTCCTCACCGCGGTGCGCAAGACCACCGACTACCTCAATCAGAACCCATTGGCGGCCGCACAGCGCGTCGCCGAGATCACCGGGCTGCCTGCCGAGGTCGTGTATCTCTACAACGGCCCGAACGGCCTGGTGAGCTTCGATCCGACGATCAAGCCCCAACAGGTGGACGCTCTGGGCACGCTGTTGCCGTTCCTGAAAAGCCTCGGTGCGCTGTCGGATCTGAACCTCGGCGAATTCGTCGACGACCGTTACCTGCGCACCGTCTACGGTCCCGGCTACGACGCCGCCCGCGCGTCGGTGACGGCTCCCGCACCACTGACCGGTACCGATGCGGCGTGCGGGGGAGCGGTGGACGGCCTTCCCACCGCTTCGGAGGTGTGGTTCGCCGACGCCACGACCACCGCCGTCGCCAAGACCCCGACCTGTCTGCTGCGACAGATCGCGGCCACCGGCAGCACCGTCCGCGCCGCCTACGTGCCCGACCACAGCACCGGCACCCGGCTCTTCGCCGCGACCGCGACCTGGGTCAGCGAACCCACTGCGAGCCCCGACGATCGGTTGCTGCCCTTCGCGACCGGTGCCGCCGCACAGCAGTACGCCGCCGCCCATCCGGGCGTCACGGTGATCGACTACCAAGCAGCACTGAAGGCCCGCTAGATCCGTCACGTGAGACCAGGAGGCTCACCATGACCGTTTCCGCCGAACCCCGCACCGCGCCCGTCGCGAAGCCCGACATCATCACCGCACCACCGAGTTCACCCACCCGATTCATCGTTCCCCGCAAAGCCCGCAAGGCCGTACTGACCGCCGTGCCACTGGCCGCGTTGCTCCTGGCCTGGTACCTGCTCACCACCAATCAGGTCGTGTTCTGGCTGCGTTTCGACAAGATCCCCACGCCCGCACAAGTATTCGACTCCTTTCGTACGCAGCTCGGTGCGGCCACCTACTACCGCGACATCTTCTCCAGCACCCGCCGCATCCTGATCGGCTTCGGCCTCGCCACGGTGTCGGGCGTGCTGATCGGCATGGCGGTCGGTCGCTCGGCCGTGGTCAGCGCACTCGTGCGGCCGGTACTCGAGGTGTTCCGGCCGATCCCCGCGATCGCACTGGTGCCCCTGGCCATCCTGCTGTTCCCGACCGGGGAACAGGGCATCGTGTTCATCACCTTCTTCGCCGCGTTCTTCCCGGTCGCGGTGAGCACCATCCACGCCATGCACGCGCTGCCCAAGGTGTGGGAGGAAGCGGCCCACACCCTCGGCGCGCGTCGACGCGACATTCTGTTCCAGATCGCCCTGCCCGGTGCGCTACCCGGCATCTTCTCGGGCCTGTCGGTGGCGATGGGCGTGGCCTGGATCTGTGTGATCAGCGCGGAGATGATCTCGGGCCAGTTCGGCATCGGGTACTTCACCTGGCAGTCCTACGGGCTCCTGGACTATCCGGGGGTGATCGTCGGGATGCTCACCATCGGGTTGCTCGGCTGGTTCACCGCCTGGCTGGTCGAACTGGCGGGGCGCCGGGTGAACCGGTGGCTGCCCAGGGCGCAGCGATGAGCGCCGGTGCCGCGGTGCGGCTGCACGGATTGCGCATCGCCTACGGCGAAAGTCTCGCCGCCGAAGTAGATCTCGACGTCGATGCCGGCCAGATCGTGGTTCTGCTCGGTCCGTCGGGTTGCGGCAAATCCACGGTGCTGCGGGCGATGGCCGGGTTGCTGCCGCCGATCGGCGGCAGCGTCACCGTCGACGGTGGGCCCAGCGCCCAGCACTGTTCGATGGTGTTCCAGGAGGACGCGCTGCTGCCGTGGCGCACCGCCCGGCGCAATGTCGAATTCGCGCTGAAACTGCGCGGAGTGTCACGGCGCAACCGGCGCGTCGAAGCCCAGGAACTGCTGAACCTGGTGGGGCTCACCGACTTCGGTGACCATCTGCCCGGTGCGCTGTCGGGCGGTATGCGTCAGCGTGTGCAGCTGGCGCGGACATTGGCCGCGCAGCCACGCGTGCTGCTGATGGACGAACCGTTCGGCGCTCTCGACGCCCAGACCCGCGCCGATATGCAGCGCCTGCTCATCTCGGTGTGGCAGCAGCGCCGGACCACGGTGTTGTTCGTGACCCACGACGTCGACGAGGCGCTGTTGCTGGCCGATCGGATCGTCCTGCTCACCCCGCGCCCCGCCCGCATCCAGCGCGTCATCGAGATCGCCGCACCACGCGCACCCGGCGCCCGATTCGAACCCGAATTCGCGCGGCTGCGTTACGAAATCCTCGCCGCCCTCGGCGAGCCCAACGACAAGGAACTACAGCCATGACCTTCGTCATCGGAGCCGCTTGCGTGGACGTCATGGATCGCGCGTGCGTGGAGGAATGCCCCGTCGACTGCATCTACACCGGCGACCGGATGGCCTACATCCATCCGACCGAGTGCGTGGATTGCGGTGCGTGCGAACCGGTCTGCCCCGTCGAGGCGATCTACCTCGACGATGACATTCCGGCCGGCCAGGAAGGTTTCGTCGCCACGAACGCGGCCTTCTTCGACACGGCGCTGCCCGGCCGCGACACCGCGCTCGGCTCGCCGGGCGGCGCGGGCGCGGTGGGCGAGCTCGGCGTGGACACGCCGTTCGTCGCGGGCTACGAGAAATGAGAACTCCACTGCGGGTGGCGATCATCGGCGCCGGGCCCGCCGGTATCTACGCCGCCGACGCGTTGATGAAGTCCGATGCCGACGTGAGCATCGACCTCTACGAGCGTATGCCCGCGCCCTTCGGCCTGATCCGCTACGGCGTCGCCCCTGACCACCCGCGCATCAAGGGCATCATCACCGCCCTGCACAAGGTCCTCGACAAGGACCAGGTCCGTCTGCTCGGCAACATCGACTACGGCACCGACATCACCCTCGACGACCTGCGCCAGTTCTACGACGCGGTCATCTTCTCCACCGGCGCCAACGCCGACCGCGCCCTGGCCATCCCCGGCATCGACCTCGACGGCTCCTACGGCGCCGCGGACTTCGTGTCCTGGTACGACGGCCACCCCGACGTCCCGCGTTCCTGGCCCCTCGACGCCGAGAAGGTCGCGGTCCTCGGTGTCGGCAACGTCGCCCTCGACGTCGCGCGCGTGCTCGCCAAGACCGGCGACGAACTGCTGCCGACCGAGATCCCGCCGAATGTCTACGAAGGTCTCGAGGGCAACAAGGCCCTCGAGGTCCACGTGTTCGGTCGTCGTGGTCCCGCGCAGGCCAAGTTCACGCCCCTCGAGCTGCGCGAACTGGATCACTCGCCGACGATCGAGGTCATCGTCAACCCCGAGGACATCGACTACGACGAGGGCTCCGAAGCCGCGCGCCGTAACTCCAAGCAGGTCGACATGGTCGCCAACACCTTGGAGCAGTGGGCCATCCGCGACCACGGCGACCGCCCGCACAAGCTGTTCCTGCACTTCTTCGAATCGCCCTCGGAGGTCCTCGGCGCCGACGGCAAGGTCGTCGGCCTGAAGACCGAACGCACCCAGCTCGACGGCACCGGCAACGTCAAGGGCACCGGCGAATTTCGGGTGTGGGACGTACAGGCGGTCTATCGGGCGGTCGGCTATCGCTCCGGAGATGTCGCCGACATCCCGTTCGACGACCGCACCGGCACCATCCCCAACGAGGCGGGGCGCGTGCTGATCGACCCGAACGCGCGCGAGGGGGCGCGATACCTCGACGGGGTGTATGTCACCGGCTGGATCAAACGCGGCCCCGTCGGCCTGATCGGCCACACCAAAGGCGACGCCGCCGAAACCGTTGCCTGCCTGCTGGCCGATCAGGCCCGGCTGACACCGGCGCCGCGACCACACCCCGATGCGGTGACCGAACATCTCACCGCATCGGGCATTGCCTTCACCACCTGGGAAGGCTGGTACCGACTCGACGCCCACGAACGCGCGCTGGGCGAAGCCGAAGGACGCGAGCGGATCAAGATCGTCGAACGCGCGGACATGCTGCACGCCAGCTCGGTCCAGTGAGGAGGAGCCCATGACATCACCGACCGAACCACAGATCAGGACCGCGCTCGCCGGAGTGGACGACCCCGAGATCGGCCGTCCCATCACCGAATTGAACATGGTCGAGACCATCGACATCGACGGAGCAGGTCGTGTCGCGGTAGGCATCCTGCTCACCGTCGCGGGATGCCCCCTTCGGACGAAGATCAGTGACGACATCCGCGCCGCCGTCACCGCGGTGCCCGGCGTCGCCGGTGTCGAGATCGACTTCGGGGTGATGAGCGAGGAGCAGCGCCGTAGCCTGAGACTCCAACTCCGGGGACCCGGATCGGAGAGTATCGCTGCTCTCGCGCAACCGGATTCACCGACCCGCGTGTACTGCGTGGTCTCGGGCAAAGGCGGCGTCGGGAAGTCGAGTGTCACCGTCAATCTGGCCGTCGCGCTGGCCCGACGTGGATTGCGCGTCGGTCTCATGGACGCCGACGTCCACGGTCACTCGGTACCCGCGATGCTCGGCATCACCACCGCGCCCACCCTGGTCGAGTCGATGATGATGCCGCCCACCGCATTCGGTGTGCGCGTCGTGTCGATCGGTATGTTCGTCGACGACAACGCCCCCGTCGTCTGGCGCGGGCCGATGCTGCACCGCGCGTTGCAGCAGTTCGTCAACGACGTGTACTGGGGCGAACTGGATGTTCTGCTGATCGACATGCCACCGGGCACCGGCGATGTGGCCATCTCCCTGGCCCAGTTGCTGCCCACCGCGCAGCTGCTGGTCGTCACCACCCCGCAACGCGCCGCGGCTCGCATCGCCGAACGCGCCGGCGCCGTGGCTGCGCAGACCGGTCAGCGGGTGGCGGGCATCATCGAGAACATGTCCTGGTACGACAGTCCCGACGGCACCCGGCAGACCCTCTTCGGCGCGGGCGGCGCCACCGCGGTGAGCCGCGCGCTGAGCGGCCTGCTCGACACCTATTGCCCGGTCATCGGCCGGATCCCGTTCGATCCGGTGGTCTGCGCGGCAGGCGATCAGGGCGCTCCGTTCGTCGACACCGACCCGCACTGCGCGCCCGCCAGAGCGATCGGCGAGATCGCGGCGACCATCGCGCCGATCGTGCGCCGCCGGCTGTCTGTGACGCCGGTCAGCCCGGTGCCTGCCTGAGATCGCGGCGAAATAGTGCGTGAGCGGAGCTGACAGCTCTAGTCTGTTAGCGCTACGCACTGTGGAGGTTGGATCACATGACGGTCGAGATCGTGACCGAACCGGCGCCCGAGAACCTGTGGACCGGATCGGGCCGGGCGACCGGGGCACCGCCGACGTCGATGATCGAGCGGATGACGCTCATCCTGGACGCGTTCGACGCCGCCACACCCACGCTGACGCTGCTCGGGCTCGCCGAACGCACCGGGCTGCCGCGCTCGACCGTGCATCGCATCCTCGACCAGATGATCCGGCTGCGCTGGCTCGCGCACACTCCGGGCGGCTACCGGCTGGGGTTGCGGGTGCTCGAACTCGGCGGGCTCGCGGCCGAGCAGAACGAACTGCGCGAGGTGGTGGGGCCACTGCTCTACGAACTCAGTCAGCGCACGGGGCTGGTGGGGCACCTCGCGGTGCTGGACGGGCGTGAGGTGTTGTTCCTGGATCGTGCGGGGGGCCGCGGCCGGGTGGTCATCCCGACCCGTGTCGGTGGCAGGCTGCCCGCGCACTCCACGGCGGTGGGCAAGGCGCTGCTGGCCACGCTGGAGCCCGGCATCGCCGAGGCCGCGCTGCGGGGCAATGCCGTGGCACGGACCGCGCGCACGATCGTCGACCGGGCCGAACTGCACCGCGAACTCGCCCGTATCCGCAACCGTCAGGGCGTGGCCGTGGACACCGAGGAGTCGCTGCCGGGCGTGGGTTGCGTGGCGGTGCCGATCCGCGGCCGCGGTGTCGCGGTGGCCGCGATCTCCTTGTCGGGCACGGTCAATGGTGAGCGCACCGCGCTCGACACCGCGCGACTGGCTCGGGCGCTGGCCGAGGTGGCCAAGGAAGCGTCACGCACCCTGGCCCCCCGGCACCCGCACTAGGCTGTGCGTCGCGAGATCGCTCGACCGGCCGCCCGACCGGAGAAGATGCACCCGCCCAGGAACGTGCCCTCCAGCGCGTTGTAACCGTGCACGCCGCCACCGCCGAACCCGGCGACCTCACCGGCCGCGTACAACCCGGGGAACACCGAGCCGTCCGGGCGCAGCACCTGCGAATCGAGGTCGGTCTGCAGACCGCCGAGGGTCTTGCGGGTCAGCACATTGAGGCGTACCGCGATGAGCGGGCCGTGGGCAGGATCGAGGATGCGGTGCGGCTTGGCGACGCGGAGCTTGTCGCCGAGGAACTTGCGGGCGCTGTTGGTCGCGGTCACCTGCGCGTCCTTGGAGAAGGAGTTGGCGACCTCGCGATCGCGGCCCACGATCTGGTGCTCGAGGGCGGCCACGTCCAGCTTCGGACCCCGGGAGATGTCGTTCATGCCGTCGACGAGTTCGGCCAGGGAGTCGGCGACCACGAAGTCCACGCCGTGCTGCTTGAACGCCTCCACCGGGCCCGGCGCGCCCTTGGCGAGCCTGCTGCGCACCGTGAACTTCAAGTCCTTACCGGTGATGTCGGGGTTCTGTTCCGAACCCGACAGCGCGAACTCCTTCTCGATGATCGACTGGTTCAGGACGAACCAGGAGTAGTCGTAGCCCGTCGACAGGATCTGACGCATGGTCTCGTTGGTGTCGAAACCGGGGAAACACGGTGCGGGCATGCGGTTTCCGTTCGCGTCGAACCACAGCGACGACGGGCCGGGGATGATGCGGATGGCGTGATCGGGCCAGATCGGATCCCAGTTGTGGATGCCCTCGGTGTAGTGCCACATCCGATCGCGGTTGACCAGCGCCGCCCCGGCTTCCTCGGAGATCCCGAGCATCCGGCCGTCGACATAGGCGGGCACACCGGAGATCATGTGCTCCGGGCACGGGCCGAGCCGTTCGGTGGGCCAGTTGCGGCGGATGAGGTCGTGGGCGTGCCCGATGCCACCCGAACTCACGAGAACCGCAGCGGCTCGGAAGGTGAACTCGCCCACCACATCCCGGTTCGAGGCCTGACCGCGGTCGGTGTCGGAGGGGGCGAGAACGCTGCCGCGCACGCCGGTCACGGCGCCGTCGTCGACGATCAGCTCGTCGACGCGGTGCCGGAAGGCGAAGCGGACCAACCCTTTCGCCTCACCGGCCAGCACCGGCTCGCGGAACACCCGCAGTACCTCGGGCCCGGTGCCCCAGGTGAGGTGGAACCGTGGCACCGAGTTGCCGTGTCCGCCCGCCAGGCCACCGCCCCGTTCGGCCCAGCCGACCAGCGGGGTGAAACGCAGACCCAGGGCGTGCAGGTAATCCCGCTTCTCGTCGGTGGCGAACCGGACGTAAGCCTTCGCCCACTCGCGGCCCATCCGGTCCTCGTCGTCGCGGTCGAAACCGGCCGAACCCAGCCAATCCTGCAGTGCCAGTTCGTAGGAGTCCTTGATGCCCATTCTGCGCTGCTCCGGGCTGTCGACGACGAACAGCCCGCCCAGCGACCAGAATGCCTGCCCGCCGAGGTTGGCGCGATTCTCCTGATCGAGCACCAGGACCTTGCGTCCGGCGAGCACCAACTCGTGCGCGGCCACCAGGCCCGCGAGTCCGGCGCCGACGACAATCGCGTCGGGGGTGAAATCTTCGGTGGGCGCAGGCACTGTGCTCGACATGCCTGGAACGTAGCATTGGTTAGTCGGCAGGTGGGGGCAAGTCCTGTAAAACAGCCTGACCTGCGACATCTCATTCGATGAAAGGCTCGACACGCTCATGAACGCCCGAACCCGTACCGGCGCCGCCGTCCTCACGCTCGCCGTCGTGGCAGGCCTCGGCGCCACCTCGTGCTCGAAGTCGCGCTGGTGTGAACGCGATCAAGGCGACGTTCTCGTCGCGGACTCCTACTGCGAACGTGGTGTGGCGGGCTACGAGTGGGAGCCCGATCACGACAAGCCCAAGTACAAGAAGAAGCCGAAGAAGCACTGAGGTAGCGCAGCGGCGTTGTGCCGCAGGCGATCCGAGATGTAACCGTGGCGCAGCCGATGCCGAGTTCGCGCCATGACGATGCAGGTCAACGGGTATTCCACCACTGAGCACACCGAATGCTGTTGGGCAGGAGGTGAATCGCTCTTTCTCTATTTCTCACAACGGCGTGAGTGGGTGGGCACGATGACCTATCGGAAGGCAATTCGTATCGTCGCAAGGCAAACAGCGCGAGCGCTGTCGGTGTTGCTACTGACCGCGGGAATCGGGACAGCGATGTCCCCGGGACTGACAGCGTGGGCGCAGGATTGCGCCACCCTCGATGTCGTGATCGCCCGCGGCACAGCAGAACCCGGCTATCTGGGAGCCGCGATCGGCGACCCGCTCTACGCGGTACTGAGCGCGCAACTACCGGTGGACACCACCGCCCATCGCGTGGACTACCCAGCCGACCTGCTGGTGCCGACCTCGATGCCCGACGGCACCCGGGCCATGACCGGCCACCTGCTCGAGCAGGCCGCCGCCTGCCCCGACCAGCGTTTCGTTCTCGTCGGCTACTCCCAGGGCGCGGTGGTCACCCACGGTGTCCTCGGCTCCGTCCCGTTGCCCGGAGCGTGGGTGCTGCCGCCGGAGCTGTCCTCGCGCGTCGTCGCGGTGCTCCTGTTCGGTGACCCCCTGCGATTGATCGGCGGCCCGGTCGCACCGCTGTACGCCGACCGCACCGCGAACTATTGCGCCGCAGGCGATCCGGTGTGCGCGGGCGGGGTGTTCCCAGCCGCGCACGGTAGCTACGGGTGGGCGTTCGCGGCCGCGGCCGGACAGGTGAACGCGCGGTTGTGAGCCCGCTCAGAGCGCGGGCATGACCCCCGACAGGACAGCGCCGACCTGCGCCACCGCGCGGTCGACGCTGCCTGTCGGCTGGAACAGATGACTCAGCGTCAACCGGACCATGATCTCGACGACCGAGGTCAGCTCGTCATCGGTGAGGGACGCGAATTCGTACTGCTCGCGGACGGTGGCACTGAGGGCGGCGACGGCCCGCCCGAGTACCGGTTCCGGGTCGCTCACCAGGGCGGGCAGCAAGGCGGTATCGCCGTCCTGGCGAGCTGAGAGCACCGCCTTGATCAGGGTGTTGTCGCCCGCGGCGCGCAGCGTGTACTCGGCGGCGGCGGTCATGCCGGCGAGCGGGTCGGCCGGATGCCGGGCCAGCGTCTCGGCGATGCCGGTCAGGTAGATGCCGGTCTCACGCTCGATCAGGGCATCCGCGAGCGCCTGCTTGGTGCCGATCTCCTTGTAGAGGACCGGCCTGCTGATACCGACCTCCTTGGCCACCCGCGACATGTTGACCGCGCCCCAGCCCTCGCTGACGACCATCGTGCGCGCGGCGTCGATCATCCGGTCGCGCAGCAGTTGGCGCATTTCTGCCTGAAAGTTCGGTGGTTCGGCCACGTGATCATCCTACATGTGCCCATCGATGTGCTCGTTCATTGACAATTTGCGTGATTGTGTATCCAATCGGAACAACACGCGCTAATGTGTAAACGAAGGTGACTTCGAGCGAGAAGGTGTCCGAAGTCTCGGTGATGAGGAGAATGGCAATGACGACATCTCGAATCGGTGACCACGCAGGATCGGCGGCCCCGCCGCAGTGGCGAGATCCCAAGCGATACCTGTGGCTGTTCGGCCTCGTCGCCCCCAGTGCGACGCTGCTGGCGACTGGGTTCGTGTGGGCCTTCAACCAGTTCGGCTGGCAGGCCGTCGCGCCCGTGTGGTGGTGGCTCGGGCCGATCCTGCTGTATGTGCTGCTGCCGACCCTCGACCGGTTCTTCGGGCCCGACGGCAAGAACCCGCCCGAGGAGGTGATGGAGCAGCTGGAGAACGACAAGTACTACCGCTACTGCACCTACGCCTACATTCCGTTGCAGCTGTTCAGCCTGGTGTTCGCCTGCTACCTGTGGACCGCGGACAACCTGTCCTGGCTCGGCATCGACGGTGGTCTCGGCCTGATCTCCAAGATCGGTCTGGCCTTCACGATCGGCGCCATGGGCGGCGTCGGCATCAACACCGCGCACGAACTCGGCCACAAGAAGGACGAACTCGAACGCTGGCTGTCGAAGATCACGCTGGCCCAGACCTTCTACGGCCACTTCTACATCGAGCACAACCGTGGCCACCACGTGCGCGTCGCGACGCCGGAGGATCCGGCCAGTGCGCGCTTCGCCGAATCGTTCTGGAGCTTCTTGCCGCGCAGCGTGTGGGGCAGTTTGACCTCGTCGTGGGAGCTGGAGCGCACCCGCATGCAGCGGCTGGGCAAGAGCACGTTCTCGCTGCAGAACGACGTGGTGAACGCCTGGCTCATGTCGGTGGTGCTGTGGGTGGGGCTGGTCGCGGTGTTCGGTCCGTCGATTCTGCCGTTCCTGGTGATCCAGGCGATCTACGGTTTCTCGCTGCTGGAGACGGTGAACTACCTCGAGCACTACGGTCTGCTCCGGCAGAAGACCGCCTCGGGCCGCTACGAGCGCTGCACCCCCGAGCACAGCTGGAACTCCGACCACATCGTCACCAACATCTTCCTCTACCACCTGCAACGGCACAGCGACCATCACGCCAACCCCACCCGCCGCTACCAGATCCTGCGCCACATGGACGGCGCGCCCGAGCTGCCCAGCGGCTACGCGAGCCTGATCGGCCTGGCCTATGTGACGCCGTTGTGGCGCAAGGTGATGGACCATCGCGTGCTCGCCCACTACAACGGCGACATCACCCGCGTGAACATCCAGCCCAGCAAGCGGGCGCGGGTCCTGGCGAAGTACGGAGTGAACTGATGGCCTACCTCTGCCCGATCTGCGACTACGTCTACGACGAGCGATTCGGCGCTCCCCGTGAGGGTTTCGCGCCCGGCACGGTCTGGTCGCAGATCCCCGACGACTGGTGCTGTCCCGACTGCGGTGTGCGCGAGAAGGTCGACTTCGAACCGAGGGAAGGCGCGACCCGATGAGCGACTATCGACTGTTCCAGTGTGTCCAGTGCGGCTTCGAATACGACGAGGCGCTCGGCTGGCCCGAGGACGGTATCGAACCCGGCACCCGCTGGGACGACATTCCCGACGACTGGTCCTGCCCCGACTGTGGTGCCGCCAAGGCCGATTTCGATATGCGGGAGGTGAGCCGCGGATGAGTGGACGGATCGTCATCGTCGGCACCGGTGTCGCCGGCGCCACCGCCGCCCAGACCCTGCGACGCGAGGGCTACGCCGGTGAGATCGTGCTCGTCGGGGCCGAACCCGACCTGCCGTATCGCCGACCGGCGGTTTCCAAGGAGCTGCTCGCGGGCACTACGCCGTTCCAGCGGGCGGTGCTGAAGCCGGTGAAGTTCTGGGCCGACAACGCGGTCGATCTGCGCCCGGCCACGCTGGTGCGCGCGATCGACACCGACAGCGCGACAGTGCGTTTGAGTACCGGCGAGGTGCTCGGCTACGACAGCCTGCTGCTCGCCACCGGAGCTGGCGCACGCACGATCGACACCGCGTCCACCCGCGTGCACACCTTGCGCGGACAGGCCGACGTCGTCGCACTGCAAACCGCGATCGACGGGGGCGGCTCGCTGCTCATCATCGGTGGCGGGCTCATCGGCTGCGAAGTCGCCGCCACCGCGCGCGGTCTCGGCGCCGAGGTGACGCTGTTGAACGCCGGGCCGGGGTTGCTCGATCGGGTAGTGCCGAACGCCGTGTCGGACCTGGTGCGCGACATCCACATCGAGCACGGCGTCGTCGTCGAGAACAGTGTCACCACCACACAACTGGTCGACACCGCCACAGGCGTCACCGCGACCACCACCGACGGCCGCACGTTCACCGCGGCCGCCGCCCTGGTCGCCATCGGCTCGATCCCCGACACCGCCCTGGCCGAATCCGCCGGCATCGCGGTGAACGACGGCATCATCGTCGACCAGCACTACCGCACCTCGGTCCCCGCCGTCTTCGCCGCGGGCGACGCCACCACCGCATTCAACCCCCGCCGTGGCGAATACGAACGCGGCCAACACTGGAACACGGCGATGTCGGACGGCGCCGCGGCCGCCAGAGCCATCCTCGGCCACCCCGCGGCCCCCGCCGAAGTCCCGTGGGGCTGGACCGACCAGCACGGCCTGTCGATGCACTTCGCAGGCTGGCTGCACCCGCACGACGACCTGGTCATCGACGGCGACCTCGGCTCCCGGGACTTCCTCGCGATCGCCCTGCACAACGGTCACCCCGTCGGTGCCGTAGCCATGGCAAGACCGAGAGAGCTCAGAGCCACCCGTACCCTCATCGCCGCAGGGCAGCCGTGGTCACCGAACGCGTCCCTCGACCTGGTTCGTTCACGCTGAACCGAGAGCCGGCGAATTCGGCGAAATCTGTCGG
Organism: Nocardia sp. NPDC003183; assembly: GCF_053590715.1. Taxonomy (NCBI): domain Bacteria; kingdom Bacillati; phylum Actinomycetota; class Actinomycetes; order Mycobacteriales; family Nocardiaceae; genus Nocardia; species Nocardia sp. NPDC003183. The sequence goes on from NZ_JBSFTG010000001.1 coordinate 588,167, forward strand.
CTGTTGCGGTCAGGAACTGGCCGCGATGGGTTTTAGCGTGGGGTTATGGAACTGAGAGAGGACGCGAAGAAGGTTGTTGTCACTACGCCGGTCGGGCATGTGGGGGCTCGGGTTGTGCAGTTGCTGGTGCAGGCGGGGGTCCGGCCGACGGTACTGATGCGCGATCCAGGGCGGCTCGATGCCGCGATGCGGGAGTTCGTCGATGTCGTGCGGGTCGATCAGGGGGATTCGGAGGCGGTGGTGCGGGCCACCGTGGGTGCGGATCGGTTGTTCTGGGTGGATCCGCCTGCGCTGGTGGAGGGTGATCCGGTGGCGGGGTTCGCGCGGATGGGAGCGTCTGCGGCGCGTGCTGTTGTCGAGAACGGGATCGAGGCGACGGTGTTCGTCAGCAGTGTGGGTGCTGAGAAGCGGGGTGGGGCCGGGGAAATCGACGGGCTGGCGCGGACCGAGGAGCTGCTCGACAAGACCGGGGCGAATGTGGTGCACCTGCGGTGCGGCTACTTCTTCACCAATCTGCTGACCCAGCTCGACGAGATCCGGGCGGGCACGCTGTCCACACCGTGGCCGCCCGACCATGCGATGGCCTGGGTGGATCCGCGCGATATCGGTGAGGTGGCGGCGGCCCGACTGCTGTCGGATGCCTGGTCGGGGCGTGTCGTGCAGGCCGTGCACGGTCCGCGGGATCTGACATTCACCGAGGTCGCCGAGATTCTCGGCCGGCAGTTGGGCCATGCGGTCACCCCGATCCACCTCGCCGACAACGAGTTCCGGGAAGCCCTGCGATCAGCGGGGCTCGGACAGGGCCAGATCGACGGAATCGCCGGTATGTCCGCGGGATTGAGTTCCGGATTCGTCGCGGAGACCCCGCGAACGGTGCTCACCACCACGCCGACGACCCTCGCCGCCTGGGCGAGCACCTGGCTGCGGTGAACCGAACCGGCCGGTCACGACGAACATCGTGACCGGCCGGGTGTTCAGGGTGATGTCACCAGTGCACGCCGGGCAGCACCCGGCTCATGCGGGCCGCCGAGTTCGGCATCACCATCAGCGGCGCGAAGACCGGGCCGAGGACGGTGAGGGCATTGCGCGTAGGTTCGGCGGGCTCGGTGACCGCGGCGGGAACGGACTTACCCTGTGCCGCAGTGGATTCGCCGAAGAACCGGAACCCGGTGTGCATGATCGTGCGCTTGAGCGAGGGCAGGAACATCTCGACCGCCTGGGCGAAGGTGCCCGCGGGGGTGTCGATGCGGTCGGGGCGTTCCAGCAGAGCGCGGACCACGATGTCGGCCGCCCGGTCGGGGTCGGGCAGGGGCAGCGAGCGGTAGAGATCGGTGGGCGCGATCATCGGGGTGCGCACGAGCGGCATCCGGATCGAGGTGAAAGACACACCGTCGCCACGGTTTTCGACGGCGGCGATATCGCTGAAGTTGTCCAGGGCGGACTTGCTCGCGGCATAGGCGGCGAAGCGAGGTGCCTTGGTCTGCACGGCGATGGAGGAGATGTTGACGATGTGGCCGAAGTGACGTTCGCGCATCGAGGGAAGCAGCCCCAGGATGAGGCGGACGGCACCGAAGTAGTTGACCGCCATGGTGCGTTCGAAGTCGTGCATCCGGTCCACCGAGTTGGCCACCGAACGGCGGATGGAGCGACCGGCGTTGTTGATCAGGTAGTCGACATGGTGGTGCTCGGTCAGCACGGTCTTGACGAGGAGGTCGACCGCCTCCGAGTCGGTGATGTCGCAGGGGTAGGCGAACGCGGTGCCCCCTTCGGCGCGCACGGATTCCGCTGCGGCCGTGAGATCTTCGACGCCACGGGCGATCATCAGCACGATCGCGCCACGGCGGGCGACGGCGTGGGCTGTGGCCAGGCCGATACCCGAGGACGCGCCGGTGATCAGCACCGTGCGGCCCGAGAGCGGGTGCGCGTCGGCGGCGGGACGACCGCGGTGCGGGTCCAGATTGACGCGCCAGAAGTCCCAGAGACGGTCGGCGTAGGTGTCGAAGGCGGGCACGGTGAGGCCGGGCAGTACCGCCTGGGTGGAATCGGAGACGAAGTCGGCGGTGAATCCGACGTGGGGTGCGACCTCGGCGGGAATACCTGCCTGTTCGAACAGGAAGTCGCGCACCGTGTTCGCGCCGGGCACGTGGCCGAGCCCGCTCAGCGCGCGTGCGCTGCCGGGCACGGTGCCGATGCCGACCGGACCGCCCGCGGCGGCGGCCAGTGCGCGGTAGATCTCCCCGAACGGCTGCGGCCGCGGGTTGACCAGGTGGAACGTGCGCCCGTCCAGGCCGTCGCGGCGCACCAGTCGCACCATCGCCTCGGCGACGTAGTCGACCGGCACCACATTGGTCGCACCCAGATCGGGCAGCGGCAGCGGCAGTTCGGACGGCAGACCGGCCAGCGTCGAAATGGCCGAGAAGAAGTAGTAGGGGCCGTCGATCTTGTCCATCTCGCCGGTCCGCGAATCGCCGACGACGATCGCCGGGCGATATACCCGCCAGCGCACGTCGGTGGCCTCGCGAACAAGTTTCTCCGCGGCGAACTTGGTGCGGTGGTACGGCGAGGTCAGGTTCTGGCCGAGGTCGAAATCCTCCTCGAAGAATTTGCCGCGGTGATCGCCCGCCACCGCCACCGAGGACACGTGGTGCAGGGTGGCATCGAGGTTGCGGGCCAATTCGATCACCGAGCGAGTGCCCGCGACGTTGGCCGCGTGGGCGGTCTCCTCGTCGGCGGTCATGTCATAGACCGCGCCGAGGTGCAGTACGTGATCGGCACGCGGTGCGCCGTCACCGAGACCGAGGCCGTCGGCGGTCAGGTCCCCGACCAGCGCGAACACGCGGTCGCTGTCGGGATGTTGCGCATTGTGTGCGGTGAACTTGGGCAGCGACTCGGCGCGCACCAGCACGTGCACGATCGCGGTGGGGTCGGCTGCGAGCAGCCCCCGCACCACGCGTCGACCCAGAAATCCGGTACCGCCTGTCACGATGTAGGAAACCATCGCTCCTCCTGAAAATCTCGAAACACGGTGTCGCGCAACAGTGATCGGCATGCGGCGGTGAATGCGAAATCAACGGTTGAGGTCCAGCAGCAAAGTGGCTGGAGAGAAACCGGGCACATCGTCGTCCCGGCTACGCTTACCGTACTCGCCAGTAACCTAGCCGGGCAAGCTGATGGCGTGGTATCACCGTGTGGGAATTGTCACCCATCGCCGCAGGTCAAAGGGTATGTGTGACAGATACTTTCAGTAACCGAGAGTTTCAGACAACATGTCGCTACCGATCCGCCAGGACGTCGCCGACAGTGCTCGCGATCCTGGTGCGGAACACCTCGGGGGCGAAGGTGCGGGCGTGCTCGCGGATCTTCACGGGATCGTAGGACGCCGAGCGGAATTCGCCCATCACGTCGGCCAGCGCCGCGATGACGTCCGCATCGGATCCGGCCGGTACGTACTCGCCGGTGACGCCGGGGCGCACCGTATCGAGGGCGCCACCGGCACCGACCGCGAGCACGGGCGTGCCGCAGGCCATCGCCTCCACCGGGACGATGCCGAAGTCCTCGATGCCCGGCATGAGCAGGGCTTGGCAGCGCCGGTACATGTCCTGCAACAGCTCGCCGGAGGTGGCGCCGAGGAAGGTCGTCTCCGAGCCCGCGATCTCGTCGAGCTGCGCGCGGAACCGGCCTTCGCCGAGAACCACCAGGCGAACCCCGGCCCGCTGCGCGGCGCGAATGGCGAGGTCGGCGCGCTTGTAGGGCACGAGCCTGCCCGCGCACAGGAAGAAGTCCTCGCGTGCCACCGACCGATCAGGGGTGAAGCGGCTGACCTGCACGGGCGGGTTGACGACCGAGGCGGGCAGCCCCCACCATTCGGTGACCCGCTCGGCGACCGCGTGCGAGTTGGCGATGACGTGGGTGAGCCGCGGGGCGGCGCGCAGTTCGCCCCGCCGGGCCAGGGTGCCCAGCGCGCCCAGCGCCAGCTGCCCGATACGACCGCCTGCCTCCTGTGCGCGGAATTCGCGATCCCACGCCCAGCGGGCGGGGGAGTGCACGTAGGCGACCACCGGTGCGTCGGTGGCCAAGGCGGCCTGGGTGGCGAACGCGTGATGGCTGATCACCACGACATCGAAGTCGCGCAACGGCATTCGCCGCAGCGCGCGCGGGACCAACGGGAGCAGGGGAGCGTGCCTGCCGCCGGTGTAGGTGTGCGCCGTGCTGAGCCAGGTGTCGTGCACAGTGCGCACGGGCTCGCGCAGGCCGCCCGGCGCGACGATCGGTGCGAAAACCTCGGCATCGGGCCAGGTTTCGACGAATTCGGCGACCACAGCCTCGGAGCCGCCGAACTCGGTGAAACGTTCGTGGACGATGGCGACACGGGTCATCGGCGGGTGCTCGCTTCGATCTGTCGGGGCGCGGCGGTGCGACGCAGGGCGGGGGCGACCGGGCGACCGGTCAGCAGGCCGTCGACGGTGCCACGGGCGAGGGCGGTGCGGTACACCCGAGCGGCCTCGGCGAACGCGGCGATGGTGTGGTCGACGGCGGTGTCGTCGTGGGCGGCCGAGGTGACGAACGACTGACCGAGGACGCCTCGGGTCAGCATCTCCTGGATGAACAGGGTTCGAAAGGCTTGGGAAGCAACACCATCGGCGTCGTGCGTACGGAAAATGGAGCAGGACGGGCGCCCCGTCACCGACAGGTGCCCGGCGATGCCGAGCTCGGCGGCGATCGCGTTCGCTCCCGCGGCCAACCGGCTACCGGCCGCTTCCATCCGGGCGACCGGGTCCTCGGTGCGGTAGGCGTGCACCACCGCGCGAAATGCCGCCAGCGACGCGGTCTCCGGGCCGTGCGTGGTCGACAGCAGGAACACGCGGTCGTGGTCGGTCCGAAGCCCGCCGCGTTCCATGTACTCGCGTTTGCCCGCCAGCGCCGCGATGGGGAAACCGTTTCCCATCGCCTTGCCCCAGCACGACAGATCGGGGGCAACGCCGTATACGGCCTGCGCGCCACCCGCCGACCAGCGGAAACCGGTGATCATCTCGTCGAAGACCAGCAGGGCGCCGTACCGGTCGCACAGGTCGCGGACCGCGGACAGGTAGCCGTGTTCGGGTTCGCCGGTGGCGGTCGCGGGTTCCATCACCACGGCGGCGATCGGCGACGCGGCCAGGACCCGACGCAGCGCGGAGAGGTCGTTATAGGGGAAGGTCGCGGTGTCGACCGGGGGGATACCAGCTGACATCGGTGTGGTGCCGATGAACCAGTCGTCGACGGAGAAGAAAGGCTGCTGACAGACCGCGACGCGGTCGCGTCCGGTCACCGCGCGGGCCAAGCGCACCGCGGCGGTGGTCGCGTCGGAACCGTTCTTGGTGAACTTCACCATGTCGGCGCCGGGGACCAGATCCAGGAAGTCCTGGGCGGCCAGCAGTTCCAGCTCGGTGGGGCGGGTGAAGCTGACCCCGTCGGCGATGGCCGACGACACCGCGTCCAGCACGGGTCGGTACGCGTGGCCGAGCGTCACCGACCGCAACCCCATCCCGTATTCGACATAGCGATTGCCGTCGGCGTCCCACACGTGCGCGCCCTTGCCGCGCACCAGGATCGGCGCCATGTTCTCCGGGTACTGATCGGCGCCACGAGCGTAGGTGTGCGCGCCGCCCGGCACCAGATCGTGCAGGCGGGCCTGGATCTCATTGCTGCGCTGGAACGTTCGCATCAGCGGCGACCTCCGTGACTCGGTGGTGTGGTCAGGGCCCACAGGCGATGGTCGGCGCGGACGCCCGTGGGGCCGCAATGGTCGTGCAGCACACCTTCTTCGGTGAAATGGGCGGCAGTCAAAGCGGTGTTCGGCGCGGGGTCGGCGCTGGGGACTTCGGCGGCGATCCGCCGAAGCCCGAGTTCGTCGAACCCGTGTTCGGCGACCGCCCGCAGCGCCGCCCCCAGCTGCGTGGCCTCGACGAGCTCGGGATCCGCCCAGGCCGACAGCCGGGCGACGCGCCCGGTCATCGTCGGTTCGAACAATCGGATCTCCCCGGCGTACCGGCCCTCGGTGCGGAGCACGAGGACCAGCCCGCCGGGTGACCGCAACCCGTGACGGGCGTTGCGCAGGGCGCGGTGCCACTCGCGCCGATGCCGGCGCCGGTCGGTCGGTGCGAGTCGGGCGCGGTGTGCGGTAGCGGCCGCCTGCCAGTCGACCCGGTCGGTGCGGGACAGGCTGCGCACCGCGATGTTCGGTGCGCCGGTGACGGTGATCCGCACCGCCCGGGCGAGCGTGTATCGACGCAGACGGCGAACGACCATCCACAGGAACAGCCGCAGCGCGGCGATCGCGATGATCGCCGGTGCGGGCCCACCGGTGCGCGAGGATGGATCGGTTGCCGGTGCCGGGAACCGTGGCGCAACCGCGAAAGTCTCGGGGGTCGAACTGTCACGTGCGGTCCACGCCCACAACGCGTGGTCACGCAGCGACCCACCCGCGTCGAAGGCCACGGCCATGGTGGCTTCCTTGCGGAAGCCGAGGGCGCGCACCGATCCGGCGGCGGGCAGGTTGGCGGGCGAGATCGGCGCGACAACGCGTACCAGCCCGAGCGCGGTGACCCCGTAGTCGAGCAGCATCGCGCCCGCCACGGTGATCACCCCGTGGCCTGCCCAGCGGGCGTCGATCCAGGCGCTGGACTCGGCGGTCCTCGTCGCAGTGTCGATGACGCAGTACTCCAACTGTCCGACGAATTGTCCGTCGACCTCGATCGCACCCGCGTAGCGGCGTCCGGCGCGCATGTCGGCACGGGCCAGCAGACATTCGCGCGCCCAGCGCCGCGCGGTGTGCCGTCGTTCCCACGGCAGCGGGGAGGTGCTCCAATACGGTTCGATATGGGCGCGATCACGCAGTCGGATCTCGCGCCACGCGGCGAAATCCGACATCCGGGGTGGGCGCAATCGGATCTCGTGGCCGTTGTGCCGCACCGGGCCGAGGGTCAGCTGTGACAATTCGCGGTCGCTCGGCCGTTGTTTGCTTCGGTAGGAGATGGTCACGCCGCGGAGCTAGCTGTCGCGTGGTTCGGTGGGAGTCGCGCGCGGACTGCCCGGCGTGTACCCGACCCGAGGCAGCGCCATGGTCTCGGGATCGTGCGAGAGGGTGGCCGAGCGCGGGGTGACCGGGGCAGCGCGGCGTGGCGGCGTGTCGAACGACGCCGGGGGAGTCGGCGACGCGCGGATCCGGGAATCGGCGGCGGGTGGACGGGTTTCCACCGCGGGAGCACGGTTTTCGGGTGCTCGGGTTTCCGGCGTGGGCGCGACCTTGTCGATGTCGGCCCCCGTGGGATCGGCCGGCTTCTTGCCGCCACGTCGACGGCCACGAGCCACCCCGGCCAGCACCAGACCTTCGGCGACCACGATCACTGTGGCCAGCGCGGCGAACAGCCCTTCCTGCACCGGGTGCGGGGCGACCAGTTCCCAGGAGGGCGCGGTGAGCACCGTCAGACGCGCCGGGCCGAGTACCTGGCGGAACTCGGTCTCGCGCGCGACATCACGGGCGTCGAAACTCAACTCCGGGCGCAGCGGATCATCGGAGAGCCGCTTGGAGAAGGTGTCCTCGACCGCGCGCCGGTGTGCCTCCAGGTCGGCTGCGGACCGGGCGATCGCCTCGGTCCGCATCTGGGAACCGACGCTGTCGAGCGACTGTTCGACCGCCACGACCAATTTCGAGGCCTGCTCGGGCGAGCCGGCCTCGGCGGTGATGATCAGCAACGACGGCGCGGGACCGGTCATCGCCGACACCCGCGAGCGCAGATCCGCTTCCGAGGGTGCGAGCCCGTTCTTCACCACATCCGAGAGCACGCGGGTATCGGTGACCATCACGATGTAGGGCTGGGTCAGTTCGTTGAACACCGCGCCGATCGAGGGCTGCGAGATCTGGACGGTGATGCTCGCCTGGTAGGTCCGCTCGCTCCCGTCACGAACCAACCACACCGCGCCGCCGACGATGATCGCGGCGACCAGGGCGAACGGCAGGACCCGGATCAGCTGGCGGAGGTGGCCCGCGATGTTCACCACGGGCATCGACCGCCCGCCGGAGTCGAGGTCGGCGGTCGACGGCGACTCGGTACTGCTCACACTTCCCCCACATTTCACGCATCAACACTTCTCGATCACCGGCCCCCGAAGCCGGTACGGCCGTCACTTCGGCACGACCGAGTTGCGATGACGATACCTCAGGTCGGCCGGACGGTCGCGTCGGCGAACGCGGCCGAACCCCGCCGAACCTGCACTGTTCACTGTCCGGTAAGTCGCTGGGAATTCCACGGCGAACATCCGCGGGACCCTCCAGGTAGTCTGATCTACGTTCGCCCTTGATGGGTGCGGGACGGCTGAGCCGTCGGCAAATGGATGTCATTGAGGGGTAACGGCTGTGGGGGTTCGAGTGTCGGTATGTGTACCGGCCTTCAACGCGGCGCGCACGATTGTCGAGACGCTGGAGTCGATCAGCGCGCAGGATTTCGACGACCTCGAGATCGTGGTTGTCGACAACGCGAGCACCGATGGCACGGGTGATCTCGTGCGGGCGTTCGACGATGCGCGCATTCGGTTGTACACCAACGACACCACCTTGCCGATCGAGCAGAACTGGAATCGGGCGATCGAACTGGCCGGCGGCGAGCTGGTCAAGCTGGTCTGCGCCGACGACATGATCGCCCCGGGCTGCCTGTCGGCGCAGGTCGAGTCGATGGACGATCGCGAGATCGCGGTCGCCGGCGCCAAGTTCGACGTCGTCGACGACGACGGTGTGGTCCTCGCGCGGGGGCGCGGGCTGCCCGGACTGGTGGGCCGATGCTCGTCGCGGACCGTACTGCGCACGCTCGTACGCAAACTACCCGACGACGTGTGCCCGACCGCGGCGTTCCTGTTCCGTCGCGCTGATTTCGCCGCTACCACCGGTTTTCGCGCGGACTTCCTGTACGCGATGGATGTCGACCTGGTCGCGCGGCTGTGCGGACGCGGAGAGTTCTTCGGCCACGATCGGGTGCTCGCGATCAACCGCGCGTCGGTGTTCAACTACTCGAGTACGACATCGTCGGCGAGCAAATTCGCCGACGTGCTGCGGTTCAACCACCATCACCATCGGCAGTTCGCTGACCGCGTCGGTGTGATCGATGTCCTGATCGGCGACGGTCGCGTGCTGCGCCAGGCGCTGGTCCGGGTATCGGCGCGGGCCGCGCGGTTGTTCGGGCGAGGCGCGCGGCAGTGAGCTCCCTGTTGTACGTGGTGGCCTTGCCGGTGGCATGGGTCTTCCTGCGCTGGATCTGGCATCGGCCCCAACGCGGGGTGTTGCTGGTGGCGGCGTTGGTGCCGTTCAACGGATTGCTGCTGATCGCGCCGGCGTGGATGCGGGTCGACGGCTGGAAAGAAGCGATGCTGCTGCTCACCCTCGCGGTGGCGGCGTTCGTGCCCCACGGGCGAGTCGACCCGCGTCCGGCATTGCCGTGGTGGTCGATCGGCGTGGTGCTGTGTGTGTTCGGGGTCGGTTCGGCGTTCCTGACAGCGGGAATTCTGGGCATTTTCGCGATCAAGATCACGTTCTTCTACTTCATCGTGGTGCCGCTGATCCTGTACCTGCGGCCGTTCACCGCGCGCGATCGCGATCTGCTCATCACGATCATGATGGTCGAGTCGGTCGGAATCGCGGTCTTCGGCTTGGCGCAGCAGGCGATCGGGCCCGCCGGGCTCGCGGAGATGGGCTACAAATTCAACGAGACGATCCGGTTCTCCGGTGGTCTGATGCGCTCGTTCGGATCCTTCAACCAACCGTTCCCGTTCGCGTTCTATCTGGTCACCGTCTTGCTGGTGGGCGGATCAGTCGCGCTGGCCGCGCCGCGACGGCTACGCAATCGACTGTTCCTGCTGACGACTCCGGTGCTGGTGGCCGGTGTCGCGGCCAGCGTCGTGCGCGCCGCGCTCCTCGGGTTGCTGATCGGTGTGCTGGTGCTCGCGGTTGTCCGCTATCGGCGACAACTCAAAGCGGTGATCATCGGCGGGGTCGCGTTGATCGTGGTGGCCGGCGTCGGGGCGTCGTCGCAGGCGCGCAGTTCGCTGTTGTCCTCGGACAGCCTGGCCGCGCGCGAGACCGGGTGGAAGGTCGTGACCAGAACGGTTCCGAGTCATCCGTTCGGTGAGGGCCTCGGCTCGACGGGGGCGGCCAAGGCGGCCCAACTCGTCGCCGAGCTCGGCCCGGCCGCCGAGAAATTGCCCTATGCCACCGGCGAAGTCCAGATTTACGGGCGCCCGTACCAACCCGACAACTACTACGTGAAGCTGCTCATCGAACTCGGGCCGATCGGGGTGTGGTTGTTCTGCGCGATCCTGGTGGTGATCTATCTGCTCGCGCTGCGTTCGGCGCGCACGATGACCGGCAACGACGCCGCACTGGCCCTCGGGGTCGCGGCGGCCGTGTTGTCGAGTGCGGTCGCGGCGGTCGCGTCGAGCTACTTCGAGATCTTTCCCAGCGATTTCTACTTCTGGTTGCTCGCCGCGGTCGTCGGCTGCGCGGTCTCCCAGCACTCCCCAGCCCAGGCCGTCGAGCGCAGCCCCGTCCCCGAGCAGGTGTCATGAATTCTGCTGCGAACAGCCGGCCCACCGTGTGTTTCGGGGCGTTGGCCTACCGACCCGACGGCGCCGGGGTATCGACGTATCAGCGGGAACTGCTGGCGCAGTTGCCCGCGCTGTTGCCGGGTGCCGAGCTGTCGGCGCTGGTCCAAGCCGACGCGGCGAGTTCGCTGCCGTCCACCGTTTCGGCGGTGTCGCGGCCGGTGGCGGCGGGTGCTCGCCGCGCGTGGCACGGCGTCGCGCCGCTGCGCGGATTCGATGTGTTCCACGGCCTCGATGTCGACCTTCCGCTGGTCGGGCCGCGCGCCACGGTCGCCACGGTGCACGACCTGTCGGTTTTCGATGTGCCGTGGGCGTTCAGCCGCTATCGGGCGCGCGGAGAACAGCTGCTGGTCCGGACGTCGTTGATGCGGGCCGATCTGCTGATCGCGGTATCGGAATTCACCGCCGAACGGATCGCGGACAAGTTCGGCCGTACGGCGGTCGTCGTGCCGCTCGCTCCCGCCGACTGGGCGCGCGTCCCCGAGGCCTCCGCGGTGGACCGGGTGCGTGCCGACTACGACCTGCCGCCTCGATTCATCCTCCAGGTGGGGACCGTCGAGCCGCGCAAACAGGTCGGGATGCTCGCGGAAGTGGCGCGTGCCCTCGACATTCCGCTCGTGCTGGCCGGGGCCGGATCCACCGGTCCGCAGGCCCCGGCCACCGCGATCGGTCTCGGTTATGTCGACGCCGCCGATCTGCCCGCGCTGTACGCGGCCGCGACCGTGGTGGCCTACTGCTCGGAGTACGAAGGATTCGGGCTGCCGCCGGTGGAGGCCATGGCGTGCGGTGGCGCGGTGGTGGCCAGCGCGGTCGGCGCGCTGCCACAGGTCTGTGGCGACGGCGCCGTGCTGGTCGCGCGCGCGAATGTCGAGTCGTGGACGGCGGCCGTGCGCCCACTGCTGCACGACAGCGTCGGTAACACCGCACTGCGCGAGCGTGGTCTCGCCGCGGCGTCGACGCTGAGCTGGCGGGCCACCGCCGAGGCGACGGTCGGCGCCTATCGCGGCGCCGGGTTGATTCCGTGACGACCGAGGCGAAACCGTCGGTTCCCGATCGACCGATCGGGGGCCGCGCCGCGCTGTCGGGCCGGGCCGCCGCCAACAACACCGCCGCGATGCTGGCCAGCCGGATCTTCGCCGCGGTGCTCGGCCTGCTCGGCACCATGCTCACCGCCCGCATGCTGCCCGCGGTCGAATGGGGCTACTTCTCCTTCGTGTTCGGTCTGCTCGGCATGCTCGCGATCGTCACCGATCTGGGTGTCGGGCGCGCGGTCATCGGCAAACTCGTGCACGGCGAGCCCGCCGAGGTCGCCGAGATCGCGAGCTCGTTCATCGCGCTGCGGACCGTACTCGGGCTGCTGGGCTACGGGGTGGCCCTGGGCTATGTGGTGGTGCTCGGTTGTCCACCGCAGGTCATCGCGGCGACAGCCATCGCGGGGCTGGTCGTGGTGGTCGCGACGCCGAGCAACGCGCTCACCGTGCTGTTCCAGTCGACCATGCGCTTGACCTTGGTCGCCGCGGCGGAGTCGATCGCCCGCCTTGTCCAGGTGGCGCTGACCGTCGTGGCGGTGCTGTGGGCACCGACCTTGCTGATCGTGGTGATCCCCGCCGTGGTGTACGAACTGATCGCCATCGCGATCAAGATCGTCGGCGTGGGGCGGGGGCTCGGTGGACCGATCCCGGCGCGCCGCGTCGAACTGCGCTGGTGGGGCGGCATGCTGCGCGAGGCGCTGCCGCTGAGCATCGGCCTGGCCTTGATCATCATGCTGCAGAAGGTCGGCCTGCTGCTGCTGGGTCATTTCGACACCTTCGAATCCGTCGGGATGTTCGCGGTCGGCATGAAATTCGCCGACCTCGTCGACACCGCGGCGATCGCTGTCGTCGCCCCGTTGACCACGCTGCTGATCGCGGTATGGCCGGCCGACCCCACCGGATTCCGGCGCTACTTCCGCCAGTCGGGTGCCGCGCTGACGGCCCTCGGTCTTGCCGCGCTGGTCGCCTTCTGGCCGGTCGCGACCCAGGTGATCGACCTGCTCTTCGGTGCGAAGTTCGTGTCCGCGGTCGACGCGAGTCGCTACCAGATCATCGGCGGACTGCTCGGCGCGCTGGCCCATCTGGGCCTGGTCGCGCTGATGGCTGCCGGGCGCAACTACCTGATTCCCTGGATCGCGTTGCTCGCGTTGGCGGTCGACCTGGCGTTGTCGTGGCCGCTGATCGCGTGGCTGTCGTTCGAAGGCGCGGCCGTCGCCGGTCTGGTGGCCAACGTCGTTCTGCTGATCGGGGTGTGGCTCGCGCTCGTCGCCACGGTGCGGATCGGGCGGTTGATCCCGGTCACCTCGGTGGTGTCGGTCAGCGCCGTCGCCGCCGCGGTGATCGTCCCCGCGACGATGATTCAGCAGCGGTGGGAGCCGCCATGGATTGTCACCTCGACGGTGGCCGGTGTGTTGTACCTTTTCCTCGCCGGCTGCGTAGTGCGCTGGACCGACGGATTGACGATACGAAGCGTGCGAGGGCCGAAATCTGATGACACTGTGGCGATTCGCTCGGATGATCACCACCGTGGCTCTCACCCTCACCCTGCTCGGATGCGGGACACCGACGATGTCGACCGCGCTCGATGAGCGCGTGAACGAGACCGGACTCGGCATCGCGGGCGGACACTCGTGGCTCACGCTGAGCACTGGCGAATTGGACCGCCAGATGAAGGGCGTGGTCGACGCGGGCGCCACCTGGATCAGGATGGACCTGGACTGGTCGCTCATCGAGCACGATCGTGGCCGCAAGGACTGGTCGATGACCGATCGGGTGGTGCGGTCGGCGCGCGCCCATGGGCTGCACGTGCTGGCCATCCTCACCTACTCACCGCCGTGGGCACGTCAGGATCCGGGGCCCGGCGGAAACAAGGTCGCCCCGTACCCCGCGCTGTTCGGCCAATTCGTCGCCGACGCGGTCGAGCGCTACCGCGATCAGATCAAGCACTGGGAGGTCTGGAACGAGCCCAATGTCACCAGCTTCTTCGCGCCGCTGCCCCATGTAGGTCTGTACGCCCAGTTGCTCCACCAGGCGGCGACGGCCGTGCGCACCCGCCAGCCGGGTGGTCAGGTGTTGGTCGGTGGCTTGGCGCCCGCCGCCGACAACGGCCGCGACATCGCGCCGTCGACGTTCATCGAGCGCCTCTACGCGCTGGGCTCGGCTCTCGACTTCGACGCCATCGCGGTGCACCCCTATTCCTATCCGGAGCTGCCCTCGTCACCGAGCCGGGACAACGCCTTCCAGAACCTGACTCGAATTCGGGCGATCATGGACGCGCGCGGCGACACGTCGAAGCGGTTGTGGCCCACCGAATTCGGCGCGCCGACCGGTACCGGAGCACGCGCGGTCGACGAGCAGACCCAAGCCGAGATACTCGGCGGCGGCCTGGACTCGATGGCGGCGATGCCCAATATCGGCCCTGTTTTCGTCTACTCCCTGATCGACGCGGGCGACGATCGCCAGAACCTGGAGGACAACTTCGGCATGCTCCGTCGTGACTATTCGGCGAAACCGGCACTGGCGCAGGTCCGCGCCCGCGCGGAGGTGCTCCGTGCCGGACAGTGACCACGGGCGCGAGCTGGTGTTCGTCGCTCACACCGGACAGGCGTCGGGCGCGGAGAACGTGATGCTGGCCCTCGTGGATTTGGCGCTGGAACGTGGCTACCGGGTGCGGGTCGCCTGCCCGGACGGTCCGTTGCGGGAACGGCTGCCCGCCGCAGTCGAGCACATCGGCATCGCCGGGCTGGGGCTGGCGGGTGAACGGGGCCTGCGCCGGTTGACCGCCGCGCTGGAGATGCTGAAGAACTGGATCGGTGCGGCGCGGCGGCTTCGGAAGCCGCTGCGGGACAGCCGAACCCGGATCATCGTCAATTCGACCATGGCGTTGCCCGCGCTGGCGCTGGCCTGTCCGCATCGGCGCTCGGCGGCCTGGTTGGTCCACGACATCCTCGCCAGCCGACGGCAATACGGCGCAGCCTGGGCCGGCCGTGCCGCGGTGGGCCACGCCATCGCGGTCTCCGAGACCGCCGCGGAGCCGCTGCGCCGGCGCGGCTTCGATGTCGATGTCGTGTGCAACGGCGTGACCTGGCCGGTCGAACCCGCGCCCGTCATCGAGCGCACGCCACCGGTGGTCGGCATCCTGGGGGTGGTGACCTCATGGAAGGGCCACCACGTTCTGCTGGAGGCCGTCGCGGGGTTGCCCGAGGTGCGACTCGAAATCGCCGGTCGGGCATTGCCCGGTGACGTGACGTATCTGGCCGAGCTCCGCGAGCGCGCCGAGCAGCCCGACCTCGCCGGTCGGGTCGCCTTTCTCGGTCAGGTCGACGCGATGACCACCCTGCGGGGCTGGGACGCGGTGATCTCGGCCAGCGTGCTGCCCGAGGCCGGTCAGCTCGTCGTCCTCGAGGCGATGAGCCTGGGTGTCCCGGTGATCGCCACCGATCACGGTGGTTACGCCGACGACCGCGTCATGGTGTGCGTTCCCCCCGCCGATCCGGTCGCGTTGCGGGCGGCGATCGAGCGGGTCACCGGTGACCCGCGGTTGCGGTCGCGCTTGCACGAGGACGGTCGGGCTCGTGTCGCGGCGGCACACGATCGGTCGCGCACGCTGCCGCAGATGCTCGACGCTCTGCTCGGCACGGCACCGTGACAGCGACGGACCCGGTGAGTGAGTTCGCTCGCCGGGTCCATCGGGTCGTGATCAGATCGAGAAGGTCTTGCCGTAGGTGACGACGGTGTCGCCGGACGAGCCGACGATCCGCACGAATGGGCGGACATTGGTCTGGCCGAGCACACCGGTGACAGTGCCGTGGAAACCCGAAAGACGCAGTACACCTTCGGCGCCGGCGATCTCACCGCCGGCGACCTCGACCTCCTGGATGCCGGGGCCGAAGCCGGCGGCGAGTTCGATGCCCGCGCGCGGGATGAGGCCGTCGAGCTTCACGGTGGGGCCGTCGGCGCCGACCTCGAGGCCGAGGCTCGGGGTGGACCACTCGAACTTGATCCTGCCGTCGAGGGTGGCGGGGTAGCCGACCTGATAGCCGAGCGTGATGCGACCGGACCAGGTCTCGGCGTCGGGGCCGGTGACCAGGTAGGAGGCCGCGCCGCTGTGGAACCATTCGCGGGTGAGCGGATTGCCGTCCAATGGTGCGACGAAGTCGATCCGGGTGTCGGACTGGATCGCCTCGACGGTGCGGTTCTTGCCGTCGAGAACAGTACTGCTGCTGTCGATTCCGGCAGCAGCGGCGCCTGACCCCATGGCGAGACCGACAGCGATGGCCGATACCATCGCCGCGATCCGGAGCGCGCGTGGTGCGAGCACGGTGGTTCCCCTCATCAGAATTCTTCCCCTGGATACTCGCCCGTCGAACGCTGCGTTCGGCGCCGCATTTCCCCTTGCGACCCGGGCACCGGCCACCGCGACACTGCGGCGGTCCAGCGGTGACCCGAACTCGATCATGGTGCGGCGCTGGGCATTTCCGAGTATCCCACGTCCTGCGATCATGCGCCGATCGACATAAGGTCGGCTATCCCACAGTCTTGCCATGCCTGTCTCGGTTGCGTGGGCCCGCCGGATCGTCGATCATCCACCGCCCGTCGAGTTCGGGCAGTGCGGCGCTCACCTCGGTGAGCAGGTCCGGCAGCGTCAGCAGCACGACGTCGGGCTCGGCGGCGACCAGTTCGGCGGGGGAGATGATGGGCACATCGGTGCCGGGCATCCGGCAGCCCTGCTTTCCCGGAGCGGCGTCAGCGACCCCGGCGAGCACGCCGCGGTGCGCGCCCGCCATGCTCAGCAGGGCCACCGCGCGCGACGCGGCGCCGTAGGCATAGACCCGACGGCCCTGCGTGGCACCGGCGTCCAGCCAATCGCGCAGGGCGCGGACGTGACGGTCGACCGTCTGCTGCAACTCGGCGGCCGCGCTCAGCGCCTCGGCTTCGGCGACGAGAAGGCTGTCGATGGTGGCGTCGGGGGTGTGATCGCCGTGGCGAACGGCCAGGAGCACCGTGCCGCCGTAGAGGTCGAACTCCCACGCGGTGACCACGCTCATCCCCGCCGCCCGCAACAGGGTGCGCAGAGCGGCCAGTGAGTAGTACGCGAAGTGCCCGTGCCGCAACGCGTTCCATTGTCCCTGCGTGACGATGGTGGCCAGTGAGTGGTATTGAACGAGCAGCACCCCGTCGGGCGCTGTCGCCGCGGCCCGTGCCGCGAAGGCCGCGCGCTGATCGGGTTCGTGCATGATCCCGAAGCAGTCGAGCACCACATCGGCCGGTTCCCCGGTGTTCTCGGTGAAGCCGTGCTCGGCGAGCAGGGGCAGCCAGGTGCCGCCGTGCGGGCTACCGAATTCGGTGACCGTCGATCCGCGCAGCAGCCCGGCGGTGTGCACCAGACGCACCGCCTCGGCGGCCTGGTCGCGCAGGGCCAGCGGCTCGATACCGCGGGGCTCCGCGGTGACAGTGTCGTCGTCGGCCAGCTGAGCCAGCCCGCATGCCGCGCACCGGTCCATCCGCAGGGGGTGGCCGGATTCGGTGGCGGCGACCGGAGCGTCACGTGGCGGAAAGTGATCCGCCGCCGGGACCGCGCCGAGATCGAGGACGGGAACGAGCGCGGTCTTCGCGCAGCCGCGGCATCGGTGGGTCATGGGAGTATGGCCTCGTGCGTATCGAGCGGACCGAATTGGCCGACGTAGTGGTACTCGTTCCCGAACCGTTCCGGGACGAGCGGGGGTTGTTCACCCGTACCTTCGACGCGGGTGAGTTCGACGCCCATCTCGGGGTACCGGGTGCGGCGGCGGCCTTCGTGCAGGATTCGCAGTCGCGGTCGGTGCGCGGGGTGATCCGTGGCATGCACGGGCGCGGCGGGCGCGGTGAGGCCAAGCTGGTGCGGTGCGCGCACGGCGCCGTGCACGACGTGCTCGTCGACATTCGTCCCGGTTCGCCGACTTTCGGTGCGCGCCAAGCGTTTCGGCTCGACGACGAGCAGTTCCATCACCTCTATGTGCCGCCGGGTTTCCTGCACGGGTTCCAAGCGCTCACCGAGATCGCCGACGTCTGCTACCGCATCGACCGTCCGCACGATCCCGCCGAGGACCTCGGGGTCGCCTATGACGACCCCGAACTGGCCATCGCATGGCCGTTGCCCGTCGGCCCGGTCTCCGCACGTGACGCGCGGGCCGGGACCTGGGCCGCGCTGCTGGCTACGCTGACGCCGGCGCACTGATCCGGCGCAGCTGTGCGTCGAGCACCCCGGAGTCGCACAGGCCCTGCAAGTGCGGCAGCCGGGTGTACCGGCGGAAGAACGCGTCGGCGGTGAGTCCGCGCGCGGTGTACTCGGTGTAGAGCTCGGCCGCGCCCGCGGGAACCGTCCACTGCGCCTCGAAGCCGAGAACCGCACGCGCGTAGGAGAAGTCGACCCGGTAGGACCGTGGGTCGGCGCCGTTCTCGCCGGTGATCAGCAGCCGGGATCCGGGGACCGCGTCGACCACCGAGGCAGCGATCTCGGCGACGGTGAGGTTGTTGACCTCGGTGCCGATGTTGAACGCCCGGCACGAGATGTCGGCGGCGGGCGCGGTGAGGCAGGTGGCGAACGCGGCGGCGATGTCGGCGGCGTGCACCAGGGGCCGCCACGGGGTGCCGTCGGAGAGCACCTTCACCTCGCCCGTGAGCACCGCGTAGCCGACCAGATTATTGAGCACGATGTCGGCCCGCAACCGCGGCGAGAAGCCGAAAGCGGTGGCGTTGCGCAGGAATACCGGAACGAAGTTGTCGTCGGCCAGCGCGGCCACATCGTCTTCGACGCGGACTTTGCTCTCGGCGTAGGGGGTGATCGGGCGCAGCGGGGCGTCCTCGGTGACGAGGTCGGCTCCGGCGGCGCCGTAGACCGAGCAGGTAGACGCGTAGAGGAACCGCGACACCCCGGCCTCCTTGGCGAGGCGGGCCAGTCGCACCGACGCGTGATGGTTGATGTCGTAGGTGATCTCCGGCGCCAGGGCGCCCAGGGGATCGTTCGACAACGCCGCGAGGTGGATCACCGCGTCGAAACCGCGCAGCTGCTCGACGCTCACCTCGCGCAGGTCCACCGCCGAACCGTCGGGGTCACCGGCGAATTCGCCGAGCAGGCAGTCGGCGAAGTAGCCGATGTCCAGGCCGGTGACCTGGTGGCCCGCCGCCCGCAGCACCGGCACCATCACGGTGCCGAGATAGCCCTGGTGCCCGGTGACCAGTACCCGCATGTTCACGTCTGTTCCCATCTGATGATCGCTTTGTCGAGCACGAACGCCTCGGCATACGGTGCGTGGCACTGCACGCCACGCATCCGGGCCAGCCCGAGGAAGGCCTGTTCGTCGAACCAGTCGCGGCCCGTCTGCGACGGATAGTGTTCGTGCAGCAGACGCGACTTCTGCTGTACGAGTGCGTGACTCAGTGGGTGGTAGAGGGTGGGAGTCGGAGTATCGGTCTCCCATTTGAGGATTTCGTAACCCAGGGTCAGGTGATCACGGAACTCGGTGGGCACCAGTTCGGCGAGCAGCCGGTGGTCCTGGTGGGCATCGCCACGATGCGGCGCGAACACCACCTCGGGTTCACCGCCACGACGAAAGACCGCCAGTGCGTCCTTGATCCGATCCCAGTGCGCGGGCGCGCGGCCGTCGGGCACATCGAGGACGTGCAGTTCCGGCTTGTTGCCCGAGCAGAACGCGGTGAGCGCCGCCCGCTCCTCGTCCTCACGTGCGGTGCCGCCACCGGAGAGGACGAGCGCGCGTACCTCGACCTCGGGATCGGCGCCGGTGAGCGCGAGAAGCGTTGCCCCCATCCCGATCGCGATGTCGTCGCAGTGCGCGCCGAGCACCGCGATCCGGCGCGGCGGGGTGGTGAACAGCCCGATCACGGCCGGTCCCACACCATCCACGGCCGGGTGCCGTTGCGGTAGGCGTCGTCGAGTTCGGCGCGTTCCTTGAAGGTGTCGGCCGGTTTCCAGAAACCCATGTGCTGATACCCGAAGAGCCTGCCCTGCCCGGCGAGCGCGCCGCACGCGTCGGCCACCAGATCGCCGCCAGGGGGCAGCAGATCGAAGATCTCCTGGCTGAGCACGAAATATCCGCCGTTCTCCCACAGCGGCATCTGCGCCACCGGCACGATGTCCTTCACCTCACCGGTCGGCGAGATGTCCACACAGTGGAACGAGGACTGCGGCGGCACCACCATCATCGACGCGGCCGCACCCGAGGCATGGAAACGCTCGATCATGGTGTCCAGCGGTGCGTCTGTGAGGACGTCGGCGTAGTTGGCCAGGAAGTATTCGTCGCCGTCGAGGTGCTCGCGCACGCGGCGCAGTCGCTCCCCGATCGCGGATTCGACGCCGGTGTCGACGAAGGTGATCGTCCAGTCGCTGATGTCGCTGCCCAGCAGCTCCACGTCACCGTTGCGGATCACGAAGTCGTTGGACGCCGACTCCTGATAGGTGAGAAAGAAGTTCTTGATGTGCTCGGCGCCGTAACCGAGACACAGCACGAACTCTGTGTGTCCGTAGTGCGCGTAATAGCGCATCACGTGCCACAGCAACGGGCGCGGCCCGACCAGCTGCATCGGCTTGGGGACGACGTCGTCGGATCCGCCGCGCATGCGCATGCCGTATCCGCCACAGAACAATACGACCTTCATCGGTTCGTTCACCTTCATTCGGAGAGTGCGCCGGCCGCGACCGGTTCGCCCGCCGTGGCGGCGCGATGCAGCACCGGCAGGGGGTAGATCAGTTCGCCACCCCATTCGCCGACGTGGCTGAGTTGAGCGGTGATCTCGGTTTCGAGATTCCACGGCAGGACCAGCACCACATCGGGCTTGTCCGCGTCGATGCGTTCCGGCGGATGGATCGGAATCCGGGTGCCGGGGGTGTAGCGGCTGTGCTTGTAGGGGTTGCGGTCCACGGTGTACTCGAGCAGGTCGGGCCGGATGCCGCAGTAGTTGAGCAACGTGTTGCCCTTGCCCGGCGCGCCGTAACCGACCACCCGCTTACCCGCAGCGCGGCAGTCGAGCAGGAAACGCAGCAGTTCGTGGCGAACCGATTCGGCACGGGCACCCAGCGCGGCATAGCCGGCGGGTTCGTGCAGCCCCGCCGCACGCTCGAGGTCGAGGACCTCGGTGACCCGGGCGGTGGGTTCGGCGACCGCGTCGGGGCGTGCCCACAGCCGGATCGAGCCACCGTGGGTGTCCAGCAGTTCCACATCGACGACGGTCAGGCCGGCGATCGCCAGCGCGCGCTGCGCCGAATGGACGGTGTAGTACTGGAAGTGCTCGTGGTAGATGGTGTCGAACTGGCCGAGCTGGACCAGGTTCAGCGCGTGGTGCACTTCGATGCTGCACCAGCCGTCGTCGCTGAGCAGGGTACGCAGCGCGTGGGTGAACCCGCGCAGGTCGGGTACGTGGGCGTAGACGTTGTTGGCGACCACCAGGTCGGCCGGTCCGTGCTCGGCGCGGATCCGTGCGGCCGAATCCTGCTCCAGGAACGCGGTGTCCGTCGGTACGCCGACCGCGCGGGCCGCGCGTCCGACATTGACCGAGGGCTCGATGCCCAGACAGCGGATGCCGCGCGCGACCGCGTGTCGCAGCAGGTAGCCGTCGTTGCTCGCCACCTCGACGACGAACGAATCGCCGCCGAGGCCGAGTCGTTCGGCGGTCGCGGTGACGAACTGCTCGGCGTGGCGGACCCAGCTGTCGGAGAACGAGGAGAAGTACGCGTACTCGGTGAAGGTGTCCTCGGGGGTGATCAGCGCCGGGATCTGTAACAGCAGGCAGTCCTCGCACAACCGCAGGTGCAGCGGATACGTCGATTCGGGCAGGTCGAGTTCGGCGGCGGACAGAAAGCTCTCGCACGGTGGGGTGGCGCCCAGGTCGAGCACGCTCGTGAGCTGTTCGGAGTCACAGAGTCGACATTGCACGTGGAGCCCCCACCTTCATACCTGTTCACCCGAGCTGTCGCGGCTCATGCCGGTCATGGCGGAAGTCGGATCAGTGGGCACAGACGTTACAGCGCGGCGGGCAGAAAGAGTGCCCCGAAACATTCGGGCGGAAACAGATTCATGGTAATTTTCGGAGTTATGCCAGGCCGATCCGGCACCGGCTAACTGTCGGCGAGGACGACCATTCCTCCTCTGTTTGTGATGGCGATCACTTGTGAAAGTGATTGTCCTGCATTCATATCGAAAGGCAATAGCGGTTCGGTGATAGCTGTCCGATTGCGCTGTGAAGTGGCTAACTACTGGAATCCCTTGTGGCGGTGAGTCTTCGGAAAGAACCCCTGCTGGTGGTCTGTAACAATCAGCAGGCGGGTATCGAATCGACGGGAAGTAGGACGGCCGCAACGGCCGCATTCCGGTCGACGGGGATCGGGAAACGATTCGTCGCCCGAAGGGGAGGTGTGGGTTCATGAGCTACGAGCTCACCGGAAGTGGCGACGTCGATGTTGTCAACGGTGTCCAGGTGCTGCGCCGCACCCAACGCGAGAGTTGGCAGAGCGCACTGGTCCAGCGGTTGGCGGTGACCGATGTGATCGCGGTGTTCGGTGCGGTCGCGGCGGCACAGGTCATTCGCTTCGGCGGTCCCGCCGCGCCGCCGCTGGCCTGGCCGCTGCCCTACGAGGTCGGCTACTCCGTGGTGTCGCTGGCGTTGGCCGCCGGGTGGCTGGCGTTGCTGCACGGCTACGGCAGCCGCACCCCGCAGGTGGTCGGCACCGGGACCGAGGAGTTCCGCAGGCTGGTGTCGGCGACCCTGCGGCTGTTCGGTGTGCTCGCGATCCTCGCGCTGCTGTTCCGGGTGGAGGTCGCGCGCGGCTATCTCGCCATCGCGTTGCCCGCCGGGCTGTTCGCGCTGGTCGTGGGGCGATTGGCGTGGCGATGGCGGTTGCGGCGGTGGCGCGCGCAAGGGCGGTGCCACATCGCGGTGCTGGTCGTGGGTTCGCCGGAGGCCGCGCAGGCGATGGCGTCGGCGTTCACCGGCGATCCCGGCTCCGGCTATCGCGTGGTCGGTGTCTGCGTGCCCGCGGGATCGGTGGGCGCGCAGTTCGATACGTCCGACGGGCCGTCGGTGCTCGGCGACGATCGCTCGGTGCTGGAGGCGGTGCGCCGCAGTGGCGCCGACTCCGTGGCCGTGGCCGCGACCGACCATCTCGGACCCGCCGAGTTGCGGCGGATGGCATGGGCATTGGATCCCCTCGGCGTCGACCTGATCGTCGCGCCCGGCATCGCCGACATCGCGGGGGCGCGGCTGACCAATCGCCTCGTCGCGGGGATGCCGATGCTGCACATCGACCCGCCGCGCTACGGACGGGCGAAGTCGAGCCGCAAAGCGCTGTTCGATGTGTGTTTCGCCGCGACCGTGCTGGTGCTCGTCGCGCCGATGCTGGCCGCCATCGCGATCGCCGTGAAGATGACGAGTGCGGGGCCGGTGTTCTACCTGTCGGAGCGGATCGGGCGCGACGGTATTCCGTTCCGGATGATCAAGTTCCGCAGCATGCTCGTCGACGCCGACCACGCGGTGGAGGCGCTCATCGAGCGCCACGGTGGAAATCCGTTGTTCTTCAAGGTCAAAGACGATCCGCGGGTCACCGCCGTCGGCCGCTTCCTGCGCAAGTACAGCCTCGACGAGCTGCCCCAGTTCTTCAATGTGCTGCGCGGCGACATGAGCGTCGTCGGGCCACGGCCGCAGGTGCAACGTGAGGTCGACAGCTACGACGGGGAGATGCGGCGGCGGCTGCTGGTGAAGCCGGGCGTCACCGGGTTGTGGCAGGTCAGCGGACGGTCGGATCTGTCGCCGGAGGACTCGGTGCGCCTCGACCTGTCCTATGTCGAGAACTGGTCGATGGTGCTGGATCTGGCGTTGATCGCGCGCACCATCGGAGCGGTCACCCGCGGCGACGGCGCGTACTGAAACCGGGGTGGCGAGTCGACTCACCACCCCGGCTCGGCTACGCGGAGCGCGCGCTCCCGGTCAGCGCAGGTCGCGCCGGCGGAAGGCCATGAGCCCCACCGCGATCCCCGCCCCCGCGAGGGCGAGCAGGTAGCCGATCGGCACCATGTCGAACGCCGCACCCGGCAGCTTCGGCGGGTGGACGAAGGGCACCAGATCGAGGATCCACTGCGAGAAGCTGCCCAGCGAGCCCAGCACGAAGATCACGATCATCGCGCTCAGCACGCCCCACGCGAGTGCCGCGTACTTGGGCAGTGCGCCGAACAACAGCATCGCGATGGCGGTGACCACCCAGACCGCGGGCAGTTGTACCGCGACCGCGCCCAAGGACTCGCCGACCTTGCCGGGGAGATCGCCGTCTGTCGCGCCCCAGACAATGCCGATCGCCAGGCCCGCGGTCAGCAGTGCCACGGCGGGTCCGCCGATCGCGAACAGCAGGTGGCTCGACGCGTAGCGCACGCGGCTCACCGCGGCGGCCAGGACCGTCTCCGCGCGCCCGGAGTTCTCCTCCTCGTGCAATCGCAGCAGCGCCGACACGGAGTAGGCGGCGGCCGCGGCGGCCAGCATGGTGACGGCGTAGGCGATGAACGACTTCTCCAGATCGGCCGACCCGCCCATCGAGGTGACCACGTCCTGCAGGGTGCCGCTGTCGTCGAGCATGCCGCCGATGCTGTTGACCGCACCGCCGATGAGCAGACCGTAGAGGGCGAAACCGGTCGTCCAGGCGAGCAGCGAACCTCGCTGCAGCCGCCAGGCCAGACCCACCGGACCCGACAGCGCGGTGCCCGCGACGGCCGGTCCGGGGCGGTCGGCCAGCAATCCCGCGCCGATATCGCGTGTCCGCAGCAACCGATAGGCGAGCAGCGTCGCGCCGGTGGCGAGGGCAGCCATCGGTACGAGCACCCACCAGCGTTCGTCGGCGAACGGGCGGATCTGCAGGCACCACCCCAGCGGCGAAAACCAGGACAGCACACCGTTTCCCGCATCGCCGACCGCACGTACCGCGAACGCCGCGCCCAGTGCGCCCAGCGCGATGCCACGGGCAAGCCGCGCGCCGGTGCTGACCTGCGCGGCGACGGCGGCCACCGCACCCCAGACCACACCGGAGCCGGCGAGTGCGGCGCCGAAGGCGACCGACCCTCCGGCAGGCAGATCGGTGGCCATCAGTGAAGCGGCACAGACGATTCCGGCAACCGCCGAAGCACCGTAGGTGAGCAGGAGTGCTCCGGTGAGGCCGGCGAAGCGGCCGATGCTGGTGGCGCCGACCAGTTCCGCGCGCCCGGTCTCCTCCTCGACCCTGGTGTGGCGGATGACCGTGAGTACCGCGGCGATCGCGATCATCGCGTACATCGCCCCGGCCTTCCAGGTGCCGATGGAACCGAGTGCCGAGCTGAAAACGGGTCCGTACATGGCGATCAGCGCGGGGCTGGCCGCCGTGGTCGCCGCGAAGTGGTCGAGTTGTTCTCCGGTGGTGTAGATGTCCTTGATCGACACGATCTGCAGCGCGGGCATCAGCCCGATCAGCAGCGACCACAGCGGCGCGACCACCCGGTCGCGGCGCAGATACAGGCGCAGCATCTGGCCGGTGCCGGCGAATTCGCCTGCGGTGCGAGCAGTTCCGGCGAAACGGGGGAGAGCGGCTGTCGCAGTCATGCCCGCACCTTCTCCGCGGTCTCGGCGTCGTCGACGTGGTAGTGGCGAAGGAACAGATCCTCTAGCGTCGGTGGTGCGCTGGTCAGGCTGCGGACCCCCGCGTCGCCGAGTACCCGGATCAGTGCGCCGAGGTGGTCGGCGTCGACCTGGCAGCGCAGGGTCGAACCGTCTCGTTCGACATCGCCGACCCCGGGCATCGTGCTCAGATCGCCGGGATCGCCGATCAGGTCGGCGGTGATGGCAGTGCGGCTCAGATGGCGCAGGTCGTTGAGCGAACCGGATTCGACGGTACGCCCGGCGCGGATGATGGTGACCCGGTCGCACAAGTGCTCGACCTCGGACAGGATGTGGCTCGACAGCAGCACCGTCGCGCCACGGGCGGCGGCATCGCGCACGCAGTCCTGGAAGACCTGCTCCATCAGCGGGTCCAGGCCCGAGGTGGGCTCGTCGAGGATCAGCAGATCCGCGTTCGCCGAAAAGGCCGACACCAGTGCGACTTTCTGCCGGTTGCCCTTGGAATAGGTGCGCGCCTTCTTGGTGGGGTCGAGTTCGAAGCGTTCGATCAGCTCGCCGCGGCGTGACTCGTCCAGCCCGCCGCGCATGCGGGCGAGCAGGTCGATCGTCTCACCGCCCGACAGTGACGGCCACAGCGTGACATCGCCGGGGACATAGGCGATCCGGCGATGCAGGTCGACGGCATCGGTCCAGGGGTCTCGGCCGAAGACCGCGGCTTCGCCACCGGTCGCGCGCAGTACTCCGAGCAGGATTCGGATGGTGGTGGACTTGCCTGCGCCGTTGGGACCGAGGAAACCGTGGATTTCGCCGGTGCTGACGTGTAGGTCGAGTCCGTCGAGCGCGGTGAAGCGGCCGAACGTCTTTCGCAGGGCCGCGACATCGATGACCCGGTCGGTGGTGGGGGAGGGCATCGTCTACTCCTCGAAAAGGGTGTCGAGCATGGTGGAATCGGTGAGTAATCCTTGGGTGTAGAGCTCGAGCGCCGGGAAGGTGATCTCGTCGGACAGCTCACGAATCGCCTTGCGGTAATCGAGTTTTCCTTCGCGCTGCATGCGCATCTGGAGGTAGAGGTTCATCGCGCCGACATGGCAGAGCACGATGTAGCGAGCGCGGGCCGCGTGGTCGCGACTCGGCTTGGCCTTGCCCTCGTCGACGGCGGTCTGCATGTACTGCTCCGCGTCGGAGATCATGTGTTCGAGCAATGACTCCGACAGCGGGCCGCCTGCCTGGAAGCTGCGCAGCATGTAGGCCACCAGGGGTGCGTACATCTCGATCTCGGCCATCGCGTTCAAGATCCCCGCGGGACCGGGCGCCTGGATCGCGCGCAGCTTCTCGTCGCGGATGATCTCGAGCACACGATCGTCGCAGACCGCGCGCAGACCGTCCTTGGAGCCGAAGTGATGGTTCACCAGCCCGGGTGACACCCCGGCTGCGGCGGCGATGGCCCGTACGCCGACGCCGAAGCCCTGCTCACCGAACAATTCGATCGCGGCATCACGAATCCTGGCGGCGGTGGTGAGATCGGCTGAACGCATGTTCAATATGTTAAACGCGTGTTCAATCCGTTGGCAAGACTTTCACCCGATCCGAGTTTCGGGCCTGGGTGACCCATCGTGTGCGGGCTAATGTCGAAGCCATGGCTACCGGCACATCGACGACGGCAGAACATCTCCGCGCAGCGCTGGACGGACCGTGGCGCACGGTCAGGGAGCAGGCGCGCACCCAGCTCGCCGGTGCGGAATTCACCGACGATCCCGAACTCGACATCCACGCGGCGAGAGCTCGCGTGCTCGACCAGATGCGGGTCATCGCGACCATGGGCTACCCCGAGCGCGGGTTCCGGCCCGAGAACGGCGGTACCGGTGATCCCGGCGGCGCGGTCGTCGGGCTGGAGATGCTGGCCTACACCGACCTGTCGCTGTGGGTGAAATCCGGCGTGCAGTGGGGACTGTTCGGTGGCGCGGTGGAGAACCTGGGCACCGAACGTCACCGTGACTTCATCAAGCGCCTGATCTCGCTCGATCTGCTCGGCTGTTTCGCGATGACCGAGTCGGGCCACGGCAGCGACGTCGCCGATCTGGAGACCACGGCCACCTATGACCCGGCCACCCAGGAATTCGTCGTCAACACCCCGACCCCGTCGGCGCGTAAGGACTACATCGGTGGTGCCGCGGTGCACGCGCGGATGGCCGCGGTGTTCGCTCAGCTGATCGTCGGCGGCGAGAGCAAAGGGGTGCACTGCCTGCTGGTGCCGATCCGTGACGACCTCGGCGCGGACCTGCCCGGCGTGACCACCTACGACGACGGTATCAAGGGCGGCCTGCCCGGCGTCGACAACGGCCGGATCGTCTTCGACCAGGTGCGGATCCCCCGCGAGAACCTGCTCAATCGCTACGCCGATGTGTCCGCGGACGGCACCTACAGCTCGGAGATCGAGAACCCGAGCCGCCGTTTCTTCACCACCCTCGGCACGCTGGTGCGTGGCCGGGTCAGTGTCGGTGGCGCGGCCGCGGCGGGTGCGCGGGTGGCACTGAGTATCGCCGTCCGCTATGCGTTGGCACGCCGACAGTTCGCCGACCCCGATACCGGTGAGGAGACCCTGCTGCTGGACTACCGCAGCCATCAGCGCAGGCTGCTGCCGCTGGTCGCGAAGTCGTTCGCGCTGGCCTTCGCCCAGAACGACCTCGTGCGCCGGATGGACGAGATCCAGCGCGGGGAAAACACCGAACCGAGCTCACAGCGGGCGCTGGAGAAGCGTGCCGCCGGTCTGAAGGTGGCTCAGACCCGCCACGCCACACGGGCGATTCAGGAATGCCGCGAAGCCTGCGGCGGCGCCGGCTATCTCACCGAGAACCGCCTGGTGACGCTGAAAGCCGATACCGATGTGTTCACCACCTTCGAAGGTGACAACGTCGTCTTGACCCAGCTCGTGGCGAAGGAGCTGCTCACCGCCTACTCCGACGAGGTCCGCGACCTCGACGCACTCGGCTGGGTGCGCTTCGCCGCCACCATGGCCGGTGACGTGGTGCGCAAACGCTCGGGCGTGCGGCAGCTGATCCAGACCCTGCGCGACCGCAACGACGAGTCCGTCGACGAAGGCGACCTGTCCAAACGCGACGTCCAGCTACAGCTGTTCGCCGACCGCGAGGACTACCTGCTGCGCACCGCCGCGCACCGGCTGCGCGCCCGCGCCGCCGACACCGGCCCGTTCGAGGCGTTCAACAATGCCCAGGACCACATCCTGGCCGCCGGCGCCGCGCACATCGACCGGCTCGTGCTCGAGGAATTCGTCGACGGCATCGCCACCATCGAGGACCCGGATGCCAAGGCGCTGGCCGAAACCGTCTGTGACCTCTTCGTTTACGCCTCGCTGGAGGAGAACCTGGCCTGGTACATCATGCACCGGTTCATGTCGGTGGAGCGGGCCAAGGCGGTGCGGCGCGGGGTGAACGAACTCGTCGACCGCCTGCGTCCGGACGCGCTGACCCTGGTGGAGGCGATGGGTGTGCCCGAGACGATGCTGCGCGCCGAAATGCTGCACGACGCCAGCGTTTTCGATCGTCGCTAGGCGGCGCGCCGGGCGTGTAGGGCATCGGAGATCCAGCACAGGCCGATCGCCATCGAGGCGGCCGCCGCCGCCCCACCGAGGACATCGGTGGGGTGGTGGTAGCCCAGCTCGGCCATCGCGGGGGTGATCGCGATCAGGGCGAGCACGGTGAGCGTCGCGACCGCGATCCGTGTCCGCAGGTCGGTCACCAGGCACGCGAAAGTTGTTGCGACAGCCACCATGTGGACGGTGTGCCCGCTCGGGTAGGCGAGATGGTCGTCCAGCTGCCGATCCCACAGTGGTTTCAGCAACCAGGTGTTGACCACCAACGCGACCTCGGGAACCATCAGCATGGTCACGGCCCGCCACCACTGCCGGTGGAGCGCGAAAAAAGCACACGCGGCCAGGAGCAGCGCCACGACCACCGGCGCGTTACTCGGCGTGACGAGTACCTGCGCGAGGCCGGCGGAGACGGTGTTGTCCGGCACCACCGAATCCAGCTCGGTCGGGCCGCCGTCCGCGGGGAACGTCAACGGCAGCGACGCGGTCAGCGCGGCACCGGCGCCGATCGCTGCCACCCGCACAGCGCAGGTACTACCGACACGGTCGATCACGAACGCGACGATAGCCGCCGTCCGGCGCCGCTCAGGCCGGACCGTAGGTGAGCACCGCCGTGACCAGGAACCACAGCACCCACACGATGGCCACGATCATGCCGAGAGCGAGGGTGATCCGCAGGAACGCCCGGCCGAAATCGAGATCGCCGCCGACCCGCGGATACAGCTTCCACGGGCTGTACCACGGCGCGACCATGCCCCGGGACTGCGCCTGGCGTTCGAGCTCGGCCTGTTGCTCGGCATAGGACTCCGCGGCGGCCTGGGTGGGCCCGCCGTGCCACAGCGTCACGTCGATCGGGCCGAGGAAGCCCTCGTTGAGCAGATCCTGTGGCGCGGGCAGGAACGGCAGGATGCCGAGGCCACGGAACGCGATGGCGACGTCGTTGGCCGTCCAGAGGTTGTGTTCCTTCTCGGCCAGCAACTCGAAATACATCTCGAGCCGTTGCGGGTCGTCGGTGACGATCACATCGAAGCTCGGGTCGCTCCAGCCCTGGTGCACGTCGATCTGGGCGCCGGGCATCGGCACGATCAGGCCGAGACCGTGCACCGCGCGCTGGCCGAGCCCGCGCGCGGCGAGATAGTCCTGCAGGGCGAAGGTGTGATCACGCGAACGCTCCAGCGGCGTCGATTTCTCCGCGCCCGCGAACTGGGCGAGTTCGCCGGAGACCATCCACGGACCGTTGAGCGGGATCTCGAGCACGCCGTCCTGCGGGGCGGTGAACGTCTCCGCCTCGATGATCACGCAACTGGTCGGAGTCCAGACCACCGCGTCGAACTGATGCAGCCGATCCTGGTGGAACAGGCTGCAGTTGATCGTGGCGACGCCGTGCGGGCTCGCCGGGTCCTTCCACGTGCGCAACCAGTCGATCAGTGCCGCCTCGGCATCGCTGCCTGCCGCATTCTGCACGCGCACGAGCATGGAGACCGCCCTTCGTTGTGCCGAGAACCGTTGGCGTACATCGTAGCTCGATCAATCCTGTTCGGCGGCGACCGTGCCCGCGTCCACGGCGGCGACGAGGTCGGCGTGATCGGCCTCGGTGCGGTCGGCGTAGCGCACCGCGAAGCGGGCCACCGAGTCCTCGAACCGCTCGTCGTCGTCATCGTCGGTTTCCAGATACCCCGCCAGCGCGCGCGGGTCGAGGGAGCGAGCGTGCGCGCGGGCCAGCAGGGCGCCGGCGAGGCGGCCGTAGTCGTCGAGATCGTCGGCGGACAGTTCCGCCGGGTCGATGCTGCCCTTGAGATTGCGGAACTGACGCACGATGAAGGGCAGCGACTCGTCGAGTTCGACGGTCGTCCAACCGAGCAGGATGTCGGTCTCGGACTGCACGGTCCGCGCGCCGACCACGATCCGTTCACCCTCGTGCCGGGGCTCGGTGGGCGGCAGGAACGGCGCGAGGGCGGATGGGCGCGCCTGCTTGACCTGCAACACCACCGCCTCGCCGTCGTTGCCGTGCAACAGCGCCACATAGCTGTGCAGGCCGACGCTGCCGGTGCCGACGATGCGGAACGCGACATCGGAGACCGCGAACCTGGCCAGCAGGTTGCGCCGGGATTCCCGGATGGTGCTCGCGTAGCGTTGCAGGCCGTCGATCACGGCTTCCGACACCGGCGTGTCGACCGCGGTCAGCACGGGTGGATCGCTGACGAAGCGGTGCTTGCGGATGTCGGTCTCGTGGTCGTCGAGGTGCTCGGTCCACTTCGCCACCACCTTGGCGCTGGTGTTCTTGCGCGCCTTCTTCGCGGCCTTCTTGAAGTCGTCGAGCAGGTCTTCGGCTTTGGCACTGGTGAGGATCGACTCGTCGGGCAACGCCGTCCAGGACTGCATGAACGGCATGTCGGCCAATTCGCCGACGGTATGACGGTAGGAACGGGCGGCATCGCGTGCCGCCCGCAGGCAGTCGTCCTCGTCGACGCCGCTCTCGCGTCCCGCCAGCACGAGGCTTGCCGCCAGACGCTCCAGATCCCACTCCCACGGGCCCATGACCGTCTCGTCGAAATCATTGATATCCATCACGATCTCGCCACGTTGGGTGCCGTAGAGGCCGAAGTTGGCGGCGTGGGCGTCACCACAGATCTGGGCGGCCAGACCACTGTCCGGTCCGGCGGCGAGGTCGGCGGCCATCAGGCCCGCGGCGCCGCGAAAGAAGGTGAACGGCGAGGCGATCATCCGCCCGATCCGCAACGGGATCAGACGTTCGATCCGGCCACGGTTGCTGATGTCGATGAATTCGCGCACCGTCGGCCGATCGGGGCTCGCCGCGGCACGGTCACGCTCGGTGACAGGCACCCGCCGCCGGGCAGCCCGGCCACGCTCGCGGGCGTCCTCGGCGGAGACGTAGGAACGCAGATCAATACCACTGTCGGACACGATTGCCGAGGTTAGCCGGTTGCCGCGCGCCGGGCAGCGTGGCGCTCGGTACACAGCGGAGTTGACGGCGTTTCGGCGTGGCCGGATGGCGCCGGACGGGGTCGGTGCGGTAAGCAGGGGCGTGGCAACCGAATCAGGAACGCCGGGCACGCACGACACCGAAACCGGTGGCGTGTTCAGCGACCGCATCCTGACCGTGCCCAACGCGCTGAGCGTGGTGCGGTTGATCGGCATCCCCGTCTTCCTCTGGCTGCTGCTGGTCCGCCACGCCGACGGCTGGGCCTTCGCCTTGCTGATCGCCAGCGGCTTCACCGATTTCCTCGACGGCAAACTCGCCCGATTGCTCGATCAGTCCTCGCGTCTGGGAGCGCTGCTCGACCCGCTCGTCGATCGGCTCTATCTGGTGACGACCCTGGTGGCCTTCGTTGTGCGCGGTCTGCTGCCGTGGTGGCTGGCAGTGATCTTGATCGCACGCGATCTGGTACTCACCGCGACCCTTTCGGTGTACAAGCGGCGCGAACTACCCGCGCCGGAAGTGATCTACCTGGGCAAAGCGGCCACTTTCGCGCTGATGTCGGCGCTGCCGTGGATATTGACCGGGGAGATGGACTGGGCGGGGGCGAGTTTCGGGTGGGCCTTCGGCTGGGCCCTGCTGATCTGGGGCACGGCACTCTACGTCTGGACCGGGCTGCTCTACGCGGGGCTCGCGGTCGCGGTCGCGCGATCGATACCGCCTGTGCCGCACCGGGGGAGCTAGTCGATACTGTTGCGTGCAACGTCGACGATGAAAGGACGTCCAGTGACCCGGACCCCTGAGGAACTGCGCTACACCGAAGAGCACGAATGGGTGCGGCGGACCAGCCCCACGGCGGTCCGTGTCGGCATCACCGATTACGCCCAGTCACAGCTGGGTGACGTCGTGTTCGTCCAGCTGCCCGACGTCGACAAAGACGTGACCGTCGGCGACAGCATCGCCGAGGTCGAGTCGACCAAGAGCGTGTCCGACATCTACGCTCCGCTCACCGGCAAAGTCGTTGCGGTGAACGAGGATCTGGTCCAGACGCCGGAGACGCTCAACGAAGATCCCTACAACGAGGGTTGGCTGTTCGAGCTCGCGTTCGACGACGAGGCAACCCTCGATTCCGCCCTCGGTGAACTGCTGGATGCAGCGGGTTACCAAGGAGTTATCGGGGGCTGACTCAGCCTTCACAGTTCTCCCTGCACGGGCACGCCCCGGCAGGGTACGGTCAAAGCCAAGCGGATACGTCGGGGAATCGACGCCGGGATCTTTTCCTGGCGATGTGATCGCGCCGGTCGTGTCGCCGAATACAGCACCTGCTTGCATGGATAATCAGGTTCGAGGAGGAGAGAAACGGTGAGCGAGAACAGGGACCCGGGTTACGGGGAAACCGCGGCCGAGACGACGTCGGTCTTCCGCGCGGACTTCCTCAACGAGGTCGACGCGTCGCGCTCCGCAGAGCCGACCGGCGAACAGCCGGTTCAGGGCGTCGAGGGCCTGCCGGCCGGTGCGGCCCTCCTGGTGGTCAAGCGTGGCCCGAACGCGGGCTCGCGTTTCCTGCTGGATCAGCCGACCACTTCGGCCGGCCGCCATCCCGACAGTGACATTTTTCTGGATGACGTCACGGTCAGCCGTCGGCATGCCGAGTTCCGTCAGGACGACGACTCGTTCCAGGTCGTCGATGTGGGCAGCCTCAACGGCACCTACGTCAACCGGGAGCCGGTGGACTCCTCGGAGCTGCAGAACGGCGACGAGGTCCAGATCGGCAAGTTCCGGCTGGTCTTCCTGACCGGTCCGCGCACGCAGGCGAACGAGTCGGCGTCGGGCGCGGGGTCGCGATGACCCCAACGGTACTGGTGCCCGTAACGGGCACAGTGCTGTGACAGGGGCGGCGCAGTGGGCGCGCGGAGGGATGTCGATCGGCTCCGTACTCGACCTGCTGCGACCAGATTTTCCTGATATCACCATCTCCAAGATCCGGTTCCTCGAATCCGAGGGCCTGATCCGGCCGGAACGGACACCGTCGGGATACCGGCGGTTCTCGGTGGCCGACTACGAACGGCTGCGCTTCGTACTGACCGCGCAACGCGATCAGTACCTGCCGTTGAAGGTGATCAAGGAGCAGTTGGAAGCGATCGACAGTGGTGCGGCGACGTTGGGCGTGCGTGAAGCGCGCGCCCGCGCGCACTCCCACCACGGCTCCGCGGAGGCCGGGCACGGTGTGTCCGGCTCCGCGGAGGCCGATACCGAGGCGACGAGCCGCGCCGAGCCGCGCCGCCTCGGCATCGTGACGGGCGCCATCACGCCCGAGGAATTGCGCGTCGACGTCGGCGTGCGGCTCACCAGGTCCGACCTGCTCGCCAAGGCCGACATCGACGACCGTTTCCTCGACGATCTGCTGCGCGCGGGACTCATCGTTCCCGGCGCGGGCGGATTCTTCGAGTCCGATGCGGTCACGCTGGCACACGCGGCGAAGGCGATGGCCGAATTCGGCCTGGAGGCTCGTCATCTGCGCGCCTTCAAACTCGCCGCCGATCGCGAGGCAGCGCTGATCGCGCAGATCGCCGCGCCGATCGCGAAGAGTCGCGATGCCGATGCGCGCGCTCGCGCCGAGGAGACCGTGCGCGAACTCGCGGCGCTGTCGCTGAACCTGCACGCCGCATTGGTCAAAGCCGCGGTGCGCACAGCCCTCGGCGGCTGACACACCCGGCCCGGTGATCAGGTATCGCCCCGGCTACACACCGATTTCGGCGCGAACGTCTTTCTTGCACGCCCCAGAATTCGCCTAGACTCGTTGATACGGCGAGCTGTGCAGCTGTCGTGCCGGCCGGCGGCCGAGTATGGGAGGCAGGACTTACTCATGAGCGAGATGCGTGTCATCGGCATCCGTGTCGAGCAGCCACAGAACCAGCCCGTGCTGCTGCTGCGGGAGGCTTCGGGGGAGCGGTATCTGCCGATCTGGATCGGGCAGGCCGAGGCCACCGCGATCGTGCTCGAGCAGGAGGGGGTCACGCCGATCCGTCCGCTCACTCACGATCTGATCAAGATTCTGATCACCGAGCTGGGACACACACTCAAGGAAGTGCGGATCGTGGATCTGCAGGAGGGCACCTTCTACGCGGATCTGGTCTTCGACGGCGATCTACGGGTCTCGGCGCGACCGTCGGACTCGGTGGCGATCGCCTTGCGCGTCGGGTGCCCGATCTACGCCGAAGAGCCGGTGCTCGCCGAGGCGGGCTTGGTGATGCCCGACGAACGCGAGGACGAGGTGGAGAAGTTCAAGGAGTTCCTGGAGTCGGTCTCGCCCGACGACTTCAAGGCGACCGACAGCTGATCACGATCTTCTAAACCTTAAGTAGAGGTCCAGGGAATCGCGGCGTTTGGTGCTTGGTGTGACAACACCGCAGGTCCGACAATGGCAGGAGTAACCTCGAAAGTCGGGCAACATCCGTCGTGACTCCGACCCGAGAACGTCGGCAGAAGGAGCGATCAGTGGAAGAACAAACGCAGGATGTCGTACAGCCTGGCTTGTTCCCGGACGACTCGGTTCCGGACGATCTGGTCGGCTACCGGGTGCCGAGCGCGTGTCAGGTCGCCGGTATCACCTACCGTCAGCTCGACTACTGGGCCCGGACCGGGCTGGTCGTGCCGTCGATCCGTGGTGCGGCGGGGTCGGGCAGCCAGCGGCTGTACTCGTTCAAGGACATCCTTGTCCTCAAGATCGTGAAGCGGCTGCTGGACGCGGGCATCTCTTTACAGAACATCCGGATCGCCGTCGATCACCTGCGCAGTCGTGGCGTGGGCGATCTGGCCGGGATCACCCTGTTCTCCGACGGCACCTCGGTGTACGAGTGCACCTCACCCGAGGAAGTCGTCGATTTACTGCAGGGCGGCCAGGGAGTCTTCGGGATCGCCGTCGGTGGCGCCATGCGTGAGCTGACCGGCGCGATCGCGGACTTCCCGGCAGAACGAGCCACCGCCATCACCGACCGCCCCGAAGACGAGCTCTCTTTTCGACGCAAGGTGAGGGAGAACCGGAAAACCGGTTAGTCGTGCCGACCGGCCGTCTCCACTCGGCCGCGTTTGCCGCCCAGCCCCGCACCTGAGTCCGGCCCGAAGGCGCGGAGAGGCGCGACAGTGATCAGCACTACACCCCCGGCGGGCCCCTGGTGGCGCGACCGGGGGTTCGCTGCATCTAGAATCGGTGGTGCGTCGCCGCCGTGCGGGAGAGTCCTCGGTTCGTGAGAATCGGGGCGCCGAAGGAGCAGCACCTCCCCGTCAATCTCTCAGGCAACAGGGACCGCACGGTGATTCGACGCCTCTGGAAAGCGGTGGCATCCGGCTGCCCGCCCACGGGGAAAGGGGCACGGTCTTCCCGTTTCGGGGGCCGGGTTTCCGAATCTCTCAGGCGCACAGACAGAGGGGGAGGGCTGGTACCCGTCGACCATGAGGTCGACCCGCCCGACCTGGAGCTGCCGTGACCCGTTCGTTCGCCGACCGCCACATCGGACCCGATTCCGGCGAACTCGCCCGGATCCTCGCGACCATCGGCGTCGAGTCCCTCGACGCGCTCGCGACCACGGCGTTGCCCGCCACGATCCTCGACGAGTCCGGCCTCGGCGCGCTGCCCGCGCCCGCCTCCGAGCACGAGGTGCTCGAGGAACTGGCCACGCTGGCGCAGGCGAACACCGTCGCCACCTCGATGATCGGTCTGGGCTACTACGACACCCTCACCCCGCCGGTGCTGGTGCGCAATCTGCTCGAAAACCCCGCCTGGTACACCGCCTACACCCCGTACCAGCCCGAGATCAGCCAGGGCAGGCTCGAGGCGCTGCTCAACTTCCAGACCATGGTGTCGGATCTGACCGGCATGGACGTCGCCAACGCCTCCATGCTCGACGAGGCCACCGCCGCGGCCGAGGCGATGACGCTGCTGCGCCGCGCGGGCAAGTCCAAGTCGAACCGGCTGCTGATCGACGCCGATCTGTTCCCGCAGACCAAGACCATCATCGGCACCAGGGCCGAGCCGCTCGGCATCGAGATCATCGAGGCCGACCTGTCGACCGGGGAGCTGCCGGAGGGCGAGTTCTTCGGCGTGATCGTGCAGACCCCGGGCGCCTCGGGCCACATCGTCGACTGGACCTCGCTGTTCGCCGCCGCCCACGAGCGCGGCGCACTGGTCGCCGCCGGCGCCGATCTGCTCGCGATGACGTTGAGCACCCCGCCGGGTGAACAAGGTGCCGACGTGTGCTTCGGTACCACCCAGCGCTTCGGCGTGCCGATGGGCTTCGGCGGCCCGCATGCCGGTTACCTCGCCGTGCGCACCGCCTTCGCCCGCCAGTTGCCCGGTCGCCTGGTCGGCGTGTCCGTCGACGCCGACGGCGCGCCCGCATACCGTCTGGCGCTGCAGACCCGTGAGCAGCACATCCGCCGCGAGAAGGCCACCTCGAACATCTGTACCGCCCAGGTGCTGCTGGCGATCGTCGCCGCGATGTACGCGAGCTACCACGGTGCCAACGGCCTGCGCGCCATCGCGCGCCGCGTGCACCAGCACGCCGCTGCCGTCGCGACCGGCCTCGGTG
The DNA here is from genome assembly GCF_053590715.1 of Nocardia sp. NPDC003183. Taxonomy (NCBI): domain Bacteria; kingdom Bacillati; phylum Actinomycetota; class Actinomycetes; order Mycobacteriales; family Nocardiaceae; genus Nocardia; species Nocardia sp. NPDC003183. The sequence continues at coordinate 625,583 of NZ_JBSFTG010000001.1, forward strand.
GGGCCGTGGTGCACAGTGCCTTCTTCGACACCGTGCTCGCCCACGTGCCCGGCGGCGCGGAAGCGGTTGTCGCCAAGGCGAAGTCGAAGGGGATCAACCTGCGCCTGGTCGACGCCGACCACGTCGCCATCGCCTGCGACGAGGCCACCACCGACGCGCATGTCGCGGCCGTCGTCGAATCCTTCGGCACCGCACTGACTCCCGACGCGGGCGCGGGCGCCGAGCCCGCTGCGATCGAGACCCGCACCTCGGACTACCTGACCCACCCGGCGTTCACCCGCCACCACACCGAGACCGCCATGTTGCGCTATCTGCGCGCGCTCTCGGACAAGGACATCGCACTGGACCGCAGCATGATTCCGCTCGGTTCGTGCACGATGAAGCTCAACGCGACCGCGGAGATGGAGCCCATCACCTGGCCCGGCTTCGCCCGCCTGCACCCCTTCGCGCCCACCGAGGACACCCCCGGCATCCGCACGCTGATCGCCGACCTCGAGCGGTGGCTGGCCGAGATCACCGGCTACGACGCGGTGAGCCTGCAGCCCAATGCGGGTAGTCAGGGCGAGTACGCGGGCTTGCTCGCGATCCGCCGCTACCACCTCGATCGCGGTGACGACCACCGCGACACCTGCCTCATCCCGTCCAGCGCGCACGGGACCAACGCCGCCTCGGCGGCCATGGTCGGCATGCGCGTCGAGGTGGTCAAGTGCCGTGCGAACGGTGACGTCGACCTCGACGACCTGCGCGCCAAGATCGCCGACCACGCCGACCGGCTGGCCTGCATCATGATCACCTACCCGTCCACCCACGGCGTCTACGAGCACGAGGTCGCCGAGTTGTGCGCGCTCGTGCACGATGCCGGCGGCCAGGTGTACGTCGACGGCGCGAACCTCAATGCCCTTGTCGGCCTTGCCCGTCCGGGCCGGTTCGGCGGCGACGTGAGCCACCTGAACCTGCACAAGACCTTCTGCATCCCGCACGGCGGCGGCGGCCCCGGCGTCGGCCCGGTCGCGGTGGGTGCGCACCTGGCGCAGTACCTGCCCGGTGACCCGCTCGAAGCCGGTTCGCACGCGGTGTCGGCGGCGAACTACGGTTCCGCGTCGATCCTGCCGATCACCTGGGCCTACATCCGGATGATGGGCGCCGAGGGCCTGCGCGCGGCGACGCTGACCGCGATCGCGTCGGCCAACTACATCGCCCGCCGCCTCGACGCTTACTTCCCGGTGCTCTACACCGGCGAGAACGGCATGGTCGCCCACGAGTGCATCCTGGATCTGCGGGAGATCACCAAGCAGACCGGCGTCACCGTCGACGATGTGGCCAAGCGACTGGCCGACTACGGTTTCCACGCGCCGACCATGAGCTTCCCGGTCGCGGGCACGCTGATGGTGGAACCCACCGAGAGCGAGAACCTCGAGGAGATCGACGAGTTCATCGCCGCCATGATCGCCATCCGTGGTGAGATCGACCAGGTGGCGGCCGGGGTGTGGCCGGTGACCGACAACCCGCTGCGCGGTGCGCCGCACACCGCTGCCAGCCTGGTAGCCGAGTGGAACCATCCGTACAGCCGGGAGACCGCGGTGTACCCGCGCGGTATCGGCCATGCTCGTCCGAAGGTTTGGCCTTCCGTGCGGCGCATCGACGGTGCGTTCGGCGACCGTAATCTGGTGTGCTCGTGCCCGCCGCTGGATGCCTACGAAGACTGACCGGTAGTCCTGACAACGGGCCCCGCCGATAAGGTCGGCGGGGCCCGTTGTCGTCTGTGCGGGCCAGGTGACGTTGCAGTCGCGGCATGGTTGCCGAAAGTGAATTCTCATCGGCCGTAATGGCGGCGCGTCACATACCGATTGCCTCGTTTTCGGCTATTCAGGGAATGTCCAGTATGTCTCGCGCCGTCAAATGGTCTCACTATTGAGTCAAGCCCCAAATGTTGGTGGCAACCGAATTGGTATATCCGCCGCGCGACACGCGCACAATCGGGATGTCCCCAACAAATCCGGGCTCTGGTTTCGCTCTCGGCATTCCGGGGGAGTGTCGAATGTCGACGCGGCAGTAATCGACAGATTCGGTCAGTCGATCAGTTCGGCTGAATTGTTTGCAAAATTTGCCGTACACGCTGGGGATGTGCGGTATCGAGACCGGAGATCGCACAGGTGGCGATCGGTCCGCATCGCGAGCGGCAGCGCTATGTCTGCGAACCTAGCGCCTGGACCTGCAGTGCTCTCGGAATATTGGTTTCGCGTGGAATGTCCGGATTCGTGATCGATCTGAATTGAATTGTTACTAGTGTGTTCCCCGTAAATCGTATGCCGGTTGTTAGCTGTCAGGCTAATCTCGGGGAGATGTTTCGGGTAGTAACCGGATGGGTACCGCACCTCGCGGGATGTCGGATCGGTGTCTAACGGATCCGTATCGGTCCTGAGAACAGCAAGGGGAATACGTATGGCTGCTCGGCAGTGAACGGACCCCGCATTCGGCGGTTGTGGTACACGTTGTTACGTGGGGTAGGAAAGCGCACGGATGTCCATACTCGGGGTCCGTGTTAGGTCGATAGCCATGCGAGGGGTCGGGTAATCATGGAGTCTGTCGAGAGCTGTGCCGGTAATCAGGATCTTATTCCGCTTTCCTCTGCGCAATATGGCATGTGGTACGCGGACGGCGCGCATAGTGGACCGGCGACGAACATCGCGCAGTACGTCGAGATAGCGGGGCGGATCGACGTCGCCCTGTTCAATACGGCGGTGCACGAGGCGGCCGAAGAGACCGAGTCGCTCATGGTGCGGGTGGTCGAGGTGGAAGGGCGTCCCTACCAGGTCGTCGACCGCGACATCACGTTCAACGAACTCGTGCTCGACTTCGGCACGCACAGCGATCCGATGGCCGCGGCGCTGGAATGGATGCGCCGCGACTACACCCGGCAGGTCGACATCACCCGAGATCAACTCGCGGTCACACGGCTGATCAGAATCAGCGATGACCTGCACCTGTGGTACGCGCGCGCCCACCATCTCGTGATCGACGGCTACGGCGCGTTCAGCGTGCTGTGCCGGGTCGCCGAGCACTACAACGCGCTGTCGGAAGGCAGGCCGCCCGCTCGACTGGTGGCCGCGCACCTGCGCGAAATCGCCGCCGACGAACAGGCTTATCGGGAGGGCACGAGGTTCGAGGCCGATCGACAGTACTGGCTGGACAAGGTCGCCGATCTCCCCGCGCCCGCCGGTCTGTCCGGTCGGTCGGCGCGCGCGGGAACCGTGGACGAAGTTGCGGCGCGCGAACTTCCGGCGCAGCTGTGCGCGCTGCTCGATCGTCGTTCGGCCGAACTCGACGCGTCGGCCGCGCAGGTCGTCGTCGCGGCGTTCGCGGCCTTCTTCACGCGGATGACCGGTGCCGACGAGGTGGTGCTCTCGGTCCCGATGAGCGCCAGGGTCACCGTGAAACTGCGCAACGCCGCGGCGATGCTGGCCAATATGGTGCCGATCCGCTTCGCGATCGATGACGCGACCACAGTGGAGCAACTGGTCAAGGCGTCGATCAGCGAGCTGGTCTCCGCGCTGCGTCATCAGCGCTACCGCTTCGAGGATCTGCGTCGCGAATCCGCCTCGATCGACAACTCCGCCAACACTTTCGGCCCCGTTGTCAACATCTTGTTCTTCGACTCCGAGATCCGTCTCGGCGACGCCGTCGGGCGCTATCACGCGCTCACCTCGGGCGCGCTCGAGGATCTGCAGATCAACCTCTACCGGACCGGGCCGGACACGCCGCTGCTGATCGAGCTGCACGGCAACGACAACCTTTACAGTCAGCGCGATATCGACGCGCACGCCGACCGATTCATCGATTTCCTGCACCGATTCATCGAGGCCGACTCCGGCGAGCGGGTGGTGGAACTGCCGCTGGTGTCCGCCGCGCAAGAGCTCTCGATCATCGGCGAGTCGGCCGGTGCCGAGAGTGTCGCCCCGGTCGAGACGCTGGTGGATTCGCTGTCGCGACAGGCTCGTTCGGCCCCGCTCGCGGACGCGGTCACCGCCGGGGACAAGACGATCACGTATCGGGACCTCGACGAGCGTTCCACCCGGCTCGCCCGGCGTTTGATCGGCCGTGGCGCGGGTCCGGGCACGCTGGTCGCCATTGCACTGCCGCGTGGCACCCAGCTGATCGTCGCGATGCTCGCCGTGCTGAAATCCGGTGCCGCGTATCTGCCACTGGATATCACCCATCCGCGGGAGCGGCTGGAATACGTTGTCGGCCAGGCGGATCCGACAGTTGTCATCGTCGAAGAGGTCGGACTGCCGGTAGGTCGGGGCCAGACTCTGGTTCTCGGGCAAGACGACGACCTCGACGGTGCCGCGGACCCGATCACCGATGACGAGCGCACCGCACCACTGCGGCCTGACGACGCCGCCTACGTCATTTTCACCTCCGGTTCCACGGGGCGGCCGAAGGGCGTGGTGATCAGCCACCGCTCGGTCGTCACCTACTTGGCGAATGCGTGTGCCGCCCTGGACATTCGGGCCGACGACGTGTGGACATGGCTGCACTCGATGGCGTTCGACTACTCGATCTGGGAGGTTTTCGGCCCGCTGGTCACCGGCGGCCGAGTCGTGGTCGCCGATACGCCGGCCACGCGCGCGCCCGATGAACTGGTGCGCCTGGTCGCCCGTGAACGCGTCACCGTGTTCAGCCGAACTCCCTCGGCGTTCTACCAATTCGCCGCAGCTAACCGGCGCTACCTTGCGGCGGGTGCGCCCGAGGGTGAGCTGGGGCTGCGGCTGGTCGTGCTGTCGGGCGAAGGTCTGGATCCGGCGGCGTTGGCGCCCTGGTACGTGGACAACCCGGAGGGGCCGGTCGTCGTCAACAGCTACGGCATCACCGAGACCACCGTGTTCGTCACCCACACCGACATGAGCGGCGATCTGGCGGTACCCGGCGCGCCCAGCGTGATCGGCGCGGCGCTCCCCGGCCTTCGCGCCTACGTGCTGGATCGGCGGCTGCGACCGGCGCCGGTGGGCGCGTGGGGTGAAATCTATGTAGCGGGAACACAATTGGCTCGCGGCTATCTCGGGCAGGCGGCATTGAGTTCGGGTCGATTCGTCGCCGACCCGTGGGGTGCGCCGGGGGAGCGGATGTACCGCAGCGGGGACGTGGCCCGCCGCGATCACCACGGCGCTCTCGAATACCGCGGGCGTGCGGATCAGCAGGTACAGCTGCGCGGGTTCCGCATCGAACTCGATGAAGTCCGTGCCGCGCTGCTGGCCCACCCGGCGGTGGCCGCGGCCGCGGTGGTGGTGCATCGAGCAGGCACCGACACGGCGCGTCTGGTGGGGTACGTCGTACCGGCGGGCGCCGACTGCGATGTCGAGGCCGTTGTCGCGCAGGCGGGTTCGTTGCTGCCGGACTACATGATCCCCAACGTCGTGCTGGTCGTCGATGAACTGCCGCTGACGGTGAACGGCAAACTCGATCTGCGTGCATTGCCCGAACCGGCGGCCGGGAGCGCCGCGAGCTATCTCGCGCCGCGCACCGATGCCGAAGAGACCGTCGCGCACGTCTTCGCCGAGGTGCTCGAGATGGACCGGGTCGGCGCGTTCGACAATTTCTTCGAGGTGGGCGGCAACTCCCTCACTGCGGCGGCCGCCGTCGCCCGGGTCGCCGATGCCACCGAATGCGCACTGTCGGTGCGTGATCTGTTCGGCAACCCGACGGTGGCAGGCTTCGCCGCGTGCGTGGGCCGGGCACGGCGCCGGGTGCGGCCTACACTCACACCGATCGCGCGCGACGGCCTGTTGCCGCTGGCTCCCGCGCAACATCGGATGTGGTTGATCAACCGCGTCGACCCGGAGTCCGCCGCCTACAATATTCCGCTGGTTCTGCGGTTGACCGGGCGACTCGATCCCGCCGCACTGCGCACGGCGCTGGGCGATGTCCTCGATCGCCATGAGGCGCTGCGAACGCGCTACCCCGCCCGTGACGGTCACGGTATGCAGGAGGTTCTGTCGGCCGAGGCGGCTCTGGCCGACTTCGACTGTGTCCCGGAACAACTCGGGCAGGACCGGCTTGCCGGCCGGATCCGCGAGCTGACGGCCGCCGGCTTCGATGTCTGTGCCCGCCCGCCGTTGCGCGCGGACTTGCTCACGATCGGCCCCGACACGCATGTGCTGGTGCTCGTCCTGCACCACATCTGCTGTGACGGTACGTCGTTGGCGCCCCTGGCAGCCGACTTCGCCGCCGCCTACGCGGCACGGTCGCAGGCAACGGCACCCGATCAGGTGCCACCGCGGGTGCAGTACGCCGACTACGCCGACTGGCACCGTCGCCTGCTCGGCGACGAAGCGGATCCGGATTCGCTCGCCGCTGACCAGTTGCGGTACTGGACAACCCAATTGGCCGATGCGCCCGCAGTGCTCGAGTTGCCGACCGACCGGCCCCGGCCTGCTCGCCGTTCGATGCGCGGCGAGGCCGTCACCACGCAGCTCTCCGCCCGGACCTACACCGAGATCGAGCGACTCGCCCGCGCCGCGGACGTCACCCCGTTCATGGTGGTCCACGCCGCACTCGCCGTCCTGCTGGCCCGGCTGTCGGGAACCGGCGACATCGTGATCGGCGCGCCGATGGCCGGACGGGGCGAGCCGGATCTGGCTCCGCTGGTGGGAATGTTCGTCAACACCGTGGCGCTGCGTACGCCGATTCGAGGCGAGGAGTCGTTCACGGCCCTGCTCGAACGCGTCAAGGACATCGACATCGATGCCTTCGCGCACGGCGAGCTGCCCTTCGACCGGGTCGTGGAAGAGCTCGATCCGCGGCGCTCGGCGGCCTACGCGCCCGTGTGTCAGGTGTATCTGGCCTTCGACAACACCGAACTGCCTCGACTGGTCCTGCCCGATCTCACGGTGGACGTTGTCGATCCCGGCGCCGAACCCGCGAAGGTCGACCTCGTCGTCACCGTGGGCGCGAACGCCGCGGGCACCGGCGACGTCGCGGTGCGGCTCAACTACGCGAGCGACCTGTTCGACCCCGCCACCGTCGAGCAGATGGCCGCACGGCTGGGCCGGATCCTGGACGCGGTGGTGGCGAACCCTGCTGTGCCGGTGGGCGATGTGGAACTGCTGTCCGACGCCGAACGCGCTGTGCTGCATCCGGTTCGGGGCGCCGACGCGGTACCCGGCGTGGCGCTGTCGGATCTGCTGGCCCGAGGTGTCGCGATCTCGCCGGAGGGTCCGGCTGTCGTGTCCGGGGCACAGTGCCTGGACTTCGCGGAGCTGGACGCGCTGTCGAACCGGTTCGCCCGGCGTCTGCTCGACGACGGAGCCCGACCCGGTGCGGTGGTGGCGATGGTCCTGCCGCGCTCGGTCGATTTCGTGGTCGCGGTATGGGCCGTCGCCAAAACCGGTGCCGCCCTGGTGCTGATCGACTCGCGCAACCCACGGGATCGGGTCGCCTCGATGCTCGCCGACAGCGCGCCCCGGGTGGTCTTGACCAGCGCCGAAGTCGAGGGCGCTGCGCCCGAGGGGCCGTGGACGTTGCTGGTGGTCGCGGACCCGGTCTCGCGCAGCATCACCGCCGGGTACTCGTCCGCGCCGGTGACCGACGCCGACCGTGGCAGGCCCGTGCACCCCGGCGACGTGGCGTATGTGATCTACACCTCCGGAACGACCGGCGTTCCGAAGGGTGTCGAGGTCACCAACCAGGGGCTGGCGAACTTCGCCGCCGAACAACAGGACCGCTATGACGTCGAGCCCACCGTACGGGTCCTGCAGGCCGCCGGCCCGGGATTCGACGCGGTGATGCTGGAGATTCTGCTCGCCCACCCCGGTGGCGCCGCGCTGATCGTGTCCCCACCCGATGTCTACGCGGGCACCGAACTGGCGGAACTCATTCGGGCACAAGGGGTTACCCATGCCTTCCTGACGCCGACCGTGCTGGCCTCGATGTCGCCGGAGAACCTGGAGTGCCTGCGGGTGCTGGTCTCCGGTGGCGAAGCCCTCACGGCCGAGCTCGGCGCGACCTGGGCGCCGGGGCGTCGGCTGTTCAACGGCTACGGACCCACCGAGACCACGATCATGGTCGCGATCAGCGACCCGATCCCCGTCCAGGGGCCGATCACCATCGGCGGGCCCATTCGCGGGATCTCCGCGCAGGTCCTCGACTCCCGGCTGCGGCCGGTGCCGGTCGGTACGGCGGGCGAACTGTATATCGGCGGTGTGCAATTGGCGCGCGGCTACCTCGGCAGGCCCACGGTGACAGCAGCCAGTTTCGTCGCCGATCCCCGTGGTGCGGGCACCCGGATGTACCGCACCGGCGACCTCGCCCGGTGGACCCCGGAGCAGACCATCGAATATCTGGGCCGCGCCGACCACCAGGTGAAGATCCGTGGCCAACGCACCGAACTGGGGGAGATCGAAGCCGTACTCGCCCAGGATCCCGCGGTGACCCACGCCGTCGTCGTGATCCACGGCAGCTCGGGCGCCGACCGGCTCGTCGGCTACCTGGTCGGCGCGGGCGTGGACGCGGAGCGGGTGCGCGCCGCCGCGCGCGACCGGCTGCCGGCGCACATGGTGCCCGATGTGTGCATGGTGCTCGACCGATTCCCGCTGACCGCCAGCGGCAAACTCGATCGCGCCGTGTTGCCCGAGCCGGTGTTCCCGCAGACCGCCCAGGCCATCGCGCCACGCACGCCCACCGAACAACTCGTCGCCGGCGTCTACCGCGATGTGCTCGGCGCGGCGCACGTGAGTGCGCTCGACAATTTCTTCGATCTGGGCGGCAACTCACTCACCGCGACCAAGGTCGCGGCGCGCCTGTCCGATGTGTTCGGCACCGACATCGCGGTGCGGGCGCTGTTCGAGTCGCCGACCGTCGACGCGCTCGCCCGCGAGCTGGATGCGGCTGGTGGACAGGCTGATCGGGGATCAGTCCATCGTCGGCTGGTGCCACAGCAGCGTCCGGATCGGATTCCGCTCTCGCCCGCGCAGACCAGAATGTGGTTCCTGAACCAGTTCGATACCTCGGCGGCGGTCTACAACGTGCCTGTCGTCGTGCGGATCTCGGGCCCGCTCGACGTCGACGCTCTTCGGTCGGCACTGGCCGACGTGATCACCAGGCACGAGACGCTGCGCACCCGCTACCCGGACAGCGACAGCGGTCCATGGCAGCAGATCCTGCCCATGGAATCGGCACCGCAGCTCCAGTGCCGCGAGGTCGCCGCGGCCGAGATCGCCGAACAGATCGCGCGGGAGACCGCCCTCGGCTTCGATGTGAGCACCGAGGTCCCGTTCCGGATCACGTTGCTGCGCACCACCGCCGAGGAATGGGCCGTGGTGCTCACCGCGCATCACATCGCCATCGACGGATCCTCGCTCGCGCCGCTGGCCACCGACCTGGCCGTGGCCTACCGGGCGCGAACGGCGGGCGAAGCGCCTGCCTTTGCGCCCCTGCCGGTCCAGTACGCCGACTACACGCTGTGGCAGCGGCGAAACCTCGGCGTGCAGGAAGACCCGACCAGTGTGACCGCGGGCCAGATCCGGTACTGGCTCGCGGCACTGGCCGACCTACCGCAGATGCTGGACCTGCCGACCGATCGGCCGCGTCCCGCACAGCAGTCCTACCGCGGGGCGACCATGTCGGCCGCGATTCCCGCCGACCTGCACCGCGACATCATCGCTCTCGCACGGCGCCACGACTCGACGCTGTTCATGGTCACCCATGCGGCGTTCGCGATCTTGCTGGCAAGGCTGTCGGGCACCGGCGACATCGCGGTCGGCACGCCGGTCGCCGGGCGCGGAGAGCCCGCCCTCGACCCGCTGATCGGCATGTTCGTCAACACGCTGGTGCTGCGGGTACAGGTCGATCCCGCGGCCCCGTTCACGGAGGTGCTCGAGCGCGCCCGCGAATGCGATCTCGGTGCGTTCGACAATGCCGCGATTCCGTTCGAACAGCTGGTGGAGGTCCTCAATCCGCCGCGCAGCACCGCACACGAGCCACTGACCCAGGTCGGCTTCTCCTTCCAGAACATCGATATCCCGACGTTGCGCCTGGGCGGGCTCACGGTGGCGGCCGACCTCGTCGAGCCGGGTGTCGCCAAGTACGACCTGCATCTCACCCTGGTCGACACGGTCGATGCGCACGGCGCTCCCGGTGACATGCAGGTCGAATTCGGGTATGCGACCGACCTTTTCGACGAAGCCACAATCATGCCGATCTTCGAGCGGTTCGTCGCCATCTTGCGCGGTGTCGTCGCCGATCCCGATGTGCCCGTGGGTGATCTGCCGCTGCTCAGCCCGCGTGAACTCGACGAACTGGCGCTACGCGAGTCCGGCCCCGACGTGCCCTCCGACGGCGCGACGATCGCGGATCTGTTCGCGAAGCAGGTCGCGGCGACGCCCGAACGCCCTGCGGTGATCGATGGGGAGAGCGGGGACGCGCTCACCTATGCCGCGTTCGGCGCCGAGGTGAACGCGCTGGCACGAGGGCTGATCGGTCGCGGTATCGGGCCGGGAAGCGTGGTGGCCGTGGCCATGCGCCGCTCGGTCGAGTTGCTCACCACGCTCTACGCCGTCCACGCGGCAGGTGCCGCCTACCTTCCGCTGGATCCCGACCACCCCGTCGACCGGCTGCGCACGGTCCTCGCGACCGCGCGACCCGACGCGGTGCTGACCGGCGACGACATCGACCTGACGGCACCGGCACCGGTCTGGCGTCTGTCGGATCTCACCTCGCCCACGACCGGCGCCACGCCTGTCACCGACGCCGATCGGATCAGGCCGCTGCGCCCGCAGGATCTGGCGTACGTCATCTTCACCTCCGGGTCGACCGGTGTCCCCAAGGGTGTGGCACTCACCCACGAGGCGGTGGTCAACCAACTGCGGTGGCTCACCGACCATTACGGGATCGGCACCGACGACGTGCTGCTGCTGCGCACGCCCGCGACCTTCGACCTGTCGGTGTGGGAATTGTTCACCGCACCCACCGCCGGTGCCGCGCTGGTCGTCGCCGGGCGCGACGATCACACCGACCCCGGCGCCGTCGCACGGCTGATCGCTCGTCACGGCGTGACCGTGGTCGACTTCGTTCCCTCGCTCCTGTCGGCGTTCCTCGAGATCGCGACCCCGGACGATCTCGCCGCCGTCCGCCAGGTGCTGTGCATCGGTGAGGCGTTGGACTCCGCGACCGTTCGCCGGTTCCGCGACCTCAGCGCAGCACGCGTCGACAACCTGTACGGCCCAACGGAAGCGGCCGTGAGCGTCACCGCCTACGAGATCGGCGAGCTCGACGGACCTGTCGTGTCGATCGGTACGCCCGAGGCGAATGCCGTCACGCACGTGCTCGACGCACGGCTGCGGCCCGTCCCCGCCGGCGTGACGGGCGAGCTGTATCTCGGCGGAATCCAGCTCGCCCGTGGGTACCATGCCCGCGCGGACCTGACGGCGAGCGCGTTCGTGGCCGATCCGTTCGGCTCGACGCCGGGGGCACGCCTCTACCGCACCGGCGACCTGGCCCGCTGGGACACGGCAGGCCGACTGCGGTATGTCGGCCGCCGTGATTCCCAGGTGAAGATTCGCGGCCTGCGCGTCGAACTCGGCGATATCGAAGCCGCGCTCCTCGCCCACGATCACATCGATGCTGCGGTCGTGCGGGTGTCTACGGTCGCCGAGGGGCAGATCCTGGTGGCCTACGCCGTGAGCGACGAGGCGATCGACCCCGACTCGCTGCGGACCTACCTGCTGTCGCGACTGCCCGCGTACATGGTGCCCGCCCAGGTGATTCGGATCGACACGATCCCGCTCACACCCAACGGCAAGATCGACTACCGCGCCCTCCCGGCCCCCGACACCCGCGCCGCCGCAACCCGTTACCGCGCTCCCAGCGGGATCGCGGAGGAGACCATCGCCGGCGTGATCGGCGAACTGGTGCAAACTCCCTGGGTCGGCGCCGACGAGAACTTCTTCACCCTCGGTGGCAATTCGCTGCTGGCGACCCGCGTGCTCAGCCGCATCGGCGAAGTCCTCGGCGTGACGATTCCCGTGCGCGCCATCTTCGAAGCGCCGACCGTGGCGGAACTGGCGCGGTGGATCGAACAGCAGCGCGCCGTCGGCGATGTCGCGGGACCGGTGGCGAAACCGCGGCCCGAGCGTATCCCGCTCTCGCCCGCGCAGAGCCGGATGTGGCTGCTCAACCAACTGGACCCGGAGTCGGCGAGTTACGTGGTGCCACTGTCGATCCGCCTCGACGGTGAACTCGACATCGAGGCCATGACGGCCGCGCTCCGCGATGTCATCGAACGGCACGAGATCTTGCGCACCACCTATCCGGCCCACGACGGCACCCCCGCGCAGGTCGTGCTGACCGCCGAGGACGTCGTCGCGTCCTGCGATCTCGCCGTGCACCCGGTGTCCGCCGATGAACTGCTCCCACGGCTGACAGAGTTCTTCGGCACCGGCTTCGATGTCTCGGCGGGCGCCCCGCTGCGCATGGCGTTGTTCCGGCTCACCGAAACCGCGCACGCACTGGCGCTTGCGGTGCATCACATCAATTGCGACGGCTACTCGGTGGCGCCGCTGGCCGCCGACATCATCGAGGCCTACCGCGCACGCCGGGCCGGTGCCGCGCCCGAATGGGCGCCGCTACCCGTGCAATTCGCTGACTACGCGCTGTGGCAGCGCGAGCTGCTCGCGGCACCCGACTCCGCGCCGGGCCGCGACCTGCTGTACTGGCGTACCCAACTCGCGGGGATCCCGGATGTGCTCGCGCTGCCCACCGACCGCCCGCGCCCGCTCGAGCGGTCCCACCGCGGCGCGACCGTCCACACCGCGGTGCCTTCCCAGGTGGCCGAAGCCGTGGCGGCCTTGGCGCGACGCAACGGCGTGACCCCGTTCATGGTGGTGCACACCGCCCTTGCCGTTCTGCTCGCGCAGTTGTCGAGCAGCGACGACATCGCCATCGGCATCCCGTACGCGGGCCGCGGCGACCGAGCCCTCGATCGCCTCGTCGGCATGTTCGTCAACACGCTGGTCCTGCGCACCCGTGTCCGCCCCGACCAGCGGTTCGCCGACCTGATCGACATGACCAGGCGCACCGACATCGAGGCGTTCGATCATGCCGCCGTCCCGTTCGAACGGCTGGTGGAAGTGCTGAATCCGGCGCGCTCGACGGCACATTCGCCGCTGTTCCAGGTGATGCTCGCCTACCAGAACATGGCGCCCGCCCAGCTCGAGGTACCGGGGCTCGAGGTCGGCGGCATCGATGTCGGCGCCGACGCGGCGATCTGCGATCTGCTGCTCATGATCACCGAGGACCGGGGTCCGCACAACGAGATCGCGGGCATGAATCTGCGCCTGACCTACGCCACCGACCTGTTCGACGACGCCACCGCGCGCCGGTTCACCGAACAGTTCGGGCGCGTCCTGGACGCGGTCACCACCGACGAGCGGGTCATCGCCGGGGAGATCGACCTCGCCGACGACACGACCCGCGATCGGCTGCTGCGCCCCCACGACGCACCACTGGTGAGCGCGGGCCGCACGCTGGTCGACGCCTTCGACGAGCAGGTCGCACGCACCCCGGACGCTGTCGCCGTCCGAGTCCCCGGCGGCCGCGCCCTCACCTACCGCGAGTTCGACGACACCGTCAACCGCCTCGCCCGCCACCTCATCGATCTCGGCGCGAGCCCTGAAACGACCGTGGCCGTGGCGATTCACCGCTCGATCGACCTGATCACCGCCGTCTACGCCGTCGTGAAGTCCGGTGCCGCCGTCGTTCCGCTCGATCCGGACCGCTCCACCGCCCGGCTGGCAGACGTCCTGTCGGTCGTCCGGCCACTGCTGCTCGTCACCACGTCCGGTGACGAGAGCTCCCTGCCCGACGGCATCGAGCGTGTCCGTCTCGACGAGCTGGACCTGAGCGCGCGCCCCGGCGGCCCGGTCGGCGACGACGAACGTCGCGCACCGCTGCGCGCCGGCAACACGGCGTACGTGCTGTTCACCTCCGGCACGACCGGCGCACCGAAGGGCGTCGCGCTCACCCATGCCGCCATTGCCCACCAGTTGGCCTGGGCGCAACGCGAATTCCCGCACGACGCGTCGGATGTGGTGCTGCACAAGACCCCGATCACGTTCGACATCGCGGTGTGGGAGTTGTTCTGGCCGTTGCAGATCGGTGCGCAGATCGTCGTCGCCGAACCCGGCGGCCACCACGATCCCGCCTACCTGGCCGAGATCATCGCAGAGGAGCAGGTCAGCACCGTGCACTTCGTCCCGTCGATGCTCGAGGTGCTGCTCGAGCACACCGGCACGACGCGGCTGCCGTCGGTCCGCTATGTGTTCGCGGCAGGTGAGGCACTGGCCCAGCGCACCGCCGTACGCGCCAGGCAATGCTTCGACCGGGCCGAGGTCGTCAACTGGTACGGCCCCGCCGAGGCGGAAGTTGTGACGGCCTACCGCTGCCCGGCGGATTCTCCGGCACGGCAAGCGGTCCCGATCGGTTGCCCGGTCACCGGAATGTCTGCGTACGTGCTGAACGCACGGCTTCGGCCCGTGCCGGTCGGCGTTGTCGGCGACCTGTACGTCTCGGGCGTCCAGCTCGCTCGCGGCTACCACCGCAGGCCGGATCTCACCTGCGGTCGGTTCGTCGCCGATCCGTTCGGCGAGCCAGGGGACCGCCTCTACCGCACCGGCGATCTCGTTCGCTGGTCACGGTCCGGGGATCTGGAGTATGTGGGCCGCAGTGACTTCCAGGCGATATTCCACGGCCAACGGGTCGAGCCCGCGCAGATCGAGGCCGCGCTGCGCTCGATCGAGGAGATCTCCGGAGCAGTCGCGATCGTTTCCGCTGACCGGATCACGGCGTATGTGTCGCCGATACGGGGTGCGACCCTCTCCGAGCCGAAGGTCCGCAAACGTCTCACCCGACTGCTTCCGTCCTACCTGGTGCCGGCAAGAATTCAGGTGCTCGACACCATGCCGCTCAGCTCCGACGGCAAGGTGAACAGGTCGGCCCTGTCGCACATGATCTTCGACGATGCGGACGGGTCCATCGCCTCCGACGCGGACAACGCCGCGACGCGCGCGACGATGCTGGCAGAGTTCGTCGCCCGCACAGACCGTGAGGCGGTGCTGGCGAAGATCGTCGCCGAGATCGTCGGTGCCGACCAGGTCAGTGTCGTTGCCGACCTGTTCGAGCTCGGGGTGAACTCGCTGTCGGCAGCTCAGGTAGCGGCCCGCGCTGAGGCCGCGCTGCACGTGCGCGTCGGTGTACGCGATGTCTTCGACGCGCCGACCGTCGCTGAGCTCGCCGAACGAATCGCGATGCGCGACGAACACGCGTCGGTGCCGCTGGTCCGTCGCCGGCACCGGACCGAAATTCCCTTGGCAGCCGCCCAGCGGCGTATCTGGATCCTCAATCAGCTCCATCCCGAGTCCGGTGCGTACAACATCGGTTTCGCGGCCAGGCTGAGCGGACCGCTCGATGTGGCGGCGCTGCGCGCCGCGATGGTGGATGTGGTCACCCGACACGAGACCCTTCGCACGACCTATCCCGCAGTGGGCGGACAACCGCATCAGTTCGTCCACGACAGCATGGTCGGCGCCGCCGATATCGAACTGGCCGATATCGACGATCCGACGGTGCTGGCAGAACGGCTGCGCGATGCGGTCGAGTCGGGTTTCGACGTTGCCACGAACACGCCGGTCCGCGTACGTCTGTACCGCACGGGCGCCGACGACCACGTGTTGGTCCTGGTGGTGCACCACATCGCCGCTGACGGTGCGTCGATGGGGCCGCTTGCCCGAGATGTGTTCGCCGCCTACCGGTCTCGTCGTACCGGCTCGGCACCGCTGTGGCCGCCGTTGCCTGTCGACTACGCCGACTACGCGGTCTGGCAGCGCGAGTTCCTCGGCGCCGAGGACGACCCCACTTCGCTGGCAGGGCGTCAGATTGCCTACTGGCAGCGGATTCTCGCCGACGCACCTGAACTGTTCGCCCTGCCGACCGACAGCCCACGGCCCGCGGTCCTGTCGATGGATGGTGGCAGCGTCGCCTTCACGATCGAGCCGGGTCTGCGCGATGCCGTCGTCGCACTCGCGCACGGCGAAGGTGCCACGGTGTTCATGGTTCTGCACGCCGCCCTGACGATTCTGCTCTCGCGCACCGCACACAGCGACGACATCTCGATCGGCACCCCCGTCGGCGGTCGTGGCCGCCCCGAACTCGACGATGTGGTAGGCATGTTCGTCAACACGGTGGTCCTGCGCACCCGCGTCGCCGAGCATCTGTCGTTCCGTGAATTCTTGGCCGACCTGCGTGGCGCGGATCTGGAAGCGCTGGCTCACGCGGACGTACCGTTCGAGCGCCTGGTCGAGATACTGGACCGGGCGGGGTCGACCGCGTATTCACCGCTCTATCAGGTGATGCTGGGCTTCCGGCATGCCGACCCCACTCGGTTCGAACTCGACGATATCGGCATCGAGGTGCTCGATCCCGGTGTTGCACAGGCCAAGACCGACCTCATGGTGATGCTGAACGAACGTGCCGACGGCGCGGGTATCGACGGTGAGATCGTCTACGCCACCGACCTGTTCACCGGGGCCACGGCGGCGCGGTTCGCCGACCGCCTGCTGCGGATTCTCGAAACGATCACCACGCGGCCGGACACCGTGGTCGGGGCCATCGACTTGCTGTGCCCCGAGGAGACCGCACACCTGCTCCCTGTCGGGCGCGAGACCGCCGTGGTGCCGAAAACGCTGCCCGCGCTGCTCGCCGACGCTGCCGCGGACCCGACGGCGACCGCGCTGATCGGTACCGACGAAACCCTGACCTATGGCGAACTCGACCGGCGATCCGATCGGCTCGCGGTGCTGCTGGCGCGAGCGGGTGCGGCACCGGGAACCTATGTCGCCCTGGCCGTTCCGCGGTCAGCGGCCTATCACGTGGTGCTGTGGGCGATCGCGAAAACCGGTGCCGCGTTCATGCCGATGGATCTGCGTTACCCCGCGGACCGGCTGGCGCACATGGCCCAGGACTCCGGCGTCACGCTCGGCGTGACTCTGCACGAGGCGCGCTCGTCACTGCCGGACACGGTCGACTGGCTGTGCCTCGACGACGACCGAGTGATCGCCGACTTGGCTACCGCGCCAACGGATCACACCTTCCAGGCAGCACGCCTCGACGATGTCGCCTACCTGGTGTATACCTCCGGCTCGACGGGCAAGCCGAAGGGCGTGGTCGTCACACACGCGGGGTTGTCGGCGTTCGCGCACGAGAAGCACCAGCACTATCAGGTGGATCGAGAATCGCGGGTCCTGCAGGTCGCCGCGCCCGCGTTCGACGCGGTGATGATGGAATCGCTGATGGCCTACGCGGCGGGTGCCGCCCTGGTCGTCTCGCCCGCCGAGGTGTTCGCCGGTGCGGAACTGACCGAACTGATTCGCACGCACCGGGTTTCGCACGCGTTCCTCACACCCAGCGTCCTGGCGACCTTGCGGCCGGAGGGTCTCGACGCGCTGCAGATGCTCACCATCGGCGGCGAAGCGCTGTCCGTCGAACTCGTCGCCGCCTGGGCGCCGGGCCGCCGCTTCCACAATGTGTACGGGCCGACCGAGACAACGATCGCGGTGTGCGTCAGCACCCAGTTGCAGCCCGGCGATCCGATCACCATCGGCGCCCCGATCCGCGGGGTGCGCGCCGTCGTGCTCGACAGCCGGTTGCGGCCGGTACCGGTCGGCGTCGTCGGTGAGCTGTACCTGGCGGGCAATGCGCTGGCGCGCGGCTACCTGAATCGGCCGGGGGCGAGCGCGGGCGCGTTCGTGGCCGATCCGTTCGGTGCACCGGGCACCCGGATGTACCGCACCGGTGACCTGGTGCGCTGGAGCGCCGAGCACACCATCGAATACGTGGGCCGCGCCGACTTCCAGGTCAAGATCCGTGGTCAGCGGGTGGAACTCGGCGAGATCGACGCGGCGCTGGTCGCCTGCCCGAACGTCGCCTCGGCGGTCACGGTGAGCAGGCGTGGCCAGGCCGGGCAACCGACGTTGGTCGGCTACCTGGTGGCCACCGAGGGGCGAACGATCGACACGGCCGCGATCCGCGACCAGATCTCGGGCGCACTGCCCGGCCACATGGTGCCCGCTGTGCTCATGGTGCTCGACGAGATGCCGGTCTCCTCGACGGGCAAGGTGAATCGAAGCGCGCTGCCCGAACCCGGTGCCGAGGTGCCGGATTCGGCGGAGGCCGCCGCGGCGAGCGAGTTGGAGGCGACCATCGCGGGGATCTTCACCGAGGTGCTCGGTGTGGTCTCGGTGGGTGCGGACGAGTCGTTCTTCGCGCGCGGCGGTGACTCGATCATGTCGATCCAACTGGCGTCGCGATTGAAGACCGCAGGCGTGGTTGTGACGGCACGGGACATCTTCGAGCACCGGACCGTTCGTGGGCTGGCCGCCGTGGCCGGGGGCGCCGGACGGGTGGGTCTCGAGGAGCTGCCCGGCGGTGGCATCGGCGAGGTGACGCGGACACCGATCGTGTCCTGGTACCTCGACCGTCCCGCCGACGACCGGTTCGCGCAGTCGCTGCTGGTCGAGCTGCCCGGCGACGCGCGCCCGGCCGACGTGATCGCCACCGTCCGGGCCGTTCTGGATCGGCACGACATGCTGCGTGCACGCCTGAGTGCGGCGCACCTCGAAGCGTTGACGCCCGGCGAGATCGATGCCGAGCAGTTGGTGTCGGTGTGTACGTTCGGTGCCGATAATGCCCCTGGCACTGCGGGTTTCGCGTCATTGGTGGAGGGTGCCCTCGAAGACGCTTCGGCCGCGCTGAACCCGGTGGATGCCGTCATGATGCAGATCGTCTGCCTGCTGCCCGAGCCCGGCGTGGCGTCGCGCGGGCGCGCGCTGATCGTGATCCACCACCTGGTGGTCGACGGTGTCTCCTGGCGCATCCTGCTCCCCGACTTCGTCTCCGCGTGGCAGCAGGTGGGTGCGGGGCGAGCGGTCGAACTGCCCGAGGTCGGCACATCTATGCGCCGGTGGGCCGAGGTCGTCTCCGCTGCCGCCGGTGGCCGTGCCGACGAGCTGGCGCTGTGGCAGCGGATGGGGTCGCGACCTGAACCGCTGCTCGGGCGCGCGCCTCTCGACCCGGCGCTCGACGTGCACGCCACGGTCGAGCGGCTGACGCTGGCGCTGCCTGTCGAGCTGACCACCGCTCTGACGGACGCGGTGCCCCGCGCCGCGCATGCCACCACCGACGATGCTCTGCTGGCGGGCCTCGTTCTCGCACTGGGACGTTGGCGTGCCCGGCGCGGTGTCGACCACTCCGGCGCGCGCATCCTGCTCGAGAGCCATGGGCGCGAAGAACAACTCGCCCCGGGCGCCGACCTGTCGCGCACCGTCGGCTGGTTCACCAGCGCCTACCCGGTGGACCTCGACATCGACGGCACCGATCCACGTGCCGCGGTGAAGGCGGTCAAGGAACAGCTGCGAGCCGTGCCCGACAAGGGAATCGGCTACGGCATGCTGCGATACCTGAACCCGGCGACCGCCGATCGGTTGGCCTCGCTGCCCGCGCCACAGATCAGTTTCAACAACCTCGGCCGGGCGGGCGTCGACATCTCGGCGCTGTCCGGGCTCGCCTGGATTCCCGCCGACGAGGAATTCGACCACCAGGGCTCGTTCGATCCGGACATGCCCGCGTCCGCCGCGCTGACCCTCGACATCAGCATCGTCGATACCCCCGTCGGGCCGACCCTCGCCGCGCAGATCGGTTATGCCGCGAGGATTCTCGATCGTGATGACGTCGACGAACTCCTCGACGAGTGGACGGCGGCCCTCGGGCAAATCGCGGAAGCGGCGGCACGCGAACAAGATTGGGGACTGTCCCCGTCCGACACCCCGTTGGTCGCCCTGACCCAACAGGACCTCGACGTGTTCACCGAACGCTACGGACCGATCGAGGCCGTCTGGTCGATGGCGCCGTTGCAGGCGGGGCTGCTGTTCCACGCCGAGCTCGCCGCGGGCGACCTCGATGTGTACACGGCGCAGTCGGAGATGACGCTCACCGGGCCGGTCGACGAGGCGCGGCTGCGGCGAGCCGCGGCGGACCTGCTGCATCGGCATCCGAACCTGCGGGCGGCGTTCACCCGAACAGCTGATGGTGTTGTCGCGCAGGCTATTCCGGCGGAGACTGCCGTGCACTGGCGCCGCATCGAGGCCCCCGAGACAGCACTGCCGCAGATCCTGACAGCCGAACGCGAAACGGCTTTCGACCCGGCCGATCCGCCGCTGGTGCGATTCGCCCTCGTCGCCGTCGCACCCACCGAATTCCGGCTGATCCTGACCGCGCACCACCTGCTGCTCGACGGCTGGTCACTGCCGCTGCTGCTGCGCGACCTGGTCGGGCTGTACGCGGCAGGCGCGGACGCCGCCCTGCTGCCGCCCGCGCCGTCCTACGGCGACTACCTGGCCTGGCTGGACCGGCGCGACACCACCGCCGGTGTCGAGATCTGGCGCGACACGATGGCGGGCTTCACCGAACCCACCTTGATCGCCGACACGGTCGGCGCGGCCACTGTCGAGGTGCCGACCGATCTGAGCATCGATCTCGACGACGACATCACCGCCGCTCTCGCCGAGCTCGCCCGCACCTCGGGCGCCACGATGTCGACGATTGTGCAATTCGCGTGGGCGACGGTGCTGGCCAACCAGCTGGGCCGCGAGCGGATCGTGTTCGGCGAGACCGTCTCCGGCAGACCGGCCGAGGTGCCGGGCGTCGAGTCGATGATCGGGCTGTTCATCAACACGCTGCCCGTTCCGGTTCTCGTGCGCGGTGACCGGACCATCGTGGCGGCGCTGGAACAGTTGCAGGCGAACAAGACCCGGCTGCTCGACCACCACCACGTCGAACTGTCCGGCATCATGGCCGCGCTCGGCGGCGGACAGCTGTTCGACACCCTGGTGGCATTCGAGTCCTACCCGGTCGACAGCAGCGGACTCGGTGACGCGGACATCGACGGAGTGCGGGTTGCGGGGGTGGCCGGCACCGATGCCGCGCACTACCCGATCACCGTGCAGGCCCACCAGACCGACACCGTGCACATCCGCCTTCGGTATCAGGCGGCTCGCGTCGACCGTGTGACCGCCGCCGGGCTCGCCGACCGTGTCGAGCGGGTCCTGCGTGCGGTCGCTACCGACCCGAACGGACGCGTCGGCGATATCGACCTGCTGTCGGCCACCGAGCATGCGGCACTCGTCCCGGCCAGAGGCGCGGAACGGGTGGCTCCTGAACCATTGACCGATTTGTTGCGCCACGGCGTGACCCGACACCCCGACGGTGTGGCGGTTGCGTCCGGGACCGAGACGGTGAGCTTCACCGAGCTGGATGGCCGAGCACATCGGCTGGCGCAGTGGCTGGTCGAGCACGGTGTCGACACGGGGGACACCGTCGGGGTGGTCATGCCGCGGTCGATCCCGTTGATCACCACGATCTGGGCGCTCGCCGAGATCGGTGCCGCGTGTGCGCTACTCGACCCACGCAACCCGCGAGAGCGGCTCGCGGTCATGCTGTCCGACTGTGCTGCCCACGTCGTGCTGACCGTCGCGGAGGTGAGTGAGGGAGTGCCGGAGGGGGAGTGGGCACGCCTGGTCGTCGACGATCCGGCAGCCGAGCGCGAGATCGCGAGCCGACCTTCGCGCGCGGTGGAACGGATCGTCCGCGACACCGACCTGGCCTATGTCATCTACACCTCCGGAACCACCGGCACCCCCAAGGGCGTCGCGGTGACCCAGGCGGGAATGGCGAACTTCGCCGCCGAGCAACGGGACCGGTACCAGGTCAGCCCCGATTCACGGGTGCTGCAGTGTGCCGCACCAGGATTCGACGCCGTCATGCTCGAAGTCCTGATGGCGCACCCGCACGGTGCGACGCTGGTCATCGCGCCGCCCGACACCTACGCGGGCACAGAGCTGGCCGGGCTCATCCGCGACAACGCGGTCACCCACGCCTTCCTCACCCCGACCGTGCTGGCGACCATGTCACCCGACGGGCTGGACAGCCTCAGAGTTCTGGTCGCCGGCGGCGAGGCCGTGCCCGCCGAACTCGCCGCGCTCTGGGCGCCACGACGCCAGTTGTTCAACGGCTACGGACCCACCGAGACCACGATCATGGTCGCCATCAGCGATCCCCTCGCGCCGCCCGAACCGATCACCCTGGGTGGTCCGATTCGCGGAACATCCGCGGTGGTGCTGGACTCGCACCTGCGGCCCGTGCCGATCGGGGTGACCGGCGAACTGTATGTCAGCGGCATCCAGCTCGCCCGCGGATACCTCGGCCGTCCCGGCGCGACCGCCGCCACCTTCCTCGCCAACCCCTACGATCCGGGCACGCGGATGTACCGCACCGGCGACCGGGTCCGATGGACCGCCGACCACACACTCGACTACGTCGGCCGTACCGACCATCAGGTCAAGATCCGTGGCCAGCGGATCGAACTCGGCGAGATCGAGGCCGTCCTCGCCGAACATCGATCGGTCACCCATGCGGTAGCGGTGCTGCGCACCGACGACAACGGCGCGGACCGGCTCGTCGGCTACCTCATCGGCGACACGATCGACCCCGAGCACGTGCGGGCATCGGCACGCCGCCGGCTACCGGCCCACATGGTTCCCGACATCTGCGTTGTGCTGGAACAGCTTCCGCTGACCACCACCGGAAAACTCGACCGCGGCGCACTGCCGATGCCGAGCTTCGTCGCTGCCGGATATCTGGCGCCGAGCAATCCGACCGAGTGCCTCGTCGCCGACATCTGCGCCGAAGTGCTGGACCTGCCCCGAGTCGGCATGCGCGACGACTTCTTCGACCTCGGTGGCAATTCGCTGACCGCGACGAGGCTGACCGCTCGCCTGAGCTCCGCGCTGGGCGTCCGGGTGGCGGTGCGCGACCTGTTCGAGTACCCGCGGATGGCCGACCTCGCCGCCCGGCTCACCGGCCGCGACCACGTCGAACGCCCGACGCTGACCCGGCGACCCGGCACCGGCCTGATCCCGCTCTCGCCCGCTCAGCAACGGATGTGGTTCCTCAACCAGCTCGACGCCTCTGTCGGCGCCTACAACGTGCCGCTGGTGATCCGGCTGACCGGCGAGCTGGAAATCCCCGCGTTGCGTACAGCCTGCGCGATGGTGATCGGCCGCCACGAATCGTTGCGCACGAAATTCCCGGTAATCGACGGTATACCGTGGCAGATGATCGTCGACGCCGACGAGGTCGTGCCCGACCTGATCCCGATCGCGATCGAGGAATCGGTGCTGCCGAAGGCCGCAGCGGCGGTGCTGTCGAAGAGTTTCCAGTTCTCCGAGGCACCGCCGGTGCGGGCCGAACTGTTCGATCTCGGCTCGGATGATCACGTGCTGGTGATCGCCGTGCACCACATCTGTGCGGACGGGCTCTCGATGATTCCGTTGGCCCGCGACGTCGCGGCCGCCTATCACGCGGTGATCACCGCGAGCGTGCCCGCGTGGCCGCAGCTCAGGGTCCAGTATCCGGATTATGCGCTGTGGCAACACGATCTGCTCGGCGACGAGCACGATCCGGAGTCGCTGCTGTCCCGTCAGCTGGACTACTGGCGCGCTACCCTCACCGGGCTGCCCGAACTCCTCGAACTGCCGACCGACATGCCGCGTCCGCCGGTCGCGTCGATGCGCGGCCGGACCATCGACTTCGACATCGAGGCATCGCTGCAGGAGCGGATCGCCGCGGTGGCGCGGGTCGCGGGCGCGACGCCGTTCATGGTGGCGCACGCCGCGCTGGCCGTGCTGCTGGCACGGCTGGCGAATACCCACGACATCGCGGTCGGTACCCCGGTCTCCGGGCGCGGGGAACGTGAACTCGACGACCTGATCGGCATGTTCGTCAACACTGTCGTCCTGCGGACGGAGGTCTCTGCCGATCAGCCGTTCGACGCGCTTCTGGCCGACGTCCGAGCAGCCGACCTGGCTGCCCTCGCACACGCGGAGGTCTCCTTCGAGCAGGTCGTCGAGGCGCTCAATCCGCCGCGTTCGACCGCGCATCTGCCGCTGTACCAGGTGACGATCGACTACCAGAATCTCGATGAGGTGGTGCTCGAACTACCGGGGATCTCGGTGGAACCGGTCGAGGACTATGTCGATCAGGCGCAGTCGGATCTCAATGTGAAGCTGGTCGAGCGGTTCGCCGCCGACGGTCACCCGCTGGGTACGCTCGGCCGATTGACCTACGCGACAGACCTTTTCGTCGAAGAGTCGATGGAGCGGTTCGCGCAGTGGTATCTGCGCATCCTGGAGGCGGTGACCGCGAATCCGCAGGCGATCATCGGCGACATCGAGTTCATGCAACCGAGCCAGCGCTACGAGGTTCTCGATGCGGCAGGCGTGGCCGGCGCACACGTTCCCGAGGAAACGATCGGTGGATTGTTCGCACGGCGCGTGGCGGTGGCCCCGGATTCGGTCGCGGTGACCGATGGGACGACGGTCCTGACCTACGCGGAACTGGATCGGCGCGCGAAGTCTGTTGCCGCCCAGTTGATCGCCTCCGGTGCGGGCCCCGAAACACTGGTCGCCGTCGCGATGCCGCGCTCGGCCGAGTTGGCGGTCGGGCTGCTGGCCGTGGTCATGTCGGGTGCGGGCTATCTGCCCGTGGATGTGACGTACCCGGCCGAGCGGCTCCGGTTCGTGCTCGACGACGCACGACCGGTAGCGCTGCTGACCACATCGGCGATGGCATCGCAGACACCCGAATTCGCCGGGCCGACAGTCCTTGTGGATGACGAGAACGTCGTCGACAGTGCGCAGAACGTCGCCGCGCTGCCCGACAACATCGCCTACATGATCTACACCTCGGGCTCCACCGGTCGGCCGAAGGGTGTCGCGGTCACCCACCGCGATGTGGTCACCCTGCTCACCCACACCGCGGAGAAGTTCGACGTCGGGCCCGACGATGTCTGGACACTGTTCCATTCCTACGCTTTCGATTTCGCGGTCTGGGAGATGTGGGGCGCCCTGCTCTCGGGCGGTCGCCTGGTGGTCGTCGACTACGACACCACGCGCACGCCCGATGCTTTCGTCGAGCTCGTGGCGCGCGAGCAGGTCACCGTGCTCAGCCAGACCCCGTCGGCGTTCTACGGATTCGTCGACGCGGAGCGCCGCTACCACGGCGCGGGTGGCGCCGACCTCGCCTTGCGCTACATCGTGTTCGGCGGCGAAGCGCTCGACCCGTCCCGGCTGACCGGCTGGTTCCTCGCCCACCCGGCGGGTACGCCGACCCTGGTCAACATGTACGGCATCACCGAGACGACCGTGCATGTCAGCTACGCCGAGGTCGATCAGGCGGGCGGCGGGATCGGGCGCGCCCTGCCCGGCCTGAGGGTGTACGTGCTCGACGAGCGCTTGCGGCCGGTGCCGGTCGGCGTCACCGGTGACCTCTATGTCGGCGGCGGACAGCTCTCGCGCGGCTACCACGGGGCGGGCGCGCTCACTTCGGGCCGGTTCGTGGCCGATCCGTTCGGCACGCCGGGTAGCCGCCTGTACCGGACCGGTGATGTCGGGCGGTGGCATCGCGGCGGGCACGGACTGGAACTGGACTACCGCGGGCGCGCCGACGCGCAGATCCAATTGCGTGGTTTCCGTATCGAATTGGGTGAGGTGGAATCGGCGCTGCTCCGTCATCCCGGTGTCGCCCAGGCGGCAGCCGCGGTGCATCGCCACGCCAGGGACGTCGACCAGTTGATCGGTTACGTCGTCCCCGCCGACGGGCAGGAACTGGACCCGGCGCGGGTTCGAGACACCGCCGCCGACCTACTCACCGGGTACATGGTGCCCTCGGCCGTCGTGGTGCTCTCGACGCTGCCGGTGACAGTGAACGGCAAGCTCGATCGAAATGCCCTGCCCGCACCCGACTTCGGCCGTAACGAGGACGAATACGACGCGCCGCGCTCACCGTCGGAGATCGCGATCGCCGAGGTCTTCGCACGGACCCTGAACGTGGCCAGGGTCGGTGCCGGTGCCGGCTTCTTCGATCTGGGCGGCAACTCGCTGCTCGCGACCATGGCGGTGGCCGAACTGCAGGGCCGCGGCGTGCAACTCGAACTGCCGTGGATGTTCGACGACGCGACACCGAGGGCACTGGCGCGCAGGGTCGATGCGGCCGAGGGCGGTTCGGGCATGCAGGTGCTGCTGCCCTTGCGGCCCGCGGGCGATGCGACCCCACTGTTCGCGATCCACCCGGCGGGCGGGCTGGCCTGGTTCTACGGCGGACTCGTCGGGCATCTGCGCGGCGATCGGCCGGTGTTCGGCCTGCAGGACCCGCACGTTGTCGCCGCCGAGCCCCCGGCCACATCGATCGATGAGCTCGCGCACCGCTATGTCGACGAGATCCGCCGGACCCAGCCGAACGGTCCGTACCACCTGCTCGGCTGGTCGCTGGGCGGCCAGATCGCCCACGTGGTGGCGACACAGTTGCAGGAACAGGGCGAACAGGTCGCGCTGCTGGCCATGATGGACAGCGCGGTCGGTGCGCCACCGATCACTCCCGACACCGATGTCGCGCCGGGGGAGCTGATGGCCGATCTGCTCGGTGGCTGGCGGGAACTGTTCGACCTCGGCGACACCGTCACCGCGAGCACCACCGAGCAGGCCTGGCAGGTGATCCGCGATCAGATCACCGGTACCGGCCTGTTCGGCGCCGACCAGGTCGACCGGGTGATGGAGAGTTTCTCCACCGCGGGCGAACTCGTCGGCGACTATCACCCGCGGATCTTCGACGGCGACCTGATCTTCTTCACCGCGGGCAAAGACCGCGACGACACCGAGGCCGTCGCGCAGACGTGGCAACCGCACGTCACCGGCCGTATCCACAACACTGTGCTCGACGCTCGCCATCTCGAGCTGACCCACCCGTCCGCGCTGGCCGTGATCGGCCCGATCCTCGAAGGATTCATGATCTGATGACGACACAGCAGCAACTGCGCCTCGACGACGGCCGTACCGTCACCTGCACCAGCCCCGCCGAAGCGCGCATGCTCTGGAACGAAATGATCGCCGACGGGTACTACCGCCAGGCTGCCGCGACCCTGCGCCCCGGTGACCTCGCGGTCGACATCGGCGCCAATATCGGACTCAGCGCGATGATGTTCGCCGAAACGCTCCCCGGTGTCCGCGTGATCGCCGCCGAACCCGCTCCCGCTATCTTCGACTGCCTGCACCGCAATATGGCAGCCCATGTGCCAGGCGGTGTCGCCCTCGAGGTCGCGGTGGGCGCCGCACCCGGTGTGCTGCCGTTCACCTGGTACCCCCGCGCCACCGCGAACTCGAGTCTGTATGCCGACCGTGAAGCCGATGACGATGCGACGAAGACCTTCCTGCGCAACAGTGGCCTGCCCGACGACGCGATCAGCCTCATCACCCGCGGCCTGCACGACGGGGAGCAGATCGATGTCGAGGTCACCACGGTGTCGGCGATCCTTGCGCAGGAAGATCCGGTTGCCGAGATCGGCGTGCTGAAGATCGACGTCGAGCGCGCCGAATTCGATGTCCTGCTCGGCATCACCGAATCCGACTGGCCGCGCATCCGCGCCGTCGTCGCCGAGGTGCACGACCGCGACGGCCGCCTCGCCGAATTCTGCGAGGTCCTCAACCTCCACGGAC
Organism: Nocardia sp. NPDC003183; assembly: GCF_053590715.1. Classification (NCBI taxonomy): domain Bacteria; kingdom Bacillati; phylum Actinomycetota; class Actinomycetes; order Mycobacteriales; family Nocardiaceae; genus Nocardia; species Nocardia sp. NPDC003183. The sequence goes on from NZ_JBSFTG010000001.1 coordinate 653,230, forward strand.
TCACTTCGCGTATCAGGCAGGACCCGTCGCTGGCAGGCACCGAACTGCACGAGGTGTATGCCGTGCGAGCCTGATGGCACGGGTCGTACTGTCGCGCAAGCTGATTCAGGTGCCGATCGGTGTTCTCGCCAGCGCGGCGGCCACGTCGGCGGCTCGGCGCGCCTGGTCGGCAGTGACGGGTTCGTGGGTGATGAACAGCCGGTGGAACAGTGGTGCGACCGCGAGCCGGATGATCTCGGCGGCGTCGACCTCCGGGTCGACTTCACCGCGCGCGACCGCCCGCGCCACGATCGCCGCCGCCTCGTCGTGTCTCGCCGCGTAGAAGCCGCGCAGCGCGTCGGCGGCCTCGGGATGTTGCATGCCTGCTGCGATGAAAGCTGTTGCCAGCGAGCCTGATTCGGGATCGGTGAAGCCCTGTCGGAGCAATTCGGTCAGCGCACGGAGATCTCCGGTGAGGGTGCCCGTATCGGGGATCGGCCATGGCTGTTGCGAGGCGCGCTCGAGCGCGTCGGCGACGAGCCCCTCCGGGCCGCGCCAGCGCCGATAGACGGTGGTCTTGTGCACTCCGGCGCGCTGAGCGACAGCTTCCATGCTCAGGTCCTGGTAGCCCCGCTCGGCGAGTTCGTCCGCCGTCGCGTCGAGAACGGCTTCCCTGACTCGGGCGCTGCGTCCGCCGGGGCGTCGTTGTGGTTCCAAAAACAACTCCTGTTGCGTTAGCTGTCGCGGTTTTGTACTGTTAAAGCTACACGAGTAGCGATTGGAGCACTGTTTGACCACTCAACTGTCCCTGCGCGGAGTCTCGAAGTCCTATGCGGACCGGCCCGTGCTCGACACCATCTCGGCCTCGATCCGGCCCGGTGAACGCGTCGGCATCGTCGGCGAGAACGGCGCAGGCAAATTGACGCTGCTCGACCTGCTCGCCGGGCTCGCTCGACCCGACGCGGGCACGATCACCGTCACCGCCGAGGGCGGGATCGGCCACCTCGCGCAAACACTGCCCGGCGACACGGTCGGTGCGGCCATCGAACTGGCGCTGGCCGAACTGCGCGAACTCGAGGCAGGCATGCAAGCCGCCGCCGAAGGGCAGGACATGGACCGCTACGGCGCGCTGCTCGCCCGTTTCGAGGCGCGCGACGGCTACGCCGCCGATGCCAGGGTGGACGCGTCGATGCACGGACTCGGAGTGGCGGGTATCGGCCGTGACCGACCGCTCGACAGCCTGTCCGGCGGCGAACGGGCCCGCCTCGGGCTGGCCTGCCTGCTCGCTGCCTCGCCGGAGGTGCTCCTGCTCGACGAACCGACCAACCACCTCGACGACGCCGCGCTCACCTGGCTGGAACACCGCCTGCGCACCCATCAGGGCACAGTCGTGCTGGTCTCGCACGACCGGACCTTCCTCGATCGGGTGGTCACCGCGGTGCTCGAGGTCGCCGACGGCGCGTTGACCCGCTTCGGCGGCGGCTACACCGGATTCCTGACGGCGAAGGCGGCCGCGCGCATTCGCTGGGAACAGGCCTATGCGCAGTGGCGCAGCGAGATCGGGCGGCTCGAGGAGTTCGCCACGAGCACTGCCCAGCAGGTCGCGCCGGGTCGCGCGATGACCGACAACAACAAGATGGCCTACGACCGCAATGCCGGGCGGGTGCAGAGCTCGGTCGCGTCGCGGGTGCGCAATACGGCCGAGCGCCTGCGCCGGCTGCGCGAGGACCCGGTGCCGCGACCACCCGAACCGTTGCGGTTCCGCGGCCGATTCGCGGCAGGCAGCGGCGTGGAGTTCCACCTCGGCGCGCTGACGCTCGGCCCGCGCGAGCGGCTGCTGATCCACGGACCCAACGGTTCGGGCAAGTCGACACTGCTCGACGCGATCCACGCGGCAGCCCCGGGACGCATCGGCTACCTGCGCCAGGACGAGCGCTTCGATCCGGCCCGAAGTGTCACCGACACCTACGGATTCGGACGCGATTCATTGCTGGCGACAGGGCTGTTCGCCCCCGAACTGCTCGATCGTGAGGTCGGTACCCTCTCGGAAGGTCAGCGGCGCAGGCTCGCGCTGGCCGGTGTGCTCGCCGGTGAACACGACCTGTTGCTGTTGGACGAGCCGACCAACCACCTGTCGCTGACCTTGGTCGAGGAAGTCGAACGCGCGCTGAGCGAGTATCGGGGTGCGGTGGTCGTGGTGTCGCACGACCGGGCGCTGCGCCGCCGTTTCCGCGGAATACAGAAGGGAATTGAAGACTTTGGCTGAGATCGTGCAAGTGATCGACGTGCCCGGCGCTCCGTACGGGATCACTGTCGGGCCCGACGGGGCGCTGTGGTTCACGCTGGTGACGCAGGGCGTGATCGGACGTTGCGCGGAGGGGATCGTGCGGTCCTATCCGCTCGCGCAGTCCGACGGGCAACCGACGGTGATCGTCGCCGGTTCCGATAATGACCTGTGGTTCACCGAGTTCCAGGGTGGTCGGCTCGGGCGGATCACCGTCGACGGTGGGGTAACGAGCCTGCCCGTGGAAGGTCCCTACGGTGCGTGCGCCGGGCCGGACGGAGCGCTCTGGTTCACCGAATTACAGGCGGGTCGGGTCGGGCGACTGGCCGCGGACGGCAACCTCACCCGCGTCGAGGTCGACGGTATGCCCTCGATGATCACGCCCGGGCCCGATGGGGCGCTGTGGCTCACGGTGAACCAGGGCAATGCGATCGCCCGCGTCGACACCGACCTCGCGCTGCGCGTCTACCCGATCCCCACGCCCGCGGCCGCGCCGGTCGGCATCACCGCGGGCCCCGACGACGCCCTGTGGTTCACCGAAATCGGCGCGGGTGCGATCGGGCGCATCGACCTCGACGGCACCGTCGCCGAATTCGCGCTCCCGGCGACCGACGCCCGCCCGCACGCGATCGTGGCGGGCCCCGACGATGCGCTGTGGTTCACCGAGTGGGCGAGCTGCCGTCTCGGCCGGATCACCACCGACGGCACGATCACTCATCTCGACCTACCGGGCGCCGAACCGCACGGACTCACCGTCGACGCTGCCGGTGACCTCTGGGTAGCGATGGAATCCGGTGCAATGGTGCGGGTTTCCCTGTAGCGGCCGCCGTGCCGGTGACCTACGGCGTGGTCAGCGCCTTGACGACCGCGGTGCCGAAGCCGAGGTCGTTGCTCGTCGGCATGCGGGTGTAGGTCCCGCCGGTCTGGTCGGCGAGGGTCTGCAGGGTTTGGGTGCCCTGGCCGCCGACCACGACGATGTCGATGCGAATGGGCTTGCCCGACTTGGTCGCGGCGGTGATCTCGTCGACCAGCGCGGTGCCGGTCAGCGTCGAATCGTCGTCGGGACCGTCGGTGATCAGCAGAATCGAATTCGTGCGACCGGGGGAGTAACCGGCCACCGCCGCGCGGTAGGCGGCGAGCAGGCTCGGGTAGGCCTGATCCGCGGCGAGCTGGCTCGGCTTCACCGCGGTGACCGCCGAGCCGACCGCATTGCGCTGGGAATCGGTGAGCAGCGCGGTGGCCGCCTGCACCTTGTACGGAGTGGTGCCGTCGAGGTTCTTGCCGAACGTCCACAGGCCGAGCCCGAAGTCGGGCGGCATCACCTGCAGGGTGGAGGCGACCGCGGCAATCGCGTTCGACAGCCGGGTGGTCGAGCCCTCGGCGGTACCCATCGACGACGACACGTCGAGCAGGACTGTCGCGTTCACCCCGAGCACCGGGTTGGCCAGCGTCGACTGCACCTTCTCCAGTGCCGCGCGCGGCGGATTCGCCGGTGCCGAACCGATGGCGGGCCCGAAGCCCTCGGTGGCGAGCGCACCCGCCTGCTCCGGGGCCCGCAGGAAGTCGATGAATCGTGACGCGATCAGATTCTGGGTCTTGTCGACCCACGGACCCGACATCAGCGCGGCGGGATAATCGGCCAGCGGCGCGCTGCCGACCGGCCGGAACGCGGTGAGACCGTCGGTGCCGAGCTGCTGCTGCGTCGCGGCGACCGCGTGCACATCGTCATCGAGGGGATTCGCGCTGATCTCCGACATGGAGGTCATCAGGTCGGCCGGTGCCTGCGCGCCGGCGGCGAGCCCGGAGATCGCGGCGACGACCTGACCCGACTTGGCGGCCTGCTCGGTCAACGGTTCGGTGCCCGAGATCGCCGCGCCGATGGACGCGGCGGCGGCGGTCGTGGCGTCACCGGCGGGCAGTGCCATGCTCAGCCCACCCCAGCCGGACAGGCCGACCTCGTCGAGTGAGCCCTGCTGCAGTCGTGGCAGGTCGGCCCAGGAGATCTGATGCTGTTCGAGCGCTTGACGCAGGGCATCGGGCACGGCGAGCACGATCGGGCTGGTGGCGATCGAGGCGGGTGTGCCCTCGATCAGACCCGGCACCCGAACCAGCTCGATCGACCGGCTCGAATCGGCGATCCACAGCCCCGGCTGCGGACCGAGACCCGGATCCCATTTCGTGGTGTCGGCGAGACCGGCGACCAGCGCGCTCGACGGGCGGGCCGACACCTTCACCTGCGCGCAGTGGTCGCGCACCCGAGGCTTGGTCGCGTTGAACCGGTCGGCCGCGGCACGCACCGGGCCCGAGATCGCCGGATCGACGGTGACGTCGAGCTGTGAGGCCCCCTCGACGCACTCGGCGGCGGCCGCGACATCGGTGGTCGCCGCACGATCGCTGAGCTGGACCCAGGCGAAGACGGCGACGATCACCAGCACGATTGCCGATGCCGCGATAACCGGACCCTTGCTGATACTTCGAGAACTGGTCCCGTTGCGATGCGTACCCACGCGGCAAGTTTAAGGACACCGCGCGCAACCGCAGCACAGCGCATACCGGTGCGCATCGCCGCAGGTCACAGCATGTGGCAAGAGTGGTCAGCCTCGGTCGAGGCAGCGCATGCAACCGTGCGGTGCGTGCCGGACGCGCAGAGCCGGGTGCCACAGCGGACACCCGGCGCTGCCGGTCACGCGCGAATCACGCGGCCGCGATCGTATTCACGACCACCCCACACCCCTGACTGACCCGTCTGTGCCGCGTACTCGGCGCACCCCGCGAGCAACGGGCACCCGGCGCAGATCTTGCGGGCGTAGTCGAAGTCCTGCGACGGGTAGGGAAACCACGCCTCGTGGTTGGGGTCACCACGGCAGGCGGCGCGGTGCCATTGCCCCGAATCGGACAGGGTCAGCAGTTCGGTCAGTGCGAGGTCGGTGGTGGTCACGGCGCGTACTCCTTCCAGATCCGGCGCTGCTTGCGAGCGAGCGGGTCGGGAGCCTTGGGCTCCCACAGCAGCCGCATCCCCGCCTCTTCCGGGGTGCGGTCGGCCTTGCCTGAATTGCACGGTGCGCAACAGGCGACGAGATTGCTCCAGGTGTTCGGTCCGCCCCGGCTGCGGGGGCGGATGTGGTCGACGGTGTGCGCCCAGTCGGCGCAGTAGCCGCAGCGGTGCTTGTCGCGACGCAACACGCCGGCCAGGGTGGCGCGGCTGTCGTCACCGATCGGCGTGACGTGCGCCAGGTAGACGTAGCGCACCAGCCGGATCGTCTCGGGCAACGCGATGACCAGATGCTGCGAGCGGATCGGGAACCGGGGTGCCCGCTCGATCACGGTCTCGGCGGCGCCGCTGATCAGCAAGGTCACGGCCCGATCGGCGGTGATCTCGTCGAGGGCCTCGTAGCTGGCATTGAGCACGAGCACCCTCGTGTGTATCCAGGTGTCGGGAGCGGGCGCCGTCGGGTCGACGGCATGACGAATCAGCATGGGAATCACCATGTTTCGAGAGAGGTGTGAACGTCGGAAGCGGAGGCGGGTCGGACCCGTCAGGCCACGATCAGGAAACGGCCGGAGCCATCGATATCCAGGCGCATCGCGCGATGGACCGAACTCGCGCGGCGAAAGGTCTTATCCGATTCTCGCTGTGGCGCTTGCTGTTTCACGGCCGTCTCCTCCTCTCGATGCTGCTCGTCGGTTCCTCGCCCGATGCGAATCACCTGCGTGAAATCATGGTGGCACACCGTGTCCGAAATGTCGGCTGATTTATTTCGGGGCACAGAGTTCTGCTGCGCGGGGACGGGCCGGTCCTCGGCTGACCTACGTCCGATCGGCGGCGACCAGTTCGGCGCAGCGTTCGCCGACGAGCATCACCGTGATGTTCGGATTGACCGTGGTGTGCGCGGGGAACACCGAAGCGTCGGCGACACGCAGACCCTCGACGCCCTTGACCCGCAGCTCGGGGTCGAGGGGACTCATCGGGTCGTCGACCGCGCCCATGCGGACCGTGCCGACGGGGTGGTAGACGGTGTTGTGGGTTCGGCGGACGTAATCGGCGAGTTCGGCGTCGGTCTGCGCCTCCGGCCCCGGATACAGCTCACGCGCCACCCAATCCGACAGCGGTGCGGTCGCGGCGATCTCGCGTGCCTTGCGCAGACCGGCGATCATCACGCGCATATCGTGACCGTCGGGGTCGGTGAAGTAGCGCGGGTCGACCTTCGGCTTGTCCCGGAAATCGCGCGAGCGCAAGCGCACCGTGCCGCGTGAGCGGGCATGGGTGACATTCGGCGTCAGGCAGAAGGTGTTCTCGGCGGTCGGATACCCCTGCCGCAGTGTGTGCATGTCGAAAGGCACACTGCCGTAGTGCATCATCAGGTCCGGCCGGTCGAGGCCGTCCTCGGTCGGGGTGAAGATACCCGCTTCCCACCACTGGGTGGAGCTGTCCACCATCGGTCGCGTCGTCTCGAAACCGATCACACCCTCCGGATGGTCCTGCAGGTTCGCGCCGACACCGGGCGAGTCGACGACCACCTCGATGCCGTTCTCGCGCAGGTGAACTGTAGGCCCGATGCCCGAGAGCATGAGCAGCTTCGGCGAGTCGATGGCGCCGGCGGAGACGATCACCTCACGGTTCGCCGTGATCCGGGTGGTGCGGCCGAACGCGTTGTCGGTGATGTCGACCCCGACGGCCCGCCCGTTCTCGATCACGATCTTCTTGGCCCACGCGCCGGTCCGGATGGTGAGGTTCGGCCGGTCGAGATGAGGGTGCAGATAGCTCACCGACGACGACGAGCGCGTTCCGTCGGTTCGCCGGTTGATCTGAAAGAAGTTGGCGCCGTTGACGACTGTGCGTCCCGCGTTGAACTCGGCGCGCGGGATACCGACCGCCTCGCAGGCGTCGAGCAAGGCGACACCACACGGATCGTGCGGCGGCACCGTCATGATGTGCACCGGGCCGCCGCGGCCGTGGTGCTCGCCGGGGGCGTCGTTGGTCTCGATCCGCGGGTACAGCCGATACACCGAGTCCGCACCCCACCCGGTGGCGCCGTGCTCGCGTTCCCAGGAATCCAGGTCCTCGCGCGGAGCCCAGAACGCGATGCAGCTGTTGTGCGAGGAGCAGCCACCGAGCACCTTGGCGCGGGCGTGACGCATGAACGAATTGCCGTTCTCCTGCGGCTCGATCGGGTAGTCCCAGTCGTAGCCCGATTCCAGTAGCTCCATCCAGCGATCGAGTCGCAGGACGGCCGGGTCGCCGACATCGGACGGTCCCGCCTCGAGCAGACAGACGGTCACCGACGGGTCTTCCGACAACCGTGCCGCGACGGCCGCTCCCGCGGAACCGCCGCCGACGATCACGTAATCGTATGTGGTCACCGCTGTTCCTCCCGATCGGCGAACCAGCCGGTGACGCCCGGCCGGAGATTCTCGTAGACGTGCTTGGCCTCGCGATACTCGTGCAGGCCGGACGGACCGAGCTCGCGCCCGACACCCGAGCGGCCGAAACCGCCCCACTCGGCCTGTGGCAGGTACGGCCCGAAGTCGTTGACCCACACCGTGCCGTGCCGCAGCCGGGCGGCGACGCGGCGGGCGCGCGCGGCGTCACCGGACCAGACCGCGCCCGCGAGCCCGTATTCGGTGTCGTTGGCGATGGCGACGGCCTCGTCTTCGGTGGTGAAGGTCTCCACGGTCACGGTGGGCCCGAACGCCTCGTCGTGCACGCACGCCATCGCGCGGGTGGCGTCGTCGATGACGGTCGGCAGGTAGAACCACCCGTTGTCGAGATTTCCGGAGCCTCGGTCGCCGGTGGCGAACGCGCCACCGGTGCGGACGACGGCACCCTCGGCGCGGGCCTGCTCGACATAGGCGTTCACCTTGTCGCGGTGGGCGGCCGAGATCAGCGGCCCGGTTTCGGTCCCCTCGGCGAAGGGCAAGCCGAGCCGGATCTGCTCTGCGCGGCGCACCAACTCGTCGACGAAACGGTCGTGTGCCGATTCCTCGACGACCAGGCGCGCGCCCGCCGAACACACTTGACCGGAGTGCAGGAAGGCCGCGTTCAGTGCGTTGTCGACGCTCGCGGCCAGCCGTTCGTCGGTGTCGCAGGCGTCGGCGAAGACGACATTCGGGTTCTTGCCGCCCAGCTCGAGTGCCACCTTCTTGACCGTGGCGGCCGCCTCGCGCGCGATGATCTTGCCGGTGGCGAGCCCGCCGGTGAACGAGACCAGGTCGACATCGGGATGTTCGGACAGCGGCGCACCCGCGGTGGCGCCCGCGCCGAGCACGAGATTGGCCACCCCGGCGGGCACGCCGAGGTCATCGAGCACCGACATCAGCAGAATCGCGGTGTGGGGAGTCAGTTCAGCCGGTTTGAGCACGAACGTATTGCCTGCCGCCAGCGCTGGGGCGACTTTCCAGGCCGCCTGCAACAGCGGGTAGTTCCACGGCGTGATCAACCCGCAGACCCCGACCGGTTCGTAGACGATGCGGGAGTCGATGTCAGGGGAGCCCGCGTCGACGATCCGGCCCGCGTCGTCGGCGGCGAGCTTGCCGAAATACCGGAAGCAGTTCGCGATGTCGGACATGTCGATGTCGGACTCGTAGGGGCGCTTGCCGGTGTCGAGGGTCTCGGCGCGCACGAACTCGTCTCGTCGCGCGTCGATCGCGTCGGCGACCCGCAGCAGCAGGTCGCCCCTCTCGGCGGCGCCGGTGCGGCGCCACGGGCCTTCGTCGAAGGCCCGCCGGGCCGCGATGATCGCGGCGACCGTGTCGTCGCGGCCGGCCTCGGCGACGACCCCGACGAGGGAATCGTCTGCCGGGCAGCGGATTTCGCGCGTCTGCCCGGACGCTGACGGTCGCCAGGAACCGTCGATATAGAGAGTGTCGCTCATGCTGATCCCTTCACAGTTCGCGGTCGGTGCTGTCGACGTCGCCGGATTCGGGCTCGTGGTGATCGCTCGCCGCGCGGCGCAGGTGCAGATAGCCGAGGTGGCGTTCGTACTGGTCGAGAATGTCACCGATGATCTGCTCGCGGCTGTAGCCGTTGAGCGAGTAGCCCTGCGACCCCTCGGCCAGGTAGACCTCGCAGCGGAAGTAGCGATCCCCGGACCGTTGCGCGAGCACGGCATAGGTCGGGGCCGGTGCCGAGACCGGCCAGATGCCGTACTCGAACCGGGGCTCACTGGCCTGATCGACCAGCAGTCGCGGGGACGGCAAACCCTCGTTGGACTGGGAATCGTCGATGGTCGCCGTCATACCCATGTGCTCGAACTCCGTGGCGACATCGTGCATCGCCGGATCGACGGTGCCGCTGATGAATTTGCGGGTGGCCGCGGGCCCCGGGTAGTTGATGGTCGAGAGCAACCGGCGACGCCAACTGCTGAGTTCGGCCGGTCCACGGCCCGCGGCGAAAGCCTTGGGCAACGAGGTGCGGTAGCTGTCGAGTTTGAACGACTCGTTGCGGACAGCGCGCAGCAGCGCGATGCCGATCAGCGCCAACACGAACGAGAACGGCAACCCCATGATGATGGTGGCGTTCTGCAGGGTCGTGATGGACCCGCCCGCACCGGCGAACAGCATCGACAGGGTGAGCACGCCGATCGCGGCCGACCAGAAGATGCGGGTGCCGGTGGCGCAGTCGGCCATCGGATCGGGCAGCTTCGAGGTGAAATTGCCCATGACCAGCGACCCGGAATCGGCGGTGGTCACATAGAAGAGCAGCCCGGTGATGGTCGCGACGCCGAGCAACAGTGTCGCGCCGGGATATTTCTCGAGCAGCGAGTAGAAGCCGAGTTCGGCTCGGTCCGCGGTCTTCTCGGCGAAGGCTCGGTCGTCCCTGGCGACCTCGAGCGCGCTGTTGCCGAAGATCGAGATCCACATCAGGGTGAAGCTGAACGGCACGACGAGCACGCCGAAGATGAACTCGCGCAGCGTGCGTCCGCGCGAGATGCGCGCGAGGAACAGGCCGACGAACGGTGCCCAGGCCACCCACCACGCCCAGAAGAACAACGTCCAGCTGTCGAGCCAGGTCGACGGCGCGTTCGCCGTCTCGGGGTTGCGCTCCCACGCGAAAGTGTCGAGGGTCCGGTCGGGGAAGGTCGACAGGTAGTCGCCCGCGTTCTGGGCCAGGCCGTTGAGCAGGAAATCGGTGTTGCCCGCCACGAGGATGTAGATCAGCAGCGCGATCGCCATGATGACATTGAGCTCCGACAATCGCCGGATGCCCTTGTCGACGCCGGTGGTAGCGGAGATCGTGGTGATGGCCACCGACAGTGCGATCAGCCCGATCTGGGCGGCCTTGCCCTGGGGGATTCCGAACATCTGGTGCAGTCCGTAATTGAGCTGGACGATGCCGATGCCCAGCGAGGTGGCGATGCCGAAGATGGTGCCGAGCACCGCGGCCACGTCGATCGCGTCGCCCCACCGGCCGTGTACGCGCTTGCCGAAGATCGGATAGAGCGCGGCACGGATCGTCAGCGGCAGGTTGTGGCGGAACGCGAAGTAGGCGAGTGCGCCGCCCATCAGTGCGTACATCGCCCAACCGGTGATGCCGTAGTGGAAGATCGTCCAGGCCACCGCGTTGCGGGCCGTTTCGTTGGTGCCCGGCTCACCCAGCGGGGGACGCAGGTAGTTGTAGACGGGCTCGGCGACCGAGAAGAACATCAGGTCGATGCCGATACCCGCCGCGAACAGCATCGACGTCCAGGAGAACAGGCTGTACTCCGGCCGTGACTCCTCCGGTCCCAGCCGGTAGCGGCCGTACCGGCTGGCGCCGAGGAAAACGACGAGGCCGAGGATGGCCGTGGCGAGCACGAAGTACCACCACCCGAACCAGGTGGTGGTGAACGTCTTGACCTCGCCGACGATGGTCTCGGCGCTCGACGGTGAGGCCAGTGCCCAGATCCCGAAGGCCAGCACGGTGCCCGCGGCGATGAGGAACACCGGCTTGTTGACCGAACGACGATTCGCGACCGGATGTGCCGGGACCGCTTCGTCCTCGGTCCCGGCAGGTGATCGTTGCGTGCCGTTGTCCCCGGGATTGCTGACACCACCCATGCGAGGCAGGCTAGTTCGTGCCTACCCCGCGATCGGGGACCTTCAGTGGTTGCCGACCTCGTGTTCGAGCCTGCGCGCCACCAGATCGCGGGCTTGTTCGCGCAGTGCCGGCCGGTAGCCACTCGGATACACCGGATCTCCCGGCGCGTAGTTCTTGAGCACTTCCTTGGCGAGGGTGATCTTGTGCACCTCGGTCGGGCCGTCGGCGATGGCCATGACCTCGGCGTAGGTGGTCATGTCGAGGAAGGGCAGGTCGGTGCTCACGCCCATCGCGCCGTGTAGATGCAGTGCGCGGCGGGCGATGTCGTTCATGACGGTCGGCATGGCGATCTTGATGGCGGCGATGTCCTTGCGGACGGCGCGATAATCCTGGGCCTGGTCGATGCGCCACGCGGTGCGCAGGACCAGCAGGCGGAACTGCTCCATCTGGATCCAGCTGTCGGCGATGCGTTCCTGGGTCATCTGGAAGCCGCCGACGACACCTCTGCGGGCCGGGCGCGACACCGCGCGCTCACACATCATGTCGAAGGCCTTGCGTACCAACGCGACCGTGCGCATCGCGTGATGCACGCGTCCGCCGCCGAGCCGGGTCTGCGCGACGATGAACCCCGCGCCTTCCGCGCCGAGCAGATGATCGGCGGGCACCCGGACATCGGTGAATCGCAGATGCCCTTCGTGTTCGCTGAACCCGGGCACGGTGAAGTTGCGCACCAGCTCGAGCCCGGGCGCATCGGCGGGCACGATGAACATCGACAACCGCTGGTGCGGTTCGGCTTCGGGGTCGGTCACGACCATCACGATGTGGAAGGTGGCGAATTCGGCGGCGGAGTTGAACCACTTCTCGCCGTTGATGACCCACTCGTCACCGTCGCGCACCGCGGTGGTGCGGAACGCGGTCGGGTCGGAGCCGCCGGTGGGCTCGGTCATCGCGTAGCAGGAGCCGATCTCGCCGTCGAGCAACGGCTGCAGGTACTTCGCCTTCTGCTCCTCGGTGCCGAAGTGCGCCAGGATCTCGGCATTGCCCGAATCCGGTGCCTGACAACCGAAGACGAGCGGCGCCCACATCGAGGTACCGAGCACTTCGTTGAGCAGTGCCAGCTTGAGCTGGCCGAAACCGGGACCACCGAGCTCGGGACCGAGATGGCAGGCCCACAGGCCCTGATCCTTGACCTGCTGCTGCAGCGGCCGCATCAGCGCGCGGATCTCGGGGTCGGCGCGGTCGTAGGGGTTGGGGTAGAGCAGATCCAGGGGCTCGACCTCGGTGCGAACGAACTCCGCTACCCAGTCGAGCTTGCGCTGGTACTCCGGATCGGTCTCGAAATCCCAAGCCATGGTCAGCCTTTCGTGTTGTCGCCCGTGGCGCGCAGCCCGGACAGGACGGTGTCAGTGAGGATGTCGGCGATCTCGGCGGGGGAATGGGAGCCGCGCTCGCGGTACCAGTAGCCCAGGGAGTTGAGCATGCCGAGCATGCCGTTGGTGACGATGTGGTCGGCGGTGCGTAGTTGACCGGCCGCGTGGCCCGCGTCGATCACGTCTTGCCAGTGGCGCTGCAGCCGATCGCGCAGTTGCTGGAGCACGACCGCGTGTTCGTGGGTGAGTGCGTCGGCGTCACGCAGGTGCACGGCCACCGCGCGCCGATGGGTGACGATCAGCTCGACGTGACTGCGAATCAGCAGGCGCAGGGTCTGGACGGGGTCGGCATCGGCCTCGATGATGCGTTCGGCGTCGGCGAGCAGCAGCCGGGTGTAGTCGCGCAGGATCGCCCACAGCAGGTCTTCCTTGGAACCGATGTGGTAGTACAGCGCACCCCGCTGGACGTCGGCTTTCGCGCCGATCTCGGCCACACCCGTGGCGTGGAATCCGCGTTCGGCGAACAGCTCGAGCGCGGCGTCGTGGATCCGCTCGCGGGTGTCGGCGCGCTCGGTGGCACGAGGGCGTCCGCGACGGCGCACGGGCGATACCGGTTCGGTGGTCACGGCGCCTCCGTTCGGTCCGGCACGCGACTTAATGTTCCGATCAGTACATTAATTGCCTGCGCACCTACAATCAAGGGGTGACCCGCCGCGCCCATGCCTCCGACCTCGGTGGCTCGGCGTGGCGGAATGGACGGAGGCCGCAGGGCGTTCGAACCCACACGAGGTGTCACCTCTACCCACGGGTAACATGACATCGACTTTTCCCACCCGGTTTTCACCAAAGTGAGGCAGTAGATGACAGAGCGGATTCAGGTCGGCGGGCTCCAGGTGGCGAGCGTTCTTCACGATTTCATCGAGAACGAGGCGCTCCCCGGTACCGGCGTAGATTCCGCCGCGTTCTGGGCCGGTGCCGAGCAGATCATCAACGACCTCGCCCCGCGTAACCGCGCTCTGCTCGCTGAGCGCGACGAGTTCCAGGGCAAGCTCGACGCTTGGCACGGCGAGAACCCGGGCACCGGCTACGACAAGGCCGCCTACAAGCAGTTCCTGACCGAGATCGGTTACCTCAAGCCGGAGCCGGCCGCGTTCCAGATCGCCACCGAAAACGTCGACACCGAGATCGCCACCACCGCGGGCCCGCAGCTCGTGGTGCCGGTGATGAACGCGCGCTTCGCGATCAACGCCGCCAACGCGCGGTGGGGCTCGCTCTACGACGCGCTCTACGGTACCGACGCCATCCCCGAGGCCAACGGCGCGGAGAAGGGCAGCGGCTACAACCGCGTGCGCGGCGACAAGGTCATCGAGTGGGGCCGCAACTTCCTCGACGACGCGGTCACCCTGATCACCGGTTCGCACCTCGGCTCGGCGTACTACAAGATCGTCGACGGCGAGCTCGAGATCGGTCTGGAAGACGGCACCGACATCGGCCTGGCCGATCCGTCGCAGCTCGTCGGCTACCTCGGCGACCCCGAGGTCCCGACCTCGATCCTGCTCAAGCACAACGGGCTGCACATCGAGATCCAGGTCGACGCCACCTCGCCGATCGGCTCCACCGACACCGCCGGTGTCAAGGACATCGTCCTGGAGTCCGCGCTCACCACGATCATGGACTTCGAGGACTCGGTCGCCGCGGTCGACGCCGACGACAAGGTCGTCTGTTACCGCAACTGGCTCGGCCTGATGAAGGGCGACCTGGCCGAGGAAGTCTCCAAGGGCGGCAAGACCTTCACCCGCACCATGAACCCCGACCGCGTGTTCACCGCGCTCGACGGTTCCGAGCTGGTCCTGCACGGTCGTTCGCTGCTGTTCGTGCGCAATGTGGGTCACCTGATGACCTCCGACGCGATCATCGACGCCGAGGGCAACGAGGTCGGCGAGGGCATCCTGGACGGCCTGATCACCTCGCTGATCGCCGTGCACTCGCTCAACGGTGACAACACTCGCCTCAACTCGCGCACCGGCTCGGTCTACATCGTGAAGCCGAAGATGCACGGCCCCGACGAGGCCGCGTTCACCAACGAGCTGTTCGGCCGGATCGAGGACGTCCTCGGCCTGACCCGCAACACCCTCAAGGTCGGCATCATGGACGAGGAGCGCCGCACCACGGTCAACCTCGCCGCGTCGATCGAGGCCGCCAAGGACCGCGTGGTGTTCATCAACACCGGCTTCCTCGACCGCACCGGCGACGAGATCCACACCTCCATGGAGGCCGGGCCGATGGTCCGAAAGGCCGAGATGAAGGCCCAGACCTGGATCACCTCCTACGAGGACTGGAATGTCGACACCGGCCTGGCCAAGGGCCTGCCCGGCAAGGCGCAGATCGGCAAGGGCATGTGGGCCATGCCCGACCTGATGGCGGGCATGCTCGAGCAGAAGATCGGCCACCCCAAGGCCGGCGCCAACACTGCCTGGGTGCCCTCGCCGACCGCTGCCACCCTGCACGCCACCCACTACCACCTGGTGGACGTGTTCAAGCAGCAGTCGCAGATCGCCAAGGGCGGCCCGCGCGCCACCGTCGACCAGATCCTCGAGATCCCCCTCGCGCAGTCCACCGACTGGACCGACGAGGAGAAGCGTCAGGAGCTGGACAACAACTCCCAGGGCATCCTGGGCTACGTGGTCCGCTGGATCGATCACGGTGTCGGCTGCTCCAAGGTGCCCGACATCAACGACATCGGCCTGATGGAAGACCGTGCCACCCTGCGCATCTCGAGCCAGCTGGTCGCCAACTGGCTGCGCCACGGCATCGTCACCGAGGCCGACGTGATCGCCAGCCTCGAGCGGATGGCCCCGGTCGTCGACCGCCAGAACGCGAACGACAAGACCTACCGCCCGCTGGCCCCGAACTTCGATGACAACATCGCGTTCCAGGCCGCCAAGGAACTGGTCCTGGAAGGCACCACGCAGCCCAACGGCTACACCGAGCCGATCCTGCACCGGCGTCGTCGTGAGTTCAAGGCCGCGCAGAAGTAGTTCTGCCGATCGCTTGAAAAGTAGCTCGTAGCAGCACTTTTCATTTGAGGCCCCGCATCGGAGACATCCGAGGCGGGGCCTCTGCCATCACCGGAGATCACCTCGGATACCGGCTCGTCACGCTCAAAACGGTCACCAAAACGGTCACAGACAGAACGTGCTGACATCGTCCACAGAAGTTGTCCACCATCGGGTTCGCTTCTCTCCTTCCGCTGACGTTGCGGCAATGCGGCATGGGTTGTGGCCGCCCGGTGTCGGATACAGGACCGCTTCGCAGACTTCCCGAGTCCCCGATACTTGGGCGAGTGCATATGTAGACGCTCGCCTTGAAGTTGCCCGGTCGTCGGCGTGTCGGAGTACGACGCGCGGGGGAATTGCAGGACTTAGCAACCAGGCAGCTAACTGCCTATACTGTGAAACGTCAACCATTAGCTTGCATCAAGCCTGTGCGCGGCCGATTACCCAATCACGAACGCCCCGAACTCGTCCTACCTGGCCAGCTCGGGGCGTTCGGCGTTGCACGGATAGGAGGCCGCGTGGTCTGCGCGACCCCGCTCATGCCATGCGCGGCCTGCGCAAGATCCTCACTTGGTCCCGGCTTCAGTCATGTGGGGGTGCCGCGCCGAGTGTCCGCTGCCCGAGCGGAGCGCGGTCGGGACCGGCCTGGGCTGATCTTGTGGGTCTCTCGGTGTGGGGTGGTGTGAGTTCGGTGAGGCATCGCGCGGGTGACGATTAGGACCTGCGTGGTCGCGGGCGGTGCATCGGCAACCAGAAGCGCGGAGTCGTCGGCGGTCCGGCCGGGCACGGGGCATGGCTGAAACAAGCAAGACGTCCGGTAGTCGCCGAAGGACGCTGCTGTCCCATTGGGGCACACGGTGTGCGACGGCTGCGAGGAGGGTGCGCATTCCTGGGGCAGCGAGACCCCCGGGGTAGGGCGTGGGTAAGTATGTTGGCTTGGGTCCAGAAGGCATGCGCACGTTGTTCTCAGTGGTGCGCTGAACTTTGGTGGATATCGGTGGCACGGCAATCATGTGTCCGTTCAGGTGTTGGTGGCTCTGGATGCTGCGGTTCGGCATCAAGTGGGATGTGTCCGTCGCAGCAGGCGAGTAGTCGACGATGATCCGTGCCGGCTCGCGGGACTGTTCGAACCAAAGTAGACGTATTGCCTAACATAGATATGCGTATCTAAGCATATTGTGTGATTCCCTCTCGGCGTCGGGAGTCATCCTCGGTTACATACATTCGCTGCCGAGCAGGTAAGGCCTCGGGCCCAAATGCGTGGCGCGTATGGCAGTTCCGGGTCGGCCGCTGAAAATCTGGACCCGATCGGCGCAAATGTGTCCCCGCAGTTCGGCGGCAGATTCTGCGTACATGCGCGTGCTACGAAACCATCAGGCACAACGATGGGCGACGTTCATGCAGAAAACTGTGTCCGGTACGGGTCATCGTGTGCCATCGGTTCGATCTACGCTTCCGGTCCTGGACCTCCCGGAGCGCCGAGGCGCGGTGACTGAGGAGAGCGCCGTCGTGGCATGCATGTCGAGGTCGAGGCCTGCGCCGCCGCGTCGGCCGACGCTGGATTTTTCCGGTTTGGGCCAGGAATAGTCTGACGTGCTGCAGCGGCGTCCCGAGGGATCGCGCTATCGCACTGAACGATTCCCCCGCTCGCCACCTACGCCACACCTCGTCCTGACGAGCCGTAGACATCCAAGACCGTCGAATACATCGCGATCTTGACCGGTTCTACCGGACACATCGCTGTCGATATGCATGTCGCCGGATTCGTTCGCGGCGCTGGCGTCCACTGTCGCGAGTATGGTCCGATCAATGCCCTGATCACACAAGCTTCCGTCGAATTGGATTGCAGTGCAGGTGCTCTCGATGCTGCGATCTGGAACTACATGAGCGACCCAGATCGTAGAGGGGACACCACGATTGCGTGACCTGCCGGAACTTCCGCAGCGTGGCCGGCTCTATCTCGCCACCGGCATTCCATACCGGAAGGCGCTGAAGGACTACTTCAACCAGGAGGGCAATACGAAGGTCTGGACTTTGGACTACGGCTACCGTGCCGGCGATCTCATCTTGACCGCCATCCAAACTTCACCGCGGATGTTCATCGCGCTTGAAGTCGCGCTGACAGGCGGCGCCGAGGGGGCTAGCATCCAGGTCGACGGAGACCGCAGCGTCGAGTTCAACAACGGCATTCTGGCCGACGCGGTTGCCAAGCGCGCCGGGATCGATCGGTTCGACTTCCAGCACTATTACAAGGGCTCCGATGCTCGACGCATCTGGAAGGCACTCGACGAGGAATACTGGCTGAACAAGCCATGGTTCACTCCCGAACGCTGGACCGATCTGCAGGACGAGCGGGAATGACCGCCGTTCCGTCGCCCCTGCCTGGTGGGAATTGCCACTGTCGGAGAAGGGCGAGCTCGGGCTCGACTGGCCGCGCCCGCCGGTCAGCTGTCCGCGATCGCGGCGACGACCCCGAGGTACTCGTACTGTTCTCGCACCAGGCTACTCATGCCGGAGTGCGGCGAGACGGATACCACATCATCTCCCACCGCGATCCCGGTCAGAAACAGGCCTGTTCCATCGAGCAAGAGCATCAGATCGGCGGGTGTGTAGCACCGCAGGGTCTGGCTGATGGGGTGGTCCGGATCGGCCGGTTCCCACCAGGTGTCGACCACGGTGCAGGTCACCGGGTCGAAACGGACCCGCTCTCTGAGCTCGTGGTCGTAACCAGCAGCGGCATTCGGCATCCGATGCTCCTCGTTGCCGTCCCAACCGGCCCAGACAAACGGGTTGAAGACATCGATGAGGGCTGTTCCGCCCGGCCGAAGCCACTCGTACCCGATCCGGCAGAGCAACCGGCGCTGGTCCGCATCGGAGCCGACTCCGAATCCGTTCTAGTAACACACAGCATCGAATCGTTCATCGAGATGGACTTCGTAGAAGTCGGCCTTGTGAACGATCAGGCAGCTGGCCGCGAAGTCCTGAGCCAGTCCGGCGGTAAAGTCCGCGCGGTCGCTGACCTCGACCGCAGTCACCACGTATCCTGCCAGGGCAGCCGCCACGGCAGTCGAGCCATACCCGGACCCCAGTTCCAGAATCCGTCCCTCCGGACTTCCGTGCGCGCGGAGAAGATCCACCCGGCGACGGTCCCGCTCGGTCAGCCGAGCCTCGGCTCCGCCCCACCACGAACCGCTCCTGGAGTAGAACTCGCGCACCCATTCCACGGACGCAGTCAAACAGACGCCACGTGACCGAACCAAGCGAATTACAGGCGGCGCAGGTGGATCGCAACCATCCGGACTGCGAGATGGTCGACGTCTCGGTCCGCTTCGTCGCGCCGATCCCGGTCTAGGCGGTGTGACTGATCGCCGAAGTCGCGAGCCGAGGTCGAGAGACCGACACCGAGGGAATTTGGGACGGTTGAACACCGCCTCTGCCAGGCGACTGCCCCATCAACCAACAAGGGCACCAACACATCCCGAACAGGGGCAATTGCCAGTGTGTGCCAGATGTGGTTTTCAGTGAGCGTCGACCTAAATGGTCTGGTGGACAGAAAGATGCGTTTTGACGGGTAGCCGCGGTCAACAATCGCGGCTCGGCCTCCGCGGCGGTCGCCGGTGAATCGACGACGGTGCCATGGAGACCGAGCACGTCGATCAAACGCACGGACGAACTCTTCGTGAGTCGGCGACGATCCGACGACGACCGGTTTCGACTCGCGATTGTCGGTTACTTCCGCAGCGACGCCATCATCCTTTCGGCGTTTATCCGGGCACCGAAAATAGCCTGGCTGAATGCAACACCTCAAGCGCACCGGCCAATTCAGTCTCCTGACATCGTCCTCGC
The DNA here is from genome assembly GCF_053590715.1 of Nocardia sp. NPDC003183. Lineage (NCBI taxonomy): Bacteria > Bacillati > Actinomycetota > Actinomycetes > Mycobacteriales > Nocardiaceae > Nocardia > Nocardia sp. NPDC003183. The sequence goes on from NZ_JBSFTG010000001.1 coordinate 672,781, forward strand.
CGTCGGGTGGCACGACGTAGCCGCCCACAGCCGTGTGTTGTACTTCCTCGGCGAGGGCGGCTGGCATTGCCGGACAACATCATTCGTTCGCGGTGTCCTGGTGACGCCAACCTTGTCGCCCCACCGCATCGCTAATGGGCGCCCGCCGCCGTACCCCAATCCTCTTGTGCCACAATCGCCGGAATGACCACATTCAGACTTGCGTCCGCCTCGCTCGCCCTCGCGGTCGCTGGTGTCCTCGCCACGCCCGTCACCGCTGCGGCCGAATCCTATCAGCCACCCCAATTGGCGTTTGTCGCCACCGGCGAGGACGCGATCACCGCGACGATCACCAACCCGAATTCATCGGGAGTCTGTTGGGCGGTGATCGCCGTCGATGGGTCGGTCCATGAATTCGCCGAACACAACCCCGCTGGCACTGCGAGCGCGGGCGCGACCATCCACCCTGTGCGTTCGGGGTTGGCAGCGGGTAGGTACCGGCTCAGCGGTTTCTGCGGAACCTCGCACACCTCACCGGACCAGGTCAGAGGCGCTGATTACACCGTGGACGTACCCGCGACAAAACCGTCGACCGGATCAGCGGGGCTCTAACCCGGGTCGGCACGCTAGGTTGAGACGTCACCGGCTGCGCGCCTGGTCTCGACGACCAGTCCGTTGAGCTACAGGCGCTGGCCCACGCATCGCCTCAAGCATGCCTGCAGCTGACCTGACTGGGACTTCCGTCGGCGCGCAGCGGGAGTGAAGCTGCGGGCGTCGGGGAGGGGAACGTGGATGGCGCGCTCGGTCGGCGTCACTCCCCAGGCGGTCGACGGCTTTCTGAACAACCACGAGCGCCAGGCCCGCAAGTTCGACGCCGATCCCGATGAGGCCAGACCCCGCACGATCGCACAGTGGGTCGAACCGCGTATCGTCCCCACGATCGAAGCCTTCGCTGACTTACTAGTCCCCATCCTCCATTTCGACAACGATCCCACCGAAGTGCCCCTCCTGTATGGTCGCGGGATGCCCGTCGATGAAGCACACACCGCTTCGGCTGACCTCGAGGCATTCCTCCGCGGGGGAGCCCTCCGGGCTTTCGCGAGTGTCAGCGTAGTAGGCGATCATTCCGCCACTCAGGTGAGTGTTGAAGCCGGTGACCCGGCGGCCCGCCTTGTCGGTCGTGCGGTAATAGCAGTCACCGCAGACCGCGCGGGGATAGCGTTCCTGGTAGATCGCCGGTCGCTGGCAACGCGGGCAGGGCTGGGTGTATCGACGTCCGGCGACCGGGCCTGACATCAGGAAATCGTGGCGGGCGAGGATACTTCGCGCAGTGTCTTCGCGATGGGGGCTGCGCCGCAGTTGGATGAGAACGAACTCGGCGTAGTCGGCTGTCTCGGCATCGATCGCCGCGCGGCCTGGCATGTCATCGATGCGGGTGAGGCCGCCCTCGTAGGCCTCGATCGCCACTCGATGTGCGGCCGAGAGTTCGTGGTCGGGGATGTCGCGGTGGGAATGCTCGGCTCGTGCCAGGTGTTCGGCGATCACTGAGTCGATGGTCTTCCCGGCAATCGACAGGAGCCCGCTGCCGCAGCCGACCGTGGATACCAGAACGTAGCCGTCTGTGTCACCGTCCTCTCGCCCTATCGTGTGCAGGAAGGCGAAACCTCGCCCGTAGTGGGCATTCTCGAGCAGGTCGTGTCGGTACGGGACGAGGGTGTTGGGATTCGAGGCAAAATCGCGCGCGGCAACCAGCGCTTCTTCCAAGGTCGACGGAGGGTTCCAGTTCGGCCGCTTCATGATCACGAGCCTATAGTGTCGGTATCGCTCATCTGTTCGAGTATTCTGGTGAACATTTAGGTAGACGACCTAGTTCGGATCGGAGCGGGTGGGGTTTCGCAGTTTCGAGTCCTGGAGATCGACGAAGAGCGAGCCTTGATCGAGACCACACTGGATTGTTCTGGCTCTGGCAAGTGCCCGTTTCGGCTCATGGGAATCGATGAGAACGGCCGTTTCGTGAAAAAGCCTGGGGCTGAGCACTATTGGGCACTGACGGGTGGGTTCTGGACAATTGGAACCCGCGCCAAGTGGTCGCAGGTTCAAATCCTGTCAGCCCGACAGTTGAAACCCCTCTGACCTGGTTCGGAGGGGGTCTTCTCGTATCTGGGCATTTGACGTTTTTTGCCCCGCCACCACAGAAACCCCTCATTTTTGAATCTGATCGGTTGTCCAGGATGGGTGGATGCCCCACCGTGCGTCCTGATCTTTCGGCTCGCCCGCCCCATAGACCCGCACAGCGCCGACGGTACTCGAATCGAGTGCTTCCTCCGGGCGATAGCGGGCGAGCGAAGAGGGATGTACGCGTGCGGCTCGCCATCGCGTGTGAAAGTCCTCCTCGCTCGGCGATGGCGGATGAAGCGTGGCTCGTGTGATCGAGGTACCCAACCGCATAGGGTGGGACCGCCCCGCGACGTGGCGGCGGCGCGTGGGTGAATGGGGAAGGCTCGTCTCGGCCGATCGATCGGCCGAGACGAGCACGTTCGCGCACGAGTCGAGAGCCTCAGCCTGGGTTTCCACGAAAGACGCGCATCGTTGTTGTGGTTTGTCGGGCAAGGGATGTCCGCGATCTCATCGCGGCGGCGATCGGGCCCGGCCCGCAGACCTGGAGTGACTGGCCCGATCGCCGCCTCTAGGCGTGGTAGTGGGATATGGCGAGTGGGTGGGGTTCCTGCGTCAGTGTTGCCAGGGCGGTCGCGATTTCGTGGATGTCGGCTTTGACGTAGGTAGTGGTGGTGCCAGGTCAGTGGGTGGTGTGGCCGGCGTAGGCACGGGCGGTGGCGTAGCCGTAGTGGCGTTCGACCCAGGTGAGGGTGGTGTGCCTGAGCCAGTGTGTGGTGACTTGTTGTGCGGCGACCCAGGGGATGTGGGCGGCCAGTCTGGACCAGAGGTTGTCGTAGCGGCGGGAGGTGAGGGGCCGTTTGTCGCCGAAGCGCAGTAGCGGGGTGTCGGGGGTGCTGCCGCGTCGGGTCCCGTGGCATATGAGATGGTTCATGAGGGTGGGCGACACGGGCTGCCATCGGTGGTCGCCCTTTTCGCGGAGGCGTACGAGGCAGTGCTGGGGGTCGAGGTCATCAGGGCGCAGTCGCAGTGCGCCCTGGCGGCGGCATGCAGTTTCGGTATGCAGGCGCAGCAGCAGGGAGTCGAGCGCGGGATCGTTGCCGGTGGTGGCGGCGGTATCGCAGATTTGTTGAAGGTATTCCGGTGGGATGGCGTGGCGGTGCGACGGTGTGCGGGCGGGGATGATCAGTGTGCGGGCGGGGTTGTTGTGGGGATGGATCCATTTGTTGTGTTCGGCGTACCGGTAGAGGCAGCGCACGGCACTGACGAAGTGCTCGCGTGCGCTGGCGCCGTTGCGTGTGCCTCGTTGTGTGCGGCTGTGGGTTTGAGCGTGTTGGGCGAGCTGGGTGAGTTCGGCGGTAGCCGGTTCGTCGAGTGGCCGGTCTGCCCACAGTGTTTCGAGGTTGCGCAGGTGAGTGTTGTAGGTCCTCAGCGTCCCGGTGGTCAGGGTCGGTCGCAGCTCGGGCACAGCGCACGCGAATGTCGGGGCGTTGCTGGGGAGCTCGAGTAGGTCGTGGGGCGTCAAGCCCAGATGGGCGAGGACCGAGCGTGCCGTATCGAGAGCAGGGCGAGTTGCGGGAGCGGGCGTATTCATCGGGTGGTGTCCACACCGGTGACGGCGGGTGAGAACAGGTGGTCCAAGGCTGATGGAGGATAGATTCTCAGTTGCCCGGCGGATTGGTCGGCGACGAGCAGGACCTGATCGCCGATGGTGATGTTGGCCTGTAGGCGTCGCCGGTTGGGTACGCGGAAGTAGTGGTTGGACGTGACGTGGGTTTCGCCGGATTCGTCACGGCGGATTGTCAGATGGTATTCGTCAATCTCGATTGCCAGGGGAGTCCCTGGTTCCCAGCACAGTGTGTCGAGTACGGCGCGGTTGAGGATGCGGCCTGCTGGTCCGAGTTGCCCGGTGCGATATGTCAGCGGAGTTCGCTGGGTTGGTGTCGCAGCAGGTGCGGTGCGTGGTGCTGGCATGGAGCGGTTGGGTGCTATGGGTTGTCGTGTGCCGAACGGGATGAGAGGTGGGGCGATGCGCTCAGGCGAGGCGACGCCACGGTAGCCGCGTGTGGGTGCCGGGTTCTGGATGGAGAGCACGGTTCCTCCGAAACTTGGTTGCCCGCTGCTGTGTTGGGATGCGGGTAGATGGGCGTGTCCGGATGTATTCGACACCGATCGTCTCCGCGGACGCGGTGTGTGAGCGCTCTTGACAGTTGATCGTGGCATCGCGAGTGCTGCACGGCTTGGGGCTCTCGGATGGGTTCAGCAGTGTGGTGGCCGGTCCGAATGTGGTTGGGCTGGTTTGGTTCCCGAATCCGGCAGGGTTGGTTGCAATGCTGGGTCTGCTCGCGCTTCGCTCACGCGAAGCGGCGGCACGGGCCAGTCTGAGCGCGGAGAACCGTGCTTCGTGCGCGAGCAGTTTCGTAGCTCACTCGCGCACGCCAAGTTGGAGCATTTGTGACGCAAGTGATGAAATGTTACCGATTTGGAATAGGAATTGCCCGAAAAGGGTGATGAGTGTGCGCAAGAGGGGACTTCGACCCACGCCACCTGGGGTTTTGTGGGGCATTTCTGACCACCCAGTCATCTATCCCGCCACTAGATGTGTCGCTCGGCGCCTGTGCGCTGCACTGGCTGCGCCGAAGAAGTCCGACACCTACTTCCCGTCTGTGTTCGAAGTGGCGGCTTCGCCGAGTGTTCACTTTTCTGAGATTTCACGGTTTGTCGGTGACGGTCTCTGGGCGGTCGATGTAGTGCGCTTGGGCTATCGCGCGGTGTTGCCGAGCTGGCGGGCTTCGGGTTCGGGATCTTCGTAACCGTTGTCGACTGTGGGGGCGGCACCTTTTCGGATCCGGTGTCCTCGAGGGCATCGCACATTGCTTCAGCGAGGCGGTTTGGTGCCTCGCCTGCCGTGTGTACGGTGCGTCCGATGGTTTGGATACCTCATGTGCCGCAGTAGCAGGCGGTGGTGTGCGCCAGGTGCCGTTGCCGAAATTTCCGATGCGCACCTGTGTGCAGAGTGTGCTCGGCATGCGATTGCTGCCCGCGCTGCAGTTCCTCTGAGGGAGGGAGCTCGGCCACCAAATCTGTGACGGCACGGCGCATGAGGTCCGTGCGAAACGACGACTTCGCCACTCGGACATACCCTAGGGCGACGACGAGAAGTAGTCCCTCCGACGTATCCAGATGCGCTGACCGAAACGCGGATCGACTGAACGGAGTATCGACTTGTCGGCGTGCGCACGGCGCGCAGGGCTCAACAGGCGTGTGCGCACGACCGTGTGCACATAGGTATTCAGCGTCTTGCAGTATCCGGTTGACCGGTTGGCCGCGACCCAACTTAGGGAAGACGAGCTTTGCGGTCCGGCCATCCACGTAGTGGCCCGAGCGAACCTGTGTCACCTATGTCGGGGGCACTTTATCGGCGGCTACGCAACTTCGACGCGTGCGCACGCCCCTTGGTGGAAGACTACGCGGAGTTATGGCGGCCGCACCCTTGTGTCGTGCGCACACCCGGGGTGGGCAAATGCCCTGACCCGCAGCCGGTCCGGTAGATGACCGCAGAAGCGACGTGAGCTTGACAGGTACAAGATGGGCTAATCAACGTCCAGTCGAGTAGCGACCGTTCGTCGCATCGTGTGAATTGACTGGCGCCCAGACGAAAATTCAGGTTTCATGGACGGTGGAAGAGCCGCTGACAGGGGTTACAGGAGTTCTGTCATGTCATCTTCCAGTCAACCCCCTTCGCCGGATCCGGCTAACCGCCCGGTCGAGCGTGATGGTGATGCCGATCCCGACGCGGTCCGGGTCGTCGCCCCTCGAGACCTACCCGTTCTCAATGCTGCTGCAGCAGCTGCACTTTTGCGGCTGCTGCAGCGAATCCCGCGTTCAGCGCCAAACGACGACAGTTCGGAGAGATCATGACTCAGCTCAGGTTCGCGTTCGCCGGACGCGTGTCGACAGAGGATCAACAAGACCCCGAAGCTTCCCGCAACTGGCAACTGGGGCGGGCCAACGCGTTGATCGAGCGCCACGGCCAGGTCGTCGCCGAGTTCTTCGATGTCGGCCAATCTCGCTCGATCCCGTGGAAGCGCCGACCTCAGGCCAGCCGACTTCTCGAGCTACTCAAGAACCCTGACCGCGGCTTCGACGCGGTAGTGATCGGAGAGCCTCAGCGCGCGTTCTTCGGCAACCAGTTCGGCCTGACCTTTCCCGTCTTTGTCCACTACGGCGTCCAACTCTGGGTACCCGAAGTCGGTGGCCAGATCGACCCGGACTCCGAAGCCCACGACATGATCATGTCGGTCTTCGGTGGAATGTCCAAAGGCGAACGCAACCGAATCAAGATCCGAGTCCGCGCCGCCATGGCAGCACAAGCGCGGGTCGAAGGCCGCTACCTCGGCGGTCGACCTCCATACGGGTACCGACTCGCCGACGCCGGCCCGCATCCGCATCCGGGCAAAGCCGCCGACGGCAAAAGGCTGCACCGTCTCGAACCGGATCCCGTCGCTGCGCCCGTCGTCCAACGCATCTTCGCCACATATCTGTCTGGTGTGGGTGTTTTCGCCATAGCCCAGCAACTGACGGCCGATGACATCGCTAGCCCTTCGGCTCACGACCCCGCGCGCAACCGTCACCGCTCAGGTATCGCCTGGTCCAAAAGCGCGATCCGAGCAATCCTGACCAACCCCCGCTACACCGGCTACGAGGTTTGGAACAAGCAACGAAAGCAGGAATCACTTATCGACGTCGAAGACGTCGCCTTGGGGCACGAGACACACTTGGCGTGGAACGCCAAGGATCAGTGGGTCTTCTCCGATCAGCCAGCACACGAGGCCCTCGTCGACCGCTCGGCATTCGAGCAAGTACAGCTTCTCCTTAAATCGCGCGGCCCTCAGACAACCGGACGAGTCACCTCCCGACGTAAGCACACCTACGTCTACAAGGGCCTCATAATCCACGAAACCTGTGGCCGGCGGATGCAAGGCAACTGGAACCACGACAAGCCCTACTACCGCTGCCGCTACCCCTCGGAGTACGCGATCGCCAACAAGATCGACCACTCACCGACCGTCTACCTACGCGAGGAGCAGATCGTTGGCTCCGTCGACGAGTGGCTCGCCCAAGCCTTCGCCCCGGAGCGGATCGAACACTCGCTGCAGATGCTCGAGAGCGTCCGAACACAACACAATCCCGAAGTCGAGGTGACTCGACGGCTACTGACCGAGCAGAACCGAAAACTGGCAACCTATCGGGAGGCGCTCGAAGCGGGGGCCGATCCACAACTCGTGGCCTCTTGGACCAATCAGGTGCTCAGCGAGAAGCACGTCATCCAGAGTCGTCTTGCCGCGCTTGATCAGCAGACAGCTGGACACTCACTGATGAGCAGGGACGAGATCAGAACCTTAGTCAGCTCCGTGGGCGGACTACTCAACGCCCTGCGCCGGTCAGATCCCGCCGACAAACATCAGGTATATCGACAACTCGGCGTAAAACTGACCTACAACGACAACACACGGATGGTGATCGCCGAAGCGATACCATCCGTGTGCGTAAAGAACGTGTCCGGAGGGGGACTTGAACCCCCACGCCCTAATACGGGCACTAGCACCTCAAGCTAGCGCGTCTGCCATTCCGCCACCCGGACTTGCTGGTGTGCCAAAAGATTATCCGACGCGCCGTCGGAAACCAAATCGCCTAGCTGACCTGCTGTTTGTTCAGGTTCTGCACTCGGCGCTGAGATCAGACCGACGAGGGATACCGAGGGTCCGCGGTGTGGTTCGGCGTTGGTCTGCGCCCGGCGCCGTCCAGGTGCCGGTTGGACCACCGTGAAGCGACCACTCCATCGCGTAGCCCAGGTCGGGAGGCCGACCGATAGCGTTCGGTCGCTCTTGACGGTTCGGAATCCCGAGCGTAATTTACCAATCAGTCAATTCTACCCGTGACTATCGGTAACACACACATGTGGCTCTCACCGGCAGGCGCGGGCCCGGCCGTCCAGCGAAGGAGCAATGGCGCTCATGGAACACCCCACGGCATTCACTCAGCACCCCGCAGCCGACCGTCGATCGCGCGTACTCGATCGTCTCGCACGCCCGATACTGGACGCAGTCCTGCCACGAATCGACTCGCGCGTCCTGGATTCGACCAGGCCGTTCAGGACACCGGAGATGATGCGACCGCACGCCGAGTCCCGGCGGTGGGCATGGACGCACTACGGAGTGTTCCTCCCCGAGCTACCCGGCCCGCACCGCTACCTGAACACGATGACCTTCATCGGCGCGACTGGTGCACTGGCCTTCGACAACGACTACCTCGCCGCCGATGACGCCCGCGACACGGCCACCGTCCTGTCGTCTACTGCTGCCGAGGGGCAACACCACTACCGCGCCTACGACACCGGACGCGACTGCTCTTTCGCCGACGACGGCTCCCGTCTCGATTGGGGCCGCGAGCTCAGCATCACCGGGGCGTATCCCTATTTCCACGTCCGCGGTCAGTATGACGATTTCGACGTGAGCCTCGATATCCGAGCAACGGACCAGGTTTCGTGGTTCGTCCGCACCCCCTTCTACGACCACCTCAGCCTGTTCGCGACCGCCACCGGAACCCTGACCGACAAGACCGGCACGGTCGCCATCGAACAGACGTTGTGCACGTTCGAATACGCCCGTTGCATGTCGCCGCAATCGGTTACGGCACAGGCGCTTCCGACACAACGCAAGCTCCCCGTCGACTTCTTCACCTACCAGATCATCAACCTCGACAGTTCGACGCAGGTGCTGCTCACCGAGGTTCGCGCCGCCGGCGCGGTCGCGTGCCTGCTCGCGCATGTGCGGTGCGTCGACGGGACAACGCGGGTGTACGACGACGTCGCCATGACGGTTCTGTCCTATCAGCCGAAACCGCTGGTCGATCCTCGCGGCCGCCCGATGCGCGTCCCGCAACAACTGCGCTGGCGGGTGCGCGATGCGGCGGGTGCGGAGGTCCTGACATTCGACGCCGAAGTCGACAGCCCGCTCCGCTACGGGCACGGCCGCGGCTATGTCGGCGCCTACACCTACCGAGGAACCTGGCAGGGCCGACGTTCGGTCACGGGAAGCGGCTACCTGGAGTGGATCGACTGCGAACCGGGGCAGTGACAACGGCACACTCCAGCATCGTTGTCTCGACCTGAGAATTCACCGCGATTCGGCATCCACGGCGTCGCGCGACGCCGTGGAGCTGTCCGGTCCCTCAGGGCGCGTCCAACACGCTTGCCGGAACCCCGTAGGGCAGAAACCGCACCCGCCGGCGATCGTCGGTGTTGTCACGATGTGCGCGTAAAGCCTCGAGCTCGGTCGGAAACACCTGGTCGACGCTGGCCTGGCCGGTGTCGTCAATGCTGAAGATCGCCCACACCCCGCTGCCGGTGTCGCCGGTGGTCTCGCCCTCTGGCATCGGCGGACGTGGCTGCTCCGGCTGGAAGAACTGACCGAACAGCGACGTCAATGAACCGACGTCGGCACGATCGACGTGGCTCAGATAGTCACCAGCTTTTCCGAGCAGGTCGCGCAGTTCGGTTCCTGCCTCACGCAGCGCACGTTCGAAATCTTGCGGATCGATGCCGAAAGGTTCATTGGTAGCCATCGCATCTGCTCCTGGGGACGAGTTGGGTGCTCCGTTCCTCAGTGTCCTCGCGAAACGTCGACTTCGCCACGACGACGGTTCCGAGCTCATGGCGTCGGTGTCTGGCGCGCCGTTTCGATAATCACCTCGTTATAGGCGATGACCACCCGCCCCTGCTGCGTTGGCACCTGTGTCGTTGCGCGTGCTCCGAGAATCTGGATGCGAGCTACGACATCAGGGGCGATATCTGACACGACGATGGTCAGGGTGTCGCGTGCGTCCGGGTGAGTCGCACAGTGCTGGATCCAGTCGGCGAACTCCGGCCCGAGCTCGTCACCTCGAACGATGTAGCCTTCGCCGCCGACACGGCCTGGGCGAAATCCCCCGATCGCTGTCGCCCACCCCATGATCTCGTCCAACGCGATCGCGTACCAGGCTGCGCCGACGCTCGTGAGGAATTGGGCCAGTTCGTCGTCGCGATCGTGCCTCGACATGTGTGATTCCCCCTCATCGCTGCCATGAAAATTCGGATGACAGTCAGTCGAACCTGATTCATTATGGGCGGGGAGATTCGAGTGGGGAGTGCGGTGGGAACAGCAGTCGACTACGAGATCTATGTCCGGCCCGCGGAGGTCGAGCACGCACTGCAGATATTGGCCGATCGAGCCGCTCGACCGCTGCAGGTCGCAACGAAGGTGTTGTTGCCCGACCGACGGCAAGTGGACCTGCCCTATCGCGTTGGCGGAATCGTCGACCGGTCGTTCGTCGATTGCAGGAGTGGCAACGACCTCGAATTCTTGCTGGCGATGCGAGTCGACGTCGACGAGGAGATCGCCCACCGGTACAAGCTTTTCGAGTCGGTCATGTTCACTGAGATCGAGGGGAAGTTCTACCGCTACCGAGACGATCTGAGCGCCGATGAGATGGTGGACCTCTTCGAACTCACCGCCGAGGAACAACTCGCGCGGGGCGCCCTCGTCACGACTGGGACAACGCAGGTCAACGTGCGACTGAAGGTCCAGTTCGCCAGTCGGCTCGTCCCCTCGTGCGCACGGATACGCGTCTTCTCATGGTCGACCTCGACGCACTTCCTGTTCGGTCGTTCCCCCGCGTTCCATCGGATTTTCGCCGAGCTCGCGCGCGCCACGGATGCGGTGGGCTGGATGTATGGCGTCGAGCCTGACGACGAGAAGATCGTGTACTGGCTCAACGGCGAACCGACTGGTCGAATGGCCGTGCCGGGCAAGAGATTCGCGAACCTCGGCGAACTGGCCGATGCAATGCGACCCTCAGCCATGGACGAGCCGGCGGATCACTGATGCTGCGTACCCGGAGCGTTCGGTCGGGTCACCCAGCGCCAGAGAATCGGATTGGTGCGAAGTCTCCGTTTGCCGCCGACGATGCAGTTGCGGCCGTCGGAGCGGGGTGCGAAGTGGGCCGTCGGACCACCAGCTGCCGAGCGCACGCGACTGCTCAGCCGTGCTGTGAAACCGCATCGCTTTGACGCCGCCACATTTCATAGTTCCCGCATTCCGCCGTGATCTCAGCCGTCGCCTGAGCTGCGGTGAAGAAGTCGTCGGCCAGCGGCGAGGTGCGCGATGCCGCCATCGCGAGGTACACCTGGTCGGGCGCCAGATCCGGGACGGGCACGTAGCTGATGTCCGGACGTGAGTAGAACACGGTCTCCGAACGCCCCACGAACGAGATTCCGCGGCCCGCCGCGACGTGCTCGAGCTTCTCCTCCACACCGCGCACCCGAAGCCCTGAGTCGGGGAGCGGGCGCGTGGTGGGCTGCGTGCTCGCGTCGGCATGCCAGATCAGGGGCTCACCGGCCAGGTCGGCCTCGGAGACCTCCTCCTTGCCTGCCAACCGGTGATCGGCGGGCAGCACCACCATGAGCGGCTCGGTGTAGAGCTGAATCAGACGCAGACCGGTCTCGTTGATGGGCAGCCGCACATAGCCGACGTCGACGCGGCCGTCGAGCAGCATCGGGGCCTGGTCGTCCCATTCCATTCGCTGCACGTCCACGACCACGTCCGGATGCTGAGCCTCGAACGCCCGCGCCGCTGGGATGACCGGAATGCCGGCCCGAAAGCCGACCACCAGCCGATGGCTGCCGCGGGCGGCGACGGCCACCCGGCGCCGGACCGCGTGCGCGGAGGCGAGCAGCGGACCGGCGTCGGCCAGCAGTTGTCGGCCCGCGTCGGTCAGCGCTACGCCGTGGCGATCTCTGGTGAACAGCTCTGCGCCGAGATCGTATTCCAGCGCACGGATCTGCCGACTGAGCGCCGGCTGCGCGATGTGCAGCTCATCGGCGGCGCGGCCGAAGTGCAGCCTGTCGGCGACGGCGGCAAAGTAGCGCAACTTGCGCAGATCCAGATCCATGGCGCCTCCTGGTCCGGTGATGCCTCCAAGGTATCACCACGGCTGAAATGGGTCTTGGACGCCAACTCGACCCAGTGGCATCGTTCATGGGGCGCAAGCGAATTCGGAATCGAACCAGAATTCGCACGTCAGTAATCAGTCCCCTCCATCGCGTCATTCGACGGAATTGACGAGCGCAACAAAAAACCGAACTGTTTCGGATACCCATCAATTCAAGGGAGTTATCGTGGGAAAGCTCGATGGCAAGGTAGCGGTAATCACCGGCGGATCCACCGGCATGGCACTGGCCGGCGCCAAACTGTTCGTCGAGGAAGGAGCGCACGTCTTCATCCAGGCCCGGCGCCAGGAAGCGCTGGACGCCGCCGTCGAGCTGATCGGACGCAGCGTCACCGCCGTCCAGGGTGATGCGTCCGATCTGGACGACCTGGACCGCCTGTACGACACCGTCAAGCGGGAAAAGGGCTCGATCGACGTGCTGTGGGCCAGCGCCGGGACGGGCGAACCCGCTGTCCTCGGCGAGATCACCGAGGAACAGTTCCACCGCTCCTTCTGGCTCAATGCGCGCGGCACCCTGTTCACGGTGCAGAAGGCACTGCCGCTGATCAACGACAACGGCTCGATCTTCATGACCGGATCCAACGCCTCCCTCGGCGCCTTCCCCGGCTGGAGCCTCTACGCCGGAAGTAAAGCCGTCCAACAGGCTTGGGCCCGCGTCTGGCTGAACGAATTGCGTGACCGCAAGATCCGGGTCAATGTCCTGACCCCGGGTCAGGTCGCCACCGCCAAACAAGAAGAATTGTTCGACGAGGCCACCAGGGCCGAATTCGAGTCGCTCATCCCCCGCGGGAAAATGGGCCGCCCAGAAGAAATCGCCACCGTCGCACTATTTCTCGCGTCCGACGACTCCAGCTATGTCAACGGTCTGGAACTGGTCTCCGACGGCGGCACCACCGCCATCTGAACCACACGGCAACGGGGTAGGCCACTGGGATTTCGCCCTCGGCGTCGGCGAGTTCACCGGCTGAGCCCCGGTCCGAGCAGTTCGATTCAGATCAGAGAAGGACGGACACATCCATGAGCAGCATCAGTTTCATCGGTCTGGGAACCATGGCCCACGCCATCGCCACTCGCGCGGTCGCCGGCGGCAACATTGTGCAGATCCTCGGCCGCGACTCGGCCAAGGCCGAGGGCCTGGCTGCCGCGCTAGGCGGCGGTGCCACGGCCGGGACATTCGGCACCGTCCCTGCCGGCGACATCGTCGTCCTCGCCGTGCCGTACACCAGCGCGGTATCGGTCGTCGCCCGGTACGGGGATGCACTGGCCGGCAAGGTGATCATCGACATCACCAATACCTTCAACGCCGACGCCACCGGGCTCGTCACTCCGGACGGTACGTCCGGTGCGCAAGAGATCGCCGAGGCCGCCCCCGCGAGCGCGCACGTCGTGAAGGCGTTCAACACCGTCTTCGGTCACATCATCGCCCAGGGCCGTCCGTTGGACGTGTTCTTCGCCGGAGATGACGCGCGGGCCAAGGCCGGCGTGGCGGCGTTCATCGAGAGCCTGGGACTGCGTCCCTTCGATGTCGGCGGACTCGAGATGGCGCGCTGGCTGGAAGGGGTCGGTCCGCTGCTGATGGGCCTGGCCCGCCACGGCGTGGGGAGCTTCGACATCGCCCTCAGCGTCGACATCGCCGACTGAGTGGGCGCGCACCGCCATTTCTTCCGCCGCATCACGCACAAGGAGCAATAACATGCGCGTTTTCGTCACTGGCGGGACCGGCCATTCCGGTTCGTACATCATCCCCGAACTCGTCACCGCCGGGCACGAGGTCACCGGCCTGGCCCGGTCGGACACGGCCGCGGCGGCCCTGTCCGCGCTCGGCGCGAAGGTACGTCGCGGCGACCTGGAGGATCTCGACGGGCTCAAAGACGCGGCCGCGGATTCCGAGGGTGTCATTCACGTTGCGCACCGGCAAGACCTGCTTCCCTCCGGCGGGCTCGACGCCGTGGCCGCCGCGGAACTCCCGATCATCCTCGCCTACGGCGAGGCACTCGCGGGAACCGGAAAGCCGTTGGTCGCGGCGGGGAGCATCGGCTCAGCCGGGAACCTGGGCCGGCCGGCCACCGAGGAGGACCCGGCCCTTCCGGGCGGCGATGAGTACAAGGGCACCCTGCGGGTTCGCAACGTCGTGGAAACCGCCGTAGTCGACCTCGCTGAGCAGGGAGTGCGGTCTTCGGTCGTGCGGTTTGCCAACATCGCGCACAGCACGACCGATCGTGGCGGGTTCCTCGTGCAGCTGATCGCGCTCGCGAAGGAGAAGGGTTTCGTCGGCTACCCCGGAGACGGCGCGAACCTGTGGAACGCCGTGCACGTCCGCGATATCGCCCCCGTGTTCCGCCTGGCTTTGGAGAAGGGGCCGGCCGGCAGATACTGGCACGCGGTAGGGGACGGGGCCATCCCACTCCGGGATATCGCCGAGGCCATCGGCAGCCGACTGGGCCTGCCTGTCGTGAGCATTCCCTCGGACGTGCTGATGGTGCCGGGATACTTCGGGTTCCTCGCGAACATAGTCACGCAGAGCTACCCGGCGTCCAACCACATCACTCGCCGGACCCTCGGCTGGGAACCCGCTCAGCCCGGCCTGCTCGCCGATTTGGACAACGGCCATTACTTCCCCGGGCAGGGAGCCTGATCACAAGGACTGCTACACGATCGGGTGGCAGCACTCACGCGCAGTCGTGAGTTCGCTGTGGCGACGCGGACTTTCAACCCGCTGAGTCAGGGCATCCATGGAAATCGAAATCTGTTGTGAAAGGACAGGAAAGGCTGTTCCACCCGCCATTTTGCTCCAACCCGACCGGCGTGAGCAGGGGTGCGTAACAAGCGTCTCACCCCAGCGAGTGGTACCACCTCAACACCCCCGATGGCCGGAGCGGCGGCGTCGGGTGCCGTCTGGCGATGGTGCGCAGCTCGAAAGGGCGAGGTGAATGTTGTCCCCACCTTGATCAGACATTGTTGCGCCGTCAGACCGGCCACGGGCGCTCGGCGGCGTGCACATGGTCGGAGGCTGAGGCGGGTCGGCTAGATGTCGGAAGCGTAGGTGCAGAAGTGATCCACGACTTCGACGAGAAGGGGGTGGACGCTTCGCACCGAAGATAGAACGGGGCAGACCAGCGAAGACGGGCGAGTTCGCGGCGTTCCGTTGCTTCGCGCTCAACGGCACCGATCGCCGCAGCCCTGTCGTGCAGGATACGGCGATCGGCGGCAACATTCGCTGGCACAACCAGCACGCCCGCCCGACCCGAAACTTCGCTGTCGGTGCGAAGATCCGGCGGTAAAATTACCCAACCAAGGTCGCCTGACGCGGCATTAGATGATTCCTAACCCGGCTGTCGAGTTGTACAGCAACCAGTCGTACCAGAGCTGATACCGCGCCTGTGGCGCCTTGGTCTCCAGCATTCGATCCGTGCTGTCCTTGCGGCCGGAGCTGACCCATACGCTGTCGTACGAGCCGATGTGGGCAGTGACAGTGAGGGGCCGGAATACAGTGTCCCGCCATCCCGAGGAAATGTAGTCGATCAGCTCACCGAATACCCAGGCGGAAATGGTTCCGACCACCAACCCGAACGGCCCTCCGATGGTCGTACCCACCTTGACCAGAGCGTCCTGAACCTGCTTCTTGATCTCCTTCGTGACCCGATCCAGAAATGTTTGCATAGCCTTACCATTGTCTCGTTCGACTAGCACGAGTGTTACGAGATAGGCCTTGGGGAAGGAATTTCCGCGCTCGGTGATATCGAAATTCGTGAAGGTTCGCGGGGGATTGTAGTGCTTGATTTCCTTATTGTTGAAACTCCCGAGTTTGATCGGCTTGATGGTTTTCGTGTCACCGCTTTCATCGACGGATGTACCACCGAGCCACATGTCGTCTTCGCCGATGTGACCGCCGAACGGGCTGTTGGTCTCGTTGGCGCAGCGGATCTGGGTCACTCGCAGCAGGAGGCTATCCGACCGTGTCGCTCGAGCGGGTGCATGCTGGGGGATCATCCCGCGCAATGTGCCGAGGAACGCCGGATTTTGCAGTTTCGCAAGGTCCGCGGCGGAGAACTTCAGGTTGGGGATGGCGAAAGCGGAGCCTTGCGAGGCGATCGGAGTCCGTGTCTGCAGATCGACCCCGGCCAGTTCCCCGAGATGCGCCGTGCGGATCGCGGTGGTATGCACCCGCTGGATAGCGGCGACTCCGGCGGCGGCCCGCTTCTTTTCGGGCATGGTGTCGAACCAGCTCGCCAAAATATTCTCGGCGGAATCTCGTTGAGTGGGCAGCGGGAACCGCGCTGCGTCGGCAGCGTGTGCGGCGACTTTATCTGCCGCCAGTTCGAGCTGGCGAACCACGCGCTCGCCAATTTTGCGCAGTTTCGGATCGATGATATCGCCGAGCTGCGAATCGATGCTGTTGATGGCCATGTCGATTTCCTTTCGTGTTTCATCACTTCGATGAGAACTCGACACTATGTATGAATTCTTTGGCGCACTTCGGTGCTGACACCGAAAAGGGCACCGTGGTAGCCCGGATGCGGTCGGCGCGTTCGCGACACATGCTGCTGTGGAAGGTGATGAACGGCTGCAGTCAGTAGCCCGTGGGTAGATCGAAGGAAGTGCCCCGGATGTGCGGAATCAACGACAACTCGCGGTCGACGGTGGAGCGCGAGCGCACGGCCGTCATCGATGCGGTCGACTATCTGCGGCCGCGGATAGCCGCCGCGCACGATCCGCGCGTCGTGTGGTGGCCGAGCTCGATGGCCGAGGAACGGGAGACGCGCCTCACGATCGGACTGATCGAAGGCGGCTTCGATCAGTCGGTTGCCGACCTGGACGGCGCCGGCATCACCGTCCGCTGGTTCGGTGGCGGACGGACCGCCCCACTGTGGTTCCGCGAACACGGGGCCTTCTCCGCATCGCTGTTGGTCGGACAGGGCATATTTCGACTGCGCGGAACCGTGCCACGTGCGCGCCTGAACGTTGCCTGCACCGCGTCAGCGGACGGCGTCATCCGGCCCGATGATGTCGCCACCGCCATTCGATGGCTGACGTCTTCGGGTGCAGACGTGATCGTGATCCCGCTGGGCCAGCCCGACGCTCATGCCGGACTGACCGCCGCGCTGCGGGCAGCGACGCACGCCGGGATCGCGGTGATCGCGGCAGCGGGCAACTCGGCAGCAGGGCCGATCCTCTTCCCGGCGAGTGACCCACGATGCCTGGCAGTCGGGGCATGCACCGCGACTGGTGCGCTGCTACCTGGTTGTGTGAGCGAACCGCGGGTGGACCTGTTCGTGCGCGGCGACCGGGTCCGCGCACCTGTCCGCGGACGGTTGCTGCGAACCCGCAGCGGGACCTCGGTCGCGTGTGTACTCGCGGGAGGGCTCGCGACTACTTTGATGACCGAATACGGTCGGACTGCTGCGATCGAGTACTTGGCGAGTCGGCGGAAATCAGTTAGGGATTGAAGTGGCCGAGGCGGGTGCGTAACAAGCGCCCCATCGAGCAGGCCGAAACCGGCGTGTGAACGAGTCGTTCCCGGATCAGATGTGGGCGTGGACTCCAGGTCGTTGTCACCATCGACGGGCGGCAGGTGCGATTCCTCAACATCATCGACGAGTTCAGACTAGAAAGCCCCGGCAACCAGAGCGAGATTTCTTCGACTGGCTGCTCGAACGTCGTCTACGCGCCGGGCCCGCTCCTAGGGCGTTCATCGGCTGTACTCCGAGCAGACCGTCACGGTGTTGCACGTGATCAAGGTCGCCCGGCGCCTCGGGTTAACCCCTCGATGAAGTCGCCGATCGCTCGCGGCAACCCAGTTCGGCAAAGCGGCGTCGCTGGGCTACAGGCCCGCGCCACCTAGAAATCAGCTGACATCGACGCGAAGCTCGCCAAGCTGACCGCGGTACGTAACACATTGCGCGCCGCCCTTGCCGCAGGCTTTGATGACCTGCTCGTATGTAGCGAAAGCCCCACCTGCCCAGTCCCTTTAGACGATCTGAACCGCAAATCGAGTACAGGAGACAGCGGCTGTGGCTACTGAATCGATCACGAGGACGGTCGTCGTGTTCGGGCTCGGTCTACAGGTACGCCACCACGATCACAGCATCCTGAACCGGATATCTAGGCTCTGCCCATGACCGTGGTGCGCTCGATCATACTGTTCGTCTTTGCTGCAATCGCCGAGATCGGCGGGGCTTGGCTGGTCTGGCAGGGCGTGCGTGAGCATCGTGGCTGGGCATGGATCGGCGCCGGAGTCATCGCCCTGGGGATCTACGGTTTCGTCGCAACGTTGCAGCCCGACGCCAACTTCGGACGCATCTTCGCAGCCTATGGTGGCGTGTTCGTCGCCGGATCACTGTTGTGGGGGATGGCGCTGGACGGCTTCCGTCCCGATCGGTGGGACGTAGTCGGCGCGGTGATCTGCCTGGTCGGTGTCGCGATCATCATGTACGCGCCCCGCGCCGCTTGATCGGCTTCTCAGTAGCAAGACACATCGTCGGCGCAATCGGTAGATGGACAGATTTGCTGGGTAGGTCCGGGGAAACCGTCGGGGTACAGCCTGCCTGAAATCAACAAGGCAATGAGTACGTGCCGCAAGTTCATCGCCGCTGGCAACCAGGTGCTGGCCGATCGGATCCGTGAGGCTATTCAGCAGTAGGAGCGGCTCTCCCGCAACAATTTCGCGGTGCTCGCCTAACCCTGCTGCCCTGACCTTCCGGCCTGGCGATGTCGCCGCACCTCGGCCTTGCCTCATGCGCTTCCAAACCACCTGAATGCCACCAAGTCGACCGGCGGCCCAACGCCGGAGGAGCCGAGCTAGACCGATATTCGTTGCAAGGGAACCGAATTCACCTTTGCGGCGTCTAAGTCATTGAAGGGCCCCACGCCGAAGGCGTCGACGAACTCCAACGGTGCAACAACTCGACAGGAGTCGACTCGTGCTGATGACCTACGACGCGGAAGCAGCGCCGCGATGACCTATCCCCAATGGCCTCGCTAGCTAGCTCATCCAATTCTGTTGCACCGCAACAACAGGCACAACTTGCGATGCCCAAGCGGCAGGAGCCCGCAATGACCACCGCCGACCCGTACCGGCCCACCCCCGCCCGCCTGCACAACGCGATCCTGGGTGGGAAGGACCACTACGCGCCTGACCACGCGCTGGCCACCAGCCTGGCGGCGAACAAGATCACGCCCGCGATCACCGAATCACGCCGCTTCATCCTGCGCGCGGTCGAGTACCTGATCGACCAGCACGAGGTTTCCCAGTTCGTCGAACTGGGCTGCGGCTACCCGCACGCCCCGAACATCCACGAAATCGCGGGAGACCGGAACGACGACCTCACCCGAATCCTCTACATCGATAACGACCCCGTTGTCGCCGCCTACGGCCGTGCCCTGCTGACCGGACCGAACCGCTTCTTTACCGATACCGATCTGACCGACACTTCGGCGGTCCTCGGCGACATCATTGCCGTGATGGACACAGCCAGGCCGATCGCGGTGTTTGTGTCGGGGACCGCGGAACTGATCAGTGACGCTCCCACGATGGTCACGGCGTTGACCGACCGCCTTGCTTCCGGGACATGGATGGTGTTCACCCACATCACCGACGACATCCACACTCACCAGATCCACTCAGCCACTGACACTTTCCGCAGTGCGGGCATCGCCTACCACGCACGCGGGCGCGACGAGATCACGGCCATGCTCACCGGGTACCGACTCGTCACACCCGGCCTGATCGCCCCACACCGGTGGCGACCCATACCCAGCAGCGGGGTACCCGCACTCTCCACCACGCCGCGACACCGCGCGGCGTCGGATCTGAGTGCTTACGCTGCAGTGGGCCGACGCCACCGATGACCGCACCGCGTTCACCGTCTCTGCCTCGCGCCCAACGAGATCGGGACGACAGTAGGCGCGAGGACGCCCGGGCGGCGTCGGCGTCAAATGGTGACAACGATTTTGCCGGTGTGGTGGCCCTGTTCCAGGTAGCGGTGGGCGGCGACGATGTCGTCGAGGGCGAACACGGTGTCGATGATGGGGCGCAGGGCGCCGGTGCGGATGCCGGCGGTCAGGAATGCGGTGATGCGGTGCACGGCAGCCGAGTCGAGGGTGTGCTCGAAGCTCATGTACCGGATCATGGTGATGGGGCTGGCCGGATACGGTGCCGGCCGGGGATCCAGCCAGCCGACGGTGATCAGCCTGCCGCTGAATCGCTTGGCCGCATCGGCGAGTTCGGCCAGGCCGGGACCCATGACCGAGTCCAACACGATGTCGGCGCCGACGCCGTTGGTGTGTCGGTGTGTGGCCTCGACGACATCGTCGCGGTCGGTGACGATGACGGCGACGGCACCGGCAGCCAGCAGGGTGCGTTCTTTTGCGGCGCTCCGGGTGACGGCCAGGGGGATGGCGCCGATCTGGTTGGCGATCTGGACGGCGGCCAGGCCCACACCGCTGGAGGCTGCGGTGATCAGGACATGGTCGCCGGGTTGCATCCCGGCCTTTTCGACGAGCGCGCCGTAGGCGGTGGAGTACGCCACCCACAATGCTGCTGCGCTGATGGCGTCCAGGCCGGCGGGCCTGGCGACGACCCGGTCGGCGGGGAGGACGAGGTGTTCGGCGTAGGTGCCGTTGGTGTCCATGTCGGGCACGGCCGTGGCGATGACCGCATCGCCGGTGGCCCATCCGGCGACTCCCGAGCCGAGGGCGTCGATCGTGCCGGTCGCTTCGATGCCGAGGCGGGCGTGTGGCAGGCGGATCGGTCGCGGTGACATGCCCGCGCGGATCATCTGGTCGAGTCGATTGATACCGACGGCTTCGACCTTGATTCGCACCTCGTCGGGGCCGGGGTCGCCGACCGGTTCGTCGACGATCTGCAGGACTTCGGGGGTGCCGGTCTCATCGAAGACGACGACTCGTGACATGGGGGCTCCTGACCGCTCATCTATTTCTCGTACAGTCGTACTATGAATATAGATAGTACAGTCGTTCTAGGAATGTCAATCGTGGTGGATCCGGAGGCAAGTGATGGCAGGACGTCCGGTCGACTATCAGCGCAGGGACGAATTGCTCGACGCGGTAGTGGATTACATGGTCGAGCACGGGCTCTCCGAGCTGTCGTGGCGGCCCGTCGCCGCCGGCCTCGGCGTCTCGCCGACCACGCTGGTGCACCACTTCGGCACCAAGGAGCAGATGCTCCAGGTCGTCCTCGAGCGGTTACGGCGGCGCATGTTCGCCGCCACCAGTGATGCGGCGGGTCCGCATCCCGACCTGGCGACGGCAGCACGCGCGGTCTGGACGCGAACCTCCGACCCACGCATGCAGGCGGAGTTCCGGCTGTTCTTCGCCGCCTACGGCCGCGCCCTGCAAGCCCCCCAGCAGTTCGCGGACTTCCTCGACCACGTCGTCACCGATTGGATGACCTCATTGCGCAAGGCCCCCGACGTTGACCCCGAGACCGCCTCTCGCGCAGCCACATTGGTGATCGCGACGATTCGCGGACTGCTGCTCGACCTACTCACTACCGGCGACCGGAACCGGGTCCAGGATGCTGCCGAAAGCTTCCTGAGCGCCCTCGAACGCCGACCGTAACCCTCGCCAACCCCTTGTGCGGCAGGACAGCAGGTGGTGCGAAGGTTGGAATGGATCGCCAGCACGGGTAAGGGCGAACTCCGGGACCTCAGGTTACAGGCGTTGATCCGCGCGCACTGTGGCCAGTACCTTCCAAGCCTGTAGTGCCGCACCGAGATCGCGTACTGCGGCGGGGTCGGTGAGGGAGCGGCCGGTGAGTTTCTCGATGTGGCGGAGGCGGTAGCGCACTGTGTTCGCGTGCAGGTAGAGCCGTTCGCCGGTGGTGGCCGCGGAACCGCCTGCGGCGAACCAGGTTTCGAGGGTTTCCAGGAGGCGGTGGCGGTCGTCGTGGGGGAGGGCGAGCACCTCGTGTAGGCGCAGGTCGACCATGCGCGCAGCCTCCAGTGGCGCGGCGGCGACGACCATGCCCAGCGGATTGTCGTCGAATCGGGCGACGCCGGAGGTGTGATCGCCGAGGCCGACCACCGCGAGCCGGGCGAAATGCAGCGCCTGCGGGGTGTCGGTGAGTGACTCGTAGGGCGGGCTCATGCCGACGCGTGCTCGAAATTTGCGCAGCGTGGCCAGCGTGGTGGACTCCTGATTCGCCGGGAGCGCGAGAACGCCGATCTGCTGATCCGGGCGGAGTCGCCAAGCGGAGATGATCTGCGCACGGCGCAACTCGGTTTCGATGCCGGGCAGCGCCTCCCGGCCCGCGGCGCTGACCTCCGCGGCGACCACCACGTAGCGTCCCCGCGGCGGCAGCCCGAGAACGCGCGTGGCCTCGCCGAGGGTGGCCGGGTCGGCGATGACGCCGGTGAACAACGCCTCGACCAGCACCGACCGCTCGTGCTCGCGTTGCAGCACGAGTTCTGAGCTCATCTCCCGGTAGGCGGCCGCGACGGCGACGGAGTACTCGCCTGCCAGCGCCCAGACCTCGGCCGCCAGATCGACGAGGACGGCGTCGGTGACCGCCGGATGCCGTCTGGCTTCGGCGACCAGTTCCGACCACAGGAATTCGAAGCCGATCCGGAAGGCGTGCAGGGTCTCGGCCAGCGGCACACCCTGCTGGGCGCGCAGCCTGCCGGTTTCCTTCGGCGGCTCGGGATCCACCGGTTCGGCGGTGGTGAAGTGCTGCACCATCAGCGTCAGATTGCGGGTGCAGGAGGTGCGGATTGTGTCGAACGGAACCTGGTTCTCGTTGCGGTAGGTCTCGAGTTCGTCGACGAATCGCCGGGCCAGCTGTAGTCCGAGATCGTCGATGCGCGCGAGCAGTGCCGCGGCGACGTCGACGATCGGGCTCGGTGGCGATGTTCGGACCATTTCCGCAGCTTACCGGGGGTGTGGTTGTTCCCGCGGACAATGCTTTCGCGGCGATGTTGTCCGGCGATCCATGGGATCGCGGTCACAGCGGTGCGACGATTTTTGCGTTGTCGACCGCTTTCGTCCCCGAGGATCTGCCGATGCCCGCTCTGAGCGAGAACCTGCTCCACTCCGCGCTGTGCCACCCGAACCGGCCTGCGCTGCGCTCGGGTACGACCGTGCTGACCTACGAGAAACTCGAGGAGCGCACTGCTCGGGTCGTTGCCTTTCTGCGCGAGCGTGGGATCGAGCCAGGGGATCGGGTGGCGCTGATGCTGCCGAACGTGCCGGAATTCGTCGTGCTGTACTACGGCATCCTGCGATCCGGCGCGGTGGTCGTGCCGATGAACCCGTTGCTCAAATCGCGCGAAGTTGCCTATT
The DNA here is from genome assembly GCF_053590715.1 of Nocardia sp. NPDC003183. Classification (NCBI taxonomy): domain Bacteria; kingdom Bacillati; phylum Actinomycetota; class Actinomycetes; order Mycobacteriales; family Nocardiaceae; genus Nocardia; species Nocardia sp. NPDC003183. Next base: position 696,220 of record NZ_JBSFTG010000001.1, read on the forward strand.
ACCTGCGGGATTCAATGGCGGCGCTGTTGTTCGACTGGGTCGACGGGCCGGGTGAAGGTCCGCATGGCGCGCAGGAAGCCGGGACCACGGCGCTCACCATCGACGCCGACCTCCTGGCCGAACTGCTCGCCGGGCACGACCCCCGCCGCGACGATCGCTCGATCACCGCCGAGGAACCGGCCGTGATCCTCTATACCTCCGGCACCACCGGCACGCCCAAAGGCGCCGCGCTGTCGCATTCCGGGTTGGTCCACAACGCCGACGTCTATTCCACGACCGTGCTCGATATCGGCACCGACGACGTGATCCTCGGCTGCCTGCCGCTGTTCCACACCTTCGGCCAGACCTGCGCGATGAACGCGGCGATCCGCAGCGGCGCCTGCCTGACCCTGGTGCCGCGCTTCGAACCCGCGGCGGTCTTCGAGGCGATCGCGCGCGATGGTGTGACGGTGTTCGCCGGTGTGCCGACGATGTATTCGGCGCTGCTGCACGACTCCGGCGCCGCCGAGGCCGATGTCTCGACCTTGCGCCGCTGCGTCTCCGGCGGCGCCTCGCTGCCGGTGGAGCTGTTGCACGGCTTCGAACAGCGTTTCAGCTGTGTGATTCTCGAAGGATACGGGTTGTCGGAGACCAGTCCGGTGGTCGCGTTCAACCATGCGGGACAGCCACGCAAACCAGGCTCGATCGGTACGCCGATCCGCGACGTCGAGGTCGAACTCGTCGACAGCATCGACGGAATCGGCGAGATCGTGGTGCGCGGCCCCAACGTGATGCTGGGGTACTGGCGCCGACCCGCCGACACCGCCACGGCGATCCCCGACGGCTGGTTTCGCACCGGTGACCTCGCCCGTCGCGACGAAGACGGCTACCTCTACATCGTCGACCGCAAGAAGGACATGATCATCCGCGGCGGCTACAATGTGTATCCGCGCGAGATCGAAGAGGTGCTCTACGAGCATCCCGAGATCACCCAGGCCGCGGTCATCGGGATCGCCGACGCGCATCTGGGCGAGGAGATCGTGGCCGCCGTCGCCCTGCGCGTCGGCGCGACCACGACCGGCGAGCAGATCCAGGAATTCGTCCGGGATCGGGTCGCGGCCTACAAATACCCGCGGCAGGTGTGGCTACTCGACGCCCTGCCGACCGGGCCGACCGGCAAGATCCTCAAACGCGCCATCACCGGTCCGTGAAAGCCGCTGTCGCACAACACTGTCCGCACATCACACAGGAGTGATCCATGTTCAGCTACCCCAGCAGTGACGGCACCACCATCCACGTCCGGTCCTGGCTGCCCGCCGGCGACGACGTCACCGGCGTGGTCCAGATCGCGCACGGCATGGGAGAACATGCCGCGCGCTACAGCCATCTCGCCGAACGTCTCGTGGCGCTCGGCTACGCCGTCTACGCAGCCGACCATCGCGGACACGGACACAGCATGGCCGGTGCACCCGGTGCACCCGGTGACCTCGGCGACAACGGCTGGAATCTGCTCGTCGAGGACATGGCGGCGCTCACCACGATCCTGCGCGAGCTCCATTCCGATCGGCGCGTGGTGTTGTTCGGGCACAGCCTCGGCTCGTTCGCGGTCCAGCAGTACCTGCTCGATCACGATGCGCTGGTCGATGCCGCGGTCCTGTGCGGTACCACCGCGGTGGATGAACTGTTCGTCGAGATCGCCGCCGCCGACGGCGACCTGCTCGCCCTGTTCAACCGGGAGTTCCAGCCGACCCGCACGCCCGCCGACTGGCTCAGCCGCGACGAGGCCCAGGTCGACGCCTACCTGGCCCACCCGTGGTGCGGGTTCGAGATCGATGCGGTGAATATGGCATCGCTGGCGAAGCTGGGCAACGAACGGCTCGCCCGGCCCCGCGGCATCCGGACCGACCTGCCGCTGTATGTCATGGTCGGCGGCAGTGACCCGCTCAATGACGGTGCGCGACTGAGTGATCTGCAGGTGCGGCGTTACCGCGACGCGGGGCTCAGCGACATCACCTACCGCGTGTACCCGAACGCCCGCCACGAAATCCTCAACGAGATCAATCGCGACGAGGTGGAGAACGAACTCATCGCGTGGATCTCGCGGGACCGCGTTCCGGCGATCTAGGTGCCGGCGCGTCGATCCGAACGACCACGGCACTTCGATGTCGAGATCGATACCGAAGTGCCGTCGTGGTCGGTCGGGGGCGGAACTCAGTGCGCAGCAGCGACTTCCGGTGCGGGAACCACGCTGAGCAGAGCGTCGACGACGGTGTCGATCAACGCGTCGGCGCGTTCGGGCGACAGGAGTCCGTCGATGTAGCCGAGATTCAGCGACAACGCGTCGGTGCCGTGACCGACGGTCAGCATCATCAGACCACTGATCGACATGCCGGAGACGACTTCGGCGCCGGAGACCTCCCAGTTGCCGATACGGGCAGGGAAGTCGCGAGTGTCGACGAAGGTCAGGCACAGATTGCCCGGCCCGCGGGCGTCCAGCAGGCCGACCACCTTGTCCGGTTGTGCCGGTGTCTTGGGCAGCATGAATCCGATTCCACCCAGGTTTGCCAGGTGCTGGCGCTGTTCGATACGACTCGCGAAGTCGGTGGCGAAGTCGGTGGCCGTCTGCCACAGCGGTTGTCCCGCCGGTGTGGGAAGGGCGATCATCGCCTGGTAAGCGCCGGTGTGGGTGGCGTCGAGCGGTCGCTCGAGCTGCTCGCGGAACAGCACCGAGACACCGACCGGGAAGTGGGCTCGCGGTGCATCGGCGTCGTTTCCGGCGGCGCGCGCGAGTGCGGCGGCGACCAGACCCGACAGTGGTACGTCGCGTGTGGCGCAGGCGTCGAGGAGTGCCTGGTACTGGGTCCCGTCCACCACTCGCCGCGTCAGCTTGGTGAAACGCTGCGCAGGTGCAACTTCGGTGCCCGCGCTGACTCGCACCGGCTTGACCCGCAGATCGCGCACCCCGTCGGCCGCCAGCCGGGCGATGGCCTTGCGCTTGCCTCGCCAGCCTTGGAAAGGCCGGGGGAACAACGCTTCCGGCGCGGGTGGCGCGGGCACTTCGGCAACCCAGCCGCCGGTTTCGGCGGCGAGCTCGAGCACCTGCCGGGCGAACGACAGCACGGTCACCGCGTCGGCGATGGTGTAGGTGGAGGTCAGCACGAGGTCGTGGACGTCCGGTCCGACGGTGATCAAGGTGGCGCGCAGCAGCGGTGCCTCTGCTTCGAATCGTGTCCGCAACTCGGCGTCGACCTCGGCGATCCAGTCCTCGGATATCACCTCGCGCAACGGAATCGACTGAATCGCGACCGGGACGAAGCGTGGATTGCGGCCGTCATCGCTGCGCACTTCGGCATGCAGCATCGGATGCCGCCGAGTCAGCGCGGCCAGACCGGCACGGACCGTATCGGCGTCGAGGTCGCCGGTGACGCGCACTCGCGAGACGATGTGCAGCGGCGCCACCTGATCCACGGTCCAGTGCCAGCGTTCCAGCGTGGACAACGGCCGCGGCAGCGCGGCGACCGGCTCGAGGTCGCCCAGCCCGGGCCACGTCATCGGTTCGGCGAGACTGGCCTGCAGTTTCGCTTCGGCGCTCTTGACGATGAAGCCGTCGCGAACGACGATCAGCGCACGATTGCGGGTCTGTTCGAGGCGGCCCAGCTTGCGGGATCCGTCGACGAGCATCGTGGTGCGCGGAATCCGCCGCTGTTCGTAGACCCGCAGTCCGGCCCCAGCGTCGTCGTGGGTGGCCAGCGCGTGCGCGAGCACCACCGCGTCCTCGATCGCCGAGTTCGCGCCCTGCCCCAGGCTGGGCAGCATCGGGTGGGCGGCGTCGCCGAGCAGGGTCACCCGGCCGCTGCCCCACGCGGTCAGCGGCGGGCGGTCCTGAGCGGGCAGTGCGAGAATGTCCGATTCCGGTGTGGCGGTGATGATCTCGGTGATCTCGGGCGCCCAACCCGTGAATCTGGCGAGCAGATCGTCTTTGCCGTGCGGCCAGTCCGCGGCCTGCTCGGCGGTGGTGGTCAGGGTGGCCCACCAGTAGACATTGCCGTGTCCGATGTCGTGGATGCCGAAGCGCATGCCCCTGCCCCAGTAGTGGATCGAGGCGCCGGGCTCGATCGCTGGGTGCGCGAACGGCACCAGCGCCAGCCAGCACACGAACTTGCCCGGCCGCGGAGCCTCGGCGCCGTGCAGCTGGGCGCGGATCGCGGAGTTGATTCCGTCCGCGCCGATCAGCACATCGGCGCTCAGGGTGCGGCCGTCGGTGAACTCGACCTGCACCGCGTCGGCGGTCTCGGTGAACGCGACCGCCTCGGCGCCGAGCTCTACCCGCAGGTCGTCGCCGCAGGCTGCCAGCAGCACGTCGTGGAGGTCTTTGCGGGCGAGTGCGACCGCGGGAGCGCCCAATTCGGCGTCGATGCCGGACACGTCGATGCGTCGCATGTCCGAACCGCCGGGCCGGCGAAAGGTGAACGATCGCGCCTGTGCGCCCGCTCGGAGCAGTTCCTCGTCGATGCCGAGATCGAGGGTGCGCAGGGCGTTCATCGCGTTCGACTGCACCGACAGACCGAATCCGGCCGCGCGCAGTTCCGGGCCGCGCTCGCACAGCACGACATCGATTCCGGCCCGGCGCAGGGCCGCGGCGGCGGTGAGACCGCCGATGCCTGCGCCGACCACTAGTGCCGACTTCACGGGTGAGTTCACTGGATTTCCTTGCTGTGTCGCGGGATTCGTCAGAGTCATGATGCGGTCGCTGCCGCTTGTTCGAGCAATCGAGCCAGTCGGGCGGCCACCTCGGCGACGTGCGGGGACTGGATCAACGTCAGATGGTCACCCGGTACCTCGACGACCTCGAGATGTCCTGCCGCGTAGGCATCCCAGCCGTTGGTCGGGTCTCGGTGCAGTGTGCCCGCCCGATCATGGGCGGGACGAAGCACCTGCGGCAGCGGCAGCGCGGCGCGCAACAGGGTGATGTCGCCGTCATAGGCCTGCGGCCGGTAGGCGTCGATCGCGCGCCACCCCGCCACGAACACCTCGAACAACCGCCGGACCAGCGCACGGGATCCGGTCGGCGGCAGCACGCCCGCTTCGACGGCGGTGTCGAGGATGAAGTCGAAGACCGCATCGTCGGTGTCGAGCTCCTGCGGGATCTCGATCACCGCGGTGGCGGCGCCGCGCGCCAGCCACAGCAGTTCCCACAGGAAGAACTCGTAGAGCGCGTGTTCGGGCACCGGCATGCCGTCGCCGTGGCGCACCGTCATGGTGTCGATCAGCGCCAGGGTGCCCACCTCGTGACCGGCCTCGGACAGTTGGCGCGCCATTTCGAAGGCGACCATCCCGCCCAGTGACCAGCCGCCCAGATGATAGGGCCCCGCCGGTTGGACGCGGCGCAGTGCCGCGATGTAGTTGCTCGCCATCTCCGCGATGGATTCGGCCGGGGTGCTGCCCGTCTCGAGACCCGCGGCCTGCAGGCCGTACAGCGGCAGCCCATCGGGTAGGTGTTTGCTCAATTCGATGTAGCAGAGCACATTTCCGCCGATCGGGTGCACGAGGAACAGCGGTGTCCCGGTACCCGGTCGCAGGAGCACCAGCGGATCGACACCCGCCTCAACACGTTCGTCGAGCTGCGCGGCCAGGGCGGCGACTGTGGGGCCGGTAGCCAGGGTGGAGACCGGCAGCGACACCCCGTAGCGCTGTTCGATGGACACGATCAGGCGCATCGCGGTCAGGGAAGTACCGCCGAGAGCGAAGAAGTCGTCGTGCACGCCGATTTCGGGCAGGCCGAGTGCTTCGGCCATCAGCGCCGCCAGCCCTGATTCCGCGGGCGTGCGCGGGCGAACCCGGCCCGCCGAGGTGGCGGCGGGCAGTGCCATTGCGGCCAGGACCGCGTCGGCCCGCTTGCCGCTCGGAGTCAGTGGCATCGCGTCGAGCCAGACCAGCCGACTGGGAATCATGTAGTCCGGCAACCATTCCCGCAGTGCGGCGGCGATCTCCGCCTCGTCGGCACCGGCACGGGAGCCGACCAGGAACGCCACCAGTACGGTGTGGGCGCTGGAGGCCCCTGCGACGGTGGTGTGCGCCACCACGGCGACTTCGCTGACGCCGGGCAGCTCCGCGGTGACACGGTGCAGCGCCAGCTCGACTTCCCTCGGTTCCACCCGGTGACCGCGGATCTTGACCTGCCCACCGCGGCGACCGTCACTGATCACCTCGCCGCCGGGCAGCCGGCGACCGATATCGCCGGTCCGGTACAGCCGGCGCGGCGGTGCGAACGGGTGCGGAACGAAGGCGGCCTCGGTGAGATCGGGCCGGTGCTCGTAGCCGTCGGCGAGGGCGGCACCGCCGAGGTAGATCTCGCCGGGCACGTGGTCGGGAACCGGGCGCAGCCGGTCGTCGAGGACGAGGATCTCCACGCCGTCGATGGCGGTGCCGATCGGTGGCAGCACCGGGAACAGCGCCGGGTCGCCGGTCATCGTGTATCGGGTGGCGACATGGGTTTCGGTGGGGCCGTACTGGTTCTCCAGCAGCACTTCGGTCCCTGCCGCGCACAGCGCCCGGATCTCGTCGGTGACGCGGAGTTGCTCGCCGGAGGAGATGATCACCCGCAGCCCGCTCGGTGCCGTGCCGAGCCGGATCGCGGCCTCGGCCAGTTGCTGCAAGGCCACATAGGGCAGGAAGATCCGTTCGGTGCCGGTGCTCGTGAGTACGCGGGCCAGGGCAGGTAGATCGCGGCGCTGCTCCTCGCTCAGCACGATGAGGCGACCCCCACCGCACAGCGTCGAATAGATCTCCTGGAATGACACATCGAACGACAAGGGGGCGAATTGCGTGGTCGCCGGGGCCCGTTCGACACCGGGGAGTGTCCCGCTGGCGGTCGACAGCTGCCAGCGGATCAGATTGGCCAGCGCGCGATGCGGCATGGCCACACCCTTCGGCGTCCCGGTGGAGCCCGACGTGAACAACACGTACGCGGTGGCCTCGGGATCGCTCGCCGGCAGTTCGGCAATACTTCCGGGAGCGAGCAGTTCGTCGAGGGTGAGTCGCGAATACCGGGGTGGCACCAGAGTCTCGTGGCCGGCGCCGGTGATCACCGCGAACGGCTGTGCCTGGTCCAGCATCGCGTGCAGGCGCGAGGTCGGATAGCTGACATCGAGCGGCACGCAGGCCGCGCCCGCCTTGGCGATTCCCAGAACTGTCGCGATCTGCTCGGGTGATCGGTCTACGGCCACCGCGATGCGGTCGCCCCGGCGTGCCCCGCGCGCCACCAGTGTTGCCGCGACCCGATTGGATAGGGTGAGCAACTCCGCGTATGTCATTGCCCGACTGCCGAATTCGACGGCAATTGCATCGGGTGTGCGGGCCGCGCGGGCATCGAAGAGGTCGATCACCGTGCCAGAGGCAGGTGCGGCGACCAGCGTCTCCGGGGAGGGAGCCAGCGAGCCGAAGTCCACCGTGGCCGAGGGATCGCCGGTGAGCAGGTCGAGGACCCGCAGGTAGGTTTCACCGATGCCGACCAGCTGGTCGCGGGTGTAGGTCGCGGGATCGCCGTCGACGCGCAGTGCCAGCGTTCCGTCGAGCGGGTTGCGGATCACGTTCACCAGCAGCGCGAAGTTGGTGTCCTCGCGAATGTCGATGCCGAGCAAAGTCACGTCCAGCGCGTCCATGGCCGCGCCCGCGGCATGGAAGTGGACATAGTTGAACGCGGTGTCGACGACCACGCCTACTTCGCGCTGGATGTCGGTGAGCGGGAACCGCTTGTGCTGTGCACTGTTGCGCTCGCGCTCGAAGACACCGGTGAGCACCTCACGCCCACTGCGGCCGCTGAAGTTCAACCGCAGTGGCATCGTGTTCAGGAACAGTCCGGCCGTGCGCTCGGCATCGATGCGCTCGGGCCGCCCATGGGTGACGACGCCGGTGGTCACATCCGTGCGACCGGACAACAGGCCGACGGTGCACAGGTGCGCGGCCAGCAGGACTGCCTTGACCGGGATATGCGCGGCGGCGGCCACTTCGTCGGCGCGTGCCAGCAAATCGGCGCCGACCGCAACCGGTACCGAAACACGCGCCTGCGCCGGGCCCGCGGTCGGTGTCGCATCCACGGGGACATGGGGGCGCAGTCCGGGGACACCGATCGTGTCCGCACCGTCCAACTCCCGTGCCCAGTACTCCCGATCGGCCGGATCGTCGAGCGAATCACGCTCGGCACGAACATATTCGGCGAAGGACGGAAGCTCGGCGGGGAACTCGCCCGCGCCCCGATAGTCCGCCAGCAGCTCCGAGATCAGCGTCGCCACACTCCAGCCGTCGAGGATGGCGTGGTGGAACGCCAGCACCAGCTCGATCCGGTCGGCGAGCCGGTACACCGTGAGATCGAACAGGCCTGGCTGGTCGAAGACGTACGGGCGCAGGCGTCGTTGCTCGACATGGTCACGGATCAATGCCTCGGCCTGGTCGGTTTCGGTCGCGCGCAGGTCGACGATCGTCAACGGGGGATCGAGGTAGGCGTGCACGAGTTGCAGCGGCTCGGAGTAGCCGGCGAGCTCGAAGGAGGTGCGCAGCATCGGATGCCGGGCGACCGATCGCGACGTCGCGGCACGCAGTGCTGCCTCGTCCCACGGCATCCGCAGCGAATACCGGAAGACATCGTGGTAGAGCGAAGATTCGGCACGTTCGCGGCTGTGGAACAGCATGCCCAGCTGCAACCTGGTCAACGGGTACGCGTCCACCACATGCCGTAGGCGGGCTCGGTCGATCCCGGCCACCAGCTCGAACGGGGCGAGAGCGGTCGCGACGACAGCACCGGTGCCCGCCCGCTCGGCCAGTTCGGCGATGGTGGGGCATTCGGCGATGTCACGAGCGCTGATCACCAGCCCCCTGGCCTCGGCCCTGGCTCGCACACGCAGCAGCAGAATCGAGTCGCCACCGAGGTCGTAGAAATTGTCGAACACCGATACCGACTCGCGGTCGAGCACCTCGCGCCAGATGAGCGCCAACTGTTCCTCGACCGGTGTGCGGGGTGCGGTGTGCTCGACGGTCGAGTTCTCGGCGGTGATCGCCGCGAGCGCGGCGCGGTCGGCCTTGCCGCTCGGGGTCAGCGGGATCGCGTCGACGCGAACGAACAGCGACGGAATCATGAACTCCGGCAGTGTCTTCGACAAGGCAGCACGCAGTGCTGCGGGCTCCGGTGCGGATGCCGCCACGCAGTAGGCGGCCAGATAGGTGGCGCGGTCGGGGGCGGCCCGGTCGATGACCGTGGCGGCGGTGATGCCGGGCAGTGCGGCCAGTGCGTTCTCGACCTCGCCCAGCTCGACCCGGTTGCCCCGGATCTTCACCTGCCGGTCGATGCGTCCCAGGTACTCAAGTTCACCGTCGGCGAGGCGGCGAGCCAGATCGCCGGTGCGATACATCCGCTCGCCCGGGTGGAACGGGTCGGCGACGAATTTCTCCGCCGTCAATTCCGGGCGATCGCGGTAGCCGCGCGCCAGACCGGCTCCGGCAATGCACAATTCGCCCGCGACGCCGACCGGTTGAGGCTGGTCGGACGGGCCGAGCACGTACAGGCGGGTGTTGTCGATCGGTCGGCCGATCGGTACGCGGGTCACCGTTCGGGCCGGGTCGACCGGGCAGTCGTGATAGGACACGTCCACGGTGGCCTCGGTCGGGCCGTACAGGTTGACCAGGCGTGGCGCGCGGGCACCGAGCCCGGCGAAAGTCTGATTCCACCGGTTGACCTGATGGGGGAGCAGCGCCTCACCACTGCAGAACACCGTCCGCAGACCGGCGGCCTCGTCCACCGCGGTCGGGTCGGACTCGAGCAGATCCAGGAAGGGCGTCAGCATCGACGGCACGAAATGCATGACCGTGACACCGAAGTCGGCGACGGCGGCGAGCAGTTCACGGGGATCCTTCTCACCGCCCGGCCGCAGCAGCGCCACCTGGGCACCCTCGAGCGCCCACCAGAACAGCTCCCACACCGACACGTCGAACGAGGACGGCGTCTTCTGCAGGATCACATCGGTGGGGCCCAGCGGATACTGCCGCTGCATCCAGCCGATCCGGTTGAGCACCGAATGGTGCTCGACCACCACACCTTTGGGACGACCGGTGGAGCCGGATGTGTAGATCACGTAGGCCGGGTCGGTGCCGGTCGGGGCCGGAGTCCGCGCCGGGGTGTCCGTCGACCAGTTCTCTGGCGACAGCACGAGCCCGCCGGACATCTCGGTGTCGGTCAGCACCACCTTGGCGGCACTGTCGGCCAGCAGGTAGGCGATGCGGTCGGCAGGATAGCCGGGGTCGATCGGGACATATGCGGCTCCGGCGTGCACAGCGCCCAGGATCGCGACGAGCATGTCCGGACCGCGTTCGAGCAGCACCGCGACCAGATCGCCGGCCTCGACCCCGGAATCGCGGAGCACACCGGACAGGGCGGCGGCACGGTCGGTGAGCCCGCGGTAGGTGATCGAGTCGGCGGTCGCGGTGTGGACCGCGACCGCGTCCGGCGTGCGCTCGGCCTGAGCCATGATGCGGGCGATGATGGTGGTCTGGTCCTCGTAGGGGCGCGCCGTCGCGCGAGCGCGGTCGACCAGCAGGTCGTGCTCGGCCGCCGACAACATCGGCAGCAGCGACGGATCGGTGTCGACAGCGTCGATCCCGGCGTGCAGCAACGCGATCAGATGCTCGGCGACGGACTCGATCGGGTAGTCGGCATCGAAGATGTCGGCGGCGTGATCGAGGCGGATCAGCAGCGGCCCGTTGTCATCGATCTCCGAGATCGTCCAGGCCATCGCCAGCGGGCTGTACCCCTGGGAGGGTTGCTGCACTTCCTCGAGTCCGTCGATCAAGCCCGCGGCCGAGGGCAGGCGCGGGTAGGCGACCGTCACGTCGAACAGCTGTCTCGCCGGGTTGCCGAGGCGGCGCAGCTCACCCATGAGATCGCCGAGCGGATAACGCTCGTGCTGCTTCATGCGGCGCACATCGGCTTTTACCGCGGACACCAATTCGCGCACGGTGCGAGGGCCCGCTGTCCGGATGGACAGTGGCAGCGTGTTGGCGAAGTGACCGATCGTGGCCTGCTCGGTGGGGTTGGCGCGATTACCGAACGGGATACCGATGGCGACCTCGTCGGTGCGCAGGACACGCGACAGGTAGAGGCCGAGCATCGCACAGAAATACGGGTACAGCGACAGCCCTGATTCGCGAATCCGGTTGACCAGCAAGCGATCCAGCGTGAACTCGTACGCCGTGACCGGTGCCAGCCCCTCGGTGGCGCGGGGCCGGTCGAACAGTGCGGGGGTGCTGGTGGTCAGCGCGGCGACCAGAGCGTCGCGGTCGAGCAGGTACTGATCGCTTGCCCGATAATCACGTTCGAACGGCAGGCATCCCAGAAACGACGATCCCGGTAGCTCGATCGGATTCCCGGTCATCGTCGTGGCGTAGTCGGTGAGGATCTGAGCGCCGATATGGAACAGCCCGGTCGCGTCGGCGGCGACGTGGTGGGTGGTCAAGACCAGGTAGGAGGCCTCCGCGCCGACGCGGATGATGTGCGCCCGGAAGGGCACCGCCCCGGTGAGGTCGATCGCCGAACCGGTGAGCACCTCGATCCGGCGCTGCGCCTCGGCATGTGGATCGGGGGCAGCACCGACGTCGATGACCTGGACCTCCGGCATCGGGTCGGACGAGAGCTCCTGGTAGGGAACACCGTCGAGGACGCGGTACCGCAGCCGCAGACCGTCGTTGCGCGCCCAGGTCCGCTCGATCGCGGCGACCATCACGTCGACGTCGACGGCGAGGGAGAAGCGGCCGACCACGTTGGAGAGGTAGCTGGGCAGACCGGGAAAATGTTCCACGATCGTCCAGATGTCGCGCTGATAGGCAGTCAGTGGATGGCGCATGGAAACGGACATGGATATACCCCTGAGGTGAAGAGCTGAAATGTGCTCGATCGCGCGGCGCTGCAGCGATCCGAATTCCGTCCGGTGGCGGTCTTCGCCCGGCTGATCGGGCGATTCACGAGTGGTCCGTGCGCCCAAACGGCGCTCGTTTCACTGTGTCATTCGGGTTGGTCGATAGCCAATGTTGTTGTGCGGTAACGGAAGTCACTTATCGCGGAAATGGACCGGCGGAACGCCGGATTGTCCGGATATTTGGTCCTGTGAGACGAATACGGAGCCGAAGAATTGCACCGGGAGCCAAACCGCCGCGCAGGCGATCGGTCAGTTCTCACGCACGGCGATGTGACGATGGACTCGTCGCAGGAACGGCGGTGCCCACCAGTTCGCGGCGCCCAGCAGGCGCATGAAGGCAGGTACCAACACGCCCCGGACGACGGTCGCGTCCATCAGCACCGCCAGCGTCAAGCCCACGCCCATCAGCTTGGTGAACGCGACCTGTGAAAAGGCCAGCCCCACACAGACAATCGCCATCAGCGCGGCGGCCGCGGTGACGATGCGGCCGGTGCGCTCCAGTCCGTACGCGACCGCGTCGGCTGTCACACCGCGCGTCCGGTACTCCTCGGCAATCCGTGACAGCAGGAACACCTCGTAGTCCATCGACAATCCGAAGGCCAAGCAGAAGACGAGCACCGGTACGGGCGCGGCCAGATAGCCGATCTCGGTGAAATCGCCGACCAGCCATTTCAGATGCCCGTCCTGGAAGATGTAGACCATCGCACCGAAGGTCGCCGACAAGCTCAACGTGTTGAGCAGCACCGCCTTCAACGGGATCACCACGCTGCCGGTGAACGCGAACAGCAACACCAGCATCGCGACCACGATGAGTGCGACCACCAGCGGCAGGCGCCCTGCCAATCCGGATTTGGTATCGGTGTTCTCGGCCGTGGCGCCGCCGACCAGCAGTGGCGCGGGCGAATCGGTCCGCCGGATGTCATCGAGCAGGGTTTCGGCTGCCGGCGAATACGGGTCGACGTCGGGGATCACCGTCAGATGTGCGCCCTCGGGCCCGGACTGGCCACGGACCAGCCGCACATGCGAGAGGTGCTGTATGCGTTGTGTCAGCTGGGCCAGTTCGTCCGCGCTGATCGGTCCGTCGACGACCACATCGAATCGGCCCGCCGAGGTCGCCGGGAATTCGGCGCGCAGCACGTCACCGACCTGACGGCTCTCCACCGTCACCGGTAATGCTCGGTCGTCGGTCAGTCCCAATCGCAACCCGGCGAACGGGACGCCGAGCAAGACCACCACCAGCAGCGCGGCACCACCGAATACCCAGGGGCGCGCGGTGACTCGCCGTGCGGTGCGATACCAGAAACCGTTCTCGGGCCGCATCGGTGCTGGGTCGGCTCGCCCGCGCAGCCGCCGTAGGCCTCGACGCAGGTCGAGTGAGTCGATGCGGTGCCCGAACAACATGAGCAGGGCAGGCAGCAAGGTCACGGTCGCGAGCGCGGCCAAGAGTGTCACCGACAGGCAGGCCGCGGCCAGTGAACGCAGGAACGGCATCGGGAACAGCAGCATCGCCAGCATCGCGATGACGATCGTGGCGGCCGAGAACAGCACCGTGCGCCCGGCGGTCAGCACGGTCACCCGCACCGCGGTCGGTACGTCGCGACCACCGTGGCGCTCTTCTCTGAATCGGCTGACCAGGAACAGGCTGTAGTCGATGCCGAGACCGAGTCCGAGCACCGTGGTCAGGTTCAGCGCATAGCTGGAAACCTGGGTGATCTCGGTGAGCAGACGCAGGATTCCGAAGGTGCCGATGATCGACACCACGCCGAGTACCAGCGGCAGCCCCGCGGCGATCAGACTGCCGAAGATCAGCACCAACAGCACCAGCAGGATCGGAATCGTCACCGCCTCACTGACTTTCATGTCATGCGACAGTTGTTCGGTGACATCGTGATAGCTCACCGCGGCGCCACCCAGCCGCAGGTGGAGCTCGCCGTAGTCCCGATCCCGGTAGCTGTCGATCAGCCTGGACACCACGGTGTCCACCACGATCTCGTCACCGGGAACATCCACGGCGACCAGTGCCTTGCCGCGATCGGTAGTGCGAAGGAACTCTGGCGATCCGGTGGACCAGTACGAGCTCACCGAACGCACACCGGATACCGCGGCCAGCTCGGTGGTCAGCCGTAGACCGGTGGCGGCGACCGCGGGTGTATCGACGGTTCCTCCTGCGGCCGGAACATCGACCAGCACAATGACATTCGGTGTTCCTGTGGTGTACTCGTCCGCCAAGATCCGCGCGGCGCGCGCGGATTCGGCGTCCGCGTTCCAGAACCCGCCGCCGGACAATCGCTGCTGCAGCGAGACGCCACCCGCACCCGCGAGAACGAGCAACAGCGTGATCACCGCGATCACGGTCTTCGGTCGACCAACAGCTGTCCGCGCGAGTACTCGCACCGTCCCTCATCTCATCGCGGGCCCCGCACGTGCACTCCGGCGCCGACTTCATCGCGACGGCCATCACTACCGCCGCGACCCCGGGCATGGAGGGGGCGGCGCCGGTGCCATCCCGCGACCCGGGTCGAAGCAAGTATCGATGCGGCGAACAGCCCCTGTCACTGCATCCTCCGGAGAATTTCCGCCGGAGAACTTGTCGTAGCGACAGGATTTCTGAGCTGGAGTCGACCGGCCCGCCGCTGTCAGTCGAGCACGTGCGAGCGGATGCCGGCTGCCCACTGCACGTATTCGACGTTCGTGCCGTCCGGGTGGCGCGCGTACACCACCCGACCTGTCGCCGAGACAATCGGTCCGCCGGTGATTTCGCCGCCGATGTCGGTGACGAACTGCCTCGCCGCGTCGAGGTCGTCCACGATCACCGGTCCGATGGTGTCGCGGTATGCGCTGACCGCGTCTTGCGGCCCGGCGATGACAAGGCCTACGCCCGACTCTTTGTCACCGACCTCGAGCAAGCGCTAGTTGCATCGGTCGGTCGACGGCATCAGCTACAAGATGCTCACCCAGACGCTACGTGGGTTGGAAGCCGACGGAATCGTCGCCCGCTACGACCACCACTCCGCCAACCCCCGCGTCGACTATTCGCTCACCGCGGCCGGGATCGACCTGCTCACGACCGTGCACGAACTGTGTGGCTGGGCGCGCACGCACCTGGAATCACTGCTCGCCGCCCATCCCACCGCGGACCCTCGCTGACCGATCACTGTGCACCCCGAACCACGGCTCAAGCCGGGACGTACTCGGCTGCCACGTCGAGAATCCAGGTGACATCGAAGCGATCGCTCAGCATCCCGAAGGCGGGCGCCCACTGAGCTGGGCCGAATGCCTCGATCACCGTCGCGCCCTCGGCGAGGCGTTCCCACAGCGCGCCGACCTCCTCGACGGTCTCGCCGCGCACCGAAAGGAAGAACCGCTCCTCGGTGATGGTGGTGCCGTTGTCGCGGCGGGTGGTGGGCGTGGCCGCAGCGGCAGGGGAGTCGTGGCCGGGCACGTCGTAGGCCATGACCCGGAATCCGTTGTCGGCAATGACCTGACCGAAGACCACCTTGGCGGCGTCGGGCAGTTCGGTCGGCATGCCGAAGTCGGCGTAGGTGGCGAGGGTCAGCCGGCCACCGAATACCGACTGGTAGAACTCCAGGGCCGCACGGGCCTGGCCGTGGAAATTCAGGTGGGCAACAATATTGACCGTCATGTCTGATCAGTGTCCCTTCGAGTGGTGTGCGCCGCCGGGGGGCGACGAATTCCACACTGTCACCGGTAGCGGACAGGGAATGTCCGCTACTCCTGGCAATCTGGAACCATGCCGACATCGACTTCGACGGCGACTTCTCGCCGCCTGCTCTCGCTGCTGTCTTTGCTGCAGGTCCGCAGGGACTGGCCAGGAGCTCTATTGGCCGAGCGGCTCGACGTCAGCGCGCGCACGGTGCGCCGCGACGTCGACCGTCTGCGCGAGCTCGGCTATCCCATCCAGGCGATCAAGGGCCCCGAGGGCGGTTACCGGCTGGAGGCAGGCAGTGAACTACCGCCGCTGTTGTTCGACGACGAGCAAGCCGTCGCGCTCGCGGTGGCGTTGCGCATCGCGGTCGGGACCGGGGCGGGCATCGAAGAAGGCGCCGCGCGAGCCCTCGCCACCGTGCGACAGGTCCTACCGGCGAGGTTGCGGGCGCGAGTCGACGCGCTCGAGCTCGCCGCGAGCGGTGCCGATATCCAAGTCGACACCCGAATTCTGGTGGAACTGAGCACCGCGATTCGATCCGCGGCGGAGGTGCGCTTCGACTATCAGGGGTCTGCACACACAACCGAGTTGCGCGCGCCGCGCCGCGTCCAACCCCATCATCTCGTGGTTCGGAACGGGCGTTGGTACCTGATCGGCTGGGATCCCGAGCGCGCGGGCTGGCGGAGCTTTCGCGTCGATCGGATGAGTTTGCGCATCCCCCACGGCCCGCGCTTCGCAGCTCGGGAGTTACCAGGTGGAGACGTCGTCACGTTTCTCTCCGCGCGGTTCAAAGGCTCTGAGAGCGACGATGTCTGGCCGTGCAACGGTGAGGTAATCCTCGATCTTCCCGCCACCCGGGTCGCTCCGTTCGCCGGTGAAGCAGTCGTGGAGGCGCTGGGCGAGGGGCGCACCAGGCTGTCGATGGGTTCGTGGTCCTGGGCGGCGCTCGCCGCGGCACTGGCGCGTTTCGACACCGACATCGAGGTCATCGGCCCCCCAGCGCTACGCGATGCCTTCGCGGCGCTGTCCCGGCGCGCCGAGCGGGCCGCGCGGGCGCCGTCGGTGTGATCAGGCCGCCGAAGTAGTGGGTGCGAGATCTTAGGATGGCGCGTGGGCCCGCGATGGTGGGTGCCGTCGAGATGAGGAGCCGGTTGTGTCGGACACGTTTGTCGTTGCTGCTCGAATTCCCATGGAGCGACAGGCATTCGAGCAGTGGTTGGCGACACCGGCGCCGGGGCCGGAGACCATCGAGAATCACGGCGCGATGTATGACGGGTGGTTCTGGGACGGCAAGGCGCCGGATTGGCGGCAGGCCGAGGAGGGGATCACGCCTCGGGAGTACTTCGCCGACTGCTTCGGGGAGGACACCGGCGGGCTGACCTATGTACTGAGGTATCGGGCCGGAGCGCTCGAGGCGTATTTGATGCACTTCGGTTTTTGCGAGTCGAACATCTATACCGCGCTGGTGATGCTCGCCGCAGCGGGGCGGTTGAGCTCTGACATGGCACCGAGCGCGGTGTTGTTCTGGGCCGAAACCAGCGGGTCGATGTTCGCGGCGGATTCGGGTGGGTGGCTGGCGACGCTGTTGGTGGGTCTCGACCGGGCGCGGTTCGCCGCCGATTTCGATCTCACGGCGACGATCGCGGAGTTGCGTCCGGCTGAGGCGAGCTATTTCGATCTACTCGTCCGGTTGGCAGAGGTGCAGGAATCGGTCGGTGCCGACAGTGAGTCGAGTTTTGCCGCGATCGCCCGTGATCCGCGGTATGTGGATGCTGCGGTCCTCGCCGAGATCTGAACGGGGAGCGGTGCTGGACCCGGACGTTTGACTGTGTCCGGGTCACCCGTCGCAACCGGCGAACGTTCAGCACGACAACGGTCGTGCTTTATGCAGACGCTGCGTCGTATGCGGCGATAACGTCTGCGGAGATCCGTCCGCGAGTCGACACCGGGTGGCCGTTGTTGCCGGCCCACGCACGAATGGCGGTGAGATCATTGCGTCGAATCGGTGTGCTCGCCGCGGTTTTCGCGGAGAGTCGACCGGTGGAAGTCTTGGTGCGGCCGATTCGGCGGGCGTAGGGAAGCCACTGGTCGAACGTTTCGCGCAGTTTGGTGGCGTTGGTCTCGGACAGGTCGATTTCGTAGGCGACTCCGTCGATTCCGAATGTGACGGTCTCGTCGGCTTCGGATGTGCCGTCGAAGTCGTCGATAAGGCTGACAATGATTTTGCGCGCCATGGGAATCCTTCTCATTCGGGTGCGGAGGTGTCCCCGGATCGTAGTAGCCGAATGCGGGTCGAGTGCGCCTAGTGCCAGTGCACAGGCAGCAGAAGGGCGCGAAGCGCAGCGTCGACGGTCAGGTGTCCTTCGCGATCAGGAGCGAGCCGGTGGCGTGGACGACAGTGAGGTGTTGAATCGTCGGCTCGCCGGGACGAGCGCCCGCGAAGGCGGCATCGACGGCGGGGTGGATGCGTTCGTCGAAGGCGCGAGCGCAATGCGCCTCGGACTCCCACACGTCGATATAGCGCAGTCCGCCGTCGTCGCGACGCACGCACAGGTGCAGTAGCGAGCCGTCGAGTGGTTCCGGGCCCAGTCCTTCGATGATCCGGTTGTAGAGCTCCTCGCCGATAGGGACATCTTGAATGTAGGCGTAGACCATGGCCGGATCCCTTCTGAATTCACCCGAATAGGTATCGGATGAATATTGGTAGAATAGGCGCCGATGAGCGAGAACGTCAAGGCAGACAAGCGTCGATACAACGCCCCTCGGCGCGCCGCGCAGGCCGCGGATACGCGTCACGCGATCCTCGCGGCGGCGCGAGCGCTGTTCGTGGAGCGGGGCTATGCCGCCACCACGGTGGCTGAGATCGCCACGCACGCAGGTGTCTCCGTGGACACGGTCTACGCATCGATCGGACGCAAGCCGGTATTGCTCCGAGAGTTGGTCGAGACTGCTCTGTCCGGGACCGATCGTGCGATTCCGGCTCGGCAGCGCGAGTACGTGCGGGCAATCCGAGAGGCGAACGGGGCCGAGGACAAGATCGCGATCTATGCCGACGCGCTGGTCATCATTCAGCAACGCCTCGCGCCGATCTTCCTGGCGCTACGCGAGGCGGCGACGACCGACGCGTCGTGCGCGCGCGTATGGGCCGAGATCAGCGAGCGCCGCGCAGCGAACATGCGTGAATTCGCTGCAGACCTGCGCAGTACAGGGCAGTTGCGCGAGGATCTGTCCGACGACGAGGTCGCCGACATCATCTGGAGCATGAACGCCACCGAGTACTGGGTACTGCTCGTAGGCGAACGCCATTGGACGGCAGAGCGTTTCCGTGACTGGCTGGCCGATGCCTGGATCCGACTGCTCCTGCGCGATCGGCAGGTCGCGCGGTAGCGCCGCACAGGAAAGCACCCTTGTCACCGGTCCGAACCTGCGTGTTCCGGGCCGGTAACGTGCTGTGGTCGCTATCGTGCAGGGCGTAGGCAAGGCTCGAACGGGAGTGAGTGCCGTGAACCAAATGACCAGGTCGCACGATCCGGAACTGCTGACGCTGCCGACATTCGGCAGCTTCTTGCGGTGGTTGCGTGACGAACGCCGAATGTCACGCGAGCGACTGGCCGTGTCGGCAGGAGTCAGCGCCAGCTATGTCACCCACCTGGAATGGGGTGACCGGGATCATCCAGCGCGTGCGGTCGTCGAATCCTTGGTCGACTGCCTGGGTCGAGCCCGTGCGTTGACGATGACCGAGCGACGGCACCTGTTCGACCTGGCAGGGCTGCCGATCACGTCGACTCCCACGGTTGAGCAATTGCGCGCCCGAATCAGCGACGACGCGCTTCGTATACTCGAAGCGCAGCGCGGCGGAGTGGCGGGATATTTCGACGCCCGCGGCAATATCCTGGCGCTCAACAGCGCCGCACAGTCGATGTTGCCCGGGCTGCGCGTCGGGGAAAATGGGCTGCACTGGTTGTTCGGGAACGAGATTGCCCGGCAGGTCTTCGTGGACTGGGACACCGTCGCACAGGCGACGGTGAGCGGATTACGTGGCCGAATCGGCACTTTCGGTCACGCCGACTGGCCAGAGCAGCTTCTCGACGAGCTCGGTGCCTACCCGGAGTTCTGCTCGATATGGAACGCCGGCGAAGTGACGTTCACCTCGGAGCTGCCGCCGATCCGACTCCGCGAATCAGGGGCGCCACGACCGGTCAGTCTCTTCGTTCAGGTGTTCGACGTCGATGTCGTGGATTATCCGGGCTGGTTGCGCGCCTTTGTCGGGATTCGCCGCGACCTTCCGATGGCGAGGGTATCGAACGTGTAGCGGACCGATCTTTGCCGACCACCGTCGAGGCCCGATGCTCCGGTCGTCGACCTCGACGTGCGGCGCCTTCTCAGGATTTTGTTCTGTCCAGTGGTTGTACTGGATGGGGCTACCACGTTTGACCCGCGTTCAGCTCACATATCGGTGTCGATTGCCCGAATTCCGCGTCGTGGCATCACCGGGTCGTATAGTTCACACCACTGAAAGAATCCCGGACCAGGCCTCGTGTCGGCTTGATTGCGCGACAGAGCTGCACCGGGTTCGGTAGTGAATTCCGTGCGCCGGTGGGTCGTTGGCCGATCACAGGGGAACAAATGAATTCCACGCGAAGATACCACCGACATCGGGTCGGCTGATGAGCAGCAGATCCGATGCCGCGATGCCGACCGGTCGGAGATTCCATTTCGGTGGGGCCGTGGGGGCGTTGGTATTGGTGTGGTTGTCGCTGACGCCGTCACTGCTGCCCAGAGGACCGCTGTTCCAAGGAATCGTCACCGGTGCCGCCGCTGCCTTCGGCTACGGACTCGGCATCGCGGTCGCGGCCCTGATCCGGTGGATGCTGCAACGACAGCGTGGGCCCGCGCCGTCGGTGGCGCGGTGGGCGTTGGGCATCGTGGCCTGCCTCGGATCGGTCGCGGTGCTGGTCTGGTACGCCGATTGGCAAAGTGATCTGCGTTCGCTCATGGGCGTGAGCGGACTTGCCTGGCACGCCTATCCGATCATCGTGGTGATCGCCGCCGTCGTGTTCGCGGTATTGATCGCGATAGCGCGGTTGTGCTGGGCGCTGTCGCGAGGGGTCGGTGGGCTGTTGGCGCGGGTGATGCCGCCGCGCGTCGCGGCGGTGCTCGGCGGTGTGGTGGTGGTCGCACTGGCTGTCGCCGCGGTCAACGGGGTGGTCGCGGACGTGGCGATGTCGATGCTCAACGAGACATTCAAGGCCGTGAACGACGAGAGCTCGCCCGATACCGAGGAGCCCGTTATCGCGGAGCGGTCCGGTGGTCCCGGCTCGCTGGTGAGCTGGGACTCGCTGGGCAGGCAGGGTCGAATCTTCGTGTCCAACGGTCCCACCGCGAGTGAACTGACCGCGTTCAGCGCAAAGCCCGCGCGCGAGCCGATTCGCGTCTACACCGGCCTCGATTCCGCGGAGAGCATCAGAGCCGAAGCAGATCTCGCGGTTGCCGAGTTGCGTCGGGCCGGTGGATTCGAACGAGCGGTCCTCGGTGTCGCGACCACCACCGGAACCGGGTGGATCAACGAGTCGACTGCCTCGGCGTTGGAGTATCTGGCCAACGGTGACAGTGCGTTGGTGAGTATGCAGTACTCCTACCTACCGAGTTGGCTGTCCTTCGTCGTCGACCAGGAACGAGCTCGACAGGCCGGACAAGCGCTGTTCGAGGCGGTGCACGCCGAGTGGGACCTCTTGCCGGTCGATCGTCGGCCGAAGCTGGTGGTTTTCGGGGAGAGCCTCGGATCTTTCGGCGGCGAGGCGGCGTTCTCCGGTATCCAGGACATGGCGGCCCGTACCGATGGCGTCCTGTTCGTCGGTCCTACCGCCACCAACCCGGTGTGGCGCGATGCCACCGCACGACGAGACCCGGGTTCCCCGCAGTGGCTGCCGATCTACCGGGACGGGCACACGGTGCGATTCGTCGCTGACACGCCGGATCTCGCCCGTCCCGGCGCCGTGTGGATCGCACCCAAGGTGGTCTATCTCCAGCACGCCTCGGACCCGATCACCTGGTGGACACCGCGACTGCTGTTCCAGAAACCTGACTGGCTCACCGAGGAACGCGGTCGCGATGTCCTGCCGAGCACCCGCTGGATCCCGGTGGTGACGTTTCTGCAGGTGTCGGCGGACATGGCAGTCGCGGTCGATGTGCCGGACGGGCACGGCCACACCTTCCAAGCCGACATCGCCGATGCCTGGGCCGCGATCCTGTCACCGGCCGACTGGACCGTCGCCGACACCGAGCGTTTACGAGAGATCCTGCGTGGCGCCGAGTGAACGCCACCCCGTCGAAAGGAGGACTCTGATGAACGACGCCGCCGGAAAGCGGTCCCTGCTGAGTCGCGTGTCACCAACCCAATGGGTCGCCATCGGGTTGAGCATCTTCGCCGTCGTGTTCGTGTTGGAGAACAGAGGAAAGGTCACTGTCGAGATCCTGTTGATCACGGTCAGTTCCCCGATGTGGCTGATCCTGTTGGCGATGTTCGTCGTCGGCTGGATCGCCGGAGTTCTCACCACCCGTCGCGCCCGCAAATGAATGCTCGGCCGGTCGCCGGTGCCGCGGTCGGCTCGGCTATCGAACCGTGTCCGCGGCCTCCGCGATGGTGTCGGCGACGGCGATCGGCTGGGAGACCAACGAGGCATGCGAGGAGCTGATCTCGCGGGTGGTGGCCGCGGCACGTCCAGCCATGAACCGTTGTGCGGCTGCGGGGATGACGCGGTCCTCACCCGAGATCAGGTACCAGTTGGGTGTGCTCGCCCACGAGGGTGAGCCGGAGGGCTCCAAATTGGCGTTCAGTGCCGCCGAGTGCTGATGGGCATACATGTTCGCGGCGGTCTCGGCGCTGACGTCTTGGGCGAAGATGTCGCGAAAATACGGTTCCTCGATGTAGCCGTCGACATTCTTGCCCGCGATCCCGGTGGGGTCGTCCACGACCCGTACCTGCAGTGCGGGTGGGAGCAGTTGGCTGCCGGGGAACCGGATGGGGTCGATCAGTCCCAGCACGAACTCACCCTGTGCCGGGGCGAATGCCGCGATGTAGACGTTGGCCTTGACCTTGGGGTCGTGGGTGTTGGTGATGACCGACCCGCCGTAGGAGTGCCCGACAAGCACAACCGGGCCGTCGATGGAGTCGAGCACGCCCTGCAGCGCGTGCGCGTCGTTGCGCGGCCCGCGCAGCGGGTTGTCCACTGCGACAACACGATAGCCGCGTCCGCGTAGCTCGGCGGCGACTCCATCCCAGCTGGTGGCGTCGGCGAAGGCGCCGTGCACCAGAACCACGGTGGGTTCGCCCGGGTCGGCGGTCGCGAGTGCGGGGACGAAGGGGCCGAGCGCGACAATCGCCGCTGCCACGACGCTCAGCATCCGGCGCCGGCGCGGATTCGCAACGTTGGTCGACGAGGACATGATCAGTTCACCCTTACTTTCGATCGAACGGGTCCAGGCTTCGTAGTTCACCGGCACCGTGAGACGCGGGTGCCTCACCCGGATGAACCTGGCGGCATCGCGGGCGTCCATCGTGTTCCTCACCGGCCCGGTGAGACCGAACCGGATCGCACTCGGATACAGCAGCACGACGTCGACAACGAGTCGGCGGGCCACTTGCTCGAGTCCCGAAAATACACTGAGTGATCCGACATCCCGACCGCGACATGCGATCGGACCAGCCGCTGGATCGCGAATCGATGGTTCGTGCCCATAAGAAGTCGGCTGAGCGGTGGCCCAGGTCCGCTTGTTCGGACCGCAGCGGCGCTGAGTTCTCCTGATCGAAGGAAGACGCGCGCATGTCGGTGGTCGTTTCTACAATTTCGGCGTGACGCTCACCCTCGCCGACCTCGTCGGCTATACCGATCGTGGCCTCGACGCCGATCTCGCCCGCTGGTTCGGTGACGGCGAATCTGTCGTCGTCTCCGCCGGAACTCGTTCGGTGGAACCGTTTCTCGAACGATTGCCCGCGGTCGGCGCTGCCGCACTCGCGGCCTTCGACCGCCGGGTCCGTTCCGGTCGGCTGCCGCAGTTTCTCGACATCTTCGACTGGTCCTACGCTTTCGACTTCGCCGGCAACGGCTGCGGAATTCTCGATGCGGACTACACGACCGAACTGACCGACGAGGACGTGTTCTCCCTCGGGGCCGACGGCGGCGGCAACCTCTACGTCGTGCTCACCACCGGTCAGGTCGCGGTGTGGTTTCACGAGGAAGAGGTTCTCGAGGGCGGGACCCGCTTCGACAACCTCGACGTCTTCCTCTGGTCGTATGTGCGCTACCGCGCGGTGCGCGCGGGCAAGCTCGCCCTGTCGGAGGTGGAGGCCGACTTCGCGGCGCTCGGCCAGGACGGCGCGCTCGCCGAGGATCTCGGGTTGCTGAGTCTGATGGAACCCATGCGCTGAGCACCGCAGGTCATCCCGAGCCGGTTGTCGTGACAGATGTCATGTCGCATCCATGAGGGTGTCATCGGAAAAGGTGTTGGCGCGCACTGGTTTCCGACCTTCGCGGCGACGAACGTTGGAGCTGTTCCTCGCACAACACCTTTTCGCGCAACCGCTTGGAGAGCACGATGATTCAGCCCGAATCCCACCGCGACGTCGACGAGTCCGCCGCCTCGCGTGTATCGACGGCCGACCCTGCACAGCGGCTGGTCGACCAACTCGGCGGCACCACGGGAATGATCTACACGGCGATACCGGTCATTGCGTTCGTCGTGGCGAATGCGCTGGTGGCACTACCTATTGCCATCGGGTCCGCCGTCGCCGTCGCGGTGGTGATCATGGGATGTCGGATCGTTCGCGGTGAGCCGGTCGTCCAGGCGAGCGGCGGGCTCGTCGGAGTCGTCGTCGCCGGTGGCGTCGCCGCGTGGACCGGCTCGGCGGGCGGATTCTTCCTGGTCGGCATCTGGGCCAGTCTGGCCGGCGCCGTTGTCGCACTCGTCTCGCTGCTGGCACGCCGACCACTGACCGGCGTGCTGTGGAACATGCTGCACGGCAACGAGTTCGCCTGGCGGCAGGACCGCCCGTCCCTGCGCGGGCACGATATCGCCACCCTCGCCCTCGCCGCGGTGTTCGCGGCACGCTACTTCGTTCAGGGCTGGCTCTACGACATCGACGCAGCCGGTTGGCTGGCCACCGCCAAGATCGTCATGGGAACACCGCTGCTGGCGCTGGCGCTAGTGGTCGTCGTCTGGGCGTTTCGTCGCTCGACCCAGCGACTGCTCGAGTGAGCGACGCGACTCCTCGTGCAGGATCGCGAGCAGTTCTTCCTCCAGCGCGACGAATTCGGGGGCGGTGATCATGGACAACCCGCGCGGGCGCGGCAGGTCGATGCGCAGTTCGCGGCGCACGGTGGCCGGCCGCGCCGACAGCACGATCACACGGTCCGACAGGTAGACCGCCTCACGGACATCGTGGGTGATCATCAGGACCATCCACCGGTAGCGCTGCCAGACCTCCTGCAACCACGACTGCATCTCGGTGCGAGTCAGGGAGTCGAGCGCACCGAAAGGTTCGTCGAGCAACAGCAACTCGCGCTCCTGGACGACGGTGCGCAGCAGTGCCGCCCGCTGTCGCATCCCGCCCGACAGCTGAGACGGGCGGGCGTCCTCGAAACCGGACAGGCCGAATATCGGGAACAGTTCGCGCGCGCGGCGCCTGGCCTCTGTTTTCGGGACACCCTGCACACGCAAACCGAGAATGGTGTTGTCGAGGACGGTTCGCCACGGGAACAGCAGGTCTTTCTGCGGCATATAGGCGCAGTGCGACGCGGTGTCTTCGCCGTCGGCCGTGTGGAAGCCGACGCTGCCGGAGTCGGGGGATTCGAGTCCGGCCAGCATGTTGAACACCGTGCTCTTGCCGCAGCCGCTGGGGCCGATGACCGTGACGAACTCGCCCGATCGGACCGCGAACGACACCCCGCCCAACACCTCGAGGCCAGGGCTGCCACGACCGGGCTGGGGGAACGACTTGGTGAGTCGGTCGACGACGATCCGGTCGCCTTCGGTGTCAGTCACGCCGGCTCCTGTTCTCCGCGCGCGCCCACGGCGCGACGAGGCGCTCGACCGCGAACGTCGTCAGGTAGAGCGCGATACTCAGCAGCGCGGTCACCAAGACCGCCGCCAGCACCAGATCGGTGCGGAACGAATTCTTCTGCAGGCTCATATAGATGCCGAGACCGACACTGGCGCCGACATATTCGGCGAACACCGCACCGACTACCGCGTAGGTGATCGCGATCCGCAACGAGGTGAAGAACCGCGGCAGCGCGGATGGCAGCCGCACATACCGGAACTCCTGCACACGGGAGGCGCCCATACTGCGCAGCAGCGCGCCCGCGTCACGGTCGGCCGCGGCGAACCCTTCGATCAGGCCGATGGCCATCGGGAAGAAGGTGACCAGTGCGACCACCAGGATCTTCGGCAGGAGGCCGAACCCGAACCAGATGATCATCAACGGTGCGATCGCGACGATCGGCACGGTCTGCGACGCCACGAACAACGGCACCAACGCGCGTCGCAGCCAGGGTGAGAAGTCGACGATCACCGCCAGTACCCATGCCGCGCTCAGCGAGACCGCGAAACCGATCAGCGTCACCTGCAAGGTGGCGGCCGCGTGAGTGGCTATCGCGTCGCGATGCGCCCAGCCCTGCTCGACCACCCGCACCGGCGAGGGCAGCACCTGCGGACGCACACCGCTGGTGATGACATAGATCTGCCACACGGCCACGAGGACCGCCACCGTGACGATCGATGGCACCGCCCACCGGATCCCGGCCCAGCGACCGGGCCGGTCGCCGGACAGGACTTGCGCGTCTACGGACCCGTCACGGGTTGGCAAGGTAGTCATCGGTGAAATATGTCGACCAGTCGGGCTCGGTGGTCAGTGGTTTACCGTCGGGCCCGTTGAGCAGGCCACTGCGGTACAGGAATCGCGAATTCGCCGACCACTGCTCCACGGTCTGAGTGCCGACTCGCCCGTTCGGGTCCTTCATGAACTGGTCGGCCAGCATGCGCTGACTGTCGAAGACCAGCTTCTCGTCGTTGAACGCGCCCGGGTTGGCGTCGATGAGGTCCTGGGCGGCGGCGTCCGGGTTGTCCGCGGCGAACTGGTAGCCGCGTTGCAGGGCCTGGACGAACTTCTTCGCGCGGTCGGGGTTCTCGGCGAGCCAGCCTTCGTTGGCGTCGATCACGATGGCGTAGGAGTCGGGGAATCCGAAATCGGTGTAGCGGAAGTACTTCATCGGGGTGCCGTGGTGTTCGGCCTCGATGCCCTCCCACGCCAGATACGAGACGGTGAAGTCCGCTTTCCCGGAGTAGACGGCCTCGTATGCCGACGATCCCAGCATGACGGAGGTGAATTCGCCGGTGCCGCCGTCGTTGCGGATGACCTGTGCGAGTGACTCCTTCTCACCCGGGTCACCGAAACCGGCGTAGGTCTTGCCGTCCAGATTCTTCGGGCTTGCGAGGTCGGCACGGTCGGCGCGCACGCCGATCCCGGTCGCCCAGTGCTGCAGGGGTGCGAGCACCGACTGGATGCGCGCACCCGAGGCGCGGGCGAACGTCGACGAATTGTGGGTACTGATCCCGAATTCCGCATTCCCCGCATCGACCACCGTGTCGACCGAGGTGTTGTTGTAGGGCAGCACCTGCACATCCAGACCGGCGTCGGCGAAGTAGCCGCGCTGCAAGGCGACATACAACCCGGAGTGGTTGGTGTTGGGCGTCCAGTCCAGCGCGAAGCGGATGGTCTGGTCGGAGCCACCGCCCGAACCGCAGGCGGTGACCAGCGACAGGGTCGCGACGGTGGTTGCCATGACCGCGAGTGCGCGGCGCAGCCGCCCGCTCATCCGGCAGGCCAGGGCTGCGGGTGCAGGGCGGTGTCCCAGAACATCAGCTCGTAGCGCACGGCGAGGATGAATGCCTTCTCCATCGCCGCCCGCTCACGCTCGCTCGCCGACTCGGCGGCGGCGTCGACCAGCGATCGCGCCGTGGCCGCGGCCTGCTGGAACTCTTCCGCGCCGTAGGTGGTGACCCACTGGGCATACGGGTGGGCGGCGTCGGCGGCGATCACCTTCGCGGCACTCTCGGCCAGGCCTCGTCCCACGTCGGCGTAGATCCAGAAGCAGGGCAGCGCGGCCGCCGCCGCGACCGCGTAGGACTCGGTCGCCGCGGCGGCGATCAGGTAGGAGACGTAGGCCAGGCAGGTCTGGGAATGCTCCGGCTCGCCCTGCCGCGGGGGCAGCGCTCCGCCGCTGAGCATCTGGTCGTGCATGGCCGACTCGACAGCCGCGGCGTTCGCGGACGAGGTGGCCCAGAAGGCCGCGGTCTGCGGGTCCGGTGACTTGGCGGCGAGAATCGCCAGCGCCTTCGAATACCCGGTCAGATACAGCGAATCCTGCTCGATGTAGGTCCGGAACACCTCGAGCGGCAAGGTGCCCTCGCCGAGGTGCCGCAGGAATTCCAGCTCATCGATCGCGCTCCGCAGGACCTTGGTGCGGTCCCAGAGGTGATCGGTGAACAGGCCGGTATCTGTGGTGTGGGCGTGCAACACCGTGACATCCCTTCGTCAGCATTACCTGAACAGGTTCAGCGGGTCTGTTCTCAGCCTCGCGGTCGCGAGACACCCCGTGTCAGAACTCGACCGACACTAGCAGCGACCGCCGACACGCGGGCCGGGCCCGGTTCGCCGTGTAGCCCCGGTCACGGTGGTAGGTGTTCGGCGGCGAACCGGCACCCAGTAACTTGCCTGCCAAGGAGTTCGTCTTCTGCACCCATCGAATCGCCGAACGAAGAGAGCTGATCAATGTCGACCTCTACCGCGCGTGCACACATCGGTGTCACCGGCCTGGCAGTGATGGGCAGCAACATCGCCCGCAACTTCGCCAAGCACGGCTACACCGTCGCGCTGCACAACCGTTCCGTGGCCAAGACCGACGCACTGCTCGCCGAGCACGGCGGTGACGGCGATTTCGTCCGCACCGAGACCGTGGAGGAGTTCGTCGCGGCGCTGGAGAAGCCGCGACGGGTGCTGATCATGGTCAAGGCGGGCGAGGCGACCGACACCGTCATCGAGGAGCTGGCTGCCGTGATGGAGCCGGGCGACATCATCATCGACGGTGGCAACGCCCTCTACACCGACACGATTCGCCGCGAGGCCGCCATGGCCGAACGTGGCCTCAATTTCGTCGGGGCAGGCATCTCGGGTGGTGAGGAAGGCGCGCTCAACGGTCCCGCGATCATGCCGGGCGGGCCCAAGGAATCCTACGAATCGCTCGGCCCGCTGCTCGAGTCGATCGCGGCGCAGGTCGACGGCACGCCGTGCTGCACCCACATCGGCCCCGACGGTTCCGGACACTTCGTCAAGATGGTGCACAACGGCATCGAATACGCCGATATGCAGCTGATCGGTGAGGCGTACCACCTGTTCCGTGACGCGCTCGGTTTCGACGCCGGGCAGATCGCGGACGTGTTCACACAGTGGAACTCCGGGGACCTGGAGAGCTATCTGGTGGAGATCACCGCGCAGGTGCTCGCGCAGGTCGATGCGAAGACCGGCAAGCCGCTGGTCGACGTCATCGTCGACGCCGCCGAGCAGAAGGGCACCGGCCGCTGGACGGTCAAGTCCGCGCTCGATCTCGGTGTGCCGGTGACCGGCATCGCGGAGGCGGTCTTCGCCAGGGCGCTGTCGGGTTCGCGTGCCCAGCGCAAAGCCGCGGTGGGTCTCGCCTCGGGCACGCTCGCCGACAAGCCCACCGATGTCGAGCAGTTCACCGAGGACATCCGGCAGGCGCTGTACGCGTCCAAGGTCGTCGCCTACGCACAGGGCTTCGACCAGATCGCCGCGGGCAGCGCCGAGTACAGCTGGGATCTGCACCCCGGCGATCTGGCGACGATCTGGCGCGGCGGCTGCATCATCCGGGCTCGGTTCCTGAACCGGATCAAGGAAGCCTATGAGCAGGACCCCGCCCTGCCGAGCCTGATCCTCGCGCCGTACTTCCGCGAGGCCATCGAGACCGCGATCGACAGCTGGCGGCGCGTGGTATCCACCGCCACCCTGCTCGGAATCCCGGTCCCGGCGTTCGCGTCCTCGCTGTCGTACTACGACGCACTGCGCGCAGAGCGCCTGCCCGCCGCGCTGACCCAGGGCCAGCGTGACTTCTTCGGCGCACATACCTACGAGCGCATCGACGCCGACGGCAAGTTCCACACTCTGTGGAGCGGTGACCGCAGCGAGGTCGTCGCGGGCTGAGCTCTGACTGCCGGTGTGCTGAATCTCGGGGTCGGCCAAGGGAAACCGAGGATTGACCCGCTGGTGGTTTGTCGCTGATGATGGTCGTGGACCCAGGCGGCAACCCGCCCCGCGTTACTGACACGTCCCCGTTCGGGACGCAGGACGCGGGGCGGGTGTCGACCCGAATTCCGAAGTCTGCGACGAAACCACACAGCGTCATTCCCGACGTTCGCCGAGGAGCATCATGAATGCGACCGAACCTGCTGCGCGCAAGGACAATCCGCGACCGAACGGTGTGCTCACGGACGGCGGTGGCCTCGATTGCCGGCGATCGGTTCACTCATGACCGACATGAGCATCGCCCTGGGTGATGTCACCCTGCGGGGCACCGTGACCGGCGCGGGCCCGACGGTGCTGTTGCTCCATGCGGGAGGCGAGGATCGCGGCGTGTGGGCACCGGTCGCGTCGCAGATCGCCGCGGCCGGATTCCGGGCGGTGGCCTTCGATTTGCGTGGACACGGCGACAGTACGGGGGAGGCGACCGTCCTTCGGGCGGTTGCCGATGACGTGGCCGACATGGTGCGGCGTGAGCCGGCCCCGCTCGTGGTGGTGGGCGCTTCCGTCGGCGGGCTCGCTGCCATCGCCGCGCTCGGCGAACCGGATATTGCCGGTCGTGTGGCCGGTCTGATCCTTGTCGATGTGGTGCCGAATTCCGATCCGGATCGGGTACGCGCCTGGCTCAGTGACAGCGGGCTTCGCGATCAACGCACCGAACTGGTGGAAGACATCCTCGCGGCGGGGCCTGCGCTGCATGCGACGGCTGTCGGTTCGGAAGTGCCGATGCTGCTCGTGCGCGGCGGACGGTCGCCGCTCACCGACGCCGAAGTGGATCGGTTCCTCGCCGATCGTCGTGTCACGGTTACCTGTGTGCCGGAAGCCGGACACCTCGTCGCCCGGGAGGCTTCCGAAGAGCTCGCACGCATCGTCTCGGAGCACGCAGGCGCCTGGCTCGCTACCGCCCACGCTGTTCAGAGCGCATTCGACCTGCAGCGGGTTCTCGGTGCCGAAGAGATCGAACATCCCGGCGGAACTCTGCACGCTCACCTGCGCCGGGTCCACGCCCTCGTGGTCGAATGGAACGCCATGCCGCGGACCCGTCTGGCCGCGATCTGCCACGCGTCCTATGGCACGGACGGATTCGGTGTCGAGCTCCTGCCGACAACCGATCGGCCGCGGCTGGCGACCGTGATCGGGCACGATGCCGAGGGCCTGGTCTATCTCTACGGCGGGTGCGACCGCGAACGGACATACCGCGGCCTCGGGCGAGAGCCGCTGTCGGTGATCGACCGCTTCACCGGCACTTCCACGCTGGTCGGGGGTGCTGAACTGCATGATTTCGCGGTGCTGACGATCGCCAACGAGCTCGATGTCGCACGCCACGCGCACTTGCCGCCATCCGTGCGGACCGGGATCCGAAGCCTTGTCCTCGCGCTGGCGAGCTACGCGCCCGACGAGGCGGCGCGAGCGCTCGCGGACGAGGCGCTCGCCTGAGGGCGTGGCCGCATCACGGACCGCCGAGCTCGGATGCGGTCAGGGCAGGTCGGTAAGCGGCCAGGAAGAGATCTATCGCTGCGCCGGGGGGGTTCGCCGATATTGCTGTGGCATCGAGCATTCGGGCGTTCAGCGGTGCGCCCACGACCAGCCAGGTGAGCTGTTCGGCTGCGGCCCGGGGGTCGGGGATCGCGAGCACGTCGCGTGCGACGAGTGCCTGCAGCGTGGTGGCGAGAGCGCCGATATTGCGGACCCAGCTCTGGTGCAGATATGTCGCCCCGACCTCGGGCAGGCGGGCCGCCTCGGCGGTGACCAGCCTGCGCATTTCCACCACGGTCGGCGAGAGGACGCCGGCCAGCAGCGTTCGTGCCCAGACGAGTAAGCCCTCGCGGACATCCTCGGCGGACTCGAGTTCGGTGAGGGCGGGTCGCATCGCATCACGCCCGGCGGCGGTCCAGTGCTCCACGACCGCGGCGAACAAGCCCTCTTTCGACGGATGTTCGCGATACAGCGATGTCTTGGAGATCCCGGCGCGTGCGGCGATCTCGTCCATCGTCGATCCCGCGAACCCGCGCTCGAGAAACACCTCGCGGGCGACGGTGAGTAGTTCGGCGCCGGACTTCCCGGGTGGCCGGCCACGGCGTCGAGCAGAAGAGGTCATGCTCCCCATATTAGTACTTGACAGTACTTATTCATCCTCCTAGATTAAGTACTGGATCGTACTCAAGGAGCTGGCCATGATAGTTACAGGTGTCGTCGTTGCCGCGGTCGTCTCGTTCGTCATCAGCGCGGTGCTGTACGCGACACCGCCGATCGCCGCGTTGGTGTCGCGGACGAGTACCCCACGTCCCGGAATCGGCATGCCGGTCCAGATGCTGTTCGTGGTGCTGCGGGGGCTGCTGGCCGCGGGGGTGCTGGCGGCACTGCTCGTCGCCGGCGATCGGCATGGCATCGCCGCCGGGGCGGCGGTAGGTGCGATCGTGGCGGTACTACCGGTGACCATCCTCTCCGGCGCCATCGTCCACGAGAACGTGCCGATACCGACCGCTCTGGTGCATATGACCGACTGGGTCCTCAAGTTGGTCGTCAGCGGTGTCGTGCTCGGCATGTTCGTCTGAATCCCGAACCCCGACAGGAGCTCTCATGAACACCGCACCGGGACCGATCGACATCACGTTCACCGCTGTCCTCGGAAAAGTAAGGGCGGGTGACACATGGACATGCGTGCAACTGCCCGACTCCGCGCGGATCTTCGGCACCCGGGGCCTGGTCAAGGTGAAGGGAACGGTGGACGGTGTCGCGTTCACATCGTCGTTCATGGCACTCGGCGACGGCACCCACAAGCTTCCCGTCGCCGCCGAGATCCGCCGCCGCATCGGAAAGACCGATGGCGACGAAGTCACCGTCGAGCTGACTGAACGATTGAGCTGACAGACGGTGGCGCGGTGCCCTGCTTGGGGCGCAGTGGATCCGGGGACGGCCGCACGGTGGCCGAGTTGGTTTTCGCGACATCGGCGCGTAACGCACCAGGGCTATGCTGAATGTTTGCTGACGGTGTCCAGGGGATCGATCAGGTGATGGTGAGGCCTGTATGACCCGATTGCCGCACTATGCCGCGATGCTGGCCACGGCGGGTCATCTGCCTGCCGACGGTGACCGCTGGGCATACGAAGTGAAGTACGACGGAATCCGGGCCATTGCTTATATCGATGACGAACTGCGGCTCGAGTCGCGCAATGGCAACGACATCACCGTCGCCTGGCCCGAGCTGTCCGGGCTCGCTCCGGCCGAGCCCGGGTTCGTGGTCGACGGCGAGATCGTGATCGAACACGCTGGCCGATCCTCGTTTCAGGCATTGGCGCCGCGAATGCACCAGCGCAACCCAGCCGCTATCCGCGCCCTCGCGCAATCGACTCCGGCGACTTACATGATCTTCGACCTTCTCCACATCGGCGACCGGCCGCTGATCGAATTGCCCTATGCCCAGCGACGCGAGCTCCTCGAACATCTCGGGTTGACCCGCCCGCATTGGCGCGTCCCGCACTTGCTCCCCGGTCCCGCCGCAGACGCCCTGGCGATCTCGCAGGAACTCGGACTGGAAGGCATCATCTGCAAGCGTCGCAACAGCTGGTACCTGCCCGGGCAGCGCAGCCCCGCCTGGACCAAGGTCAAGAATGTCACCCACCAAGAAGTTGTGCTGATCGGTTGGAAGAAGGGCACCGGTCGCCGTGCCGGGCAGATCGGATCCTTGCTGGTCGCCGTGCCCGATGATCGCGGCAGCCTGGAATACGCCGGCAGTGTGGGCACGGGGTTCACGGCCGCGATGCTCGCCGATCTCTCCGAACGGCTCGCACCGCTGCACCGTGCTGATCCGCCGGTATCGGGCATCGGCCGTACCCCGGACGGGGTGTCGTGGGTGCAGCCGAAACTCGTCGGGGAAGTGGCGTTCACGGAATGGACCGGCGACGGCCGGTTGCGGCATCCGAGTTGGCGAGGTCTACGTTTCGACAAGGATGTCGACGAGGTCGAAACCCCGACCGGGCGCAACTGACTGTCCGCGCGCGCATTTGTTCGGTGCTGTTCTCTCGGGGTCAGCGCAGATGTCGATGCCTGGCTGCTATCACTACCTCGGGTCGGTGGATTGTGTTCGAGGTGTGCCGGTCTGCAAGTGGCAACGCAAGTGAATGAGAATTCATGCTGGAAGTGCCGAGTGTGATTCGGGCCAGGGATTCCAGCGGGAAGCAAATGGTGCGACAGGTTACTCGAAGTCATGTCGTGCCCACATTCGTCACGATTGCATAAACTACGCCGGTGAAATTCTTGCCTGTCCGATGCGTGAAGTGCCTGCTTGCCGGGTGTGACCTCGTATCAGGGAAACCTGCCAATTGTCACCGGCAAATAACGGCCCTTCGGGAGGTGAGGGAATTTCTGTTTCTGCTTCCATCGACTTCCACCATCTGGCACTGTATGGGTCACCGAGATCGCGGCACCGATTGCGGCGACCGCAAATCTCGGCTGAGCTCCTCGTTGTTATAGGGGGAATGAACGGGCGCGTAAGAGAAATGGTCCGGCTGGGGTAGCCGGGTGGGAGGATTCATGGTCTACATCAGAGCTCACTTCGATAATCGGTTCGCGCTACAGGAACACGGTGACGGTCCGCGCGGCATCTCCGAGGAACGCGGCGACGAGTTGGCGCCGTTGGCGCCGCTGGCCGTCATTGTGTCGTTCGTGCTCGTGGCGGCGGGATGCATCGCGTCCTCGGCAATGGGGGAGTGGACCCGCGACTATGGGGCAGAGCTCGTCGTCATCGCCTTTTGCCTGCACATGTTCCTTTCGGCTCTGTTGGGTTCGTGGGGACTTCGCAGGTGGCTGCAGACCACCCGGATCTGGCGTCGGTTCGAGCACCGATCTCTGCGCGACTGAGTCATATCCGCCTCAGTACTACTGCACCAGGAAAATCCGCGGCAGCCCGCGTGGATGCCATGAGTGGGAGGCGTTGTGAGAAAGTCCGTCGAAGTACCGATCTTGTCCCGGCGCGTCACCGAAGGCGGCCAGATCGTGGTCATCGAGGTGAGTCGGCCGCGACCGGTTGGCGGGAAGGTGGAGTGCGCCTATCGGCTGGCGGACACGCGGCGCACTACCGAAGGCCCCGATTCGCTGGCGGCGCTCTACCGGGCTCTGCTCGAGATCGGCGACTTGCTCGCGCAGGCGAATCGCGGCGCGTCGGCGCGGTTTGTCGTCCCGGCGAATCTCGGCTTTCCGGTACCACCCGCTGGTGATCGACCCGAGGCCGTGGATGACGCCGATGTAGTGGCGACGCAGACGATCATCCACGCAGGCGACCGGCACACGATTGCCATCTGCCGGCCTGTACAGGCCGGCGGCGGGGACGGCATGCTGTGTCTGTTTCGGGTCGACGGCGAAACCTGCGCGATCGCGAGAGGGTGGGACGGTGTCGACGCGGTGCTGAACGCGGTGTCGATGATCGGCGCAAGGTTTCGTCTCGCCACGGATTGGCCGTTGTCGCCGGCCGGAGGTGCATTCGCGTCAGAGGTGGCGACCGTAGTCGCGACGGGTGCTCCAACCGCGATCTAGGCACCAGCTCTTGTCGTCGCGGGGTCCGGTGCTGCTGTGAGCACCCATCGACACGGTGGCCTCGGATCCTGCCTCGCCGACCATGGTTGGCGGTTGCCGGGGCCGTCGTCTGGGGCAGCGTCCGAACGGGACGCGCTGGTCCCGGCAACCGCCCGCCGACCGGTCAGGAGTTCGGTCATCCTGTCCCCGGTGGCGGTCTCTGGTTTACAAGCGGGCGATACCCCGGTGTGTCGCTTCGAAACGGGGAGACCCAGCAGATTTCTATGTCGCCGCGGCCGGCCAGCTGATGGTGGGCCACGACTTCGGCAGGTTGACCGAACCGTCCAGGACCAACCGCACCAGGTCCTCGTAGCCCTCCCTCATCTCGGCCAGATGGTGCCAGGCTCGATGTCGCTGGGCGTCCTCGGCGTTGTGGAGCGCCCAGTGGGCATAGGTGGCGGCTTCCGCGACCCGGCCGATCACCCCGCCCACCGTGTCGATTCCCCGCGGAGCGCCGGGGCGTGGCCGCGGAAGCTGCGCGGTGATCCACACATCGATGGTGTGCGCGACTTCCGCGATCTGACGACCGACCCAGACGGCGGACGGTTCGGCCAGCCAGTCCCGATACAACGACCCGAGGGTGCGAGCCCAGCGCGCGAGCGGCTGATCACAATCGGCGCCCCCGTTGATCGCGGCAAGCAATTCCTGCGGCGAAAGAAACGGACCGTGCTGAGCCGACGCCGGGTACCACGAATCCGGTGCGCTCACCTGCGCTCACCGGACAGGCCTGCCCCGAGTAGACACTGCTGTGGAATTGCGGAATTCAGATTTCTGGCACCGGACAAAGCAAGCTCCTGATCAAGCACACATCCGCATGAACGGGTCGACCCAGCGGACAAGCAGGGTTCCGATCCTGCGCACGGTCCCGCCCCGGCGCCGCGAGGGTCTTTGCAGAATCCGATATTCGTATCCGTCAAGCTATCAGGCGGCAGACGTGGTCGCTGCAGCCGGTGCACTCTCTCAAGAAACATTTAATAACGTGCCCCGACCAGGGAATCTGCGGCAGATTTGGCGGCCGGGCGGTAACTTCTGACTGCACAAGGCCTTTCGCCGAAGTGCGTTCTCCGGAGCCGCTTCACCGACGACCCGCGCGGCCGAGGGGCAGCAGAAGTTCGGCAAGTAAGCGCTCGAAACGAATCGAGCCGACCGGGACACCCGGTCGGCTCGATCGTGGGAGCCGACGGCAATCATCGGCGGTCGAGAGGTCAGCGCAGATCGAACCGATCGTTGTCGACCACCTTGACCCACGCGTCGACGAAGTCGTTCACGAACTTCGCTCCCGCTGTGTTCTGCGCATACACCTCGGCCACCGCGCGAAGCACCGAGTGCGAGCCGAAGACGAGATCGTTGGCGGTGGCCGTCCATCGCTTCTCGCCGGTCCGCCGGTCGACACCGTCATAGACGTTCTCCGCCGACTCCGAGGCCTTCCACTCCGTGCTCTGGTCGAGCAGATTCACGAAGAAGTCGTTCGACAGCACGCCCGGCCGGTCGGTGAAGACACCGTGTGCGCTGCCACCGTAGTTGGCGCCGAGCGTACGCAGGCCGCCGATCAGCACCGTCAGCTGCGGCGCTGTCACGTCGAGCATGTAGGCGCGGTCCAGGAGCAGACGCTCGAGCGGCGCCTTCTCCCCGGGACGCACGTAGTTGCGGAAGCCGTCTGCCCGCGGCTCGAGCACATCGAAGGTGTCGACATCGGTGTTCTCCTGCGTGGCGTCGGTGCGCCCGGGCGAGAACGGCACGGTGATCTGATGACCGGCATCGCCGGCTGCCTTCTCGATCGCCGCCGAACCGCCCAGGATGATCAGGTCGGCCAGTGACACCGCCTTGCCATCGGGAGCAGCGGCGTTGAAATCTCGCTGGATCTGCTCGAGAACCGGCAACACCTTCGCCAGCTCGGCGGGTTCGTTGACGTCCCAGTCGCGCTGTGGTTCGAGCCGGATCCGGGCGCCGTTCGCGCCGCCGCGCTTGTCGGTGCTGCGGAAACTCGCGGCCGAGGCCCACGCCGTCTTGACCAGTTGCGCGACCGACAGACCGGACGCGAGCACCGTGTTCTTCAGCGCGGCGATGTCCTGGTCGTCGATCAGTGCGTGGTCGACAGCGGGAACCGGGTCCTGCCACAGCTGCGCCTCGGGCACCCACGGACCGAGATAGCGGCTGAGCGGACCCATATCGCGGTGCAGGAGTTTGTACCAGGCCTTTGCGAACGCCTCGGCCAGCTCCTCGGGGTGCTCGAGCCAGCGTCGGGTGATCTCCTCGTAGATCGGGTCTTCGCGCAGGGACAGGTCGGTGGTCAGCATTGTCGGGGTGCGCGCGGGCCCACCGAACGGATCAGGGATAAGGCCTTCGCCCGCACCGTCTTTCGGCTTCCACTGCCAGGCACCGGCCGGGCTCTTGGTGAGTTCCCAGTCGAACCCGTAGAGGTTCTGCAAGAAGCCGTTGCTCCACTGGGTCGGGGTGGCCGTCCACACGACCTCCAGGCCGCTGGTGATGGCGTCCTTGCCCTTGCCCGTGCCGTGCGTGCTCTTCCAGCCCAGACCCTGCTGCTCGAGCGGCGCGGCCTCGGGCTCGGCGCCGACCAGACTCGCATCGCCCGCACCGTGGGTCTTGCCGAAGCTGTGACCACCGACGATCAGGGCGGCGGTCTCCTCATCGTTCATCGCCATGCGAGCGAAGGTCTCGCGGATGTCACGTGCCGCGGCCACCGGATCAGGCCTGCCGTTGGGCCCTTCCGGGTTCACATAGATCAGGCCCATCTGGACCGCGCCCAGCGGGCCCGACAGTTTACGGTCGCCGCTGTAGCGTTCGTCGCCGAGCCAGGTGTCCTCCGGGCCCCAGAACACTTCCTCGGGCTCCCAGATATCGGGTCGGCCGAAGCCGAAGCCGAACGTCTGGAAACCCATGGACTCGAGGGCGACGTTGCCGGTGAACACGAGCAGGTCGGCCCAGGAGATGCTGTCGCCGTACTTCTGCTTGACCGGCCACAGCAGCCGACGAGCTTTGTCGAGGTTGGCGTTGTCGGGCCAGCTGTTGAGCGGGGCGAAGCGCTGGGCGCCCTGACCGCCGCCACCGCGTCCGTCGGCGATGCGGTAGGTGCCGGCTGCGTGCCAGCTCATCCGGATGAACAGGCCACCGTAGTTGCCGTAGTCGGCGGGCCACCAGTCCTGCGAGTCGGTCAGTACCGCGGCGATATCGGCTTTGAGGGCGTCGACGTCGAGCTCGGCGAATGCCGTGGCGTAGTCGAAGTCCTCGCCCAGTGGGTTGGACTTGGACGAGTGGGCGTGCAGGACCGAGACGTCGATCTGTTCGGGCCACCAGTCCTTGTTGGAGTGGGGGCGGCGGTCGGTGTCCGCGGTGGGCGAGGGGATCGCCGGGTTCTCGCTCTCGCTGTTGCTGAGAGTTTCGGCGTCAGGAGCGGGTGGGCGGCTATCGGAGGTCACGATATTCCTTCCTGGACGGGTCTTACAGGCTGGGAGCGGAGTTGTGTTCGCTGAGCGCGGAGTCCGCGCATTCGGGGCACAGGCCCCAGTAGATGACCTCGGCCTCGTCGATCACGAAGCCGAGGTCGTCGGAGGCAGTCAGGCAGGGTGCTTCGCCGACCGCGCAGTCGACGTCGGCGATCGCGCCACACGTTCGGCAGATCAGGTGGTGGTGATTGTCACCTACTCGTGCCTCGTAGCGGGCAAGCAGGCCGCGAGGTTGGATGCATCGGAGCAGCCCGGCGGTGGTGAGCGTGCGCAAGGTGTCGTAGACGGCCTGATGCGAGACCGCCGACAAACGGGACCGAACGGCACGGATGATCGAATCCGTGTCGGAGTGCGGGTGCGCGTGCACGGCGCTCAGCACCGCCACGCGCGGCGCTGTCACCCGCACAGAAACTCCCCGCAGCATCTGCTGGAACTCCGCGTCCGTGGGCACATCCGCAGTTTTCCGCGTTTTCTGGAATCAGTCAAGTATTTGCTGGCCGTCGTGTCTTCGTGCTGACCGCTTCGGCGCTCCGCACCCGGCACGTATTTCCGCCGCCCGGCCCGGCGTCGCCGCTGTCGTTGTGACTGTGGCGTTCGTCGCCGGTGCGGTGGCGGACGCTGCTCGCACGACGAGTCCGCGGCGGTGCCCACCAGGGTGTGACGACACCCCGGAAATAGCCCGAAGTTTGCGATAGTGGGTCGATTTCTGGCTGTTTGACGTTGTCGGAGAAGGGAATTCCGTTTGCACCCCAACAGAAGAACTTTCGCCGCGCCGGTGGCCTTGCCGTGCGGGACACGAGGAGACCGCTAATGCCGATTTCTGGTCCAGCTCAGCAGCTCGACAGAACTCCTGAAAATGGTGATATCGAGACCCTTGCGGCGATGGTGACGCACGACAACCAGCTTGTCGCCCAACTCCAAGACCTGGATCTGCGCAGGCTGTGTACGTGCGCCGCCGGATTATCCAGCCGGGCGCAGTGGCGGCTCGAAGCGGTAGCCGAAGCGTTGCGGAGCACCGAACAGCTCTGATCCCTGTTGGTCGCCGGCCGCCGTGGCGCATCGCGGTAGCCCTCACCTGACCTCGGGCTCGGGAACCGAGGACTCGACCTTCTTTGCCGCCCGGCACTCAGGCGGTGGATGTCGACGTGACCTTGCTGGGCCGCTACTGCGAGCGGTCGCCGATCACACCGTAGAAGTCGGCCGCCGGACAATATTCACGGCTACCGGTCGAACCCCCGAGGAGTGCACTACAGCCCAACACGGCGGCCTGTAGTGCCTCACCCGAAACGTCACGGTTCAGATCCCGGCATCGGGGCGCGGGATATCGCCACGCCAAGCTCCGGTTGCGCGGCCCTCGGTCTCGATGAACTGCTTGAAGCGTTTCATGTCGCCGTTCACTCGGTGTTCGAGCACGCCCAGCTTGTCGGCGGCGGTTTCGACGAAACCCTCCGGGTCGACATCCATTTGCGCGGTGATCCGGGTATGGGTGTCGTCGAGACGGTGGAATGTCACCACCCCGGCGTGGTTGGGCCCATCGTCGGACCTCCACGCGACTCGTTCGTCCGGGTGCTGTTCGGTGATGGTGGCGTCGAATTCCCGTGTCGACGGTCCGACATGGATGCGCCAGTGAGTGTGCCGGTCGCCGACTTGACTCACCTGCTCGACTCCTTCCATGAACTGCGGAAAGGTCTCGAACTGCGTCCACTGGTTGTAGGCGGTACGGATCGGGACGTCTACATCGACAGTTGCGGCTACTGTGCTCACGAGTACTCCATTCCCCAGCCTGCCTGCGTCGCCGCCACAGACTGGATTCGTTCGCAGCTGCGCGCCTTCGAGGCGCTGCAACTCGTACAGTGGCGGCCTACCCGAGGCCCGAAAGCGCAAACAGGAGTGCGGCACTCGGGCTTCGGGTGGCAATTGACCGATTCCGGTGTTTTCGTGATCATGACGGTGTGCGTTCTCGCTCTCTCTTGTTCCGCCTGCTCTCGAGGTCTACCTGATGCCAACCCACGCCGATCAACAGCGCAAACGCCCTCAGCAGGATCGCGCGAAGGAGACCAAAGCGCGGATTCTCGAGGTGGCCGCTCAGCTGTTCGGTGATCGAGGTATCGGCAACACCTCGACGAACCGGATCGCCGCCGAGGCCGGCATGAGCATCGGCACTCTGTACCGGTATTTCACCGACCGGGAAGAGATCGTCAAGGAACTCACCGACAGCCTGTTCGTGCAGGCCGAGGAACAATACGCTCGGCTGCTCACCAAGTCGGTCGCCGACAAACCTCGGCGCGACACGGTTGCCGAGATCATCCGTGTCGGCGTCGAAATCCTCGTTGCCAACGGTCCCCTCGTGCGCGCCTTGGTGGCCGACCTTCAGTTCTACGGCAGCGGGATCCCCGAATTCGAACCGCGGTTGCGAATGCTCATCAAGCTCTACCTGATCCAGTCGCTCGGTCCGACCCACGGCCTCGACGTCGACACCATGGCCTATATCGTGCTCAACGCGGGCTTCTCCACCGCGCTGCGCTCGGTCAAGATGGACGAAGAGGGCATGGACCGCGATGCGGTGATCGATCAGACCGCCGACATGATCGGGCTCTGGATAACCTCAGTGGCACAGGCTGATTCGCCCGCATAGCTCCCGAAGACGCTGATGGGTCGCGCATTCGAGATCCCGACCTTCTCGCGTCGTACTCGACTGCAACTATGGGTTTGCCCTCGTCTGGGCCACTGTAAGAGTCGTGTGTCCTTGCCGATGGGAGGGAATGTTGTTGCTGGGCTGGTGAATCAGGCGGTGCCCAGAACACTTTCGGGGGCCGGGGCGAAGGTCGACTCGAAATGTCGAATGAGGTCGTCCGGGGCGGCAGGGGAGGCGGCACAGCCGAGGTAGCCGTCGGGGCGGACAACGTAGGCCGCGCCGGCGGTGCAGTGATACTGCCGCGCGAAGTCGCCGTCGCTGTCACGGATGACCGGGAGGATCGTCGGGTCGACGGCGGCGCGGGGGCCCGCGACAAGATAGGTGTCGAGGTGGCCGTCGGTCAGTTTGCGAAGCAGGTCGACGTGGCGTTCGATTTCGGTGAGAGTGGCTGTGTCGCAGGTGTCGCCGACGTACCAGAGCAGTGTGTGGTCGGGGCCGGTGAGCAGGGTGAAGAGCCGGAACGGCGACGTCACGCCGTCTCGGGTCAGCCCGATCGCGTCCGGAGCGCGGCTGCCCGCGAGGGGAAACGGTGCGCCGCTGGGGGATTCGGTGACGATAGGGCTGTCACGATAGTCGATCAGGAGTTGTGCCTCGCGGAGCAGCACACGTTCGGGGTCCGATTCGCCGGCACCGATCCCGTCGCGGGCGTCGCGGACGGTGCGACCGACCACCTCCTCGCCGATCGGTCTGCGTTCGGCGTCATAGCTGGCCAGCAGCGTCGGCGCGGCTAGCTCTGCGACAGCCAGCGCGAGCTTCCAGGCGAGGTTATGGGCGTCTTGGATGCCGGTGTTCATGCCCTGGGCGCCCGTGGGCGGGTGGATGTGGGCGGCATCTCCCGCGACGAAAACTCTTCCCCGACTGTAGGAGTCGACGATGCGATGGCTGATCCGGAACACCGAGGACCAGCGCAAGTGCGAGGCAGTCGTCGGTGAGGGCGCGAGCCGGTCGAGCACCGCCTGAATATCGGCCAGCGCAGGTCCGGGCCCGGTGCCGAGTCCGTGTTCGACCCTGTCGCCGCCGACGGAGTTGTCGGAGGCCAGTTCCGGGGGAACCCGCATCGACACCCGGTATCGGTGGTGGCCGGGCAGCGGGACACACACCAGCACGTCGTCGGTGACACCGTTGGTCTGGTGCATCGACCGCACGGTGTAGCCGTGCGGTTGTGCCCAATCCAGCTCGACATCGCCGAGCATGTACTGCTCGGCGAAGGCCGCGCCCTCGAACGTCAGGCCCAGCGTCTTGCGGACGGTGCTGTGCGCACCGTCGCAGCCGACCAGATACCGTGCCCGCACCGTGCGCTCGCCCTCGGGGCCGGCGAGCACGGCGGCGACGCCGTCCTCGTCCTGGGTGAACCCGACGAGCCGGACTCCGCGCTCAACTCGCGTGCCCAGCGATTCCAGGTGCTGTCGCAGGATCCGCTCGGTCTCGTATTGGGGGAGTCCGAGGAACCCGAACGGAATCTCGGAGGGCAGCGCCAGATCCATGCGGTCGGCCTCGGCGCCGTTGATGTACACGATCTGGCCGCGCAACAGGACCGCGGCGTCGAGGACCTCGCGCAGGATGCCCATCGACTCGAACAGTTCCAGCGTGCGGGGCTGGACGCCGACCGCTTTCGCGTACTGCGGCGGATCGGATTGCGCGTCGATGATCCGGCACCGGACGCCACGCCGGACCACCTCGACGGCGGCGGCCGAGCCCACCGGACCTGCGCCGACGATCAGAACATCGGTATCGAACATGCGACATCACCTCACGCTGGAAGCCCCCGCCTCATGTTGTTCGCTGATCGTACGCCTGGCACCGGCCCGCGGAATCCCACGAATCGACGGATCGCCGGGAATCGAGCCATCGCGGCCGACAGAACCGTCCACCGCGGCCACAAGCTCCCCGACTCACGCGGTACCTCGAACTGTGTGATCCGCAGGTTGCCGGTGCTCGGGCGCGGCGATGCGTAACGCAGGGGGAGCCGGAAGCGACCGCAATGGTGGGAGCAGGGCTATCGAGGACAGGACGGCGGCGCGTGACAGTCGGTCGGATGAGGCGTACAGCCGTGGTGGCAGGGGCCGTGGGCGCTCTGGGGCTCCTCGGCTACGGCGGGCTTGCGGCTGCTCAGCCGACCGTCGTCTCCAGGGACAAGATCAGCGTCGCCGAGGGACTGGGCTCCACCGAGGTTTCCGGCGGTGATGGGTTCGCCGACGGCGACGCTGTTCGGTTGGTCGCGGGTCCGGGAGACCACGGCAATGGCGGCAACAACGGGAATTCGGATCCGGGCAGCGGTAACGGTAACCAGGGAAATGGTGGCGGTAACCAGGGCAACAACGG
>NZ_JBSFTG010000001.1:740343-1702362 GCF_053590715.1 Nocardia sp. NPDC003183
AACGGGAATCAGAATCCCGGCAGCGGTAACGGTAACCAGGGAAATGGTGGCGGTAACCAGGGCAACAACGGGAATCAGAATCCCGGCAGCGGTAACGGTAACCAGGGAAATGGTGGCGGTAACCAGGGCAACAACGGGAATCAGAATCCCGGCAGCGGTAACGGCAATCAGGGAAATGGTGGCGGAAACCAGGGCAGCAACCCGAACCCCGGCAATGCACCCGAACCGCAGGCGCTTGTCCCGAAATCAGCTCCCGAAGCCCCGGCGCCCCGTGCAACCACCGAGTCCGAGAGTGCCCAGCCCGACACCGCCGAACCCGGTGGTGCACCGGGCAGCGACTCGCCGGGCGGTGGCGGCGCCGCACCGCCGACCGGATCAGCTCCCAATGGCGCCGGAGAGTCACCCCGGTCACCGGCCCCCGCCGGAGCAGGGGATCCACCCGCCGTGCCCACACCCGGCGGCGGTGCGGCGGTTCCCGCCCACGAGGTCCGACCCACCAGCGACACGGGGATCCTCCCCGAGCCGAATCTTCTCTCGGTGATCGGTGGCCTCATCGCTTTGGGGCTCGCCGGCGGCGGATCGGCCGTGGTCAGTTTTCAAGGCGCCGCCCAGGCGCAGGCACGTATCGCGGCCGCCCGAGCCGAGTTCTTCGGACCGCGAGCGTGATCGTGGGCATCGCCTTCGGCCCGCTTAATCGGCTGACTCGGTCGCGAGCGGCGGCTGATCTGGACTGAGAGGCGTTGCCGCCGTACCGGATCCGATGCGGACCGCTGCGGTTACTCGAGTTCGCCGATGTTGCCGATCACCCGGTTCAGTTGGACCCTGCCCTCGGACAGGTTGTAGGTGACACACGCGATGGCGAGTTTTCCGGCCTGGATC
This sequence comes from Nocardia sp. NPDC003183, assembly GCF_053590715.1. Taxonomy (NCBI): domain Bacteria; kingdom Bacillati; phylum Actinomycetota; class Actinomycetes; order Mycobacteriales; family Nocardiaceae; genus Nocardia; species Nocardia sp. NPDC003183. Next base: position 741,223 of record NZ_JBSFTG010000001.1, read on the forward strand.
TTCTCGGCGATCGTGCTCGACCGTTGCGTCAGCAACAGGCCGGTCTCCTCCACGTGCCGTGCTTCGAGTTCGTCGACGGAGCTCAGTCCTTCGCGGCGGCCCAGCAGGATCGACGGGGTGACCCGTTCGACGACGCTTCGAATGAATCCGCCGGGCACGGCGCCGGAATCGAGGGCGTCGATCGTGGCGCGGACCGCACCACAGCTGTCGTGCCCCAGGACGACGATCAATGGCACATCCAGGACCGCGACACCGTATTCGATCGATCCGAGCACGGAGCCGTCGACGACGTGGCCGGCTGTGCGCACGACGAACATGTCGCCGAGGCCGCGGTCGAAGATGATCTCGGCGGCGACTCGGGAGTCGCCGCACCCGAACAGGATCGCGGACGGATGCTGCCCGGTGGTGAGTTCGGTTCGGTTCGCTGCGCCTTGGTTGGGATGCTGCAGTCGTCCTTCGACGAAGCGATCGTTTCCCTCGCGGAGGGTCTTCCAGGCGGCAACAGGACTCGTATGCGGCATATGTCCAGTTCTAACATGCGCTTGGATCGCGACCCGCGGGGTGGTCGGCTCCTTGGCTGTCGGTCGCGGACCGCTCACCCGGCGGACCCCGGTTTGCGACCGAGTAGAGGACGGATCGACGAACGCGCTCCACCGCACCCCGGCAAGGCCATTGCGAGCGGCCGGCCCGACCCCGCAGCGACGTATGCTGGTCGCGATCGGCGCCCAGGGCACCTTCGAGTACTTTCCGCCTCGAACCGGCTACGTGCCCACTGACAAGCGAGAAGGTCGTGTCGAAAAGCCCGAATGTGCGGTGGTTCTGGTCCGTCCTCACGCTCGTGACGTGTGGAGCGCTCTTGTGGGGGTGTGCCGCCTCCGTTGTCATGCCGAAACTGGACAAGGATCTGTCCGCCGAGGAGGCGCGACGGGTCATGGAACGGCGGAGTGTCTGGATACCCGACTCGTTCGAGTTGGTCAGCATGCGGCGGTTCGGGTGCCCGCCATTGGCGGGTATGTGCGGCTACGCAGGCAGCTATGTCGCACCAGCGGAACACTTCCCTGACTATCGGGCGATGTACACCGATTCGACGTATACCCAACCGCTGCAGAAGATTACCTGCGCCGAGCTGACCAAGCGGCTGGGATTCGAGCCGACGACCGAACGCACAGACTGGAACTTCGATTGCGCGAACGCGATCGAATTGTTCGCCAGCTCGCCCTATGGCGACATCAGAGCCGACTACCCCCAGGTGACGATCGTTCGGGACTCTCGGTTCGCCACAATCCACTTCTATTCACGTCCGAGCTGACGTGACCGGGGCTCTGACCAACTCGCCGATCAGATCGCGGGCTGGGCGCCGTCGTCGGTGCGGCCGCGGCGGCTTCCGGTGTAGGCGTTTTCGCGCAGCCAGTTCACCACTCGCGGCATCAATGTGACGTCGGCAGGATGGTTGAGGATCGGATCGAAGAAGTCGGTGCGGTATTCGCCCGGCTCGGCTCGCCGTAGGTCGAGTTCGCCGACGGTTTCGGGTGGGCGGCCGATGCCATCGGCGGTGATCGAGAACCGGATCACCCGGTCGTCGAGGTGATCGTCGAGGGCACGCAGGGACGCGGTATTCGGCAGGTCGTCGGTGTCGAGCGGTTCGGCGAAAAGCCAGACCGGTGGGGCGTCGGCGAATCGGTAGGGCAGCAGCGTGCCGAAACGGGCCGATGCCCAGGTACGAGCGGGGGTGATGACGAACCGGCCCATCGCACTGCGCCCGGTGGTCGCCAGCGCGAAGTCCCAGGGCCGTTCGTCGCGATCGAGTACCCGGAAAGCCAGCCCGAGTACGTCGGGCACGCCGCCGGGGCTGCCGATGCCTTTCGACTGCCGGGCGATGACCGCTCGGTCGCCGGGTCCGAACCAGGGCTCGTAGGCGCTGGTGGCACGGAATCGGCCCGCGAGGCGGACGCCGCGCGGGTGGAACACCCGTGCATGCCGCAACCGGGCCCCGGTCTGAAAGGTGGTGCGGACAACGGTGTTCGGCAGTTCGGCGACACGGTGCATATCGATCATCGGCGCTGGTCTCCTGTCACGGTGGTGGTCGTCGCCCGGGGCGCCGGCAGGCAGCCGCGGGCGATGATGCTCAGTCAGCCGTCCGCGTTGACGGCGTGGTCCATAGGGTGCGCCTACCCCCGGCGACGGAGCCCAATCGCTGTTCGGCGATCGGAAGTCGCCGATCCGCAGAGAAGAGTGTCGTCACCGCCGCGCTTGTTTCGAGCTCCAGCCTCGAACGTCAGCGATAGCTCAGGTATCGCCGGCCGCCACAATCGGGGCACCGGCGGAAACGAAATTCATTGCGGTGAAATCGAAACTGTTGGCATTGTCGACTCCTTAACATCGGCGATTCAGTCTGCTTGAATAGATATATGTGCAGATGGATGGCGTACGCGGGGGAGCCGATTCTCGCGGAAGAATTGTTGTTCACGCCGCGGCACTCGTTGATCGACCAGAGTTTGCATTCCCGACTCGGAGCCACGACGACCAATGGTGACGGTTTCGGCATCGGCTGGTATGGGAAGGGTGCAGAACCCGCGGTGTTCAAGAGTATCGAACCGGCGTGGAACGACCGAAATCTGCGTGAGGTCTCCGGTCAGATCCGCACGCCGTTGTTGTTCGCCCATATCCGCGCGTCGACCGGGACGCCGGTACAGCGCAGTAACTGCCATCCGTTTCGGCACGGTCGGTGGCTGTGGATGCACAACGGAGCACTGCGTGGCTTTCGCGAGGTCCGGCGCGACCTGGTCACCGCGATCGATCCGGCATTGTTTCCCGACCTCGAAGGATCGACGGATTCGGAAACCCTGTTCTATCTGGCGTTGACCTTCGGTCTCACCGAAGATCCACTCGGCGCGGTCGCCCGCGCGGTCGGATTCGTCGAAGACGTAGGCCGTGCGCACCAGGTGGAGAATCCGGTCCAGATGACGGTAGCGACGACCGATGGACAGTCGCTGTGGGTTTTCCGCTACTCCAGTGAACGTCAGTCGAGATCGCTGTTCTTCTCGACGAGGATCGCTCAGCTGCGCGCGCTGTACCCCGAGGTGGAAGTGCTGCACCGCCTCGGCGACCACACCCGTTTCGTGGTTTCCGAACCGTTGCGCGACCTTCCCGGCGCGTGGAGCGAAGTTCCCGAATCGTGTGCCGGAATCGTGCGGGCCGGGGCGGATGAACTCCTGGGGTTCGAGCCCGTTTCACCGGTCTGAGTCGGCGGATCGAGATCCGTGAAACCTCGCTAGATCGTAGCCATCGCCTCGGCGCTGTGCGGGTCCTCGCCGGTGACCTCGATCGGGTAGGCGCCGACAGTTTGCGCAGCGGCCTTCTCGACCAGCAGCGGAACGAAATCGCGGACACGGGCGTCGGCGAAGCGCTCGTGAATACGGCGAACCAGGAGCTCTATCCCCGCCGGTGGCTCTGCCGGAAAACGGGCGATCAAGCGTTCGATCACCTGATCGATCTGTACAGCTTCATTGTCGTCGCGCATCATCCACCCGCCTGCTCGCTCATAACTCGCTGGTCGTTGTCATCTGCTCCGCTGGGAATTGCCGATTTCGCACCCTTCGACGGTCAGTCGTGCGAGCACAGCGAAGACGTTCGCCGGGCCGCCTTCCCGTAGTGCACTGCGTTGCCGGACGGCACCGTTACCGCTGGTGAGCACTGCCGCCAGCGCGTCGCGGGTGAATTCGTAGTCACCGGATTCCTCCAGGGCGGAACGGACATGGCAGAGCAATTGGGCCAGGGCGTGGCGGCTATCCCGCCGACCCGCGATGGTCGTGGGGAATCGAGTGCTGGAGATCCCGTTGCGGGCGGCGTAGCGGCATGCTGAGCGCAGGTGCGTCCGGGTGATCGGATCGGCGAGGTGCCCACGGCCGATGGCGGCGACCGAGGTGATGACCAGGGCCCGCACCAGACTCGCCAACAGTGTCGTTTCCACGACGGTCGCGGGCACGTCGCTGATCCGGATCTCGATCGTCGGCAGGTGAGCCGACAATCGCACATCCCAATAGACCATCGCCGGGTCGAGAATCTGTCCGTCTTCGGCGAGTCCCGCGACGATGTCGTCGTAGTGCGCTGCCGAGCGGAAATACGGTGGTGGGCCCGAACTGGGCCACCGCGCCCACACCGTGTGGCGCCAACTGGCGTGCCCCGTATCGATGCCCTCGGCGATCGGGGAATTCGCTGTCAACGCCAACAGCGCGGGCAGCCAACGACGCAGGTGATTGCTGACCTGCACCGCGAGGTCGCGCTCGGGGACACAGACATGGACATGGCAACCGCAGGTCACCTGGTCGGCCAGTGCCTCGAAGTGTTCGGCTATGCGCTGGTATCTCGGCGTGTCGGTGATGGAACCTGCGGGCGGCCCCCAGATCGGTACCCCCACCGCCAGCGGAAGCGAGCCCGAGCGAGCCGCGGCGTCAACGATGGTGACTCTGGCTCGTCGAACCTCGCGGTGCACCGCCGCGATGCTCGCGCAGACGGGGGTGCAGGTTTCGATCTGGCACTGCGAGAGTTCCAGCTGCAATGCGCTGTCGGTTCCGGCTGCCGCGACGGTGGTGTTGGTCAGGCAAGGGCGCCCGGTGGCGGGGTCGATCAGCACGAACTCTTCCTCGACGCCGACGGTGAACGCACGCAGATCGTTGCGGTGTGACCGATCGCGTCGGTCGATCGACAGGGACGCCATCGTTCCTCCTGGTCGGCGTCGCGCCCACCGGTAGACGAGCTATCGGGGAGAGATCCGACGAGGACTCAGCGTTCGGGTCGCCAGGTGGAGACAGCCCAGATGATCACGACGCTCAGCGCGATGATCACGATGGACCATGCCGGGTAGTACGGCAGGGACATGAAGTTCGCGACGATGACCAGTGCGGCGATTCCCATCGCGCCGTACCGGCCCCACGTCGATCCGATCGCGAGGCCGACGCCACAGATCAAAGCGAGGGCGCCCAGCACGACATGAATCCAGCCCCACGTCGTGGTGTCGAACTCGTAGACGTATTCGATTCCGGCGACATACAACTTGTCGTCCGCGATCGCGGAGATGCCCTGCAGAATGGAGACCGCCGCCAAAATGACAAGCATGAACGCGGCGGCGATGGATATCCCCTCGGCGACCGCCTCGCGCTGGAAGGGCTCTTCCTCTGGGACGTTGTATACCGGTGACGGGTTGCCGGTCATGATCGACTCCTCGGTGATACTGAGGACCGCCCACCCGACGCCGTTGAATGGAAGCAGGTCCTGTCGGAAACTTCTACTTTTCGAATCGTCTGTCCGTGGACCACGCGTGGTGGCTATCATCGCGGTGAGGGGGGCTATTGGTGCGCGACGTTCTGCTCGGTGTCGCGGTGCATCATCGAGGATCGCATGCCCAGCGAAATTGTCTGCGGGAGTGCAGTATCCGCATTCCGTGGGTTGCTCAGAGTTTACCGGAGTGGATTCCTCTTAACAAGATGCGGCTGGACGAGATGCGGCAATCGGCATTCACTCGCAATAATTGCGGTCGCGGGTCAGGCGCGGGGAGCAAGCACTTCGTACGGTCGCTGTCGAACCATGCCAGCAGGGGCCGAACGGACGTCAGACCGCACCCGCCGGCTTGGGTACCTTGACGATGAACAGGCTGATCAGCAGGGCCGCTGCCGTGAAGATCACGGCAGCGATCACCGCGCTGGCCATGCCGTGCGCGAGGATGTCCTTGGTTCCGGTGTTCTCCTGGGCCCGCTCGGCGCGGGAGGACTGATAGATGGTGGTCAGAATGGCCACGCCCAATGAAAGTCCGAGCTGCTGGGTCGCTTGGAGCAGCCCGGACGCGGCGCCCATGTCGCGAGGCTCGAGTCCGCCGAGCACGGTCATGTTCAACGTGACGAAGGCCAGGCTCAGACCGGCGCCGAGCAGGATGAAGGGGCCGAGAACGCCGGTGAAGTAGTTGGTCGACGCATGGGTGGTGGTCAGCCAGATCGCCTCCAGCATCATCAGGACCACCCCGGTGAGCAATACCTGTTTGCGGCCGAATCGGGCGATCAGTCTCGGCGCCGACTTCGCCATGGCGAACTGGACCGAAGCCAGGGGGAGGAAGGCGATTCCGGCGATCAGCGGGCTGAAACCGAGTGCTTCCTGAATGTAGAGCGAGAGCAGGATGTAGGTGCCCGCCATGGCGGCCATCAGCAGGATGAATGTGAGGTAGGCGCCGGCCCGAACCGGATCGGCGAGCAGGCGCAACGGCATGATCGGGTGATCGGCGCGCCGTTCGACGCAGACGAATGCCGCGATGAGCACGATGCCGACAACGGTCGGTATCACGGTGGCCGGCGCGGCCCAGCCCTCGGACCCGCGAGTCAGCCCGTAGACGACGCCGACCATGCCGAGCGTGGACAAGATCGCCCCGAGGAGATCGAATGTGCCTGTGTGGCGCTCGGTTTCGGTCAGGTAGCGCAGCGCGAGAACGATGGTGAGCACGCCGATCGGCACATTGATGAAGAACACCAGACGCCAACTCAGGGTGGTGAGGATGCCGCCGAGGATCAGGCCGAGCGTGATACCGAATCCGGTGACCATGGAGAACACCCCGAGCGCACGCGTGCGCTCGGGCCCATCGGCGAACGTGGCGGCGATCATCGACAGGGCGGCGGGGCTCGCGAAGGCGAAGCCGACGCCTTGCAGTGCACGCGCGGCGATCAGCAAGCTCTCGTCGGGTGCGACGCCGCCGAGAATCGAGGCGGCGACGACAAGGCCGAGTCCCCAGATGAACATCCGGCGCCTGCCGAGAAGGTCGCCGGCCCGGCCGCCCAGAAGCAGCAGGCCACCGTAGGCCAGTGAGTAGGCACTGAACACCCAGGCGAGTGCCGGTCCGGACATGTCGAGTCCGGACCGGATTTCGGGCAGGGCGATATTGACGACATTGCTGTCGACCGCGACCATGAGCTGGCAGGTCACGATAATGCCCAACACGAACGACAGGCGGCGGTTGCGCCTGCCCGCGGTCTGCGTGGTCTCGTCGTGAGCTCGGGTGGCGGGCTGGGTATCTCGGCTGGTCATCGACATCCGTTCGAAGAATTCGGGGGAGAGGTCGAGCTGCTGCGCGGCACTGCGCGTCTGCTCTACGCTTGTAGGCTGAGATCAGCATAGGCACGGCCGCCTATTTCGTCTACAGATGTTGAGCGAGGTTGCGATGACAGGGCAGGAACTCGACGCGGCGACCGCGCCCGTCAGCCGGGCCGAGCGGCGCAGTCAGACCCGGCAGGTGATCCTGGACGCGGCGCGCGAGCTCTTCGCCGAGCGTGGTTACCTCGAGACCACGATTCGGGCCGTCGCGCAGCGCGCCGACGTCGATCCGGCGCTGGTGATGCAGCATTTCGGCGCCAAGAACGCGCTGTTCGATGCGGTCTCGGGCATTCCGATCACCCTCGACGACGCGTTGGAAGGCCCGCCGGAGGAACTCGGTGAACGCCTGCTTCGGCACGCCTTGGCGGATGTGGACCGCAAGGACGACCGAACGATGCCGGTACTGAGGTCGATGCTCACCCATCCGGAGGCGGCCCACGCCGTGCGCTGCGCGATCGTGAATCCGGAGACGAGTCCGTGGACGCGCGTGCTGGTCGGCCCGGATGCTGATCGGCGGTCCGCGCTGATCGGCACGCTGGTGCTCGGCGTGCTGGTCGCGCGTTACATGGTGCACATTCCCGGGGTGTCCGATGCACCGGCGGAGCGGTTGGTCGAGTTGGTCGGACCGTGCCTGCGCCCACTGGTGATGGATGGTGTGCCGCCGGAGCCGAAAGAGCCGTGCACGGCATTGGCGGCGCTGGCCGAAGCGGATGCCACGCGCCGGGCCGCTGCTGAACGGGTCGACGAGTGCGCCAGGATGGCGCTTGCCGCAGGCGCGTCCTACGGTGAGGTGGGTCGGCTGGTCGGGATCAGTCGACAGGCGGCCCGCAAGCGGTGGCCGACCGCCCCGGCCGTTGACAACTAAAGTTGTCACTTCGGCGCGACTTCGGCGAGGTAGGTTCAGTCCTCCCTGGATGACAACTTGAGTTGTCATGGTGGCTGTCCTGGAGGCACTCTGTGCTGGTTGCTCTCCGATGGTGTATCCGAGTCTCACGCACATTGCCGGCCGCCAGGCCCGACTTCTCGGCGTTGTCAGCCCAAACCGTGTTGTGTGCGTGGCGATCCGAAGTGGAGACGACTCGAGACTTGCTCTCTATGGTGGATCGATGGTGTCGGTAAAACAGATCCAGGTCACCTTCGACTGCGCGGAGCCTGAGCGTGTTGCTCGTTTCTGGTCCGAGGTGCTGGGGTACGAGCACAGGGGCTCGGCGTGCGTCGATCCCTCAGGTGTGGGCCCGCGCCTGTATTTCCAGCGCGTGCCCGAGGGGAAGGTCGTGAAGAACAGACTTCACATCGACGTGCGGGTCGGCACCGGGCTCGTGGGTGAGGAGCGCGTCGCCGCACTCGAAGCCGAATGCGCACGGCTGATCCCGCTCGGCGCGGTACGCCTGCGACTACTGCGTGCCGATGGCGTCAATGAATCGTGTCTGGTGATGCAGGACGTCGAGGGCAACGAGTTCTGTCTCGACTGAGTAGCTGAGACCGCCGCTCCCGGCGACTGACGCCTCTCTTCGAATGTCCGCACCGTAGAGCTATGAACGGCAAACGATGGTATCGATGGCAGGACGTCGACTCCCGCGTCAGGCTGGGGTCACAGGTAGGGAGAGCCATGACCGCGATAGCCAGGTTCGGTGCGATCGCCCTCGACAGCCGGGACGCCCGACACCTCGCCCAGTTCTACCGGGCGTTGCTGGATTTCGAAATCCGTTACGAGTCCGACGATTTGGTGGTGCTGCGCGGATCGGGGGTGACGCTGACGATCGAACGAGTGGCGGACCACATACCGCCGGAGTGGCCCGGCAATCGGGTACCCAAGCAGATGCACCTGGATCTGTTCGTGACTGATCTCGATGTCTCCGAGGCTGCGGCGATCGGCTGCGGTGCGGTAAAGGCACAGTTCCAGCCCGCACCGGATCGCTGGCGCGTTCTGCTCGACCCGGCGGGACATCCGTTCTGCCTCACGATGCCGCCCAATCCTGACTAGGCACATCAGCTTGTCCCGCCCGTGTTCTCGCTGATCAGGCCGGGTATCAGTCGGTGCGGAGTCGGGCGTGCAGGTGCATGTCGTGGCGGCCGTCACTGTGGCGGCCGGCGCCACGCAGCGTGCCCTCGAAGGGGAATCCGCATTTGGCTGCGACCCGGCACGATGGCAGATTGTGGACCGAGTGGGTGAGCTCGATCCGGTCGAATCCGACGTCGTGAAAAGCCCAACGGGTCAGCATGTTTGCGGCGCGAGGCGCGATGTGGTGCCCGCGCCGGGCGGGCAGGGTCCAGTAGGCGAGTTCGGTGACGCTCTCGGTGAGGTCCGACTGCCGCAATCCGATGCGTCCGGCGACCTCTCCGTTGCTGGTGACGGCCCATTGACCGTTGCCGCTGGACCAAGCCGAGCGCCATTGGTGAATCCATTGGCGAACCTGCTCGATGGACTCGGCCGTCCGAACATGCCACTGCCGGATCGCGGGGTCTTGGAATGCCGCGTAGACGGTGGGCGCATCGGCGACGGTCCAAGGCCGCAGCGTCAGCCCATCGGCCGCGGTGAGCGTGGGCTGATCGGTGGCGAACGCAGCGGGATCGACCACTGCCGACATCAACTCGGGCATTCCAGCATTGTCCCCGTCGAGTCCGGCGAAGATGGGCTGTTGGAACCAGCCAGGCTGAATCAGTTCTGCCGGTGTAACAATGGCGGCCTCGATGTCGCGAATCCGACTTCGGAACTTCTGTATGACACGAGGCCGACACCGTGCGGCGGAACAGCCCAGCGACCTGTCCTCTGTCGCGCCTTCCGCGAACCATCAGTTTGCTCGGCGGGTGTAGCAGTCAGCGGCTGGCAAGTGCCGAGCGGCCAGGTGGGTTGAGCGTGAGTGTTCCACTGTCGGTGTCGAGTTCGGCGAAAGTACCGAGAGGTATCGCGTGCGGATCTGGTCCGTGACCGAATTCCAGGCCTCCGAGGATCGGTTTGCCGAGGGGGACAAGGCGGTCGCGCAGGACGTCGATGAGGTTCCAGCCGCGGTCGGTGTAGTCCTCGAACCCGTGGAACCTTCCCAGGGCGAACGCTCGGATACCGTCGAAGGCTCCGGATCGGATCAGCTGGGTGAGTTGGCGGTCGATCTGTCCGAGCCCGATTTGGCGTTGGGCTTCGATGAGGACTATGGAGTCGGTGAGGTCGGGCAGGCCTGCACCGACCATGCCTGCCATGGCCGCCAGCGAACCTCCCATCGCGAATCCCTGCGCGCGCCCGGCTGATTCGACCGCGACCGACATCAGTTTCGAGTTGCGCTCGAGCACGTATGGTCGCGGGCTGGTCAATAGATGGTGAACGGTTTCGGTCGATCGGCGGCCTGCGAGGCAGCCATGGACGCCTGGGACGCGGCAGTTCTGCCAGATCGCCAGATGTAGGTAGGTGATGTCGCTGAATCCGACAAGGGGTTTCGGGTCGGCGCGGATAGCGTCGTAGTCGAGTCCGTCGAGGAGACGGTAGGCGCCTGCCCCGCCTCGCGTTGTGATGATCGCTCGAACATCGGGATCGGTGTAGGCGGTGTTGAGGTCTGCGAGTCGGTCGGCGTCTCGCCCTGCCATATAACCGTGCTGGTCCAACGCGTGGTCTCCGACTTCGACCCGAAGACCTCGATCCTGCAGGGTCTGGGTCAGTTGCAGGATCGAGGAAGCTTCGTCGGGGAAACTGGCCGGTGAGACCAGGCGAACGGTGTCACCCGAACGAAGACGCGGCCACGACCGTACGGCGAGTTCGTGCGATCGGCTCATAGGCCAGCGACTGTAGCGCCGCGGTCCGTTCCTTCCGGTCAGAAACGCTCGAGGCCGTAGAGTTCGGTCCCGGACGAATCGAAAACGGAGGCGTGCTCGGCATCTGTGAACTCGACGCGGTATTTCGCTCGATTGGGGCTCTGCGTCACTATCAGCGTGTACCGGCCGTCCGCATCGGGTTTGCTGGAGATCGAGCATGTCATCGGTCCGCCGATGTCGAGCGGTTCGCCGTTGTTGTAGAAGAATCCGTCGCATCGGCCACCGTCGGAACCGAAGGTTTTTGTTCCGGTACCGTCGGATGCTGTCCACGTGCCTGCCATGGCCTCTGCGCCACCACCCGGCTGTGGACCGGAGCTCGGATCGCTCATCAACCGGTCGGCGGAGAAGCCGAGCAGCGCAACCGCACCGACGACGACGAACGTCGCGAGGACCGGGTGGCGCTTGGCCTGATGCACGATCTTGCTCTTCACAGTGACCGGGCCGGTGGCGCTGATATCGCCCATCACACCGGCGAAAGTGCCGGAGTTGTTGTACCGCGACCCGGAACCGGCCGGGGCAGGTGGCGGAGTCGGCGGTGCGGTCAGCCGGTCGAGTTCGGCACTGAAGCCGCTGTCGCCGGCGACCGCTACCGAAAGGGACCGTTCGGCGGCGACCTGCGTGGCCGAGGACACCGCACCACGGGTCGCGCGGGCCTCGTTCAGCAGCTGCTGGACGGCCGGGTCGCCACCGAGTTTGGCAACCACCGCGTTGCGTACTCGATTCACCGCGAGGTCCAGCGCTTCGTCGGTGAGTCCATTGATGGGTTTCCCGACCCGGTTGGCCTTGCCGACCGCCCAAGCGATCAACATGGCGACGGCAATTTCCACGGTCATTGCGTATTCACCTTTCCCGAAATGCGGATCCGGCCGCGGTGGTCCGCGGCCGGCGGGTTCAGCCCCATGTTCCGGAGTCCCAGTCGACGGCGTCGTCGATCGACTCCGCGCCGTTGCGGCCTGCCTTGCCGCCGGTGTCCTTGCTGAATCCGAAGGTGCCGCAGTAGGAATCCACTTCTCTGCGCACACCGATGGTGTTGGCGGTGGACAGAGTCTGCAGATCATGGTCGGCCAGAAGGTCGTCGAGGGTGTCGTTCTGGTCCTCGTAGCTCATCGCGGCGAACTCCGAACAGGTCACATCCTTGGGGTCCTGCCCGCACGAGACGAGTGTCAGAGCCGAGAGGATGCCTGCGGTCACCGGAAGAATGCGTCGGAATGTCATGTGTGGTCCGCTCCCTGTCAACGATTGAGGCCGGCGAAGAGGACGAGCCCACCGACGATGGGGAGCGCGTAGAACCAATCCGTCATGAAATAGCTGCCACGCGAGAACGCGATATATCCGCCGTACCCGACCGATAGCAGACCCAGGGCGATCAGCACGATCGCGCCGGAACCGTAGAAATTGAATCCGGCTACACAGAGCATGATTCCGAAAACCGCTACGAACAATGCGTTGACAAATCGCATTCGATATCCTCTTATCCGTTTTCCGATGGGCGGAGGTGCGCCGATTCGAGCGCACCCCGCCCGGCGCCCGAATCGGCGGGCCTTCTCGTGACGACGCCTTGGGCGTTGCCGAATCGAGGATGCACGGCCGCGGCGGCGTTCCGGCGCGTGGCGTGGAAACGCTGAAAAACGCTGAACGCCACTGGAAAAGGAGAGGTCGGCCTCAGGCGAACAGCGTGGGGTTTCCCCAGGCCAGAGCCGGTAGTTTGCTGGGGCGCCCGACAGCGGCACCCAAGCCTGCCAGCATCGGATTGGCGACCGTGTCAGGCCGATAGGCGACCAGGCGCAACCGCAGGACATCGCTCACGTCGTAGCGAATCCGCGCCGGTTCACCATGGGCCACCTCGACCTGTTTCTGCGCCTCGCCGTCGAGGAAGACCTGGAAGTAGCCGATCTGCCGCGCGTCCACGGCGTCGTCGAGGACGCCGACCACGGTTTCGAACTCCCGAAACGACCGGCGCAGGTTGTACTCGATCGGGCTGCGTGGGTCGCCACAGAAGTTCGCGCAGCGGTGAACAATGCTGTTGCCGTAGTGGATTCCGTTGAGATCGGCTCCGGTGATCTGCAGATCCGGGCCTCGCGTGATCGGGTCGAAAGCGTCGGTCAGCAGCTGTGCCTTGCGTTTACGCGGTGCGTCGGCACCCTGCGGTTCGGTGCGGCGACTACCCCACTGCGGGCCGACCCATGTGCCGCGACGCGGGGCAGGGTGTTCGGTGACTCCGCTGAACGCCGCGAGCAGATCGTTGATGCCCTCGGTGGTGAATTCGCTGATCTCGTAGTGGGTGGTGGAATGGGCGGCCAGGAACACCGGGACATCGTCGACCGAGCGGCCCGGGAGAATGACCGGCAGGATCCGTCGGGTTTCCCCGCGCAGATCTCTGGTGAGGCCGTTGCGGATGATCGCCGCCTCGAACTGCGCGCCTCGACCCTCGTCCGCGGCGGCAGTGCCGTCCGCGCGACGTTTGTAGGCGGGGGAGGCGATGACGAGGACGAAGTCCGCGTTGGTCAGTTGCTCGATGGCCCACAGCGACCAGTCGCGGCGCTCGTAGTCGTCCCAGGCGTCGAGCCGGACGTCGACGCCCGCCTCGCTGCGCAGGAATGTGCTGAACTCGCGCACCAGTTCCTTGTGCTGGGGTGAGTCGTGCGAATAGGAGACGAACACCCGGGGAGCCACGCTGTCGGAAGCCGCCGGGGTGGTCGCGTCCTGCTCGGTACTCACTGGAGCGCGGTAGGCTGCTCAGCAGCCCGTGCCGGTGCCATCGTTGTCCTGTTCTTCATTTCTTCCCTTCTGATAGACGTCCCGAATACGTTCTGCCCGAGCGGAATACGATTCACAGACACCACGATCTCCACCCGTCCGAAACCGGTGACGGCCCAGAATGGTAGGCGACCGGGACCGTGTTCCGGGCCGCATCGCGACAGGAATTCACCACACCGGATCCGGCGCGGCGTGTAGCGCCCGCGCCAACCGGGATTCCGCCGGAACGGTCAGGTCCCAGGTGAGGGGCAGCGGGAGTATGCGGTGGTGTCGGTGGTCGATACCGAAGCGATCCAGCAATGTCGACCTGCCACTGTCGAATTCGTCGGTGCGCTCGGCTAGCACAATCGGCGCCTGTGTCGGATACAGCAGCGGGAACAGCAGCGTCAACTCCAGTCCCGCCGTGCGCATCACCACCGTGACATGGACGACTCCCTCGACATCGACAGTCCTCGGTGTGGAGGCCGAGGTGCCGAGTGCTGTCGCGAGACTGGTGCAGTCGCGACCGACCGGCAGGATCTGAACTCGGGCGGGACGGACCTCGACCGTCCCCAGCGGGGTCGGCACCGAGACGAAGACCGACAGGAGGCCGTTGGGCAGCAGCACCTGGTGGTCGCTCGTGCGCTGATTCTGGTGCGTGACAATCGGAGTGACGTACCTTCCGAGCCAGGGGGTCAGGCGGAGGCAATCGGTGAAGGCCGCCAGGTCGTCGACCGAGGGATGTTCCGCGCCCTTGGCGTGCGAGTGCACGATTCCCTTGAGTTCGAGGTCGGGCTCGGTTTCTTCTATTCGGTTGAGTGCCCGCCGGAACGCGGGCGAGATGCGGAAGGTCGTCGCGGTCGAGATCGCGTCCGGGTCCGGAAGGAACGCCGTGATCACGGGCAGCCCCAACGGGCCGAGCAGTCCGCCGCCACGTTCCGGCGGGTGGGCGGCGACGTGCCGGTCGATCGAGGTGAGGACGGAGTCGACGAGCGAGACGTGGCGAAACACCCCGCTCACGCGCCCCGGTGGACATCGCGCCGGGACCTGTTGCGGTCCACGGGTAGTCGATGTCGCGCCATCGCGGTCGCCGCGTCGAACGTCTCGGTGGTGACCTGCGAGAACTGGCGGTCGAAGAGTTCTTCTGTTCTGTCCACCAGCAGAATTCGCCCGTCGGTGTCCAGCACCAGACCGTACGGATGGGACGGAGCGGCACTCGCCCCCGCCGTGGTGTCGTCGAAGGGGATGTGTTCCAGGGATTTCGGTCGACTCATCGCATCGGACACGGTCGTCTCCTTCGGTAGACTGAGCCGTCATGCCAGCACGATCGAGGTGCGAGGCGCCTGGGGTTCTGGAAAGCTCTCGAAAACCCTGAGCGGTGCTGTGCGGTCCGAGCAGGAGGCTGACGATGGGCGGCAGGGAGAGAACGCCGGAGATGGAACGATTCGCCGGTGAGCTGAAAGCCGCCGCACTGCGAGCCGAGAAGACGCACGGTCGAGTGGAATGCTCGCGAATAGCCAAGCAGCTCAACGTTTCTACGAGCAGTGTGTATGCCTACCTGAAGGGAAACACGCTGCCGAGCACTGGGCGTCTCGACATACTGCTGGCGGCACTGCACATCTCGGGGGCCGATGCCAAGCGGCTGACCGATCTGCGCGACACGCTCGAGATCGAGCGGCGCGGCGAGTCCGGCGATATCACGAGAACCGCCGATGACGGTCGCGAGCCCGAGACCGAGCCCTCGGCACGGGTAGTGAACCATCACACCCACCTGCCACGCGACATCGCGGTTCTGCACGGTCGCGAACGCGAACTCGACCAGGTGATCGCGATAGCGGGTGCCGGTAGCGCGGTCTGTGTGCTGTCGGGTCTCGCAGGTGTGGGCAAGACCGCCCTCGCGGTTCGCGCAGCCCGACGTTTGCTGCCCCGATTCCCCGACGGCTGCCTGTTTCTCGACCTGCACGGTTACGCCGCAGGGCCGGTCGTGGCAGCGGAAGTGGCCGCGGGAGCGCTGCTGCGCCAGCTGGGTCTCGCTCCTGAATCGGTGCCCGCTCAACCGGATTCGCGGATCTCGCTGCTGCGGGAGATGCTCGCCGCGGGGCAGTATCTCGTCCTGCTCGACAATGTTCTGGACGCGGCCCATGTAGCGCCGCTGCTGCCGGGAACGGGCGCCTCCGCGATCCTGGTCACCGGCCGCGGGACGCTCAACGGACTCGACGAGGTGGACCGAGTGCCGATCGGACGGCTGGCGGACGCGGATTCGGTAGCGCTGCTCGATCGCCTCACGGGCGGGCTGCCCGCTGAGCGCACACCGACTCCTCAGCAGAGCGCCGCGATCGCACGGCAGTGCCACGGTCTGCCGGTGGCTGTGCGGATCGCCGCGGCGATCTTGCGTAGCGAGATGTGGCCGACATCCGCGGAAGGGGGCGCCGAGCCCCGGGTCGAACTGGAGATGCTGCACGACGGCGATCGCGATGTCGAGACTTTGTTCGAGTACTCCGTGGCTCGCCTGCCAGCGGATTCGGCGCGCGCGTTCACGGTGCTCGGCCTGCACCCGGGAACGAGTTTCGATCTCGGGAGCGGCGCGGCGCTGATGGGCGTGGAGCCCTCGGCGATGTGGCGGCACCTGCGCCTGCTGGTCGAGGTGAGTCTGCTCGAACCCGACGCGCGCGGGCGATACCGATTCCACGATCTGTTGCGCGACTTCGCGCGTCGTCGCGCCGCCGCGTACTTCGACGATGTCACCACGCGGGCAGCCGTCACTCGCCTCGTCGACCGGTACACCGTGTTCGCCGATGGCATGGACCGGATCCTGACCCCGTCTCGGCACCGCGCGCAGATGGCGCCCAGCTCGCCCTGCGTCGACGCGACGGTGTCGACCTACCCCGAGGCCATGCAGGCGATGACCGCCGAACGCGACAACGTGGCCGCCGTGGCACGTGCCGCGACCCGGCACGGGCTCGACGAGCAGTGCTGGCAGCTCGCCTTCGCGGTGCGTGGGTTCGCGTTCATCACCAAGGACATCGAGTTGTGGACCGAGACCCATCGGCTGGCCGTGGCCGCTGCGGTCCGGGCCGGCAATCACTACGCGGAAGCTGTGACCTGCAACAATCTCGGTCTCGCCGCGATGACCGCCGGTGACGACGTGGCCGCCGCGGCGCTGTACGAGCGAGCCCGGCTGCGGTTCGTGCGTCTCGGTGATCGGCACGGCGAACACACCGCTGTGGCCCACCAGGCATGGGTGCACGTGCGCAGGCGGGATTTCGCGGAGGCGCTGGAGCTCAGCCTCCGCGCACTCGCGTTCGTCGACGTGCACGGCACTCCGCGCAACAGGGCCATCCTGTTGCGTGATACCGCCCTCATAGAGGTGAACCTCGGCCGATTTCTCGACGCCGTGCCGAGGCTGCTGAACGCGTCGGAGATGTTCCGGACGTTCAACCTGTTCGTCGACGAGGCCATGACCTCGAATGTGCTCGGCGACGCCTATCTGGCGCTGGACGATCTCGCGGACGCGTGGGAGGCCTTCGACCGCGCTGTCGCGCTCGGGCGCATGGCGGGCAGTGCCGTCGAGCAGGCTCGTGGCCACGACGGGCTCGGGAAGGTCGCGGTCGCCCGGGGTGAACCGGCGGTCGCGCGACAACACTGGCGCATCGCGATCGATCTGTGCACCCAGGTTCGTGACACTGCTCGGGTCGCGGAGATCGCGGCCCGGGCCGAGAAGCTCGAGTCTCGTTCAGCGGGGGCGACTCCTGTCGAAAGTCGGCTGGAAAACTCTGTAATCGCCTGAACAGCAGCACTATCCCGCTTCGGCCTCGTCGTCACTACGGTGAAATCCGTGAACATGGTCGCCACTCTCATCACGGCCGTGACGACCGTCGCGGTCGCCGGACTCGCCTACCTGCTCAACCAGCGCGGCCAGCTCGCGCAGGAACGCCGACAGGCGCGATTGCTCAGGATCAGCAGGCAGATTCGTGAGCTGTACGGTCCGCTGCACGTCATGGTCGACATCAACGAGCGCATCTGGGAGAAGCTGCGTGAATCGCAGTTGCCCGCCGCGTCCCACCGCCGTCCCGACCTCGCCACCGACAACTGGCGTCGGTGGCGCGACCACGCGTTGATGCCGGTGAACCGGGCAATGCGTGATCTGATCATCGAACACGCCGATCTCGTACCGGATTACCAAGTTCCGGAACCGCTGCTGACGTTCTGTTCGCATGTCGCGTCCGTCGAAGTGCAACTGGCCGCCGAATCCGACGGCGTGCACGTTCGGTCCCTGGTGCCGCACCCGGGTGCGACCTACGTGCGCTATGTGCGCGACACCTACGGACAACTCAAAACCGAACAACAGAAGCTGGTTCGCGCGGTGGATTGACCCGACCGACCGGAATTCAATTCCGAACGGTATCGATTCGGGCGGTCCGATTTCGCCGATCAGGTTGCGGCAGAACAAATAGTGACGTATTTATCTACCCGGTGAGTGTGCTGTCGGCAACGCTGCCGCGAACAGTGCCACCACTGTCATGAATCTGGACTGGAGCATGTCGTGAGTTTCATCAAAGCGAGGCGATCGCGATGGCTGGCCGCCACGACGGTGTCGGCCTTGGCAGTCGCAGCTCTCGCGAATGCCGAAGGCGCGTTGTCGTTTCTGGAGCGACTCACCTCGGCGACCTCGGCATCGCCGGACCCGACGTCGACGGACGAGCGCACTCTGCCCACCGCCGCGCCGACGCTCACCACGTCCGTCACTCCCACGTCGAAACTCGTGTCCCCGACGGTTGCGCCCTCCGCCGGGTGGTACGAGCTGACCTCGTACCGATCCGTTACCTGGAACAACGGATTCGACCCGGTCGATCCTGTTCGGATCGGTTCGGCGAGCTTCCCGAGCAGCATTGTCGGGTACTACCCGTCCACGACGTCGGACCCGATGAACCGCGCGATATGGACGGTGGGCGGCAAGTGCGATCGCTTCTCGGTCTGGATCGGCAAGGACGCCGATTCCGCGTCGTCCGACGGTGTGGGCCGTTTCGTTGTGCAGACCGATGATCGAGAGGCCTTCGCGGGCGAGATGTCGATGGCGGACGCCGCCCGCGAGGTCGACCTCGACATCTCCGGTGTCGTCCGGCTGACGTTGCTCGACACGAGGCGATCCCAGGATGCCAAGAACGCGTGGGGAAAGCCCCGGGTGCACTGCACTGAGCCACCCGGTCGCAAGCGCTGAGCAGGCGTCGGCGAGGTAATTCTTTTCGTCAAAGTTACTACTTCAGCAAACTATCGGCTGAGTGTGGATTTCCCGCACTCCGTACATCGGAAGAGAAAATGACTTCACGGATCGGAACAGTCGAAAAGGATCGCGCTCTGGCGCTTCTCAACGAGCATCAGGCGGCCGGTCGCATCGATCTCCGGGAATTCGATATGCGGGCTCAACAGATCACCTCCGCGGTCACCCAAGCGGACCTGGACGCCATCTTCGCGGACCTGCCGTCGCCCGCGGACGACCGACGCAACCCGTGGCTGGTCGCCACCGTCGCGTTGGGGATCACGTGTGTCCTGCTGATCGGCGCGGTGGTGGTACTGGCCACGCAGCGCTCGTCCGCCACGACGAGCGAAGTAGCGGCGCCTGTTTCCACGACCACGTCGCGGGCGAGTGTCGTTGCCGCCGCTCCGACCTCGTCTCGATCTGCTACGGCCACTTCGACTTCGACGACGACCTCGAGTTCCACTTCGGGCGCCCTGTCGGATGTGAGCACCGATGCGGTGCAGTACGTGATGGATTTCAAAGCACTGTCGGGAGGAAAGTACTCGGATCTCGATGTCGGGCCGAGCCAGGTGTCGGGGACCTCCTACAGTCGCTCTGTCCTGCTCGAGCCCTACCGCGAGCAGCTGGCGTTCGTCGAGTACGACCTGGGACGCAAGTTCACCCGGCTCGACGGAGTGCTGGGCATTCAGGACGATTCGACGCCCAGCGACATCGCTGTTCAGTTCCAGATCTACGCCGACGGAGCGCTGCTCACCGATGTGGTGGTGAAACTGGGTGCCACGGTGCCGGTCCATCTCGAATTCGACAAGCCGCTGCGCCTACGGCTTCAAGTGACCGATACGACCGGCGGTAACTGCGTCGGGGTCTTCGGAGATCTGCGCGCCACCCGATAGTCGTCGTCGGTAGTGTCAGCACTACCGCGTATCGGGGAGTCGGCAGGCTTCTCGTGGCAGGGCGTTCTCCCTAGTTTCATGGGATGCGGATGAAACTTGCGATGCTGGGGATGACGGTCTCGATAGCCACGTCGTGCGGCGTGGACACTTCGCCCGGTGCCACGGAAACGGGCCGGGCGGAGATCACCGCCGTGCTGAACAGCGCGGTGCGCCAAGGCTATCCGGGAGCTCAGGCGGTGATCACCGACAAAAGTCATACCTGGACAGTCACCGCAGGTGTGGCCGACGTGGCCACCGGCAGGTCGTTTTCCGACGATGATCGGCTCCGGATTGCCAGCAACACCAAGCCGTTCGTCGCCACCGTGATGCTGCAGTTGGTGGCCGAGGGCAAGGTCGAGCTGGATGCGCCGGTGGAACGGTATCTGCCGGGCGTGGTGCATGGGCCGGGTATCGACGGCAATCGGATCACGATCCGAAACCTGTTGCAGCACACCAGTGGACTGCCCGAGTATGCGGCCGAGTTCGGGGCGCCGCCCAAGCCTGGCCAGGTCGCGGGCCTCACCGAGCAAGTCCGCTGGGGGATAACGGATATCGCCCAAGTGGTCCGCAACGCGCTCACCGCGCCAGCCGATTTCGAGCCCGGTGCGCAATGGGCATACTCCAACACCAACTACGCCATCGCCGGGATGGTGATCGAGCAGATCACCGGAAACCCGGTAGGCACTGAGGTCACCCGTCGCATCATCGAGCCCCTCGGCTTGCGCAACACCTACTACCCGAGTCCTGATGAAGTCGACATCCGCGGCCCACATCCGAAGGGGTACACCGAGATCGGTGGCGTACAAGTCGACTACACCAGCCAGAACGTCTCGTGGGCCGGCGCGGCCGGTGCGATGGTCGCCTCCGGCGCGGACCTGAACCATTTCTTCCTCGCCCTGTTGGATGGAGAGCTGCTCCCGTCCGCGCAATTGGCGGAGATGAAGAATGTCCGGCCTACCGGAGTGGACAGCACATGGGCCTACGGTCTCGGCCTGGCGCGAATCACGATGTCGTGCGGCAACGAGCTCTGGGGTCATACCGGCGGTCTGTCGGGCACCGTGACCTATGACGGCGTAGTCCTCACCACAGGCCGTGCCGTCACCATCGCCCTCAACCAGGACCTGATGGATGACCGCTACCAGGAAGGTTCGCGCGCTTTGGACGCTGCTGCCTGCTCGGCACCCTAGGGCCTGTGTCGAAGTCCTCTCCGGCCGGGTGCGGGACGGTCTGCTGTGGGCACCGGCACGAGATGCCCACAGCAGCACCATCACTCAGGCATCGACGGACACGGTGGCCGACCGGAGGTCGGGCAGGCCGAGGTTGTCTCGCAGGGTGGTTCCGGTGTACTCGGTGCGGAGGGCGCCGCGGTCTTGGAGCAGCGGGACCACGCGGTCGACGAATTCGTCCAGGCCGGTCGGGACGAGGTGGGAACCGAGGATGAAACCATCGGAGCCGTCGCTGCTGACGAAATCGTCGATCTTCTCCGCGACCCGGGCCGGTGTTCCGACGATCGGACCGCGCTCGAACTGGTCGATCACCGTTTCGCGCAGGGTCAGCTTCTTGGCCTCGGAGACCTCGCGCAACCGTTTGACCGTGGCGAAACGGTCCTGGTGGAGGAAGGCGCGGCCCTGGATGAACGGCGCCGCGTCGGGATCGGGCTCGATATCGGGGATCGGGCCCTCCGGGTCGTAGCCGGACAGGTCCCGGTTCCAGATCTGTTCGAGCAGGATCAGCGCGGTCTGTCCGGTGACCTGTTCGTTGCGGATGGCGTGGTACTTCTCGATCGCCTCGGCTTCGGTGTCGCCGAGGACGAAACTCGCCGACGGCAGGATCTTGATGTCGTCGGGTGAGCGCCCGGCCGCTACCGCGCGAGCCTTGATGTCGCGATAGAAGTCCGCGGCCTCGGGAAGCTTGCCGTAGGGGGAGAAGATGGCGTCGGCATTGGCCGCGGCGAAATCGCGTCCCTGTGGTGAGACGCCGGCTTGCAGGATCACCGGCCTGCCCTGCGGGCTACGCGGCACCGTGAACCGGCCGGAGATGTCGAACTGCCGGCCACGGAACTCGAACGCACCGGCATCGGGCCGGGCCAGGAATCGCCCGCTGTCCTTATCGGCGACGATATCGTCGACGTTCCACGAATCCCACAGGGCTCGAACAGCATTCAATGTCTCCTCGGCCCGCACGTACCGGTCGGCCGGGTCGAGGAAGCCGCCACGCCGGAAGTTCTGTCCGGTGAACGCGTCGAAGGACGTGACCACGTTCCAGGCGGCGCGTCCGCCGGAGAGGTGATCGAGAGTGGCGAACTGCCGAGCGAGTTCGTAGGGCTCGTTGAACGTGGCGTTGATGGTGCCCGCGAGGCCGAGGTGCTCGGTGACCGAGGCGATGGCGGCCAGCACGCCGAAGGTGTCGGGACGGCCGATGATGTCCTGGTCGAAGATCTGGCCCGCACGTTCACGCAGGATGAGACCTTCGGCGAGGAAGAAGAAGTCGAACTTGCCGCGTTCGGCGGTGCGCGCGGTGTGTTCGAAGGAGCTGAAATCGATCTGGCTGCCCGCCTGCGGGTGCCACCAGGCGGTGTGATGGTTGACGCCGCCGAGGTAGGCGCCGAGGATGACCTGCTTGCGGGGTGTACTCATCGGTGGGACCTCACACTCTGGCGTAACGGTTGGGCACGGTGGTCGACAGACCGAGCAGTCCGCGCAGGGAACCCTCGGGATAGCTGGTGCGGAACAATCCGCGATGCTGCAGGGCGGGCACGAGTCGGCCCGCGATCGCGGCCAGGTCATCGACCGCGACACCGGGACGCAGCCGGAACCCGTCGACACCCTGGGCGTCCCAGTCGGCGAGCAGATCGGCGAGCTCCTCGGCGCTGCCGGTGAAAATGGCCGCGTCGGAGGAGAATTCGGCACCGGACTGGTCGTTGAGCCGGGCCAGGCGTTGCGCGCCGGTGTCCTCGTCGGAGTCGAGGAAGACGACCAGGTCGGCGTAGACCCGCAGCGGTTCGCCCACCCTGGTCGCGGCGGCGGTCGCGACCTGTCGCAGAATCTCGGCCGGTCCGTGCTCGCGTGTGGGTGTGACGAAGACGAGATCGGCTGCCGCGGCGGCGAATTCGTAGACGCGGGTGGCGTGGCCGAGTGCTGTGACCACCGGCTGACCTTGCGGTGGGCGCGGGGTGATGGCGGGACCGCGGACGCTGAAGAAGCGGCCTTCGAAGTCGATGTAGTGCAGTTTGTCGCGGTCGATGAAGCGGCGGGCGGCGACGTCGCGGATCTCGGCGCCGTCCTCCCAGCTGTCCCACAGGCGCCGCACCACCTCGACGGCGTCGGTGGCCTCTTCGAACAGTGCTTCGGCGTGTTCGGGGAGCGTGCCGGTCGCGATGATGTCGGCGAACTCGGCGGGCGTGGGGTCGGTGACCTCGCGGCGCCCGAAGTGCTGGGCTTCCTCGGCGCCTGCCGAGACTCGGACCTGCCAGCCCGCGCGGCCGCGGGAGGTGTAGTCGAGGGTGGCGATGGCGGTGGAGACGTGGAACGGCTCGGTGTGGGTGGTCGTCACCGTGGGGATGAGACCGAGGTGGCGGGTGATCGGGGCGAGCGTCGCGGCGATGAGATGCGCGTCGAGCCGGGCGCGGACCTGGTCTACGGCATCGTCGTCGCGGGTGTGCAGCGGACCGGGCACACGCAGGCTGTCCTCGATCGTGACGAAGTCGAGCAGACCACGCTCGGCGGTGCCGACCAGGTCGGCCCAGTATCGGGCGCTGAACAATTCGGTGGGCCGCGAGTTCGGTGCTCGCCAGGCGGCCGGGTGCCAGCCCGCGCCGTCGAGCGCGACACCCAGGTGCAGTGGGTTCGGTGCCATCGTCTGCCATTTCTGTTCGGTGAACGGTGCCTGGTGCAACGCCCGATGCCGGGCACCGGGTTGTCGGCCGGATCCGAGCGGCGCGGTCGCAGTACGGGGCGCAGCGATGTCGGCAACGATCACCGGTGGTCAGCGGGGCGGCTGGGTGAATACGACCCGTCCGCTGCGGCGACGTCAACCATTGAATTCAGCCCGATCGACAGGAAATAGGCTGTCGCCCTGCGGATCGCTGATCGCCGCGCACCGATCGCGCGAGGATGGAGGAATGCCGCATCGTTGCCCGCGGCGGTGTCCACCGGCAGATCCTTGTTTGCTGACGCGTCGCACAGACTTCTCGCTCTGCGGGAATTTATCTCCGCTTGCCTCCTGTCCGCGCAGGTAGAGGCCGGTGCTGCTCGGTACACAGCGGGGGTAGACACAGGCATTCGCTCGCTGTGCGGGTCGATACTTTCGACGTGAACGCAGCGCACGACAACGCGAACGACGAATTCCTCGTCCGAGTGCGCGACTACGCCGAGCAGGTGTTGCGACCCGCCGCACTGTCGACGGACCGCACCGGGGTGCTCGCGGAGCGGATCGACGAACTGGGCGGCCTCGGGCTGCTCAATCATCTCGCGCCCACAGAATTCGGTGGTCTCGCGATCGACCGCGACACCGACCGTCGCGTGCACGAGATCATCGCGGGCGCCTGCTTCAACACCTGGCTGGTCTGGGCACAGCACGCGCCGCTGGCCGGGCGCATCGCCGCGGCAGGTGCCCCGGTATCGGCGCTGGCCGCACAGATTCTGCGCGGTGAGCTGCTGCTCGGTGCCGGAGTCAGCGATGTGCGGCGGTTCCCCGATCACTATGTCGTGGCACGTAAGGCTGCCGATGGCTGGACCTTCGACGGCACCCTGTCCTGGGTCAGCGGGTGGGGCCTCAACTCGGCGCTGACGGTGGCCGCCGTGGAACCCGACACCGAAACCGTGGTCACCGCGCTCGTTCCGGTCGGGCCACGAACCCGCAGCACCGGACCGCTGGCACTCGGTGCGGTCGCGGGCAGCCGAACGGCCCGCGTGCACCTGGACGAAGTCTTCGTCCCCGACGAAAACGTTCTCACCACACTGAGTCTCGACCAAGCGCGCATCGACGACACCGGCACCGCGAGCGACGCGCGCGCCCACCACTTCGGCCTCGCCGAGACGATCCTGACCGAGCTGGAGCGCAGCACGGTGCCGCTGGCCGCCGATGTCGCGGCGACCTGGCGCCCACGCGTCGCCGAAATCCGTTCCACCGCGTACGCGCTCGCTGACGAAGCCACGGCCGCAGGCACCGGACCGCATCGCCTCGATGAGCGCCTGGCCACCAAAGTTGCCAGCGGAGAGGCACTCTCGGCGATCAGCCGCGCGCTGCTCATCGCCAGATCCGGCCGTGGCCTCAGCGGCGACGACACCGCGCAACTACACGCCCGCTCCGTCCTCTTCGTCCTGGTCCAGGGCCAGACCACCGATGTCCGTCGCGCCCAGCTCGCTGCGCTGGCCCGCTGATCACCACCGAACGGAACCACCGAACATGAGTCTCGAATTCCTCTGGTACATCCCCAATCAGGTCACGCCGGGTCACCGCGGCGAGCCCGTGGCCGCCGACCACAACAGCCTGGACACCTTGACCACGCAGGCGAAGGCGCTGGAGGCACACGGTTGGAAGGGCGCGCTGGTCGGTACCGGCTGGGGCCGCCCCGACACGCTCACCGTCGCCGCGGCGCTGGCGGCGCGGACCGAGTCCTTCGAGCCCCTCATCGCGATCCGGCCCGGCTATTGGCGCCCAGCGAACTTCGCCTCCGCCGCGGCCACCCTCGATCACCTCTCCGGTGGTCGGGTGCGGGTGAACATCGTCTCCGGCAAGGACGATCTGGCCGCGTACGGTGACAGCGAGGGCGACCAGGCCGACCGCTACGCCCGCACCAAGGAGTTCCTCCAGCTCGTCCGCAAGCTGTGGACCGAGGAGAACGTCACCTACCGCGGCGAGCACTTCCAGGTCACCGACTCCACGGTGGTGCCCCGCATCGAGCCGCGAGGCGACCGCCGTCATCCGACCCTGTACTTCGGTGGCGCTTCCGAGGCCGCGGAACGGGTCGCCGCGACCGAGGCAGATGTCCAGTTGTTCTGGGGTGAGCCGCTGGAAGGAGTGCGTGAGCGCATCGAACGATTGCGCGCGCTGAGCGCCGAACTGGGCCGGGAGCACGCGCCGCTCGAATTCGGCTTGCGCATCACGACTTTCGTCCGCGACACCACCGAGCAGGCGTGGGCCGATGCCGAGGCGAAGGTCGCGGAGATGGCGAAGAACAGCCAGAGTAGGTCGAATCCGCACCGTCGCACTGCCGTCGGTCAACAGCGTCTGCTCGACCTCGCCGCGCGCGGCGAGGTGCTCGACGACAATCTCTACACCGCGCCGGGCAAATACGGTGGGGGAGGCGCGGGTACCACCTGGTTGGTCGGTTCCGCCGAGGATGTCGCCAAGTCGCTGCGCAAATACCGCGATCTCGGCATCACCCACTTCGTGCTGTCCGACACCCCGTACCTTCGCGAGATCGAGCGTCAGGGTTCCCAGCTGCTGCCGTTGCTCGGGGAGTGAGTGCCGCCGCCGTCCTGACCGTCGACCCGGTGCGCAGTCGACGGTTCCGGCTCATCGCGGTCTTCGCGGTGACCCAGACCGTCGGCTACGGCGCGATGATCCAGGCCTTCACCGTGCTGCTGGTCCCGATGTCGCAGGCCCTGGCGGTCTCACGCACCGAAATCGCGGCCGCTGCCACCATTTCCACGTTGATCGGGGCGTTGGCCGCGGTGCCGGTGGGTAATCTGCTCGACCGCTACGGTGGTCGGGCCTTGATGACGGCGGGCTCGGCACTCGGTGTCGGCGCGGTTCTGCTGTGGTCGCAGGCGCAGAGCCTGGCCCAGCTGTACGCGGCGTTCACACTGATCGGGTTGGCACTGGCCACCTCCACCTACGAGGCCGCGTTCGCCGTTCTCGTGGTGGCCACCGAACCCGAACACCGGGATTCGGCGATCGTCGCGGTGACCACGGTCGTCGGACTGGCCACGAGCCTGTACTACTTCTTCGCGGGCTGGCTCGAAACGCAACTCGGTTGGCGCACAACACTGGTGGTGCTGGCGATCGGTTTCGCGGTGATCGTGGTGCCCGCGCACCTGTGGGCGGTGCCGGGCCGGGCAGCGCACACCAGCCGGGTCGCGCAACGCACCGGCGTCCGCCTCGGTGACGCGCTCCGTGACCGCAAATTCTGGTTGCTGGTGGTCTCTTTCGTCGCCCAGAGCGGGTCCACCTCGGCCTTTCTGCTGATGATGGTCACCTACTTCCGCGACATCGGCTATTCGCCCGTGTCCGCCGCCGCCCTCCCGATCGCCGTCGGCGTCACCCAGATCGCCGCCCGCCTGGCCCTGGCCCCGTTGGCTCGCCGCTTCGGGATGACCAGCGTGACAGGGGTTTCCTTCGCCCTCCAGGGGGCGGGATTGCTGGCTCTACCGCTGGCAGGCACCTCACTGCCGCTCACGCTGGCCTGCATCGTCGCCTTCAGCACCGGCTACGGCACCAGCGTGATCGCGCGCCCGTCGATCGTCGCCGACAGTTTCGGCGTCCCCCAGTTCGCCGGGATCCTGGCCGTGATGACGGTCCCGATCGCGCTGTCGCGTGCGGGCGCTCCCTTGGCCGCCACCTGGCTCGGTGACTGGCGATTCCTGGTAGCCATCGGGCTCGCCGCCCTCCTCGCCGCGATCGCGCTGATTCCGCTGTCGCGCACACCGCCGGTAGACCACCCACCGGTTCCGCCTCAGGACGCGGTCACCGGACCCAACTGCGGTGCGACCCCGTAACGGACCGGCAGCGAAACGGCCGCCCCGCTCGAAGGTGAGTGGGCGGCCGTTGGACTGCAGTGATTACGCGGGCAGGCTTTCCGCCGCGCGGTCCCCCGGGACGGGGAGACCGAAGCGGGCGCGCAATGTCGGTGCGGAGTAATCCTTTTGGAACAGCCCACGCTCCTGAAGGATCGGCACCACCAGGGTCGCGAAATTCTCCAGGTCGACGGCGGTCTCGGCGGGCATGATGGTGAAGCCGTCGGCGGTGCCCGCGTCGAACCAGGACGAGAGATCGTCGGCGACCTGCTCGGCCGAGCCGACCAGGAGGCGGTGGCCGGAGCCGCCGGCGCCCTGCTGGATCAACTCGCGCGGAGTACGCGGTCCCTCCGCGATGAGCGCGCGGGTGGAGATGCTGAACCCCGTCGAGAACGCACCGGCCGGAACGGCATCGGGAAGATCGTCGACGCCGATCGGATCATCGGGGCCGAAAGAGTCCGCGGGCAGGCCGAGGTTACCCAGCAGTGCGGCAGTGAGCCGCTCGATCGGCAGCAGATCGTAGAGCTCCTGCTCGCGCCGACGCGCCTCGTCCTCAGTCGCCGCGACCAGCACCACCACGCCGAGCGAGATCTTCACATCGTCGCGATGACGACCGGCCGCGGCCGCGCGCTGCCGGATGTCGTTGCGGAACGCGACCGCCTTGGCCTTGGTCTGGGCGACGGTGAACACGACATCGGCGAAGTCACCCGCCAACTTGAGTCCGCCCTCGGACCCGCCGGCCTGCACGACCACCGGTCGACCCTGTGGGCCCGGAGCCACCGGCAGCGGCCCGGCGACCGAGAAGAACTCGCCCTCGTGATCGATGCGATGGATCTTGCCGGTGTCGGCGTAGCGACCGGTCGACTTGTCCGCGATCAGCCAGTCCGGCTCCCAGCTGTCCCACAGCCGGGTGACCACGTCGAGGAATTCCCAGGCCCGCCGGTACCTGGTCTCCTTCTCCGGATGATCGGTCAGGCCGAAATTCGCTGCGGCTGCCGGTGTTCCGGTGGTCACGATGTTGACCGCCGCCCGCCCCTTCGTCACGTGATCGAGCGCCTGGAACCGCCGCGCGAGGTTGTAGGGGGAGTTGTAGGTGGTCGACGAGGTGATCACGACACCGAGACGCTCGGTCACCGCCGCGACGCTGCCGAGCAGGACGAGCGGATCGATCCCGGTGCCGGGCGCCTCCTCGATCTCCCCGCGCAGGGCAGGACCGTCACCGAGGAAGACCGCGTCGATCTTGGCGGCCTCGGCGATCTTCGCCAGACGCTGGAAGTAGTCGATGTCGAGGTAGGCGAGCGGGTCGGCATGATCGAGTCGCCAAGCCTGACGGAAGTGTCCCGGTGTCATCAGGGACAGGTTCAAGTGGAATCCGGACATGGTCGGTGCCTTCTGGTGCGGTCGGTGAGACAGGAGACGCCGATGACGTGAGCGGTTCTCGGCCACGTCATCGGCGTCGTGTTCGGGCAGGAATCAGAGCTTCAGGCCGGTGCCGTGGACACCGTGCTCCTCGATGAGGGCGAGCTCCTCGGCGGTGAAGTCGGGGAAGTCCAGTGCGGCGGTGTTGTGGTCGAGCTGGGCCACCGAACTCGCCCCGATCAGTGCCGAGGTGACTTCGGGACGGCGCAGCACCCACTGCAGGGCCAGCTGGGCCAGCGACTGCCCGCGCGCGGCGGCGATCTTGTTCAGCTCGGCGGTGCGCTGCCGGTAGGTCTCGTCGATGACATCGGGGGACAGGAACGTGCTGTTCTGCGCTCGAGCACCCTCGGGAATGGTCTCGAGGTACTTGTCGGTGAGCAGGCCCTGGGCCAGCGGCGAGTAGACGATCACGCCGAACCCGTCCTGGGTCGCGGTGTCGAGCAGACCGTTCTGCTCGGGGCGGCGATCGTAGATCGAGTAGCGGGCCTGGTGGATCAGCAGCGGGACACCGGCGGCGCGCAGCTGCTCGGCGATCTCGTGGGTGCGGTCGGGCAGGTAGTTGGAGATGCCGACGTAGAGCGCCTTGCCCTGCTGAACCGCGCTGACCAGCGCGCCCACGGTCTCCTCGAGCGGAGTGTCGAGGTCGGGGCTGTGGTGGTAGAAGATGTCGACGTAGTCGGTGCCGAGATCGCGCAGGCTGTGCTCGAGGGAGTTCAGGATCGACTTGCGCGAGCCGCCGCGCAGGTACGGGCTCGGCCCGATCGCGTTGCCCGCCTTGGTGGACAGCACGATCTCGTCGCGGTACGGCGCGAGGTCCTTGGCGAGCACCCGGCCGAAGTTCTTCTGGGCGGCGCGGTGCGGTGGGCCGTAGCGGTCGGCGTTGTCGAAGTGGGTGATGCCCAGATCGAAGGCGTGCAGGATGATCTCGCGCTGGGTGGCGAAGGCGTAATCGGTGCCGAACTTCTGCCACAGCCCGAAGGAGAACGCGGGCAGGTCGAGGCCGGAGGTACCGGTTCGCCGGTACGGGACCTTCTCGTAGCGGTCTTCCGCGGCGGTGTAGGTGCGGTCGAAGGGGCCGTAGCTCATCAGGGATCTTTCTCTCGGTGGATCAGAACAGACCGGTGGTCGGGGGTTGTTCGCCCGTCAAGTGAAACGCGCCTGCGACGGCTTGCTTCCATTGGCGGGGGTTGTGGTTGGCGGCGGTGCGGGCATTGCGCCAGTGCCGGTCGAAGCCGAGGGCGCGGTCGGTGATCGACCCGCCACCCACGTCGAAGACGAGTTCGGCTGCGGCGAGCGCGGATTCGATGGCGATCACGCCCGCCTGGGCCACCTCGACCGCCGCCGCCGCACCCGCGGCTCTGGCATCGTCGCCGGTGCGCCCGCGCACGCCCTCGAGGGTTTCGGCGGCCAGCAGGACCACCGCGCGCGCCGCCTGGGCGCGGGCGGCGATCTCGCCGACGGTCTGGCGGACATAGGGATCGTCGAGGCTGCTGGTAGCGGTGCTGTGTTTGATCGGGCGGGCCTTCTCCCGCACGTAGGCGACGGCGTCGTCACGGGCTCGCGCGGCGATACCCGCCTGCACGGCGGCCAGATACAGCTGGGCGTAGGAGCCCTGCCACGGATTGTCGGGTTCGGTCTCCGGCGCCGGGGTGATCTCGTCGGCGCTCACTCGCACCCCGGTGAACCGGGTGGTCCCGCTGGCGGTGAGGCGCTGGCCGACCGCGTCGAAGTCGTCGAGTCGTCGCACCCCCGCGCGATCCACCGGCACGGTGAACCGCAGCACGGTCCCGTCCTCGGTCTGTGCCTGCGTGGAGAACCAGTTCGCGTACAGCCCACCGGTCGAGTAGTACTTCTCGCCGTCGATCACCCAGTCCACGCCGTCAGGGCGGGCGGTCGCGTTGACCTGCCCGCTGGCACCGCCCGTGCGTTCATTGCTGGTACCCGCGAACAGGTCTCGGTCGCGTAGCCGTTGCAGCGTTTGCTCCCGGTGCGGCAGGTCAGGTCTGCCCGCCACCTGGTTCGCGGTCAGAAAACTGCTCCGCAATGCCTGCGCCACACTGGAATCGGCCCGCGCGATCTCGATCACCAGGTCGGTGACCTCGCGCAGCGACCCGCCCGCCCCGCCCTCTGCAGTGGCGATGCCGGTCAAGGCGATCCCTGTCTCGGCGAGCGCGCGCACCTGTGCGAAGGCGTAGTCGCGGTCGATCTCGCGTTGCCGCGCCGTGTCGGCGAGCTGCCGCAGGATCGGCGCCGCGGCGGCTCGGATGCCCGCCACCGTGAGCGGATGGTCGGGCCTTGCCGACGGGGAACGCTGTGGTGTCCCTGCGATTTCGGTATCCGGCGCGGTGCCCTGAGTCGGGCCGATCGGCAGGCTACCGCTGCTGATACCCGGCACGGCGTCGAGTGCCGCGAGAGAGGACGCGGCCGGTGCTGAACCGGTCGCGCCGGGTTCGAACAGGGGTGCCGACTGGTCGACGGCGGTCATCGCGCGCCGTTCTGCGCGGCATCGGCTGCCGCGGTCGCCTCGCCGTTGGTCGCGGCCACAGTGGCGTCCGGTGTGACCACCGAGGGGCGCTGCCGGTAGTAGCCCGGCACCGGCGCGTTGCCGTTGACAAGGAAGTCGCCGAGCACGCGGGGTTTGTAGATGACCGGGTTGTGCGAGGCGAGGGTGCGGGCATTGCGCCAATGCCGGTCCAGATGCACGCTGTTGCGGATCGTGGAGGACCCGCCCGCGTCGAAAGCCCTTGTCGCGGCATCGAGTACGGCCTCGATCACCGCGATCTGCGCGGCGGAGGCATCGAGGTAGGCCCGGGTGTAGGCGGCCTCGTCCCCGGCGGCGTGCGCGGCCTCGAGCTGCTCGGCGGCATGCCGCAGCAGGGTTTCGGCGGTGAGCCTGCGGGCTTCGAGAAGGCCGATCACCGACAGGATGTCGGGATCTTCGGTGGCGTGCTGGGTGAGCGCGTGCAGACTGGTGCGGGTGCGACCGCGCACGATCTCCGCCGTCTCGGCGACGATGCTGCGCGCGATCCCGGTCAGATTCGCCAGGTGCACGATCTGGACGAAGGAATCCAGACCGCGCAAGGACTCCTTGTACCGGCCGATATCGCCGTGCTCCTCGACCGGCACATCCTCGAAATAGGTGGTGCCGCTGCCGGTTTGACGCTGACCGATGCCGTCCCAGTCGTCGGCGTGGGTGACGCCGGGGTGCCGGGCCGTGATCACCACGAAACCGCGGGTGCCCTCATCGTCGACCACGGCCGCGCGGATGTAGTCGGCGAATCGCGCGCCTGTCGAGTAGAACTTGGTGCCCGAGACCACGCGCACGCCGTCCTCGCCCACCCGGGCGCGCGTGGTGGTCACGCCCCAGCCCGCGGATTCGCCCACCGCTTCGGCGACCAGTGCCGAGGGCTCGGACTGCGCGTTGCCGAACACCGCGCCCGCACCGATCGCCCGGAACCAGTGCTCGCGCACCACCGGATCGGTCTCGGCGCGCAGGATCTCGGTGGTGGTGAAATGCCCGCGCCAGATCTGCGGAATATTGGAATCGGCCTGCCCCGCCTCGGCCAGCAGTCCGAACAGCGTCGGCAGGTCGACGTCGAAACCGCCGTACTCCACCGGCACCCGCAATCGGCCGAAGCCCGCGTCGGCCAGCGCCTGGATCAGCGCGTCGGGGTGCTCGAAGGCGAGGTCGCGCTCGCCCGTGCCGGGGACGAACTCGGTCAGGACGGACCGGATGCGGGGGAGTGCCTCGGCCAGGGTGGCGGGCGCGATGGTAGTGGTCATGACAGTCCTCCGATGAGGTCGCGGCCGGCGATCGCGTCGAGCAGACGCACGGTGTAATCGTCGGTGGGAGAGGAGAAGACCTGGTCCACGGTGCCTTGTTCGACGATGCGGCCTTCGCGCATCACCGCGACGCGATCGGAGATCGCGCGCACCACGGCCAGGTCGTGAGAGATGAAGACGTAGGTGAGCCCGCGTTCTTCCTGCAGGCCGCGCAGCAGGTCGAGGATCTGCGCAGCGACCGAGACGTCCAGCGCCGAGATGGGCTCGTCGAGCACGATCACCTTCGGCTCGAGCACCAGCGCGCGAGCGATGGCCACCCGCTGACGTTGCCCGCCCGACAATTCGCGCGGATGCCGGTCGACGAAATCGGCGGGCAGGGCGGCGGCCTCGAGCGCGGCCACCACCCGATCCCGATTCGGCCTGCCGCGGCGCAGCCCACGGCGCGGCTCGAACGAGCGCAGCGGCTCGTCCACCACGTCGTAGACGTCGAAGCGCGGATCGAACGAGGAATACGGGTTCTGGTACACGATCTGCACGTCGCGGCGCAGTGGACGGAACTCCCGGCGGCTCAGCCGGGTGATGTCGGTACCGAGCAGCGCGACGCGACCCGAGTCCGCTTCGGTGAGCCCGGTCAGTACCCGCGCCGTCGTCGACTTCCCGCTGCCGGATTCGCCCACGATGGAAAAGGTTTCGCCGCGTTGCACCCGGAACGAGATGCCGTCGACGGCGGGTATGCCGCCGTAGTCCTTGCGCAGCTCGTCGACCTCGATGACCGTTTCGGTGCCGACCGCGACCGGTGTGCGGTCGCGGACCCACGGCCGCCGCGACGGCACGCTGTCGAGCAGTCGCCGGGTGTAGGCGTGCTGCGGGTCGGCGACCAGCTGCGCGGTCGGCCCGAACTCGACCAGCTCGCCCTGGTGCAGCACGCCGATCAGGTCGGAGCGATCGGCGGCCACGCCGAGATCGTGGGTCACCAGCACCACGCTGGTCCCCGTGCGCAGCCGGACCTCGTCGAGCAGGTCGAGCACCTGCTTCTGCACCGTCGCGTCCAGCGCCGAGGTCGGCTCGTCGGCGATGATCAGATCCGGTTCGGCCGCGACCGCGGCGGCGATGAGCACCCGCTGGCGCATCCCGCCCGAGAGTTCGTGCGGGTACTGGCGATAGCGGCGCTCGACATCGGTGAAGCCGACCAGTTCGAACAGTTCGTGCACGCGTTCGCGGCGAGCGTCGGCATCGAGCTCGGTGTGCAGCCGCAGCACATCCTCGACCTGGTGTCCGACCCGGCGCACCGGGTCGAGCGAGACCGTCGGATCCTGGGGGATCAGGCTGATCGCGCGTCCCCGGATCGAGCGCCAGCCTTTCGCGCTCAGCTCGGTGAGGACTTGGTCGCGGAAGGTGATGGTGCCGCCGGTGACCTCGCCGTTGCCGGGCAGCAGCCCGAGCACGGCGTGGGCGGTGGTGGTCTTGCCCGAACCGGACTCGCCGACCAGCGCCAGCACGGTGCCGGGCGGGACGTCGAAGGAGACGTCGCGCACCACCGGGGAGACCCGGTCGTCCACCCGGTAGCCCACGCGCAGGTTCGCTACGCGCAGCACCGGCCGCACCTCGACTTCTTGTGTAGGCGTTGATAGTTCGTGGACGACGCTCATACGGAGCCCCTCCTGGAGAGATGACGGGACAGGTGATTGGTCGCCAGCACCATCACCACGATGGTGAGCCCCGGCCACAGCGTCAGCCAGCCGCGTGTGGCGATGTAGTTGCGCCCGTCGGAGACCAGCCGGCCCCATTCCGGGTCCGGCGGCTGCGCACCGAGCCCGAGGAAGCTCAGCGAGGCGATCCAGATGATCGCGATGCCGAACTGCACGGTGACCAGCGAGACGGTCGGCGCGATCGAATTGGGGATCACGTGTCGCAGGAGAATCGCGCCGGTCGAGGCCCCGCTGGTGGTGGCCGCCTCGACGTAGGTGCTGGTGCGGGCCTTGACCACCTCCGAGCGGATGAGTCGCGCGAAGGTCGCCGACGAGGTGAGCCCGACCGCGATCCCCGCCTGCCACACTCCGAAACCGAGCAGCACCACGATGGTGATGGCCAGCAGGAAGCCAGGAATCGACAGCACCACGTCGATGAGCCGCATCACCGCGCTGTCGGGGAACCCGGCGAACCAGCCCGCGACCGCGCCGAGCAGGGAGCCGACGAGCACACCGACACCGACGGCGATCGCCGAGCCCAACAGTGAGGCCCGCGCGCCGTAGACGATGCGCGCGTAGAGATCCCGGCCGAGCTGATCGGTGCCGAACCAGTGTTCGCCCGAGGGCGGCTTCAGCTTCTGGGCCGGATTCACCGCGAGCGGGTCGTAGCCGGTGAACAGCTGCGGCACGATCGCCCACGCCAGGATGGTGACGACCACCAGCAATGCCAGCGCGACCGTCCAGTGCCGACGGGTCCATCGCAGCGCGGACCATGCCCGAACCGTAGGTTTCGTCGAATCAGACTGGGCCGGAACAGCTTCGATCTTGTCGAGTGTCGTCATGGCATCGCCACCTCGGCAGGCAGTCGACGCGGCACCGCCGCGACGACCGGAACGGAGACGGTGGCCTGCTTGCGTACTGCCGACCGCGAGCGCGTGACCCGGTGCGTGCGCCCGTCCACCAGCACCCGCGGATCGATGAACGGATAGGCCAGGTCCACCGCGAGATTCACCAGCACATAGGCCAGCGTCGAGAGCAACACCACGCCCTGCACCACCGGCAGGTCCTGGGTGTCGACCGCGCCGACGGTGAGCTGGCCGATGCCCTGGCGCGCGTACACCGACTCGGTCACCACCGCACCGGCGATCAGCTCACCGAAGGCCAGCCCGAGCAGCGTGAGCACCGGCAGCGACGAATTGCGCAGCACATCCTTGCGGAAGATGTAGCCCTCACCCGCGCCCCTGGCCGCCACCACGTGCACGAACGGTCGCTGCCGGGTCGTGCGCACCGAGGTGGCGAACACCTGGGCCAGCGGCGCGGCCACGATCAGCCCCAACGTCGCGGCAGGTGCGATGAGCGCGAGCACCGTGCCGTCGTCGACCGAGGGGATCAGGTGCCAGCGGAACGAAAGATATTGCAGCACCAGCACACCGACCACGAAGGTGGGAACCGAGGCGAACAGCGCGGGCGCGGAATCGAAGACGCCGCGCAGCCACGTCCACGGCGCGTAGTTGGCTGCCACCGCGACGACACCGGCGAAGACCAGCCCGAACACCAGGCCGAGTCCGGTCAGGGTCAGTGTCGAGGGCAGCGCCTCGGTGACCGCGTGCGTCACCGGCCTTCCCGAGGTGAGCGAGAAACCGAGGTCACCGTGCAGCAGGGCCCACAGCGCGTGCAGGTACTGCTCCCAGACCGGCCGGTCGAGCCCGTAGAACTCGAGCATCAACCGGCCCGCCTCCGGCGTGATCTGCGCCTCCGGGTTCTGGATGCGGTTGTTCACCGAATCCCCGGGCAGCGCGCTGAGCAAGATGAACGACAGGGTGTAGGCGGCCCAGAGGACCAGTACCGCCTGTACCAGCCGCCGCAGAACGTAGATGCGCATCGCCGGCTCCTACCCGGTGATCCAGGTGTCGTAGAGCCAGGTGCGGGCCGTGGACTCGGTGGTGAAACCGTGCACGGTCGGCGCCAGGCCGAACACCTGAGTCTCGTCGTAGAGCGGAATGGCGTAGCCCTCGCCGAAGACCCGGTCCTCGACCGCCTGGATGGCCTTCGTCCGCGCGGCCGGGTCGAACTCGAAGGCCTGCGCGCGCACCAACTCGTCGAGCTTCGCGTCCGGCACGGGCGCGAAGAACTCGTTCTGTGCGGTGCTGTCGAACGCGGTGCGCAGGACGTCGGCCTCGGCGCGCGAGGTCTGGCCCTGCACCAGCGCCCAGTTGTCGGGACGGGAATTGCGGATCGACTCGTATTCGGTCTGCGACACGGTGTGGATCACCAGATCGACGCCTGCCTTCTTCCACTGGGACTGCAGTAGTTCCAGCACCGGCTGCGACACCTGGTAGAACGGTGCCACCCAGACCTCGAACTGCAGGCGCTTGCCGTCCTTGGCCCGGATGCCGTCGCCACCCTTCTTCCAGCCCGCGCCCTCGAGCAGCGAGTTGGCCTTGTTCAGGTCGTAGCCGAGGTACTTGCTCGCGTCGCCGCGGTTGGGAGTGTCCTTGACCAGGATGCTGTTCGGGATCGGGTAGCTCGGCGAGAGCACTGTCTCGTTGATCTCCTTGCGATCGGTGGCGGCCTGCAACGCCAGGCGCACGTCCTTCTCCACGATCGGCGTGGCCGAATCCAGTTGCACCGACAGCTTGTTGGTCTGGCCCTGCACTGCGAACGCCTCGATCCGGCCACCGTTGGCGGTCACCGTCTCCTCGTCGTAGGGGCTGATGTTGCGCGCGATGTGCGCCTCACCCGACTGCAGCGCACCGACCCTGGTCCCGGCTTCCGGCACGGTCTTGAAGACCACCCGCTCCAGGTAGGCCTTGCCCTGATGGCCCGAACCCGTCGGCGCCCAGTTGTAGTCCTCGCGCCGCTTCAGGGTGATGCCGGTGTTGCCGGTGACCGACTCCACCACGAACGGACCGGACCCGATCCAGTTCTTGGCCTGACTCTGACCGTTGAGATCCCGCTCCAGGAACGGCTTCGCCAGAATGGACCCGGCCCGGTAGAACGAAGCCACCTGCAGGAAACCGGCATTGGGCTTGGTGAAGGCCACCTCGACGGTCAGCGGATCGATCACGGTCGAGGCCCGGTAGTCGGAGAAGAACCGGTCCGGCGGAATGCCGAGCGCCTTGTCGCCGAGCGCGTGCTGGTCGTAGTTGGCTTTCACGACCGCCGCATCGAGCGGGTCGCCGTTGCTGAACGTGACTCCCGCGCGCAAGCGGAAGGTGTACTTCAGCTTGTCGGGGCTGACCTCCCACGACGTGGCCAGCCAGGGCTTGATCTCCCCGGTGTCGGGATCCTGCCAGGTCAGGCGCTCGGCGAGATTGTTGGCGACCTGACTGTTGGACCAGATCGAGTTGACCGGCGTCCACGCTGTGTACTCGATGGGATCGTAGAAGTTCAGCGTGCCACCGAAAACCGGGTCGCCTGCCGCCTCGTTCTGCGACGACGGCCCACCACACGCGGCCAGCACGGTGGCGAGGGCGATGGCCGCGGTGCCGGTGGCCAGGAGTCGACGGAATCGAATATTCCTCATGTGGTCGTGGGTCTTTCGTCGGAGCGGACTGTGTTGCTTACACTCCGGAGGTTAAGTCCGCGACCGTCACATTCCGCGATTTCGGATCGCCAAGAATGCCTACACCATTATTCAAGTTTCGCTTCACGATCGGGTGGCGTGCTCGATTCACTAAAACTGAACAAATCACGAAGTGCAACTTGGTTGTTCGCGGACTTGTCGTTGTGCAGACTTCGCGAAATGTCATCGAAAAGATTCTCCGCGGCGACGGCGCTCGTGGCCGTCACCCTTGTCGCCTCCGTGCTGACGGGCTGCGCTGCCTCGGGTAACCGGGTCGCGGGCAGCGACGACGCGGGCCCGCCGGTCGCCGGTGGGACCTTGCGTTTCGCCGTGCTCGACGCACCCGCCAACCTCGACCCGCATTCGGGCAGCTCGTATCCGGAGTCGCTCATCACGAGCAACATCACCGACAAATTGACCTACCAGAATCCCGAAACCGGGGCCATCGAACCGTGGCTGGCCAAATCCTGGGATATCAACCCGGAACTGACCGAATTCACCTTCCGGCTCCGCGACGACGTCACCTTCACCGACGGTTCGAAATTCACCGCCGATTCGGTGAAAGAGAATTTCGACCTGCTCGGATTCGGTGACAAGGCGCTGGGCATCGTGCCGGTGACCGCGTACTGGGTCGGCTACACCAGCACCACGGTGCTCGACCCGGCGACGGTCAAGGTCGTCTTCAATCGACCGAACGCCGGGTTCCTCCAGGCACTTTCGCTGTACTTCTCCGGCATCGTCGGTCACTCGACCCTGCAGCTGACCAAAGAGCAGCGCGCGCTGGCGCAGAATCTGGTGACCACGGGTCCGTTCGTCGTCGCCGAGCACGTCTACCAGCAGAAAACGGTGCTGAAGAAGCGTCCCGGATACAACTGGGCGCCCGCCAGCCGCAAACACAACGGCGAGGCGTACCTCGACGCCGTGGAGATCTCGGTGATTCCCGAGGCCGCGGTCCGCACCGGTGCGCTGCGCGCGGGTCAGGTCGACGCGATCCTCGACGTCAACAACACCGACGAGGCGCCGCTGAAAGCCGAGGGCTACCGGATCGTGCCGCAGTTGATTCCCGGGCGCGATATCTCCTTCGACCTCAAGACCGACCGGTTCCCGACCGACGACCGTGCCGTGCGGGAGGCCGTGAAGCTGGGCTGGAACCGCGACGCGCTCGCCAAGACGGTGCTCACCTCGAGCTACAAGGTCTCGAGCTCGGTGATCTCCTCTCGCGTGCCCGGCCACGTCGACTTCTCCGCGGAACTGAAGCAGGACCGGACCAAGGCCGAGCAGATCCTCGAATCAGCGGGGTGGAAGAAGGGCTCCGACGGTATCCGGGTGGACGCGCAGGGCCGCCGACTCGAACTCGCCCTGCTCGGCATCAACAACCTGGTCAACAACAAGCCCGCCTACGAGCTGATCCAGCAGGATCTGCGCAAGATCGGCATCGACCTGAAACTCGACGTGCTGCCGATCCCGGACTACACCGCCGCCGCCACCCAGCAGAAACGCTGGAACATCCAGGTGGCCAACCAGAGTCGCGCCGATGTGGCGGTGCTCGAGCAGGTGTACTCGCCGCAGTACACCAACTCCTCGAAGCTGGCGCCGGAGAACCCGCTCTACCAGCAGGCGATCGACAAGCTCAGCGCGGTGAGCAAGACCCTCGACCCGGGCAAGCGCGCCGAGGCCGCCGAGGCGGCGCAGCGGTTCCTGCTCGTGGATCAGGTGCTCACCGTGCCGGTGTACAACCCGGCGCAGGTGACCGCGGCATCCCCGCGGGTGCACAACGTGGGCTATGAAGCGCAGTCGCGCAACGTCTTCTACGACACCTGGATCGAGCCGAGGTAACCGATGTCGCGCTATGTGCTCGCCAAGCTGGGGCAGGCGGTGTTCGTGGTGTGGGGCGCCTACACCCTCACCTTCGTACTGCTGTTCGTGCTGCCCTACGACGCGGTCGACTTCCTGTTCGACCCGTCGCAGGGCGACTTGATCTCCGAGGAGGACAAACAGAACTCACGGGAGTACTTCGGCCTGGACCAACAGCTGGTAGGGCAGTACACACACCGGCTGTTCGCCGCGCTGACCGGTGATTTCGGGGTCTCGACCCGCACCGGTGAGCAGGTGTGGCCGCTGATCGTGTCGGTACTGCCGCACACTGCCCTGCTGGCGGGCGCCGCGCTGGTCCTCGCCGTCGCGCTGGCCTTCGCCGTCGCCGCCACCGCGGGCTACACCCGCACCAAATGGGTCGCCGATCTGGTCGCGACCCTGCCCGCGGCGGGGGTGTCGGTGCCGGTGTTCCTGGTGGGACTCGCACTGCTGCAGGTGTTCTCGTTCCAGCTGGGCTGGTTCCCGCCGATCGGCAACGAAGGCTTCGGCGCGCTGGTGTTGCCCGCGGTGACGCTGGCGATACCGGTGTCGGCGCCGATCGCGCAGCTGCTGATCAAGAACTTCGACGCCGAACTGCACGCCGGGTATGTCACGGTGTCGGTGGCCAAGGGTGCGACGAGGCTGTGGGTGTTGGTACGGGAGGTATTGAAGAACGCCGCCCTGCCCGCGCTCACGATCGCCGGTGTCACCTTCGGCAACCTGCTCGCCGGCGCGGTGATCGTCGAAACCGTGTTCTCCCGTGCGGGATTGGGCCGCTTGACCGAAACGGCGGTGCGCACCCAGGACGTGCCGCTGGTGCAGGCGGTGGTGGTGTTCGCCGCGCTGGTTTTCGTGACGGTGAACTTCCTCGTCGATCTCGTCTATCCACTGGCGGATCCGCGGCTGCGGTCCCGTGTGCGAGCAAGGACCTCCGCATGACCGTCCTCGACAACGACATCCGTACCGCACCGACGGTTCCCGATCGCGTGCGCACCGCGACCGCGGCGATCACCGCCGCGCCGGGGCTGACCCTGGCGTGGCTGGTGATCGCCACCGTGCTCGCCTGGGCGCTCGTCCCGTCCCTGTTCACGAAGTACTCACCCTTGGAAGGTGATTCGGACGCAAGCTTCAGCGCGCCGAGTCTCGAGCACCTGTTCGGCACCGATCGCCTCGGCCGCGATCTGCTCGCCCGCACCATCTACGGCACCTCGACCACACTCACCGCGACCCTGCTCGCGGTGGCCCTGGGGTTCGTGATCGGGTCGGCGATCGGGCTGCTCAGCGGGTTTCTCGGGGGCCGGGTCGACGCGGTGATCATGCGCTTCGTCGACGTCCTGCTGGCCATCCCGAGCCTGCTGCTGGCCATGACCGTAGTCACCGCGCTGGGCTACGGCACCGTGAATATCGCTGTCGCCGTCGGCATCTCGGCGGTGGCGGCCTTCGCGCGGGTGATGCGCTCGGAGGTGCTCAAGGTCGCGGGCACCGACTACGTCGAGGCCGCCTACGGCTCCGGGGCCGGTTTCGGGCGGGTCGTGGTGCGGCACGTGCTGCCGAACTCGGTCTCGGCGGTGCTGTCACTGGCCGCGCTCGAATGCGGCACGGCGGTGCTGGCCGTGGCGGCGCTGGGCTTCCTCGGCTACGGCGCACCGCCGCCGGACCCGGAATGGGGCCTCGCGGTCTCCGAGGGCAGGGACTTTCTGGCCACCTACCCGTGGATCTCGCTGCTGCCCGGCATCGTGATCGCCGTGGTCGTGCTGTCCACCAATCGAATCGGGCGAGCGTTGGGAGAGAAGCGATGAGCGAGAAGGAAACCCTGCTGCGGATCGAGGACCTGTCCGTGCGCTACCGCGCCCGCGGCGCGGACGGGCAGGCCGCGGTCGACGGTGTGTCGCTGACGGTGGGCCGGGGCGAATTCGTCTCGATCGTGGGCGAATCCGGGTCCGGCAAGAGCACCACCGTCCATGCCGCGCTGCATCTGTTGCCCCCATCGGCGCGGGTCGAGGCCACGGCACTGGCGTTGAACGGGCACGACACCGCGTCCTGGAACGACCGTAAACTCGCCCGATTGCGCGGCCCGTTCGTCGGTTTCGTGCCCCAGGACCCCGGCACCTCGCTGAACCCGGTCAAACGGGTCGGCACCCAGGTGCTCGAGGCCTTGCGACTGCACCGGCGCGTCGAATCCGGGCCGGGGCGCGACCTCGCGGTGGCGAAACTGGCCACGGCGGGATTGCGCGAGCAGGAACGGGTGTACCGGCAGTACCCGCACGAACTGTCCGGCGGCATGAAACAGCGGGTGCTCATCGCTATCGCGCTGGCCAACGACCCCGCGCTGCTGGTGGCCGACGAGCCGACCTCGGCCCTGGACGTCACCGTGCAGAAGGTGATCCTCGATCACCTCGCCCACCTGCGCGACACCCTCGGCCTCGGTGTTCTGCTGGTCACCCACGACCTGGGCGTGGCCGCCGAACGATCCGACCGCCTGATCGTGATGCAGCACGGCCGCATCGTCGAAGAGGGCCCGGCCGGCCGCATCCTGGCCGATCCCCGACACGACTACACGCGCCGACTGGTCGCGGCGGCGCCCACCCAGCAGAGCACCCGCCTGACGAGCACCGAGCCCCGTATCGAACCAGGTGGCCCGTCCGTCTGCGGCCCGGCGTCGGTTCCCGGAGAATCGGTTTCGTCGACAGGGACCGGATCGTCGGCCGTGCGTGCGCGGTCGGCAGCGACGGCCATCAGCTCGTCGCCGCGCCGGGCGACGCCTGTGCCGACAGGGACCAGGCCACTGCTCGAGGTCCGGGAACTGACCAAGACCTTCGCGCACGGTGGTGTGCGCGCGGTCGACAACGTCTCCCTGGCCGTCCGCGCGGGAACAACGCACGCGCTGGTGGGGGAATCAGGGGCGGGCAAGTCGACCGTCGCCCGAATTGCCGCGGGCTTCACTTCACCGGACTCGGGGCAGGTGTGGTTCGACGGCGCCCGCATCGACGGGCTCTCACGCGGGAAACTTCGTCCGATCCGTCGCGAGATCCAGTTCGTATATCAGAACCCGTATTCGTCGCTCGACCCGAAGTTCACCGTGGAGCAGATCATCGCCGAACCGCTCGTCGCACTCGGCCTGCTCCCGCGTGGGCCACGACGCAGCGATCGGGTGCGCGAACTGCTCGACGAGGTCGCTCTGTCGCGAGAACACTTGGCGCGCAAGCCTGCCGAACTCTCGGGTGGTCAGCGTCAACGCGTCGCTGTGGCCCGCGCGCTCGCCGCCGGGCCGCGAGTTCTCGTCCTCGACGAGGCGGTCTCGGCTCTCGATGTCTCGGTGCAGGCGCAGATCCTGCGTTTGCTGGTCGATCTCCAGCACCAGCAGGGTCTGACGTACCTGTTCATCACCCACGACCTGGGTGTGGTGCGGCTGGTCGCGGACGAGGTGACGGTGATGCGCGCGGGTTCGGTGGTCGAATCCGGTGCTGTCACCGATGTTTTCGAGAACCCCACCCAGGACTACACCCGACGGCTGCTCGACGCGGTACCGGTCGGTACGGGCACGCCCGTCGCCGTCGACGCCGTGGTGGCGTGATCGGCGAAGCGCAGCTGTACAGAATCGCTCTGATCGTAAGGATTTCCTGGAATGTCGCTACTGCGGATGATGGGCGAATCCGGACGCCAACCGGTCGAAGCGAGGAATTCATGTACGACATTCGACGCCTTGTCCTGTTGCGCGATCTCGCCGAGCGAACCACCATGACCGCCGT
This sequence comes from Nocardia sp. NPDC003183, assembly GCF_053590715.1. Taxonomy (NCBI): domain Bacteria; kingdom Bacillati; phylum Actinomycetota; class Actinomycetes; order Mycobacteriales; family Nocardiaceae; genus Nocardia; species Nocardia sp. NPDC003183. The sequence goes on from NZ_JBSFTG010000001.1 coordinate 784,877, forward strand.
ATCGGAATTGCACGGGATCACTACCTCGGCGGTCTCGCAACAGTTGCGCATTCTCGAAGAGGAAGTGGGCGCGGTGCTCACCCGCCGTGAAGGCCGGGTGTTGCGCCTGACCCACGCGGGTCGGGTGCTGGTGGACTACACCTCGCGGATCATCACCGCGCTCGAGGAAGCCGAGAGCGCGGTGGCCGCCACCGCCGAGGCCATCACCGGTGTACTCACCCTGGCCACCTTCCGCACCGCGCAGACCCGGCTCGCGCTGCCCGCCGCGGCGAGACTGATGAACGAGAACCCCGGCCTTCGGGTGCAGGTGGTCGACCTGATTCCGGTGGACGCGGTGCCCGCGGTCCGCCAGCAGGAGGTCGACATCGCGATCACCTATTCGTACTCGTTCCGGGCTCGGGATCTGCCGCTCGGGCTGTCCTCGGAGTACCTGTTCGACGATCCGCTCGTGCTGCTCGCCCCACCCGGCCTGCGGGAACGGGCCCGCCAGCAGGGCTTGTCCGCGGTGCGTGACGCCGACTGGATCGCCGCCCGCGACGGCGCGCCGTCGATCGTGTCGGTGATGTACGCCTGCCGTGAGGCCGGGTTCGCCCCGCGGATCGAGCATCGCAGCGGCACCTTCGCCGGGATGGCCGAGATCGTCGACCACGGGCTGGGCGTGGCGGTGGTACCGGAGATGTCGGTACCACCGGAGTACCGGCACCTGATCGCCTGCACCATCGCCAACGGGTCGCGCCAGGTCGGCGTGACCTACCGGCAAGCCTCCCTGGAAAGGCCCGCTGTCGCCGCGGCCATACGCATGCTGCGCGCCATCGCGGCGCCCGAGCAGTTGGCGTCCTGATCCCGGTCGACGATCGAGAAAAACTGAACGAATCCGGTAGACCGGCTGTCTTGTTCGGTGACATCGGAGGTTCCGATACTGGATTGCGGAGACCGAACGTGGAAAGGAGGTCTCGTGGAATTGCCGAATATCCGGATCGAGGCCGCCGCCACGGCTCCGCCCTGTCGTCGCTGATTTCGACGATCCACTTCATCGCGCCCCGATTCCTTTTCCGGTGAATTCCGGTGCGCCGCACAGATCTGCGTTCGACCGCCGCCGAGCGGTCGTGACGCGACCAGGAGAGTGACACCCGCATGACCGCTGTGGCACCAGCACACACCGTGCACGGTCTCGACGAGGACGCGTTCGCCGACGCGCTCGCACTGATCGCCGATCGCGCCGCCGAACACGACCGGGCGGGGGCCTTTCCGTTCGCCGCCTTCGAGGCGCTGCGCGCGATCGGCGCGCCCGCGCTCACGGTTCCGGTGGAATACGGCGGTCTCGGAGCGGGTCTCGCCGAGGCGGTCGAGGTGATCGAACGCGTCGGCGCCGCCGACCCGTCGGTCGGACTGATCCTGCAGTGGAACTACACCAACCATCTGAGCCTGCTCCGCGACGACAGCCCGTGGCCCGCCGAACTGAAGGAACTGGTGCTGCGCTCGGCCGCGACGGACGGCGCGCTGATCAACGGGCTCGCCGTCGAACGCGAACTGGGCAGCCTCTCCCGAGGCGGCATTCCGGCCACCACCGCCACCCGGCTGCCGTCGGGGGGCTGGCGCATCGACGGTGAGAAGGCCTACGCCACCGGCATTTCCGGGCTGAGCTGGTTCACCGTCACCACCAGCACCGCCGAACCGAGCCCGCGTGTGGCGACCTTCCTGCTCGACCGCACCGCCACCGACTGGCACGTCGAACCGACCTGGAATCACCTGGGCCTGCGCGCTTCCGACACCCAGTCGGTGGTCTTCGACGGCACGGTCGTCGCCGAGGCCAGGCTCGTCGACCTGCGTGACCCCAACGGCGGCACCGCCAAGATTCGCCGAGCCGGGCGCCAATCGCTGCCCCTGCTCCTGGCCGCGAACTACAACGGCGTCGCGATCGCCGCACGGGACTGGCTGGTGCGCTACCTGCACACCAGAGTGCCCACCGCACTGGGTGATTCGCTGGCCACCGTGCCGCGTTTCCACGACCGTGTGGGTGAGATCGAAGCCTGGATCCAGACCAGCCGCGCACTGGTGCGCCAGGGCGTGGCGAGCCTGGCCGACGACGAGCACGGGCGCCTGCCCGCACTGGCCAAACACGTGGCCACCTCGACCGCCATCCGGGTCACCGAATCCGCGCTCGACCTGACCGGTAACCCCGGCCTCGACCGGCGACATCCGCTCGAACGCCACCATCGCGACGCCATGGTCGGGCGAATCCACTTCCCACAGAGCGATTTCGTACTCGCCGACCTCGGTCGCGCCGCGCTGGCGGCGGGCCGTGCCAAGGAGGAACAGCCGTGACCCGCCGACAGGTCCACCTCAACGTCAACATTCTCAACGCCGGCGTGTTCGGCGGCTCGTGGCGCTTCCCCGGCACCGACCCCGCCGCGAGTTTCACCCTCGACCACTACGTGCGCATCGCCCAGCGCGCCGAGGAAGCCAAGTTCGACGCGATCTTCCTCGCCGACGGGCCCGCCATCCGCGAGGACATCCGGTACCGGCCGTTCAACAGCCTCGAACCGACCGTGATCCTGGCCGCCGTCGCCGCGGCCACCGAGCGCGTCGGCCTCATCGCCACCCTGTCGTCGAGCTACAACGACCCCTACGACGTCGCCCGCCGCTTCGCCTCGCTCGACCTGCTCAGCGGCGGTCGCACCGGCTGGAACGTGGTCACCACCGCCGGTGTCGACGCGGCGCGCAACTTCGGCTTCGACGCCGAACCGGCCCACGCCGCCCGCTACGAACGCGCCGCCGAATTCGTCGAGGTGGTGCGCGCGCTCTGGAACAGCTGGGAGCCCGACGCGCTGATCGGCGACAAAGCCACACACCGCTTCGCCGACTACACCCGCATCCACGCCGTCGACCACCACGGCCCGCACTTCGACGTGGCCGGTCCGCTGAATGTTCCGCGCTCGCCGCAGGGCGAACCGGTGGTCGTGCAGGCCGGTGCGTCGAAAGACGGCCGGGCACTGGCCGCCCGGGTCGGCGAGGTGATCTTCACCGCCGCCCAGACCGCGGACGAGGCGGGGGAGTACTACCGCGACGTGAAGGCGCGTGCCGTCGGCTACGGGCGCAGGGCCGAGGACGTGCTGATCCTGCCCGGCCTGTCCACCGTGCTCGGTTCCACCGAAGCCGAGGCCGCCCAGCGCCGTGAACTGCTGGCCGAACTCGTGCCACCGGACTACGCGCTCGATCGGCTCGCCACCCAGCTCGGCGTCGACCGTGACGATCTCACCCTCGACGGCCCGCTCCCGTGGCACCTGCTGGCCGACCCCGACGAGGCGGGCGGGTCACAGACCTTCTACAAGATCGCCGTGGGCCTGGCCCGGCGCGAGAACCTGACGGTGCGTCAGCTGCTGCGGCGCCTCGGCGGCGGCGCGGGCCACCGCATCGTCACCGGCACACCGGAACAGGTCGCCGACGCGATCATCGACTGGGTCGAGGCGGGCATCGCCGACGGCTTCAACCTGATGCCCGATGTGCTGCCCGGCGGCTTCGACGACTTCGTCGACGGTGTCGTGCCGATTCTGCGCGAGCGCGGCGTGTTCCGCACCGACTACGAGGCGACCACCTTGCGCGGTCACCTCGGCCTGCCCGTCCCCACCTACCGGGGCACCATCGCAGAAGGGGCTGCCTGATGGCACGCAGACTGCATTTCCTCGTCAACGTCGGCAGCGCCGGCTATCACCCGGCCGCCTGGCTCGAACCGACCCTGCCCGCCGACGCGTTCATCCAGCTCTCGCACTACCAGCGGGTCGCGGCCGAGGCCGAACGCGGCGGACTCGACGGCCTGCTGTTCCCGGACATCCCGGTGCAGCAGCCCGGCATCGCCCGAGCGCCCGCCGCCACGCTCGATCCGATCCTGCTCAGCTCGGCGCTGGCCGTGACGACCGAGCGCATCGGGCTGATCCCCACCGCGACCACCTCGCTGAACCTGCCCTACAACCTGGCCCGGCGGATCCTCTCGCTCGACCACGTGAGCGGGGGCCGAGCGGGCTGGAATGTGGTCACCACGTTCGAACCGAACGCCGCCCGCAACTTCGGCATCGCCGAGCTGCCCGAGCGCGACGAACGGTACCGGCGTGCCGCCGAGTACGTTTCGCTGACCGAGAAGCTGTGGGACAGTTGGGAATCCGACGCGCTGATCGGCGACCAGGAAGCCGGTGTCTTCGCCGATCCGGATCGGGTACACGCGGTGGATCACCGGGGCGAGTTCTACTCCGTCGCCGGGCCGCTGAATGTGCTGCGCTCCCCGCAGGGCCGCCCGGTTCTCGTGCAGGCCGGAGCCTCCCCGCAGGGCCGGGCCTTCGCGGCCGCCCACGCCGAGGCGATCTACACGACCCAGCTCAGCCTGTCGGCCGCGCGTAGCTTCTCGGCCGAGATCCGCTCGGCAGCGGTGGCTTCCGGCCGCGACGGCGACGCGATCCGGATCCTTCCCGGCCTGGTCCCGGTGATCGGGTCCACCGAAGCCGAGGCCCGCGCACGGTTCGACGAGTTGCAGGGGCGGCTGCATCCCGACAGCGCTCCGGTGCGCCAGTTCGCCCGCTGGCTGGGCTATCCCGACGTCGACCTCGACCTCGACTCCCCGCTGCCGCACCAGCTCACCACGCTGCCCGCCGACCGGATCGGACCGCAGGGCTTCTTCGCCTCCCTCACCGGCTACGCGCTCGAAACCGGCCACACCGTGCGGCAATTGCTCACCGAGTTCCTGGGCGGGCACCGCGTGGTGATCGGGACACCGCAGACGGTCGCCGACCACATCGAGCTGTGGCACCGCAACGCGGGCATCGACGGCTTCACCATCATCCCGGCCGTCCTGCCCGGCTACCTCACCGACTTCGTCGACCAGGTCGTGCCCGAACTGCGCAAGCGCAGGCTCTTCCGTCGCGAGTACGAACACACCACCCTGCGCGGTCACCTCGGCCTGTCCGAACCCGCGAACTCCTTTGCCCGCGAAACCGTTTCCACAACCTGAAAGTGACAACCCACTCCATGACACTGCGACACCTCGGCCGCACCGGCGTACTGGTGAGCCCACTCACGCTGGGCGCCATGAACTTCGGCGCCTGGGCCAACCCCGACCACGACGACGCGGCGACGATCATCCACCGCGCCCTGGACGCGGGCATCAACGTCGTCGACACCGCCGACGTGTACTCCCAGGGGGAGAACGAACAGATCGTCGGGAAGGCCCTGCGTGGGCGCCGCGACGAGGTGGTCCTCGCCAGCAAGTTCCACGGCCAGATCGGCACCGACCCGAACAGTCGCGGCAACTCCCGGCGCTGGATCATCCGTGCCGTCGAGGACTCGCTGCGCCGCCTCGGCACCGACCACCTCGATCTCTACCAGGTACACCGCCCCGACCCCGATGTTCCACTCGAGGAGACGCTGCGGGCGCTGGACGATCTGGTGCGCGCGGGCAAGATTCGCTACTACGGCACCACCACCTTCGAACCGCATCAGCTGGTCGAGGCGCAATGGGTGGCTCAGGACCGCAACCTGGCGCGTCCGGTCACCGAACAGCCGCCGTACTCGATCCTGGCTCGCGGCGCCGAACGCGCCACCATGCCGATCGCCGAACGGCACGGCCTGGGCGTGCTCACCTGGAGTCCGCTCGCGGGCGGCTGGCTCTCCGGCCGCTACCGGGCGGGGGAGACCGCGCCCGAGTCGAGCAGGCTCGCCCGGCAGCCGCACCGGCACGACCCCGAACTGGTCGCCAACCAGCGCAAGCGCGCCGCCGCCGAGGAACTGGCGAAACTCGCCGACGAAGCGGGCATTTCGCTGGTGCATCTGTCGCTGGCGTTCGTGCTCCAGCATCCGGCGGTGAGCACCGTCATCATCGGGCCGCGCACCCTGGCCCACCTCGAGACCCAGCTCGGCGCCGTCGACGTGCGGCTGAGCACCGAGGTGCTCGACCGCATCGACGAGATCGTCGCGCCCGGAACCACACTCAGCCCCGCCGACGAGGGCTACCTGCCGCCCTCACTCACCGACGCGGCCGTCCGCCGCCGCACCACGATCGGAGCCACCCGATGAGCCTGTCCGACCTGCGCCTGCTCGGCCGAACCGGCGTCCGGGTGAGCCCGTATGTGCTCGGCACCATGAACTTCGGTTCCCGTGGCGGCACCACCCACGAAGAATCGATCGCGCTGATCCATCGGGCGCTGGACGCCGGAATCAACATCATCGACACCGCCGACACCTATTCGCGGGGCGAATCCGAGATCATCGTCGGGAAGGCGCTGCGCGACCGTCGCGACCAGGTGATCCTGGCCAGCAAGTTCCACAACGCCGTCGACGACGACCCCACCCACCGGGGCAACTCCCGGCGCTGGATCGTCCGTGCCGTCGAGGACTCGCTGCGTCGCCTCGACACCGACCACCTCGACCTCTACCAGGTGCACCGCCCTGAATCGGTGACCGCACTCGAAGACACCGTCGCCGCTCTCGACGACCTCGTCCGCGCGGGCAAGATCCGCTACTACGGCACCTCGGTCTTCTCGCCCGGCGAACTGGTCGAAGCCCAGTGGATCGCCGACCGGACCAAGGCCAATCGCTCTGCTGCCGAACAGGTTCCGTATTCACCGCTGATTCGCGGCATCGAACGCGAGACCCTGCCGATCGCCCGCAAGTACGGACTCGGCGTCATCACTTACGGCCCGCTCGCCGCGGGGTGGCTCTCCGGTGAGTACCGCCTCGGCGCACCTCAACCGAGTTCGCATCGGGCCGAACTGATCCCGGGTCGATTCGACATCGACGCACCCGCCAACGCGGCCAAACTCGCCGCCGCCGACGCGCTCGCCGTCCTCGCCGAGGAATCAGGGCTCACGCTCATCCAGCTCGCGATCGGTTTCGTGCTCGCCCACCCCGATGTCACCGCAGCCATCATCGGCCCGCGTACCGGCGAACACCTCGATGCCTATCTGGGTGCGGTCGATGTCGTCCTGAGCGAGGAGATCCTCGACCGCATCGACGAGATAGTCCCACCCGGCACGATCTTCGCCGACCGTGACACCGGCAAGATCCCCGACGCGCTGGCCGACCCCGCCCTGCGCAGACGCGCCGCCTAGCCCATCCAGTGATCGCTGAGGGAGACGTAATCCCTCTTCCTCAGCGATTTCCGGGTGGCGGCAGCGACTTCGGTTGATTGTTCGCCGCCCGGCACACGGGATCACCGTCGCGATCCATCGGCGCGGATCGAGGCCGTGCCGGTGTTGTGCTCGCTCCCAACCGGTGTTGTGCTCGCTCCTACGCTCGGCGATGCACCGAGCGGCTGGTCACGCCGACGTACTCGCCGCGTTCGTGAACGTCGGTTTCCAGCCCAGTTCGGGAGCGATCAGGTGCACGGTGTCGTGCAGGATCTGCTCGTAATCCTCACGGTGGAATTCGTAGGGCAGTTCCAGGCGCAGCTCCGAGGTCTGCGCGAGCACCGGGTCAGCTCGCAGCTGTTCCAGGATCTGCTCCGCGGTGCCGACGATGTCCGGCGCGAACAGAATTCGGCGTTCACCTTGCGGGCCGAGAGTGCGATCGTGGCGGCTCGCGGCGTAGGCACGGTAGCGCTCGCGGGTCGCAGGGTCGGCGCTGTCGAACGGCACGATCACACGTCCGACCGCCACGCGGGCGGGTCGAGCCGGGTCGATCAGGCGGCGGTAGTCCGCGATCAGGGTCAGCTGGGAGGTGGTGAAATCGTCACTGGCGTCACCGAAAACGATGTTGCCGCTGAGCAGGTTCAGTCCGTTCTCCGCGGTCCAGTGCACGGATCGGACGCTCCCGCCGCCGTACCACACACGATCGGCGAGGCCGGGGCTGTGCGGCTGCAGACGGGGACGCTGAGTGTTGCCCGGCGAGTGGATGACGGTGTCGGCGTCGCCGAGATAGTCGCCACGCAGGTTCTCGAGCAGACGGGCCACGCGGCCGTAGGACAGGTCGAAGCTGCGCCAGTCGCCATCGAAGACCAGATCACCGATGAGGTCGGCGTGCGGCGGGGTGCCCGCGCTGAAACCGGGCTGTAGTCGGCCCTGTGACAGCACATCGGCCAGCGACAGGTCCTCGGCCAGCCGGAACGGGCTCTCGTAGCCGATCGGAATGACCGCGGCGCCCAGCTCTACTCGGCTGGTGCGCTGGGCGGCGGCGGCCAGGAAGACCGCCGCCGAACCCACGCCGTGCTCGAGATGACGCTGCCGGATCCACGCACCGTCGAAGCCGAGGCGCTCACCGTATTCGAACAGCTGCAGCGTGTCCTCGAGCCCGGTGTACGGATCGTCGTCGAGGTAGTTGCCCGGCGTCAGGAACGCCAGCGTGCTGATCTGCGGTGCGCTCATCCCTGGCGCTCGTACGGGATCTTTTCCCCCGCCTCGACCGCGATCGGGAGCCTGTTCTCGGCGGGCGGCAGCGGGCAGGTCGCGAGATCGGTGTAGGCGCACGGCAGGTTGACCGCCCGATTGAAATCGAGCACGACAGTGCCGTCGGGCGCCGGAGTCGACACCTGCACAATGCGATTCGCGGCGTAGGTGGTGACTCCGGAAGTGGTATCGGTGAACAGCACCGACAGGTCGCCGGGATTCCGGCCGGGGAACGCGGTCAGCCGCAGCGGCTGACCGTCGATGTCGAACTCGACCTGTCCCGGTGCGTCGTAGACATGCTCGAGCCCTTCAACCGAGGCGCCGACGGTGGTCGGTCGCGGCTGCTCGAACCGAACGTAGCGACCCGTCACCACCCACTTCGGGTCCGGCGCGAACGCGGGTGTGCCCCGAAACGCGGTGCGCAACTGGTTGTTCGGATGCCGAGGGCGAACGATGTCGTTGCCACCACGGCGCGCGACCTCGATCACCGCGTCACCCCACACCGCGTTCACCCCGTCGCGCTCGGCGATCGCGCCGAACGCGTAACGGCCGTGCACCGGTGTCCCCTCGACGACCAATTCCTCGCCCTCATCGAGGACCACGACCACACCGTCGGCACCGGTGGACCAGGTGCCGGGCGCGTCGGTGAACCGCTCCGGGGTTTCGGTGAGCCAGTGCAGGTTCGTGATGGCCAGGAATCCGTGCCGGTCAGCCAGTCGCGCCTCCTGTTGACGGTGCCATTGCTGCCATTCGGCGGTGAAGCTGTCTACCTCGGCGACCGGGGTTTCCTGTGTTGCCATGGCATCGATACAACCCGACACCACCGCCCACGAACAGAATTGCGCTCAACCCGAACACAAGTCACCCACAACCCAAAACAGCTCTTCACAATCAGGGGTGTAGCCGCCGTCTGAACCCGCCGGCTCCGAGCAGGGACCTGGCGATGTAGTTGGTGAGGTTGCGGAACCACCCGAGCGCAGAGCCGCGCACGCGCTCGAGCCTGCCGTTGATCGCCTCAGCCGGACCGTTGCTCGTGCCGGGCCGATCGAAGTAGGCGAGCACGTCGTCGGCGCGTTTGGAAAATGTCCGAGAGCGGAAGGGACGCCGACGCTTCCGCGGCATCAAGGAGTCGAAAGAGGGGTGGACCCCGACGATCACTAGGTCAGCGGTGGTTATGGGCTTTGTTGGTCATGAAGTCGGCACAGCGTTTCCGCAGGTTCCCGACTCTTCCCAGGATTTCCCTGTTTCCGCAGGTAGATGACTATCTGGTGGCCCCGAAGCTACCCACCGCTTCCCGGAAGCTCCTGTGCAAACCCGTCTGAAAATCGTAGAAAAATCGTAGAAACACCGGCGATGGAAGCTGGTAGCCCGTTGGCCGGGATGGGAGATTGTTGATCGTCGGCACAGTTGAGATTCTGCCTTGACGCCCCGACATTGCCGTTGGCTGGATCGTCAGGGTCCCGAGCCACGACGGTCTAGGCTAATAACGGGAGTACATGGGTAACTTTATGTACTCACCCGGGCCTATCTTCTAGTTGGTGTCGTTGTCAAGAGCGGGCAGCGTTGGACCTGTTGGCGGTGTTAGGCCATTGATCTGTGGATATGCCGGAATCATGCCAAGCGCGGTGTGTGATATCAGCTACTAGTGTTGGCGTAGTCGAACGTCGTTGGTCGATGTCAGCTATTAAATAGCAGGATTGATGACAAGTGCGGTGCGGTCATCAGCACCTGCTGGGCACGATTCATCCGCTATGCCGCCTCTCGGAGTGTCGTCGTCGCCGTCGTCTCCCCGCTCCCTGTCTGCCGTGCCTTGCGCGGCCGATCCGGCCGCCTCGTCATCTGGTGGTCGTGAGCGGCACCTGGTGGAAAATTGGGTCATGGCAACCTAGTCCGTCAAGGTCGCCGAGGTTCGGCTGGATGACGTCATCCGAGACCCGAGCGGGATGGCTAGTGGCGCAAGGTCCGGGAGGTCGCTTACGGTGCCACGCAACCGGGCCTAGGTTGCTATCGCTGTGGAGCCAAGGAATTCGGAGCCATGGCCCCGCTCCGACGACGGAGTGGCTCGGACCGCTATCACACCGTGCGCCCTCGCTGCGGCCACGGAGCGAGGGGCGTGGCCTCCCGTCACACCTCGCCACTACCACGATCGAACGAGAAGCAGGGCGCCAGCTCTGACCTTCCCGGACCCTAGCTGAGCGCACCGACCCGGGAGGCTCAATTACCTCGACGGATATCGATGTGCAGCCAGTCGTTACCAAGATCTATTAGCGGGTCGTTCTGGGTTATCGACTCGGCGCGCCGCCGATCACTGACGGGGGCTAGGCGCTACGTCGGCTGTGCCAAGCTCGAAGTGCCACGGCGGTGGCGGCTCCCACGGCGGCAATCATTGCGGCACTGGCGTTGCCGTACACCACAAGGGCGACAAGCGCGGTCAAGATGAGCACCAGCGCGAGAAGGTCGACCGTGGCTGCCGTCCAAGACATCGGTACCGGTGCAGGCAAAGTCTGCAAATCCTTCTTGACGGTTTCAGGCTTCGGCTTCTTGGCCTGCGGGGAACGGCGGGACACTGCGACCTCCTGTTTTCGTACCTTGGGTCTGTTTATGTCGCAGGATGGCAGTTGAGTATCCGGCGATCGAGGTGAAACGAGCTTGGCAGCAACGACTTTCCCCAGGCAAACTGTCCTCACGTGGTCTGCTGAACTGGTGTGAGAGAACTGATGTGAAGCAGATGTGAAGTTGAAAACATAGTGATAGGTCATCGATGGCGAAGCGTCGACTCAGGAAGCCCGATGTACCCGCAGGTGCCCGGCTGTCGTTCTTCTTGTACTTGCAGCGATTGGTAACCGAGCGCGGAGACAAGTCCACCAGCGAGCTGGGGAAGTTGGCCGGGTACTCCCATCAGAGCGTCTACAAGGCGCTGACCGGCCCACGGATGCCCTCGCGTGCGATGACCGAGGCGCTGGTCCAGGCACTTGCGGGCCAGCCCGAGGTGGACACGGTCATGGGACTGTGGAGTCTGGGCGTTCACGAAGAGCGCAACTTTCAAGAGGGCCCGGCTGACCATGAGGCACCACCGATCCGCAGGGAGAAGCCACCGGTCGTGCTGCCGACCGGTCCGCCGCCCTCCACCAAGTTGGACCGGACACGCGCTGCGGCGACTGCGCGCAGCCCAGTCGCTGAGCCACCCCAGAAGCCCTACCTCCAGTTCATAGACGCCCTCGACAACAGCGATGTGGCGATCGAGAACTACACCCGGCGTCTCACACTCGCGCACTGCATTTGGTCCTGCGTGCACAGCGCGGGCGTTACCCCGGAAATGTTCGAATCGGAGTCGACACGAACGGGCCTGCCCGGCTGGATGGCAGCCGAGACGATGCCAAATCGCCAGCAGTTGCTGAACTTCGTCTACGAGCTCCGACCAGAGGAAGACGTACGCGACGCTCTCATGGCTGCTTACGCCAACGCTGTCGCCGAACAACAGGAATTCAGAAGGGCGGAGCAGTTCCGGCCTCGTCTGTCGTTCGAACCGAGCGCGGAGGGCATAGATTCCAGTCGCCGTGTAAGGGCAGAACGACTCGCATGGTCCCTCGGAATCCGCTGGCGGGACGGCCTGTAGCGGCTTGGGGCAGCCGGGCTCCGAAGCTGGCTGCGTGGCGACGACTTGCCGACGGTGACTTGAGCATCGGCCCGGAAGCGGCTCCAAAACGTCAGGGAAGAATCCGGGCGCACAGGTTCGACTCACCGGCGGGGCACACCAAAGATGGGAACGGGCGCGACCTGGGGAATTGCGTCGGACAGCTAGTGATCGAAGCAGGGTTTACCCTGGGCTGACGTAGATGTCTCCTGCGCATCTCCGCACTGGTGGATCTGGGTGGCATGAACGTACGGGCCTTCGGGGTCGTTCGCGACTTGCTGTTGAGCTTCGTGATCGAGCGCGGCGAAGTCTCCCGCAGTCCGCGACGCCCCGCGCGGTCGGATGGGCCCACGCCTGCCGTCGGTGGGCAGTGGCTCGCCAAGCGATGGAGACCGTTCCCGTTTCAATTTCTTGTGCTCCCCTGGCGCGAGGCGGCTCCATCGGCGTAGTTCTGCTGTTGCCGAGTTAGCCGCGCGGCATGGGTTGTAGCGTTCTACGAGTTCCAAAGTGTGGGGCCGAGGACGTCGCCAGAAGGATGACAGACAGTGCAACCGACCAGAGCGCAGCTTCACTTCGCACCGGTGCTCGCCGATCTTTGGCAAATAGCCGAGAAACAAGGCTGGGCAACGTGGGTAGGCGCTATCGAGGACCTTGTCGCCGCCTCAACGATCCTTGCCTGGGAGGAAGTGCCGAACAGACGCGGGGAAGAAAATCTCAGCGAGTTGCGACCTGTTACTGCTCAGCAGGCTCCCTCGCGGTCGTTGAGCGCGGTCTACGGCCTCGGTGCCCAGCCTCTGCACACCGACGGCGCCCACCTTCGTCAGCCACCTGACGTTGTCATACTCGCTGCGCCACAACCGAACTCCACACCCACCAAGCTCTGGAAGCCGCAGTATCCGTGCGAGGAGTTCGAACACGGCCTGTTCACCGTTGACGCTGGCACAGACACCTTTCTGGCAACTGCATATGACGTGGAAGTAGGGCGGTGGCGCTACGATCCCGGATGCATGCGACCAGCCGATGAGCGTGCTCACACCGCCATCCAGACCATGAATCGAGCATTCGATGGCTCCGTGACCTTCGAGTGGAGCTTGCCGAACCAAGTGCTGTTGATTGATAACCGAGCCGTCCTACACGCGCGGTCGGAAGTCGCAGACGGTGACCACGACCGGGTGATGGTTCGAGCAGCGTTCCGACTCAAGAGGAAACCGTGAGCGACAATTACGACGCCCAAGCGCTCTGGCTGAAGGCCAAGCTATTCCTGAACCACGCGATGGACGACGGCGATGAGCGATCCTTCGACGAGCGGGCCCTATGGGCCGCACTGGCACTTGAACTTTTAGCAAAATCAGCTTTGTCGCGTCACTCACCACTTCTGATCGCTTCGCCGACCGAGGATGGAGGCAATCTCCTCGCCGCGAGCGGCTTGACTCCTCCGCAGCCGAAATTCACATCAGTACCAGCGAAGACCCTAATGAGTCGGTGCGCCAAGGCTTTCGTGCCGTTCAGCGAGGCGGAAGCTGGCAAGATCACCATCGCGCGCAACGCCTACTTGCATGGAGGCGCAGCTCAGTTCGCACCGTTGCCACCCGAGGCGTGGTGGCCGAAGTTCTGGGCTCAGGCACTGATCTTGATCCAGGCCCAAGACAAGACACTTGAGGACATGGTGGGTGAGTCACGGGTCGACGAAGTGGAGTCCCACCTTGCTCAGAACAAGAAGAATGTCGAAAGCCGTACTCAGGCACTGATCGAGCGGGCGAAGCAACGGCTGGCACAGTTTCGCTCGGGAAACCTGCCTGCCCGCTTGGCAGACGAGTTCGCGAAGGACCGCGACCTCTCGTCCGGGTTTTGGGGCAAGTATGGAACCGCAACCTGCCCCGCGTGTGGAGATTCTGATGCTGCTGTCGAGGGCGACAACATCGTGGCCTCTAAAGTTGAAGGTGCCTGGGGCGGTAGCGATCTGGATGACTACGTGACCTGGGTAGAGCTGACTGTCAGCTCCTCGCACTTCAGTTGCTCAACCTGCCGATTGGTGCTTCCGGATTACGAGTTCATCGAGGCTGCTGGAGTCGACACAGAGTTCATCACGACCGACGACGACGTCGCGGAATACTACGGGCCGGAGTATGGCAACGATTAGCTATGAGATGCACCTGAATCAGCGTGATGTTGAGGACCGCGATCGGTTGGTTTCAGACCTGCATCTTTGTACCTAGGTACAGGCTTACCGTGGATTCATGACGATCTCACCAGCTCATCGCGACGGGGTGCCGGATGCGTGCACGCTCTCAGGCTCAACGTATGCCGCCGAAAGACCGCTGCGGTAGCGCGGCGTGCACTTCCTCGCCGTCGATACTGACCCCACGATCGTCAACGGTCAACGGAGTACCGGGTGCGCACAACACCGAGGCTGCCGCAGCAATCAGGGCCGAACCGTGACCAGCTCCTACCGTTGGCTTGCGCGGTCAAGATAGTCGCGAACCGCCTGGATGTCAGGCTTCCCGCAGCCTGGTGGGCGTATGAGCGCTGCGCTCTGTCCTCGTAGCCACACCGCAGACCTGGCGACGGAGTGGATTTTGTGGGTATCGGTTTGAGGCTCGGAAAATCCCACGCACCGATAGAGCCCGGCGTGCCATTCAGTCGCCGCCGTAGCGGCCAGGTGAACGCCGTTTTCGTCAGCCCAGTGAAGAACGTCCCGCACTACCAAGTATGCGGAGTTACGTGCCCTGGCCGCACCTTCGCCGACCCGGGGCAGGTACGTCCAGTTGGTCAGCTCGACACAACCATGTCCAGGAAACAGGGTTACCTCACCTCCGAGCTGATCCGCCAACTTCACTGTCCGACGGTTGATCAGCAGCATCACAGCGGCAATGAATCCCGCCCCGGCCGCTGGTAAGCTCCAGGCCAGCACTGTGTCGCTGGCCAAGACCGCACCACCGATCAGTGCCACGGATGCCACCAATAGCAGCAAGATGGCCCGGACTGGTGGAACAGGGACGGGCTTGTTACTCCGTTTACGCTCCGCTCGGACTGCGCGTGTAGCGCGCAGGCTTCGAAACAGGCGGGGTTTACGCTCCCGACCCTGGTGTTGGTCGGTGTAGGTATTTGCCCAACGCCTTGTTTCCCACCAGGAAGCAGCAGAGTTAAGGGATTCGACGCCTATGGGATGTGGCGAGCTGTAATCGGAGTTGTTGATTCGTTCGAATTGTCTTCGTAGCGTGGCGATCTCATCCCTCGAACGAGGCGGGAGTGCGGGGCGTCGCCAGAAGGGCCAGGGTCGTTCGAACTGGACGGTGACGGCATCGCGCCACTCTTCGAGTGCCCTTAGATGCCGTGACATCTCGGACCCGAGCCGGCCGACGGTACTCGCCGCGGCAGTCAGCTCACTATTGGTCGCCGCCTGCTGAGCGAGTTCGTCGCTAGCGATCCGTTGCTCTTCGAGCGCCGACTGGGCCACCATGAGCTCGTCGGCGTGTTGGACCGCCATCTCTGCGAACTCGATAGTTTGTCGGTCGATGGTCGTGTTGAGCCCGGCGATCTGCTGATCTCGGGCCGCGATCGTGGATTCGTGGGTTGCGATCACGGCGGTCTGCCGTTTGGTTTCCTGTTCCCAGTCCCGCACCGTCGCCCAACCTCCTCGATTGATTTTTCGGTAGCCCCAAGCCATCTCGTCGTGTGCCCAACGTTCGAAGAACCGCCCGAGTGGCTGTTTTTGTCGTCTGGGTGCAAGGAGCCCGCTGTCGTTGGCGAACAGCAGACCCTGAGATATCGAGTACTCCAATGCAGTGGCCGTGGTGGCGTCTGGCCAAAACTTGTCGATCGCTAGGGCCGGGACCTGGGTCAGCCATGTGCAGTGCCAGGTCAACCACACCACTGAGCATCCGCGCGCCGCCAGTTCAGCGGTGTGTCTGTGGACGTCGTCTCTCGATAGTGACGACCACTGAACCTCAATGGCGAGCGCTCGGGAACCCAGTTCTGCGTACACATCGGTTTTGCGTGCCCCGACCTGGTATTCGTCGACAGCTACGGTCGCACCGAGAGCTTTGAGCCGATCCCGGCACCAGTACTTCAATGTCGTGTGCTCGGCAGTTTCACCCGCCGATGACGTTCGGCGGGCACACCGATCGCCATCATCGCTGGCGTTGTGCGAGATCCACACTCCACCATCGCTTTTGCGGTAGGTGATGTGGACTGGTTGTCGACACCAGCGGCACACCAGTCCCGATCGGGATCGCTGAACGTCCCCTGATCGGTGCCATTGGGTGAAGTCGCGAGGATTGAGAATATCGACAAGTTCCTCGTTGGGGCCGAATGCGCACCGCTCGTCTCCGACCAGCCGCAAACGCCCGGCGAAGGTCTCTCTGATCGCCTGTTGAGATCTGCCGAAACCAGCAGGTCCCTCCCCACCCGGCAGCCCACCTGCCTCAGATCGAGCCATACACGTGCCCCCGAACGCTATCCATGCGCAGATGCCGCAACGCGCGGCACTGATCCGCAGATACTACGAGCGCCCACCGACAGAGTCCGGGGTCAGTCCCGCGTCCACCAGCGACTGACGATCGATCGAGTCTCTGCCCATACCCGCCAACGTCTAGTGGAGCGCTGAACGATCTACTTGTCGGTGGGCAGGTCTACGGTGCCCGCCATGACACTGGACCACCTTGCTGATATCGCAGCAGAGTTGGATGTAGCTATCGCAGACGTACTCGGCGAATCGGTCGCCGAGCTAGAACGTGCAGCCCTGAACCACGGGCTAGCCGTCATCACCCCCGCCACTGTCGAGGCCAGCGGAGTCACTCTTGGCTCGACGATGAGTCCCTCCGATGTGGTCGAGGCCGCGTTGGCCCTCGGGGCCGTCGCGCTGTACCTCGATCGCGAAGTCATCGAGACCGACTCCATCGTGGAGTGCATTCAACAACTCGAGTTCGAGCCAGAAGACCGTGCTGCCCGTGATTTGAGTCTGCTGGCGCTGCGCAGGATCAACGGGTTCACTCGCCGGGTCAATGTGAGTTTTGTTCACCTCGGGCTTCCGCACTCCTGGAGCCAAGACGCCGAGTTCGCCGACGGTCTAGAAGAAATCGACGACGCCGTCACCTCCTTTCTCGCCGAAGTCTCGGACGGTCCCAGCAAACACAAGGAGGTTGCTCGGTTGGCCGAAGCGTTGGCAAGTGATCCTGCGTTCCGGCGCGCCCGAACCCGCTTCGAACACAATGCGGCGGCTAGTGCGTTGCCTGTTATCGCACCGATCCTTGAGGACGGGGACCAATGGAGACTCGCCGAAATCATTCAAGGGGCCCAAGGTCTGCTCAACCAGCAGCGCATGGGACTGCTGCACGATCAGGTGACAGCGGTTAAGCAGCTCGAAGAGCTGGTGTGGTCATGATGGCTTCGTATTCGACCGGGGTCAATCTGCCGAGCCTGGCCTGACGCCGACGCCGGTGATAGGTCCGCTCGATCCAGGTCACTATCGCGATCCGCAACTCGTCGCGGGTCGCCCAAGACTGCCGGTCAAGGACGTTCTTCTGTAGCAACGCGAAAAACGATTCCATCGCCGCATTGTCACCGCAGGCGCCGACTCGTCCCATGGATCCGACCAACGCATGTAAACCCAAGGAGCGAACAAACTTTCGAGATCGAAACTGCGACCCTCGGTCGCTGTGAACTACGCAGCCGGCGACCTGATCACCGACCGCGGTTCGCCTGGCCGCGGCGGAAGCGAGGGCATCGACAGCGAGGCGGGCCTTCATCCGCGAGTCGATCGAATAGCCCACGATCCGGTTCGAGAACACGTCCTTGACCGCGCAAAGATATAGCTTGCCTTCACCGGTGTGGTGTTCGGTGATATCGGTGAGCCACACCATATTTCGTGCATCAGCAGCGAATCTCCGCTCGACGAGATCGTCATGAACCGGTGGGCCCGATCGACTGTTCTTGGTGCCGCGTTTCTTGCCGAAACTGCTCCACCATCTGTTGGTCGAGCAGATCCTCCACGCGGTCCGCGCCGCCATCAGCTGGCCCGCGTCGGCGGCCTCGTCGGCGAGGAATCGGTACCCGAATTCGGGGTCGTCGCGGTGCGCATCGAACAAGGCGTTGGCCCGATACGCCTGCTTGAGATCGGCAGCGGTGACCGGATCAGCGAGCCACCGGTAGTACGGTTGGCGCGCGATATCGAGGACCCGGCACGTCACCGCGACAGGAATCCCGTCGGCGGCCAGCTCACGAACGAGCGGGTAGATCATTTTCCCGGCAGGTTCGCCTGCGACAAATAGGCTGCGGCCCTGCGCAACACTTCGTTCTCCTGCTCGAGTAACCGGATGCGTTTGCGCAGTTCAGCGTTGTCGGCGGACTGCTCGCTCGTGGTTCCGGTTTTTATGCCGTCTTCGACGTCGGCCTGCTTGAGCCAACCAGCCAGGCACGACTCGCTGATCCCGAAATCGGCGGCGATCTGCTTGAGCTTTTGACCTGGTTCTCGGTTACGAGCTACGCGGACGACGTCGTCGCGGAACTCTTTGGGGTAGGGCTTGGGCACGGCATACATCCTTCCAGCAGTGCCTGTCGGCACCACAGATCAGATGTCACCGATCTGTGCAGCAGTCCCCATCGACTTGGTTGATCAGCTTGATGAGCGGCTGGCGGAACTGGCGACCTCGTTGGCGGCGACGGACCAGTTCCGGTCGGCCAGCAGTGCTGACGGGCGTCGCAAGGCCACCCTGAAGTGGGTCATGGCGCATCACACGAACGAACTGGCCTTGCCGCGGGATTTCATCACAGAGCTGGCTGCCGCTGCGCACAAGGCGCCCAGCGGGCAACTCGGCCTGCTCTGAGACCGGTCGGCACGGCGGGTTGGTGCTCGCAGTCGGTGTGGATCGGCGGGCAATAGATGATCTTCCCGCACGCGAGGCACGTGTGTATTCGGTGATGCCCGCCGATCCGGATACGCCGTGTCACGCCGACAAGCGAACGGCCTGGCACGAAACCCTCACGCCGTGGTCACGCGACCGTGGCAGTCTCGGCGGCCAACATAGAGGTGGTGGCGGATGATCGGCGGCACCGAGACCCGTCGCGCCCGAGTGGCTCAAAGCAGGCGTTCGCGGAGCTCTTTCAGATCGATCAGCGCAGCTCGGGCATCGCCATCGCTACTGATAACCTCCTCGAGCACGTCGGCGAGATGATCACGGTCGAGGCCCGCCAGGTTGACAGCCTTGCGGACGTTGCCACTCGGTAGCTCTACCTCGAAGCGATCGATCGAGAACTCGTCGTGATTCTCGATCGGAACCTGAGTGACTTTGACGTCATTGGTGATTCCAGCACCGCGAGCTAGATCTACGAAGTCATAGAGGTCGCCGAACGATAGCTCGTACAGATCGATACTCACTTTGAGGCCCATGCAGCGATAGTAGCGACCGGGTCTGCGTCTTCGAGTTCTTGTCGGAGTGTTGGATGGGACACGCCACTGCTCACACCACCCAAGATCGTCGGCTTGCGGCGGGCGAGGCGGGCAGAACGGTGTCGATCACGAGTTCGCTTGGCACGAGCTCACTTTGCGCAGCCGGGCCCACATTCAGCTGCGTGTGCCAGTTGCGTACTGGCAACTGCCGGGGCTCCAACGATTGGCCCGTGTCAGCGCGGCCAGATACCTGACCGCACCACTTCCTTACATTCGAGGGTCGTCCTCTACACCATCGTCGGGCTGGCTGAGAAGCCAGAAGCTCAATCGACGGAAAAGCACCTCCCCGGCTGTGAGCGATTCACCGTCACCGACAACGATCGGGTCGGTGAGCATAGCGGTGGCGGCCAGGACCGATAGCGTCG
This sequence comes from Nocardia sp. NPDC003183, assembly GCF_053590715.1. Taxonomy (NCBI): domain Bacteria; kingdom Bacillati; phylum Actinomycetota; class Actinomycetes; order Mycobacteriales; family Nocardiaceae; genus Nocardia; species Nocardia sp. NPDC003183. The sequence continues at coordinate 804,689 of NZ_JBSFTG010000001.1, forward strand.
CATTCCTCAAGCCAACAGTTGGCGCGATCTGAGTGAAGAGATCACGCAGGTGGCCCGCTCCACGCGCGGTCACGGTCGCTTCGAACACCCATACCGGGCCGTCCTCTTGTGAAGCCGCGGCGGCATCGAGGACGGAAAGAACCTCGGCAGGATTCCATGTGGCAGGGTGTGCATGCAGCCACGCGAGAGTCTGTGCGCGTTCGTCGTCATGCACGGTCGGGGCGGGGGGCTCATCGACCGACGTTTCGTCCACGGGCGCGCGTAGCGCCACGGCGATCTGCAGGGGGGTTGTTTGCAATGGGTCGCTGTCGAGAATGGTGTAGAACAGCGTGCGAGTCATCGCCGCGAGTCCGTGACCGATACCGGAGATCTCGCTGAACGGTTTGATCTCCCACCCAGGTTCGGATACTGCGCGCTGGGCATGGGACTCCAACCGGCTGACCGCGTGTGTACTCATGTTCGCAGGCCGCGCCCGTGGATGTTTCTGCGCAGACACGGCAGCTACTCGGGCAGATTGCCACACGAGGTTGTAGATCTCGCCGAGGGGCCTGTGCTCGACGAGTCTTTCGATCGCGGCCCGTAGCCTGGCTCGCTGGTTCTCAGGGACCGCAGGCAGATTGTGCTCGTTGAGCTGATCGCTGAGGTAGCGCACTGCTTCAGCGGCGATGAGCTCGGCGGCCACATCCCGCAGTTCGATGCGGCGATCTGTAGTCATACCAGCGGGGGCGAGAGCGTTCATTAGCTGCGCGTCAAGGCGTTGCGCGGCGGTTTCTGGACTACTTCCGCCGGGCACGTAGTAGGAGACGCGGGTCGGATAGTAGGAGCCGGTGAGCTGCGGTGTCGGCACCGTTTCAGGGCCACCGTCGGCAATCCGCCAGGCGGCATCGAAGCTTTCGTGCACCCAGACAAACGCGGATGCAGGGCTAGAAGGCGCGATGCGGACCAGGTCCGCGTTCACCAAGTCGCCCAGGAGCTGACCAACCTTGTCCCAGTCGGGGTGCCAGGGCTCGGGCCAGCTGGTGACAGGCTCAATCGGCGCGGAGCAGGGGGCGTACCGAAGTAGTGCCAGCGCGGCGATCTGTTCTCGCACCCCAGCATCGGGTAGTGACCGTTCGGGCGAGGGGAACACGGCGCCGTGTTTCTCGTCAACGACCACTTGCTGGACCTGCCGCCACTGGTCACGCGCGTTGTCGCGAGCCTGTGTGGCTTGACTCTTGATCCTGGCCGCGTCTCGTTCTGCTTTGCGTGCCGGGTCGATGACCGCCCGGATCGAACGCAGCAGCGAGGGAGTGCACTCAACGCACTCGGGTGGATTGCCGCTGCACACTAGCGCGAATGCGGATCGAGACGTGAGGCTGAGCGGCCCAGCACATCCGGAACACGTTCGGTCTGGAACGAGTGCTCGCCCCCCGGCCGCCGCGACGGCGTGGGGCTGCCCCCACCCTTGTGTGTCGATATCCCGGACCTTCTCGCTCCATATCGGTGTCCCAAGTTCTTCGGCGAACCCGTCGATCGACCAGTAGCGTTCCGCGATCGTCACGAGTTCCGGATCGGCCACAGGGTTGGGAATGATGGTGGGGACCAGGGCCGACAGAGCTTCGACGCCAAGTCGCGGTTCGGAGGTCTCGGTCACGCGGGAGATCATATGTCTCGCGCGCCCCTGGAGGTCGGCTGAGTCAACTTGTCAGGCACGGCTCGTCTACCGATGCCGGCCGACTCGCCATCGCAGGTGGGCCGTGGGCTGCCCATAGCCGCGTGGCGTGGCGGTCTGGTAGCCAGAATCGTTGTGTCACTAGGTTTTCCGGAACGCCTCGTCGAGGGTTGGCAGTACGAACCTCGGGTGATCGTCGACCTGGAGAAGATTGAGCCAGTTGACCTCAGCTCCAACCTTTGTCCCTGTCGCCGAAGAAACCGAACACGCTGCGGCGTGGGGGACGGGAGTGCTGGAACGAGAAGTGCTAGGCGGGTGTTCCACACGTCGTGGTTGCGATGGGTAGGTGGGTGAGCGGAATTGAGCTGAGAATGTCGGACGCTTCTGACATCCTGGAGCTCATGACCGCACAGGAGGCAGATGCGCTGCCGTCCCACGCACTCGTCCCGGTGGTCGAAGGGACCTTCGCGTACTGCCCAAACTTGTACGTGCAGGCGGATTGCGTTGGCGGACAGTTCCGGACGGCGATCGCTGGCCATAGGGTGACGATTCTGTTGCCGAGGATTGGCGAGGATCTACTCCTCGGCATAACGCCGATGCTCACGGCTCCGGACACGCAATATGAGTACGCGGTTCAAGCGGACGGCCGATTCTGGGGGATAGTCAGCACCAGGGATGGACAGTATTGCCGTACCGCTCAGATTTCCCGTCTCGCCTACCGATTCGAGGTGGCGGGGTCGGAGTCGGATGTGGAAAGTGTCTGTCGGGAAATCGAATTCAGCTTGAAGGATTGGTGGCTGAGTTTAGAAGCGTGGTTGGATATCTATACCGACCTCGATCTGCTTGGCCATCAACGCGGAACCGGCGGACCGCCTACACGGGGACACACTCTGACTGCCCATATTGGTGACCAGCCCGGTGATACTGCACAGCGGCTCACGTGGAAGCAGCGGTCACAGGCAGCGATGCCTCGCCCACGAGCGGTGAACATTCCGGATTCCGCCGTCCTTGCGCGGTGTCTGCATCTCGCTGGCAGCGGCTCGTTGCCACCGCAAGGGTGGCTGTACTTGCGGGAAGCGAGGTCGTGGCTGAAGGCCGGACAGACACGACGTGCTGTCATCGACGCTTGCACCGGTGCAGAGATTTCCCTGTCATATCAGGTTCGACAACATGCCAAAGCAGATCCCGTTGTCGTTGATCAACTGCTCGAGCAGTGCAAGGGTATCGCCGATGTTGTGAAGGTCCTCACCAGGATCGGAGGTGTGACCGCCAGTCGGAATTCGATCACGACCAAGCTGGCTGACGTCAGGAACAAGGCGGTACACGCCGGATGGGAACCTGACGTCGAGACGGCAGAGCAGGCCCTTGCGGTGGCCACGGCAGTAGTCGACCACGCCTGGCCCCACGCGGCACTCTGCCCGGATACATCGGCAGCGACTGTCTAGGGTGTTCTGGCGGAATGAAGTCGACAGGTTGAGGCAGTCGTTGGCGGCACGGCTGGCGTCGGTGGATGCGGGCGGGATGACCTCGAGTCAGACGACAATTCTGATCGCCGATGCCACCCCCAGGAGTGGGCTCTGCGCCAGCGTGTGCTTGGCCCGGTCTCGCAGGTATCGACGTAGGGCGGTGCGCGTCTTGTCGCCGAACGGAAGCGTCCGCGCGGTGAGCCGCGCCCTCAGTACCACCACCGCAGGCTTCGCCGACCGCGCCGCCGCAGCCGCCGCCCGCAACGAAGACGAAGACAAAGACGAAGAGAGCTAACAAGCCGATGCACCGCACCGGCGCGACCGTGCGGCTCGGCACAACAGCGCCGCTGCGGTGTCGGTCGAACTACGAAGGTCACCTTGACGGGATACCACCGAGGTCCGTGCGGTGTGCAGCAGTCCTCTCCGAGGCATCGCTCGACCCGGGCGACTATGCTCGGCGCCTGTGGAATCCCTGGTGATGGCACCGACATTTTTGGACCTCGCAGTCCTACGGAAAGCCTTGGATGAGCAGAACGTCGGCATCAGGACGAGCTACGAGCTCGGGGCGGGCCTTACCCTCGCAGAAACGCCGCTCGATGAGTTCGACCTCGGAGTTGTCGTTGTACCTAGTGATGAATCCGACGGCACATCGGAGTCACGAGCTGCGATTCTGATCGAAGCCGGAATCGCCTATGCTTGCGGACTACCTCTCCTCTTCATTATTGACCCGTCGGACCGGTCGTCGCTGCAAGCCCTGTCCGGAACAAAAGCATGGACTGTAAGGGCACGCATCGACAACAGAGAGGCGATCCGACTCCACTTACGACTACTCATACAATCGATAACCCGGAGCCCTGATTCAAACTTTCCGCCAATCATCGTCGACGGACCACCGGGCAAAGGTAAGTCGGAATTAATCGCACGCCTTGTCAAGGATTCCCTGGAAGCAGGAAATACCGTCATCACAACTTCAATCCGGTCCAGACTACCGGTAGAGGACATCGTGGCGGAACGACTTGAGCAGGTGCTTCGTGACCGTGGGATTGCAGTTCAGCGGGAGGTGCGGACCAGAGGCCACGGCAACTCCGGTCGAATTGACCTAGTTTTCAGCCATCCGCAGATTGATACTCCTGTCTTCGTGGAGTTGCTCAGCGGTCTCAATGGGAAGCCGAAGGCTCATGCCGAGGCGCAGCTAGCCCAATACGTAAGGGATGAGTCAGGAACGCTCGGCCTCGTGCTGTATTACAACCTGCCGTCATCCGCTCCCGAAATGTCAGCGGTTGGTGCGCGGGTGTGGTCGGTGAGCTTGACAGACTTCGTCGACAAGGTCGACACCGGTGAGCTGGGCTCGTTCCTGCGAAGGATCCGCAACGAAACGGTGCATGGCAGATGACCGGCCTCGACTCAACGGAGATCCAACGCATCCTCCGGCTGGCTGCTGAAGCGACCAATACTGACGCACAAGGAAAGGCATACGAAGAGCTGGCTCAGTACCTCTTCGAGCTGGTACCGGGATGCCTCGTGGAGCGCAATGGCATCAGCTACTTCGGGACAGAGCAAGTAGATCTCGGTGTATGCAACGGGAAACACCAGAACGGCCTGCACGCTCTACCGCATGTCATTCTGATTGAGTGTAAGGACTGGAGTCGACCGGTCGACAGCGCCACTCTTGGCTATTTCATCAACATACTCGCCAATCGCAGCGTCGAGGCTGGTATCTTGATCGCGGCCAACGGGGTAACGGGTGAGGTGCGGGAGCAATCCCACGCCCACGCCCTCGGCATCGGAGCGATCGCTCGCGGGATGAAGGTGCTCGTGATAACCACCGAGGAGATCAGTCGGCTTACATGCATCGAGGAGTGGGTCGACCTCCTACTGCGAAGGTTTCTTTTGGCCCATATGCGTGGCGGACTCGGGGTGCCGTAACCGGCCTTCGGCCAAGCGGTTGTCCACAGGCCACCGCCGGGCATGTGCGTGGTCTTCGTCGAATTGAGCGAGGGGTTCGTAGCTCTCGACAGCACCAACCCATTTCGATCCGCGGCGAGTTCCAGCTGGCCCTGACAGCCCGCGGCAGCGCGGGCCCGGCAGAGGTCGTAGACGATGTGGTTGTCCATCAGAACGTCTGAGGCGGAATACCTGTGGTCCAAGCTCTGACCAGTACCCTATTCTTCGCTGATGTCCTTCGACGCTGACCTCGACAGCTCGTTCGAGCTGTGGAGTGCGGTAACTCCATGTACTCACGTCGGGGTACTCACGTCGGGCTAGCTTACGTTTGATGTCGCTGTCAAGAGCAAACGGGGTTGGGTGCGCTTGACGCCGTGGACCCCTGAACTGCGGATATGCTGAACGTTCGCGGGTTCGCGTAGGCAACATTGATTGGTAGCGTTGGCGTCCGCGAACGTCGTTGGTCGACATCAGCCATTAAATGGCGGGTTTGATGACAAGTTGCGACGGTTCGGCAGCAACCGCACCGCGCGCCCGTTGGATGGCTGAGACGATCGCATGGGCGTCGGCGCATGGACACTCTGTCGCAGGATCGCGCCTGGGCAGGACACACAAAACATGGGCAACTGGAAAACGCCTGGTTGTCGTGGGTGGCTACTCGATCTGAGCGACCCGGTTTGCTTCAGCAGTCGCTTGCAGTCCTGCCCTAGGCCCGTCCCTTTTGGGAGGTCTGAGACAGGACAGCGTGCGTCATTGCGTGCTGCCTCGATCTCATGAGAGTCAATTTGAGGAGGCTGTTGGCTTCTCTGAGGTGGCGACGCTGTGATCTGCGGGGGCTCCAGCTTGGATCAGCACCTGGTCAGCGACCTTTACGATTTGGCCCGCAAACGGTTCACCGGTGGGCCCAATTCGTACAGCGCAGCTGGGCGAGCTACCTGGCGACCCGCTCGTCCGACTCGGACCAGCTACTGCTGTGGCCGGTTGCGACAGCGAGATTCCCTATGCCGAGGTCGCCGACGTCGTGTCATCTGCAGTTGCGTCGTATCCGTTCGATCAGGTGTTGTCTGTCGGTGAGGATGTCGAGTAGGTACACCATCGGGACAAAAACGATGTCGGCGGGCAGCTTTCCACTGTGCTCGGCCAGGATCTCGGCGTCCTTGGTGAACCCGTGGGTGGTGTTGCGTCGCGCGTTCCACAGGTCGGAAAGTCGCGATTCTGTGGTGGCGTCTCGATTTCGGCTGCCGATGAAGAATTCGTCGGCGACCTGGGTGGCGGCTTCCAGCGCGCGGTAGGCCGGGGCCAGGATCAGCGATCTGATGCGGTCGGGGACGTGTGACTTGATCGCCTCGATGCGTTTACTGATGCGTTTGGGAGACATGAGTTGAGCGATCCCGTGGCTACCCGTGAAGCTGTCTCCGAGGATGTCCATCGCGGGGAACATGAGCATTAGCTGCGCGGCTTGGTCACCGGGATGGCGGGTGATCGCGCTGATGCGTGACAGGAGTTGCTCAACGTTGAGCATCCAACGTTGATGTTCTTCTGGGACGTAGAAGCCATTCGAGTCGACGTAGGTGGCGGGGTTGAAGATGTCGAACAAGGTGTTGTTGATCTTCGCGGCCCACCAATCGACGGCCTCCGAGTACGCGGCCTTGTGCAGCGCGGAGTCGTCGAAGGTGTGGACGTCGAAACTGTGAGAAGTGGAGTGGTGGGTGAGTTCCAGCAGGGAGTCGACGGGGTGGGCGTTGGGGCCGAGTCCGCGTCCGGGAATCTGTCGTCCAAAGGTGTACACGATGACCTGCCCGAGGCGCGCTGCGGCGAAGCCCCACATCGACGGGGACAGATTGCCGAGCAACGGGGCGAAATAGAGTCCACCGAAGACTGTCCCGAACAGCATGGCACTCGACGACTGGAACTCCTGTCTGTCGGGATTGGCCTTCGAGCTTTCGATGATCTCTGCCGCGCTGTTGTACTTGAGGCGTATGAAGACTTGCGCCAGTTTCGACCAGCGGAAGGCCAGGTCGGAAATCCGAATGTCATGTACCGAATGTCTGGGAAACATCGGCTCGGTCGACCCGTCCGCGTGCAACAACGGAAATTCGGCGAGCATGTCGCTGCCCCACTTGATTGTGGCGGGGACTTCCGCGTCCGGCACTGCGATCAGCGTCTGCGTGACCCGTTGAAGGCGGGACGGCAGCGTGGGGTGGCTGTCGAGCGCTCGGGCCACTTGGTCGAACCGTTCCACGTGTTCCGCTTTCATCCCTCCTGGTACTCCGGGCTTGGGTACGCCAGAGAGATCGAAGCGACTTCGCGACAGCGGCGGTCCGTGTAGTGTCGTGGCCTCCACGAGGTCGATCGGGTTCACTATGACCTCCCATACGGAATCTTTTCCGGCGGGACGGCGGTCGACGCGCAGGCCGAGGTGTTCGATGAGGCCAGCGGGATTCCCGCCGTACATCTCCGGCGGAAGATCGATCTTCATGGTGTGACATCTTGGCACGCCGTCGGGGCTACCTGCGCTGTTCACGGAGCATGTGGAGACGAAAAGCAATCGGAGTTGCTCGCGCTGCACGAGCCGCCGTCTACCGTTGGAGGCCAGTCCGAATCGCTGACGGGCGACGAGGGTAATGCGGGCGAGAGTTTCCCAGCTCAGGCGCGTGATTGGTGAGAGTAAAGCGGTGGCGGGTGGTAGGTTCGCGGTCATGCTCAGCGCGGAAGAGAAGACTGTCGGTTTGGCTCTGGTGACCTACCAAAGTGCCGAGGATCTGCCCGGCTTTTTGGAGACTCTCAAGGCGGCGGTGGAGCCGTACGCGGTCGATGTGATCGGTATCGACAACGTCTCGACCGATCGCAGTGCCGATATCGTCGAAGAGTTCGGTGGGCGGGTTATCCGGAATCCCCGCAACGTGGGCCTGGCGGCGGCGATCAACCAAGGAGCCGCCGCGACGAGCGCAGAATGGATCCTGGTCGCCAACCCGGATACCCAGCTTGCTCCGGGCTCGATCGCGGCACTGGTGGACACGGCCAAGGCCGACGAGCGCATCGGCATGATCGGCCCGCGAATCGCTCGATTGGACGGCACCCCGTATCCATCCGGGCGTCGGTTCCCGTCACTGGCGGTCGGTATCGCCCACGCCCTGCTCGGCGGGATCTGGCCCGCCAATCCGGCAACCCGCCGCTACTTCGGTACGCCAGTGACCGAGGTCGGCGACGTCGACTGGATATCCGGGTGCTGCATGCTTTTTCGGCGCGAAGCGTTCGACGCTGTCGGCGGGTTCGATGACCGGTACTTCCTCTATTTCGAGGAAACCAAGATGGCCCTGGACATGCATCGCGGCGGGTGGCGGGTCGTGCTCGATCCGAGCGTGGAGATCCGCCACCGCGAGGGCGGGAGCATGCGCAGCGCACCGTTCCGCAAGATCCGCACCCACCATCGCAGTGCCCTGCGGTTCTATTGCGACTACCACCAGGGCACACCATGGATGGTGTTCGCGCCACTGGTGGCGGCCGGGCTTGTGGTGCGTGGCGCGGTGGCGGCGGCCCGCACCGCGCTGACACAACGGTTGAAGAGCCGCTAGCCGAACGGCTGGTCGGCCAGCCCGAGCCCGGCCTGGAGGTCGGCGAGCAGTTTGTGGACGATGGCGTTGCCAGTGCGGGAGCTGGGCATGCACTGGGCGCAGTCATCGTCGATGCGGCGGCTACTGCTGGTGGCCACTATGTCGAGAAGCCGTGCGCCTTTGACCTTGCCCAGGTCGTAACCGGTTGCCGCGAAGCGTGGTTCGGCCTTGAGGTCGCACGGAGTCAGGTGTCCGAATGCTCCGATCGTGGGCCGGAACCAGCGGCCCATGCACTCGCTGGTTCGGGTGCGTTCGGGCAGGTGTCCGTTGGCCAGGGCCACCAGTTCATCGCCGAGGTCGATCCGCATATTGCCGCCGGTGCGGGCCCGCACAGCGCGAAGCTGAGCTTGTACCACCGAGGTCTGAGGGGTATCGAGGCCATCGGTGACGTCGACTTCGTCCTTGCGCAGGTCCAGCCAGTCCACGCCCACCGACTCGGCGAAGTCGGCCATGTCTTCGACCTGGTTGTAGTTGTCGGGCTGGATCACCATGCCGATCCCGAGAGCGGGCAGCTCGCCGCGGTCTTCCAGCAGCGCCGCGATGTTCGAGCTGACCCGCTCGAGAGCGCGCATCCGGGGATGTGTTCCGGCGACGTCGTCGTAGGTGACCGGGTCAGGGGAATGGACGGAGAACCGTAGGCGATGGCAGCGCAGCAAAGCGGCGTACAGCGCACTGCCGGGGCGGATCGAGAATCCGGTGGTGTAGACGTGGATCTCGAATCCGAGGTCGGCGGCCCGACCGAGGATCGCGGGCAGATCCGGGTTGGTCAGCGCCTCGCCGCCCCCGGAAACGATCAGCCGACGCACCCCACCGTCGTGGAGTTCACCGAGGACCTGCTGCCAATCAGTGGCGGTCATGAGGCCGCCGGTGTCGAGTTGCTTTGTGGCGTAAGTGAGTTCGGACTGATCCGACCACAGGCACATCTTGCAGCGGTAAGGGCAGGTGCCGCGCGTGGGGTGAATTTCCATTGTCTCGGCCAGAACCGGTTCGCGCGCGAGGACCCGGTCCGGGATCTCGGGGCGTCGTTGCCATTCGGCGACGGTGGCGGTGGCGAATCCGTACCGCAGCCGGTGCGGGTAGAACGCGGACCCGACGAGTCGCTGTACGCCAGGGCTCGTGCGGGCGTGCTGGTAGACCTCGACCACAGCGGCCAGGTCCACTCCTGATGCTGCGGCCAGGGCTGTCGCTGGTGTGTGCGGGGCGGCCAGGTGGGAGGCGAGTACGGCCCTGAACCCTGGGTCCGCCGGTGCGAGGTCGAGGGCCTCAGTGGCCAGGGCGGCGAGCCCAGCATCGCTGTAGAGCAGCTGGACGGGATCGGTGTGGGGTGTCGAGAGGTTCATGCTGTCACCGCTTCCGGCCCGGTCGCGGTCGCGACCTGTTCCCACTCGGTGGGGCGGAGCATGGTCACCAGGGATCGGGAGCGGTCGAACAGCAGAATCGTCCCGCTTGGATGGCGCACCACCCGATGCTTGTTGCGGCGTGAGCGCAACTGCGCGGCAACGGCTTCCACGTCGACTGGGTTGTTCAGAATCCAGTGGTCATCCACGCTGCGGATCGGGATCAGGTCCACTTCGGGAGCGGGCTCGAGAGTGTCGGTGCGGCCGATCAGCAGGTCGGTCGTGGTGCTGTTCGCCGCTGTGCCGAGTTGGAACTTGTGTCGAGCTTCAACCTCGCGCGGCATCTGGCGGGCCGATCCCTCGGCCAGGATCGCTTCCGCACGTGACAGCAGGTCCGCTACGGGTGCTTCGCTGACCGATCCGAGCGCGGCATTTCCGACCATCTCCCGGCCCCAGGTAGCGGCTTGGAGCCGGAACTCGCCGGAGGGACGGATGTTGCAGAGGGTGTCTTTGACCTGCTCGGACAGCTGTTGCAAAGTCATTGTCCTCGACGGGTTCACCGCCAGCGGCCTGAGTCCAGTAGCCGGCCAGAATGAGTTGAACGTCAGGTACAGCCCAGCCGCGGCGAGGTCGTCATGGTTGGCGTCGACGAGTTCCTGGACGCCGTGGAACTCGTACTCGCGGAGCCGCAGTTCCGGATAGTGAGCGCGGGCCTGTCCGGAGAAGCTGGGTGCGCACAGGTGATGCTGCGACGCCAGACCGTGCTCGGCGAGGAAGTAGCTGAGCTCGACAACGCGCTCCCAGTTACGTTGGTGGACAACGGTGATCACCGTGATCGGCTTGCCGGTGTCGTTGAGTGTCCGCAGCCCGTCGAGAACCTTTGACAGGTTCTTTCCGCGCGCTGACCCGTGCAAACCGTTGGTGATTCCATCGACGCTGGTGCAGATCCGCGTCAGGTTCGACGCGGCGAGCTGGTCTGCGGTGTCGGCGGTGAGGCGGGTTGCGTTGGTGATCAACGTCGACGCAGTACGTTGCAGCAGATTCGTCGCATCCAGCACTGCACCGAAGTCCTCGTGCAGGGTGATCTCTCCGCCGGTCAAGACGACCTCGAGAACACCAGTCGCCTCGGCTGCTTCGATAGCGGCAGCGACCCTGCGGGCTGGCAACTGCTGGCGCTTCCACACCTCACCCGGATGGCAGTACGAGCAGCGAAGATTGCATTCGTTGACCGCATCGATCACTAGTCGCAGGACCCGGCCGCCGATCTGGAGGTCTGGGTTGAAATCGAGCATGGTGGCGCTCCTTCTCGTGTCCCTCACACGGCGGTTGCCGGTGAGGTTGTTTCTGAGTCGAACGTCGCGCCGAGGGTGTTTGGCGTCGCGTTCGTCGGTGTCGTGGCCGTCCCAGGTCATCTCGGCCGCCTGAAGGTCCAAGACGGCTCCCGGGCCTCGGGCTAACTGGCCGGATATACAGCCGGGGTGATGATTTCGATGTATTCAGGTGGTCTGAGGTCTGTCAGGCGCGGGCGGAGCAGCTGATCCGGTCACTCCGTCGGTGTTTGGGGTGGTGATGATCTGACGGGGTGCGAACGGGTGCGCCTTCGGGCGGTATTCGGTCGCCGTCATCGCCCACAGGTCCGCATCGCCGAAGGTGCCCAGAATCGAGACCGTCACACAGTGGCGGGTGTCGGCGGGCACGGCGTCGATTTCGGTTGCCGACTGGCGTAGTCATGACGCTCGTAGGTGATCGTGTTCACGTGCCCACCACCGATATCGCACGGAATCGACTGTTTCGCTGCGGTGCCGGTAGATGAGTGGCGTCGTTGTGCCGCACCACGACCGTGCGCCGCCCGGTGGGTGGGTGGTGTGGGTGCCCCCGAAGGCCGGTTGGGCGGCCTCCGGGAGCGTTTCCCCACCCTCGAACCGGCGCGGCTCGGGGGCACCGGTGTGGTTCGAGGTATTCAGGTGGTTTTCGGGAAGGGTTTGGGTGGCCCCGGAGATCGCTACATCGCCGGGAATTTCGATCTCCGGGGCCGCCTTCGCGCCGCCTGGCCGGTGACGGGTCTCAGGTCCGCACGAGGTAGGCGCAAAGGTCACTCAGTTGGTCGGAGTTGCCCCGTGATCCGCGAGGTCAGGGCAGTAAATACAAGCGTTCGTTGGGGAGACGCGGGAGCCCGGCGCAATGACCGGAGTCGACAGCCACCGTGCAGGGTCTGCGGGCGGCGATGTCTTGGACGAAAACGAGCGCGGCGGTAAGGCAGGCGGCGAAATCCATTCGCACACTGTGGAACTGGATGGTGAGGTGAACATCGGCTTCCTCCGGGCGCGGGGACCCACCGCCGGGCGTCATCGGGTGAGTTGCCTCGGCAGGCACGCTCGGGCGCATTCGAGGACCACCGATCCGGATGGCCGGAACTTGCTGATGGCCGGGGATATCCACGTGCGAGCCATCAACGGGTCCGGCACCGGCGAGGGCAACGCGATATCGCCCTCACGGACGACGACCACCCGCGCTCGCCAGAGCTGTGCCACGACGGCGGGGTCTCCGATCGGGCGGATATCGGACCTCACCAGGAATGTCCACATTCCCGCGCGGGGGTGGCCAATGATCGGCACGGCGCGACACCACGCACGTCGAGGGCGGTTTTGACCCGATGGGCCAGCTCGGTAGGCATCATCACCGCGCCGACAAACCCGGCCTTCATCGTGATCCGCCCGGTGTCGGGGTCGATCACGGTGGGCAGTGAGCACTCGTGGCGGTAGAACTCGCACCGTGATCGTGGTGTTTCAGTGTAGGCCATGCGCGGCGAGCTGGTCCGGTTCATTCGAAACCTCCGGCTGGTTCGCCGACCACTGGGTCAACAGGCTTGACTACGGTCGGGCTGCCCGAAACGTCAGTTAGCCACCCTTCCTCGCGCATGGTCTCGAGGGTCCTGTGCAGGTCTTCTAGTGATGGCAAGGACATCGGACCGAAGAAGTTCGGGTGGCTCATCGGCTTGCCTGTCTGGCGGGGCGGAGCTTGCCCACTGATACCTGCCACTCTGCACGCCGGTTCCGGAAGACATCGCCTTTGTGGCGCAACGCTTCCAACGCACGCGCCGCTCGCCATGGCGCCACCGTCAGGTTGTGTGCGATCGTGTCGACGGTGAGCTGCCCGCCCGGTCTGAGGAGGTCCAACACATCGGTTTCGAGGGTTGTTGTCATCTAGTCACCTCGTCGGCTTGCCAGTAATTGCGGAGTCCGTGTCGGTGGTGATACGGACAAACAGACAATCGCTACACAGTGGGGTTAAGGGCAACGCGCACAAGGAATATCCGGTATGCGCGGGATACATACCGGCTGCGTCGGCGGGTGATAGCGTCAAACTATTCGCGTTGTGTGGGGCATAGAGCGGCGGGAGCGAAACGATGACGGTCGTGGCCGACAATGGGCGCACCTGCGCGACGTGTGGGGGCATATTGAGCCGGTTGAATCTCGGCCCGTGGTGTGGCAAGTGCTCGGACGTCGAGTCCGCGGAAGGCCCGCCCGAGATGCCGGCCGAGTTCTGGGCTCACGCTTCGCTGTGCGAGGCGCTGGCGTCCTGGCACATGGGAACGGTCATCGCGGCGTATCGCAATCACCCCGCACACGGACAGCCGCTCAGTCAGATCCAGATGGGGCAGTGGCTAGATCTCAGCCAAGCGCAACTGAGTCGGATCGAGAACGGGCCGCCACCGGAGATGCTCTCCAAGCTGGTCAAATGGGCGACCGTGCTACGCATCCCGGCGGACTTGTTGTGGTTCAAGCTCCCGAACGGGGCTACCGTGGAGTCCGTGGACCGTCAAGGATTCCTGCGTGGGGCCGCAGCTACCGCTGCAACAGTCATGGTTTCACCCGACCGCCTCACCCAGATGCTGAGCGAAACCCGCACCACCGTCAACCCGACGCGAGTGGGTACCGTCGAGATCAACCAGATTAGTGAAGCCGCACAACTATTCGCCCGATGGGATGCTACCTACGGTGGCGGCCTAGTCCGCGACGTTGTCGTCGCGCAACTTCGGGTGGCCGTTGCCTACCTACGTGCCCCATGTTCGCCTGGCGACCGTGCGGCTCTGCAGACGGCTGTGGGCTCTTTAGCACACACCGCTGCGTTCATGGCTTTCGATGCGTGTGCGCACAGCGACGCCGACTCCATGTTCGCGTTGGCGCTGGATTGTGCCGAGGAGTCCGGCGCGGTGAACCTACGGGCGAAGATCCTGTCCTCCATGGCACGGCACGCGATATGGACCGGCCGCCACCATGACGGGCTCGGGTACGCGCGGAGGGCATTCACCGAAGCCGACCAATTGACCGCGACCGAGCGTGCGATGTTGCACACCACCGAGGCACGCGTGCACGCCAAGCTGGGTGACATTCCCGCGACCCTGACCTCCATTGCCAACGCTGACCGCGATTTCAGCCGCTGCGTCCCGGGTAATGATCCAGCATGGATGCGCTACTACGACAGCGCGCAGCACGCAGGCGACACCGGCCACGCGCTCTTCGACATCGCCGTGCACGGAAGCTTCGTTGGAGAAGCCCGCGACCGCTTGACCGCAGCAGTGAAGGGCCATGCCGAGGCCGCCGCGCGCTCACGGACGATGTCGACCATCAAGCTGGCGTCGTTGGTGATGGCGACCGGCGACCCGGACGAAGCAACCTCCATCGCCGGACAAGCACTTGGGTGTGCACGTCATCTCAAATCCCAACGGGCGGCTGAGGATATCGCCGAACTCCGCCGCTACGCGCACCGCGCCAAAGTCAGGATCCCGACACCAGCCGCTAATTCATGAGCACAATGCCGGTCGAGCAAATCGCCCGATTAGCCTGCACAGCCGCTGGCTTCGACCCGAAAGGAATGCTGCCCATCAAAGTGGCTGAGAATGCGATCTTTCGAGTCCCCGGACAGCATCTGGTGATTCGCATCGCGCGAGCTGGCCAGGATGAAGCGGCCCGGCGTGAGCTTCAGATCGCAGCATGGCTGCAGGCCCACAATGTTTCGGCTGTGCAGCCGATGGGCAGCCGCTCCGACTTTGCCGTGATCGGATCGCGTCCGGTGACGTTGTGGAAGGAACTGCCGCCTCATCGCAGCGGAACCGAGCGCGAGATAGGACAGGCCCTCCGCTCATTGCATCAGCTGCCGGTGCCCGGCTTCCTGTCCGAAGTCGATCCGTTCGTTCGGCTCGAGCAGCGAATTGACGGCGCGTCCTCCTTGAGCGAATCGGACAGACAGTGGCTATACCGACGAGTAGCTGACCTGCGACTCGGTTGGGCTGAGCGTCCATCCGGGATGCGATGGTCGCCAATTCACGGCGATGCGTGGGAAGGCAACGTGGTCACCACCGACACCGGGGTAACCACACTCCTCGACCTGGAGCGGGCCTCATTCGGGCCGCCTGAGTGGGACCTGGTCTCGACAGCGATCAAACACAGCTCCTTCGGATGGATCTCCGCAGGGCGATACGGCGCGTTCTGCGATGCGTACGGCCACGACGTAGCTGGGTGGGAAGGATTCTCGCTTCTGCGAGATATTCGTGAGTTGCGCATGACTTGTATGGCAGCCCAAGCAGCAGGGGCGGACACTCAGCACGCTACCCAAGCTCAGCATCGGGTCGATTGCCTACGTGGCGCTGCTGGGCCGAGACCGTGGTCGGGCTGGCACCCGATTGCCTAGCACCCTGGTGGACATTTGTGGCCTCGTCCGCAGCCACGCCACGATTGCCATTGCTCAGGAGAGATCGAGGTGGCGATTCATCGACATCGCTTCGTCAACAAGGGCAGCGAGCTCAAGACCGTGACGCCAGCCGCCTCGAGTTTTCGACGCCCACGCAGTCGGCGACGAAAGTACTCGGTTCGCGCCACGCGATGACGACAGTAGGGATCCCGGCCGTCAGGATGCGGTCCGTGCACGGTGCGCGATCTATGGAAGCCGACGCGCCCCGAGATCATCGAGATCGTCACTGATGCGTGGAAGTTTCACCAGCAAGGTCGCTGATCAGCGGCGACACGGCCCACTGGGCGCTCTAGCCCACAGTCAGTTTGTGTATGCGAGGTCGTTGACCATGGTTGCGGCCTCGGGGTTGTCGCGGGACGCGCAACGATCAATGACCGGGTGCAACGTCGCGCTGACCCGGTGGCCAACAACTGGCTTAGTAAGATTGGATTGTGACCAAGCTGCGAGACCTGCAACACCGAGTGGTGACGGCAGGGCAACGATATATTGGCAACCCGATCATGGGACGGTTGCCGGTTCAGACCCTGCTCGAAACTACGGGGCGCAAGAGCGGTCAGCCGCGGGCCACACCGATCGGCGGCCGTCGAAGCGGCAACGCCTTCTGGCTCGTTTCCGAGTTCGGTGAAAAATCCCAATACATTCGAAACATCCAGGTGAACAACCGTGTTCGACTGCGTATTCGTGGACGGTGGTACTCCGGCACCGCTCACTTGGTGCGTGGTGACGACGCACGAGCTCGGCTTCGTGAGCTGCCGCGGGCCAACAGCGCAGTGGTACGAGCGGTTGGTACCGATCTGCTGACCGTTCGCATCGACTTGGACTGAGCTAGCGGAATTTCAGCTCGTTCGGTTGGGAAGTGGATGTGGCCCGGCGATGTGCAGAGGTAGCCGGAAAGCGGCATACAGCTCGACCTTCGACTGATGGTGCCGGCCGACTCACGCCGCATCCCGGAGCCGCGGTCCGTGCACCCCTCACCCGACCCGAACATCAGCACCTACACCGGTTTCGGGGTCGGTGGCCATGTCGGATCTGAGCGGAGGGTGCGGGGTATCGCGGCTGTCAGGAGGTGCTGCGGCCGAGCTGTGCCGGCACGCGGCGGCTCACGGCTGAGTCGGTCACGCGGCGTGGGAGAGGAAGGTCGATCGTTCGAACTCGCGGTGCCGTACCGCGTGGACGAACGCGGTGTATTCGAGGTGGTCGAAGAAGAGCCGGGCGGCTCCGGTGGAGGCGCGGCATTCCGGCGCGGCGCTGAATTCGTAGAGGTCGTCGGATGCTCGGGTGATCGTCAGGGCGCCACGGATGGGCCGGTCTGCTCGGATCGCGGCCTGGAGGGCCTCGAACTGATGGTGGTCGAGGGTCAGGCATTCCTCGAGGGGGACAGGGTGTGCCGCGGTGGCGACCGGGCGCGCGAGTTTGTCGTCCCAGATGAGGGTGCGGTGGTTGTCGCGGTAGACCATCACGCACGCCTGTTGCGGGGAACTGGCGGCCGCTTTGCGGAAGTGAGCAGCGGGCGGTGTCGGTAACGACATGGTGGATCCTTTCGAACAGCGCTGCCGGCGACGGTGCCGACAGCGCGGGGCGCACGCTAGGGGAGGCTGCCGATAGCGGCGAAATTGCAGGGGCGGGCGTAGTCGTCGTGGTCGATCGGCTGTTCGGGTCGCCAGTCGGTGGCGTAGGTGATGCCGGGGTCGGCGATCGTCCACCCGTCGAAGAAGGTCTGGAACTGCGCGCGGGTGCGCAGGGTGACCGGTGTGCTGGCATCGGTGAAGACCGCCGCGCCTGCGGCGACCTGTGCTTTGATCTCCGCGCCCGCGTCTTCGAGGGACACGTGTGTCATCGCGATGTGGCTACCGGGGGCGAGGGCGTCACGCAGCTGCGCGACGATCTTGCCGGGCTCGCTGGCGTCGGTGACCCAGGGAAGCACCGAAACCAGTAGCAGCCCAACGGGTTCGGTGAAGTCGATCAGGCGCTGGGTATCGGGGTGGGCGAGAATGCGCGCGGGGTCGCGCAGATCGGCGTCGACCATCGTCGCGGTGTCGGTGACGCCCTGTTCACGCAGCAGGTCGCGGGCCCGGTTGATCGCTTCTTCGTCATTGTCGACGTACACGACACGGGAGTCGGGGGCGAGCTCGCGTGCGACCTCGTGGGTGTTGCCGCCGGTCGGCAGGCCGGACCCGATGTCGAGGAACTGGCGAATCCCGGTGCCGGCCATGTAGCGAACGGCGCGGGCGAGAAACCGGCGATTGTGCTGGGCCCACAGGGGATAGAAGGGGATGTCGGCGTAGAGCCGATGAATGAACGGCAGATCCGATTCGAAGATCACCTCGCCGGTGACCATGTGGTGATAGATGCGTGCGGAGCTGGGTTTGTTGGTGTCGATCGGGCGTGGCTCGAAGTCGCTGTCGGACATCGTGATTCCTCTGCGGTTGCGGTGGTGCCGGTCTATCGCTGAATGGTGGGGCGGCTGCGGAGGCCGCGGACGAGGTGTTCCATGAACTGACGTGAGTCGTGGGGGCTCAAGGCGGTCATCGCCAGGCGGTTGAAGATCTTGTCGCGGATACCGACGGCGGGTTTGTCATCGATGTAGCGGATCTCGCCCTGCGCTTCGATGACGGCCATCTCGAGATCGCCGGCCGCTCCCGGGGAGGGCACGCGAACCAGGATGTAGCGGTCTTCCATGCCCGCGCCGGGTGCCTGGTGGGTGAAGGGCATGACCTGGATCTGGATGTTGGGCCGGGCGGACAGCTCGAGCAGGTGGGTGATCTGGTCGAGCATCACCGCGTCTCCGCCGTAGGTGCGGCGCAGGCAGGATTCGGACAGGATCGCGTGGAACTCGGGTGCTCCCCGCGCGAGCAGGATTCGCTGACGCGCGACGCGGGCTCGGACGTAGTCGTCCACGGTGACCGCGTCCGGATCGTCGGGGTCGAGTTGGAGGGGTTCGTGCAGCGCGCGGATGTAGCTCTCGTGCTGGAGCAGGCCGGGAACGATCTCGGCAGCGGTCTCGCGTAGTCGATCCGCCACCGCCTCGAGGTCGACGAGCAGTCGCAGTTCCTCGATGTAGGCGCGGCGGTAGCCGGAGTTCCAGAATCCGCGGCGATGGCTGTCTTCGCGGAGATCGAGCAGGATCGCGATGTAGTCGTGGTCGGTCACGCCGAGCTGCCGGACCAGCTCGTCGAGTGCCTGGGCGCTCAGATTTCCCGTGCCGCTGATCACCGCCGCGATGCGGGACTGGCTCACCCCGATCATCTTTCCCGCGTCGGCCTGGGTAGTGCGAGACCGGCGCAGAAGCGCGTCGATCTCTCGACCTAGCAGCACTTTTCGTGCGGTTCGTGCCATGGATCCCACCGTATCGGGCTGCTGGGCGGCGGCTGCCACCTGTTTCGCAATCCTGATTATCAGGTTAGATTATCAACCACGATTATTTGGCGAACAAGTCGGAGGGTGTATCCGAACTGCGACATACCCTGCGGCGCAAGAAGAGTGGGGCCCACTCATGGACGTCACCGACCCAGACACCCTCCGCGGCACTCTCGATGCCGGAGCCGCGAACAGCTGGGGGCAGCGACTTCGGACCTATCGTCGCGCTCGATTAGGGCTCAGCCGTGGGGATTTCGCCGAGTTGATCAACGACAGGGCTCGCCGCGACAGCGTCAATGTCGCGTGTTCGGAACGACACATCGCGCGCTGGGAACTCGGCGAGGTCCGCAGGCCCAGCAAGTCCTATCGCGTTCTGCTGGCTGCGCTCGGCGCACCGGTTCCCGAGATCGACTCCGTCCTGTCCTCGCCGGGCCTGAATGTGGGGTTCGCTCGTGAAGTGGTGTCACAGGCTCCCGAGTTCGTCGGTGCCGGTACGCGTCGCGGCGCGGATGCGACATTGCTGGAGGCCCTCGCGACCGCCGTGGTCGGTTCCGCTGACATCCTGACGCCCTGGCTACCTTCCCTTGACGTTCCCGAGATGCCCTGCGACACAGGGTGCCTCGATCTCGATGCGGTGCGCAGCGCCACCTCTGGATTGCGGGAACGCGACCAGCGACACGGTGGTGGCTCGGTCGCCCGCACAGCCGTCGATCTCCTGAAATCGACGACCGCGCTGCTGGCCGGGTACCGCGGACACACGACGCTCGCACACGCGCTGCTGGTAGCCACCGCCGATCTGGCCCGGCTGATCGGGTGGGCCTACCACGACATCGGTGATCAACATCGCGCCCGCCAATACGCCACCATGGCTTTGGTTTCCGCGCGGCGAGCGGGTGCGGACAGCCTGGTCGCGTCGACGCTCTACGTGCTGGGGCGGATCAGCTTGATCGAACGCGACCCGCGCGTCGCTCTGCGGATGTTCCAACTCGGCCAGCTACCTGCCCAAGACGCCACCGGAGGTGGGGAATCGGCGCGCTTGTACGCCAATGAGGCCTGGGCACACGCGATGATGGGCGACGTCGACCGGATGCGGACCGCGCTCGCCCGCGCCGAAGACGAGATCGCCCGGGTCGCAGATCATCCCATCGACCCGTGGACCCGGGTGTTCTTCACCCCCGGAGAGTTCACCGGGATGCGATCGGTGATCTACAACGAGTACGCCCTGACAGCCCGCGGACAGACCGCGCAACATTACACAGCCGAAGCCGTCGACGCCGCTCGCGCCTCGTTGGCCGCGTCCACGCCGGGACGCCCTGCCCGCAGCATTCTGTTCGACAACATCACCATCGCCACGGGCACCTTCCGCCTCGGCCAGATCGATGACGCGGTCTCCGTCGCGACGGCTTGCCTGGACATGACCGGTCAGGTCGACAGCGGGCGAGTCGGCGACCGGCTGGGGCAGCTGGTGCACGCCGCGAGTCTCGCGTCCTCGCGATCCGATGTTCGCGATCTCTGTCATACGATCCGGCGGGCCGTCCGCACCGCCCGGCACACTCCGCACCAGCTGACCGAACATCGCCTCGCGACCGCGTAGCAATGTCGACGCAACCCGACGATGTCATCCCCACACAGCGGCATTTACGACATGCCCTGTCGAATGTCATTGTCGCAGAGATTATTCGGCGATGTACTCAGCTCATGACTACGACGACGCCGAGACGTGGCCATCGGGCAATGGGCAGACGCCGGTGAGCCGGGTGTGTGTAGCTGTGACGCACGCAGGCGGCTCCGCCGCGAAGCCCGACAGCCGCGCTGGGGAGAACACACGCGTGCGGACCGCCGAGGGGTTACTGGAGGCCCGTCAGTTACTGCTCGCCGTCGCCGGGAACCTGCAGGGCGGGTCGCCGCTGATCGGATGGGCACGCGAGCTGGCGGATCTGCACGCGACTCTGTTCACCGCGTCGGTGTCGACCACCCGCCGGCCTGCCGACTTCGACGCGCCTACCACCAGCGGCCGGATCAACACCGTCATCGGCTTGATCGACGAGTGGTCGGCCTGCCATCTTCCTCGCCCCACCTCGGGCCGCCGGCACACCCATTCCCTCGGCGAGGTGATCAGCCACGTGGCAGACACCTACACCCACGTTCAGTGGACACTGCGCCACACCAAGAGCGCCGAACACCAGCACCATGCCGCCCTGCGCTTTGCTCAGGTCCAGGAAGGCTATGCCGACCTGGTCGAGGAAATTCGAGCCCTGCGCGTCGCGCTCCCGCTGGGCCGGGGCCACCAACCCGCCCCATAGCGGGCGAGGACTGCGGTGTTCAGGTGGGTGTTGGTGTCCCTCTGGTACGGCGGAGTCGCCGGGTGTGGCCGACCTCGTCGGCGGCCAGGAATCCGGACAGGATCGGGATGGGCTGGTCGGCGCAGGATTCGGCTGGTACGCCGGCCTCGATGACGCGCCCCGCGTCGACCATCACGATCCGGTCGGCGCGGTGGAGGTGGGTACGCAGATCATGGGTGATCATCAGAATCGCGGCGCCGGTTCGATGCCGGTAGCTGTCGAGGTACTCCAGGATTCGGCTGGTCAGCGGCGCGTCGAGCGCGGTGGTGATCTCGTCGCACACCAGGACAGCGGGTTCGGCGCCGAGTGCTCGCGCGAGGGCGGCGCGTTGAAGCTGGCCGCCGGACAATCCCGCGGGATATCGAAGTGCTTGCCGCGCATCGATACCCAAGTCGTTCAGCAACTCGTGAGCGTGCCGGCGGGCGGTGTCTCGGTCGACTCCGCGCAGCCGGACGGCGGTGGCCGCGACCTGGTCGAGAATCGTGCGCCGAGGGTCGAACGAGGCTGCCGACTCCTGCCACACGTACTGAACGGCGGCGATCTGTGCGCGACTACGCCGGCGCAGCGGGGCCAGTGGTTCGCCGTCGAGCAGCACGTGGCCGCTGTCGGGACCGACCAGTCCGGCGATCGTACGACCGATCGTCGACTTGCCCGCCCCGGATACGCCGACCATCGCGACGAGTTCACCGCGATGCAGATCGAGGTCGACACCGCGCAGAACGCGCGAACGTCGATGGGAGACAGCGAGATCGCGCAGTCGCAGAACAGGCGGTGACACCGCGGACGCTCGTCGTCGGCGCGGTGCTGCCACCGGCGCGGGTCGGTCGCTGTCGTGGAGCCGACCCGCGCGCACGAACAGCGTCCGGTCGCTGACCCGGTCGACGGCGACGGTGTCGTGGGTGACGAGCACTACGGCTTTGCCTGTCCGACGCAGCCGGTCGAGTCCGGTGAGCAGGGCGGCTCGCGCGAGGGGATCCAATCCGACTGTCGGCTCATCCACGATGAGCACATCGGGATCCGACATCAGCACCTGCGCCAGCGCGAGCCGGGTACGTTCGCCGCCGGAGAACTCGAACGGATACTTGCCGAGCATGGTGGCCATTGTGTGGTCGGACACCTCGAACGCCGCGGCTGTCAGCACGTCGGCAACGTGGCCGCGCCGGGTGGCCCTGTCGGTGCGCGGCAGCCCGAGGCGACGTCGACGCAGCCGCTCCAGCTCGGCCAGCGCGGTACCGATTCTGCGAGCGGGGTTCAGGGTGGACGCCGCATGCTGGGGCAGGTAGCCGATCCGCACGCTGCTCCGCGGTCCTGGGCACCGAATGGTTCCCGCGACAACAGTTCCCGCGACCGCGACGCCCGCAATCGCCGTAGCGATGGTGGTTTTGCCGGCACCGGAGGGACCGAACAGGGTGACGATCTCGCCGGCGTACACATCGAGGTCGATGTCGTCGACGAGGACGGTCCGGCCCGCGGTGACCCGTAGCGCACGCACACTGATGAGCGGCTCAGCCATCGCGGTCACGGGTGGCCAGGCGTGCGGCGTGGGTGCGAGGGTCGGCGAGCAGGTCGTCGGCGAGCAGATTGACCCCGACGATGAGCGCCACGATCAACAGCGCGGGCAGGGCCACCGACCAGGGCGCGATGGTCAGTGCGTCCTTGTTGGCCGCGACCGACACCGCCCAATCGGTCGAGGTGGTGTCGAATCCGAGGCCGAGGAAATTGGCCGACGCCAGAAAGTACACGGCAGCGGTGAACCGCAACGCCAGATCGGCGGCAATCGGCCGGGACATCTCGGCAACCGCGTAGTTGCCGTATCGGAAGGCGCGGCTCTCGCCCTGCATCCGCAACGCGTCCATGACCGTACCGTGGACAGTCCCGCGGGCCGTCATGCGAACGAATCGCGCGATCGGCGCGACGAGCACGAAACCGATCGCACACGCGATCGCGACCGCTGAGCCACGAGTGCGCAACGCGGCAACCATGATGATGAGCAACGAGGGCAGACACAGCAGCACATCCATCGGGCGCATCAGCAACTCGTCCACCCACGCGCGTGGCGCCGCGGCCGCCGCGACACCGATCAGCGACCCGACGAGATAGGCGATGGCGACTGTCACGGCCGCGACGACGAGGAATGTCCGTCCGCCGGTGAGTGCGGCGGCCAGCACATCACGCCCGAGTCGGTCGGTGCCGAACGGTGACCAGTCCGACGGCCCGAACGGCGACTGACGGTGCGGTGGCGCCCCCACGGCGAGAAACGGCCCCACGGTCGCGACGAGTACCGGTACCGTGACCAGCACGCTGTAGATCCAGCGGCGCAGGGTCATCGGCGGATGCCTTCGGCCGACACCGGCACCATGCGTTGCCCGGCGATATCGATGACGGTGTTGATCGCGATGGCGACGACCCCGGTGATCGCGACGATCGCGAGGATGACCGGGTCGTCACGGTTGCCGATGGCGCCGATGAGCGCCGACGCGATGCCGGGCACCACGAACACCGCCTCCACGATGAGCACACCGGAGAGCAGTCCGTCCCCGGTGCGCCCGAGTTCCTGCATCGCGGGCGCGAGCGCGTTGGGCGCGACATGGCGGGTCAGCAGCGATATCCGGCCGACGCCGAGTCGGCGGGCCGCGGCGATATAGGGCTGATCCATCACGTCGATGACACCGGCGCGGACCAGCCGAACCAGGGGAGCGGCGACGCGAGCGACCATCACGATCAGCGGCAGCACCAGGTATTCCGGACGGTCGAGCAGGGTATCGAGGTCGGTCCCGAGGAAGGTGGCGGGCAGCAGGTCGAGATCGAGGGCGATGTAGCTGACGAGCAGGACCGCGAGCACGAAATCCGGAATGGAATCGAGCCCGATACTGACGGCGCTGACAA
This sequence comes from Nocardia sp. NPDC003183, assembly GCF_053590715.1. Classification (NCBI taxonomy): domain Bacteria; kingdom Bacillati; phylum Actinomycetota; class Actinomycetes; order Mycobacteriales; family Nocardiaceae; genus Nocardia; species Nocardia sp. NPDC003183. The sequence continues at coordinate 829,037 of NZ_JBSFTG010000001.1, forward strand.
TCCGATCACACCACGATCCCGGTGCCGAGCCCGCGGCGAACCCGGCCGTGACGGCGACAGGGACCAGCAGCGCCAAGGCCAGCGCGGCCATCAGCGCGGTGGTCAGGAACGGGCCGGCGATCACGTCACCGACTGGGTGTCCGTTGGCGTAGGACACGCCGAAGTCGCCGACCACGGCGCCGGCCAGCCAGTCCAGGAAACGCTGGACCGGTGCGACGTCGAGGCCGAGCAGATGCCTGGCCGCCGCGCGCTGCTGCTCGCCGAGGACGTCGTTGCTCTGTACGTCGGCAGCATCGCCGGGCAACAGCAATGAGAGCACGAACACCAAGACCAGCAGCACGCCGAGCTGGCCGATCCCGATGACGCTGCGGCGCAGCAGGAATCGGGTGAACGGGGTCGACAAGCGCACGGACGCTACCGGATACCGACCACGATGCGGTCGTCACCGTACTGCCAGACGATGCCGGCCTCGGCGAATCCCGCGTCGCGGGCGAAGGCGACGTAGTCGTGCACGGTCGGGCGATCGTGCACGGTGTGCTCGAATCCGCCGTCGCGGGCCCGCACGAGGTCGGCGAGCTCGGGTGCTCGGTTCACCGCGTCCCACCAGGCGGCCCAGTCCTCGGCGTCCCCGGTTCCTTGTCGCTCGGCGCGGCGCGCGGTCAACGATTTGCCCAGAGCATCGAGCCCGGTCCCGGATGGGCCCTCGTACAGGTGATCACCGTCGACGAACAACCCGCCCGGCTTCAGCGCTTGCGCGCAGGTCTTGATCAGCTCACGCAACGGATCCCGATTCATCCAGTGCAGGGCGGTGGTGCTGACGAACGCGTCCGGGACTCGCTCCAGATCCAGTGCGTCGAGCCATCCCTCGGATCGCAGGTCGGCATTCACTGTCCGGAAGCGTGGCGAAGCCAAGGCCGGTTCGGCGAGACCGAGCAGCAGCGGATCGGCGTCCACGCCGACAACGCAGGCGTCGGGAAACCGGTCGAGCAGCCGCTGCGACAGGGTTCCCGGACCGACCCCGAGATCGACGATCAACAAGTCGTCGCGGTCACCGAGTTCGTCCAACACATCGCCGATCACCTCGAATCGCTGCTCGCGATCGGGCATGTAGTGCTCCTGCTGGCGGTCCCAGCGTTCGAGCCAGTACCGCGCCGTCGCCGCGTCCAGTCCGGTCATCGAGCATTCACCTCGTCGAATCGGGCCCAGCCGTGCGAGTTCGGTACCGCGGCGGGCAGTTGCTGAAAACGATCGCCCGCGGCGCTGTTCCAGGCGGTGTTGCCGAAGAAGACGAAGCCGCCTCGGTCGTACAGGATTTCGTGCATCGTTCGGTAGATCGCCGCACGTCCTTCCACGGTGGGTGTCGACTGTGCCTTGACGTAGAGCGCGTCGAACTCGGCATCGGACCACTTCGTCCGATTCTGCGGCGACCCGGTGAGCAGTCGTGACGCGAAATGGTTCGGAACGGGCAGTGGCCCGGACTGGCCCATCGTGAGGTGCCCGGTGTTGAGCGCGTCGGTGTAATAGGTGTCCTTGGAACCGAGGACGACGTTGACCTTCACCCCACAGCGGCCCGCGTGTTCGGCGAAAAGCCTTGCCGACTCCACGAAGCCGTGCGCCACCGGCGCGGTGAACAGGTCGAACGACAGGTCACGCACCCCGGCGCGGCGCAGCAACCGGCCCACCTCGTCGGGATCGTAGGTGTGTTGGGGCAGGTCGGCGTAGTACTGGAAGCCTTTGCCGAACACATCGTTGCCGACCTCGCCGTTGCCCTCGAGCGCGACCTTGACCAGCTCGTCGCGGTCGAGCATCCGCATGACCGCCCGGCGCACATCCGGGTTGTCGAACGGGGCACGGTCGGTCTTCATCGCGAAGAAGTAGATGCCACTGTTGGGGGTCGCCGCGAGCGTCAGGCCGCGCCGACCCTGCAGGGTCCGTGCTGCCGACGGGGTGAGGTTGTCGGCGTAGTCGATCTCGCCGCTCTGTACCGCTGCGAGCCGGGCATCGGACTCCGCGCTGACGATGCGCAGTCGCCGGATCGACGGGGCGCCGTCCCAGTAGCGATCGTTGGCGGTAGCAACGAATTCCCTGCCCGCCGTGAAGGACTCGAACACGAAGGGGCCGGTCCCCACCGGCCGCTCGAAGTCGGTGGCCCCGTTCGGCACGATCTTGGTCCCATAGGCCGACAACGCGATCAGGAACTCGAAAGAGGGCTCCTTCAAGACGATCTCCACCGTGCGCGCATCGATGGCGCGGCTCTGGGCTAGGTCGACCTTGTCGAGCGAGGAGGCGGCGATGAACGGGCGACGCTGCGGCGGTCCGAGCACCCTCGAGAAGGTGTAGAGCACGTCATCGGCGCCGACGGCTTTCCCGTTGTGCCAGAGGGCGTCTCGCAGGGTGATGCGCCACCGAGTGCCGTCGGCGTTCGGCTCCGCGGCTGATGCCAGGCGCGGGATCGGCGTCATCGTCTCGTCGATCTCGAACAGTCCGTCGTAGACCGCCTTCATCCGAGCCTCATCGATGAACAGCGTGTTCACACCGGGATCGATGCCCTCACCGGCACCGGAGCCCTGGAACGCGGCAGTGAAAGTGTCGACGGAGTTCCCGGACGAGCGGTTGCACCCGACCAGGGCCGTGCCCGCGGCGAGCGCGCCACCGAGCAGGAAGGTACGGCGGCGCAGATTCGACGGCTGCATGGATGCTCCTATCGCGTTGGCTCACACGCGATGAAGACATGCGCAAACAAGCCACAACCGGTGTGGCTCGGTTCGGCGCATCGATCAATACCCACGTGATCACGACCGTTTCAACAGTTCATCCGCAGGTATCTGGCTTCGGCTCGGGAACGAGCCTCACAGTTGCGGGACAGCCCCGGACTCACACCGGTCTTCCCTACGGACAGGCGATATCCTACGCGGTGCTCCGGACGTCGCGAGAAGCCCCGGCTGCTGCGGGTTTCGATCATCTCGAGCTGGGGCGTGTGGCGCTGCGGGTGGGATTGTTAGCGTCGGGCCATGGATCTGGGACTGGATGGAAAACGGGCGATCGTCACCGGCGCGAGCAAGGGAATCGGTCTGGCCATCGCGCGGGGGCTCGCGGCAGAGGGGGTGGATGTGGTGCTCGCGGCACGGTCGGCGCAACCGCTGCGCGCCGCCGCCGACGAGATCGCTCGGCAATCTGGACGGCGGGTGATCGCGGTACCGACCGACACCGGCGACGACGAGCAGGTGAAAGAACTCGTCGCGCGCACTGTCGCCGAACTCGGTGGCGTGGACATTCTGGTGAACTCCGCCGCCACACCGTGGAGCGCGGGCGCGGCCGGCGATCTGCAAGCCACCACCGACGAGATCGTGCGCAGGGAAGTCGAGATCAAGGTGCTCGGATACCTGCGCACCGCACGTGCTGTCGCACCCCATCTGGTGGAGCAGGGGTGGGGGCGCATCATCAACATCAGCGGGCTCGGTGCGCGGCAGGCCAATTCGATCGGGCAGACCATCCGCAACGTGAGCGTCTCGGCGTTGACCAAGAACCTCGCCGACGAGCTGGGGCCGCACGGGGTGAATGTGACAGTCGTGCACCCGGGCCTCACCCGCACCGAACGGCTCACCGAACGTCTCACCCGCCAGGTCGAGCAAGACGGTGGCGACGTGGCCGAGCTGGAATCAGAGTTGGTCAAGAATTCGATTCGCCGGATCATCGACGCGGGTGAGGTCGCCGATGTGGTGACGTTCCTGGCCTCGCCACGCAGCATCGCCATCACCGGCGATGCCATCGCGGCCGGGGGCGGCGTTCCCGGGCCGGTCTTCTACTGACGTTCGGGATGTGATCGGGCCGATTCTATTGCTTCACCGCGGCCCGGTCGGCCCGCGATACTTGCCACATTCGGAGTCGCGCCGATTCGCGCAAGCCATCGATCTCGCCGCCGAGGCGAACCCGGGAGACCAGCGATGACCAGCACCGTCACACCCACCGTCGTTGCCAGCAGCACCTCCCCGCTCTCGGCGGCCGCCGCGCCGAGCGCCTTCTTCAGCACCGAGGACTACCACCGGTTCCACGCCCGCGCGGCCGGTTACGACGCTGAAAACGCCTTCTTCACCGAGGATTTCGAGGAACTGCGCGAGGCCGGGTACCTACGCGCCGCGCTGCCGCCGCAGTACGGTGGCCGGGGCCTGTCGCTCAGCGAATTGTCCAGGGAGCAAAGGCAATTGGCGTATTGGGCGCCCGCGACCGCGCTCGCGGTGAACATGCATCTGTACTGGACCGGGCCCGCTGCCGCGCTGACCTTCTCCGGTGCCGAGGACTTCAGCTGGTTGCTCGCCGCGGTTCGCGACGGTGAGGTGTTCGCGGCCGGTCACGGTGAACGCGGAAACGATGTGGGACTGGATGATTCGGTGGTGAGCGCCCGGCGCCTGCCCGACGGCTCCTACCGCGTCGACGGGCGCAAGACCTTCACCTCGCTGGGCCCGGTGTGGACCTCGGTGGGTATCCACGCCCGTGACGACTCCGACCCCGCCGACCCGCGCATCGTGCACCTGTTCGTCGCCCGCGACCAGCCGGGGGTGCGCACCGAGGAAACCTGGGACACCCTCGGCGTGCGGGCGACCCGCAGCGACGACACGATCTTCGACAACGCGCGTGCCGAAGCCGCGACGCTCGCGGGAACGCACGCGCCCGGCGATGCCTACCCCCCGCTGATCAACGGCATCCTCGGCTGGTATCTGCCGCTGCTGGCCAATGTCTACTTCGGGATCGCCCGGCGGGCGCTCGATGTCGCGATCCTGCACGCCGGCACCCGCTCCTCGCTGGTCCCCGGTGTCGAGGCCCACGCCGGCAAACCGGCGGTACAACGCCAGATCGCCGAAGCCGAAATCCAGCTCGACGCCGCGTACGCACTGCTCGAGACGGCGACCCGGGACGCGGACGCCGGCGTCGAGCTCGGCGTGTGGGCGGTTCCGCGTCTGTTCTCGGCGAAGGAATTCGCCACCAGGACAGCCAAGAACGTCGTCGACACCGCGGTGCAGGTGGTCGGCGCGTCGTCGGTCAGTCGCCGCAACGAACTCGAACGCCTCTACCGCGACGTCCGCACCGGACAACTCCATCCTCCCAACACCGACGCGATCCTCGACGTGGTCGGCCGCACCGCGCTGGGTCTGCTTCCCTGACCGGATATCGCTCTCAGAGCTGCGATTGCACCTCGGCGGCAATGAGTTCCAGGTGATCGAGATCGGCGAGATCGAGGATCTGGAGGTAGATCCGGCTCGCGCCGATCTCGCGGTAGCGGGCGATCTTGTCGACGACCTCGGCGGGGGAGCCTGCCAGGCCGTTGCTCTTCAGTTCGTCCACCTCGCGGCCGATCGCGGCGGCCCGGCGCGCTACCTCGGCGTCGGTGCGCCCGACGCAGGCGACCAGGGCGTTGGAGTAGATCAGTTCGTCGGTGCGCCCGGCCGCGTGCACCGCGGCGCGCACGCGGTCGAACTGGGCGGCGCTGTCGGCGATCGAGGCGAACGGCATGTTGAACTCGGTGGCATAGCGGGCCGCCAGGCGCGGGGTGCGGACCTTGCCGTTGCCGCCGATGATCACGGGCACCGGGTCTTGCACGGGCTTGGGCAGGGCGGGGGAGTCGGTGAGCTGATAGTGGGCGCCCTCGAAGCTGAACGTCGCCCCCGGCTTGGTGTCCCACAGTCCGGTGATGACGGCCAGTTGCTCTTCGAGCAGGCCGAACCTGTTGTCCGGGAACGGGATTCCGTACGCGGCGTGTTCGGCGGCGAACCAGCCGCTGCCGAGACCGAGTTCGACCCGCCCGTTCGACATCTGATCCACCTGGGCGATCTGGATGGCCAGCGGCCCCGGCAGCCGGAACGTGGCGGCGGTGACCAGGGTGCCCAGCCGGATGCGGGAGGTGTCCCTGGCCAGCCCGGCCAGGGTGATCCAGGCATCGGTCGGGCCGGGCAGGCCCGAGGCATCGCCCATCGCGAGGTAGTGGTCGGAACGGAAGAACGCGTCGAATTCGAGCTCCTCGGCGGCGCGGGCCACCGACAGCAACGTGTCGTAATCGGCGCCCTGCTGGGGTTCGGTGAAGATGCGGAGGTCCATGATCACCATCGTGCCCGATGCGAACAGGTCCGGCGCGGCGGCGGCCTGATCGCCGGGCAACGATCGGCGCTACCGGCTGTCGTCCGGGTGGCGGTGGTCCGGCGGCGGGCTGAGTTCGTCCACCACCACCAGGTTCCCGCCGGACTGCTTGGCCCGGTACATCGCCGCGTCGGCGGATTGCAGCAGTCGGTCCGCGGTCGGGCAGGGGCAGCGTGGACAGATCGTCGCGTCGAAAATCGCCACACCGACGCTCGCGGTGACAGCCACCGTGGTTTCCGGCGGTTCGGCGACCACTCGGCACAGCCGTTCGGCTTCCCTGCGCGCGGCGGCCGCGGAGATCGGGGCAGCCACCACGAATTCCTCCCCGCCCGTCCGCGCCACGACCGCCATCTCCCCGGCGGCATCGCGCAGCCGCCGGGCGGTGCGCATCAAGACGATGTCGCCGATGCGGTGGCCCCAGGTGTCGTTGACGCTCTTGAACCGGTCGAGGTCGAAGCAGATGACACACATCGCGGGATTGCGGTCCATCAGCTGTTGTAGCCGGTTCTCGAGACCGCGGCGGTTCAGCAGGTCGGTGAGCGGGTCCGACTGCGACTCGGTGCGCAGCAACGAATAGAGCAGCTGGAACGCGGGCACCGCGCTGACCACCGACGCGAGTAGCAATGCGACCGCGAGGGCCAGTTCGATGCTCCCGCCGCCGGTGGCGATCCGCACCGAGAACACCACCACCGAGAGCAGCGACCACACCGAATGCACGGCCAGTGCTTTGGCGCTGTGGAAAAAGCTCAGGTAGCTGCCGGTGCCGAGGAGCAGGACGGTGCCCATCGCCCCGAACAGTCGATCCTGCAACTGGAGGAATTCCACCGTGAACAACACATCGGCGCAGGCGATCAGGATCAGCGACTCGGTCCTGCTCGGCCAGGTCAGCAGCCACCAGCGCGCCGCCCACAGGGTTCCCGACAGCACTCCGATGGTCGAAGCGAGGCCGGGATGGCCGGGCGGTCCCACCGGTGTTCCCGCGATCACCGCGCCCATCACCGCGATCGCGGCTCCCGCGAGGCCGATCAGAATCTTCAGCGGAACCAGCGCCGACCTGGCGGCCAGCGTGCGGACGAGCCATCGGTAGTCGACAGGATCGTGCCACCAGTCCCGCAGCGTCTTGCCGTTGTACATCGACTCACCCTTGGTCTCGACCGCATCGCCTATCTGTTGGTTGCGCGTGTGAGAATTCCAGAAAACCCACCCGCTGATCGGCAGTAGTCTAGGTCGGAGCGTCGCGGAATCCCGCCGGTTCGGTCCCGCCGCCGGGTTGCCCGCGACGGTGGTGCCATCACGATCGGCGTCGGCTCATCGATGAAGAGCGCCAGGTCTGCGGAGTCGAGACGGTCGGCCCGGGAGTAGGTCAGTCGACCAGCGGCGATACCGTGGTGGAGTGAAACGGTCACCGGAAACGGACTCCTCGGTCCGGATCATCGACGTCGTGATGGAGATGTTGATGTCGGATGGGTACGACGATCTGCAGCTCAAGGAGGTCGCGCGTCGGGCCCAGGTTTCGCTCGCGACGGTATACAAGAAGTTCGCCACCCGTGACGAGTTGATGGTCGCCGCTGTCACCCGGTGGATGGCGATCAACAGCTATGCCGAACTGGAGTTGCCTGTTCCGGGTGAATCGCTGCGCGACGGGTTGGTCCGCGTCATCCGGCACGTCTTCGAGCCGTGGGAACGCAATCCCAGAATGCTCGAGGCCTACCATCGCGCGCGCAGCGGCATCGGTGGTCGGCAATTGGACGCACAGGGTGTGAGCGCCGTGCTGCCGGTCGCCGCGATGTTGTTCGATGGCTACGATCGCGACTATGTCGAGGACGTCGGACTGATCGTCACCAATTTGATCTACGCGTTGACCGGTCGATTCGTCGACAAGGATCTCGATGTGACCGAGATCCTGCCCATGCTCGAGCGTGCGATCGACCGATTGACCAGTGGCAGCGTGGCCGAGGCGGCGCGCGTTCGGGTGGCCGAGGGCGAGGAGGGCTCGTCGCCGCTCGTGTATCCCTCGTTGGCTGGTCCTTACGGGCCCGCCCGCTAGGCACGGACGGATCCCGCCGGCCGACGGCTCGAACAACCCGAATGACCTGCGGTAAGGCGAATTTCAGGGTTGTACGTCAAGGGCAAATCAATGTGACGTAGATCACTAGTTACTTGGATGAGACTGCTGTCACATGCTGAGTAACCGGATTACCGTGTGGTCGGCAGGGGCTCCGAGCGATCGAATTCCGGGCGTGGGGCGCACCTGTCGAGATCTTCAGATTCGAAGTTTGGATGGGAAGCACATGGCCGCACAATTCGTTGATTCCGCCCACTGGAGAGCCCACGCCCGCCGGCATCCGCTGCGATATCGCTTGGCCATCGTCGCGCCGAATGCCGTGGAAGTTGTTCGCTACGCGGGAGGTTGGCTCTTCGATCGAACAACCGCCGGGTGGGAAGTGACCGTGCTCGTCGACGACCACTCCGACGTGCGGCCGTTGCAGATCCTCGGTGCCACTGTGCTCGATATCGAACAGTCGCTGGCGGCCCCGAAACACGACACCTGGCCGCATGCGGTGGCTGTACCCACCCAGATGGTCGCGGACTGTCGTGTGCGCGATGGCATTCTGGACTGTCTCGACCACCGTTCGGCCGAGCTGTCGCTGTGGGGCGATGCCCTTCCGGCCGAACTGGCGGATCGAGTGAAGATCACCCACCATCGCGTCAGCCGGGCCGCGCGCGCGTTCAAAGCCTGCGCCTTGGCTACGGCGGGATTCCCCGCCGAAGAAGTCGGCCCCACCGAGATGTTCCGTGTCAGCGCGTCACGGACCACTGCTGGATTGGTCTCCGCGAGTTGACCATGGCAACGGCCGATCGTGAGATAGCCGAGTGGGCGCGCGGCTATCTGCGCCGACACCCGATTGCCGCCTTGGAAACGGTCGGTGGCCAATTCGTCCTCGGCATGCGCGCTGTGCGCTTTCTCGCCATCGACACGGTCACCGGTCGATTCGCGTTCCAGGAGTTCGTCCGACAGGCCGCGTTCATGGCGTCGTCGGCGGCCTTGCCCACGATCTTTGTCGCCCTGCCGATCGGAGTGACGCTGTCCATCCAGTTCGGGTTGCTGGCCGGGCAGGTCGGGGCGACCTCGCTCGCCGGTGCGGCCAGCGGGCTCGCGGTGATCCGGCAGGGGGCGCCGATGGTCGCGGCGCTGCTGATGGCTTCGGCGGTCGGCTCGGCGATCTGTGCGGATCTCGGGTCGCGCAAGATCCGCGACGAACTGGACGCCATGGAGATCATGGGTGTCTCGGTGATCCGCCGCCTGGTCGTCCCCCGGCTGGCGGCCGGGGTACTGATCGGGGTGTCGCTGACGGGAATCGTCTGCTTCGTCGGCTTTCTCGCGGGCTACTTGTTCAATGTCTTCGTTCAGGGCGGGGCGCCGGGAAGTTTCGTCGCGACGTTCTCGTCCTTCGCGACCGTGGACGATCTGGTGCTGACCATGATCAAAGCTGTTGTCTACGGGGCGATCGTCGCCGTGGTCGCCTGCGAGAAAGGGCTGACCACCAAGGGCGGTCCGGCGGGCGTGGCGAATTCGGTCAACTCGACAGTGGTTTCCTCGATCCTGCTGCTGATGATCGTGAACGTCGCCTTCACCCAGCTGTACATGATCTTGCTGCCACGGCAGGGGCTGTAATGGCGGCGCAGTACTACCCGCCGGGGGTGCGGCCGGTGCACCGGGCCGCGGTCCGGCTGGCCGCGGGGGCGATGCGGGTCGGCCATATGGGGACGTTCTTGATTCGAGCCCTGTTCTCGATTCCGGTGATGCTGCGGCACTACCGCAAGGAATTTCTGCGCATCCTGTCCGACATCACCTGGGGAAACGGTTCGATCGTCGTCGGCGGCGGCACCGCGGGCGTGATCATCGTGCTCGGCGCGGCGGGCGGTGCGATCGTGGGTCTGGAGGGCTACAACGCACTGCACCTGCTGGGCATGGAGCCCACCGTCGGGTTGATCGCCTCGACCGCCTCGACCAGGGAATTGGCGCCCATTATGGCTTCGCTGGCTTTCGCCGCCCAGGCTGGGTGCCGGTTCACCGCGCAACTCGGTGCGATGGGGATCGCCGAGGAGATCGAGGCGATGGAGGCGATGGCCATTCGCGCGGTTCCGTATCTGGTCAGTACCAGGATCCTCGCGTCGGTGGTCGCGATGTTCCCGCTGTACCTGGTCTGTCTGGCGGCCAACTACCTGGCGGTGGAAATAGTGGTCGGTCTGTCCGGCGGTCTATCGGCGGGCACCTATCAGCACTACTTCCAGCTGGTGCTCAACGGCCCCGACATCGTGTACTCGCTGATCAAGGCGATTCTGTTCGTGATCCTCACCTCGACGATCCAGTGCTACTACGGCTTCTACGCCGCAGGCGGGCCCCAGGGCGTCGGCACGGCCGCAGGCCGGGCGATGCGCGCGTCCATCTCGGTGATGATCGTGGTCAATCTGCTGCTGACCGTAGGTCTTTGGGGCATCGGTTCCAGCGCTCGGCTGGGAGGGTAGATGCCGGCGACTCCGTTTGAGAAGGATGGGCGCGGTCCCGGCGCATTCTCGCTGGTGCTGCGTGGCGTGGTGTTGATCGTGCTGACCGTAGCCATGGTCACGGCACTGTTGATGAAGTCGACGGGCCGCTTCGACGACAAGGTGGAAGTGATCGCCATGCTGGATCAGCTCGGCGATGGTCTGCCCGCCCGATCCGACGTGAAGTTTCGTGGTCTGCTGATCGGCGCGGTGTCCACGGTGGCGCTCGCCGACAACGGCGGTCCGAATCGGGTGACATTGCTGCTCGACCCGGTGTACGCCGGGAAAGTGCCGCGCACGGTGACCGCGCGGGTGGTGCCGAGCAACGTCTTCGCCGTGTCCTCGGTCCAATTGGTGGACAACGGGCCCGGCCCCGGGCTGACCGCCGATACTGAGATCGCTCAGGACCGCAGCCTCGCGACGGTCCAGTTGCAGACCGCGTTGACCAAGTTGCGCGAGATCATCGCGAGTACGGGGCGGGTCGGGTCCGACACCACAGTCGGAATGCTCGCCGCGGTGGCCGCGGCCACGGATCGGCGGGGTGACGACATCGTGCGCGCCGGTGGGCAACTCGACCGGATCACCAGGGAATTCGATGCGCTACTCGCGCCCGACGGTGGGCCCTCGACCCTGGGCGCGATGGCCGAGGCGGTGCACGGACTCAACGCGGCGGCGCCGGACCTGCTCGATGCCCTGCACTCGGCGGTGCTTCCGCTGCGCACGGTCGCCGAACGCGAGGGCGAACTGATGAACCTGCTGTCCGCGGGCAACAACACCCTGTCCAAGGTGGGCGGCGGGCTGGCTCGACATACCGATCAGATCGTCACAGTGACGAATGATCTGGTGCCGGTCCTCGATGTATTGGGCGAGGGAGCCGGTAGTTTCGCACCGATCGTGGTCCGGATCAAAACGATCTCGGATCTGTGGTTCGCCGAGTTCTGGAACTCCGACACCCAGATGGGTACCGGCAAATTCCAGTTCCGGTTGAGCCCGCACACCGCCTACACCCGCGCGGACTGTCCCCGATACGGCCAGTTGGCCGCGCCGAGTTGCTCCACCGCACCGGACTCGATCCCCCAGCAGGAGTTGTCACCCAGTATGAATCCGCGGTCGTATTCGGTACCCCAGCTGGCGCCGGAACTGCAGGACCTGATCCGCCGGATTCTGGGCGGAGAGGCCAACGCCGCGGAATCGGTACTGGCGCAACTGCTTTCCGACAGCCCGCTCCCGGTGGGTGGCGGCCGATGAGTTTTCGTCGATCACTGATCGGGCTGAGCCTGTTCCTGGTCGTGTCCCTCGGACTGATCTGGGTCACCTTCGTGACGCTGCACCGCGGGGTGGACGGCTCGGCGAGAACGTACTCCGCGATCTTCAGCGATGTCACGGGCCTGCGCGCCGGTGACGATGTGCGGATGGCCGGGGTGCGGGTGGGTCGCGTCGACAGGATCGCGCTGGTCGGCAATCGCGCCGAGGTGCGGTTCCGGGTCGAGGAACAACAGAAGGTCTTCGGGAATACGAAAGCCTCGATCACCTATCAGAATGTCATCGGCCAGCGCTATCTCGGCCTTTCCCTGGCCGACTTCGGGCAACCGCAGGAGGTGGCGCCCGGTGGCACGATCCCGCTCGAGCACACCGAACCCTCGTTCGATATCTCGGTGCTGCTCAACGGGTTCGAGCCCCTGTTCGGTGGGCTGGATCCACAGCAGGTCGACAATGTGACCGGAGCGCTGATCACCGCGCTCCAGGGCGACAACACCTCGCTGGTGCTGCTGATCGCGCAGGTCTCCACCCTGGCCGAGTCCGTCGCCGGTCCGGATCAGGTGCTCGGGGCGGTGATCACGAACCTGAGCCAGGTGGTGGGAGACCTGGCCGCGCACAGCGGTACGGTGAGCACCCTGCTCACCCAGTCGCGCTCGATCATCGACGGACTCTCGCGTCACCGTGACGAGCTGATGGGGTCGTTGACGACCGTCGCGTCGGTGACCGGGCGCCTGGCCACCGTCGTCGAGGACGTGCGGCCACCGCTGAACGAATTCCTCACGCGCGAACCAGGATTCACCAAGCACTTCGAGCAGAACAAGGACAGTTTCGCCTACCTGGGCTTCAACCTGCCCGCACTGCTGAAGGGGCTCGCCAGGGCGAGCCAGGAGGGGTCCTACCTCAACACCTACCTGTGCAACATGGGCGTGACGTTCCTGCCCGCGCTGGCCACCCTGGTACCGACCATCGTCGCTCTGGCCTCGCCGACCGGCGCCATCCAACAATCACCGATCTGCAGGTGAGGTAATGACATCGAAACAGCCTTCGAAAGCCGTGCTGGGGCTGATCGCGCTCGGACTGTTGCTCGCCATCGTCGCCGGGGCGGTGGGTTTCAACTCCCTCGGCGTCGGACAGCAGCGCTATGACGTCGAGTTCGCGCAGGCCGCCGGTCTGCGCGTGGGGGACGGGGTCACCGTCGCCGGTGTTCCGGTCGGCACGGTCGCGGGTCAGCGGCTGGCCGGTGACCGGGTGCTGGTCACCCTGAGCGTCGATCGGTCCGCAGCCCTCGGCGCAGACACCCGCGCCGCCATCAAACTGACCACCCTGCTCGGCGCCCGCTACGTCGAACTGACCCCGGCGGGTGGCGGCGAGATCGCCGATCACCGAATCGGTCTGTCGCGCACCGCCGTTCCCTATGATCTGCAGCAAGCACTCGACAACGCCACCGCGACATTCGAACAGATCGACTCCGGCCGTATCGCCACCTCGCTCGACGCGCTGGCCAACCAACTCGACGGCGTGCCGACGGTACTGCCCGGGCTGCTGGGGAATCTGCGCTCGCTGGCCGCACTGCTGGGCAGCCGTCGCAACGAACTCGGCGCGCTCCTGACCGGCGTGCAACAGTTGACCACGGTGGTCAACGGTCAGCAGGGCGACCTCGCGGCCATCGTGGGCCAGGGCCGCGACCTGGTCACCGAGATTCTCGCGCGGCGCGGTGCGCTCCAGACCCTGATGGACTCGACGCGGCGGCTGGCGGATCAGGTCAGGGTGCTGGTCGTCGAAGACCGGCCCAAGATCGACGAACTGCTGCGCGGTTTCGACGGATTGCTCGGCAGCCTCGCCCGCCACGACGACCTGTTGCGCAACATCCTGCAGATCCTGCCCGTCCCCATCCGCAATTTCGCGAACGCGTCGGGCACCGCCAACGAGGTCGACTTCACCGCGCCCGCGGGGCCGCTGATCGATTCCTGGATGTGCGCGCTGAGCGGGCGCGCCGACCAGGTCTCGCTGGCCCCCTACTTCCAGGACTGCAAATGACACGACTCGCCACGCTGGCCAGGATCGTGCTGGTGCTCGGACTCGGCGCGCTCGCGGGGTGCGCGGGCAGCCCGGACGACACGGATTCGGCCATCACTGTGACAGCCCGATTCGACAACGGCGCCGGACTCTACGTCGGCAACGCCGTGGCCGTGCTCGGGATGCCGGTCGGTGAGGTCACCGCCATCACCCCGCGCGGTTCCCATGTCGAGGTCACCATGCGGGTCGAGGGCGCGGTGGATATCCCGGCGGACGCGACCGCGGTGACCGTCTCGACCTCGGTACTGACCGATCGCCACGTCGAGTTCACGCCCGCCTACCGCGGCGGCGCCACCCTGGCCGACGGAGCGCAGCTCGGCCTCGACCGCACCCGCACCCCCATCGACTTCGACCGCTTGCTCGGTGCCGCCGACGGGATGGCCGCGCAGTTGGCCGGCGCGACTCCCGAGACCGGTCCGATCGCGCGCCTGCTCGATACGTCCGCGCGGATCGCCTCGGGCAGCGGTCCGGAACTTCGGGCCACGATGAACGAACTGTCCGGTGCCCTGCGGCTCGGCGAGGACGGGGGAGCCCAGACCCAGAAGGCGATCACCGACATCGTCGAGCACCTGGCGGTCCTGATTCGCGCTGCGGCCGACAACGACCAGACGATCCGGGAATTCGGCAGTGCGACAGGGCAATTGAGTAGTGTCCTGGCCGATCTCCAGATCGGCGCGGGTGATACCGGCGCGCAGATCGTGCAGATCATGCAGCAGACCGATGACCTCCTGTCCCAGAACAGTGCGAGCCTGCGCTCCACGGTGACCAACGCGGGCACCGTCACCCACGCGCTCGCGGACTACCGCGAGGAGATCGCCGAGTTCATCGACGTGACACCGCTGTTGCTGAACAACGCCTACAACGCCATCGACGTCGACTACCGCGGCGTCCGGGTGCACGCGCTGCTGGACAAGGTCTTCTTCGACGGCCAACTGGTGAAGGAGGTGTGCAACGTGCTGGGCCTACGCCAACTCGGTTGCAGCACAGGAACATTGCAGGATTTCGGGCCGGACTTCGGCATCACCGACATGCTAGAGGCGATGTCGAGGTTGCCACGATGAGACAGCGATATCGGTCCGCGTCGACCCTGTTGCTGGCCGGGGTGGTGCTGGCCACCGTGCCCGGCTGCGCGGTGGGTCTGGGTGATCTGCCGTTGCCCGCGCCCGGCGTCGGCGACGGCGGCTATACGATCCACGCCGGCTTCGCCAATGCGCTGAACCTGCCCGAGCAGGCGAAGGTGCGGGTGCTCGGCGCCGACGTGGGCGAGGTCGCGCGGATGTCGGCACGCGACTACACCGCCGTGGTCACGATGCGCATTCAGCCGGGGGTGGCCCTGCCGGTGGGCACCCGGGCCGAATTACGCACCGCCACACCGCTCGGCGATGTCTTCGTGGCGCTCACTCCGCCCGACGCCGCCGCTCCCGGCGGGCCGGTGCTGCACGACGGCGACACCATCGCGCTGTCGGCCACCCAGGCCGCGGCCACCATCGAGGAGTTGCTCACCACCGCGTCGCTGCTGGTCAACGGTGGGGTGATCCGGAACCTGACCACTATCGTCAACGGTCTCGGACACGCTGTCGGCGACCGAGGCGCGAATCTCGCCGCGCTGCTGGACAGGTCGACCAGAGTGGTGCAGGCACTGGCCGCGCGATCGGCCGATATCCGCACCGTACTCGTCGAAGTCGACCAGCTCACCCGGCAATTGCAGGAGCAGCGTCGCCCGCTCGGTGAGTTGGCCGACGTCGCGGGACCGGCGCTCACGGCCGCCACCGACAGTTCCCAGCAGGCGTTGACGCTGATCCGGCAGGTCGATCAGATCAGTCGGGAACTGGCGAAGTTCCCTGCCATCGACGGGTCCGCCGCGGGCATGGTCGCCGATGTCAACCGGCTCTCCGCCGGGCTCAACGCGGCCTCGACCGATCCCAATGCCAGTCTCGCGGCGATGAATTCGATTCTCGGACCGATCATCAAGATCACCAACGGCACCTCGGCGCATGTGAACGCCGATCTGCAGGACGTGACGATCGGTGCGGTGCCGGATCCGGCGCACCCCGGTGATGAGGGCAGCCGGATACCGGACGTGAGCGACTGGCAGGCTCTCGTCGGCACCCTGACCTACACCCTGCTCAAGCTGCAGCAGCGCGTGACGGGAGCGGGGCGATGACACCTGCGCAGCGATTTCGGCTCGTGCTCGGCGTGCCCGCGCGCGTCGTGGTCGGCGCGGCCGTGCTCGGCAGCCGGTTCCGGTCCATCCTGTCCAGCGGCGCGCTGGTGCTGACCCTGATCGTCGGCATCGCGTATCTGCTGTTCGGCGCCCTCGGCGTGGACCCCACGGCGGCCACCATGACCGTCCGGGTGCACCTCGCGCAGTCCGGTGGGCTGTTGACCGGGCAGAATGTCACCTTGCGCGGTGTCCCGATCGGTGAGGTCACCGCGATCGAGCTGACCTCGACCGGGCTGGTCGCCACCGCGGCGATCGACGCGCAGGCCCGGGTGCCCGTCGGTGGCGCGGTCCGGGTCGCGAGCCTGTCGCTGGCGGGCGAGCAGTATCTCGACTTCCGCCCGGTCGGCGACGACGGCCCCTACCTGGCCGACGGCGCCGAGATCGAGGTGGAGCGGACTTCGACGCCGGTGCCGCTGTGGCAGACCCTCGCGCAGCTGGATACCACGCTCGCGCAGGTGGATCCGGCGCGGTTGGCGGCGATCGTCAAGGAACTCGGGGTGAGCGAGCAGGGCCCGCGCAAGCTCTCCGACATCATCGACGGTGGCATCTTTCTCGTCTCCACCTTGGATTCGGTGCTGCCCCAAGCGGTCGGGCTGCTGCGCGACAGCCGGACGGTGCTGAGCACCGCGGCCACCGCCTCGCCGGGACTGGGTGAATTCGCCGGTGACGCGGCCCGAGTGATGTCGGGCGTGGAGGCGAAGTCGGGCGGATTCGTCGATCTGCTCGGCGCGGCGCCGGGCACGCTCGGTGCGCTGGACGCGGTGCTGGACCAGAACTCGCTCGGCGTGGTCGACCTGCTCGGCAACCTCGCCACGGTGTCCGACATGGCGAACTCGCGCGTACCGGCCCTGCGGGAGTTCTTCTTCCCGACCGAGCGGGCGGGCTCGACGCTGGGCAACCTCACCGCGGCATTCCACGACGGTGGCCTCTGGGGGCTGGTGAATCTGTACCCCCGCTACTCCTGCGATTACAACCTGCCGCGACATTCACCGTCGCAGCCGGACTTCCCCGAGCCCTACCTCTACACCTACTGCCCGAACGAGGACCCGTCGGTCCTCATCCGCGGTGCGCGCAACGCACCGCGCCCGCCGGGTTCGCGTGTCCCCGGTCCGCCGCCGCCGGGACAGGCGACCGCGACGCAGGCGATCCCGACTCCGCTCGGACCATGGACACTTCCGCTCACCTTCGCCGGGCCGGATCTGTCGACACCGGTACCTCGGTGACCGGCTTCCGGACTCGCACCGCACACCACCACGCTAGGAATTGCTATGAACGACACAGACACCAAGACCGAGACCGAATTGCTCGAACCGGCGGTAGTGAAGTCATCGGCGGATTCGGACCCGGCGCCGACAGAAGAGCCGAAACAGGCAGGTCCGACGAAGCTACAGCTGATGCGAGCGATCGCGCGCCGGATCGCCGCGCCGGTCACCGTGGTGGCCGCCGTGGCAGCGCTGGTGGTGGCGGGCTTCCTCGGCTGGAAACTCGACGAGAAGTCCGACACCGACGCCGCCGCCGAAGCCGGGCTCGCGGCGGCGCGGGCCTACGCCGTCACCTTGACCAGCGTGGACTCCAATCACCTCGATCGTGATTTCGCGGCGGTGCTGGACGGATCGACCGGCGAGTTCAAGGACATGTACACCCGGTCGAGCGGGCAGCTGCGCCAGCTGTTGCTCGAGAACAAGGCGACCGGCACCGGCACGGTGCTCGACGCCGCGGTGAAATCGAAATCCGAGACCAAGGTCGAAGTGCTGTTGTTCATCGATCAGACGGTCACCAATATCGCCGCCGCCGATCCTCGCGTCGACCACAGCCGGGTCCAGATGACGATGGAACTCGTCAACGGACGCTGGCTGGCCAGCCGGGTCTACCTGCCCTAATCCGCTACCCGCTCGACCGCGCGGAGTTCCGTGCTGTCTTTCGGGAATGAGGTTCTCAAAAATGAATATGGTTGTTACCATCGAAGTGCGCGTCTTTGTCGCGGCTTCCCGATCACCTGGAGTTCTCCGTGACCGATTTCGATACAGTGAACTACTTCACCGACCCGGATCTGATTCCTGATCCCCATCCCTATTTCGATCATCTGCGGTCGAAGTGCCCGGTTACTCAGGAGCCGCACTTCGGTGTGTATGCCGTCACCGGATACGAGGAATCGGCTGAGGTGCTCAAGGATTCGTCGATCTTCTCCTCGGCCGTCGCCGTCGGCGGGCCCTTCCCGCCGCTGCCGTTCACGCCGGTCGGCGACGATATCAGCGACCTCATCGACGCGCATCGGACCGAGTTGCCGATGTTCGAGCATATGGTGACGATGGACCCGCCGCAACACACCTTCGCGCGGTCGGTGTTGAATCGTCTGCTCACGCCCGCCCGTTTGAAAGAAAACGAAGAATTCATGTGGCGGCTGGCCGACCAGCAGCTCGACGAATTCGTCGAGGCCGGCCAGTGTGAATTCCTCTCCCAGTACGCCAAGCCGTTCGCGCTCTTGGTCGTCGCGGATATGCTCGGCGTTCCCGAAGTCGATCACCAGCAATTCCGTGTCGTGCTCGGCGCGCCCCAGCCGGGTGCCCGACCCGGTGCGATCGACAACGAAGCGCTCTCGAGCAACCCGTTGGCCTGGCTGGACGAGAAATTCGTCTCCTACATCACCGATCGCCGCAACGAGCCACGCGACGACGTGCTGACGTCGTTGGCGCTGGCGAAGTATCCGGACGGCACCACGCCGGAGGTCCTCGATGTGGCGCGGTCGGCGACCTTCTTGTTCGCCGCGGGGCAGGAGACCACGGCCAAGGTGCTGGGCGCGGCGGTGCGGTTCATGGGCGATCACCCCGACGTGCAGCAGCGATTGCGCGAGGACCGCACCTTGATCCCGAACTTCATCGAGGAAACCCTGCGGATGGACGCACCGGTCAAGAGCGGGTTCCGGCTCGCTCGCCGCGCGACCACCGTCGGTGAGGTGGACATCCCGGCCGGCGGCCTGGTGATGTTCTGCCCCGGTGCGGCCAATCGCGATCCGCGCCGATTCGAGGACCCGCACGAGTTCCGTCTCGACCGCGACAACTTCCGTGAGCACATCGCGTTCGGTCGCGGCGTGCACACCTGCCCGGGCGGCCCGCTCGCGCGGGTGGAGGGTCGGGTCTCGATCGAACGGATCCTGGACCGGCTGCTCGACATCGAGATCGACGCGGACAAGCACGGTCCGGTCGACGCGCGCACCTACGAGTACGAACCCACCTTCCTGCTGCGTGGGCTCAGCGAACTGCACATCCGCTTCACTCCCCAATCCTGACCACGACAACAACGACAGAGGTAGGTAATCATGACCGGACGGGTCGAAGGCAAGGTCGCGTTCATCACCGGAGCCGCGCGCGGGCAAGGCCGCAGCCACGCGCTGCGGTTGGCGCAGGAAGGCGCCGATATCATCGCCATCGATGTCTGTAAGCAACTCGACAACGTGCCGTTCGCGATGTCGACCCCGGAGGATCTGGCGACCACCGCCGATCTCATCCGGGCACAGGGCCGTCGCGTGGTCACCGCCGAGGTCGATGTCCGCGACTACGACGGGCTCAAGGTCGCGGTCGACGGAGCGGTCGCCGAACTGGGCAGGCTCGACATCATCGTCGCCAACGCCGGGATCGGCAACGAGGGCGGCGCGCTGGTCGATCTGCAGGAGAACCTGTGGGACGACATGATCGACGTCAACCTCGGCGGCGTCTGGAAATCGGTGAAAGCCGCTGTGCCGCATGTGATCGCCGGCGAGCGCGGCGGCTCGGTGATCCTGACGAGCTCGGTGGGCGGGCTCAAGGCCTACCCCAATATCGGCCACTATGTCGCGGCCAAGCACGGTGTCGTCGGACTCATGCGGACCTTCGCGGTGGAACTGGCGCAGCACTCCATCCGGGTGAACTCGGTCCACCCGACGCACGTGAACACGCCCATGGTGATGAACGAGGGCACCTACAAGCTGTTCCGCCCGGATCTGGAGAGCCCCGGACCCGCCGACCTCGAGCCGATCGCCCGGTTGTTCCACACCCTGCCGGTGGCCTGGATCGAGCCCGAGGATGTCAGCAACGCGGTGCTGTATCTGGCCTCCGACGAGGCTCGCTACGTCACCGGTGTGCCCCTGCCGATCGACGCGGGCGGAATGCTCAAGTAATCACCCCGTCGCGCCGACCGTGGTGGTCGGCGCGACCCCGAGAAACAACGAAGGCGGAGAACGGTCATGAGGGTGTCGGTCGACGGGACCAAATGTGAGGGCCATGCCCTGTGCGCGGGTATCGCGCCGACGGTGTTCGAGGTGAACGCCGAGGACCTGGCCGTGGTGGTCGACGAATATCCGGGTGGTGCCACCGAATCGGAGGTTCGCTCGGCGGCGTCGGCCTGCCCGACGATGGCGATCGCGTTGGGCGAGAGCTAGCTCCGCGTCCGAGAAGGTCGAATGCAGAAACCCGCCTCCCACGGAGGCGGGTTTCTGCTGTCAGAAGACTTGCGGGGCAAGGTGATTGCCGACATCAGCCGCGAGGATCCGGGGCGGATTCTCGCGGCTGATGGGGTGTCGTTCAGGCGGCGGGGTCGGCCGCGGCCGCACCACCGGTCATGGTGGTGCGGGTCACGGGCCCGTACCACCCGCACGGCAGTTCGCAGGTGGCCACCACGTGGCGTTCGATGTCGCCGTCGAGGGACTTGCGTATCGTCTCCGCCGCGCCGGCGGGATAGCCACAGCGCGGGCATTTGCCGTAGTAGTCGAGGATCGGACGGACGCTGATCTGAATGGTCGGATGCACGGTGTGTCCTTCAGCCGGTCTCAGTCGAGGAAGAGGTCGAGCGTCGGGCTGTCGCCGCCGCCGTAGCGCGACAGATCCTCGACGCCGGACGCGGTGAGCACCTCCGCGTCGATGTAGCAGTTCCCGCTGGCCGCGCGGGCGGGTCGGGACAGGATCTCGATCGCCGCGTCGGCCATGATCTCGGGGCTGCGCGACGACGAGAGCAGATTGTCGCCGTCGGCCATGTTCGCGACCGCCGAGGTGGCGATATAGGTCTGGGGCCACAGGCAATTCACGGCGATGCCCGCGTCGGCGAACTCGGCGGCCCAGCCCAGCGAGAGCAGGGTCATGCCGTATTTGGACAGCGTGTAGGCGGGGTGGGCGCCGAGCCAGCGCGGGTTCATGTTCACCGGCGGCGACACGGTGAGCACGTGCGGGTTCGCCGAGGCGCGCAGGTGCGGCAGGCAGGCCTTGGTGAGCAGGAAGGTGCCGCGCAGGTTGATCTCCTGCATCAGGTCGTACTTCTTGGCCGAGAGGCTCTCGGTCGGTTCGACGCCGATCGCGCTGGCGTTGTTCACGCAGATGTCGATGCCGCCGAACCGTTCGACGGCGGTCTCGACAGCGCGCGCCACGTCGGCTTCGTTGCGCACGTCGCCGACCACGGCGACAGCCTTGCCGCCCGCGGCCTCCACCTCGGCGACCGCGGTGTGCACGGTGCCGGGTAGCCGGGGGTGCGGCTGCGAGGTCTTGGCCAGCAGCACCAGATTCGCCCCGCGCCGCGCGGCGGCCAGTGCGATGGCCAAACCGATCCCGCGGGAGCCGCCGGAGATGACCAGGGTGCGGTCGGTGAGTACGGCGTTCTCGCTGGACATCGGTCTCCTCAGTGCTGGTCCCCGCCGCGGATCGAAGCGGCATTCCCTTTCGATGGTATTGGCATTCTCATTTTTTGCAAGTACCGTAATCACTGATGAACGATCCGATACAGACCTCGTCCGGCATCCCGCTCTCGCCGGTCTACGGACCCGCGGACCTGGCCGCCGCACCGCCCGCACCGGGCGGCTTCCCATTCACGCGCGGCAACTTCGCCTCCGGTTACCGGGGTCGGTTGTGGACGTTTCGCCAATACTCCGGTTTCGGAACGGCGGAGGAGTCCAATCGCCGATACCGATATCTGCTCGACCAGGGCGGAACCGGGTTGTCGGTCGCGCTCGACCTACCGACCCAATGTGGTTACGACTCCGACGATCCGGAGGTGACCGAGGAGGTCGGTCGCGTCGGCGTCGCGGTGGACACCCTCGCCGATGCCGAGATCCTGTTCGACGGCATGCCGCTGGACAAGATCAGCACCAGCTTCACGATCAACGGCACCGCCGCGATCCTGCTGGCGCTCTACGTTGCGGCCGCCGAGAAGAAGGGCGTGCCGCGCGAGAAGCTCACCGGCACGATCCAGAACGACATTCTCAAGGAATACGCCTCGCGCGGCACCTGGATCTGGCCGCCGGAACCGTCGCTGCGGCTGATCGCCGACACCATCGAATTCTGTGCGGCCGAAGTGCCGAGATTCAACGCGATCTCGGTGGCGGGCGCGCACTTTCGTGATGCCGGCGCCAACGCGGTGCAGGAGATGGCGTTCACCCTCGCCGACGGTGTCACCTACTGCGACACCGTGATCGAACGCGGCCGGATGACGATCGACCAGTTCGCGCCGCAGATCTCGTTCTTCTTCTACACCCACGGTGACTTCTTCGAGGAAATCGCCAAATACCGTGCGGGACGCCGACGCTGGGCGACGATCGTGCGCGAGCGCTACGGGGCCACGACCGACAAGGCCTCGATGTTCCGCTTCGGCTGTGTCGCCGGGGGCGCCTCGCTGTACGCGCCACAGGCGCAAAACAACCTGGTGCGGGTGGCCTACGAGTCGATGGCCTCGGTGCTGGGCGGAGTGCAGTCGATGTTCACCGCGGCCTGGGACGAGCCGTTCGCGTTGCCGAGCGAGGAGTCCGCCACGCTCGCGCTGCGGACCCAGCAGATCCTGGCCTACGAAACCGGAGTCACCCGGGTCGCCGACCCGCTCGGTGGTTCCTACTTCGTCGAGGCGCTCACCGACGCGACCGAGGCTCGCATCATCGAGATCATGGACGACCTCGAGCGCCACGGCGGCATGGTCCGTTCGATCGAGGACGGCTACCTGCAGGGTCTGATCGCCGATGAGGCATACCAGCTGCACAAGGACGTCGAGGCCGGCACCAAACCGGTCGTCGGGGTGAACCGGTTCGTCTCCGACGAGCCCGCGCCCGAGATCGCGACCTACGAACTCGACGCCGAGGGCCGCGACCTGCAACTGAAGCGTCTCGCCAGGGTGAAAGCCGAACGCGATTCCGTGGCGGTCCGGTCCAGCCTCACTGCCTTGTCCACCGCCGCCGAAGGAAACGAGAACCTGATGCACTACCTGATCGAGTGCGCGAACGCGTACTGCACGGTGGGGGAGATGACCGCTGCGCTCAAGGGCGTGTGGGGCGAGTTCCAGCAGCCGGTGGTGTTCTGATGAGCGCCCGTGTGCTCGTCGCCAAACCCGGTCTCGACGGCCACGATCGCGGGGCCAAGATCGTCGCCCGCGCGCTGCGCGACGCCGGTTTCGAAGTGATCTTCACCGGCATCCGCCAGCGCATCGAGGACATCGTGTCGATCGCGCTGCAGGAGGATGTCGCCGTCGTGGGGCTGAGCATCCTCTCGGGTGCGCACGTCTCGCTGACCACACGCACCGTCGAGGCGTTGCGCGCGGCGGGCGCGGGCGATATCGCCGTGATCGTCGGCGGCACCATTCCCCAGTCCGATGTCGCGCGGCTGCTCGAAGTCGGTGCGGCGGCGGTGTTCCCGACGGGTACCTCGCTCGACACCCTCGTCACCGAGATCCGGGCGCTCACCAATACCCCGTCCCCGACCTGAGCGTCGGGTCGGTCGCAGCGGCGCTGACCACCGTGGTCGCGCGAAAAGTAGTGGAAGACGGAGGAATTCGTGCGTATCGGAGTGATGATCGGGCCCGAGAAGGGCGATGCGGCCCGCAAACTGTCCCGGATGCTCGACGACATCGCGTGGGCCGAGTCGGCGGGCCTGGACACCGCGTGGATACCCCAGATCCCGACCGATTTCGACGCGCTGATCACCATCGCGCTGATGGGACAGGTGACCACCCGGATCGAGTTGGGCACCGCCGTGGTGCCGCTGCAGGCCCAGCACCCCGTCGCTCTCGCCCGGCAGGCACTGTCGGCGCAGGCCGCGGCGGGCGGACGGCTGGCGCTGGGTATCGGTCCCTCGCACCACTGGATCGTGGCAGACATGCTCGGGCTGCCCTACGAGAAACCGGCGGCCTACACCGCGGACTATCTCGAGGTGCTGAACGCGGGACTGCGCGGGCCCGGCACGGTGGACGTCGAGAACTCGACCTTCACAGTGCACAATCCGCTCGACCTCGGGCCGGTGGCCCCGGTGCCGGTGCTGGTCGCCGCGCTCGGTCCGGTGATGCTGCGCATCGCCGGCGAACAGGCCGACGGGACCATTCTCTGGATGGCCGACGAGCGCGCGGTGGGAGCCCATGTCGTGCCGCGCATCACGAAGGCGGCGGCCGAGGCGGGCCGTCCAGCGCCGCGCGTGGTCGCCGGTCTGCCGGTCTGCCTGTGCCGTCCCTCCGAGGTCGCCGAAGCCAAGGCCAGAGCGAACCGCATTCTCGGCGAAGCCGAGGTCTCACCGAACTACCAGCGGTTGCTCGAAACCGGCGACGCCCGCGACATCGGCGACATCTGCGTCGCCGGTGACGAGAGCGCCATCGCCGAGGGGCTGCGCCGATACGGCGACGCCGGGGCCACCGATCTGTCGGTGCGCCTGCTGCCCATCGGCGACACCCGCGACGAACTGGTCGCCTCCAAACGGCGCACCAGGGAGATGATCGCCGCGCTGGCAAAGGACTTACGGTGATCGGGGCGCGAGGCGAGAGCTTCCAGCTCTCGCGTGCTCGCGGCGCGCGGGGCGGGTCAGCGACCGGACCGCTGGCAGGCATCCGGATTCTCGAGGTCGGCACCATGCTGGCCGGGCCGTACGCCACCATGATGCTCGCCGATCTCGGCGCCGAGGTCACCAAGGTGGAACCGGCGGGCGGCGACATCTCCCGGCAGGTGAGCGACAGCTACTTCGCCAGCCTCAACCGGGGCAAGCGCAGCATCAGCATCGACCTGAACACCGCGCGGGGCCAGGACCAGCTAGGGGAGCTGGCGGCGAATGCGCATGCGCTGCTGGTGAATCTGAAGCCGTCGGCGATCCACCGGCTCGGCTTGACCTACGAAGCACTACGCCGGTGGAACGAGCGCATCGTCTGTGTCGCGATCACCGGATTCGGTTTGGACGCCGGTGACGACCCGGCCTTCGACTACGTCATCCAGGCGGCCACCGGCATCGCGGCGCTCACCGGCGATCCCGCCGGCCCGCCGACGCTGCCCGGCTACTCCTCGGCCGACAACTCCACCGGATTGACCGCGGCGCTGGGTCTGCTCGCGCAGATCGTGTCCGGGCAGGGCGGCCAGGTGGAGGTGTCGCTGCGCGATGTGATGCTCTCGCAGCTGAACTACCACGCCTCGGCCTACCTCAACGACGGCACGGCGCCACAGCGGCGCCCGTTCGGGGCGCACACGTATTACGTTCCCGCGCAGATGTTCCCGACCGCCGAGGGGTATCTGGCGCTGTTCATCACCCACGACGGATTCTGGCGGCGCTTCGCCGGGGAAGCGGCGGTGGCGGGGTTCGAGACGATGGTCGAGCGGGCTCGCCGGCGTGAGGAGGTGCTCGCGGCGGTCACCACCGCGCTCGCGGCCGACACCGCGGTGGGCTGGGAATCGCGGCTGCGCCCGCTCGGCATCCCGGCCGCAGCCGTCCGGACACTGCCCGAGGCGCTGGACGCGACGCCGGAGGCGCTGGTGCAGGCGGGGCCACATCGACTGGTGGGCAGTCCGATTCGGATCGCCGGGTACGAGCCCACCTACGGCCCGCCACCGCGTTTGGGCGAGCACAACATCTGATCACGCACCGAGCCAGGGGGAGCCGGACCCCGGAACCTGTTCAGGTCCCGGGGTCCGTCGGCGTGCGCCGGGCGCTCACTCGTAGCGAACGGTGGTCTCGGGCGTGTCGGGAATCGCCTGGCAGGTGAGCACGTAACCCTCGGCGACCTCGTCGTCGGTGAGCGCGTCGTTGACGCGCATCGTCGCCGAACCCTGGGTGAGCACGGCCATGCAGGTCGCGCAGTTTCCCGATTCGCAGGAGAACGGCGGGGTGAGGCCGCCGCGTCGCGCGCTCTCCAGCAGCGTCTCGCCCGCATTGCGCGGCACGGTCACCTTCTTGCGACCGAGGATGACGGTGACCGTGCCCGCGGTGGCGGCGGGCTCCGGCGTGGCGGTGGGTTCCGGTTCGGCTACCGCGACAACCGGTTCGGCCGCGCCGAAGCGCTCACTGAAGATCGCGCCCGGACCCGGCAGCGCTTCCTCCACCATCGCCATGAACGCCTCCGGGCCACAGATGTAGCTGTCGGCCGCGCCGTCGTCGCCGACGAAGGCGCGCACGGCGGCCGGATCGAGCAACCCGCTGTCGGCATCCAGATGCCGGAGCACCTCGAGCCGGGTGGGGTAGCGCGCGACCAGCTCCTCGAGGGTGGCATCGAAGATCGCCGACGCCCGGTCACGGTCGACACACAGCAGACGCACCCGACGATCGGTCGTGGCCAGCGCGCTCTTGGCCAGCGACAGGACCGGGGTGATGCCGCTGCCGCCGGAGAAGCCGAGCAGGGGGCGCTCGCTCTCGCGCAGACAGAATTTGCCCGCCGGCCTGCTCATCTCGATCACATCCCCCTCGCTGAGGTTGTCGATCAGCCAGTTCGACACCCGGCCGCCGACGACCCGCTTGACCGTCGTCATGAGCTCGGCGTCGGTTTCGGGCGCGCTCGACATGGAGTACGACCGGAACAGCTCGACATCGTCGACCCGCACCCGGAACGTGCAGAACTGGCCGGCGACATAGGACACCGCGCCCTCGTGTGGAGCGAGGACAAAGGTGCGGGCGTCGGCTGTCTCCTTGATGATCCGGGTCACCGTCGCGCGTTGGAACAGGGGAGTTCTCGCCATGGACCGGCTCCTTCTGGTATGAAGATTCTTATGGAAAGAGAATACTATTCTCTCTTGCAAGATGGGATCTTCTCAGTCCCGGCCGCGGAGGCGAGATGAACGACCGGATCGCACTCAGTTTCGATGAGCGGCACTACACGCTCAGCGAGTTGGACGGGCTCACCGCGGGCCTGGCCGAAGCCCTGATCGAACGCGGTGTGCGCCAGGGGGATCGGGTCGCGCTGATGTCGTCGAACCGGCCGGAGTTCGTGCTCGCCGTGCGCGCGATCTGGCTGGCCGGCGGCGCGGTGGTGCTCATCAGCCCGGCGTGGAAGCGCGGTGATGTCGAGCACGCGCTGGCCGTCACCGAGCCCGCCTACGCCATCGGTGACCAGCCGGTGCTGGCCGAGCTGATGCCCACGCTCTCGCTCGACGCCCCGATCACGCCGAGCACCGCCACTTTCGCCGAGCCGGTGCCATCCGAGGACGCGGTGCTCGTCTTCAGTTCGGGCACAACGGGATTGCCGAAAGCGGTGCGCCACACGCACGCGTCGTTCGCGGCCGCGGTGGAGCACTGGCGGGTGGCGCTCGGCTTCACCCGCGATGACCGGATTCAGATCGTCACCCCGCCCTCGCACATCCTCGGGCTGCTCAATATCGTGCTGGCGCTGCGGACCGGCGCCTGGATGCGCCTGCATCGCCGGTTCGACCTCGATCGGATGCTGCACCACATCGAGGCCGACCGGATTACCGTGGAGATGGCGGTCGCGCCGATCGCGCTGGCGATCGCCTCCCATCCCGACCTCGAGTCCTATGACCTGTCGTCGCTGCGCTACATCATGTGGGGCGCGACGCCGGTGACGCCGAGCGTCGCCGAGACCGTCACGCGCCGAACCGGCGTCGCGTGGGTGCCCGCCTACGGCGCCAGCGAACTGCCGGTGATCGCCTGCAATCCGCTCGAGGGCGCACGCCTCGACAGCGTGGGACGCCCGGTGCCCGGCGTCGAGATCCGGGTGGTCTCCACGACCTCCGGCGAGGAGGTCGAAACCGGCGATACCGGCGAGATCCAGGCTCGCTCCGCGTCGTCGATGGCCGGATACCTCCCCGACGACGCGACCGCGGCGGCCTACGCCGACGGCTGGTACCGCACCGGCGATGTCGGCTATCTCGACGACGACGGCTGGTTGCGGCTGACCGACCGGCTCAAGGAGATGATCAAGGTGCGCGGTTTCCAAGTGGCGCCCGCCGAGGTGGAGGCCGTCCTGCACGGCCACCCGGCGGTGGCCGACTGCGCGGTCTTCGGAGTCCCCGATCCGGCCGACGGCGAGGCGATCGTCGCCGCCGTCACCACCACGGGCTCGGTCGACGCCGACGAACTCATAGAGCTGGTCGGCACCCGGCTGGCCTCCTACAAGCGGCCGCGCCGAGTGGTGTTCGTGCCCGAAATCCCGCGCCTGCCCTCCGGCAAGGTGCTGCGCCGAGTACTGAAGGAGAGCCATGGACGTCCGGCTGACCTCTGAACAGCGACAGCTGCGCGACGCCGCTGCGAAACTGGCCGACGACCTCGGCCCCGGCTCGGTCAGCGACCTGGCCGACGAACAGCGGATCGCCCGGCTCGAGAAGACGGTCGCCAGCACCGGCTGGCGGGCCCTGCGCTCCGACGGCGCCTCCGGCGTCGAAGTGGCCATCGTGGCCGAGGAATTCGGCCGCGGGCTCGTCGACGTGCCGTTCCTCGGTCCACTTCTCGCTGACGACCTCTGGTCGCCCCCCGAATCGGTACCGCACTGGACCGTCGCCGTCGACGACCGCGCGATCGACGCGCGAGGTGCCCGCCAGGCCCTGATCGTGCGAGGCGAGTCGATGCTGGCCAGCGCGGTCGCCACCGCGACGACCGGCGCCGATCAGACACGGGCCGAGGCCGCGCTCACCGGCGTACCGAAACTGCTCGGCGAGCTGTCCCCGGCGCAGGTCACCCAGTGGCGAGCGCTGGCGCTCGTGAGCACCTGCGCCGATCTGGTCGGCACCGCGCGCGGTGCGCACGCACTGGCCACCGATTACGCGAAAGTCCGTGCGCAATACGGCAAGACGATCGGTTCCTATCAGGCCGTCGCCCATCTGCTCGCGGAGAGTCTCGCGCTGATCGAGGGCTCGGTGAGCGTGCTGCGCCATGCCGCGTGGGCCGTGGACGCGATCGAACCCGAGCGCGCCGTGCAGGCGGCCGTGATCGCCAAACTCTATTGCGCCAGAGCGGCATTGACCGTGTGCGAGACCGCGGTGCAGGTGCACGGCGGAATCGGCAACACCTGGGAGTGCCTGGCGCACGTGTATCTACGGCGGGCGCTGACGTCCACCGAGCTGTTCCCCACGAGCCTGGAGGAGATCGACCGTGGACTTTCGTGATTCGCCCGAGGAAGCGGCGTTCCGGGAACGCTTGCGCGAGTGGCTGTCCGGTGTCGCGGGACAGTTCCCGACCTCGGGTGACGAGTACTGGGCCAAGCAGGGCGAGTGGCACCGAGCGCTGCACGCGGCGGGTTTCTTCGGGCTGTCGTGGCCGCGCGAACACGGCGGCCACGAACTGCCCCCGGTCTACGACGTCATCCTCGACGAGGAGCTCGCCCTGGCCGGCGCGCCACCGCGGCCCAGCCTGGGCTATCTGATCCAGGGTCTGGGCAGGCACGCCGGCAAGCAACTGCAACAGCGCTTCCTGCCCGGCATGATCGACGGGACGCAGCGCTGGTGCCAGGGGTTCAGCGAACCGGACGCGGGTTCGGACCTGGCCGCGCTGCGGACCACGGCCACCCGTGAGGGCGATTCCTATGTGCTGCACGGGCACAAGATCTGGACGAGCTATTCCGACGTCGCGGACTGGTGCCTGCTGCTGGCCCGCACCGACTCCGAAGTGCCACGGCACAAAGGCATCTCGGCCTTCGTGGTGTCGATGAAACAACCCGGCGTGCAGCAGCGGCCGCTGCGCATGATCAGCGGGATCACCACCGAATTCGGCCAGGTGGCCTTCGACGGCGCGGTCGTGCCCGCCGATCAGATGGTCGGATCACCCGGCGACGGGTGGAAATTGGCGATGACGGTGGTCGGGCACGAGCGCGAACCCTCCACGCTCGGCTACGCGGCCCGCTACGGCAAGCTGGTGCGCCAGATGGCGGCCCGGACCTCGGGCCCGCTGCCCGCCGAGCTGGCCTGGGCCGCCGTGCAGACCGAGATGCTGCGCCTGCACGTGCGCCGGCGACTGTCCGAACAACTCGACGGCGTCTCGCACGGCCCAGAGGGTTCGCTCGACAAACTACTCATGACCTGGGTGGAACAGTCGGTCGGCCACGCCGCGCTCACCGTCGGCGGCACCCGCGATCCCGAACTGCTCAGCGCCTACCTCTACAGCCGCGCGCAGAGCGTCATGGGCGGGACGTCACAGATTCAGAAGAACATCATCGCCTCGCGCATTCTCGGATTGGGAGCCTGACCATGTACGACCTGCCTGCCGAAATCGACGTCCGCGCCGAAGGTCCGCTGCGGATCATCACGCTGAATCGGCCCGACGCGCTCAACGCGGTCAACGACGACCTGCACACCGGGCTCGCGCAGCTGTGGCCGCGCCTGAGCGAGGACCGGCAAGCCCGCGTCGCGGTCCTCACCGGCAGCGGCAAGGCGTTCTCCGCCGGCGGCGACTTCGCCTACCTCGCCGAGCTGAGCCGCGACGCCGACCTGCGCGCCAAGACGATCGCGCACGGCCGCGACCTCGTGCTCGGCATGGCGCGCTGCCGGATTCCGGTGATCGCGGCGGTCAACGGACCCGCCGTCGGCCTCGGGTGCAGCCTGGTCTCGCTCAGCGACATCGTCTACATCGCCGAGACCGCCTACCTCGCAGACCCACACGTGCAGGTGGGCCTGGTCGCCGCCGACGGCGGCCCGCTCACCTGGCCGCTGCACACCAGCCTGCTCTTCGCCAAGGAGTACGCGCTCACCGGCGCGCGCATCCCGGCCGAACGGGCCAGGGAGATGGGCCTGGTCAACCACGTCGTCGCCGACCCGGTGGCCGAGGCGCTGGCCTGCGCCAAGCGCATCCTGGAACTGCCTCGCCAGGCCGTCGAGAGCACGAAGCGACTGCTCAACCTGCACCTGGAACGGGCGGTGCTGGCCAGTCTCGACTACGCGACCACCGCCGAGGAGATCTCGTTCCAGACCGCGGATTTCCACGCCACCATCGAGCGGCTTACCGCGGGCAAGAAGTAGCCGGACCGGACACTCGGGAGCCGTCGATGAACACTGGCCTGTCCGACGACATCGCCGAATTGATCGCCATGGCGCGCGCGGGTTCGATCCGCGCGGCCGGGCGGTTGCTGAGCCTGGTCGAGAGCGAGCGCCGCGAACAGGTGCTCGCCCACCTCGATCCGGCCCCGATGCGTGTGATCGGGCTGACCGGGCCGCCCGGCGCGGGCAAGTCCACCACCATCGCGGTCCTGGTGACCGGTTACCGCGCGCGCGGGCAACGGGTGGCGGTGCTCGCCGTCGACCCGTCCTCGCCCTACAGCGGCGGCGCGCTGCTCGGCGACCGCATCCGGATGGCGGCACACATCGACGACCCCGACGTCCTGATCCGCTCGGTGGCCACCCGCGGACACCTGGGCGGCCTGGCCGCCGCCGTGCCCGCCGCGATCCGGCTGCTCGGCGCGCTCGGCTACGGCCTGGTCCTGTTGGAGACGGTGGGGGTGGGCCAGTCCGAGATCGAGATCGCCGCGGTCGCCGACCCGACCGTGGTCATCCTCAATCCCGGTGCGGGCGACGCGATCCAGGCCGCCAAAGCCGGGCTGCTCGAGGTGGCCGACATCCTCGTCGTCAACAAGGCCGACCGCGACGGCGCCGAGCAGACCGCGCGCGAACTCCACATCGAAACCGGCCTACCCATCCTCACCCTGGTCGCCTCACGCGGCACCGGGGTCGAGGAACTGATCGAGGCGATCGAGACCTACCACCGGACCGACACCGCCGCGCGCGGCACAGCCCGCGCACGGGCACAGATCCTGTCGCTCGCGCAGTCACGGTTGCGTGGCCATCCCGGCCTGGACGAGTTGGCCGCCGCGGTCGCTGCCGGGGACCGCGATCCCTACAGCGCGGCGGAGCAGTTGCTCGTCGGAGTGACCCACTAGAAGCTTCTGTTTATTGCGGCCAGCCGGGGTAGGGCGGTAGTACCTCCGGGGCGGGAACGCGGGCACCCGGCTGATGTGCGGATCGATCTGGGTTCAGCGATGCGGGAAATTCCGCGGGCCACTCACACGGTTGTTCTGTCCAACGGGTGGCATTGGGGGAGGAAGGAGACATAGGTTCCCAGACAACGGGCAGGGGATGGACTGGGTACCTCGAACTGCCGACCATGCGTGGCTCAGGGTCCGGGACGTTGCTTCTCCGTACAGCGAATCCCGCAACAGAATGGATAGACCATGCTTTCCCGTCCCCGCCTGGGAAAAAATCTCCGGTCTTGTTCCCGTTCCGGCCGGAAAAATATTCTCCGGTCTTGTTCCCGAAGGCCACGTCGCCGACCCATGCGCACACATCTACGGCCCACAGTTCAAAGCCATCGCGGGCGAAATAGTTTTCAACGTTGCGTATTTGAGCGAAGATGGTGCCTCGTACCTTCCATTGATAGTCGGCGGCTCGCTCGTCCAGTTGTCACATAGTCGGCGGATCGTACTTCAGAATATCGTGACCCTGTCTCTCCTTTAATTCCTCTTCGCTGAATTGTCCGGCTCCTCCCATGAACGCTGTCTCCATCATCGAACGCATTTGGGCAGCAGGTCCGGTCGCCAGATCGATGCCGGGTTCGGCAACCCACCGGAAGTTGTAGTCGAAGCGGTCGGGCCACCGGTTCGGCTGTACGGACGGCCCGGCACAGGCACTCAGCAGTAGGTAGATGGCCATCCCGATCGCGGCGGCACCGACCGCGCGCTTGCGCTTTATCGATATCATTTCGGTTCGTCCGACTCGCGGACATCACGCCATTCGGATCTGCAGTTGTATACGCCGGGAGCGTACTTTGCGAGATCTGCGTTCAAATTGGCGTAGCCAGTTTTTTGGCTATCACAGGTATTGGCAATGTCGGTCAACGAACGAAGTTCCCCGGTCTCGGGATCGAAGTATTTCCCGATATTCGAGTCATGCCCCGCGGCGGCCACGTCGGTGTCGGTGTAGGACTCGGCGGAAGTGCGCAGTAGCGAGCCGAATTCGCGGTAGCGACCACCGACGATCTGCAGGCTCCGGGTGCGCGCGGGCTCGATCCGATCCAGCTGCGGCGCGACATCGGCGCCGTGGAGAAAGGTACTGAGCGTGCCGAGCGAACCGGCCGATGTGTCCATGACCGGCAATCTGCCGATCTTGTCGTCTGCGAGTCTGTCCATTTCGGTTGCGGCAGAGCGCAACTCGGACGGCGAAACCTGCATGATCCCCCTCCGGATGATGTGCGGCCGATGGTATCAACGGCTCGATCGGGAGAGAGACTTCCGCAGAGCTGTTTGCTGAATATTCACCGATCGAGAAGGTCCTGCGCTGTCCGCGAAACGAAGCCACCTGTGAGCGCCGGTTGTCGAACAATGGTTCCGGACGAATGAAGTGATCTGCCTCCGAGTACGAGCGAGTCTGTCTCCGGCGAATGCGCTGGTGACAGACTCGCTGTGACAGGGTTGCCTTCGCGCTGCCGGAATGGGGTGAGGTGGTTCTCCGTCTTACCCGGGCGCGCCAAGGCTTTCGGGTGGTCGGGCATACGGGGATCGGTCGGGCGGGTCAGGGCTGTAGGTACAGCCGCTCGTTGGGCAGGCGAGGCAATCCGGTGCAATGGCTGGGATAGACGGCGACGGTGCCGGGACGGTGGGCGGCCACATCACAGACGAACACCAGTGCAGCGGTCAGGCATGCCGCGAATTCCATTCGCACACTGGGGAATTGGATCGCGAGATGGATGTCGGGCTCGTCAGGGCACGGTGATCGGTCGCCGATGTTCATCGCGGAGTCCGCCTCAGGATCGATTGCGCGCATTCGATGACGACCGCACCCGACGGTCGGAACACGCTGGTAGCTGGAGACACCCACGTGCGGACCATCAGCGGGTCCGGCATCGGGGATGGCAACGCGATCTCGCCGTCGCGTATCACCACCACCCGTGCCTCCCATAGCCGCGCCACTTCGTCGGGGTCACCGATCGGTCGAATATCGGCTCTGACCAAGAAGGTCCACATGTCGGCACGTGGGTGACCGACAATCGACAACGGGGCAACCCCGCGAACGTCGAGGCTGGTTTTGACGCAACGGGCCAAAGCGGTCGGCATCATCACCGCCCCGATCAACCCGGCCCCTATGGCAATCCGTCCTGTGCGTGGGTCGACCACGGCCGGAAGGCAACACGCGCTCTTGTAGAACTGACAGCGCGACAGCGGGGTTTCGGTGAAGGCCGAGGCAGGTTGGCTGGTCTGGGTCACCGGGACTCCTCGGGCAGTCCAGGAGCAGGGGCGCGTGGCCCCCTGACTTCGTCCGTGGGTGTGGCGGGCGCGCTCGTGAGCCAGCCGGCCTCACGCATCCCTTCGAGCATTCGGCGCAGTTCAGGCAGAGACTGCTGGGGCGCGGCGAGGGCGAGTCTTCTCATCGCCGGCTCTGCCGTTCCGCGAGACGCTGCCCGACGGTTACCCGCCACTGGGCGTGCTGATTCCGAAAGGCGTCACCGTTGCGGCGCAGCGAGTTCAGGGCACGCGCCACGCGCCACGGCGACATGTTCAGGTTGCGAGCGATTGTGTCGGCGGTGAGCAGACCACCCGGGGCAAGGACATCGAGCACCTGTTGCTCAACAACTGTCAGGCTCTTGGTAGTCGTGTCGGTTGGGCGGTCGGCAACACGTCGCTTGTCGGACGCTGATGCGTGGGTGAAGACCGTCATGGCTGCTAACTCCTGTGGGGGCGGGTGGCTGCTGCTAATCACCCTCCCAGTCGGCGGGGGCCCTCACACCTGCTCAGTGGTACAAGCTCCAACGGGTTTTTGGGTAGCTTGACCTGCTCGGATGACGTGAAATACAGAAGTTGCCCATTGTGATGGGTAACCTTCCTGGCAACTACTGCTCATGGGGTGAAGGGCTGTCGGTCATGGGAACGTCGTCAAGGTCACCGGGCACGAACGCACGCACGAGTCATCAGATGAGTCCGCAGGCGCGCGGCAGGGAGCTGGCCGCGCAGGGCAAGAAACTGTGGACCGAGTTGGGATCGGTACAGGGTGCGGCGGCTGAGCTGATGGCCCGATACCCGGACGTGCCGAGTTTGCAGGCGTATCGATACGCGGCAGGCCTATCCCAAGATCAGGCGGCAGTGCGATACAACGATGTGACCGGAAACCAGACCAGCCTTGGCGGTACATCTGTCAACGCCTGGGAGTCGTGGGCTCGCCGCAGGGGGCAGGGTTCCCCGCCCCCGATGTCAGGTTTGCTCATCTTGTGTGCGGCCTACGGACGGGGGCCGCTGGGGGTCGCGGAGGAGAGCATCAGCCCAACAGAGCTCATAGCCGAAGCCTACGAGCGGCTGCCAATCGAAGATCAGCTAGCGCTGAAAAGCTATACAGCGGACAAGGTTCCAGCCGGTGGACCAACATCGGCACTCGAGCGCGGCGCGATACGGAGTCAGCCTCCCGCTCTACACATTCGAGGAGGCCAAGTCGGCCCGGAGTTCATATTGACTGTTCCAACTGTCGAATACGGGAACCCGGACGTAGACGTGTTCACCCTACTCAATCCTCAGCCCGGCAGATTGATTGATCTCACGTGGGAGACCTTCGGTTATGGGGTGGAACGGTTGTCGCAACAGATCAAGAACCTTGGCAAACGCCTTGACATGGATATCTGCTTCGGAGTCAATGAAGCCGGCTTGGTTATAGCGACATTCCTGGCTTCATCTCGCTTTTCCCGATGCCGAATAGGCTACTTGCGGTGCAACAAAATGCGCGACGGCATAGACCTGGATAGTGCATCCTTCTACCCCGAAGCCAAAGAATCTCCTACGATTCTCATCTGCGACTTCGAAGTCAAGCATGCTGACGTAATCGGCTACCTCGCCCGGCAACTACGCCGCCGCTACCCCAAGGCCGAGCTGTACTTCGCCGTCTTTGGCGCGATGACCAAAGACCGACAATTGGACGTCGACAGCTTCGACGACCTAACCGGCGCCAGGATCATGCGCGCAGCAGAATTTGAAGCAATTTTCATCGCCGCAACAATGAGCCCTCCCGGAATTGAACCTCCATTGGAGTTGCGCTAGATTCGAGCAAAGGTGACCTTCGTATGAGCGACCAGAACACGACCGAGTTGGCGCAGTACATCACCGACATAGTGCCAACTATGATGGCCGAGATACGGCCCCGCTTGGTAGAAGCCGCGCTGACCGGGCACCGATCGGAGACTGAGAATATCCGCCACGAGGACAATTTCCTGTCGGAGTACGACTTGTGGATGCACGGACGCTACAAGGAACTTCTATCCGCGTACTTGCCGTCATTCATATACGCATCGGAAGAGGCTGATCCGCAAGTCGTTGGAAGCGACCCGGAACCAGACTTGTGCATCCTCGTCGATCCGCTGGATACCAGCGAATTGGCCGTTCGATCCCTGCATGGTTACACCCACATCATGGTCTACTCGCGATTTCTGAAACGGCCCATCATTGCGGTAGTCGGCGACATTTTTCATCATGTTCAGCTATACGCGGCCATGCGAGAACCGGATGGCACCGATCGTGCGTTCATGGTCACTGCAAGCGGCGACCGCCATGCACTGAACCAGCCTTCGCGCGCCCGGCTTCCCCAAGCGCTGGTCACGAACTACCTGATGCGTCCAGAGGAACGATTTCGCCCTCTGGCAAAGCAACAACAATTCTTCGATGCACTGAGCGCGGCATCGGCGGACGGAAAAAGGAGAGGGCGAATCGGGGTTGATTTCGGCTCTGTCAGTTTGTGCCACGTCGCTGCCGGATTCACCGATGCAACGGTGGAATTCGCCAAGGGGTTTGCCGTCTGGGATCTGTCACCCGGACATTATATTTTGCACGCAGCCGGGGGCGTGACGATCGATCTCGATGGTGATCCGATCCCGCTGGACTGCGGCCTCAACAGCACAGCGGAGATCAACCAGACGATGGGTACGCGCCGAAAGTTCATCGCGGCCGGCAATCGAGTCCTCGCAGAGGAGATACGCGAAACCATGCAGCGGTGACAGCGGCTGTTGCTGTGATCTGGCGTGGTCTCGACTACCCGCGCTGTGCGGCGGGCTGGGCCGAGATCGCTTCGGTCGCTTCGGCGCCGAAGCGGACGAGGGCTTCCTGGGCGAAGGAGGCGACGAGTTCGCCTGCGACGGTGAGGACGTCGCCTCGGCCGAAGGAGCGGCCGTGTGCCAGGACCGGGCTGTGCTGGCGCAGCAGTAGCCAGTCGTCGGTGCGGAACGGGCGGTGGAACCACAGGGTGTGGGCGGTGACGGCGGAGTTGAACGCGGTGCCGTTGCCGCGCTGGCTGATGCCCTCGAGTGGGCGCAGGGCGGTGCCGATGAGGTTCAGGTCGGTGGCGTAGGCGGCCAGCGCGGCGGACAGGTCGGCGTCGACGGCGGGCGTGCGCATCCAGAACTCGTACTCGGGCAGGGCGGCGGCGGTGGCGTTGAGATCGTCGAAAGCTCTTGTCTCCCAGGGGAGAAGGTCGAAGGTGACGCGGTATTCCGGATCGAGCAGCGTGGGGACGTCCTCGATGTGCTGGATTTGCGGGCCGTCCTCGTCGACGTGCATGGATACGGCGGCGGTGGCGATGACACGCCCGGACTGCCTGGCGACGATCGCGAGGGTGGCGAACGAGCGGCCTTCGTGCTGGCGGGTCACCTCGTAGCGCAGCGGCGCGTCGTAGCCGCCTTCCTTGGCGAAGAGGGTGTGGATCGACTTGACCGATTTGTCCGGGCAGGCGAGTTCGGCGGCGCGGACGAACTGCCCCAGGATCTGGCCGCCGAAGAGCCTGCGATAGTTCAGCGGCAGGTGGGGTCCTTCGAACACGGTCGTGGCAGGGCCGAGGTCGGTGGCGCTGTCGTCGGGCGGCGACACACCCAGATCCAGGCTGGCGAGCAGGCTGTTCCAGAGATCGGTCATAGTCGAATCTTCCTATTCTACCTGAAAGAGAATTATGTTCTCACGGTGCCGGTGACGCCCGCGGCGCAGAATTCCCAGACTTCCTCGGCGGTGATCGGGCGCGCTGCCAGGTCGTCCTGGCCGCCGCTGGACTGGGCGGTGAACATCACGGTCTGCATCGTCATGGCGGCCACCCGGCGGGGATTGAGGCCGGGGCGCAGCGTGCCCGCCGACGCGGCGTCGGTCACCAGGTCGACGAAGAGGTCGAGTAGTGGTGCGTGCGCGACTTTCACGTGGGCGGGATGGGTGACCAGCAGGCGCGGCGCGAAGTCGGTGAACAGCGGGTGGCGATCCCGGGGATCGGACCGGCACAGCGAGAACAGCAGCTGTACCGCGACTCCGAGCCGGGTCAGCGGATCGTCCTCCTCGGCCGCCGCCAGGCGGATCTGCTCGGCCGTGCGCAGCAGCGCGTCCTCGAACAGGGCGAGCAGCAGTTCGTGCTTGCCGTCGAATTGCAGATAGAAACTGCGCAGCGACTGGCGCGACCGCTCCACCACCTCCTGCACGGTGAAATCGGTGCTGCCGTTCTCGGAGATGATCGACTGGGCTGCTTCGAGGAAACGCTGCACCCGCTGTTCGGCCCGCAACCGGGTGGACTTGATCGACCGTTCCACCGCGCGTTGTTTCCAGGCGGGTTCCGCGCGCTCGCTCATAGCTGCACCAGCCGCGCGGCCGTGCCCGAAGCGCGCGCGATGGCGCCCGCCTCGCGGACCAGTTCGCGGGAACTGCCGAGCAGTCCGTCCAGGACCAGCACCCGGCGGATGTGGCGGTGCAGATCGTGTTCGGCGGTGAAGCCGATGCCGCCCAGCGTCTGCTGACAGTGCCGCGCGGTGATCAGGGCGGCCCGCCCCGCGGCGGCCTTGGCCAGCAGCAAGCCCAGATCGTCGGTGGCCGCGGCTAGGGTGGCCTCGGCGCCCTCGATCGCGACGAAGGTCTCGGCGAGGCGGTGCCGGATCGCCTGGAACGAGGCCACCGGCCGCCCGAACTGCACGCGATCGACGGCGTGGGTGCGGGCGAGGGCCAGCATGGCCCGGCTCGCGCCGGTGAGCCACCAGCCCAGCGCCCGTCGGCCCTGCGCCAGTGGGATCGGCGTCCCCGCCGGGACCGCGCGGATCGGCAGATCGGCGTCCAGGGTCGGGGATCGGTCAACGCCGGACGCGTCGTCGGCGTGGTCCCAGCGCACCCAGGTCCCCCCGGACCAGGGCAGCGCGACCGGGTCGTCGGCGGACAGTCCGCCCGCCGCCCGGATGACGTCGTTGAGCAGCGGCGCGTGCGCGCCGGTCTCGCCGAGCAACCGGAACACCAGGGGGACAGTGGCATCAGGCGCGTCGGTCAGCATCTCCTGCCAGCCCAGGTCGACGAGCGCTGTGTGCAGCTCCGCGCCGGAGACGTCGCGCATGGTCTTGCGCAGCGTCTGAGCCAGCAGATCGAGTTCGGCAGCATCCACGGTTCACTCTTTCCCCAGGTCGAGCAGTCGACGCGCGATGATGTTGCGTTGGATCTCGGCGGTGCCGCCGTAGATCGTCGCGGCGCGCGAGTACAGGTATTCCGCGCGCCACGGCGAATCGGCGAGCTCGATGACGCCGGGCAGCAGATCGCGGACGGTGTCGAACAGGTGCTGTTCGGCCGTGGCGAGCAGCACCTTGTCGACGGAGGTCTCCGGCCCCAGCTTGCCGCCGGCCGCCAGACGCTCCTGCGTCGCCAGCGAGCGGCAGCGGATGGTGTGCAGGGCCAGATGGACAGCGCCGAGTTCGGCGTCGTCGTGGCCCGCCTGGTCGTGCGCGGTCTGCTCGAGCAGCTGGTCGAATCGCGTGTAGAGATAAGCGATCCGGTGCCAGAAGCAGGTGGAGCGCTCGTGTGGGAGCAGATCCATCGCGATCCGCCAGCCGTCGCCCGGTCGGCCGAGCATGCGGTCGGCGGGCACGACGACCTCGTCGAAGTACACCTCGGCGAATTCGTCGATGCCGTGCATCGTGCGCAACGGCCGCACGGTGATGCCGGGGGAGTCCATGTCGACGAAGAACGCGGTGATCCCGTCGTGGCCGATTCCGGTGCGGGTCAACAGGACACAGCGCGCCGCGTACTGGGCGAGACTGGTCCACACCTTTTGACCGGTGATCACCCAGTGCTCACCGCGCTGCTCGGCCTTGGTGCTCAGGGACGCGAGATCGCTGCCCGAGCCGGGCTCGGAGAACCCCTGGCACCACTGTTCCCGGCCGCTGAGCAGTCGCGGCACCATTTCCGCCGCCAACTGCGGGCTGGCGTAGGAGATCATCGTGGGCGCGAGCACCTCGATCATGGAGTAGATGCCGGGCTCGGCGAGGTCGCGGGTCGCGACCTCCTCGCCGAGGATCGCCCGCAGCACCGCCGGTCCGCCGAGACCTCCCACCTCGGCGGGCCAGCCGTACCGCATCCAGTCCGCGTCGAAGAGCGCGCGCCGGACCCTGGCCAGTTGCTCGACCTGTGCGTCGAGCGAATGGTCGGGCCCCGCGGACAGGTCGTTCGCGTCGAGCCAGGACCGCAGACCGGTCCGAAAGTCGGCGCGGTTCACGCACTCGGTCGTTCGAAGGCGTGCGGACGGCCGGAATCGTGGTCGCCGTTGCGACGGATGAACGTCATGGCCCTGGTGCGCAGCCGCCAGCCCGCGTCGGTGCGCGCGTAGGTATCGCTGTAGTAGCCGATCCGCATGTCGTGGGTCGACTGCTCGATGAAGCACAGCGGCTGGGTGCCGCTGGCGGTGTCGCCGTCGATCTCCAATGCCGGTGTGCCGGTGAGGAACAACCCCTTCGGCGCCGCGGCGACGAGATCGGGGAACTCGTCGAGCGGGTAGGTGTCGCCGAAGGCGCTGTAGTTGCCGTCGGGGGTGAACACCGCGATCAGGCCCTCGATGTCGCCCTTGGTGATGGTGACCGCGTACCGCGCGAGCAGCTGTTCCAGCTCGATCACGTCGTCAATTCTGGACAAAGACTTTTCCGCCTTTCATCACGAACCGCACCCGCTGGGTGACGGTGATGTCGGTGAGTGGGTCGCCGGGAACCGCGATGATGTCGGCGAGCAGACCCTCGGCCAGCCGGCCCCGGTCGGTGACATCGATCAGTTCGGCGGCCGTGACGGTCGCGGCGCGCAGCACGGCCAACGGGCTCATGCCGCGATCGACGAGCGCGACCAACTCGTCGGCGTTGCGGCCGTGCGGGATCGCGGGGGCGTCGGTGCCCACCGCGATCTTCACCCCGGCCTTGTACGCGGCCAGCACCGAGGTGCGGGCGCGCGGGAACATCTGCGCCGCCTTGGCTTGGAGCTCCGGCGGTGCTTTCGACACGTCCATGGCGTCGGCCAGGCGGGTGGTCGGCACCAGGTAGGTGCCCTTCTCGACCATCAGGGCGATGGCGTCGTCGTCGATCAGGAAGCCGTGCTCGATGCAGTCGATTCCCGCCTCGACTGCGGCGCGCACCGCGTCGGCGCCGTGGGTGTGCGAGGCGACCCGCAACCCGCGCCGGTGCGCCTCGTCGACGATCGCCCGCAGTTCCTCGGACGAATAGTGTTGCGCCCCAGGCGCTCCGGTGAGCGACATGACGCCGCCGGAGACGCAGACCTTGATCAGCTGCGCGCCGTGCTTGATCTGGTACCGGACCGCCTTGCGCACCTCATCGACACCGTTGGCGATGCCCTCCTCGATGCTGAGTTCCAGCACGTGCGGGGCGAACGCGGCGAACATCGTCGGATCGAGATGTCCGCCGGTCGGGGTGATCGCGTGCCCGGCGGGCACGATGCGCGGACCGTCGACCCAGCCGGCGTCGATGGCCTTGCCGAGCGCGACGTCGAGCAGATACCCGCCGGTCTTGACGAACAGACCGAGGTTGCGCACGGTCGTGAAACCGGCCCGCAGCGTGCGGCGGGCATTGCCCACCGCACGCAGCATTCGCAGCGGGGGATCATCCTGAACGCTGGAGGCCAGCCCGGTCTCGCCGCGCCCGCCCATCAGGAGGTTGACCTCCATGTCCATCAGGCCGGGCAGCAGGACGGCGTCGCCGAGGTCGATGATCTCGCCCTCGGGTTCGCCGCCGAGGCCGACGATC
This sequence comes from Nocardia sp. NPDC003183, assembly GCF_053590715.1. Lineage (NCBI taxonomy): Bacteria > Bacillati > Actinomycetota > Actinomycetes > Mycobacteriales > Nocardiaceae > Nocardia > Nocardia sp. NPDC003183. The sequence goes on from NZ_JBSFTG010000001.1 coordinate 871,442, forward strand.
CGATCACCCTCGATCCGGATGACTCCTGGTCGGACGATCTCGCCGGTGTCGATGTCGAGGTACCCGGCGGCCAACAGCGTCAGCATGATCAGACCACCGGCTCCCGGATGAGGTGGACCATGGCGGCGCCGGAGTCGGGCACCCGCGCCTGCTTCCAGACCTCGACGGGGAAGGACACGTTCACCAGCGACTGCATCAGATGCAGCAGCGCGCGGGCATCCTCGGGCAGGTCGTCGAGCGGGAACTTGTCGCAGTAGGTGATCGCGTCCTCCAGCCGGGGGAACGCCTTGTCGTAGAACTCCTGCATGTCGGGCATGCTCGAGGCGAGACGCTTGGTGTAGCGCTGCGGCTCGGTGGGCAGGACCCAGTCGGAGAACTGCTCCAGATCAGCGAATTCAGCGGGCAGCAGTGGCATCTCGGTACTCCTGAACCTTGTCCTTGGCGACCTTGTGCAGGTGGCGCAGCAAGATCTCCTGGTCGTTGAGGGGGAAATCGGACACGATGCGGGTGGCCAGCATCGTCTGGGTGGCTTCGAGGGTGTTCGCGTCCTGCAGCGCGTACTCCTTGAAGGTGACCGCGGCCAGCTCCTGGCCCAGGCGTTCGCGCGCGGTCTTGGGCGGCACGAAGTACAGGTTCGCCTCGAAGATGTGCTTGTTCACCGCGGTCGGCCAGTAGTGGTAGGTGAGGTACCAGCCGGGCTCCCAGAACAGCAGCGACATGTTCGGGAAGATCTCGAACTCGTCGACGCCCCAGGCCCGGTGGCGGGCGGGGTTGATGCCCTCGGGCAGCTTGTCCAGGCCCTCGATGTCGGGCTTGTCCCACGGTCCGAACAGGCCGCTGCGCAGCACGCGCTCGATCGGCTTGACCATGTTGGGGTCCTTGGGCGGGGCCATGCCGCCCCACGAGGAGATCATCGAGTGCGGGCTCTGCAGCTCGTAGTGCAGCGCCTCGTAACCGGTGCCCGCCAGCTTGTCGGCCTCGTCCTTGACCGCCTGCTTCATGTGCAGGATCGGCGCGTGGTAGAACTCGGCGAACGCGTCGATGAACAGCTTCCAGTTGCTGCCGATCTCGGCGCGGTAGCTGTAGACCTCGGTGAACTCGTGGAACGGGTAGCCTTCGACGCCGGCGACGAGGGTGCCCAGGTACTCGGTGAGCGGCGGGGCGTCCTCGTCGAGGTTGACGAAGATGAAGCCCTCCCATACCTCGCAGCGCACGGTTTTGAGGCCGTAGAGCTGCTTGTCGAGGTCGAAGAACTCCTTCTCCTGCTGGACGAAGTTCACCTCACCCTCGAGGCTGTAGCGCCAGGCGTGGTACTTGCAGGTGAACTGGCGGCACGTGCCCGAGGTCTCCTCGTTCGGGAAGTCGTCCCAGACCAGCTTGTTGCCGCGGTGGCGGCAGATGTTGTGGAACGCCCGCACGACCTGATCGTTGCCCTTGGCGATGATGAGCGAGGTGCCGACCGAGGGCAGTTCCCTGGTGAAGTAGCTGCCGACCTTCGGAAGTCGTTCGACGCGACCGATATTGAGCCAGGTCTTCTTGAAGATGGCGTTGCGCTCGTCCTCGTAGAAGTCGGGGTCGATGGAGTCGGTGTAGTCCACCGGCTCGGTGCCGAGCTCGGGGTAGTGCTCCGTCCAGCTACCCGCTGTCGGCTTGGTGAAGTGGGCCAAAGGATTACCTTTCCGTGTGTTCGACTTCGACGCCGAAGGTGTTGAAGGCCATGGCCAACATGCCGTAGCCGCCGACCGTGAAGACCAGATCCATGCACTGCCGCTCGTCGAGGTGCGCGCCGAGGGCGGCCCAGGTCGAATCGGACAGGTTCGCTGTGGTGTCGAGTTCGTCGGTCGCGGTGAAGATCACGCGATCGAACTCGTCGGTGGGGGGCCCGCCCTGCGCCGCCGCGATATCGGCGGCGCTCACGCCGGACTCGTGGGCCATCTCCACGTGATGGGCCCACTCGTAGGCGCAGCCGCGTCGATGGGCGACGCGCAGGATCGCCAGTTCGCGTACCCGCGCCGGCAGTGTCGACCGGAACAGCAGGTGCACACCGAGGCTCAGGTAGGCCTTCGTCAGGTCCGGATGGCGGACCAGGGTGGACAGTGCGTTTCCGGCGTCCGCCGGGTTCTGCCGGTCCCGGGGGAGCAGACCGGACAGGGCGCGCTGAACCTGCTCGTCCCATTGGTCCGCCGGCAGCGGGGGTAGGCGCATCACTGCCTCCTCTCGATTCGGAGAATCACGTTCTCGTATTTGAACTGTAAGATTTCCATGGGTTGGGCGGATAGTCAACGGGTCATTGATTCTCGCTGAATGAGAAGCTAGTTTTCATTGAGAGAGAGTGACGTAACCTCAGGAAGGGAGATCCACCATGACCGCAGTGCCACTGCGTCCCGGTGATCAACTCGCCAGCACCGTCTGCGGTACGCGGGTGGTGGTGATCCGGGTACCGGCCAATCGGACGCCCGTGATCACCTGTGGCGCGAGCCCGATGGTCCCTGCCGTCAACGCCCCCACGGTCGCCGCGAGCGGTGCGCCGAGCACGGTGATCGGCAAGCGGTATGTGGATGTGGCCGAGCACGTCGAGGTGCTGTGCATCGCGGCGGGCGCGGGCTCGTTGAGCTGCGACGGCGAGCCGATGACGGTGAAGGCGGCCAAAGCGCTGCCCGCCTCGGATTGATGGGGGAACCACGCATGTCCGGTGGGATGAGTTTCGCGCTGAGCGAGGATCAGCAGCTGATCCGCGACTCGGTCGCCGAGCTGATGAAGAAGTTCGACGACAAGTACTGGATGGAGCGCGATCAGGCCCACGAGTTCCCGGCGGCGTTCTACGACACCATCGCCGCGGGCGGCTGGCTCGGCATCACGATTCCGCCGGAGTACGGCGGGCACGGGCTGGGGATCACCGAGGCGTCGATATTGCTCGAGGAGGTCGCCCGCTCCGGCGGTGGGATGAACGCGGCCACCGCGATTCACCTGTCGATCTTCGGCATGCATCCGGTGGTGGTGCACGGATCCGAGGAGCTCAAGCGCCGGACCCTGCCCCGCATCGTCAGCGGTGATCTGCACGTGTGTTTCGGGGTCACCGAACCGGGTGCGGGTCTCGACACCACCCGGATCAGTACGTTCGCCCGGCGCGAGGGCGATCACTACGTGGTCAACGGGCGCAAGGTGTGGATCTCCAAGGCCATGGAGTCGGAGAAGATCCTGCTGCTCACGCGCACCACCCGGTACGAGGACGTCGAGAAGAAGACCGACGGCATGACCCTGTTCCTCACCGACCTCGACCGCACCAAGGTCGACATCCGGCCGATCGCGAAAATGGGTCGCAACGCCGTCACCTCGAACGAACTGTTCATCGACGACCTGCGGATTCCGGTCGAGGACCGGGTCGGAGAAGAGGGCATGGGTTTCCGGTATCTGCTGGACGGGCTCAACCCCGAGCGGATGCTGATCGCCGCCGAAGCACTCGGCATCGGCCGGGTCGCCCTGGACCGGGCCGTGCGCTACGCCGGTGACCGCGAAGTCTTCGGCAGGCCGATCGGGATGAACCAGGCCATCCAGTTCCCGCTCGCCGACTCGCTGACCCATCTCGACGCCGCCGAGCTGGTCCTGCGCAAGGCCACCTGGCTCTACGACAACGGCCAACCGTGCGGTCGCGAGGCGAACACCGCCAAGTATCTGTGCGCGGAGGCAGGTTTCACCGCCGCCGATCGCGCGCTGCAAACCCACGGCGGGATGGGTTACGCCGAGGAGTACAACGTCGCCCGCTACTTCCGCGAGGCGCGCGTGATGAAGATCGCGCCGATCAGTCAGGAAATGATCCTGAACTACCTGGGATCGCACACGCTGGGAATGCCGAGGAGCTACTGAAATGACCGTCAACACAGCACTGTTCGATCTGACCGGACGATCGGCACTGGTCACGGGCGCGGCAGGCGGCATCGGTGCCGCTGTCGCGCGGGCCCTGGCCACCGCGGGCGCCGCGGTGCTGGTCACCGATGTCGACGGCGCCGCCGCGGCCGTGGTCGCGGAGAAGATCGTGGCCGAGGGCGGCACCGCCCGCAGCGCGGCGCTCGACGTGCGCGACCGGGCGTCCGCGGACGCGGCCGTCGCCGCGGCGGCCGAGCTGGCCGGGGGAGTCCTGCACATTCTGGTGAACAACGCCGGTGTGACCGCTCCGGCCATGTTCGCCGAGACCAGCGAGGAATCGGTGTCGCTGTTGCTCGACATCCACCTGCTCGGCACGTTCCGGTGCTCGCAGGCCGCGCTGGCGAAATTGGCGACCGATGGCACCGGCCGGATCATCAATGTCACCTCGTCGGCGGGCATCGTCGGCACGCTCGGCCAGGTGAACTACTCCGCGGCCAAGGCCGGCATCATCGGCGTCACGAAATCGCTGGCGCGCGAGCTGGCCCGCAAGCAGATCCTGGTGAACGCGCTCGCCCCGCTGGCGGCGACTCCGATGACCAGCACCCTGCGCACCAACGAGAAGTTCTCCGCGCAGATGCTGAACCGAATTCCGTTGCGCCGCTGGGCGGAACCGGACGAGGTGGCGGGCGCCTTCGTGTTCCTCGCCTCCGACGCGGCCTCCTTCGTCACCGGGCAGGTGCTGCCGGTCGACGGCGGCATGGTGATGTGATGGCCGCACACGCGGCGGCGGACCCCGCGCCGTTGGCCGGTGTCACGGTGGTGGCGCTGGAGCAGGCGGTGTCCGCGCCGATGTGCACGCGCACCCTGGCCGATCTCGGTGCGCGGGTGCTGAAGATCGAGAACCCGGACGGGGGCGATTTCGCCCGGTACTACGACGATGTGGTCGACGGCCTCGCGGCGCACTTCGTCTGGGTGAATCGTGGCAAGGAATCGGTGGCGCTGAACCTGAAGTCGCCGGCCGGAATGGAGGTGCTGCACCGGCTGCTCGACCACGCCGACGTGCTCGTCTCCAATCTCGCTCCCGGCGCCACCGCGCGGCTCGGTATCACCCCGGCCGACCTCGAGCACAGCCATCCCGACCTGATCGCGGTCGAGATCGACGGCTTCGGCGCCGGCGGCCCACTGTCGGGCAAACGCGCGTACGACTTACTGGCACAGGCGGAATCGGGAGTGTGCGCGGTGACCGGTGCGGCGGGCGCGCCCGCCAAGCCCGGTCCACCGGTCGCCGATGTCTGCTCCGGTCTGTACGCGGCGATCTCGATCCTGGCCATGCTGTCCGCGCGCGACCGGCGCACCCGCAAGGGGGCGGCGGTCACGGTCAGCCTGTTCGACACGATGGCCGAGGTGATGGGCTACCAGCTCACCTACACCCGGCATTCCGGCATCGATCAGCAGCCGCTCGGCATGAGTTCGCCCGCGGTGGCGCCCTACGGCGCGTACCCGACCGGTGACGGGCAGACCGTGGTGCTCGGCACCACCAATGACGGGGAATGGCAACGGCTCTCGCGTGAGTTGCTGGGACGAGCGGATCTGGCCGACGACCCACGATTCCGGAGCAATTCCGACCGGGTTCGTCATCGCGAGGTGCTCGACGCCGAGATCGGCGCGTGGTGCGCCGGCCACGACCTGGCCCACATCCAGCAGGCCGCCGACACCGCGGGCATCGGCAACGCCCGCTACAACACCCCGAGCGAAGTGCTGGACCATCCGCAGCTGACCGAACGCGATCGCTGGCGTCGGATCGATACCCCGGTCGGGCAGATCCCGGCGCTGCTCCCGCCCCCGATAATCAGCGGGTTCGATCCGCCGATGGGCGCGGTGCCGGCGCTGGGCGAACACACGAACGCGGTGCTCGCGGAGTTCGGTCTCACCGACGACGAAATCGCCCTGCTGCGCCTGCACCGTCTCATCGCCACGGCCGTGCCCTGATGACGTTGGGGGACAAAGACACCCGCGATGAACGGATCCTGCTGACCGAAGACCGCAACGGTGTGCGCACGCTGACCCTGCATCGGCCGCACCGCAAGAACGCGATCAATCGCGAACTGTGGGCGGCGCTGCGGGAGGCACTGGACGCGGCAGGCCGCGACCGCGACGTCCGCGCCCTCGTGCTCACCGGCGCGGGCGGGGCCTTCTGCTCCGGCGCGGATATCGCCACACCCGACCCCAGCCATCCCCTGCACAAGTTGCGCGCGCTCACCGATGTCGCGCTGCTGCTGCACGAGTTGCCGATTCCCACCATCGCCAAGGTGCATGGGGTGGCGGTCGGCGCGGGCTGGAACCTGGCACTGGGCTGCGATCTGGTGGTCGCGACGCCGCAGTCGCGGTTCTCGCAGATCTTCACCCGCCGCGGGCTCTCGCTCGATCTCGGCGGGTCCTGGTTGCTGCCCAAACTCGTGGGACTGCAACAGGCCAAGCGGCTGGCGCTGCTGGCCGAGACGATCGACGCCGAGCGGGCGCACGCACTGAACCTGGTGACGTGGGTCGTCGCCGAACCCGAGCTCGACGCCTTCGTCGTCGAGCTCGCCGAACGGCTCGCCGCCGGACCGCCGGTGGCGCTGGCCCAGACCAAGGCACTGCTGAACGAGGGCGCGGACCGCACCCTGCGCGACGCGCTGGCCAATGAGGCTCGGGCGCAGGGGGTGAACTTCGCGACCGCCGACGCACCGGAGGCCTTCGCGGCGTTCGCGGCCGCCCGGGAACCGGAGTTCACCGGCCGCTGGGCGATCGCCCGGCAGACCGAACACAACGATGACTAGTTCGAATGGAGAGCGCCATGCGTGAGGTAGTAGTAGTCGAGGCGGTGCGCACGCCGTGGGGCAAACGCAACGGCGGACTGGCGGGGACCCATCCGGCGGACCTGTCCGCGGTGGTGCTCAGCGCCCTGATCGAGCGCACCGGGATCGACCCGGCCGTGATCGACGACGTGATCTGGGGCTGTGTCTCCCAGGTCGGTGACCAGTCGAGCAATATCGGGCGCTACGCGGTGCTGGCCGCCGGATGGCCGGAGAGCATTCCCGGCACGACGGTGAACCGGGCGTGCGGCTCGAGCCAGCAGGCGGTGGATTTCGCTGTGCAGGCGGTGATGTCGGGGCAGCAGGATGTCGTCGTCGCGGGTGGGGTCGAGGTGATGAGCCGGGTCCCGCTCGGCGCGGCGAAGGAGGGTGGTGCCCCCTACGGCCCGAAAGCCCGTGCGCGCTATCAGGATTTCTCGTTCAACCAGGGCATTTCCGCGGAGCTGATCGCCCAGAAGTGGGGGCTGGATCGTCATCGGCTCGACGAATTCGCCACGCTCTCGCACGAACTGGCCGCGGCCGCCCAGGATCGTGGCGCGTTCGACGCCCAGCTCGTGCCCGTCGAGACCGAAGCGGGGACGGTGACCGCCGACGAAGGCGTGCGCCGCGGGACGACACCCCAGACCCTGGCCAAACTCAAGCCGGCCTTCCAAGCCGACGGCGTGATCCACGCGGGTAACTCCTCCCAGATCTCCGACGGCGCCGCCGCCGTGCTGGTGACGACACCGGAGCGGGCCCGCGAACTGGGGCTGACACCGCTGGTGCGCTACCGCGCGGGCGCGGTGACCGGCGCCGACCCGGTACTCATGCTGACCGGTCCGATTCCGGCGACCGAGAAGGTCCTGCGCAAAGCCGGTCTCGATCTCGCCGAGATCGGTGTCTTCGAGGTGAACGAGGCGTTCGGGTCGGTGCCGCTGGCCTGGCTCGCCGAAACCGGCGCCGACGCACAGCTGCTCAACCCGCTCGGCGGTGCCATCGCGCTCGGTCATCCGCTCGGTGGTTCGGGGGCGGGTCTGCTCACCCGGATGGTTCATCACATGCGCGACAACGGAATTCGCTACGGCCTGCAAACGATGTGTGAGGGCGGCGGCACCGCCAACGCCGCCATCGTCGAACTGGTCGCCTGAGCAACAAGGAGACATCGGTGCGCCGAGACATCTACACCGAGGACCACGAAGCCTTCCGCGGGCTGGCCAGGGAATTCATCGACAAGGAGATCGCGCCCCACTACGCCGAGTGGGAAAAGGCCGGGCAGATGCCGCGCGAGGTCTTCGAAAAGCTCGGTGCCCTCGGCATTCTCGGCGTCGCCATCCCACCGGAGTACGGGGGAGCGGGCCTGCGGGACTACCGCTACAACGCCGTCCTGCAGGAGGAAGCGGCGCGAGCGCTGGTGACGCTGAGCACGGTGCGCACCCAGCTCGATGTCATCCTCCCGTATTTCCTGGCCTACGCCGACGAGCAGCAACGTGAACGCTGGTTCCCCGGGCTGGCGAGCGGTTCGCTGCTGACCGCCATCGCGATGACCGAACCCGGCACCGGATCCGATCTGGCCGGGATGCGCACCTACGCGGTGCGCGACGGCGACGACTATCTGCTCAGCGGCGCGAAGACGTTCATCACCGGCGGCCTGCTCGCCGATCTGGTGATCGTGGTGGCGCGGACCTCGACCGATCCGGAGAACCGGCGCGCGGGCCTGACCCTGCTGGTGGTCGAGGACGGCATGCCCGGGTTCGAGCGCGGGCGGGTGCTGGACAAGATGGGCTGCAAGGTGCAGGACACCGTCGAGCTGTCGTTCGACGCGGTTCGGGTTCCCGTGGCGAATCGGCTCGGGGCCGAAGGCGAGGCCTTCGGCTACCTCGGCAACAATCTGTCGCAGGAACGGATGACGGTCGCGGTCGGCTCGGTCGCCCAGGCGCGGGCCGCGATCACCGCCACGATCGACTACGTCAAGGAACGCAAGGCCTTCGGGAAACCGGTCGCGTCCTTCCAGAACACCAAGTTCGAACTCGCCGCGATGTCGGCCGAGGTCGAGGCGGCGCAGGCCATGGTGGATCGTGCCGTGCTGGATCTGGTCGAGGGTGAAATGTCCGGCCCCGACGCGGCACGCGTGAAGCTGTTCACCACCGAAGTGCAAGGCCGCGTGGTCGATCGGTGTCTGCAGCTGTTCGGTGGTTACGGCTATATGAGCGAGTACCCGATCGCACGGTTGTACACCGACGCGCGAGTGGCCAGGATCTACGCCGGAACCAGCGAGGTCATGAAGGTGATCATCGCCAAATCCCTCGGCCTCTGAGACACCGACGAAATCCGCCCCACGACAATCCTTGTCGTGGGGCGGATTTCGTTGATCGGCGATCTCAGCGGCGCGCGATCACGCATTCCTCGATGAACGACATCACCCGGAGGTGATAGGCGGTCGCCGAATGCCCCATGCTCAGGTTGTGGCCCGCGTCGGCCTGCTCGTGGAGCAGCACGCGCGGCGCGGCCGTGAACAGCGCGGTGATCTCGCCCAACGCGAGTGGGTCGGTGCGCCAAACCTTTTCGTACGCGCCCACGGTGAACTGGACGGGAACGCGGACCTTCGCGGCGGTGTGCTCGAAATCGTGCGCCACCCACTGCGGCATCATGGTGGCCTCGTACGCCGGGCCCGGCGACGCGATCGCCGCGCCACCGAAGACCTCGGCCGGGTACAGACGGCTCGGCTGCCAGAGCAGTTCGCGCAGACGTTCGCCGCGCCCCGGCCCGGCCGCTGTCAGGTTGCTGATGGCTTCGGGGTGGTGTTTCCTGCCGGTGCCGGCGAGTTCGATGCCGAGCAACTGCGCGCCACGCTCGTCGGCGGCCATCCGGACGGCCAGTTCACACCCGGCCGAATGCGCGAGGATGAACATCCCCGCTCCGCGCTCGCGCGTCCCGAGCACGCGCTCGACCAGGGCGTAGGCGAGGTCGACGCGGCGGGCGGCCGGTGCGATGTCGGCCGCGTGCGGCGCCGAACTGCCGTAGCCGGGGCGGTCGATCGCGACCACCGTGAACCCGAGCGCGGGCGCGGTGCGCAACAGCGACAGCCGGGGGTGGCCGGGGCAGTCGAAGTAGGCGGAGGTCGTTACGCCGCCGTGGACGGCGATGATGACGGCGCGCGGGTCGGCCGCCTCGGCGACCGTGGCCGACATCGGGATTCCGTCGATATCGACGACGTAGGAGCTGATCGGTACCTCGTGCGGTAGCCGCACCAGATCGGAACCGGCACTGGTCATGGTGTGGAGTCGCCTTCGGAGTCGGTGGGGGTGAGGGTGAGATGGCCCGCCTCCGCGGAGACGAGCACGGCACAGGCAGCGATCGTGAGATCCGGCAGCACCGCCGTGCCGTAGTGGTGGGCGTACGCGCGCAGGCGCCCGATGACGGTGATGCCGCCGCTGGGCAGCGGGAGAGTTGTCCCAGTCATGAGACTCCCCATTCAATTGTCGGAAAGATCCAGGGAGCGGATCGCAATGTCACCGATTCCGGCCTGTTGCTAGACTGCATTCTCTAATATGAGAATCACATTATCATCTAGGTCGGGAGAGCACGATGCCGTTGATCGCTTCGGTCGGTACCTATCTGCCGTGCTGGGGTACCGCCGAACAGCGCGTACCCGGTGACGACGAGGACGCGATCACCCTCGCCGTCGAAGCGGGCCGGGCCGCGATCGCCTCGGGGGCCGGGGTGGAGCACGTCGTGCTGGTCAGCCGGGATCTGCCGCTGCTGGAAGGCGGCAACGCCGCGGTACTGCTGGCAGGCCTCGGTCTGGATTCCGAGCTCGAGGTCACCGAACGGCTCGGCGGCGCACCCGCGACCCTCGACGCCCTCGGCTCGGCGCGGCCGCGAACCCTGGTGATCGGCGTCGACCTCGATCCGGCCGGCGCGGCCGCCGCCGTCACGGGCGAACGCGGACTGCAGGTGCGCACCGCGGCGCGCGTCGCCCGGAGTCTGCCGGTCCGGACCCGCTACGCCACCGGCGTCGTGCACGACTACGGCGACCCCCGACTATTGCGCGAACGCGGACTTCTCGGGTCACTGGCCGCGTCCTGGCTCGACACCCCGGTCGCGGTGGCCGGTGTCGATCACGAACAGGCCACCGACCTGTGTATCGGTACTCCGCCGCCGCTGCCCACCTTGGGGGCGAGTTCTGGATTGTTCGCGCTGGCGGCGATGGTGGACGCGGGGCAGGCCGGCCCGCTGGTCGGGGTGGAACAGGGCAGTCTGTCCGGCGTCACGGTCGCGGCCGGCGCGGTGCCGGTGCATCGGCGCGAACCGCCGCCGCGGGAGAAACCGGTGACGAGCTTCGTGCCCGGGGCCGACATCCCGATCTCGCTGGCCGCCTATGAGCGCGCGTTCGAGGCGAAAGTGCGCTGGGCGGCCGGACGCCACGACGGCACCGACGAACTGGACTTCCCACCTCGCTATCGGGTGGACGACGACGGCACTTTGCGCACCGACTACACGCTGGTGCCGTTGCCCCGCACCGCCACCGTGTACACGTCGGTGACGGTGCATGTGCCGGTGCCCGGGCTGAAAACGCCGTATTCGCTGGTCATCGTCGAACTCGACGAGGTCGGCGTGCGCGCGCTGGTGAAAGTGACCAGCGCCGAACCGGGTTCGGTGGACATCGGCGATCGCGGCCGCATGGTGTTGCGACGCGTGGCGGTGCGCTCCGGCGTGCCGGACTACGGCTACGCCTTCGAACCGGAAACCCCCGAACGACAGGAGTCGGCAGCATGAGAAGAGTCGCCATCGTCGGCGCCGGAATGACGCCCTTCGCCGAGCATTTCGCGCTCGGTATCAAAGATCTGGTGCCGATGGCCTTCGCCGACTGCGCGCGCACCATCGACAAGGGGCTGCGCAAATCCGACATCCAGGCGGCGTGGTTCGGTGAGCTCGGCACCGCCGACGGGTTCGCCTCCGGCATTCTCGCCGACACCCTCGGGCTGCCCGACATTCCGGTGACCCGCGTCGAGAACGCCTGCGCCACCGGGCACGACGCGGTCCGCAACGCGCTGCTCGCGATCGCCTCCGGCGCTATCGACGTGGCCCTGGTGGTCGGCGCGGACAAGCTGCGTGAGTCGGCATCCAAGGACATGCTGTGGGAGTGGGAGGCGATGACCCGTGACATGGCCTGGGACTACCCGCTCGGGCTGGTCGCGCCTGCCGGGTTCGCGCTGCACGTGGCACGGTACCTGCACGAATCGCCTGCCACGCGCGAGCACATGGCCATGGTCGCGGTGAAGAACCATCGGCACGGCGTGCGAAACCTCAAGGCGCGGTTGCGCTTCGAGATCAGTATCGAGGAAGCCCTCGCGGCGCCGACGGTGGTCACGCCCTTCGGGCTCTACGACTGCGCGCCGCAGAGCGACGGGGCGGCGGCGCTCGTGCTGGTGGCTGAGGACGTGGTCGACCGTTACACCGACCGCCCCGTGTGGATTCGCGGGGTGGGACTCGGCATGGATTCGGTGATGCACCAGCACAAGCGGGACATGACGACGTTCCCTGCCACGGTCCGTGCCGCGCGCCAGGCGTTCGGCATGGCCGGGCTGACCCCGTCGGACATCGATGTCGCCGAGGTGCACGACTTCTTCACCGGCATCGAGTTGATGAGCTACGAGGATCTCGGGTTCGCCGATCGGTTCGAGGCCCACAAGCTCGTCGAAGCGGGCGTCACCAGCGTCGGCGGCGCGCTACCGGTCAATCCGAGCGGCGGCCTGAAGTCGAAGGGACATCCGCCGGGCGCCACCGGGGTGGCGCAGTGCGTGGAGTTGTTCGAGCAGTTGCGCGGCGACGCGGTGAACCAGGTCGACCGGGCACGAATCGGGTTGGCGCACTCCATCGGTGGCCCCACGGCGGTCGCGGCCGTGACGATCCTGGCCGGGCCCGACGCGCGAGACTCGGCTCAGTCGTAGGCGGGTCCGTCGATGACGGTGGCCGCGATCGCTGAGTCGATCAGCACAGTATTGGCGGCAATGCCAGGTGATCGCATCTCGCTTCGGGTTGATGCGGTCATCAGATCGAGCCGCCGGTTCGGGCTGCCCGCGGCGTGTGCCGAGTAGCCCGAACCGGCGGGGATCATCCGATTTGTTCAGCCGCGTCGAGTACTTCGGCCGAGATGGTTTCGCGTGCGCCGATCACCTCGATGCCGAGTAGCACGCCATCGACATCGAAATCCAGGACCATCTCGGCCCCGTCGAGTGGTACTGCTTGTTGCCGGACGGCTTGTCCGGGGCCGATGCGATCGGCGAGGTAGATCATCGCGGCGTTGGCCGTCGAATCGTAGGTCATCCGCACAAGGACAACTCCTGTCGAGTTGGTTCCGACGTCAGTTGCCCATTGTCGTTGATTCGTGATCGGACCACGCACTAGTACTTGCGCGGGCGTCGCTGAATATGAGCGATGGGTACCAGCGTGGGCGCGTGTTCAACTTGTGCTTGCTCGCGTCCAGCCTCGCGATGGAAGACCATGCGAAGCGGACCGGGTGGGTCGAAAGCGCTCGAATTGGTTGGTGGCGCGGAGTCCCGCCGAACGCACTCCTAGGTCAGTGTGAGCGCTCGGTATACGCCGACTACAGTTGCCGCACCGATGATTTCGCCACGGTCGATCATCTGCACAGCCTCATCGAGCGGCACCCACCGGATTGCCTCGGCTTCGTTGATGTCCGGGCGTGTGTCGGTGAGGTCGGCACCGCGAGCGAGGTACACCTCCTGTGGATGGTCGAGAGTGCCGATCGCGGGTTGGTAGGTCACCAAGTGTTGCATGGTGCGGGGGCGCCACCCGGTTTCTTCCTCGACTTCGCGGGCCGCTGCCGAGGCCACGTCTTCAGCGTGGTCGACGTATCCGCCGGGCAGCTCCCATACCCACTGGTCGATGATCCACCGGTGCCGGTACATCAGCAGGACCTCGCGGGAATCATTGAGCACCAGTGTCATCGCGCACCGTGGCATCCGGGCGACGTACTGAGTGAACTCCACGCCGTCCGGCAGGCGGATATCGGCGGTCGACAGCCGGATGTGCCGGCTCTCGTCGAGTACCCGCTCACCAAGGATTGTCCACTGGCTGTCGCGCATGCCGTCGACGGTAGTGGAATGCGATGGCAGAGCGGAATTGCCGAGTGCGAGGTCTGTCAGATCGGACGACTTCGATGGCCGTACCGCAGGAGGTCGTAGCCGTACCGGCCCAGCGGGCGAGTTCAGACCTGATCGCCCGGCATCATCCTTTGCTGGAAATCGAAGGTGGCCAAGCGTTCTCGAACTGCGCGCCGATGGCGTCGGTTCGACACCATCGGTCGCGCAGATTCGATCCCGTACGCGGTCGCCGCGTGGATTTCGCAGCTCTACGTCTGGGCGCGGGAGTTCAGCCGTTCATCGGTTGGCGGTCGGCGATGTTTCGTCGGACGTGGAACTTCTGTACCTTGCCGCTGGCGGTTCGGGGGAAGTCCTCGACCTGGTGTAGCTCCTCGGGCCACTTCTGTTTGGCGACACCGGCTTTGTCGAAATGCGTACGCATCTCGGTGATGGTCGGCATCTCGTGGCCGGCGCGCAGCCGCACCACGGCGGCGGCGTGCTCGCCGAGGCGGGCATCCGGTGCGGCGACGACGACCGCCTCGGCGATTCCGGGCATTGTCAGCAGGACCTCCTCGACTTCGAGGGCGCTGATGTTCTCGCCGCCGCGGATGATGATGTCAGCCTTGCGGTCGGTGATCGTGAGGTAGCCGTCGGCGTCGAGTTCGCCGATGTCGCCGGTGCGGTACCAGCCGTCGGCGTCGAAGGCGGCGGCGGTGAGGGCGGCGTCGGTGTAGCCGAGGCACAATTCCGGTCCGCGACTGAGGATTTCGCCGTCGGGGGCCAGGCGGATCTCCACGCCGGGTAGGACATCGCCGTCGGTGAACAGGCGTTTGTCCGAGGCTGCGGTGATCTGTGACCCGGTGATCGACGGGTGCTCGGTGCTGCCGTAGGAGCGGAACACCGTGATGCCCAGATCGTCGAGCCTGCGGGTGACCGCCGCGGGCACCGACGACCCGCCCAGGCCCGCGTACCTCATCCGGGGCAGATGCGCGGCGGTGAAATCGGGGTGGTCGAGCAGGCTGGTGACGAAGTACGTCGCGCCGCCGCCCACGGTGAGCCCGTCGCTGTGCATCAGCGCGAGGACGCGCTGCGGGTCCCACACATCGGCCAGGTTCACCGGCGACGCGTCCAGCACCGGGATCAGGAAGGCGTTCACCATGCCGATGAAGTGCCCGACGGGTGCGGCGGTGAGTTGTTTGCCGCGGTCGGGCGGGTACCAGGCGGACAGCTGCCGGGTTTCGTGACCGAGGGTTTCATGGCTGTGTACGACGCCCTTGGGCGCGCTGGTGGTTCCCGAGGTGAAGGCGATCAGTGCGGGGCCGGCCGGATCGGTCGGGAGGAATCCGGGCATTGGTTCGTCGGCGAGCAGGTCGTCGAAGTCGCGTCCCACCACGCCGACGATCGGGATGTCGGCGCAGAGATCGGCCTGGAACTCGAGGCGCCCGAAGCGCTCCGCTCCGATGAACACCCGTGGCGTGGTCGCCTCGAGGATGTAGGTGAGTTCCTTGCGGCCGTAGAAGTGCACGATGGGCACCACCACCGCGCCGAGGAAGGCCGACGCCCAGAAGGTGGCGGCGGCCTCCATCCAGTTGGGCAGCTGGAAGGCCACGACGTCGCCGGGCCCGACGCCGCGGGCGCGCAGGCCCGCGGCGAGGCGACGGGCCCGGTGCTCGACCTCGCCGAAGGTGCCCGACCAGGGACGCTCGGCGGAGTGCACCCGGAATTCGGTGTCCGGGGCGGCGGCGAGGCCGCGCGTCAGCAGCTCGCCGATCGGTTCGCCGGTCCACCAGCCCTGCGTTCGGTAGTGCTCGACCAAGTCGGCGGGAATGCTGCGCACGTGAGACTCCAATGCCCGATCCGAAGTTCTGCAGCGATGATGTTATTCTCTGAAAACAAGAATGACAATCTCGTGATGGGAGAATCTTAGATGGTCGAGCTCGAGCTGGACGAGGGCGTCGCGGTCATCACGATCGATCGACCGCACGCGCGCAACGCCATCGCGCCCGTCACGATGGACGAGCTCGACGAGGCGCTCGACAAGGCGGCGGGCGCACGCGCTCTCGTCGTGCGCGGCGCCGGTGACCGCGCGTTCGTCTCCGGCGGTGACCTGAAGGAACTCAGCGCTCTGCGCACCGAGGAACAGGCCGCCGCGATGGCCTGGCGGATGCGCTCGATCTGCGACCGGCTGGCGAGTTTCCCCGCCCCCGTGATCGCCGCGCTCAACGGGCACGCGCTCGGCGGCGGCGCCGAATTCGCGGTGGCCGCCGACATCCGCGTCGCCGCCGACGATATCAAGATCGGCTTCAACCAGTCCGCGCTGGCGATCATGCCGGCCTGGGGCGGCGCGGAACGCCTCGCCGCCCTCGTCGGCAAGAGCCGCGCGCTGCTGCTCGCCGGGTCCGGCGCGATCCTCGACGTCGTCGAGGCGCAGCGCCTCGGCCTGGTGGACCGGGTGCTGCCGCGCGCGGAGTTCGAGGACGGCTGGCGCGCGCTGGCCCGATCGCTGGCCACCCCGCAGGCCGCCGAGATCAAGCGCGTCGTCGGCGGGGTGTCGGCCGAGGAGGCCGTCACGGCCTTCGCGCGCCTGTGGGTGGCGGACGAGCACTGGGCCGCGGCCGACGCGGTGCTCGCCCGACGCGGCTAGTTCGCGCTCACCTGCCCGCGCTCACTCCGGTGCGGGCAGGTACGGAACCAGCGCGGCTTCGGCCGCCACGGCGAACGAGCTCAGAGCCATGGCGAGCATCGCGTACATGCCCACGGTGAACACCACATCCATCAGCTGGTGCTCGTCGAACTCGGTCGCCAGGGCGGTCCAGGTCGGGCCGCTCACGGCCCCGTCGCCGAGCAGTTCGTCGACGGCGGCCAGCAGCGCGCCGTCGATCGCCGACCACCCCGACGCGCTCGGACCCCGTTCGATTCGGGCGATCTCCTCGGGCTCGAGGCCCGCGTCGGCGGCCAGGATCGAATGCTGGGCCCACTCGTAGCCGCAGCGCTGGACCGCCGCCACCCGCAGCACCAGCAGCTCGCGCTGCCGGGCCGAGAGCGTGGAGCCGTAGAGGAAGTGCCCGTTGAAGGTGAGGAACGGTTTGGCCAGCGCCGGATATCTGGCCAGCGTGCCCAGCAGGTTCGCCCCGCTCTGCCGCCCGGTCGACGGCTTGTCGCCGATCGCCGCGCTGCGATACTCGGCCATGAACGTGGTCATCTCCGTGGACCATTCCGCCTTCGGCAACGGCGCGATGCGGGGCTCTTGCGCCGCTGTCACGTGTTCCGCCCGCCGTTGACGCCGATGACCTGGCCGGTGAGATAGCCGGCCTCCTCGCTCACCAGGAACGCGCAGGTGGCGGCCACGTCGGCGGGTGTGCCGATCCGGCCGACCGGGGTGCGCGCGATCTGCGCCTCGACGTCGATGAACCCCCGGTCCACGGTGTGGCGCAGCATCGGGGTGTCGATGAAGCCCGGCGGGATGGTGTTCACCGTGATCCCGCGTTTGGCGAACTCGAGCGCGAGCACCTTGGTCAGACCCACCACGCCCGATTTCGCCGCGACGTACCCGGCCAGCCCGGCCGCGCCGCTGTGCACGCTCGACGACGAGATGTTGACGATGCGTCCCCAGCCCTGCTCGATCATGTCCGGGATCACCGCCTGGCAGCAGTCGAAGGTCCCGGTGAGATTGATCGCCAGGGCCCGGTTCCAGGTCTCGGCGCTGATCTCGAGGAACGGTCCGTCCAGGGTGAGACCGGCGCTGTTCACCAGCACCGCCGGTCGGCCGATCCGAGCGCGGACCTCGTCGACCCCGGCGTCGATCGCCGCGCGGTCGGTGACGTCGACGGGCAGGCCGATCGCCCGACCGCCGGCGTTCTCGATCGCGGCGGCGGCGTCCTTGGCCGCGTCACCGTTGAGGTCGAAGATGGCGACGGATGCCCCGTCGGCGGCGAGCCGTGCGCTGATCGCGCCGCCGATCCCCGACGCGCCGCCGGTGACGATCGCGGTGCGGGCGCTCATTTGATGGCCTCGTCGCCGGCGAGGGTGGTGCGGTGCATCCGACGCGGTTCGCGCCGGTCGAACTCGCACGCCCGGTGGACCAGGCCCCGGTTGTCCCAGATCACCAGATCGCCCACCGACCAGGCGTGGCGCAGCACGCGCTCCGGTGCGGTGGCGCGCGCCTGGAGGTCGTCGAGCAGTGCGCGCCCCTGCTCGGGGTCCATGCCGACGATGTGGGACGTGGTCGCCCCGAAGACCAGGGAGCGCCGCCCGGTGTCGTGCTGCCACACCAGCGGATGCTCGCGCACGGTGCGCGAGGCCCATTCGGTGAGCTGCTCCTCGGTGGGGTCCGGGTAGGTCAGTCGCTGGATCGCGGCGAAGGTGTGCACCACCCGCAGGTCGGCGAAGCGCTGCCGCTCGTCGTCGGAGAGGTTGTCGTAGGCCGCGTAGGTGCTGGCGAACTCGGTCTCGCCGCCCTCGGTGGCGATCACGTGCGCGCTGAGCATCGACGCCTTGGCCGGGATGGCGTCCAACGCGCCGTCGAGGTGCCAGAAATCGTTGCTCGCGAAGTACTCCGCGTTGGGATTGTCGGGGTCGAAGCTGATCTGCATGACATCGGGGTTGGCGTAGAGCGGGAATTGCACCAGCTCGCCCAACCGCCGCCCGAACGCCGCCTGCGCGTCGTCGCCGATGTGCAGTTCGCGAAACAGCAGCACGCCGTGCTCCTCGAGCGCCGCCATGCACGCGGCCGGAATGTCGGGGTCGTGCAGCAGCCGGTCGGCGTCGGCGTCGAGGACCTCCACGCCGACGGCGTCGCTCAGTTTCTTCGTGGCCAGGATAGGCATCGGTCGCCTCTCATTCTTCCGGCGGCGCGTAACCGAGCACGCCCTTGATCTCGAGGTAGTCGTGGAAGCCGAAATCGCCCCACTCGCGGCCGTTGCCGCTCTTCTTGTAGCCGCCGAAAGGCGTGTGGAAATCGAACCCGTCGTTGATCGCGATCGACCCCGCCCTGATCCGGCGGGCGACCGC
Organism: Nocardia sp. NPDC003183; assembly: GCF_053590715.1. Lineage (NCBI taxonomy): Bacteria > Bacillati > Actinomycetota > Actinomycetes > Mycobacteriales > Nocardiaceae > Nocardia > Nocardia sp. NPDC003183. Next base: position 890,256 of record NZ_JBSFTG010000001.1, read on the forward strand.
GCGCGCCTGCGCCAGGTCGGTGCCGGCGACGAAGCCGGCCAGGCCGTACTCGGTGTCGTTGGCGATCTCGACGGCGTGGTCGAGATCGTCGTAGCCCAGGATCGTCAGGACCGGCCCGAAGATCTCCTCGCGGGCGATCGTCATGTCGTTGGTGACCTCGGCGAAGACGGTGGGCCGCACGTAGTAGCCGGTGCTCAGACCGTCCGGTTTGCCCGGCCCGCCCGCCACCAGCGTGGCCCCCTCGCCGATGCCCTTGGCGATCAGTGTCTGGATCTTGTCGAACTGGTTGGCCGAGACCACCGGGCCGATGGCGAACTCGCCGTGCGGATCGCCGACGGTGACCCCCTCGGCCGCTGCGCGTGCGACCTCGATCGCCTCGGCCATCCGCGCGCCGGGCACCAGCATGCGCGAGGGCGCGCTGCAGGTCTGGCCCGAGTTGAGCATCATGCTCACGACGCCCTTGCCGACGTTCTCGGCGAAGGCGTCGTCATCGAGGATGATGTTGGGGTTCTTGCCGCCGAGCTCCTGGGTGACCCGCTTGACCCCGGCCGCCGCGTTGCGCGCGATATCGATGCCCGCCCTGGCCGAGCCGGTGAACGAGACCAGGTCGACGTCGGGATGACTCGCCAACGGCACGCCGACCGCGAGGCCGTCGCCCTGCACCAGGTTGAACACCCCGGCCGGAACACCGGCGGCATCGAGGATCTCGGCGAAGATCTGGCCGGAGAACGGCGCGAGTTCGGAGGGCTTGAGCACCATGGTGCAGCCGGTGGCCAGCGCGGGGAAGACCTTCACCGCGATCTGGTTCAGCGGCCAGTTCCACGGGGTGATCAGGGCGCAGACCCCGATCGGCTCCTTCACGATCAGCGACGCGCCACGCTGTTCCTCGAAGCGGAATCCCTCGAGGACCTCGATCGTGGTGCTGAGGTGGCCCGTCCCCAGGTCCACCTGGAAGCCGTTGGCCAGGGCGGCCGGTGCCCCCAGCTCCTCGATCAGCGCCGCCCCGAGATCGGGGGCGCGTTTCTGATATTCGGCGAGAACCGCGCGCAGCAGCGCGAGCCGTTGCGCGGGCTCGGTGCTCGACCACCCGGCGAAGGCGGCGCGCGCGGCGGCGACCGCGCGGTCCACGTCCGCCGCCGTGCCGACGGCCACCGTGCCGCACACCTGCTCGGTGGCCGGATTCACCACGTCGATGGTGTGGGGCTCGGCGGGGTCGGTCCACTGCCCGTCGATGTAGAGCTTCAGATATTCACGCATGATTTCCTCACTGAGTGCCTTCCGCGTACCAGGTGCGGAATTCGTCGTAGCTCGGCATTTCTTCCGAATTCGCCTTCGGGTCGACCGCGACGTGGATGACGCCCGGTCGCCCGCTGGCGTAGGCGCGTTTGATGGCGGGGGCGATGTCCTCGTCGCGCTCGACGTATTCGCCGTAGCAGCCGAAGCCCTCGGCGACCTTGTCCAGCCGGGTGTTCTTGCTCCAGTGCACGCCCGTCTCGAGCGAGCCCTGCCCGTAGGTGCGCTTGTAGACGCCGACCTCGAGCCCCCAGGCGTAGTCGACCGCGACCACACAGACCAGGGGGAGGTTCAGTCGCGCGGCGGTTTCGAGTTCGGCGATGTGGAACTGGAACGAGGAGTCGCCGGTGATCAGCATCATCGGTCGTTTGCCGCCGTCGGCCACGCCCGCGCCTACCGCGTAGGGCAGTCCGGTGCCCAGGTGCCCGAAGTTCTGATTCCACATGACGTCGTGCGGTTTGGCTTGCGAGTAGGTCCAGCCGAAGATCGTCGTGGCGCCGCCGTCGCGCACCATGATGCCGTCGGCCGGAAACGCCTGCGTCGCCTCCACGATCAGCCGCGCAGGGTGCACCGGCGACATCCCCGACGGCGCGGTCTCGGCCAGTTCCGCGAGCTGGGCCGCGTCCTGTTCGATCCAGCCCGCGAGCTCGGGGGTGGGGGTGCGTGGGGTCTCGCGCAGCGCCTCGACCAGCTGCGGGACGATCGCGCGCAGGTCACCGACCAGCGGCACGTCCACCGATCGGTTCACCCCGATGGCCTCGGGGTCCTGCTCGACGAGGATCCACTTGCGGTTGGCCTCGTTGGCGACCCAGTGCCGTCCGCGCCCGTAGTGCACCGGTTCGCCCAGTTCGGTGCCGATGGCCAGGCACAGATCGGATTTCACGACCGCGTCGATCGCCGCCGCCGAGAACCCGTACGGGAAAGTGCGGTCCTCGAGCCCGGGGATGAAGGAGGTGCCGCCCGAGGTCTGGATGACCGGGCAGGCCATGGCCTCGGCCAGCGCGCGGACCGACTTGCCGGCGCGTGTGGTGTGCACGCCGTGTCCCACGAGCAGCACGGGCTGGCTCGCCACGCGGATGTAGTCGACCGCCTCGGCGATCCGGTCCGCACCGGCGGTCTGTCCCACCAGGCGATACGCCGACGGCGCCAGCGCGGGCCCGACCTCGAGTTCCTCCTGGATCACGTGCGAGGGGTACTCGATGTACACCGGGCCGGGGGTGCCCGAAAGCGCCTTGCGCAGACCCTGCCGGATGACCTCGTCGGTCTGGTCGGCGTATTCGATACTGGCGCAGTACTTCACCGACGGCTCGAACAGTTCCGCCTGCTTCACGAACTGGATGCGACCGCGCCGCACCCGCTGTTCGGTGATCCGCGCGCGCTGCCCGCCCAGGAAGATCACCGGCGAGTTCTCGACCTTGGCGCACATCATGGCCCCGGCCAGGTTGGCGACGCCGGGGCCGAGGGTGCCGATGCACACCGCGGCCTTGCCGGTCATCCGGGAGACGGCCTCGGCCATGAAACCGGCCGACTCCTCGTGGTGCGGGGCCACCACCGTCCAACCGCGTTCTTCGGCGAGATGGAACATGTGCACGAAGTTGGGGTCGGGAATGCCGAACAGGGTGTTGATGCCCTCGGCTTCGAAGAGTTGCAGAATGCGTTCGTAGACTTTAACCGACATGCGTGCTGCCCTTCATAGCTGTCGCGAAGCTCTTGGTGATGTGGTCGATGTGTCCGGAGGGGACGACCGGCAGGATCCAGGGATCCTCGGTCGCCCGGATGTCGTCGATCCGCGCGCCGACCTCCTCGATCGACCAGCTCGGTTGGTACACCCCGGGGGTCTCGGCGATGAACGCCCGCGCCACGCGTCCGGCGATCGACACCAGCATCTCCCCGGTGATCGAGCAGGATTCGTGCGCGAGCCACCCCACCACCGGCGCCGCCAGTTCCGGGTCCATGGGCGGATAGGCCGAGGTGTCGATGCCCTCGGCGAGGCGGGTGAGCGCGGCGGGCACGATCACGTTGCAGCGCACGCCGTGTTCGGCGCCCTCGAGCGCGATCACGTTCGACAGTCCGATCAGCCCAGCCTTGGCGGCGCCGTAGTTGGCGACGCGGTGGTTGCCGTAGAGCCCGCCGATCGAGGAGGTGAGGACCACCCGGCCGTATCCGGCCTCGCACATCAGCGCGAACGCCGGGCGCACCACGTGGAACGCGCCGCGCAGGTGGACGTCGAGGACGGCGTCGAAATCCTCGTAGGACATCTGCGCCAGCGGTGCGTACCGGTTGTTGCCCGCGTTGTGCACGATGATGTCGATCCGGCCGAAGGCCTCGATCGCGGTCGCCACGATCGCGCGCCCGCCCTGCGCCGTCGCCACCGAAGCGGTGCTGGCCACCGCGATGCCGCCGGCGGCGGTGATCTCCTCGACCACCGCCGCGGCGACCCCGGCGTCGCCGCTGTCCCCGCTGATGGTGGCGCCGGGATCGTTGACGACCACCCTGGCCCCCTTCGCGGCGAGCAGCAGCGCGTAGGCGCGGCCCAATCCGCGTCCGGCGCCGGTGATCACGGCGACTCTGCCCTCGAACCCGAGTTCAGACATGGTGGGCTCCGCTCGCCGCGCGCCTCATCGGGCCGGTTCGGTCGGGGTGCCCAGCGCCAGGCCGGGCAGCTCGCCGGTGTCGCGCCACGCCTGGAGCAGATCCTCGAAGGCGTAGAAGCCGGGCCAGTACGGGTCGCCGAGATGGGAGCGGATCTGCTGTTCGCCCTCGTTGTTGTAGTAGCCGGGGGTGCACTCGCGCTGGAAGTTGCTGTTGTCGATCGCGCTCTCGCGCACGGTCGCGCACCACTGTTCCTGCGCGTCGGCGGTGGGTTCCACCGTGGTCGCGCCCCGGCTCATCGTCTGCTCGATGATGAAGGCGATGTGGCGGGCCTGCTGTTCGAACATGGCCGTCGTGCTCGCGGTCACCCCGCCCTGGACGAACCCGGTGAAGAACTGGTTCGGGAAACCGGTGGTCATCGTGCCGTGCAGGGTGCGGTAGCCCTTGGCCCAGTGGTCGTAGAGCGAGAGCTCGTCGCGGCCCACGTAGGGGGCGATGCCGAAGCGTCGGTCGAGGTCGGTGGTGATCTCGAAACCGCTGGCGAAGATGATGCAGTCCACTTCGTGTTCGACGCCGTCGGCGACGATGCCCTTGGCGGTGATCCGCTCCACGCCCTTGGTGCCGGAAACATCGACGAGGGTGACGTTGTCGCGGTTGAAGGTCGGCAGGTACTCGTCGTTGAAACACGGCCGCTTGCACAGGAACCGGTAGTAGGGCTTGAGCGCCTCGGCGGTCGCCGGGTCGGTGACGATCTCGTCGACCCGGTCGCGCACCCGCTGCATCGCCCGATAGTCCGCCAGCTCGCGCAGCTCCATGAACTTCTCCGGCGTCAGCCCCGCCCAGCCGCCGGTGCTGTCGAGGTGGTCGCGCACATTGCGGCTGACCTCGGTCCAGCCGTCGCAGACCAGATCGTCCTGACCGGGACCGTAGGCTTCGAACGCGCCGGTGTGGAAGTTGCGGCGGATCTCCTCCTGCCAGCCGGGCTGCAAGCTCTCGGCCCACGCGGGGTCGGTGGGCACGTTGCCGCGCTCGTAGATGTAGGACGGGGTGCGCTGGAAGACGGTGAGATGGCGCGCCGAGCGGGCCAGGTGGGGGATGGACTGCACGCCGCTGGCGCCGGTCCCGATGATCGCCACCCGCTTGTCGGCGAGTTTGTCCAGGCCCCCGCGCATGTCGCCGCCGGTGTACTCGTAGTCCCAGCGCGCGGTGTGGAAGGTGTGTCCCGCGAAATCGCCGAGACCGGGGATGCCGGGCAGCTTGGGCCGGTTGAACGGGCCCTGACACATGACGACGAAGCGGGCGCGGATCTCGTCACCCCGATCGGTGCCGATCCGCCAGCGCTGGATCGACTCGTCCCACGCCATCGAACGGGTGAGCGTGCCGAAGATCGCCTTGTCGTAGAGACCGAAGTGCCTGCCGATGCGCTGGCAGTGCTCGAAGACCTCGTCACCGTAGGAGTACTTCTGCTTCGGGACGTAGCCGACCTCCTCGAGCAGCGGCAGATAGCAGTAGCAGTCGGTGTCGCACTGGATGCCGGGGTAGCGATTCCAGTACCACGCGCCGCCGAAATCGCCGGCGTGCTCGATGATCCGGAAGTCCGCCACCCCGGCCTCGCTGATCCGGGCTGCGGTGACGAGTCCGGCCAGCCCGCCGCCGAGGATCGCCACGTCGATGTCCTGGGAGATCGGCGGTCGCGGCTGGACCGGGGTGTACGGGTCGGCTTCGTGATACTCGGCGAAGTCCGCCTCGGCCGTCACGTACTGCTGCTGGCCCTCGGGGCGGATGCGCTTGTCGCGTTCGGCGAGATACTTCGCCCGGAGCGCTTCGTGATCGACCTCGGGTGTCTGCGTTGGTGCGCAGTTCTGCATGCGAATTCCTCGGTGTGGTGCGGTGTTTCGGGTGATCAGGGCACGGACTCAGGCGAGGTCGCGCGGTGCGCCGGTGCCCATGTAGGTGGCCAGGTTGTGGTGCAGGTTCACGACGCTGCGTTCGCGGTAGGGATTGGGCATCGGCCCGGCGAAGCCGCGCGTCTTCATGCCCTGCTGCACAGCGGCCATGTTCGAGAAGTCCTGGGGCAGGACGGTGCGCCAGGCCGGATCGTCGGCGGCGGTGTACTCCCACTCGGTCTTCGGTTCCTGGCCGGCCGGGAACAGTTCGTAGACGGCCGCCTCGAAGATGCACTTGTCGGGGTCGTAGCCGTAGGGCCGGGCGCTGTAGCAGAGCATGTTGTTGAGCGCGTGCCCGATCTGGAAGTTGGGGAAGATCTGCCACGCGGTCCCCGCCGCCGCGACGACCTGCGGGTCCACCGTCGGCCACACCACCCCGCGATCGGCGTCGTACTCGCGGGCCGATTGCAGCCAGTGTTTGAGCACCTGATCGGCCGGGGTGCCCTCGGGCAGCTCCGCGACCAGCCGATTCGCGGCGTCGACCAGGGTGCGGGTGGTGTTGGTATTGGCGTTCTCCCAGGTGAAGTTCTGGAGTTCGGCCGTGGACATGCGGGCGTCGGGTCCGGCGCCGAGGCGCAGCTTGGCCTGGTTCTCCTCCATGCCCTTGGGCGCGTCGTAGCCGATGTTGCTGTGCTTGCCCTGCGCGCGCGACCACCCGAGGAAATTGCCGAAGTTCATGAACTCGGGGTGGGTGTAGGGCACGTGGTAGGTCTCCATGAACGCCTCCAACGCGACCTTCCAGTTGCAGTCGAAGACCAGCCAGCGCCGCCACCGATAGCGCATGTTCTCCAGCTGGAACGGATCGAGCAGCCCGGCCGCGGGCTCCAGGTACTCCCGCAGCGGCTCGGCCTCGGGGTCCATGGTGATCCAGATCCAGCCGCCCCAGGTGTCGACCCGCACCTCGCCGAGCCGGGTGCGGTCCGGGGTCAGCCCGCACGGCCAGTCCTGCTGCTCGGCCGCGAAGGTATTGCGGCCCTCGAGGTCGTAGCGCCAGCCGTGGAACCCGCAGACGAACTGCTTGCGGCGGCCGTGGGCCTCCCGCGCGCCCGGGGGAGTGTCGATCAGCCGGCGGCCCCGATGCGAGCAGACGTTGTAGTAGGCGCGCAGCGTGTCGGGCGCCGAGCGCACCACGATGATCGAGTCGTCGAGGATGTCGTAGGTGAGGAAGTCGCCGACCTGGGCCAGTTCCTCGACCCGACCGACCTGCTGCCACACCTTGGTCCACAGCTTGTCGCGTTCGGCGCGGGCGTAGTCCGGCGACAGATAGGCCTCCACGCCGATCGTGCGCGGGGTCGACAGCGCCTCCTCGGTAGCGGTGAGCGCGGACTCGGTGGTGTCGGTCATGACCTCTCCTAGCGGGTGATGGCGGTGCGGAACGCGTCGTCCTCGAGGAACAGCGATGTGTGATCGGCGTCGAGATGGGTCCACTTGAGGTCGAGTCCGCCGTCGACCAGCAGCGTCTGACCCGTGATGTAGGTCGACAGGTCCGAGAGCAAGAACAGGATCGCGCCCGCCTGCTCCTCGGGCCGCGCGCGCCGACCCATGGCGATGGCGCGCCGGTCCCGGTCGGCGTCCTCGCCGACATAGGTCGCCGAAGCGGGGGTCTTGGTCACCCCGGGGGCGATGGCGTTGACCCGGATGCCGTCGGCGGCGAGTTCGACCGCCATGGTCCGGGTCGCGGCCACCAACGCGGCTTTGGCCGTGCCGTAGCCGATGTGGAACGGCGCGGTGTTCATGCCGCTGATCGAGGAGATCGAGACGATCGAGCCGGGCCGTTGCCGCGTTTTCAATTCGGCGGCGACGGCCTGACTCATGAAGAACATCGTTTCGAGGTTCTGGGTGAACAGCGCTCGCCAATCGGCGCGACTCACCCGCAGCGCGGGCATCCACGTCGCCGGGGCCGCGCCGCCCGCCACGTTGACCAGACCGTGCAGGTCGCCCTCGGTGGCGCGGATTGTCGCGAGCACCGTGGCGATGCCGTCGTCGGTGGCGGCGTCGGCCGCCACCGGCACCACCGCGAGCCCCTGCTCGATCAGCGGGTCGATGTGGGTCGTGAGGTTGTCCTTCGATCGGCTCACCGCGATCACGGTGGCCCCGGCCCGCGCGACCATCTCCACCACCGAGGTGCCGATGCCGCCGCCCGCCGCCCCGGACACCACGACGACGCGTCCGCTCAGGTCGATCGACCCGGCCGCCACCGCCGGGTTCATGCCGTGGCGCGCAGCGCGAGCACGCTGCCCTCGGCGTCGGCCGACAGGTACAGGGTCCCGTCGGGTCCGGCGGTGATCCCCGCGAAGGGGCCCTGCGGACCGGAGAACGGCGGCAGCCCCCGCAGCGGCTTGGGGGTGACTCCGGGCGGTGCCCCGACCGGCAGGTTCTTGGCCAGGGTGGTCCGGACCTTGGTCGCGAGATCGACGCTGATCAGCGACTTGCTGCCGACATCGACGATGTAGAGCGTGTCGCCGCGCACCAGGATGCCCTGGGGCTGCTCGAGCGCGTCGACCACCGTGTCGACCCCGGCGCTGCTCACCGAGACGATGCGGCCCGCGCCGGCTTCGGCGACCAGGCAGGTCCCGCCGGTGGTGAACGCGACGCCGATCGGCTGGTTCAGGCCCGAGGCCAGCTCCTCGACCCGGCCGCCGGACCGCACGGCCAGCACCCGGCCGCGGCCGAACTCCGTGGCGACGATGTCGCCGTTGGGTCCGAGCGCCACGCCGTAGAGCTGGTCGAGTTCGTCGGCCAGCACCTCGCTCTCCTGACTCGCCGGCCGCCACCGCGTGATCTGTCCGCCCGAGGTGGTGACCACGAATTCCCCCGCGCCGACGGCGGTGACGCCTCGGATGAAGCCGGGATAGCCGGGGCTGAACAGCATGCCGACCGTTTCCGGGGCCTGTCCCCGGCGCAGCACGTAGAAGTAGGTGCCGTCGGCGACGTAGAGTTCGCCGTCGCTGCCGACGGTGAGGTCCAGCGGCCAGTTCAGGCCCCCGGGCAGGGTGGTTCTGGTCTCGCCGCCATCGAGGATCTCGGTGATCTCGCCGGTGAAGTTGGAGACGAAGAGCCGACCGTCGACGAACGTGCAGTTGTCCAAGCCGGGGTTCAGGGTGGCCAGGACGGTGCGCTGTCCGGTTCGGGGATCGATGCGCAGGACCTCGCCGGTGCTCACCTGGGTGGAGACGATGTTGCCCGCCGCGTCGAACTTCACCGAGTCGGGCACGCCGAGATCGCCGACGACGCGTTCGGGTTCGCCGCCGCGCGGGTCGATCCGCCAGATGTCGTTGGTGCCCATCACCGGGTAGTAGAGGAGCCCGTCGGGACCGACCTCCATGGCGTTGGGCATGGCCAGGTTCTCCGCCAGGACCCGGGGCTCGCTGCCGTCGGTGAACAGCTCCATGAGCCGTCCGCCGACGCGACATTCGTTGACGAACAACCGGTTCTGGTGCACGGTGATGCCGTTCGCGCTGGGCAGATCGTCGCGCAGCACCCTGGTCTGGCCGTCGGCGCCGCGCATGCTGACCCGCCCGTCCATCACCTCGGTGGCGAACAGGTTGCCGTGGTCGTCGAAGGCCAGGTCGTCGGGGGCGATGATGTCGCCGCCCTTGGCACTGATCGTCTCGAGTCCGCCGGTGGCGACGTCGAGGGCGCTGATCTGGCTGCCGGTCACCTGGGCGACGTAGATGCGGCCGTCGGGGCCGGTGCGCAGGCCGTTGGCGCCGAAGAGCCGGCTCGGCGGCGTGAGGCGTTCCAGGCTCCACCCTTCGGCGAGGCTCGTTGCTGTGGTGCTGATGTAGCGCGCCCCTTGTATCAAGGTGGGGCCTCCTCCGGGTGAGTGCGTCGGGGTCCGCGATGGGTGGCGTCGCTGTCCTGCGGATCGCCGGAGCGTGATGCGGACCACTTCATCGGTGGCTCGGAGCCTGCCAGCAAGCGGTGAGCATTGCAAGTATTGTTATCCTTGTAAGGATTAGCTAGCATGCGCGAAGAGTGAGAATCGCAATCTCTTCTGAGGCAAGGCAAACTCTACCGCTGATGACGTGCGGTTTTGTGGGGAATTGCGTGGTGATCCGCGCACGAAGAAGCCTCGCGCTGGGTCCCACGGGGTGGGTCGCGTGATTCGACTCCGTCAGCGGGGGTGAACGCGGTGGCGTACTGCCGGTCGGCGCATAGCGGGGGGCTACGGCACGCGGCGACTGAATATTGTTGTGCCCCGCCGTGATTCGACTATCGGCGTGGTGCGGTCAGGCTGCGGAGAGCCGCGCGAAGTCCGGGGGTTCGGCCGGACTCGGCTAGAGGCGAGCGCGGTGGCCGGACTGGATCGACTGGCGCGACATGGCCGACGACGCGTTGACGACACCGCCGTCGAATCGCTCGAGCACCACGGACTGGGTCGCCGCCAGGTGCGCGCGTGCCAACCGCTCGGCCTCCTCGGCCTCACCCGCGGCGATCTGCTCGACGAGCCGGCGATGGAAGCGCACGGCGTCGCGTGCGTCGGCCTCGGACGGGTACTCGCCGCGCCGGGTCGTCGCTTCCGCCCAGGCTTGCTCCTGTGCCGACCACAGGGCTACGAGCGTGCTGACGACGTAGCGAATGGTCACGTTCGGGGTGAACGAGACGACGAGATCGTGGAACTCGCGAGCGGATTGAGTGAAGGCCACGCCGTCGCCGACCTTGGTGGCCGAGTCGTCGACGGCGGCCTCGAGGGCTGGGACGACCACCTCGGCGCGGTCTTCGCGCCGGGCGCACGCGGCGGCGCACATCGGCTCGAGCGCCTGGAGTCCGGACGCGAGATCGCCCAGCGTCACGCGGGCGCCCTGCAGGGCGAGCCCGAGGTGATAGGCCGCGGAGACCTCGTCGGGCCGGTGGACCTCGGCGCCGCCGACGTTGCCGCGCCGGACCGTGACCAGGCCCTCGGTCTCGAGGATGCGCAGCGCCTCCCGGATGGAGGGGTAGCTGACGCCGAAGTCCTTGACCAGCTGATCCTGGGTGGGGAGGCGGTAGTTGTCGTCGGAGAGGATGTGGTCGCGCAGTTCGGCCGCGACGGTCTCCGCGATGCGACGCTGCGGAACTCGGCCCCGTCTCGGGGTGGTCAACGAACCCGCCGATCATCCATGGCGGGAGTGTAATTGATCGCGGGTCAACCATTCAAGTATTGCTATCCTTATTATGTCAAATATTGCTATCCTTATGAGGATTAACTACAGTCCGATCATGGATTTCACGATGGGAACGGCCGCCGCGGACCTGCGGGGGGAGCTGCGTCGTCTGGTGGACGAGCACGTCCCGGCTGATTTTCTGGGGGCCTTCACCGACGACCCGGCCGATTTCGAGGCCGCCCAGCGGTTCTCCCGCCTGCTGGCCGAACGCGGCCTGCTCTGCCTGGCCTGGCCCGCCGAGTTCGGCGGCCGCGACGCCTCCATCTGGGAACAGACCGTGGTGCGCGAGGAGATGTGGGCCCACCACGAACCGCGCGGTGCGCAGTACATGGGCGTGAACTGGGTGGGGCCCACCATCATGCGCCACGGCACCGAGGCCCAGCAGCGGACCCATCTGCCGCCGATCGCGCGGGGGGAGGTGATCTGGTGCCAGGGTTTCAGCGAACCGGACTCGGGCTCTGACCTGGCGTCGTTGCGCACCGCGGCGCGCCGCGACGGCGACGGCTGGCGGATCACCGGGCAGAAGGTGTGGACCTCCTACGCCGCGATGGCCCAGTGGTGCTTCCTGCTCGCCCGCACCTCGACCGGCGAACGCAAACAGTCCGGGCTGACGATCTTCCTCGTCCCGATGTCCAACCCGGCCATCGAGGTGCGCCCGATCCGTTCCATGATCGGCCCGCACCACCTCAACGAGGTCTTCTTCGACGACCTGCGGGTGACCGAAGCCGATGTACTCGGCCCGGTCGACGAGGGCTGGAAGGTGGTGCAGGAGGTGTTGGCCTTCGAACGGGTCGGCATCGCCCGCTACGCCCGCTGCGAACGGCTGCTGCTCGCCGCGCCGTCGGCGCTGGGCGAGCGCTGGGACGCGCTGCCCGCCGAACTGCGTGGCCGATGGGCCCGCATGCTGACCCACTGCCGCCGCGCGCGATTACTGGCCTACCGGGTGCTGTCGCTGCAACGCCTGGGCCAGGTACGACCCAGCGACGCCGCCGCCTACCGCATCGCGGTCACCACCCTCGACCAGGACAGCGCGGAGGTACTCGTGGAACTCGCCGCCCACCTCCACCCGGCCGGCGCCGACGGGCCACATCGGTTCCGGCGCGAGGCCGAGGAACACTGGCGCTACTCCCAAGCCGCCACCGTCGCCTCGGGCAGTATCGAGATGCAGCGGATTCTGCTGGCCCGCGCGCTGCTGGCGGCGTCGTGAACATCGAGCTGAGCGCGGACGCGCTCGAATTCGGCCGACAGGCATCGCTGGCGCTGGCGGCGGCGGGCGGTGACGACCTGGTCCAGCTCGGTGAACGCGAACCCGCGCGGCGCGAGAGCGTGTTCGCGCCGGTGCTCGCGCGGTTGGGTGCGTGGGATCTCGATCCGCGCGGCGACGCCGACGAACTGGAGGCGGCGGCGGCCCTGTGCCGCAGCGCGGGTTACTGGGCGCTGCCCTATCCGCTGGCCGAACGGCTGGCCCGGCCCGCCGATCTCGCGGTCGACGGACTGCTCGTCGTCGCCGAGACCAATCCGGCCGCGCCCGTCGCCGACCTCGCGCTGCGCTGGGCGGCGGTCACGATCACCGGTCGACGCTCCGCCGTCGAGGTCGGGCCCACGCACGCGCCCCGGACCTCGGCGTTCGTCACCTCGCTCGCGCTGCGCCACCTCGACGACGACGGCGCCGCCGATGTGGCGTTGGGGCTGGTGCTGCCGTGCTGGACGCTGCTCGGCATGCTGGACCGCGCCCTGGATCTCACCCGCGCCCACGTGCTGCTGCGCGAGCAGTTCGGCAAGCCGCTGGCGCAGTTGCAGGGCGTGCAGTTCCAGTTCACCGACGCCGAGGTGGAGCGTAGCGGCGTCGACATGCTGGCCAAGTACGCGCTGTGGAGCATCCAGGCCGGGCGGCCCGAGGCGCTCGATGACGCGCTCGCGCTGCGCTCGGCCGCGATCGAGGCCGCCGAGATCGTCTTCCGGGTCGCGCACCAGTTGCACGGCGCCATCGGCTTCTGCGACGAGTCGCCGCTGTCGTGGCTCTCGCGCTACAGCCTGCCGCTGCGGCGGCTGCCGTTGGGCCTGTCCGCGACCAGCGAGGTCCTCACCGACCGCCTCGGCCGCACCGGGCTGACCGGGCTGTTCGGCGCGGGCCGTGCCGACGACCGCCCGGAGGTGGCGCGGTGAGATACGACTTGCCCGACGAACTGATCGTCGAATGCGACGGCCCGATCCGCACGGTGGTGATCAACCGGCCCGACGAGCTCAACGCGGTGAACAAGGCGCTGCACTGGGCGCTGGCGAATGTGTGGCGGCAGTTGGCCGCCGACCGCGACGCCTCGGTGGTGATCCTCACCGGGGTGGGTCGCGCGTTCAGCGCGGGCGGCGATCTGGGCTGGATCACCTCCTTTCTCGACGACCCCGTCGGCCGCGACGAGAGCATCCGGGAGGGCGCGCAGATCATCGAGGAGATGCTGCGTTTCCCGCTGCCGGTGATCGCGGCGGTCAACGGGCCCGCCGTGGGGCTCGGGGCCAGCCTCGCGGTGCTCTGCGATGTGGCGCTGATCTCCGAGCGGGCGCATCTGGCCGATCCGCACGTCGCGGTCGGGCTGATCGCCGGGGACGGTGGGGCGGCGTTCTGGCCGCTGCTCACCCCGATCCTGCGCTCGCGCGAATTCCTGTTCACCGGTGACCGGATCTCGGCGGCCACCGCCGTGGAACTCGGGCTCGCCACGCGCAGCGTCGCCCCCGACGCCCTGCTCGACGAGGCACGGACGTTGGCGCACCGGCTGGCCGCGCTGCCGCCCGAGGCCGTGCGCGGCACCAAGCGGATCGTGAACATGTATCTGTCCCAGGCGCTCGGCGGTCCGATGCAGGCCGGTTTCGCGGCCGAGGTCGCCACCATGCAGTCCGCCGCGCACCGCGATCGGCTGCTGGCCCTGCACGAGAACGCGCGCCCCCGATGACCTCGACCGCGCGGACCATCGACGCCTTCCGCGCCGAGGTCAGGCAGTGGTGCCGGACGCGGATTCCCGCCGACTGGCGGCAGGCGCAGACAGGAGTCGCCGAGCGCGAGTTCGTCGATTTCCAGCAGTCCTGGTTCCAGACGTTGCGCGGGGCCGGTTTCGCGGTCCCGCACTGGCCGAAGGAATACGGCGGCGGCATGTCGACGGCCGAGCAGGTGGTGCTCTATCAGGAGCTCGCCGCCCACGACGCGCCCCGACTGGTCCTGGCCTTCGTCTCGATCCACCACGCCGCCGCCACCCTGCTCGCCGCGGGCACCGACGAGCAACGCCGTCGCCACCTGCCGGCGATCCTCGACGGCGAGATCTGGTGCCAGGGCTTCTCCGAGCCGGGCGCGGGCTCGGACCTCGCGGCGCTCGCGACCACCGCCCGCCGCGACGGCGACGGCTATGTCGTCTCCGGACAGAAGCTGTGGGCCAGCGGCGCGCGGCACGCGGACTGGTGTCTGCTGCTCGCCCGCACCGATCCCGACGCGCCCGCGCGCCACGGCATCTCGTACTTCCTGCTGGACATGCGCGCCCCCGGCGTCGAGGTGCGGCCCATCCGGCAGGCGACAGGGGAGTCGCACTTCTGTGAGATCTTCCTCGACGAGGTGGTGATCCCCGCCGATCGGCTGGTCGGCGCGGAGAACGAAGGCTGGCAGGTGGCCCAGCGCACCCTCGGCGCCGAACGCGGCATGACCATGCTCGAACTGGCCGAACGGCTGGGCAACAACGGTTTCCGCCGCTTGGTCGAGAGCTGTCCGCTCGATGATCCGCTGGTCGCCGACCGCCTCGCCGAACTGGAGATCGAACTCACCGGGCTGCGCGCGCTGTGCGCCGATGTCGCGGCCGCCGAGGATCAGCCCGGCCCGGCCGACGCCTCGATCGTGAAACTGTTCTACAGCGAACTGCTGCAACGGATGACCGACTTCGGCACCGAGATGGCCGGGCTGGCCACCCACACCGAGCTGCGCAAACCGCTGTCGAGCGGCTGGGAGTCCGGCGCCTGGATGCTGGACTTCCTCGGCTCGTGGGAATGGACGATTCCGGGCGGCGCCAGCGAGATCCAGCGCACCATCATCGGTGAGCGCGGCCTCGGCCTGCCTCGAGAACCCAGGGGAAAACGATGACCTCCGACGAGCACGACCTCGCCGACCTACACGACGAGGTGGCCGGGGTGGCGCGCGAGCTGCTGCGCCGATCCGCCGCCGCGCCCGACTGGACGGCGATCGCGGACGCGGGCTGGCCCGGCCTCGAGGTCCACGCCGCCTTCGACGGTGCCGAGGCCACCTTCGCCGAGGTCGCGGTGGTCCTCGCCGAGTTCGGCCGGGCCGCCGCGAGCGGCGCGTATCCGGCGGTCGCGGCGCTCGGCGTCGGCGCGCTCACTCGCGTCGTCGCGACGCCGCGGCGCGACCAGCTCCTGCGCGAGACCGCTGTGGGCGCGGCCGTCCCGATCCTCGTGCTCGCGGGTGAGGCGACGGGACCGACGCGGTTCCGGATCGAGCCGTCGACGCGGGGGCCGCTGCTGCACGGCACGGCCGATTTCGTTCTCGACGCACCGGCTGCCGGACAGTTGCTCGTCCCCGCGCTCGATCGGGCGGGCCGAGGGGTGCTCGTCGAGGTCGATCCCCGCGCGCGGGGGCTGCTCGTGGCCGAACAGCCGGTGCTCGACGCTACCCGCCGGTTCGGCAGCGTTGTCGCCGACGGGGTGGCGGTGGCCCCGGAGTCGTTGTGGCCCTTCACCGATGACGATGCCGTCCGGGTGCTCGATCGGCTGCGCGACCGGGCCGCCGTCGCGGTGGCCTGCGACAGTCTCGGCCTGAGCCGGGCCATGCTCGACGCCACCGTCGCCCATGTCGGTACGCGCGAACAGTTCGGCCGGCCGATCGGCTCGTTCCAGGCCGTCAAACACGCATGCGCCGACATGCTCGTGCAGGTGCGGGTCGCGGGCAAACTCGTCGAGGCCGCGGTGCGCGACCAGGCGCGTGACGCCGCCGACGCGTCGACCTCGGCGTCGATGGCCAAGTCCTACGCGTGCGCGGCGGCGGTCGACATCGCGGGTAAGGCGATGCAGTTGCACGGGGGCATGGGCTACACCTGGGAGAGCGGCATCCACGTCTATCTCAAGCGGGCCGCGCTCAACCGTTCGCTGTTCGGTTCGCCCGCGCGCCATCGCGCCGCACTGGCCCGGCGGTATTCCGTTCAGGCGCCGCATCGCGCGGGCGCCTGAACGCCAACCGGCCCGGCTATCCCCGTAGCCGGGCTTCGGCCAGTTCGCGCAGATCGCTGGACTTGATCTTGGCGCTGCCGGTGAGCGCGATATCGGCGTCGTCGAAGAACAGCACGTGGCGCGGCACCTTGTAGCTGGCGAGCTGCGCCTTGAGGAAGGCGCGGATCTCCTCGGCCGCGGGCTCGGCCCCGGCGTGCGGCACGATGCACGCGACGACCACCTCGCCGAGGGTCGGATGCGCGACGCCGACTGTGCGGGTGACCTTCACGCCGGGATGGTTGTTCAGGGCCGCGTCGACCTCGAGCGGTGAGACGTTCGCTCCGCCGGTCTTGATGATGTCGGTGAGCCTGCCCTCCCAGTAGAGCCGGCCCGTGTCGTCGAGGTAGCCGCCGTCGCCGGTGTGGAAGTACCCGTCGGGGTCGAAGGTGTCCTCGCGCCGGACCCCGAGATAGCCGAGCATCAGGGTGGGGCCCTTCACACAGATCTCCCCGCGCGCACCCCGCGCGACGATCTCGCCGGTGAGCGCGTCGGCGATCTTGATCGTCATGCCGGGCAGGGCAAGGCCGCTGCTGCCCGCGTGCACCTCGGGCGGGGTGTCGGCGGGGAAACACGTGGCGATCGTGAAGGTTTCGGTGCAGCCGTAGGCGTGGCCGGGTTCGTACCACCTGGTCGAGACGGTGGGATGGTGGGCGATCGGGGTGTCGTAGTCCACGAACCGCATACTGCTCAGATCGACGGTGGCCCAGTTGGGGGCGGCTTCGAGCTGGGCCCACTGGTGCGGCCAGGCGACCGGGAAGTTCACCCGCTGCGCCGCCATCAGATCCAGTGCCTCGGCGGCGTCGAAGGTCGGCTGGAGCACGAGGACCCCGCCCGCCGCGAGCGTCGAGCCCAGCGCCTGACCGAAATTGCCGGACCAGAAGAAGCCGTTGGCCGCCCAGCACCGCACATTGTCGGCGGGGGTGAAGGCGAACATGCGCTGGAAGCGCCACATCTGGATGGTCACCCCGGCGTGCGCGCTGAGGATGCCCTTGGGCGTGCTGGTCGAGCCGGAGGAGAAGAACAGCACCGCCGCGTCGCTGGGCCGCACCGCCGCGGCGGTGGCCTCGACCAGCGCACGGGGGGTGCCGTGGCCCTCGGCCAGGAAGTCGGCCCAGGTCTGGATCGCGGTGCTCGGTGTCGGCTCGCCGATCATCGCGAGCCTGCGCAGGAAAGGGAATTCGGTCGAGTCCAGCGCGCCGGGCTCGGCCGTGCCGATCCGGGGCTCGAGCTCGGTCAGGATCGCCGCGAAGTCCTTGCCCGCCACGGTCCGCTCGAACAGCAGCACCGAGACGCTGGACTCGCGCAGCAGGAATTCCAGTTCGGCGCGGGTGGAGAAGGTGCTCAGGGCCACGGCGACCCCGCCCGCGAGCGCGGCGCCGAACATCGCCGCGATCCATTCGGGCCGGTTGGTCATCAGCACCCCGACCCGGCCGTCCTTGCCGAGGCCGGTGGCGCGCAGCGCCGTGGCGACCTCGACGGCGCGCTCCCACAGATCGGTGTAGGTCCACCGGATCTCGCCCTGTGCGGATGTGGCGATCACGGCCTCGCGATCGCCGTACTTCTGGGTCACCGTGCGCAGGAACCCGGGCAGCGTGAGCGGCCCGAGGCCGGGCTCGCTGCTCAGGTCGGGTCCCGTCACGAGCGAAACAGCCTGTGCGGATACGGTTTCGGACTCCACGCCCATCATCGGCCTCTCTCGCGGATTCGTCTCGGCGCCGCTAGAACGGCAGCTCGACCTCGGCGGTGCAGTCCACCAGCACACCGAAGTCCTGATTGGTCAGGCGCAGCTTGATCTGCACGATCGGCACGCCCCAGGCCGACTCCGCGTCCTTGCCGATCACCTCGGCGTCGAAGTAGGTCACATCGCCCTCGAAAGCGGGCAGCCGGAAGTTCGCCTTGGAATGGCGGACCATGCCGTCGTAACCGGCCCAGTAGGCGAGGTAGTCGGTGCACCAGGCGCCCATGGTGGCGCCGTAGCCGTAGGCGCGCGCCATCCCGACCTCGCTGGCCTTGTCCGCGTCGATGTGCCCGCGCGACGGGCCGACGTAGAGTCCGTCCCGCTTGCGCGGGTCGATCTTGGCGCCCTCCTCGTCGAAGGCGAAACCCTCCACCCAGCCCGGGTCCTGATACACCCACGGGTCGGCGATGCCCGGCGGGGCGACCCAGCCGAAGGTGCCCCAGATGTTGAACAGGAACGCCCGGTACTCGGTGGTGAAGCTGGCGACCGTGTGCGGTCCGATCACCCGGCGCGGCAGGTTGTCGCCGACCTTCACCTCGTCGAAGTGGGGCGAGATTCCGTGGCGGTTGGACAGCAGCCAGTCGTTGCGCAGCGCGTCGACCGCGCCGAGTTCGGCCGGGGTCCAGCTCTTCACCGCGCCGAACTGGTTCTCGTAGAGCCCGCGTTCGGCGGCCTCGGCGGCGAGATAGCGGATCGCGGTGGACCGCTCGCGCGCCACCAGGACACCGTGCTGGTTGGTGTGAGTGGTGTCGCCGCGCGAGAACATGGTCGGCCCAGCGAATTTCGTATCGGCGACCTTGTAGTCGTGGAAGCGGCGCTGCTGGAACAGGGTGTCGCCGGGCCGCACCGGGCAGCCGTAGAACCACCATTCCTCGCCGCCGAAGATCAGGTGGCTGCCGGGAATGTGGCCGACGCAGGCGGGCGCCGCACCGTGCCCGTAGTCCAAGGCCACGGCGATCGACTGCGGGGCGACGAGTCCGCCGAAGCGGGATTCCTTGGCGAACTCGTGATCCCAGTGCACGGGATTGGGGTAGTCCATCGCCATCACCCAGCGGCGAATGTCGGAGGTACTGCACGGGTCCCACAGTTGGCCGCCGCCGATCGGCTGACCGACCCGATGGTCGACATCGGACAGATCGAGTTGGGCGGTCGCGGGTCGGTCCGGCTTCGTGCTCACAGCTGCTCCTGAATTATCGATTGACGTCGACGACGATGCGACCGCGCACCGTGCCCGCGATGAGCCGCTCGGCGGCGGCGATGGTGTCGGCCAACGTGATCTCCTCGACGATCGCCTCGATGGTGTCGGCGGCGAGATCGCGGGCGAGCCGGGACCAGGCGGCGTCGCGTCGCGAGCGCGGCGCCATGACGCTGTCGATGCCGTAGAGGGTCACCCCGCGCAGAATGAACGGCGCGACCGAGGACGGGAAATCCATGCCCTGGGCCAACCCGCACGCAGCGACCGCGCCGCCGTAGCGGGTCTGAGCGCAGGCATTGGCCAGGGTGTGACTGCCGACCGAGTCGACGACGCCCGCCCAGCGTTCCTTCTGCAACGGCTTGCCGCCCGCACCCAGTTCGGCGCGGTCGAGCACCGTGGCCGCACCGAGCCGACGCAGGTAGTCGGCCTCGTCGGTTTTTCCGGTCGCGGCGGCCACGGTGAAGCCGGCCGCGGTGAGTAGGGCGATCGCGATGCCGCCGACTCCGCCGGTCGCGCCGGTGACCAGGACCTCGCCCTGCTCGGGTCGCACGCCGTGGTCGAGCAGCGCGCTCACACACAGGCTCGCGGTGTAGCCCGCGGTGCCGATGGCCATCGCCTGACGGGCGGTGAACGCCTCGGGTAGCGGCACGAGCCAGTCGCCGTCGAGCCGGGCGCGCTGGGCGAGGCCACCCCAGTGGGTCTCCCCGACACCCCAGCCGTTGAGTACCACGCGGTCGCCCTTGGCCCAGTCCGGGTGCGCGCTGTCGGTGACGATGCCGGCTAGGTCGATGCCGGGCACCATCGGGAAGCTGCGCACCACGGGGGAGGCGCCGGTGATCGCCAGGGCGTCCTTGTAATTCAGCGTCGAGTACTCGACGTCGATGTCGACGGTGCCGTCCGGGAGTGCGGACTCGGCCACGCTGGTCAGCGCGACTCTTCGTCCCGCATCGTCTTTTTCGATCAGTACCGCGGAGAACTTCGCCGTCGTCGTGTCGTCCATGGCGAGCACATTACGTCAATCCTATTAAGGATAGCAATGCTTGACTGTTCAATGCGTCAGCGGGTGGTCCAGCCGCCGTCGACCACGATCGTCTGGCCGGTGACGTAGCTGCCCGCGTCGCCCGCCAGCCAGAGCACGGCCCCGACGATGTCCTGCGCGGTGCCCTCCTTCGGCAGTGGCGTATTGCGCCGCAGATACTCCGTGGCGCGCTCGCTCTCGTAGAGCGGCCCGGTGATCTCGCTGCGGAAGAAGCCCGGCGCGACCGTGTTCACCCGGATCGAATGCCGCGCCCACTGCACCGCGAGTTCGGCGGTGAGCCCGGACAACCCGGCCTTGCTCGCGGCGTAGGACGCCTGCGGGATGCCGGGGATGCCGACCCGCCCGCTGATCGAGGAGATGTTCACGATCGTGCCGCGACCGAGCGCGCGCATATGCGGAAACACCTGCTGCGACAGCCGCAACGGCGCGACGAGGTTGAGATCCATCGTGCGACGGACGGCGTCGAGGGGTTCGTCCTCGGCGCGTTCGGTGGTGAACATCGTGCCCGCGGCGTTGATCAGGATCTCCGGTGGACCCAGCGCGGCGACGACCGCGGGCACGATCGCCTCGAGCCCCTCGCCGCTGCCGTCGAGATCGGACAGATCGCACGCTACGGCGAGGCCGTCGATCCGCGCGGCGAGTTCGGTCAAACGATCCCGGCGCCGGGCCACCACCGCCACCCGGGCGCCCAGGTCGGCCAGGGCCGTCGCCACCGCGGCGCCGAGACCCGACGACGCGCCGGTCACGATCGCTACCTGTCCGTCGAGGTCGAAAAGCCGTGCGGTCGTGTCGCGCTCGGGTGTCATGGCGGATTCCTCAGGCTTCGGTGGAGTGTGGTCGCCGGGCGGCGAGCGCGGGCAGTTTCGTGCGTTCGACCTTGCCCATCGCATTGACCGGCAGGGCATCGACCACCGACCAGATCTCGGGCACCTTGTACGGCGAGAGCTCGCGCCGGCACAGCGCGGTGAGTTCGGCGATATCGATCGGGGCGCCGGCGCGCTCGAGCACGGCGGCGACGCGATGGCCGAGCCGGTCGTCGGCGATGCCACAGACCGCGACCTTGGCGACGCCGGGGTGGGCGGCGATGACACGTTCCACCTCGAGCGGATAGACGTTCGCGCCACCACGGATGATGACGAGCTTCTTGCGGTCGAGCACGGTCAGCCAGCCGTCCGCGTCGACGGTCCCGATGTCACCGGTCGGGATCGGGCCGGGGGCCGGCGCTCGAATGCCCTCGGGTTCCCAGTAACCCAGCATCGGTCGCCACCGGTGCGCCCACGGTCCGGTGGTGACGCCGTCGAGGCGCAATTCACCGAGCTCACCCGCGCGCAGCGGATGGCCGTCGTCGTCGTACGCCGCGACCGTGTACTGCGGTAGTACCTGCCCGCAGGTTCCGGGGCGTGGGGCCGCGCGCGGCGGGTCGATGGAGACGACGGTCGGCGCCTCGGTCAGGCCGTAGGTGACGTGGGGCACGAGCCCGTGCGCCGCGTGGAACGCCTGTCGCAGCGATTCCGGGGTGTCGCCGCCGCCGCTCCACACCTCGGTGAGCGAGCTGAGATCGAGGTCGGGGCGGCGGGCGAGGTCGTAGAGCTGCGCGGGCGCGCCGTTCCACACGGTGACCCGTCGCGTGGCGATCCATTCGGCGACACCGTCGACGTCGCGCCGGTTCATCACCACCGCGCATCCACCGGCTTGGGCGGTGAGCAGGGTGGACAGGACCATGAGGTTCAGGATGGTGAGCGGAAAGCTGTCGCCCTTGCGCAGTTCGGGGCCCCAGCCGCGTGTGGCGACGAGCGTCGCGCCGGGCAGGAGCAGGTTGCGCTGGCTGTGCACTACGGCTTTGGGCTGTCCCGACGTGCCGCTGGTGAAGGCGATGGCGGCGGGCGCGTCGACGTCGGCCTCGACCCGCGGCGCGACCGACCCGGCGGCCATCAGGTCGGCCCATCGATCGGAATCGACGCACGTGGACGCGGTCAATCGACAGTGCTCCCCGGCGAGCACGACCATCGGAGCGCAGAGCTCGTCGAGGTAGCGCTGCTCACTCGCCGTGAGCGCCTCGCCGATCCCCGCCCAGATCGCGCCGATCCGTTGCGCGCCGTGAAACGCGGCGACGATGTCGAGGTCGTTGGGCAGGCACGCGGCGACCCGGTCGCCGGGCCGCACGCCCAGCGACCACAGTGCCCCCGCCGCCCGGTCGGCCCGTTCGTCGAGTTCGGCATAGGTCCAGACGCCCGACACCGCCTCCACCGCGGCGGCGTCCGGGCGCTCGCGCAGGGCGGTGTCGAATACCCCGGCGACGGTCGCGTGCCGAGGTGGGTGCGAGCCCGATGGGTCGCTGTTGTCGATGTCGTCCACGACTTCTTCTTCCCCTCACTATCCTTGTAATGATTCATACTATAGGCTCGGTCCCGCTGTCCCGGAGCACGCGCGAGCTCCTGGATGTGGCTTCCGCCGATGCCGAATCCGCCCGGCCGCCAACATCTCTCGGCTGCCGGATCCCTGTGACGGAGGAGAGGTCGAGCCGTGATGGCACCTCGAACAACGACGCGCTCGGGACCACTGTCCGAGCTGCGTGTCCTGGATCTGACCGCGATGGTCATGGGCCCCTACTGCACCCAGATCATGGCCGACATGGGTGCGGACGTGATCAAGATCGAGCCGCCCGCCGGGGACAACACCCGCTACATCTCGGTCGGCCCCGACCCGGCGATGGGAGGGGTGTTCGTCAATGTGAACCGGGGCAAACGCAGCGTCGTCCTGGATCTGCGCTCGGAGCCGGGCAAGCAGGCGCTGGGCGCGCTGATCGCCGACGCCGACGTGTTCATCCACTCGATGCGCGCCACCGCGATCGCCGGACTCGGCTTCGACTACGCCGCGGTGTCGGCGATCAATCCGTCGATCGTCTACACCAACTGCTACGGGTACGGCAGGCGTGGGCCCTACGCGAACTTCACTGCCTACGACGACACCATCCAGGCCGAGAGCGGCCTGCTTTCCGCGCAGGAGCAGTTGACCGGAACGGCGGGCTACGTCGGCACCATCCTGGCCGACAAGGTGGCCGGGCTGACAGCGCTCTACGCCACCACCATGGCGCTGTTCCATCGGGAGCGGACGGGGGAGGGGCAGGAGGTCGAGGTCGCCATGTTCGAGACCATGGCCGCGTTCATGCTGGTCGAACACGCCAACGGCGCGCTGTTCAGCCCACCGCTCGGTCCCGCCGTGTACCCCCGCGCCGTCACGCCCAACCGTAAGCCCTACCGGACCAGCGACGGCGGCTATGTCAGCGCGCTGGTCTACAACGACAAGCAGTGGTCGGCGTTCATCGACGCGGTCCAACCACCGTGGGCCGGACCGGAATTCGCCACCCTCGCCCAGCGCGCGGCCCGGATCGATACCGTCTACGGCCTGCTGAGCGAGACGTTCGCCGAGCGCACGACCCAGCAATGGCTCGACCTGCTGCGCGCGCTCGATATTCCGGCCGCCCCGGTGCGCACCCTCGACGAACTCTTCGACGATCCGCACCTGAACACGGCGGGTTTCTTCGAGACGGTCCAGACCGAGCACGGCGCGGTCCGCTTTCCCGGCCCGCCGACCTGGTTCTCCCGTACCCCCGGCCGGGTCGCCGGTGGCGCGCCCGGACTCGGCGCCCACACCACGGAAGTACTCGACGAGATAACGACCCATCACACCACCGCAGCATCGGAGCAGCAATGACCAGTCTCGGAGAAGCCTTTCGCGCGCGTTCCTGGCTCTTCGCGCCAGGCGACAGCAGGCGCAAGATGGAGAAGGCGGCGGCCAGCGCGGCCGACATCGTCATCTTCGATCTGGAGGACGCCGTCCTCGACGCGGCGAAAGCGCAGTCCCGCGCGATGATCGCCGATCTGCTCACCACGCGGCCCGCGGACGCGAGCCGGCTGTGGGTACGGGTCAACCCGCTCGACGGACCACACACCCTGGCCGATCTGGCGGCCGTCGTCGCCGCTCGGCCCGGCGGCATCATGCTGCCCAAGTCGCGCGGTCGCGCCGATGTCGAACGTCTCGACCACTATCTGAGCGCGCTGGAGGTGGCCGCCGGGATCGAACAGGGCTCCACCAAGGTCATCGTGTTGGTGACCGAGACCGCCGAAGCCATGTTCACCACCGGCTCCTACCGTGGCGCGCCCCGGGTGGTCGCGATGACCTGGGGCGCCGAGGACCTCGCCGATTCGGTGGGCGCCGCCGAGAACCGAAATCCGGACGGGAGTTACGGATTCACCTACGAGCTGGCACGGAGTCTGTGTCTGCTCGGCGCCACCGCCGCCGGGGTGGCGGCGGTGGAGACCATCCAGGGCGACTTCCGCGACCTGGCCGGGCTGCGGGCCAGAGCCGAGCGGGTGCGTCGCGACGGCTACAGCGGCATGCTCGCCATCCATCCCGACCAGGTCGAGGTGATCAACGCGGCGTTCACCCCCACGCTCGCGGAATTGGCCGCGGCCCAGGAGATCGTGGATCTGTTCGCCGCCCATCCCGGCGTCGGCGCCCTCGGTCATCGCGGCGCCATGCTCGATCGTCCGCACCTGGCCCGCGCGCAGGCGCTGCTGGCATCGGGCGGACGGGCGTGAGCGTCTCGGTCGCGGCGACAGGGCTGGATCTGGGCCGCTACCTGCGCCACGGCGACCGCATCGTCATCGGTCAGGCGTGCGGCGAGCCGACCACCCTCGTCGAGGCGTTGATCGCGGATGGTCGCGAGATCGGCGGGCTCTCCGCGTTCATCGCCACCAGCTTCTCCGGACTGTTCACCCCCGAGACGGCCGACAGTTTCGCGCTGTCGAGCATGGGCGCGATCGGCACGTTGCGGTCGATGACCAAGGCGCACAAACTGACCGTGATCCCGTGCCACGTGAGCCGGGTCGCGCCGATGATCGCGGCGGGCACGCTCGGCTGCGACGTCGCCTTCGTCCAGGTGAGCCCCGCCGACGCGCACGGCAACCACAGCCTCGGGCTGATCAGCGACTACGTCCGGGCCGCTGTCACGAAGGCGCGGGTCGTGATCGCCGAGGTGAACGAGCGGGTGCCCTACACCCACGGCGCGCTGCTCGCGAGCGCCGACATCGACTGTGCTGTCACGGTTTCGAGGCCACCGGTCGCCGTCGCGCCGACCGCCGCCGACCCGACCGACGACGCCATCGCCCAACACGCCGCCCAGTACATCGGCGACGGCGCCGTGCTGCAGGTCGGCGTCGGCGCGGTGCCGGACGCGGTTCTGCGGCTGCTGGGCGATCGCACCGATCTCGGTGTGCACTCCGGGATGATCGGCGACGGTGTCGTCGATCTCATCGAGTCCGGCGCGATCACCAACGCGCGCAAGGGCATCGATCGAGGTGTGTCGATCACCGGGGCGCTGATCGGCACCGAACGGCTCTACTCCTTCGCCCATCGCAACCCGCTGATCGGCATGCGCGCCACCTCCTACACCCACGACGCGGGCGTGCTGTCGACCCTGGACAATCTGGTGTCGCTCAATTCCGCGCTCGAGGTCGATCTGACCGGCCAGGTGAACGCCGAACAGAGCGGTTCGGCCTATCTGGGCGGGACCGGCGGTCAAGTCGACTTCGTTCGTGGCGGCCTGCGCTCACCGGGCGGGCACGCCGTGATCGCGCTGCCCGCCACCGCGAAAGGCGGCACCCTCAGCCGGATCACCGCGAGTCTGTCCGGTCCGGTGACGACCGCGCGCAGCGACGTGGATGTGATCGTCACCGAGTTCGGCGCCGCCGAACTCGCGGGCGCATCGGTTGCCGAGCGCACGCGCCGACTGATCGCCATCGCCCATCCCGACTTCCGGGCTGAGCTCGACCGAGCCGCCCACCTGATCCAGCAGCGAGGTTTCTGATGAACGACGCCGTGCTCTTCGACGCCAGGGCCGACGGCATCGCCGTGATCACCCTGAACCGGCCGGAAACCCGCAACTGTCTGGCCGCCGATGTGCGCGCGGGTCTGTACGCCGCGTGGGACCGGTTCGAACACGATCCCGCGCTGCGCGTGGCCGTGCTCACGGGTGCGGGTGACAAGGCGTTCTGCGCGGGCGGCGATCTCAAGGAGATGGTGGACACCGGGATGCGGGTGCCCCCGCCGGAGATGTTCCCGCTGCCCTACGACACCATCGAGCTGTCCAAGCCCACGATCGCCGCGGTCAACGGCGCCGCGTTCGCCGGCGGGTGGATGATCGCGCAGGCCTGCGACCTGTGTGTGGCGAGCACGGCGGCGACGTTCGCGATCACCGAGGTGAAGGTGGGGCGCAGCTCGCCGTGGGCCGCGCCGCTGATTCATATGATCCCCCAGCGGATCATGATGGAGCTGCTGCTCACCGGCGCGCCGATCACCGCGCGCCGGGCCTACGAGGTGGGCCTGGTCAATCGCCTCGCCGAGCCGGGCGCGGTCCTGACGGCGGCGCTGGAACTGGCTGCCGAGATCCTGCGCGGCGCACCGCTGTCGGTGCGGGCGGCGCGGGATACGGTGATGCTCGCCACCGAGATGGGCCGTTCCGACGCGCTGGGGGCCGCCAGAGCTGCCGCCGTCGAGTGCTACGACAGTGCCGACGCGCAGGAAGGGCCGCGCGCATTCGCGGAGAAGCGAACCCCGATCTGGCTGGGCCGCTGAGACATTCGGCTGCCGCCACAGCCAATTCGGTGGGTGTACCGGGAACGTCGGCTCGTGCCCGCGGGCCGAATCCGGGCGAGGGGAATACGCTTGCCTCGGCCCGGTTCGGATGCCCTCGATGGTCGTCGCATCGACCGTCGCGAGCGTCAATGCGTGCCGACCGTGGTCACTTCGGCGGGAAGCGGAGCGCGCCGTCGAGGCGGATCACTTCACCGTTGAGGTAGTCGTTCTCGATGATGGACTGCGCCAGCTGCGCGTACTCCGGCGACTGCCCCATCCGCTTCGGGTGGGGGACCTGCGTGCTCCAGTGGGCCTCCAAGCGATCGGCGGCCTTGCCGTAGGCGGGGGTGTTGAACGTACCGGGTGCGATCGTGACGACCCGGATGCCGAGCGGGGACAGGTCGCGGGCCGCGACCAAGGTCATGCCGACCACGCCGCCTTTTGCCGCGGCGTAGGGGAGCTGGCCGATCTGGCCCTCGTAGGCCGCGATCGAGGCGGTGTTGACGATGACGCCGCGGCTGCCTTCGTCGAGCGGTTCCTGCTTGGCGATGGCGGCGGCCGAGAGCCGCAGCACATTGAACACAGCGGTCAGGTAGAACTCGATCGTGGTGCGGAAGCCGTCGAGCGCGAGCGGGCTGCCGTCTTTGCCGACCAGTCGTCCGCCGCTGGCGGGACCGCCGTGCGTATCGACCGAAATCCGCAGCGGGCCCAGGGTTTGCGCCTCGTCGATGGCGGCCTGAACGGACTCCTCGCTGGTGGCGTCGGTGTGCACGTAGCGGATGCCGAGTTCGGCCGCGAGTTCCTTGCCCTTGTCGTCGGCGACATCGGCGACGACCACCTTCGCCCCCGCGGCGTGCAAGCGACGGACGGTGGCCTCCCCGAGCCCGCCGGTACCGCCGACCACGATGGCGGAACTACCACTTATATCCATGTTGTTTTCCTCTCTTGAAATCAACACTCTCTTGCTGTGAGAATAATGTTCTCATGAACATTGGCATGATCCTAGACATGGCCGCCTCGGCCGGGAGCCGATCGGTGATCACGGTCGGCGACCGCTCGCTGTCCGCGGCAGACCTGCTCGACCGCGCCCGACGTGCGACCCCGCGCTTCCAGGAGTACTCCGCGGTGCTGTATCTGGGCGCCAACCACCTGGCCTATCCGATCGCCCTGTTCGGCGCCGTGCTGGCCGGTGTGCCGTTCGTGCCGCTGAACTACCGGCTCGGCGATGCCCAGCTGAGCGCGCTGCTCGAACGCCACCCCGGCGCGCTGGTCCTGCGACCGGAGGACCTCGACGCCCTGGTGGCGGTCGACCCCGCCCAGCCCGACGCGCCCGAGGTGGCGACGCCGTGGGACGCGGACTCGGTGGCGGTGATCCTCTACACCAGCGGCACCACCTCCGCGCCCAAGGCCGCGCTGCTGCGCCACCGGCACCTGATGGCCTACCTGCTCAACACCGTGGAGTTCGGTGCCGCCGCGACCACCGACGCGACCTTGGTGTCGGTGCCGCCATATCACATCGCGGGGCTGACGAACCTGCTCTCCAATCTCTACGCCGGCCGCCGGGTGGTCTATCTGCCCGCCTTCGACCCCGCCGAGTGGCTGGCGACGGTACGCCGGGAACAGATCACCCAGGCGATGCTGGTGCCGACCATGCTGGCGCGCATCGTCGCCGCGGTCGACGGACCCGACGCGAGCACCCCGACCTTGGCGACGCTGGCCTACGGCGGCTCGCGCATGCCGCGACCGGTGCTAGATCGCGCACTGCGGGTGTTCCCCGAGACCGGTTTCGTCAACGCCTACGGGCTCACCGAGACCGCGTCCTCGGTAGCGGTCCTCGGACCGGAGGACCACCGGGCCGCCGCCGCCTCCGCCGACGAGCTCGTGCGCGATCGTCTCGGCTCGGTGGGCCGCCCGTTGCCCGGCATCGAATTCGAGATCCGCAGCGCCGCGGGCGAACCCGTCGCGGTCGGCGAGACCGGATTGGTCTTCGTCCGTGGTGATCAGATCTCGGGCGAATACGGCGGCCGCAGCGCCCTCGACGCCGAGGGTTGGTTCCCCACCGGTGATCTCGGCAGGCTCGACTCCGCCGGCTACCTGTTCATCGACGGCCGCGCCGACGACACCATCATCCGGGGCGGGGAGAACATCGCACCGGCCGAGATCGAGGACGTGCTGCTCGGATGCCCCGGCATCACCGAGGCCGCGGTGATCGGCGTGCCCGATGCGGAATGGGGTCAGCGCCTGGTCGCGGTGGTCGTGGGGGTCGGTGACGAAGCGCAGGTCAAGCAGTGGGTCAAGGACCGGCTGCGTTCGTCGAAGACGCCCGACGCCGTCGTGTTCCGTACCGAGCTGCCCAAGACCGACACCGGAAAACTATTGCGACGCACCCTTGTCGCCGAAATGGAGGGCACCCATGCCTGAAGCAGTCATCGTCTCCGCGCTGCGCACGCCCATCGGGACCGCGCGCAAGGGGACGCTGCGCGACACCGACGGCTTCACGCTGGCCGATCATGTGGTCGCCGCGGTGGCGGCCGACCTCGATCCGAATCAGATCGACGATGTCATCCTGGGCGAGGGGCGTTACGGCGGCGGCGTGCTGGCCAGGCACGCCGCGGTCACCTCGGGGCTCACCACGGTGCCCGGCCTCGCCACCAACCGGCACTGCGCGGCGGGGATGGCCGCGGTGCAGTCCGCCGCGGCGAGCATCCGCGCGGGTATGGACCGGCTCGTCATCGCCGGTGGCGTGAACGCCGATTCCACCGCGCCGCGCCTGCGTTTCCGGGTCGGCGAGGACGAATGGCTCGACCCGTGGACCTCGCCGACGCATCCCGATCGTCCGGATGCGCCGAATCTGGACATGTCCATCACCGTCGGCTGGAACGCGGCGGTCAAAGCCGGTATCTCGCGTGCGGAGATGGACGCCTGGGCGTTGCGTTCGCACCGCAACGCCATCGCCGCCATCGACGAGGGGCGTTTCGCCGACGAGATCGTGCCGATCAAGACCCCGCACGGCCTGTTCGAGGTCGACGAGCACCCACGCCGCGACACCACTATCGAGAAGCTGGCCGGGTTGAAGGTGCTGCACCCCGAGATCGAGGGTTTCAGCATCACGGCGGGCAACGCCGCGGGCGCCAACGACGGGGCCGCGGCCCTGGCCATCGCCAGTGATCGGCTCGGGCTGCCCGCGCTCGGTGTCATCCGGTCGTGGGCGTCGGTCGCGGTCGACCCCGCCGTCACCGGCCTCGCGCCCATCGAGGCGATCGCGAAAGCGGTGTCGCGGGCGGGGATCTCGCTGTCGCAGGTGAGTCTGATCGAGATCAACGAAGCGTTCGCGGTGGTGCCGCTGGCCGCGATCAAGGCGCTCGACATCGACCCGGAACTGGTCAATGTCAGTGGCAGCGGGTGCTCGCTGGGGCATCCGGTCGCGGCGACCGGGGCCAGGATGATCGCCACCCTGGTGCACGAATTGCGGCGCCGTGGTGGCGGTTTCGGCATCGCGGCGCTGTGCGCCGGTGGTGGTATGGGCTCGGCGACGGTCGTCGAGGTAGCCGCGCCCTGAGGTGATACCGGGTGGCCTCCGCGGCCACCCGGTCGTTCAGGATTCGGCGAACCCGAACGCGCAGAAGTCCCAGACTTCGCCCGCGGTGATGGGGTGTGCGCTGTCCTCGTCGGCGCCGCCCGCCGACTGGGCGGTGAACATGACCGTCTGCATCACGACGGCGGCCATGCGGTGCGGGTTGAGGTCGGCGCGCAGCGCACCCGCCTTCTTGGCCTGTTCCATCAGGTCGGTGAACAGCGACAGCAGGGGCGCGTGCGCGACCTTGACCTGAGCAGGGTGCGAGACCAGCAGCTGCGGCGCGAAATCGGTGAACAGGGGCCGTTGGGCGACCGGGTCGGGCCTGCATAATTCGAACAGCAGCTCCACGGTCACCCGCAGCCGATCCAGCGGCTCGGTCTTGCCCTCGGCGGCCGCCGCCAGCTGATCCGCGGTCCGGCTCAGCGCGTCCTCGAACAGGGCGAGCAACAGCTCGTGCTTACCGTCGAACTGCAGGTAGAAGCTGCGCAGCGACTGGCGGGAGCGGTCGACGACTTCCTGCACGGTGAAGTCGGTGGTGCCCTTCTCGGTGATGATCGCCTGCGCCGCGTCGAGGAATTTTTGCACCCGCTGCTCGGCGCGCAGTTTCGCCCCGCGGATGGACCGCTCGACGGCCCGCTGTTTCCACGCGGGCTCTTCGCTGACGCTGGTCACGGTTGCCTCCATCCTCGGTCAGGTGTGCAGAACATGCATGCACTGTACCGGAGAACGTCATATCCAAGGGCTACCAGCCCCGCGTGTCCGCGATCTTGGAGACTATTACTTTCTTCTGACGAGAATGTTATTCTCCGTATCGATACTGACGGTTGCTGGCAAGGAGGCCCTCCGGATGCTCGTGGAGTTCGACTCCGATCAACGGCTGTGGCAGGAAACTGTGCGCGCCGTCCTCACCAAGGAATGTCCGCCCACGCTGATTCGCGCGGTCGCCGACCAGGACGCCGATCCGGACCCGCTGTGGCAGACCTACGTCGAGCTGGGCTGGACCGAATTGGTCGACGCAGGCGATGCGGTGGAACTGGCCATCGTGCTCGAGGAGCTGGGCCGGGCGACCGATCCCACGCCGTACCTGGCGACGATGAGCCAGTTCGCCCCGCTCGCACCGGAGTTCGCGCAGGGTGGGCGCTCGGGAACGGCCGTGTTCACCGGCGTCACGGTGCGGCGCGACGGTGCGGACTGGGTGCTCGACGGCACCGCGCACCATGTCCTCGACGGTGACCGCGCGCAGCACTACGCGGTCGTCACCGATGCCGGGGTGTTCGTCGTCGAGGCGGCCGAGGTGATCGCCCGGCGCACAGCGGTTTTCGACCCGGTCCTGCACCTCGCCGAGGTGAGCTTCGTCGGGGTGCGCGTGCGCGACGACCGGCGCGTCGCCTCGGTGCCCGAACGCGCGCGCCACCTCGCGCTGACCGGGCTGGCGTTGACCACGGTCGGTGCGTGTCAGCGGATTCTGGACCTGGTGCTCGAGCACGTGCGCACGCGTCAGCAGTTCGGCGTCGCGCTCGGTTCCTTCCAGGCGGTCAAACACAAGGCCGCCGACATGCAGATCGCGATCGAACGGGCCAGGGCGCTGGCCTATTTCGCGGCGCTGACGATCGCCACCGATGATCCACGCCGCCGGATCGCCGCCTCGATGGCGAAGGCCGCGTCCGGCGAGTGCCAGTCCCTGGTGTTCCGCCACGGCGTGCAGTTGTTCGGCGGCATGGGTTTCACCTGGGAAAACGACCTGCAATTCGCGCTGAAGCGGGCCAAGGCCGGCGAGCTGCTGCTCGGCGGCGCGCACACGCATCGGGCGCTGATCGCCGAGGAGTACCGTGCAACTGACTTTTGACGCCGACGTCGAGGCCTTCCGGGCCGAATTCGTGGCGTTCCTGGACGAGAACCTGCCCGACGCGGCGGTCGCCGGCGCGGACCGGGCGGCGTCGAGCGCCGACATTCCCGGCTGGGCTCGCGAATGGCAACGCCTCCAGTTCGACAGCGGCTGGCTGCTTCCCGGCAACGCCCCGGAATACGGCGGCCGCAACGCGACGCTCGTGCAGCAGTACGTGCACCTCGAGGAGCTGTCCAAGCGGCACATGTATCACAGCTTCAACCCCCAGGGGCTCGGCATCATCGCCGCCTCACTGCTGTCGTTCGGTACCGAGGAACAGAAGCAGAACTGGGCGGTGCGGATCCTGCGCGCCGAGATCACCGCGGCGCTGGGCATGAGCGAACCGGGCGCCGGGTCCGATCTGGCCGGACTGCGGACCCGCGCGGTGCTCGACGGTGACCACTTCGTCGTCAACGGCCAGAAGGTCTGGACCTCCGGGGCCCACGACGCCGACGTGCTGCTGACCTTCGTCCGCACCGACCCCGACGTCCCCAAGCACAAGGGGATCAGCGTGCTGCTGATCCCGACCGACACCCCGGGCGTGACCCGACGCCCGTTCGCGTCGATCTGCGGTCCGCACGATCTGGACTTCAACGAGGTGTTCTTCGAGGACGTCGTGGTGCCGGCGCAGAACCTGGTCGGTCCGCTGCACGGCGGGTGGGGCGTGGCCAACGGTTCCCTCGGGCACGAGCGCACGCTGCTGTGGCTGAGTTTCGCCGACCGCCTGCGGGAACTGATCGAGGACTTCCGGCCCGAGACCGTGCTCGAGCGTGATGCCTACGCGACCATGGTCATGGACAACCAGGCCTTGCGCCTGCTCGGCTCGGCGGCGCTGGCCCGCGCGGCGCGCGGCGATCAGGATGTGGCCGCGCTGTCGGTGCTCAAGGTGTTCGGTTCGGAGGCGGTGCAGAGCGCCGCGGAGCAGACGCTGCTCGCGGCGGGCGCGGACGGGCTGGTGCACCCGGCCGTCACCGCGCCGTTCAATCCGCTGAATCTGGACAACTTCTCGTGCAGTTGGTTCGAGCGCTACGCGCGCAGCTTCGCGGGGACCATCGCGGGCGGCACGTCCGAAATCCAACGCAACATCATCGCCGAGCGTGTGCTCGGTCTCCCTCGGAGCTGAGGAGCTCGCTGTGTACATCCGCTACGAGGTCGCCGACAAGATCGCGACCATCACCCTGGATCGGCCCGAGGCGGCCAACGCCCAGAACTCGGACCTGCTCGACGAACTCGACGGCGCGTGGACCCGCGCGGCCCAGGACCCCGAGGTCGCGGTGATCGTGTTGCGCGGCGAGGGCAAGCACTTCTCGGCCGGTCACGACCTGAAGGATCGCTGGCCTTCGCCGCAGGACATCACGCTGGAGTGGATCTACCAGAACGAGAGCCGCCGCTACCTCGAGTACTCGCTGCGCTGGCGCAATGTGCCCAAGCCGTCCATCGCCGCGGTTCAGGGGCGGTGCATCGCCGGCGGACTGCTGCTGTGCTGGCCGTGCGATCTGATCGTGGCCGCCGATGACGCGCTGTTCTCCGATCCGGTGGTGCTGATGGGCATCGGCGGCGTCGAATACCACGGGCACACCTGGGAACTCGGCGCACGCAAGGCCAAGGAGATCCTGTTCACCGGTCGCGCGGTGACCGCGACCGAGGCCGAGCAGGTCGGCATGGTGAACAAGGTGGTGCCGCGCGCGGAGCTCGACGAGCAGACCCGCGCGCTGGCCACCCGGATCGCCGCCATGCCGTCGTTCGGTTTGCGGCAGGCCAAACGCGCGGTCAACCAGACACTCGACGTCCAGGGCTTCTACGCCGCCATTCAGTCCGTCTTCGACGTGCACTCGACCGGTCACGGGAACGCGTTGAGCGTGAACGGCTTTCCGATCCTGATGGCGCTGGACGAGATGAAACAGAAGATCGAGTGATTCGTCGCTCATTAAGAAGGGTACAACCAATGCGAAATACACTGCGCCGCAAGGCAATGGCCTGCTGTGGTCTCGTGGCGATCGCCCTCGTCACGGTCACCGGCTGCGGCTCCGACGACGAGGCTTCGAGTAGTTCGTCGACCACGTCGGCGGCCACCTCGTCGGCCAAGGCCGCGGCGGCCGACCCGGCGGCGGTCAAGTCCATCACCGATGCCTATGTGCTGTTCTTCGACGGCAAGGCGGGGGCCGACAAGAAGGTCGCGGTGGTCGAGAAGGGCGCCGAGTTCACCCCGTTGCTGCAGGCGCAAGCGGCCAACCCGCAGGCCCAGAGCACCTCGGTCACCGTGGGTGGGGTGAAGCTGATCGACGCGGACAACGCCGACGTCACCTATTCGCTGCTCATGAACGGCACGCCGGTACTGCCCGATCAGACCGGTCAGGCGGTGCGTCAGGGCGGCCAGTGGAAGGTGGCCGCGGCTACCTACTGCGCGCTGATGGCGATTCAGGGCGGCACCTCGCCCGCTTGTTGAGGTAGTCGAAACAGTGTGGCGCCCAGCGGTTTCCGCTGGGCGCCACACGTGTTTACAGAGTGGTGAATCAGATATTTTCTCAAAGGGTTAACTTTATTCTCTTTCGATGAGAAGATGATTTCCGAAATGGAGAGCGCCGAGAACAGGCGCTTTGTTCGATGAGAAACAGGGCTCGGCCGCCGAGCTTGTGTCAGGAGGACATCGGTGAGATCGCAGCGAGTACTGGTCGCCTTGATGGCGGCCGCGTTGCTGGTGGCGGGCTGTAGCGGCCGCACCGGCAGCGGGGTCGAAGAGGCCGCGGCACCCGGCGGCAAGGCGGTGACGAGCGACTTCGGTGACCTGAACGGGGTCTGCCAGACCGGCAAATCGACGAGTGCGCCGACGCAGGGCGTCACCGCCGGGCAGATCGAAGTCGGCGTGTTCACCGATATGGGCTTCACCAAGAACCCCGAATTGGTCGACGCCGCCAAGGTCTTCACGTCCTGGTGCAACGACAACGGCGGAATCAACGGTCGCAAGCTGGCCTTCAATGTCCGTGACGCGAAACTGCTCGAGGTCCGCGCGCGCATGCTGGAAGCCTGCCGCGAGGACTTCGCGCTGGTCGGTGGCTCCGCCGCACTCGATGCCCTCGGCGTCAAGGATCGGCTCACGTGCACGCTGCCCGAGTTCCCGTCCCAGGTGAGCCAGGCCGAGAACACCGGTTCCGATCTCCAGGTGGGATCCGGTGCCTCCTCCGCGCGCCCCTACGACACCTACGCGGGCATGCATCAGTGGCTGTTCAAGGAGGCCTACCCGGCCTCGGCGGCCGCTGTCGGCATCATCGTGGCCGACTCGCCGGTGGTGAAGTCGATGGCCGACCGATACGGGGAGTCGCTGCCCGCCGAGGGCGCGACCCTGATCTACAACGACCTCTATCCGGCCGCGGGCGTCTCGGATTGGACGCCCTACGCGCAGTCCATCAAGGCCAAGGGCGTGAAGGGCCTGATCTTCCTCGGCGACTTCCGCAGCCTCGCCAAGCTCGAGGACGTGCTCACCAGCATGGACTACAAGCTGGACTGGGTCGACGTCACCAGCAACGCCTACACCCCCGCGTTCCTCGAGCTCGCCCGCACATCGCTGGGCGCGCAGAACAACTTCGCCGACCTGTCGGGGACCGTGCCGCTGGAATCGGCGGCCAGCGTCCCGGCGGTGCAGCGGGCCAAGGATCTGTTCGCCCAGTACGCGCCCGACGGGAAACTGACCTACAACGGGCTGCGCTCGCTGGTGCAGTGGCTGCTGTTCGCGAAGGCGGCCTCGAGCTGCGGCGACAACCTCACCCGCACCTGCGTGGTGGAGGCCGCCCGTAAGGAAACAGCGTGGACCGCCGGCGGTTTGCAGGCGCCCGCCGACATGTCGACCCACACCGTGCCGCCCAAGTGCTTCAACGTGATGAAGGCGACCTCGCAGGGCTGGACGAACGCGGACTTCAAGCCCGACACCGGTCCGTTCCGTTGCGACATGAAGCCCTACGTCTACACCAAGGAATACGGTCGCCCGCTGACGCTGGCCGACGTCAACAAGAGCATGAGCGACGTCAAATAATGGAGCAGTTCATCGCTTTCGGCATCGTCGGGCTCAGCACCGCCGCGATCTACGCCATCATCGGCAGCGGCCTGGTCCTGACCTTCACCACGACCGGTGTCTTCAATTTCGCGCACGGCGCGGCGGGCATGGTCTCGGCCTTCGTGTACTGGCAGTTCACCGTGGGCTGGGGCGTGCCGACGCCGATCGCGGTCGCCCTGGTGCTGCTGGTGTTCGCACCACTGTTCGGGTTGGCGTTCGCGCAGGCGCTGGCGCCCACCCAGGGCCTGGGTGACGCCGAGAAACTCGTCATGACGGTGGCGTTGCTCAGCGGCCTGATGCTCACCGCGCGCTGGATCTGGAATCCGGACGTGGCGCGCACTCTGCCGCGGTTCTTCGCCGACCAGCCACCGCTGCACCTGGGTTCGGTGACGATCACCTGGCATCAGGCATTGACCATGGTGGTGGCCGTCGCGGTGGCCATCGGCCTGCGAATCCTGCTGTACCGCACCAGAACCGGTGCCGAGATGCGCGCGACCGTCGACGATCGGGCGCTGGTCGGGCTCACCGGCGCCGACCCGCAGCGCGCCAATCGGGTGGCCTGGATGCTCGGCATCGAATTGGCGGCCATCGGCGGCATCCTGATTGCGCCGATGGTGGCCCTGGACGCGGCGCAACTGTCTCTGCTGATCATCAGCGCCTACAGTGCGGCGATCTTCGGACGGCTGCGCAGCCTGCCGATGACCTTTCTCGGTGCGATCGTCGTCGGCTGCCTGGAGAGTTATCTCACCGGGTATCTGCCACAGAACGAGTATCTGCCCGGACTGCGGCTGGCCGCGCCCGCGCTGCTGCTGCTCGTCGCGCTGCTGCTGTTCCCACACGGCCGGCTGCGCGGGCGCGATCGGCGGTTGAGCCCGGTGCCGTTGCCGAGCGTGCGTGGTTCGGCGGTGTTCGCGGTCGTCGTCGCGGTGGTCGGGCTCATGCTCGCCACCCTGCTCAGCGAAGCGGATCTGATCAGCTACGGCCTGATCTTCGCCCTCGGGGTGATCGCGTTGTCGTTCGTGCCCCTCGCCGGGTTCGCCGGCCAGATCTCGCTGTGCCAGTTGAGCATCGCCGGGATCGGCGCCGTCGCCTACGCGCATCTGGGCGCCGACGGGCAGTGGTGGGCGCTGCTCGCCGCCATGGCGATCGCGGGCGTCGTCGGCGCGCTGATCGCCCTACCGGCGCTGCGGTTGTCCGGAGTCTACCTCGCGCTCGGCACGGCCGCGTTCGCGGTGGTGCTCGACCGCTGGATCTTCACCCTGCCCTCGTTCGAGGTGTTCGGGGTGCGGATCGCCCTGTTCGACCAGGGCTCGGTGGATCTGGTCGGCCCCAGCCTGTTCGGCACCCAATTGACCAGCACCGCGCAGATCACCGTGTTCGCGGCGATCGTGCTCGGGCTGGCCGGATTCGCGGTGGCGATGCTGCGGCGCGGTCGGCTCGGCCGACGGTTGATCGCCCTGCGCGACAGCGAGGCCGCCTACGCGACCCTCGGCGGAAACCTGCTGGCGGCCAAGATGCTGGTGTTCTCGCTGTCGGCGGCGATCGCCGGACTCGGCGGGGCGCTCTACGGCATGCAGTTGCGGTCGGTGACCGCCGAGCAGTTCAGTTTCGTCGCGGGCCTGCCGATCTTCCTGATCGTGGTCATCGCCGGGCTGGGCGCGGTCGGCAGCGGATTGTTCACCGGCGCTGTCTATTCGGGCCCGCTCAACGCGATTCCCGTGTTGTTCCCGGCGCTGACCAATCTCGTCCATGTCCTGCCCGCCCTGGGCGGTATCGCCTTCAGCGGCGGGTTCCTCGGCCAGGGCGCCCTGGCGCAGATCCGTCGCGAATGGGCCGCGGCACTGCGCGATCGGGTCGTGATGGCGGTGCTGCTCGGTGGGCTGGCGTTGCTGTGGGTGTTGCGCCTGGGCGATGTCATCAACGGCTACGTGTTCACCGCGGGTGCGCTGATCGCGGCCATCGTGGTGCCGCGCTGGGCGAATCGGCGCCACCGTCCGCCCACACCAGCGCAGGTGCCCGTCGAATGGCTCGGCATCGATCAGGCGTGGACCACAGCAGACAAGGAGATGCTCGATCGTGGGATCGCTACTCGAAGTTGAGCAGGTCACGGTGACCTTCGGCGGTCACCGCGCCCTGGACAAGGCCGGGCTGAGCGCCGAGGCGGGCAAGGTGACCGGCCTGATCGGCCCGAACGGCGCGGGCAAGAGCACCCTGTTCGACGTGATCTGCGGATTGCGGCGACCGGTGACCGGCCGGGTCACGATGAACGGCCGCGACGTCACCCGGCTCGGGCCCGCCCGCCGGGCCGGGCACGGGATGGCGCGGACCTTTCAGCGGCTGGAACTGTTCGGCCGCTTGAGCGTTCGCGACAACCTGCTCGTCGCCGCGGAACTCGGGCGCCACCGGCGCGACGCCGCCGGGATCGTCGACGGGCTCCTCGACAGACTCGGACTGGACGAGGTCGCCGACACCGCCGCCGACGATCTGCCGACCGGCACCGGCCGACTGGTCGAGGTGGGCCGGGCGATGGCCGCCCGGCCCAGCGTGGTCCTGCTCGACGAGCCGGCGGCCGGCCTCGACCACACCGAAACCGAGCGGTTCGCCGCGCTGTTGCGGTCGCTGGCCGCCGACGGCGTCGCGGTGCTGCTCGTCGAGCACGACATGGGCCTGGTCATGAATGTCTGCGACCAGCTCTATGTGCTCGACCTCGGCACGATCATCAGTTCCGGGCCGCCCGAGGTGATCCGTCGTGACGCCGCCGTACTCGCCGCCTACCTGGGAGAAGGATGACCTCGTCACTGGAATTACACGGTGTCCGCGCGGCCTACGACGCGATCACGGTGCTGCACGGTGTCGACCTGCGGGTCGGCGCCGGCGAGGTGGTCGCACTGCTCGGTCCCAACGGGGCGGGTAAGACCACCACCCTGCGGGTCGCGGCCGGGGTGCGTGCGGTCACCGCGGGCCGACTGGTCCTCGGTGGCCGAGACGTCACCGGGGCCGACCCCCGCGATCTGGCGGCCGCCGGAGTCTGCCTGATCCCCGAGGGCCGTGGCGTGTTCCCCAACCTGTCGGTCCGCGACAACCTGCTCATGATGACGTTCACCGGCAAGACCCATGCCGAGATCGAGGAGGTGGCGTTCAGCCGATTCCCGATTCTGGCCCAACGCGCCGACCAGATCGCGGGCACGATGTCGGGCGGCGAACAGCAGATGCTCGCGCTCGCCCGGGGATTGGCCACCGACCCCGCCGTGCTGCTGCTCGACGAACTGTCCATGGGCTTGGCCCCGCTGGTGGTCGAGCGGCTCTACGAACAGGTCGGTGAGATCGCCCGCCAAGGCGTGGCGGTGCTGGTCGTCGAGCAGTTCGCCGCCGCCGTCCTCGACATCGCCGACCACGCGGCCGTGCTGGTGCGCGGCCGCATCGAACACCAGGGGCCCGCCGACGGCGAACTCCGCCGCGAACTGGCCAACCTCTACCTAGGAAGTCACTGATGACCGAAACACGTGCCGACCGCTTCGCTCGCGAACTGGCCGAATTGAAGATCCCCGATCCCGCCTCGGGCCGGGGGAGTCTGTGGTTGCGCCTCGGCGCGACCGCGATGGTGGCGGGCCCGGCGCTCGCCGTGGTGGCCTACTTCTTGGCGCACAACACCTCCGATCCGCTGGCCCAGCGCGACGCACTGGCGCTCGCGCTGGTCGGGGTGGCGCTCAGTGTCGTCGGCGCCGCGCTGTTCGTCCGCTACTCGCTCACCGGTGTGCTGCGATTCTGGATGGCACGCCAGTCCTACGATCTGAACCAGCTCGGTGATCGCCTGTCGGAGAACCGAATTCAATTGGACGACGCCGCGTCCGTGGCGTGATGAGCGCCTGATCGAGATCGGGATCGCCCCCACATGAGGGCGATCCCGATCGAGGTCACACAGCGTAATACCTTCACGCACAGCGTAATATGCTCACACACAGCGCAGTTCGGTCACACGCCACGCGGGATGTCGAGGAATTGCGCGTCGATCGCGGTGTCGAGCGCACCCATGGTCGCGCCGAGTTCGGCGGCCAGCGTCCGCACCGTGGCGACGTCCTTGCGCAGGAACTCACCGACCGCGGCATGGAACGCGGCCACCGAACCCTTCGCCGCCACACTGGCGGCGGCGCGACTGGCTCCGCTGGCCTGCTGGAGCGCCGACAGTAGGGTCGCCTCGTCGACGCCGAGTTCGGCGGCCAACTGCACGGCTTCGGTGATCAGGCCGAGCTGGGCCGCGAACAGCGCGTTGTTGACCAGCTTCACGCACTGGCCCGTACCGAGTGGACCCACCGCAAGCACCGGGTCCGCGTAACTCCGCAGGACCGGAAGAGCGCGGGCGACGGCGTCTTCGGCGCCACCGGCGAACACGGTGAGGGTGCCCGCATCGATATCGGGCGGCCCACCGCTGACCGGCGCGTCGACCACCCTGATATCGGAGGAATTGGCTTGCGCGGCAATGTCGTCGGCAGTTCGTGGGCTACCGGTGGTGTGCACGATGAGCGCCGACCCGCCGGGCATGCTCGCCAGCAGCGGAGTATCGAGGCAGACCTCGCGGACCTGGGCGTCGCTGAACACGCAGACCACGACGGCGTCCGCCCCGGTGCCGACCGCGGCCGTGAACGACACGGGCTCGGCACCCAACTCGGTGATCCGTCGGCGCGCGTCGCCGGACCGACCGAGCGCGCGCACTTCGTGCCCCGCCGCGACGAGACGGCGCACCATCGGAGCGCCCATCCGCCCCACCCCGATGAAGCCGATCCGCAAGGCCGTCACCGCGGATGGCCGATGAGGCTCAGTGTCTCGTCGGCCGCGGTCAGCGCGACACCGGTCTCGGCGTCGGCCCCGGTGGCGAGTTCAGCGAGCAGCCCGACGTCCTTGCGCAGGGTGTGCCCAGCGTGCTCACCGATTCGCGCCAGCGTGCCGGCCAGGATACGACCGAGGGCGAAGCTGTTCGCCGACCCGTTCGCGATCACCTCGCCGAGCTTGGCTTGGTCGACGCCGAGGTCGCGCCCGAGCGCCAGAGTGCTCGCCGCGGTCGCGAGGTTCGCGGTGAACAGCAGATTGTTGAGCAGCTTGGTGACCTGGCCCGCCCCGGTATCGCCCAGGTGCACCACCGGATCGGCGTAGGTGCCGAACACCGGCCTGCACTTGTCGACCGCCTCGACCGGGCCACCGGCCATGACGAGCAATCGCCCCTGGGCGACCGCGGGCGCACCGCCGCTGACCGCGGCGTCGATCAACGTAACGCCCTGTGCCGCAGCGGTTTCGGCGAGCTCGCGGCAGGTGTCGGGATGAACAGTGCTGTGCACGGCCACGATCGCGCCCGGCGCGAGTCCGCCGAGCACGCCGTCCTCGCCCGTCAGGACTTCACGGATGTCGGCGTCGTTGCCCACGCACAAACAGACCAGGTCGCTGGCCTGGGCGAGGGCGCGCGGGGTGGGCGCGATCTCGGCCGCGGTCTCGGCGAACTGCTCGAGCGTGGCGGGTCTGCGTGCCCACAGGGTGGTCCGATATCCGGCCGCCACGATTCGCTGCGCCATCGGCGCACCCTGACTACCCAACCCGATGAATCCGATGCGCATCAGCGCACCTCCTATTCGATATGCCACTCACGCAGTAGGTTCGGGCCGCGGGCGCCAGAACAGCGCGAGCAGTCCGGTGGTCGACACCACGCCGGCGCCGAGTGCGATGACGCCCCCGGCCCAGCCGGTGACAGTGATTCCGGCGGCGTGATCGATCGACAGGCGACCCGGTCCGGTGAAGGCCAGCGCCAGCGCGACCACCGCCAGGACGAGTACGTACTCGTACCCCTCCTTGAAGACGAAGAATCCGTTCGCGCGGTGCGCGAGCAGCCCGGCGACGAGCATGACCGCGATCACCGCCGCGCAGGCCAACGGTGTGGCGAGGCCGAGGATCAGCAGCACGCCCGCCCCGATCTCGGCGACCACACTCGCCCACGCCTGCAAGACACCGTTGCGCAGGCCGAGGCCGGCGAACCAGCGGGCCGTGCCCGCGATCCGCCCGCCACCGAGCCAGTGGTTGAGACCGTGCGCGATCATCGTGACGCCGACGACGAGCCGGATCAGAGTCGGCGCCACCTCGGTGACATCCATGGGTTCACCTCCTGAGCCACGACGGGGTGGCTCGGTCGAATCGGGTCAGTTGTCGCTGGTCAGCAGGAGGACACCGCTCGGCGTCAGCCCGCCGCTGCTTGTCACCGCGACCCGCGCGCCCTCGACCTGGCGCGGGCCCGCCTCGCCGCGCAGCTGGCTGACGGCCTCGTGCAACAGCCCCATACCGTGGGTGCGGCCGTGGGAGAGCTGGCCACCGTGGGTGTTGAGCGGGAGCAGCCCGTCGCGCGCGATGTTCTTGCCGCCGTCGAGGAAGTCCTTGGCCTCGCCGATCCCGCAGAAGCCGAGGGCCTCGATCCAGGACAGGCAGTTGAAGGTGAATCCGTCGTAGAGTTCGGCGACGTCGACATCGGTGGGGCGCAGCGAGGTACGCGACCACAGATGCGCGGCCTGGCCCAGGACCTGTGGTTCATGGGTCAGGGTGCTCTGGTCCCATTCGATCCGTTCGAGGATCTGGGTACCGACCGCGGCGACCCGCACCGGTGGCTTCGCCAGATCCGGGGTGGTGTCGATCGCCGAGACCAGCACGGCGACCGCGCCGTCGCAGGGGACATCGCAGTCGTAGAGCCCGAACGGGGTGGTGACCGGCCTGGCGTCGAGGTACTCCGGCATCGTCAGGGGTTCGCGATAGACCGCCGTCGGATTCAGCTCGGCGTTGGCGCGCTGGTTCAGCGCGATCCAGCCGAGCGTTTCCCTGGTGGTGCCGTAGCGATGGAAATGCCGTTGGGCGTTCTGCGCCAACGTATGCGCGGCCGAGGTGGCGCCGAAGGGCATCATCCAACTGGTGGTCCGGCCGCCCGTCGGCGTGATCTTGCCGGTGCGCAGGAGTTCGTTGTACGTCGCCTCCCAGACGGTGCGGAAGCACAGGACGTGCCTGGCCAACCCACCGGCGACGGCCAGCATCGCCGCGATCACCGACCCGCCGGGACCGAAGGTCTCGAAACCGCCGTTGTACCAGGTCGGCCGCAGACCCAGTGCGGCCTCGAGCGCGGTCACGCCGCCCTCGCCGAAACCGCCGACATTGCCGCCGCCGGGATAGGTCGACAAGCCGTCGATGTCGGCCATGGTGAGCCCGGCATCGGCGACCGCGCGCTCACAGGCCGCGATCGTCAGCGACAGCGGCGAAACCATCAGCCGCCGACCGATATCCGACATCCCGATCCCGGTGATGGCGACCTTGTCCTCGAACTTGTCCCGGCCGATCATCGGCCGCACGTGCTCGCCGAACCGGTGCGGTTCGATCTCGTCGGCGGGCAGCGGCGCGGGTTCGGGCTGTTCGGCGGTCGGCCGGAACAGCGGCAACCACACATCCGCGTCCTGTTCGAACACGACCTCCATCCGCATCCCCAGCACGAGGTCGGCCGGGTCACAGCCCACCACATTGGTGGTCAGGCGAACCCGGGGATCCTCCTCGACCGCGACCTGGGCCACGACATACGGCGCGGGTAGCCCCGGCACGCTGAACCGCTGGTTGACGGTGAAGCCGACCAGGGTGGCGAAGCCGGAGACCTCCCGGACTCCGAGGGTGTGCCCGTGGCAGTACCGGCACACCGGTTGCGGTGGATGGATCAAGGCCGCGCAAGAACCGCACTCCTGGATCCGCAGGCGCCCGTCGGCGCCCGCGGTCCAGAAGAACTCGTTCTCCGCGGTCACCTGGGGCAGGGGCCGCCCCGATGGCTCGGCCATCTCGTTCCTCACCGATGGCCGGGCCATCTTGTTGTTCACCGATGGCTCGGCCATCGCGTTGCTCACTAGGTACTGGCGTCACGCTGGGCTGTGACGGGTGCCGCGAGTTGCTGTTCGTCACAGATGGTCTGGAGTTTCGCCAGTGTCTCGTCGAGTCCGGCTCCGAGCCGCACGCCCGGAGTGAACGTCGCCGGGAGGTGCCGCATGCCCTGGATGACCCCGATGGTGTCGTAGTGCACCGCGGTCTCGGGATCACAGCGGTAGTCCGGCATCCGGTCCAGCACGGCGAGCAGCATGCGCTTGAACACGGTGCGTGCCACATTCGAGCCGATGCACCGGTGGATGCCGAGCCCGAAGCTGTAGTGCCGGTTGCGCCGTCGGTCCAGGATGACCTCGTTCGGGTCGTCGAAGACCGCCGGATCCCGATTGGCCATCGCCCACGACAGCCACACCCGATCGCCTTCCTTGAACTGGGTGCCGACGACCTCGCAATCTTCCGCGATCGTGCGCCCGTCACCCGGTGCGGGCGTGTAGTAGCGCAGGAACTCCTCGGTGGCGGAATCGAGGAGATCGTCGCGCTCGCGGCTCAGTGTCTCGCGCTGGTCCGGGTTCTCCGAGAGCCATTCCAGGGCGTGCGCGGTGAGCGCGGTCGTGGTGTCGAAGCCGCCGCCGATGAGCAGGCCGAGCATGCCCAGCATTTCCATATCGGGGAGCGGCTCGCCGTTCATCGTCGCGTTGTTGATCGCGTTGATCA
This sequence comes from Nocardia sp. NPDC003183, assembly GCF_053590715.1. NCBI lineage: Bacteria > Bacillati > Actinomycetota > Actinomycetes > Mycobacteriales > Nocardiaceae > Nocardia > Nocardia sp. NPDC003183. The sequence goes on from NZ_JBSFTG010000001.1 coordinate 935,197, forward strand.
GGCCGGGCCGGGGGTTCTCCCTGATCTCGAACAGATTCTGCAGCAGATCGATGCCCATCGTCCGATGCATTTCCGCGACCCGTGGATACTCCGGTGAATCCGGTGGTGTGTACACCGACGCGTGCGCGGGCTCGTTGTAGATCGTCCATTTGGCGAGCGGGATACCCAGCATGCCCAGAGTCAGCACCGCGGGCACGATATTGGCCAGTTCGTCGACGAAATCGATCCGCCCCGACTCGATCTTCTCGTCGATCGCGGCGCGCACGATCTCGTCGATGAACGGGATCCAGCGGGCCACGGCGGCGGGGGAGAGGTACGGATTCAGCGCCGCGCGCACCTCGCGATGCTCCGGCTCGTCCATTTCCAGAATGCCGCCCCGAACACCGCTCGCCCGTGGAGCTTTCGGGATGGAGATGCCCTTGTAGCCGCGCCGGACCCCGGCCGTGTCGTGGTCGTTGGAGATGTGCGGGCAGCGCGCGAGTTCGAAGACCTCGCGGTTGCCCGCCGCGACCCAGTGCCCGTCGTGGGTGTCGGTCCAGGCGATCGGGCACTGCTCATGCATGGATTCGGTGGTCGCGACGAATTGGTCCCGATATTCGGGGGTCATTCTGTCGAACGAGAAATTCGGTTTCTTGCGTGTGTCGTCGGTCGCCACGTCGTCGACGCTCATGGCGGTGTCCTCTCAGGAAATATCGATGGCGCGTTCCGGGCAGGAGTGGGCTGCTTCACGCACCTGCTCCTCCTCATCGGGCGCGACGGTCTCACTGACCGGCGACGAATGACCGTCGAAGTCGCTCAGCTCGAATGATCGGGGAGCGGTCATCGCGCACAGCGTGTGGCCTTGGCAGCGCGTTGAATCGACTCGAACCTTCACGGCGGGAATTCCTTTCAGGCGTGGTAGTCGTACCACTTCAGGTATCCGCCCGCGTCCACCCGCAATTGGCTGCCGGTGACGAAACGGGACTCGTCGGAGGCCAGGAACAGCACCGCGTCGCTGATGTCCTCGGGCTCGACATACGGAACCGGCATGGCCTGCATGGTGTGGAAGGCCGGCTCGGCGTCCGCGCGGGTCGGATTCTCGAGATCGGGCCGGAACGAGCGGTACATCGGCTCGCTCTGCAACATCGGGGTGTTGCAGTTGGTGGGGTGGATAACGTTGGCGCGGATCTTCTTCGGGGCGATGTGGGTGGCGAGTTCGTGCACCACCATCGACAGCGCCCGCTTGGCGACCATGTACGCGACGCCGCCGGGATCCTTGCCCGGCTGGTCCACCTTGGTGGTGTCCATCAGCGCGGCCAGCGACCCGGTGGCGATGATCGACGCGCCGGCCTGCAGATGCGGCAGTGCGGCGTGGATGGCGTTGAGCACGCCGACCAGGTTGGTGTCGAGCACATCGGTCCAGGCCTGCCACTGCGGCTCGCCCTTCATCCCGGCGATCCCGGCCTGGGCTACGACGATGTCGAGGCGGCCCAGTTCCTGTACTCCGTGCGCGACCGCGTCACGCATCTGCGCGGCATCGCGCACATCGGCCTGGACGGTGACGATGCGCCGCCCGGACTTCTCGACCAGTCGCGCCGTTTCGTCCAGATCCTCGGGACGCGACAGCGGGTACTGGATGGTGTCGATGTCCTGACAGATATCGACGGCGATGATGTCGGCGCCCTCGGCGGCCAGACGCACCGCATGACTGCGGCCCTGGCCGCGAGCGGCTCCGGTGATAAAGGCGACCTTGCCCTCGACACGTCCCACGGGATTTCCTTTCGGTGTGTGCCCACCGGAACGCGGTGAGCCCGTTGTCTGGATTGGTACGACTAGGTGTTACGGCCGCCGTTGACCCCGAGGATCTGCCCGGTGATGTACCCGGCGCTCTCGGAGATCAGGAACGCGCACGCCGCGGCGATGTCCTCGGGTTGGCCCACCCGCCGCACAGGGGTGCGCTGGATGTGGTCGTCGATCGTGCCGCCGAGCAGCTTGGCCGCCTCCGCCTTGCGCAGCATCGGGGTGTCGATGAAGCCGGGCGGGACGGCGTTGACGGTGATCCCGGCCGGACCGAGTTCGAGCGCCAGCGATTTCGTCAGCCCGTTCACCGCGGACTTGGCCGCGACGTAGTGCGCCATGAAGGGCTGACCCGAATGTGTGCTCGACGAGGAGATGTTCACGATGCGACCCCACCCGGCCTCGAGCATGTCGGGCAGCACCGCCTGAACGCAGTGGTAGACGCCGTTGAGGTTGACGTCGATCACCCGCTGCCACTGCGCGAAGTCGATTTTGGAGAAGCGCCCCGTACCGTCCAGGCCCGCGGCGTTCACCAGGATCGTCACGGGACCGAGCTGGGTGCGGATCGCGGCGAAGGCCGCGCCCACCTGCTCGGGATCGGAAACGTCGGCGGTGTGGGCGAATTCGGTATCGGTCGGGCGCAGATCGAGCGTCGCCACGTGATACCCGTCGGCCTGGAGCCGTTGTGCGACAGCGAGACCGATACCGGAGCCGCCGCCGGTGACCACCGCGGTTTTCACGCCCAGGCCTCCTCGCCCGCGAGGGTGGTCCGGTGCAGTTCGCGTTCGGAGGACGCCTGATAGGGCAGCGCCCGATGCAGGATGCCGGTGTTGTCCCAGATCACCAGGTCGCCGACGGTCCAGTCGTGGGTGTAGCCGAAGCGTTCCTGCGTCGACCAGGCGAGCAGCTCGTCGAGCAGCGCCCGGCTCTCCGCGGGATCCATGCCGACGATGTGATCGGCGGTGGCGCCGATCACCAGGGATTTGCGGCCGTCCGCGCGCTCCCAGACCAGGGCCGTCTCGTGGCTCGGCTGGGTACGCCAGTCCGCGACCTGTTCGGGGGTCGGGTCCGGATGCACCAGCCGCTGGGACGCCTCGAAGCTGTGCACCACGCGCAGACCTTCGTAGCGCTTGCGGTCGGCTTCGGGGAGGTTCTCGTAGGCGGCGTAGGTGCTGGCGAACTGGGTGCCGCCACCCTCCATGGCGACGTGGCGGGCCGTGAGCACGGTGGCCTTGGCCGGCACCTCGTTGGTGGTGTCGTCGATATGCCAGAAGAACGTGCCCTCGAGGTACTTGGCTGCCCGGTTCTTCGCGGGATCGAGGGTGATCGTGAAGATCTCCCGGCCGCCGGGTGCCAACACCGTGCCCAGCTCGCGGCAGAACGCGAGTTGAGCTTCGTCATCGAGGTGCAGACCGCGCACGACCAGCACACCGCGCCATTTCAGTGCTTCGAGGCACCGGCTGACCACCGTGTCGTCGTGCAGATCGGCGACGCCGGTGACTTCCACCCCGATCGCGGGACGCAGCGCTGTAGTGTGGATCACAAGAATCTCCCTTCCAGTTGCGAGAACCGTACTCTCGCTGAGGTTTCCTCCGCAAGGGCTGATGTCCGCTTTTCGGCAAACGGGCCGGCGGTGATCGCGGTGTCGGTCGCGGCATTCGGCTGATGCGAGCCCTTGATATGGATATATTGTTCTCTAGAAGAGAGAATCACATTTCCAACGCTCAGCGAGGAGACGGGATGTCATCCCAGGACACGGACTCGATCGGCGCGTCCGCGCCGACCACGGCAGTCACCAAACGATTGCTGATAGACGGACAGCTGGTCGAGGCGGAACAGACCTTCGCCTCGCTCAATCCCGCGACCGGCGAGGTGTACGGCTACGCGCCCGAAGCCACGCTCGAACAGACCGAGGCGGCCATCGCCGCCGCCCGTCGAGCCTTCGACACGACCAGCTGGTCGACCGACGCGGCGTTGCGGGCTCGCTGCCTGGACCAACTCCATCGGGCACTGCTCGACAACGTGGAGGACCTGCGCGAGCTCACCATCGCCGAGGTCGGCGCCACCCGGCGGCTCACCCACGGCAACCAGCTCGACTTCCCGATCGAGATCGCTCGCTTCTACGCCGACCTGCTGCCCGAGTACTCGTTGACCGAGGAACTGAGCGAGCTCGAGATCCGCGGGGAGCGCCACCGGCGCTGGATCGAGAAGGAAGCCGCCGGTGTCGTTTCGGCGATCGTGGCCTACAACTACCCGCATCAGCTGGCCCTGGCCAAGCTCATGCCCGCCCTGGCGGCGGGCTGCACGGTGGTGCTCAAAGCCGCCCCCGATACCCCGCTGGCCACGCTCGCCCTCGGTGAGCTGATCGCCGAGCACACCGATATCCCGCCCGGCGTGGTGAATGTGTTGTCCGCCGCCGACGTCGAGATCGGCAAGCTGATGACCACCCACCCCGACGTGGACCTGATCACCTTCACCGGCTCCACTCCGGTCGGGCGCCAGATCATGGCGGCGGCGAGCGAATCGCTCAAGCGGGTCTTCCTCGAGCTGGGCGGCAAATCCGCGATGGTCCTGCTCGACGACGCCGACTTCGCCACCACGGCGGTGTTCGCCGCGTTCACCATCTGCACCCATGCGGGACAGGGCTGCGCGCTCACCTCGCGGCTGCTGGTGCCACGCGCGCGCCACGACGAGATCGTCGAGCTGGTCGCCACCAATCTGGGCTGGGTGAGCAGCGGGGATCCCAGTGACCCGAAAACCTATATGGGACCGCTGATCAGCGCCAAGCAGCGCGACAAGGTACACGGCCTGGTCGAGCGCGCGGTCGCCGCCGGAGCCACGTTGGTCACCGGCGGTACGAAGGTCGATCCGGGCTTCTTCTACGCACCCACCCTGCTCGCCGGCGTCGATCCCGACAGCGAGATCGCGCAGGAGGAGGTCTTCGGCCCGGTGCTCGTCGTGATCCCCTACGACGATGACGACGACGCGGTGCGCATCGCGAACAATTCGATCTACGGCCTGTCCGGTGCGGTGTTCAGCGCCGATACCGAGCGCGCGCTCGGGATCGCCCGGCGTATCCGCAGCGGAACGTTCAGCATCAACGGCGGTAACTACTTCCAGCCGGACGCTCCCTTCGGTGGATTCAAACAGTCGGGGATCGGCAGGGAAAGCGGTGTCGCCGGGCTGGAGGAATTCCTCGAGAGCAAGACCTACGCCGCGGTCGTCGGGTTGAGCGACGCGTCGGGCGGTGCCCAGTAGTGGGGCCGCTCGAGGGAATTCGCGTCCTCGAGGTCGCGATGTACGGTTTCGTGCCGTCGGCGGGCGCGGTCCTGGCCGACTGGGGCGCCGATGTTGTCAAGGTCGAACACGCGGTCACTGGCGATCCGCAACGCGGCCTCAGACAAATCGGCCGGATGCGGGTCGAGGGTGACCCCAATCCCAATGTCGAACATGCCAATCGGGGCAAGCGCAGCATCGGCGTGGACATGTCGGTGCCCGAGGGGCGCGCGGTGATCCACGACCTCGCCCGCGAGGCCGACGTGTTCCTCACCAGCTTCCTGCCGCAGGCGCGGACCAAATTCGGGATCGACGTGGACGACATCCGCGCGGTGAACCCGAAGATCGTCTACGCGCGCGGCAGTGCGCTCGGCCCGCGCGGCGCGGAATCGGACAAGGGCGGTTTCGACATGACCGCCTTCTGGTGCCGCGGCTCGGTCGCCGCCACCATCACCCCGCCGGGCACCGAGGGCATGGTCTCGCCCCCGGGGCCCGCCTTCGGCGACACCATCTCGGGGACGAACCTCGCGGGTGGGATCGCGGCGGCGCTGCTCAAACGGGAACGCACCGGCGAACCGTCGGTGGTCGATGTCTCGCTGCTCGGGAGCGGGCTGTGGGCGATGGGCCACACCATCGCGCTCTCGGCCCATCTCGGTGAGCCGATGGTGGCGCCGGTACCGGGCGCCCATGGCGCGCCGACCAATCCGCTCTCGGGTCTGTACGCCACGGCCGATGGCCGCTACCTGTCGCTGGTGATGTTGCAGCCGGTGAAGTTCTGGGCCGACGTGTGTCGCCACATCGACCGTCCCGAACTCGCGACCGACCCCCGTTTCGGGACCTCGGCCGACATCGCGGCCAATACCCAGGAGGCCGTGGCGATCCTGCGCGAGGCGTTCGCGAGCCGGACCCTCGCCGAATGGACCGAGCGCCTGGGAACGCTGTCGGGACCGTGGGCGCCGGTCCAGGACAGCCTGCAGGTCGGCTCGGACCCGCAGATCAGGGCCAACGAGTACCTGATTCGCGCCGGTGAGCTCGAATTGGTCGCCAATCCGGTGCAATTCGATGTCACCGCACCCGAACTGGCCCCCGGCCCCGAGTTCGCCGCCCAGACCGAGGAGATCCTGCTGGGCCTCGGGCTGGACTGGGAGCGGGTCATCGCTCTCAAGACAGCGGGCGCGATCACCTGAGATCGGCTCACGATCACGAAAAGCTCCGGCGGGCAAGCACTGTGGTGCCCGCCGGAGCTTTTCTGTTCGGCCCGGCGGTGTCGCGGATGCCACCGGCTCCGCGCTGATCGAGCCAACGTGACAGCGAGCGGCCCGCCTCGGGTGATGCACCGAGGCGGGCCGCTCGTTTTCTGTTCTTCTTCGCTTGTGCGCCGAGCCGATCAGCGGCCGTGTTCGACCTGATCGAACGGCAACCCTCGATCGGCGGCGGCTTCCCGGGGCATCCCGAGGACCCGCTCGCTGATCTGGTTGAGGGCCATCTCGGTGCTGCCGCCCGCCAGGCTCCACGCCTGGCGCATCAGGTAATCCTGTCCGGCTTGGCCGGTCGCGGCATCGTCGGCGTCGAAGCCGGTAGCGGCGGCGGCGCCGGCGATCCGCACCGCCATATCCGCTTGCAGCCACGAATTCCGGGCGCTGAACAGCCGGACCATCGATCCGGCCGCGGGCACGAACTCACCTGCCGCGATACCGCGGGTGATGTGGCCGATCAGCTGATCGTGGACCATATTCAGCGCCCGCGCCTCACCGAGGTCCTCCCTGACCCGTGGGTCATCCAATTGACCTGTCCGCCTCGCCAATTCGATGAGATCGGAGATATCACGCCCGCTGTGGGTCTGGATGCCGCTGGAGTAGGGCGACGCACCCCCGACGGCGCTTCGCTCATGGAACAGCTGCCGGTTCGTGGTTTCCCAGCCACCGTCGACCTCGCCGAGCACCGCCTCCGCGGGCAGCACCACATCGTCGAAGAATTCCTGGCAGAACTCCCGAGACCCGTCGACCTGGGTGATGCGCTGGATAGTGACACCGGGCGCGCGCACCGGAACCAGGAACATGGTGAGCCCGGCGTGTTTGGGCACCGACCAATCGGTGCGGGCCAGGCACAGCCCGTAGTCGGCGGCGTACGCGCCCGAGCTCCAGATCTTGGCGCCGTTGAGCACCCAGGAATCGCCCCGGCGCTCGGCGCGGGTGGTGAGCCCGGCCAGGTCCGAGCCGCCGCGCGGTTCGGACAGGAACTGCACGAGCAGTTCCTCACCGCGCAGCACCGCCGAGAGGTGGGTGCGCTTCTGTTCCTCGGTGCCCATGTCCAGAATCGTCGGCGCGCAGACGGTCAGGGTCGGGATATTGAGCGCCAGCGGCATCTCGTAGGCGCGCGACTCCTCGCTGAACACCCGCTGGTGCTCGGGTGTCAGGCCCAGCCCGCCGTACTCCTTCGGAAAGCAGATGCCGGCGAAGCCGCCGTCGTAGAGGATGCGCTGCAGCTGTTTGGCGCGCTGCCAGGATTCCTCGGACTTGCTGGTTTCCCCGTGCTGATTGGGCGGTGCGGGCTCGAGGTTGTCCGACAGCCAACGTCGGGCGCGGAGGCGGAATTCGTCGACGGGCTCCAGCTCAGCGGTGCTCGTTTCGGTCATGCGACCTTCCTGTCCAGGAGATCGGTGAGGCGACGGCGATGCTCCTCCGGCGTCCCGTACAGCGCGCGCCCGAGGGTGACCCGCCGCAGATACAGATGCATATCGTGTTCCCACGTCACCCCGATGCCGCCGTGGATCTGCACGCAGTCCTGGAGCAGGCCGGGGACGACGGCCCCGATATAGGACTTCGCGACGCTGACCGCCTCGGCGGTTCTGGTCGGGTCGCCGTGGAACGCGTTGGCCGCGGCCCAGGCGGTGGCACGGCAGGCCTCGAGCGAGGTCTTGTGTTCGGCCGCACGATGTTTGAGCGCCTGATAGGACGCCAGCTGCCGGCCGAAGGTGTAGCGGTCGAACATCCACCGCACGGTGAGTTCGAAAGCGTGCTCGGCCGCGCCGGTCGACTCCGCGGCGGTGAGCGCCGCGGCGACCTGCACCTGGGTCTCCAGCGCGGCGGCGGTCTCGCCGGGATAGCGCTGAACGACGGCGTCCTCGCCGACCACGACATCGACCAAGGAGACTTTCGCGGTGCGGCGAACGAGGTCGAGTGTCCAGGTCGGGGTGACGGTGACGCCCGGTGCGTCGGCGGCGATCAGCACCTGGACCGGCCCCTGGGGACCGCGCGCGGAAACCAGCAGCACGTCCGCTTGATCGCCGCACTCCACCCGATCCTTGACGCCGGAGATCCGGAAACCGGTGCCCTCTGGCACCGCGACGGTATCCACCGCCGCGCGCCCCAACCCGTGTCCCGGCTCGTAATGGGCCCAGGCGGCGATGGTCTCGCCACTGAGCACCGCGGCGAGCAGGTCCGCGAAGCGGTTCTGCTCCCTGACCAGCGAGGTCAGCACGGCACTGGTGGTGATGAGCGGGCCGGGCGCGCAGGCCCGCCCGAACTCCGTCGCGACCAGGGCGAGGTCGGCCATCGGCACCGCCGAGACCGATCCGCCGCCGAGCCGCTCCGGGACCAGCGGTGCGGTCCAGCCGAGTTCGGCGCCCCGGCGCCACCATGCGCGGTCGAACCCGACGCCGGAGGCGGCGAGGCCGCGCACGACGTCGAGCGGAACGGACTTGGCGAGAAATTCGCGCGTGGTCGAGCGGAACAGCCGCTGGTCGTCGGAGAGCTCGAAGTCCATCAGAGTGATTCCCAGACAGTCACTTTCATGGCTGCCGGGTCGATGGCCGGGCTGAGCGTGAAACGCCCGTCGGCGGAGCGAACCTTGATCTCCTTCAGTACCGCACCGGCATCGCCGTCGATGAGGTAGTCGGCCTGATAGGTGAATTCCGGGGCCTGCCCGCCGACCGGTTGGGCGCGGAATCGGGTGCACGACTCGACGCCGGGGATCGCCAGCATGTCGGGAATGTGCACCTCGGTGTACCAGGTGTTGTATTCCTCGTCCATGCCCGCGCGGGGACTGGAGAAAACGATCAAATGCATGGCAATGTCCTTCGGTTGTTCGAGTGCTCAGCTGATGTGCTGGGCGGCATAGCGTTCGGCCCATTCCGCACGCGGCCGAATGGTCAGGTCGACATCGAGGGCGTTGTTCCGCAACGCCGCGACCGTCGCCTGTTCGCGGGGGATGTGGGTGAAGGGATCCCAGTTGAGGAATCGGCAGGCGTTGCGCCAGGTGATCTGATGGATGTCGCTGTCGTCGGCGCCGGCGCTGTTGAGTTCTTCCAGCACGAATTCCGGCGCATCGGGGAACAGCGAGTCCGAGTGCGGGTAGTCGCATTCCCACGCGATGATGTCGATCCCGATCTCGTGTCGCATCTTGAGCGAGTTGCGGTCGGTGACATAGCAGGCCATCACGTGCTCGCGGAACACGTCGCTCGGCATCCGGCCGCCGAAGTCGCGGCGCAGCCACTTCTGATTGGTGTAATGGCGGTCGGAGCGGTCGAGGTAGAACGGAATCCACCCGATCCCACCCTCGGACAGGGCGACCTTGAGGCCGGGATAGGTGCGCAGCGCCGGTCCCCACAGCAGGTCCTGGATGGCGATCTGCGACACCGTCGGCGCGAGGCACATGAGATTGTCGATCGGCGCGTTCGGCGCCAGGCGAAGCGCCCCGAAACCCTGCCCGATGTGCAGGTTCATCACGAGTCCGGTATCGGCGAGCGCCGCCCACACCGGACCCCAGTACTCGCCGTCGTGGTAGGAGGGCAGCCCGTCGATGTGCGGCAGTTCCGGCATCGTCACGCCACGGAACCCCTTGGCGGCGACCCGGTTGATCTCGGCGACGGCCAACGCGGGATCCCACAGCGGCAGAATCGCGTTCGGGATGAACCGGCCGGGGTAGGCGGCGCACCACTCGTCGATGTGCCAGTTGTTGTAGGCCGAGATCACCGCGATGGTGATCTCGTCCTTGAACTGGCTCAGATGCCCGGCGCTGAATCCGGCGAAGGTCGGAAAGCACATCGAGGACAGGATGCCGTTGGCATTCATGTCCGCCACCCGGCTGTGGATGTCGTAGACCCCCGGCCGCATCTCGGCGTAGCGGGCCGGATTCTTGTCCCACTCTTCCTTCGGCCACCCCACTACCGCGTTCAAACCGGTGACGCCCACCGGTTTGCCCCGATAGACCCACTGATCGACGCCCTGGTCGTTGGTGATCAGTTTCGGGATGTACTCGGCGTGCTTGCTGGGCGTGTGCCGGGCGAACATATCGGCCGGCTCGACCACATGGTCGTCGATGCTGACCAGGATCATGTCAGAGAAGTTCATGGAGGATTCCTCGAAGTCAGGCGAATTCGGTTAACGCAGTTGGTCTTTCATGACCTTGCCGGTGGCGTTGAGCGGTAGCTCGTCGAGGAACCGCACGGATCGGGGCGCCTTGTAGCCGGCCATTCGGTCGCGGGCCCACGACACCAGTTCCGCCTCCGATACCGGGCCCTTCGCGACCACGAAGGCGCGGCCGACCTGTCCGAGTCGTTCATCGGGCACACCGACGACAGCGACCTGGGCCACGGCGGGGTGCTCGAGCAGAAACGCCTCGACCTCGGCCGGATAGGCATTGAAGCCGCCGACGATGTACATGTCCTTCTTGCGCCCGTTGATCCGCAGGCGACCGTCCAGGTCGAGGCTGCCGAGATCGCCGGTGTGCAGCCATCCGTCGGCATCGATGACCGCCGTCGTCGCGTCCGGATCGTCGAAGTAGCCCTGCATGACGGAGTATCCGCGCACCAGCACTTCGTCGTCCTCGGCGATGCGCACTTCCACACCGTCACAAGGGGTTCCGACGGTGGTCGCGACCTGCTCGAAGGTATCGCCGGGCCGCGACGCTGTCGCGGTGCCGGCTTCGGTGAGCCCGTAGCCGGTCATGATCGACTGGAACGGCAGCTCGGTCTTGACCCGCCGGATCAGTTCGACCGGGATGTCGGCGGCCCCGGTGACCGCGGCCCGCAGCGACGACAGATCCCGGGTCGCGGGCGCGTCGAGCAGGGCGTGATACAGGGTGGGTGGGCCGGGCAGCATCGTCACCCGTTCACGTTCGACGAGCTCGAGCACCTGTTCGACGTCGAACACCGGCACCGGCAGCATCGTGGCGCCGCGGATGAGCGAGCTGATCAACCCCGCCTTGTAGCCGAAGGTGTGGAAGAACGGGTTGACCATCAGATAGCGGTCGCCCTCGCGCAGATCGGCCAGATCGCACCACTCCGCGTACAGCCGCAGAGTCTGGCGGTGATTCATCATCACGCCCTTGGGTCGACCGGTGGTGCCCGAGGTGTAGATGATGTCGGCGATGTCGGTGCCGTTGACCGCCCGTTCGAAAGGCTCACCGTCGGCGAGAAAATCCGATTTCAGGTCGATCACCGGCACGCCCTGCGGGCCGGTGTAGTCCGACCCGAGGAAGCCCTGCTGCACCAACAGCAGCTTGGCGCCGCTGCGCCGCACGACGTCGGCGGCTTCCTCGGCCTTGAACCGGGTGTTGATCGGGACCAGCACGCCGCCCGCGGTGACCAGCCCGAACGCGGCGATGATCCACTCGGCCGAGTTGGGCGCCCAGATCGCCGCCCGATCGCCGCGCTCGATGCCCGCCGCCGCGAAAGCGCCCGCGGCCTTGCGCACCCGGTGGGCGAGATCGATGAAGCTCAACCGCTGTGGCCCGTCGACGATCGCTTCGGCAGTGCCGAAGCGATCGGCGGCGCTCAGGACCATCTGCGGGATGGTCTGCCAGGTCATACCTTCAGCAGCCTCGCGAGATTGCCGCCCATGATCTTGGCCTGGTGCTCCAGGCTCAGATCCTTGATCTCGTGGATGTAGCGTGCCGGTTCGGCCAGGCCCTCCGGGTGCGGGTAGTCCGAACCGAACAGGACGTTGTCCACCCCGAGCAGGTCGGCGATCCCGCCGAGGTCCTCCTCCCAGAACGGGCTGACGAAGATGCTGCGCTTGACCGCCTCGACCGGATCCTGATGGCCGAAGCCCTCCGGCGCCTTCTTGGCGACGTCGGCGAGGTTCTCCAGCAGCGGCGCCAGCCACGACGCGCCGTTCTCGATGACCGCGACCTTGAGTTCGGGGAAGCGGAACAGCGCGCCGTGGCACACCCACGAGGCCACCGCGTCCTGGATCGGACGCCATTCGGTGGTCATCCGGAAGGTGTTGGTCTGGAACGGCAGCATCTCCAGGCTCGAGCCCTCCCACTCGGCGTTGTGCCGCGAGTAGCCGCTGTCGGAGGAGTGCATGGTGACGAGGATGTCGTGCTCGACCACCCGCTTCCAGAACGGGTCGAACTCCGGCAGCGCGAACGAGCGAAGCCCGCGCAGACCGGGGACCGGGGCCGGGCGCACCAGAATCGCCTTGGCGCCGTGCTCGACGCACCAGTCGAGCTCCTCGATCGCCTTCTCGACGATCGGCAAGCTCACCACCGGCACGGTGAAGATGCGGTCCTTGTAGACGAAATTGCCGTCTTCGCCCCAGGTTTCGAGCAGCCACCGGTTCAGCGAATGGATCACCGCGTGGATGAGATCGGGATGGTGGCGCATCCGCTCCTCGACGAGGCTGGCCAGCGTGGGGAACATCAGCGAGCGGTTGAGCTGCAGCTCGTTCATGAGCTCCAGGCGCGCGCCCGGCTCGCGGAACGCCGGGATCGACTTCATCGACTTGCCGAAGATCTCCCGGCGGCTCTTACCCTCGGGGTTGCCGTTCTTGAAGTAGTCCTCCATGGCGCCGGGACGGGCGACGACCTCGAAGGTGGGGTTGGGAATGTATTCGCTGATCTGGCCGAGGACCGCGATCTTGGTACGCCCGTTGACCTCGACGTACTTGATGGTCCCCTCGTACTCGGCAGGGAGGAACTTGGTCAGCGCCTCCTTGGTTTCGTAGAGGTGATTGTCCGCGTCGAACAACTGATACGGCAGATCCAGCTGCGTCATGAGAGCCTCCTTGTTGGTTAGTGAGAATCATATTCTCACAAGATGCGCATGGCAATATTCAGCCGCTACATTTGCGTCCAGACGGCCTTGGTCTGCAGGTAGGCCTCCAGGCCCGCCTTGCCGGACTCGTAGCCCCAGCCCGACTGCTTGTATCCACCGAAGGGCATGGAGTGGTCGAAGACCATCTGGCAGTTCAGCGAGATGGTTCCGGCCTGCAGTTGTTTGGCCAGTCGGTGGCCACGGCCGATGTCCTTGGTCCAGACGGTGGCGGCCAGACCGTAGGAGCTGTCGTTGGCCATCGCGACGACCTCCTCTTCGGTGTCGAAGGGCAGGACCGTGACGATCGGGCCGAAGATCTCCTCGCGGTAGAGGCGGCTGGTGGCGGGGTCGACATTGGTGGCCACGGTGGGGTGCACGAAGTACCCGGTTCGATCGAGACGCTGACCGCCGGCCACGAACTCGATGCCCTCGGATTTGCCCTGATCGACATAACCCAACACCCGGGTGAGCTGCTTGGCGCTGATCAGCGGGCCGGCCATGGTGCCCTCTTCCCTCGGCCCACCCATCTTCATGTTGTCGGCCAGGTTCGCGATGCCCGCCACGACCTTGTCGTAGGAGCCGCGTTGCACGAAGACGCGCGAACCGCACACACACGCCTGGCCCGAATGCACGAAGGCGCCGAAGCCGGCCATCATGATCGCCATATCGAGATCGGCGTCGTCGAAGATCAGCACCGGTGATTTGCCGCCGAGTTCGAGGGTGATCTTGTTGAGGTTGCTCGCCGCCGAGGCCGCCACGATCGCCCTGCCGACCTCGGTGGAGCCGGTGAAGGCGACCTTGTCCACGTCAGGGTGCGCGGTGATCGCCGCGCCGGTGGTGTGTCCGTAGCCGTTGACCAGATTGACCACGCCCTCCGGTACGCCGGCCTGGGCCAGGAGCCGGTCGAGTACCAGCGCCGAAAGCGGAGTCTCCTCGGCGGGTTTCACCACGCTGCTGCACCCGGCCGCGAGGGAGGGGGCGACCTTGGCGCAGTAGTTGAAGACCGGCCCGTTCCACGGGAAGATCAGCCCCACGACATCGTAGGGCTCCTTGAGGGTGTAGCCGTGCTGCCGCGATTCCACGCCGGTGAGCCCGCCGGCGTTGATGTCGTGCGCGATGCCGTCGATCTTCGTGCACCAGCCGGCGTAGTAGCGGAACCACTCCGAGCCGATGCCGACGGTGAGCGCGGCCTGGTTCTGTGGGATTCCGGCGTTGGCCGATTCGAGGTCGGCCAGCAGTTCGGTGTTCTCGTCGATCAGATCCGCGACGCGCCAGAGGATCTTGGCTTTCTCGCTGCCCGCCAGGTTCTTCCAGATGCCGGATTTCGACGCCGCTTTCGCCCGTGCGACGGCGTCGTCGACGGCTTCGGAGCCGCCGTCGGTGAATTCGGTGAGCTGTTCCTCGGTGACGGGATCGACGACGGGGATCGCGTCTCCGGTGCCCGGTCGGTTGCGGATCTCGTCCAGCACAGTCTGCACGCTCATGGCGTAACTCCTCGCATGTCAGCGGTGACTCGAGCGCAACGGATTCGGTACGCGGAATGCACCGTCGTCGCAAGGTTAGGCGCATAACCATCGAGGTGTCCAGACCCCAAATCGGCTCCGGTGAGGAACGGGGAAGCTAGGTGGAAGCCCGCACGATGAGGCGGGCGACATCGGTCGGCTGTGGCGCGGGGGGTGCCGGATATCCCAGTTCGGTGAGGACAGCGGCGATCGCGGCATCGGCCACCGCGGCGGGGATGTACTCCACCGTCGTCAGCGGCGGATCACACAGCGCCCCCATGGGATTGGCCTCGATGCCGATCACGGCGAGGTCGTGCGGGCAGCGCAGACCCGCCTCCCGCAGACCGTGCAACACCAGACCCGCGATCTCGTCGCTCTGCGCGCAGACCGCGGTCACCCCGTCGCGCACCCACCTGGTGACCAGCTCGGCCACACCGCTCGCGGTCACCTCGTCCACGGTGATCGGCGGCAGATCGTGCGCACGCGCGGCGTCGACGATTCCCTGGAGCCAATAGTCGCCGAGGGCACGCCATTTGGCGATATCGGTGCGTCCGAACGCGATCCTGCGGTGTCCACGCGAGACCAGGTGGCCGACGCGCATCGCCCCGACGGTGAGCAGGGGATCGCCGAGCGCGGGCAGCAGCCCGATCTCGATCAGGGGAACCTTCGCGGCGCGCACCTTGCCTCGCGCGTCGCTGCTCAACGGGAACAGGCTCACCACCGCGATCGGATCGAGATTGTCGATCGCGTCGATGATGCGTTCGTAGTCCTCGGTCTCGAAGATCTGCACCTGGAGCAAACCGTATTGCGCGAGCGCGGCGGCCATCAGGCTGCCCGCCTGAATCGGCATGTCGCCCACCGCGACTCGCGGCAGGATCGAGAGCACCACTCCGCTCTCGCCGCGCGCGAGATTTCGGGCGGCGACATTGGGGCGATAGCCGAGTTGCCCGGCGGCGCGGTAGACGGCCTCCCTGGTGCGTGCGGAGATGCGTTTGCCCGCGGAATTGTTCAGGACGTAGCTGACGGTCGCCGTGGAGACGTTCGCCAGCCGGGCGACATCGGCGTGGGTGGGCCGCGCACTTCTGCCGACACTCGTCGCGTCGGGATCGGGAGCGGCCATGCACTCATGATGGCACCGTCACCGCGGACCCGGTGTGTAGGGGCCGCCGTACGGCGTGGGAATGGTCAGCGGTCCCACCGGGGCCTGCTCGGCGGTCTGCAAGGGATCGACGGGCGGTGGCGCGGGAACTGGGTCGTCGGCCGGTCGCGGCGCGTTGCGGGCGCCGCGCGGCATGAGGGTGGGATCGGGGTCGGTGCAGTCCGCGTGCAGATAGGGTGGCGCGTAGTCGGGGACCGAGCCGGCCCGCCGCGGCACGTTGTAGTCGCAGGCGTAGCGGGGGTAGATGCTGGCCAGTGCCCAGACACCGCCGTCGTGGAACGCCGAGGCCACCGCGTCGAGGGCGGATCCGGCGCGCTGGCGGGGAAAGAAGAACTCCTCGAGGGCGGGAATCCGGGAATAGGCGACCTGCGAGACGGTGACGAGATTGCCCAGCAACTGCACCATCGTCGGTGAGTTCTGCGCGAGGACGGTGTCGAGTTCGGTCAGCAGCGGCGGTGTCTGCGCCAGCAGTTGTTCGTAGCCGCCGGTCATCGCTGCCATGCCGCCCGTCACCGCGGCGAGGTTCGCCGACGTGTCCCGCAGGACGGTGCGCCCGTCGTGCAGGGTCGTGACCACGACTCGGCTGTTGCGCAACAGGTTCACGGTGTTGGGCAGCACGGCGTCGAGCGTGGAGATGAGGAACGTGCCACCGTCGATGATGTCGGCCAGCTTGTCGGGCCCGGCCGGACCGACACCCAGTTCCCGCGAGATGGTCGCGAGTCGGCCGGGATCGATCTGGGCGAGGGTGCCACTGAGGCTTTGCAGCATGTCCGCCATCGGCACGGGGGTGGCGGTGCGATCGGCGGTGACCAGCGCTCCGTCGGTCAGATACGGGCCGTCGTTGCTCGCGGGCAGGAAGTCGAGATACTGCTCGCCCGCCGCGGACAGGGCCGCCGCCCGCACCTGCCCCGACACCGAGATTCGCACATTCTCGTCGATGGCGGCGACCGCGATCACCTTCTGGTCGACCACCCGCACCGAGTCCACGCGCCCGACCCGCACGCCACGCAGGGTCACTTCCTGCCCGGGCAGCAGCCCGCCCGACTGGGTGAGTTCGACACGCACGCGATACGGGTGATCGAGCGGATCGACGCCGAAGGTGGACAGGATCAGGTGCGAACAGGCGCCGGTGAGGATGGCGAGCAGTCCGAGCAGCGAGACCACAGCCCGATGCCGGTGCGCGGCCCGGACGACCCCGACGAGCGCGCGCGCCGGTGTTTCCATCCGGCTCGGCCGGGGTGTCGTGGTCATCGTGGTGCTCCTGCCAGCCGGACGCCCAGCCGATCGATCATGTGCTGGAGCGAGCCGACGAAGGCGGTCCAGTCGGTGATGTCGGGGGCCCGGCCGCCGACGCCGCCCGGATTTGCCGGGTCGGGAATCGCGAGCTCGGCGACGTCGACCGCGACGTGCCCGTTGGGACCACTGATCATCTTGAGCACGATCTTGATCATCTCGTTCACCGAGTCGAGGTCGGCCTCCGGATTGAGGGCCGCGGCGTTGAGCCCGGCGGCCAACTGGTTGATGTTGGCGGCCATGCTCGTGGTGTTGGTGCCCGCGACACTGGGGAACCGCGCGAGCTGGGTGGCGATCGTGTGGACGCGATCGACCAGGGTGACCAGGGAATCGGTGTTCTCGGCGAGGACCTCGACGGCCGGTCCGGCCGCGGCCACGGTGTCGGCGAGGGTGGACTGCTGGGCTGCCACCGTCGCGCTGAGATCGGCCGCGCCGTGCAGGACACCGTTGATCTGGTCGGTGCGATCGGCGAGGCCGTGCAACAGTGTTCGGGTCTCGTCGAGCAGTGCGGCGAGCCGGTCACCGCGGCCGCCGACGTGGTCGCTGAGCGCGGCGACGACGGTGGTGAGGTACTGGATGGTGCCGCCGTTGACGAGAAGCGATGCGCGAGTGAGCATTTCCTCGATCGTCGAGGCCGCCGACGTCGACTCGAGCGTGATCGCGGCACCGTCGTCGAGTACCGCGCCGCCGGGCTCGACGATCGGCGGCGGCTTCATCGCCACGAAGACGTCGCCCATCGGGGTGGCCGACCGCAGCTGCGCCGAGGTGCCGACGGGCAACCGGACCGACGAGGTGATGCGCAGGGTCACCAGGGCGGTGTAGTCGCGTGCCGACATGGACTCGACCTGACCGATATCGGCGCCGTTGAGCGTCACCTTCGCCTTCATGGGCAGATTGAGCGCGTTGGAGAAGGTCGCGGTGAGGGTGTAGGTGTCGCCGCCGAGCCCTGGTGCCGGCAGCGGCAACTGGTCGAGCCCCACGGCACATCCACTGGTGGACAGGGCGAGCGCGACGGCGACCGCGAGTCGGGGCGCGAACTGGGTGCGAGGTGTCATCGGCCGCTCTTTCCCGCGATGCCCGCCAGGATGGCGGTGATACCGAAATCCGGTCCCATATCGCGCATGGTTCCGGTCGCGCAGCCCTGGTTCTGCAGTTGGAGCAGGTTGCAGATCTCCTTGACCATCTGGCCGTCGAGCAGCAGCCGGTTGATGTCCACCACGGCGCGCAGTGCGCGGACATTCGGGTCGACGGAGTTGTAGGCGTTGTCGACGACCATCGGGAACACATCGAGGAACTGGGCGAGGTTGTAGTCGTAGGCGGCCAGGGAACCGGTCACCGTGTTCGCGTTGGTGGCGAGACCGGAGATGGTGCCCTGGTGGCGTCGCAGCAGTTCGGTGACCTGGCCGATGATCCGGTTCAGCGCGGCGCCGGTCTCGCCGGAACCCAGCTGTTGTTCGGCCAGGAAATCGGTGAGTTGTGCGACGGCGCCGCCGAATTCGCGCAGCGTTCCGTCATTGCGCGCGGCTGCCGCGGTGAGCTCGTCGAGGTTGGTGACGACGGTGGTGATCGCGTCGCGGGTGGCGGCACCGTTGTCCTGGCCCTGGCGCAACGCCCGGGAGAGTTCGCCCAGGGCCGCCCGCATTTCGTCGCCGTTGCCCGTGGTCGCGGCGGACCCCAGGTCGATCAGGTCGGCGACCGGTCCCGCGCCCTTGCCGTCACCGCCCAGCGAGGTCGACAACTTCTGCGCCATCGACAGCAGCGCGTCGAACTCGACCGGCGACTTCGTGCGGGCGGTACCGAGCACCGCTCCTGAGGGCAGGGTGGGCCCGCCACGATAGACCGGGGTGAGTTCCACGTGACGGTCGGTGAGCAGCGAGTCCGAGATCGTGACTGCCTGCACGTCCGCGGGTAGCTGGATCGCGCTGTCGACTCGCATCTCGACGACGACCTCGGTGCCGCGGGCCTCGATCCGGACGATCCGCCCGACCTTCATGCCGAGCACCGAGACCGGGTTGCCCTCGTAGAGGCCGTTGGCATTGGCGAATTCGGCGGTGATGGTGGTGGTATCCGCCTGCGAACCGACCGAGCAGCTGGTCAGGCAGGCGACGCTCACCGTGAGGGCGGCGAGCTTCAGGGTGGAGATCAGGGCTTTCATCGACAGTCCTGGTGATAGGGGGCGCGGCCGTTCTCGACGGCGACGGCACTCAACGCGCACATCCACGAGTCGACGAAGGCGCCGTCGGGGGCGCTGGCATTGAGTTCGGCACCGGTACCGGTGGCGTTGGCGAACATGCGCCAGGGGACCGGAAGGATCTGCAGGATGTTGCGCAGCAAGTCGTCGTGGCCCGCCATCATCGCGGTCATATCGCGCAGGTCGGTCAGCAATTGTTCGACCTCGGCGTGGTCATCGACCACGATCGGCTCCAGCCGCGCGACCAGCGTGGTGATCGCGTCCAGTAGTCGACGTAGCGCGTCCTGGCGGGCGATGATCTGGCGCAGCACCGTGCCGCCCTGACCCACCACCGAGGCGAGTTCGGCCTGCTGGGAACGGATCACGGTGCTGACCTGGTCGGTACTGGTGAGCAGCGTGCCGATTTGGTCGCGTCGGGTCGCGATGGTGGTCGACAGCGACCGGATATCGCGCAGGATGCCCGGCACCAGCGACGGCATGCCGTCGAGTCCGCGCGACAGCGATGTCATCGACTCGGCGATCTTGTCGGCGTCGAGTTGGTCGAATGTCGTGGTCGCGTCCTGCAGCGCGGTCTCGAGGTCGTAGGGAACGGTGGTCTGGGACAACGGAATTCGATTGTCACGCAGTTCGCCGCCGCCGGACGAGCGCAGCTCGACATAGCGCGAACCGAGCAGCGTGGTGAGTTTGATCGCGGCCGCGGCATCGGCGCCGAGGACGACCTCGTCGTCGACCGACAAGCTCACTTCGACGTGGTCGCCGGCCAGCCGGGTGCCGGTCACTGTGCCGACGGGAATGCCCGCCCAGGTCACCGGGTCACCGGCGGCGATTCCCGCGGCTTGCGCGAAATCGGCCCGCACCGTGCGGGTGCCGAGGTTCAGCGAATTGACCACGACCAGCACGAGCAGCGCCAGCACCACCGAGAGCACGGCGATGAGGCCGGTTCGCATCGACTTGTCGGTGGCGATCGCGCCGGAACCTCGGCGCGTCGAGACGCGAGTGAGGGCGCGCAGTGGTGTCTTCATGGGTCCTACCTACAGATCGCGGAGTGCTGGGGCCGACCGGTCGGGGAGGCGCCGCCCAGGATCTGCGCGATCACCGGATCGATGCCGGGGATGATGCTGAAACTGATATCGCACACGTAGGCGTTGACGAAAGCGCCCGCGTCGGTGGCCCGGATCATGGCCTGGAACAGCAACGGAATATTGAAGCCGAGGAAGGCGAAACGTTGGTTGCCGTCGACGAAGTGCCGCGCGAAGCCGGGTTCGCGGTTCATGAACTCCGTCAGCGACGGACTCGCGCCGTCGACCACCGCGGCGGCGTCGGCCACGACGGTGGAGATCCGCGCGGTCTGGTCCACCAGCGTGTCGCGGCGGGATTCGAGCGCGTCGAAGATCTTGCGGGTCTGGGTGAACGTCGTCTGTAGTCCGGCGCTCTGCCCGGCCAGTGTGGTCATCACCGCCGACAGGTTGTCGATCAGGGTGCCCAGGATCTGGTCGGGCCCGGCGAAGGACTGGACCAGGGTCGCGGTCTCGGTGATCAGGGCGGCGACCGCGCCGTCGTCGCCCTGGAGGGCGCGGATCAGCGCGGAGGTCAGATTGTCGACGTCCGCGGGGTCGAGGGCGCTGAACAACGGCTGGAATCCATTGAGCAGCCCCGACAGATCGAAACTCGGTTCGGTGCGCTCGAGAGGGATCCGCGCGCCGGGCGCCAGCGCCGTCGGGTCGCCGGATTCGGCCCTGCTCAACCCGAGATAGCGCTGTCCGATCAGATTCTGATAGGTGACCGAGGCGATGGTGTTGGCGTAGACGGGCTGATCTCGCTGAATCCGGAAGCCGACCTCGGCATCGGGACCATGGATGCGGATGGAGTCCACCCGGCCGACCTGTACTCCGGCGACCCGGACGTCGTCGCCGACGCGCAGGCCCGAGACATCGCTGAACACCGCGGAATAGGCGTGCGTGTCACCGGTGACATCACGTTGCAGGGTCACGCGGACCATCCAGATCAGCAGGGCGGCGACGAGCAGGAAAGCGGTCAGTCCGGCGAGGTCGCGTGTCATTTTCACCGTGGTTCTCCGGTGGGTGGTTGGGCGGGCACCGTCAGGCCGAGCAATTCGGCCAGGCTCGCGGCTTCCCTTGGTAGACCGAGGCTTTCGGCCACAATGTCGCGCTGGGTGAGCGTGTTCACCGGCTGGTCGGCGGCACCGATGACCGCCGGGCCCGCGGCGGGTCCGTTCGCGCAGCTCGCACCGGCCAGTTCGCCGTACCGTGGGCAGTCGGTCCGGGTGTATTGCTTGTGCGGGGTGAGCTCGACGATCACCTTGGCGGTGCCGCTCTGGGTCGCGGGTTGCCAGAAGTCGCGCGCGAACACCTGCGCGATCCGGGTCTGTGAGGTCGTCATCTGCACGAAATTGGCGCTGCCCGCGGCGAGTAGCTGCAGCACCGGGCCCAGTCTGGAGTTGAGGTCGATGAGAGTATCGGTCCGGTTGTTCAGCGCGGTGCCGACTGTCTCGGTGGTCGCGATACCGCCGGTCAGCAACTCGGACAAGCGGATTCGCTGCTCAGCGACACTGCGCAGCGGCGTGACCGCGCTGTGGAGCGCGGCGAGCAGATCGGGAGCCGATTCCTGGAGTCCGAGTACCGCGTCCGAGAGCCCGGTGAGCAGCGCGGTGTCGTCGGTGCCCGAGAGTTCGGCGTCGTAGGCCCGCACGATGCGCGCGAGCTGGGTGCCCGCGGCCAGCGCGTCCGCGCCGCGGCCGCGGGTCGCGCGTTCGACGGTTTCCAGGATCCCGACGGTGGGATCGGCGTCGGGGCGTCCCACCGCGTCGACGATGCGGCTCAACGCGGTGAGCGAGGTCTGCAGCTGCACACTGGCCCGGCTGTGGTCCTCCGGTATCGATGCTCCGGCGCGCAGGGCGGGGCCCGGCCCGTTGTCGATGAGCTGGATCGAGGGCACCGCGAATACGTTGCTCGGGACGACCCGCGCCGTCACCGTCGCCGGAATGGTGGCCGCGTGCTCGGGCGTCAGCTCGATGCGCACCCTGTTGGGGTGGGCGCGGTCCGCGGCGACCACCTCCTGCACGCTGCCGACCAGGATGCCGCGATATTTGACGTCGGATCGTTTCGGCAACCCGTCGCCCACGTCGACCAGCATCGCGGTGACCTCGATCGTCTGCGCGAACGCGCCTTCGGATCGGGCGACCATCGCCGCGACGGTGGCAGCGACCACGGTCAGCGCGGCGATCCCGCGCACGAACAGCTTGGTGTTACTCAGGTGCCGGTCATCGGACTCGAACACTATCGACATCGCGTTACCCACTGATCCTGGAGCCGGCGTCGAAACCCCACAGCGCCAACGTCATCAACAGATTCACCGAGATCATCACCGTGATGCTGGCGCGCATCGCCCGCCCGGCCGCGACGCCGACCCCCTGTGGTCCGCCACGCGCGTAGTAGCCGAAGTAGCACTGGATCGTGGTGGTGATGGTGACGAACACGATCGCCTTCAACAGCGAGAACACGACGTCGGTGCCGCTGAGCACCAGGTCGAAGTAGTGGGCGTAGGTGCCGAAGGATTGTCCGCCGACCAGCCCGACGAACAATTCGACGGCCAGGTAGTCCGCGGCCAGCGCGGCCAGGAACAGGGGGATCACCGCCACGATCGAGGCGATCAGCCGCGTCGAGACCAGGAAGGGCACCGGCCGGATCGCGATCGCGTCGAGGGCATCGATCTCCTCGGCGATCCGCATCGCGCCCAGCTGCGCGGTGAACCGGCACCCCGCCTGCGCGGCGAAGGCGATCGAGGCCATGATCGGGGCGAGTTCGCGCGTGGCCGCGGTCGCGGCGATCATGCCGGTCGCGGGCTCCATGCCGAGCAGTTTCAAGGCGTTGAAGCCCTCGATGCCGACGATGCCGCCGGCGGCGGCGCCCAGGATGATCATCACCCCCGCCGTTCCGCCACCGACGATGAGCGAGCCGTTGCCCCAGGTCACATCGGACAGGATGCGCAGCGATTCGCGGCTGTAGTGGCGCAGCGCCACCGGTATCGAGATCACCGCGCGCACGAAGAACGTGAACATGTGCCCGAACCGGATGATGCCGCGCCACGGCCCCGCCACCACGGCGAGCACGGCCCGCGCGCCGGGCGGGCGATACACGCTGGCCATCAGAGTGTCGTCCTCGGGAACAACATCGTGTAGATCTGGGTGAATCCGAGGTTGACGACCATCAGCACCACGATGGACGCCACCACGGCGGCATTGACCGAATTCGCCACGCCGCCTGGCCCACCCCGGGTGTTGAGGCCCTTCTCGCACGCGATGACGACGACGATCACGCCGAACACCGCGGCCTTGACCATCGCCAGGTACAGATCACCCGAGGTCGCGAAGGAGGAGAAGGTCGCCATGTAGCTGCCCGGAGTCCCGTCCTGGACATAGACATTGAACAGGTAGCCGGCGAGAAACCCGACGAAACAGCTCACCGCGGTGAGCGCCATCGCGATCAGGATCCCGGCGGCCAGCCGCGGCACCACGAGCCTGCGCAGCACCGAGACCCCCATCACCTCCATGGCGTCGATCTCCTCGCGGATCTTGCGTGACCCGAGATCGGCGCACAGCGCCGAACCCACCGCCGCCGCCAGCAGAATCGCGGTGACCAGCGGCGCCGACTGGCGGATCACGGCCAGGCCACTCGCGGCGCCCGCCAGTGCAGTCGCCCCGACCTGTCCTG
Source organism: Nocardia sp. NPDC003183 (assembly GCF_053590715.1). Lineage (NCBI taxonomy): Bacteria > Bacillati > Actinomycetota > Actinomycetes > Mycobacteriales > Nocardiaceae > Nocardia > Nocardia sp. NPDC003183. The sequence continues at coordinate 959,162 of NZ_JBSFTG010000001.1, forward strand.
CCAGCAAACCGAATTGGATGGACAGGGTCGCGCTGATCGGCACGGCCACCGCCACCGTCGGCAGCAGCGAGGTCTTCACCATGAACATCGCCTGCCCGACGAATTCGTCGAAGGGAAAGCGCCGCCCCGCGATGTCGGTGACCAGGTACCGAAAGGCGTCCCGGCCGAGTTCGACCTGCCGTCCGACGGTCTGTAGCGAGGCGACAGGGTGTCGCCGGCTGTATTGCTTCGACCAATCTTTGATCTCGGTGACCGCTGATGCGCTGGGTTCCACTGCGAGCTCTCTTTCCGATGTCGACGTCGCGTCAGCCCGGTGTGGGCGCGGCGAGTTCGCGAAGGGAGGCCAGGAACAGTTCGTCCATGCGCGGGCTCAGTTCGCTCAGGGTGGCCGCGCCGGCATGACCGACGGAGCCGAAGACGCGTTCGAGGGCGTCGGCGGGCGTGGTGGCGCCGATGGACAGGCACAGGCACGCCACGCCTTCGGCGCGCAGTTCCTCGAGCGCCTTCGCGGCGTCGGCCTCGGCGTAGCGGCCCTCGTAGCCGTCGTCGTAGGGGCAGCCGTCCGACAGCACCACCAACAGCCGATTCTGTGTTCCCGCTTCCTTTTTGAGAATCTCGCCCGCGCCACGGATCCCCGCCCCGAGCCGGGTGTAGTTCGAGGGCGCGAGCTGATTGAGTCTGGCTCGACCGACAGCGCCGAAGCGCTGGTCGAAGGTCTTGATCGCCGGCAGGTACACCGCGTGGCGGCCTTCGGAGCGGAAGGCGTACACCGCGACGCGGTCACCGAGCTCTTCGAGCGTCACGGCCAGGGTGGCGGCCGCGCGCCGCTGGTGCTCGTGCACGGACAGGCCCTCCAGGTCGGCGTCGGTGGACGAGCCGGAGGCATCGAGCAGGATCATGACGCCGAGATTGCGTTCGAGCCTGCGGTGTTCGAGGTACACGTTCTCCGGCCGTGAGTAGCCCGAACGCAGATCGACGAACAGGTCGATGAGCGCCTCGATATCGAGCTCGTCACCATCGGGTCGCCCGCGCAGCACCTTCGGACCGAGCCCGACCCGAGCCAGCCGCCGCCGCAGCACATCGTCTTCCGGTACGCGCGCTGCCGCGATATCGGTGGGAGCGGTCAGCGGGAAATCGACGACCCGGCACCAATCCGGCTTGTACCGGTTGTTGAACACGTCCCACTCGGGATGGAGCGCGCCGCCGATTCCGGCGGCAGCGCCCGGCTTGTCGGCGTCGGTGAACCTGATCCGGGTGGGCAGCGGCCGGGCTTCGGGCCCGACCATCCGCGCCCGCCGTACCGCGCTGACCGGTGCCTCGGTGCCGCCGGGCGAGTCACCGTCGGACCGCGAACTGCCCATGGCCTTGCGCAGGAATTCCATCGCCGACTTGCCGCTGAAGAGGGGATTCTCGAAGAGTTTGAGAATCTTGCTCTCCTCGGACTTCTCGACGCTGTCCTCGATCTCGTCATCGGCCTCGGGGATGTCGCTGAGGTCGAATTCCAGGCGCAGTTCGCGCTCGCTCGCTCGTCCGCCCGGTCCGGGATCCGAGGCCACCAACTGGGAGGGTTTGATGGCGCCGAACCAGGCGGGTGGCTCCTCGACCGGCGTTTTCCCCTTGGCTGCCGCGAGCGAATCTGCGGCAGTCGTGGTCGCGGGGGTACCGCAGAGCCCGACCTCGGTGGCGAGCGGAAGTCGTTGGGCAAGTTCGGTGAGGACGCGACGGCCTTCGAGAGCCAGATAGCGACGAGCCGCCGTCGGACGCCCGCGCAAGGACCGCACCAACGCCGGATCCAGGCTCCCGGCGCCGAGCAGCGCGCTCTGTACGAGCACTTCGCGCCGCTGCTCGGCATCGGTCGCACCGCCGGACACGAACACGATCCGGCCGTTCGTATACGGGGTCCCGCCCGCCGGCAGTTCTGCGATACCCACAGACCTGCCGGCGAGATAGGTGGCCAGGAGCCTGAACCGCTCCGGCCCGTTCGGATCGTTGTCGATCATGGCCGTGGGAGGACAGCGTCGACGAGTTCGCCGAGGGCGGCGACGATATCCGCGTCATCCGAAAGCGCCTGCACCACAGCCGATTGCACGGCGGTACGCAGGGCCAATCCGCCCGCGACGAGGCCGCCGGCGAGGATCAGCATCCGGGTGGAGGACACCTCGCGCAGCGGCGAGTTGTCCAGGTTGCGGATGGCGCTGCCGACCGCGACCAGTGCCCGCGCGGTCTCGGCGTCGACCCCGGCTTCGTGGGCGATCACCTCGCGCTCGACCTCGGGCGGCGGGAAGCCGAGTTCGATCGCGACGAAGCGCTGCCGAGTCGACTCCTTGAGGTTCTTCAGCACGCTCTGATAGCCGGGGTTGTAGGAGATCACCAGCTGAAACCCGGGTGCCGCGGGCAAGGTCACGCCGAGTCGGTCGACCGGAAGTTCGCGGCGGTGATCGGCGAGCGGGTGGATCACCACGGTGGTGTCCTGGCGCGCCTCCACGACCTCGTCCAGATAGAAGATGGCACCCGAGCGCACCGCCCGCGTCAACGGCCCGTCCACCCAGACCGTTTCGCCGCCCTTGAGCAGGAAACGTCCGACCAGATCCGCCGAGGTCATGTCCTCGTGTCCGGCGACGGTGATCAGTTCGCGGCCGAGTTCGGCGGCCATGGTTTCCACGAAGCGGGTTTTTCCGCAGCCCGTGGGGCCCTTGAGGAGAAGCGGGAGGCCGCCTACGGCCGCCGCTCGGAAGACCTCGACCTCGTCGCCGACCGCCCGATAGAACGGTGCACGCGGAACATCGAGTACAGCGCTGGATCGATTGGTCATGTCAGTTTCCTTTGTCGGTGTCGGCGAAGGGAATGATCTTCGGCAATTCCGCACCGTCCGGCAGGATGAGTTTCCCGGTCGAATCTATGTAGCCGCTGTTACGGAAAGGGACCGGCAGATCGGGATGCGGGCAGAGCCGGTCGGTGCCTTCACCGCAGATACCCATGTTGAAGTACGAGCGCTTCTGGATGTCCTCGGGCCAGGGATCGGTGTGCAGGGCGAAGAACTGCGCGGGCAGGTTGTAGCCCACGAAGAAGAAGGTGCTGACCGCCGCGAAGATCGCCAGAAAACGCGTGAACTGTTGTTTGACGAATCCTCCCTGGATCTGGTCCAGGCCGCGCTCGACGATGGTCCGGCCGCGGTCGTCGGTGAAATAGCGCAGCGAGCAGAGGCCGGCCTGAACGCCGCCCCACATGAGCCCCTCGTACAGCGGCCACTGGTAATAGGTGCCGGCATTGATCGACCATGCCTGGAGTGCGCCGGGGTAGGTGAAAAGGCCCATCGGCATCAGGAACAGACCTTCGATGACGAGATCGAAGAAGAATGTCCAGACGAGCAGCACACCGATCAGCGCACCGGTGCTGATATTCGGGAAGCGCTGCTTGGCCTTTCGCATCACCCAGCAGCCGAGAATCGTGCAGAGCAGCACGCCATAGGAATAGCCCGGTGCGTTCATCAGGATCGGCTCGGCCATCATGGCGCCCGGTTCGCCATGGGATTGCCAGCCCGGTACGTCCTGTACCCACGAGCCCCTGTTGAACATCCAGGTGTTGTAGGTACTCCACGTATTGAAGTAGTTGAGCAGGGGATCCTGGAAGAACATCAGGCCGCAGGCCACGAACAGCATGCCGTCGAGCGTTATTCGCCGCTCACGCAGCCATGGCCGGATGATGAAGAAATACGCGCCGACCGGCAGGCCGAGCAGGATCACCGCGGTCCAGACGGTGAGAATCACCTTCATGAAAGTCGGCGGATCGCTCGGTCCGGTGGGGACGCGTTCGAAATTGGGTCCGGCGATCCAGCGCAGCCACACGTATATCTGGAGGGCGAGGATCAACCCGCCGAGGGTTGCCCAGATTTTCACCGCTTTGCTGGTGCCCTGAACTTTTGCGCCGAGGGCGGCCACGTTGCTGAGTGGCTCGGTGACGGTGGTTCCCTTTTTCGGCTCCGACGGTCCGCTCACAGCGCACCTCCTCGATGAATTGTGGTGGTCCGATGTGCGTCGATACGCTCGAAATTCGGAATGGAATCGGCGATGGCCGTGGAAGTCGATGGGGGAGTCATCGATCACGCTCCTGAAGTATCTGTACAACCTGAAATATACCACTGAGAATCTCAGATACTGAGGAGTTTCTTGGATTCGTGCCATAATCGTTCACATGGCTGAGCGGTGGACCAGGGATCGGAGACTCGAGCGCACCAGGGGGCTGCTCCTGGAGGCCGCCGAAGAAGTATTTGCCGAAAAGGGCTTCGCGGCGGCGACACTCGACGACATCGCCCATGCCGCCGGCTACACCAAGGGCGCGATCTACAAGCACTTCGCCACCAAGGAAGAACTGTTCCTGGGGGTGAACGATCGGTACATGCAGCGCTACTTCGATACCTTCACCGAGGTATTGGCGGCGGCGTCGAAGGTGGGAGCCGAAGAGCTGGACCGAGTCGGCGAGCTGTGGCGTCGGCTCGGCGCCGATCGCGGCACCGAGCACGCCGCGCTGGGGATGGAATTCACCCTGTATCTGCTGCGTAACCCCGAGGTCAGGGAACGGGTCGCCGCCCGGCGGGAAGAGGCGGTGGAAGCCTTGGGGCAGTTCATCATCGAGAATCTGGACCGGCTGGGAGCGACGTCGCTGATTCCGCCGATGACGATGGCGAGGGTGCTCATCCACACGACGCCCTCCGTTGTGCTGGGCACCGAACTCGACAGCGTCGACCTCTACGGACCGATCCTCGAGATGTACATGTCCGCGATCAAGCTGCCCTGATCGCGAATTCCGGCCCCGGTCGCTCATGAGCTGCGGATCCCGCTCGGCGGGGCCATGGCTCGAGGGGAGAGGGTATTCGCCTGCGGCAGTGCGGAATTCGCCGGGGGGCGCATCGAGAGTGACACGGTGTCGAGGTAGCCCTCGAGGCCCTCGGCGCCGAACTCGCGGCCGATGCCGCTGTTCTTGACGCCGCCGAAAGGCGCCACGGGATCCATGCTGTAGGGCTCGTTGATGCCGACGGTGCCCGCGCGCACCCGGCGCGCGATCGCCGTGGCGCGCTCGATATCGGGTGACCACACCGAGCCCGAGAGCCCGTACTCGCTGTCGTTGGCGAGATGCAACGCGTGTTCGTCGTCGGCGTAGGCGATCACGCTCAGGACGGGACCGAAGATCTCCTCCTGTGCGATCCGCATGGAATTGTCCACGTCGGCGAGCAAGGTGGGCCGGACGTACCAACCACGCTCGATGCCCTCGGGCAGGTCGCTGCCGCCGACGAGTAGGCGGGCTCCTTCGCGCTGCCCCAGGTCGATGTAGTCCCGAACGCGCTGCTGTTGACGGTGCGAGACCATCGGGCCGACTCGGGTCGCCGGATCGAACGGGTCACCGACGGTGAGGTTTTCGATCACACTCACCAACGCGTCGACGAATTCGTCGCGGCGATGCTGCGGGACGAGGACTCGGGTCTGGGCGACGCAGGCCTGGCCGCTGTTCATCAGCCCGGCCACCATCATGCCGGTGGCCACGGCAGAGGGATCGGCGTCATCGAGCACCACTGCGGCTGATTTGCCGCCGAGTTCGAGGCTGACCTTGCGCAGTGCCGCGCCGCAGACCTCGGCGACTTGTCTACCCGCCCCGGTGGATCCGGTGAACGAGACCTTGTCCACGCCCGGGTGCGCGACCAGGTGCCGGCCAACTTCGCGCCCGGCGGGCAGGATGCTGACCACCCCTGGTGGCAACCCGACCTGATCGAGCAGTTCGGCCATGTGATGCGCGTCCAACGCCGTCTCCGGCGACGGCTTGAGCACCACCGTGCACCCGGCGAGCAGTGCGGGGATCAGCTTGCCCACCATCAGGAACATCGGCATGTTCCAGGGAATGATCGCGGCCACGACCCCGACGGGTTCGTGGCCGACGACCACGTCACGGCCGAGGAACCCGGCTCTGGTGTCGCGCCATCGGTAGGCGGCCGCGATGTCGGCGAAAGCGCTCATCATGATGCCGGGCAACTTGGCGTGCGCCGAGCGCGAGAAGGTGATCGGCGCACCCATTTCGGTGGTGATCAGCTGCGCGAGTTCGTCTTCGCGGGCGCGGTAGCACCGCACCAGCTCGCGGATGATCGCCACGCGCTCCTGCGGATCCGTGCGGGGCCACGGTCCGGTGTCGAACGCCGCGCGCGCGGCCGCGACCGCGCGATCGACATCGGCGGTCGTCGGGTCGGCGACCCGGGCGATGACCTGCTCGGTGTGCGGCGAGATCACCTCGACCGTCGCGTCGGTGGCTGGGTCGACCCAGCGACCGCCGATGTAGAGCTGCTGACGTGGCGACATTGCTACCTCGGATCTGATGCGCGTATTCGGACTGCGGTCGAACGGTTTTCGCTGATCAGGGCTTCTTGTAGACCCGGCCGTCCTTCATCACGAACGGAACGTCCTCGATGGTCGTGATGTCGGCGGTGGGGTCCCCGGGTACGGCGATGATGTCGGCCAGCAGCCCGGGCGCCAGCCGTCCTCGGTCGTCGACGCCGATCAGTTCGGCGCTGACGATCGTCGCCGCGCGCAGCGCCTGCGCCGGTGTCATGCCGCGGTCGACCAGCGCCCAGAGCTCTTTGGCGTTGTGGCCGTGCGGAACCGCGGGCGCGTCGGTGCCGCAGGCGATCTTGACGCCGGCGCGGATGGCCCTGCGCAGGGTCTCGCGCGCCCGTGGGAAGACCTCGGCGGCCTTCTTCTGCAGCGCGGGTGCGGCTTTGGAGACATCGAGTCCTTCGGAGAGGTAGCTCGTGGGCACCAGGAAGGTGCCCTGCTCGACCATCAGCGCGATGGTGTCGTCCTCGGCGAGGGAGCCGTGCTCGATGCAGTCGACCCCGGCGCGCAGGCAGGCGCGGATGCCCGCGTCGCCGTGCGCGTGCGCGGCCACGTGCACCCCGGCCCGATGCGCCTCGTCGACGATCGCGGCCAGTTCCTCGTCGGAGTACTGCTGCGCTCCGGCGACGGTGCCGTGCGACATCACCCCGCCCGATGCCGAGATCTTGATGACCTCGGCGCCGTATTTGATCTGGTAGCGCACGGATTCGCGGACCTGCGGCACGCCGTTGGCGCGGCCCTCCTCCACGGTGATCGGCATGATGTGCGGGGCCAGACGCTGGAACATCGTCGGATCGAGGTGACCGCCGGTCGGGGTGATGGCGTGCCCGGCCGACACGATGCGCGGGCCCTCCAGCCAGCCCTGTTCGATCGCGCGGTGCAGATCCACATCCAGTAGATAGCCGCCGGTCTTCACCATCAGGCCGAGGTTGCGGACGGTGGTGAATCCGGCGTGCAGGGTGACGCGGGCGTTCACCGAGGCCCGCAGGGTCCGATAGACCGGATCGTCCTGCACACCGTGCATCGGGTTGGGCAATCCCGAGGGATTGTCGGGCCCGCCGATGAGCAGGTTGACCTCCATGTCCATCAATCCGGGCAGCAGCGTGAGCGCACCGAGATCGATGACCTGCGCGTCGGCGGGCACCTCGACCGGGTTGATCGCGGTGATCCGGTTGTCGTCCACCACGATCACCGCCGGCGTGTGCCGCTGCCCGGTCTCGACGTCGACCCAGGCCGCGGCCCGCAACACGATGGACCGGCCGCTCACAGGGCGGGCTCGATCACGCAGGTCAACGACGCCGACCCGGTGTCCGGGATGCGCGGCTGTCGCCACACCTCGATCGGAAACGACACCTGAATCATCGAATACAGCAGGTACATCAGGTGTTTGGCGTCTTCGGGCATGTCGTCGATCGAGAACTTGTCGCAGTAGGTGAGCGCGTCCTCGGCCCGTGCGGCGATCGCGTCGTAGAACCGCTGCATGTCGGGCATCGTGGAGCCCAAGCGCTGGTCGTAGCGTTGGGTTTCATCAGCCAGACACCATTTCTCGGCGAACTGCTCGAGATCGCCGAATTCGATCGGCAGTAGCTGCGCGCTCATCGCTTGGCCTCCGTACGCTCGCGCTGATAGTCGCCGACCCAGTCCGCGGCGACCTTGTGCAGGTGCCGGAGCAGGATCTCCTGGTCGTTGAGCTGGAATGTCGTCACCGCGCGCGACTCGAGCATGAGCTGGGTCGCTTCCAGCGTCGAAGAGTCCTGCAGCCCATATTCTTTGAAGGTGACCGCCGCCATTTCGCGGGCGACGCGATCGCGGGGGGTACGGGCGGGCGTGAAGTACAGGTTGCCCTCGAAAATGTGGGTGTTGTGCGAGGTCGGCCAGTACTGGTAGGTGAGATACCAGCCGCCGGACCAGATGAGAATGGTGAAATTCGGCCACAGCTGGAACGAATCCAGCCCCCATGGGTCACAGCCCGCGGGGTTGAGCCCGGCCGGCATCGCACCGAGATCGGGCACGTCCCAGGGGCCGAACAGGCCACTGCGGGTGATGTCCTCCATCGGTTTACGCATCGACGCGTCGAGTTCCCAGGTCACCACCCCGGAGGTGCTGACCAGCCGGTGCGGTCCGTCGAGCTGGTAGTGCGGTGCTTCGAATCCGGCCTGCTGGGCGGCCACGGAGAAATTGTCCGGCGTCTGCTTTCCGTGCAGAATCGGCGCGTGGTAGAACTCCTGGAACGCGTCCAGGTAGAGCTTCCAATTGGCGCCGACCTCGGCCTTGTAGGAATAGCGTTCGGTCAGTGCGTCGAACGGGTATCCCTCGAGACCGGTCACCATCGGGCCGAGGAATTCGCGCAGTGTCTGACGTGGTTGCGCGGCGAGATTGACGAAGATGAATCCCGACCAGACCTCACAGTGCACGCGCGCGAGCCCGAGGCTGTCCTTGTCCAGGTCGAAGAACTCGCTCTCCTGCTGCACGAAGGTCAGCGCGCCGTCGAGTCCGTAGCGCCAGCCGTGGTATTTGCAGGTGAACTGGCGGCAGGTGCCGGAGGTCTCCTCGCGGGGAAACTCGTTCCACACCAGCTTGTTTCCGCGATGACGGCAGATATTGTGAAAGGCGTTGACACTGCCGTCGCGATCACGGACCAGGATGATCGAGGAGTGCGCGGCGTGGATCTCCTTGGTGAAATAGCTGCCGGTGCGTGGCAGCTGTTCGATGCGACCGACATTGAGCCAGGCGCGTTTGAAGATCGCGTCGCGCTCGAGTTCGAAGAACTCCGGCGAGATCGAGTCCTCGTAGGACATCGGCGCGGTGCCGAGTTCGGGGTAGTGCTGGGTCCAGCTACCCTCTGCGGGCTTGGGCCAACGAGCCATGATGTACTCCTGAAAAGACGGTATCGGTGGACTATTCGATCGGTTCTTCACCGAGCACCGTGGTGCGCAACATCTCTCGCGCGGAACCCGACGGGTAGGGCGCGGCGCGATGGATGACACCGCGGTTGTCCCAGATCACCGTGTCCCCGACCGCCCAGGTGTGGCGGTAGACGCGGTCGGGTGCGGTGCAGCGGTTCAGCAGTCCGTCGAGCAGGGCCCGGCTCTCGTCGGCGGGCATCCCGACGACGTGATCTGTCGACGCGCCGAGAACCAGCGAGCGCCGTCCGGTTTTGTGTGTCCAGATCAGCGGGTGTTCCTTGATCGGACGTCGGCGCCACGCCACCAGCTGTTCGGGCGTCGGGTCCGCATTCACCCCGCGCTGCGACGCCTCGAGCGAATGCACCACGCGCAAGGACCGCAGCGACGTCTGCTCCTCGGTGGTCAAGTCGTCGAAAGCCTTGTAGGTGCTGGCGAATTCGGTCTCACCGCCGATGGTGGCGACGGCCTTGGCGGTGAGCACGGTCGCCATCTGCGGGTACGCGTCGTCTTCGGGCGTGCAGCCGTCGATATGCCAGTCGAAGGTCGCGCGCAGGTAGCTCGCCGACGAGTTCTTGGTGGTGTCGAGGCTGACCCGATAGATGCCCTCCACCGGGTGGTGCCCGGGTGAGGTGTCCACCTGTCCGAGCGTGCGGCAGAACGCCACCTGGGTTTCGGGGTCCAGATGCAGGTCCCGGAAGACCAGCACTCCGTTCTCCTCGAGGGCCGACATCACGGTCGCGGCGACGCTGCTGTCGCTGAGCAATTGCTCGCGCCGAACGCCGATGACCTCGGCTCCGACGGCCTGGCCGAGTTTCTCGATGGTAATCGTCATGGTGGAGTTCCTTCGTGTCCTACGGCCAGGGAGCGCTGACGCGCGCGAGTTCGGCGTCGGCGCTGTCGACGGGCTTGGGTTGTTGGAAGATCTCGACGGCCATCGCGACCATGACCAGCGAATACACCAGGTGCAGCAGGTGTATCGCGTCCTCGGGCAATTCCTCGAGCGAGAACTTGTCGCAGTAGGACAGGGCGTCCTCGACACGCGGGAAGCACGCGTCGTAGAAGTCGATCAATTCCTGCATGGGACTGGCCAGGCGGCGGGCGTAGCGCTCGGCTTCGGTCTTCAAGCACCAGTCGACGGCGAACCGTTCGAGGTCGGCGAAGGCGGGCGGCAGCATGGTCGATGTCATCGCGCATCGGCCCCGGCGAGATCGTGCCGGTAGACGTCGACCCAGTCGGCGACGGCCTTGTGGAAGTGGCGCACCAGGATTTCCTGATCATTGACCGGGAAGTGGGTCAGGCCTGCGGTGCGGTACGCCGATTCCAGCGCGGTCTGGGTGCCGGTGAGCATGCCCGCGTCCTGGAGCGCGAACTCCTTGAAGACGACCGAGGCGACCTCGTGCTCGACCCGCTCACGGACCGTGCGCGCGGGCTGGAAGCACAGCATTCCCTCGAACCGGTGGGAATGGTAGGAGGTCGGCCAATAGCGGTAGAGCAGATACCAGCCGCGGTAGATGAGGATCTCGATATTGGGGAAGATCTGGAAGTTGTCGATACCCCACGGCTCGATCCGGCCGGGATTCAAGCCCTTGGGCAGCTCGCCCAGCTCCGGCGACTCCCACGGGCCGACCAGGCCGCTACGGGTCACCCGTTCGATCGGATACATGAACTCCGGCGGCATCGTCCAGCGTCGCGCGCCGCCGGTGGAGACCATCCGATGTGGGCCGTCGACCTGGAAATGCGCGCACTCGAAACCCTTGCCCGGGGTGCGCACCGCGCTGGGAACCTGCTGCGAGTGCAGTCCGGGCACGTGGTAGTACTCCTGGAACGCGTCGGCGAACAACTTCCAGTTACTCTGGTTGTCGGCGCTGAATTCGTACCATTCGGTCATCTTGTCGAACGGGTAGCCATCCAGATCGGTGATCATCGGGCCGAGGAATTCTCGCAGTGTCTGGCGCGGTGTGGCGTCGAGGTTGACGAAGATGAAGCCGGCCCACACGTCGCAGTGCACCGGACTCAGGCCGAGCTGCGATTTATCGAGGTCGAAGAACTCGTTCTCCTGCTGGACGAAGCTCAGTGACCCGTCGAGGCCGTAGCGCCAACCGTGATACTTGCAGGTGATCTGGCGGCATGTTCCCGAGGTCTCTTCTTTGGGAAATTCGTTCCAGACCAGCTTGTTTCCGCGATGGCGGCACACATTGTGAAACGCGTTGACGGCGCCGTCGCGGTCGCGCACCACGATAATCGACGCGCGCGCCACATCGAGTTCCTTGGTGAAGTAGCTCCCGGTCTTCGGCACTTGCTCTATCCGACCCACATTGAGCCAGGCGCGCTTGAAAATGGCCTCGCGCTCGAGTTCGAAGAATTCCGGCGACACCGAATCCTCGAACGACATCATCGACGTTCCGAGCTCGGGATAGTGCTGAGTCCAGGTGCCTTCGGGCGGTCTCGGCCATCGATGGGGCGCGGCCGGTTCGTGGACGACTTTGCTCATGATCGTTCCTCCTGTTCGGGGTCCGGTTGCAGGGCAACGCTGTTGAACACCATCGCCAGGCACAGATAGGAGCCGGCGACGAACAGCAGCTCGATCAGCTGCCGACTGTCGAAATGGAGTTCGAGCTGGGCCCAGACGGCGTCGTCGACGCGATGTCGATCCAGCAGTTGGTCGGTCATCGCCAGCAGTGCGCGCTGCACCGGCGACCACACCGGTGCCTGCGGTCCGTAGCGCACCGCCTCGATCTGCTCCGAGTCGACGCCGAGCGACGTGGCGATCCGAACATGCTGTGCCCATTCGTAATCCGACTCGCTGCGCCAGGCGACCCGCAGGATCACCAGTTCGCGCTCACGCGGGTCCACGGTGGGACGCTCGATCAGCAGACCGTTGTAGGCCAACCACGCACCGGCCAGTTCGGGGTGATGGGCCAGCACGCCCAGGACGCCCGGCATCGCCGGGGCATCGGGTGCTCCGGAGAGGTACCGATCGGCCGATTTCACGTGTCCGCGCAACATCGCGCGCGTCTTCTCGTCCCACTCCCGGACCGGCAGGGGCACCAGTCGAGCAGCGGCGGACAGGCTCATATCACCGACCCGCCGTTCACGCCGAGGACCTGCCCGGTGATGTAGCCGGCTTGCTCCGAGCACAGGAAGACACACGCGGCGGCGATGTCCTCGCCGGTTCCCAAGTGCCCGACCGGGATCGCCGCGGCCATCACGGCGCTCGCGGGCAGATGGCCCGCCGCCTGCGACTGGCGCGACATGGGCGTATCGATGCCCGAGGGCGGAATCGTATTGACCGTGATACCGGCGGCGGCGTACTCGCGCGCCAAGGCCTTGGTCATCGCAAGGACAGCGCCTTTGGACGCGGTGTAGTGCACCATGCCCGGCGAGCCGCGCTGCGCACTCGACGACGAGATCGTCACGATACGACCCCATCCGGCCGCGACCATGTCCGGCACAACGGCTTGCGCGCAGTGGAACACCCCGTTCAGGTTCACGTCGACAACACGGTTCCACGCCTGTGGCGTGATGTCGGTGAACGGCGCGAAATCGACGGAACCCGCACTGGTGACGAGGATTTCGATCGCGCCGAACTCGACCCGGACCTTGCCGATCGCCTCCCGGACCGCGTCGCGATCGGTGACATCGACTGCGCAGGCCATCGCCGTCGCGCCGGTCGCGCGCAACTGTTCGGCGACTCGCTGCGCGGCCGCGCCGTCCACATCGAGGACCGCGACCCGATGTCCGGCAGTGGCGAACGCCACGCAGATCGACAGGCCCATACCGGAGGCGCCGCCGGTGACCACCGCAACCCGAGCTGGTGACCGGCCGCCTACCGCCGCCGAGGCCGTTGTGGCTGTGTTGCTCATATCCGTGTTCCTCTGCTCGTCGGCAAGGTGGGCCGTCGCCGGATCCCAGTGCGGGATGGCGCCGTGGTCGGCGCGGGGGAGGCACATCCTCCAGGGATGGGGTGGGTCGCGATGGACCAGCCGTCGGTGGGCTGCAGGAAAGGCCGAGAAGGCTCGTTCCTTTATTAATCGAGTGCTCAATTTGAGCGAGTGATTAAGATATACGTGACGGCGCTCACCACTGTCAAGAGTCCGATTCGTGAACCGGCCTTGTCAGCGATCGCGGCCCCGCACGGCCGTAAACTGGTGAACCCCAACACCGCTGGGCGCTGTCTGACCATGAACCGCGATCCACGCGACAGACCACAGCGCCTGTCGCACGACAGACAGGTCTCCATGTGAAGCCCGAGCACAGCTCTGACGCCGAGAACTCCACATCCCGCTCCGCGCTGCTGGACGCGGCCGAGCGCATCATGCTGGAGGAGGGCTACGCCGCCGTCAGTTCCCGGCGTCTCGGTACCAGGGCCGGGGTGAATCCCGCGCTCGTCTACTACTACTTCGGCAACATGGACAACTTGTTCGTCGAACTGTTCCGGCGAGGAGCCGACCGTAGCTACGAACGTCAGCTACGGGCGCTGGAATCGGCCCAGCCGCTCTGGGCGCTGTGGGACTCCATTCATGACCAGTCGCACACCGCACTGACCATGGAATTCGTCGCGCTGGCAAACCACCGGAAGGCGATCCGGGCCGAGATCGCCGATTCCTCGCGCCGATTCCGCTCGCTTCAACTCGACGCCGTGGCCGAGATCCTCGCCGGCTACGGCGCGAGCGCGGCCGGCTACACGCCCGGCGCCCTGGTGTTGCTGATGTCGAGTATCTCCCGCTTCCTACGGATGGAGGAAGCCTTCGACGTCGACACCGGCCACGCGGACGTCGTCGATCTCATCGAGTCGTTCCTGCGTGAAGTCGAGGGGGAGCGGCGCGACCGGGTGCGCTGAACCGATTCGCCGGATTCCGTTTCCCGGCGCTTCTCGAGTGGTACCGTCTGCGACCAGTAACACGGTTACTACTCGAGAAAGGCGCCTCTGATCGGGGCGACGACAGCACTCATGATCACTTTTTCTGCCCGTGCGCATCGGCGCGCCGGACTGATACTGGCCGCCGCGCTCCTGGTGTCGATGGGCGCGGTGACCGCGCATTCTGCGCCGCCCGCGACCCGCGCCGACTGCCTGCCCGGCTCGGCCCCTGAATCCGGGCTACAGGGTGACGTTCCCGCCGCCGACCGTGACAGCGGTCGTTCTCGGGACGGATTCCGGTGCAACATCCGGCTACTCGGTGCCGCGGGCGGCCGGGGCGGTGGCATCACCTCGGTGACCTTCGACCACTGCGCCTACGTCGGCACATTCTTTCCCGGTGACCTACTCGGACCCGACGCCGGCGTGCGGGTCATCGATGTACGCGACCCGGCCGCACCCGTGCACACCGCCACACTGACCGAGCCCGCGATGCTGGCGGGAACCTGGGAGAGTTTGAAGGTCAACAAGGCTCGCAAACTGCTGGTCGGCGCGGGCGTGCCCTTCCTGACCGGCGCGGGTCTGCTGTCGGTGTACGACATCAGCGACTGCGCGCATCCGCGCCTGCTCAACCCGGGCACCGGGACCGATCTGTCCTTGCCGCTGCCGATCACCGCTCATGAGGGCGGTTTCTCTCCGGACGGTCGCACCTATTGGAGCTCGGGTACAGCGCCCGGCCTGCTCAGCGCGGTCGACCTGACCGACCCGGCGAATCCGCGAGTGGTGTGGCAGGGCCTGCCCGGGCTGTCCATGCACGGGGTCGGCGTCTCCCCGGACGGCAACCGCCTCTACCTGGCGAACAACCTCGGCGGGATGAAGATCCTCGACATCAGCGCGGTCCAGCGGCGTGACCTCGCACCGCAGGTGCCCGAGCTCGCCGACCTGACCTGGTCGGAGGGCTGGGCGACACAGCACACCGTTCCGGTGACATACGGGGGAGTGCCCCATGTGTTCGCCGTCGACGAAGCCGGGTCCGGTGGGGTGAAACTCATCGATGTCTCCGACGAGCGGCATCCGCGGATCTCCGGCTCGATCAAGCTCGAGATCAACCAGCCCGAACATCAGGACTCGCTGCTCGCTTCAGCTGGGGGTGGGTCGCTGTTCTCCTACGACGCGCACTACTGCGCGGCCGACCGGCCCGTCGATCCCACGGCATTGGCCTGCGGCTGGACCTCGTCGGGAATCCGCGTCTTCGACGTGCGTGATCCCGGAAAGGTCAGCGAGATCGGTTATTTCAACCCGCCCGCCCGCACCGGAGAACATTTCGCGCTGTCGAACTCATCGCACGCGCTGGCCTCGATCATCGGTCTGCCGCTACTGTCGGCGCCCTCTGTCGCGCAGGCGATCCTGCGGGGCGAATTCGATCCGGAGCAGGCGCTGAGCGCACGGACCGGCGCGGCCGTCGGGGACCTGTCGACCGACTGGTGCTTCTCGCCGCCGGAATGGCGCGGAAATCAGCTCTGGACCACCTGCGCCGACAATGGATTTCTGGCGCTCGAACTGTCGCCGCAGGTCTACACCCCGCCGTCCGACCAGAACTCGACCACCGGATCATGATCAGGCGCAGCGGATTCCGCTTCGCCGCGTTCGGTGCGCTCGCCCTGCTGCTGCTCGCGATGGGCGCGGCGCTGCGGCCCGTGCTGCCCGCCGGCGCCACCGCACCGGCGGTTCTGAGCGAAACCGAGGTCGGTTTCGTTCAGGACATGGTGGCCCATCACGGCCAGGCACTGGTGCTCACCCAGCGGCTCGACGCCGACGCTGATCCGTTCGTCGTCGGTCTGGCCCGGCAGATCGCCGACAGTCAGCGCACCGAACTGGGCATGCTGCTCGGTTGGCTCCGCTTGGCCGGCGCACCGGTTGTCAATCCGCGCCGGATGGCGTGGATGCCGGATGCCGAACAGTCACACCGGCATTCGGGCACCGAGACGGACCGGACGATGCCGGGGACTGCCTCGGCCGCCGAACTGGACGAGCTTTCCGTCGCGCGCGGAACACAGGCCGAGATCATTTTCCTGCGGCTGATGCGGCGCCATCACGCCGGTGGGGTCGAGATGGCCGCCGCGGCCGATGCGCTGCTCACCGGAGGCGAGGTCGACCGCTCGGCCCGCGAGATGGTGCGCACCCAGGGGCAGGAAATCGGGCTGATGTCCCTCCTGCTGAACCGGCGCGGGGTCTGACCCGTGCCCGGACAACGACACGATGAAGGTACCGCTATGTCTACGATGACCCGCCGTTCCCTGTTCAGTGGCGCCGCCGCCGCGGGCTTGCTGCTCGCATCGTCGCGTGCCGCCGCCGCGGAGAACGGGCCAGCCGCCCGCACCGGTGGTGTCCCGCTGACCAGGGAGGAACGCAGGGTGGTGGTGATCGGCTCCGGCTTCGGCGGCGGCGTCACCGCGCTACGACTGGCCCAGGCCGGGGTGCCGGTGCTGATGCTCGAGCGCGGGAAGCGCTGGGTCACCGGGCCGAACGCGGAGACCTTCCCGCATGCCACCCAGCCCGACAAGCGGTTGCTCTGGCATCGCTCCAGTCCGACGCTGTTCGGTACGCCACTGCTGTTCGAGCCCTACACCGGACTGGTCGAAGCTGTCTCGGGCAGCGGGATGACGGCGCTGTGCGCGGCCGGTCTCGGTGGCGGATCACTGGTGTATCAGGGCATGTCGCTCCAGCCGACCCGCGAGGTGTTCGAAACGCACTTCCCGGCCGGGCTGAATTGGCAGCAGATGGACCAGGTGTACTACCCCCGCGTCGCGCGCATGCTCGGCCTCGCCACCGCGCCGGACGAGCTGGTCGACAGCGCGCCCTACGCGGCCGCACGGGTCTTCGCCGATCGGGTGCGCGGGGCCGGGATGCCGCTGTCGAAGATCCCGATGCCGATCGACTGGAACTACGCGCTGGCCGAATTGCGTGGGGAGATGAAACCGTCCTACACCAACGGCGACGGTGCGATGGGCGTGAACAACGGCGGCAAGAACACCGTCGACGTCACCTATGTCGCGGCCGCCGAGGCAACCGGGAAGGTGGAGGTGCAGACCCTGCACGAGGTCACCGACATCGAGCGGGCGCCCGACGGTCGCTGGGTGGTGCGGGTCGACCGTCTCGACACCGCGGGCGTTGTTCAGGAGAACAAGATCATCACCACGGGCACCCTGGTCCTCGCAGCGGGCAGCCTCAACACCACCCGCCTGCTGGTGCGGGCCGGCGCCACGGGCGCGATCCCGGATCTGCCGGACGAACTGGGCAAGGGCTGGGGCACCAATGCCGACCGCATCTATGTCTGGCGCGATCCGGCGGCGGGTTTCGGTACCGCGCAGGGCGGTCCGGTCGTCTACGGCAGCAAGAACTGGGACGATCCGCACTCGGCGTTCACGGTGATCCAGGCGTCGCTGCCGCCGCTGTCGATGGACGCGGGCAGCACCATGCTGGTCGGCTACGGCGTGAGCGAGAGCCGCGGCGAATTCGTCTACGACACGGGCTCGGATGTCGCGACACTGCGCTGGCCCTCCGACGGCGACCAGGCTATCCAGGTGGGCCACATCGACCCCGCCGTGCGGCGGATCGCGGGACCGGGCGCGCAGGTGCTCGACACCAACGCGGTCTTCCCGTCCACCTGGCACCCGCTCGGCGGCGCGAACATGGACAGCGTGTGCGATCTGGACGGTCGGGTGCGCGGTCAGCGCGGCCTCTACGTGCTCGACGGCGCCCTCATGCCCGGCAACACCGCGGCCTGCAACCCGTCCATGACCATCGCCGCGATCGCCGAACGCGCGGTGGATGTCCTGGTGCGCACCGATGTGGGTGTCGTGATCTGAGCAAGGGACGCGGACGAGAACGGGCGGGCGGTGTCGTATCGACCCGCCCGCCCGTCGTTCGCGAGGCTACGGTGCTGGAAGTAGTTGCTCGCCATAGACTTCGAGGCAGCGCAGCGCCAGCTCGAGGTGGACCCGTCGGCTCTCGATCGGATGACCCAACCGGCGCTCCGCCTGCTTGAGCCGGTACCGGACGGTATTGCCGTGCACGCCGAGCCGGCTCGCGGCCGCGTCGATATTGCCTCCGGCACAGAGGAATTCGAACACGGTGTCGCGGAGACGGGCGCCTTGCTCGCTTCGATCGGCCAGTTGCCCGAGTTCGCGTTCGATGAGCGCGCGCACGGACTCGATGTCTCCGTCGCCGGTGAGCAGGCAGACCAGGTCGATGTCCTGGTAGGCGGTGACCGCGCCGGAATTCTGTGCGCTGGTCGCGATCCGCTGAGCGGCACAGGCTTCCAGATGGCTTCGCCGAAAGCCCGCCACACCGGGGCGGGGGGTGCCGAGCGCGAGATGAAGGTGTGCGCTCGGCGGCGGCGCCACCGCGGCGATGTCCGGGAGATGCGACGTCGCGATCCAGGCCCACAAACCGTGGACGCCACTGCTGATCAGGAGCGGAGGGGGCGCCCCGAGTGCGCGCGCGATCTGGGCCGCGTAGTCACGCAGCAGACCGGTGGCGTATCGCGCCGGCACCTCGGGGTCGGTCCAGAGAACAAGCGCGACATGGACGTTGTCCATCGAGTGTGCGAGTTTGTCGGGCGAATCGGCCGGTGGTGCCGGTTCCCCGCGCAAGATGGCCTGCACGATCTCTGTGCGCTGGGCATCGGAATTGCGGGTGTGGTGCTCACGCTCGTCCATGTAGGCGGCGACGATGCCGTCGAGGCAGGTATCGAGCCACAGGGTGCTGTGCTCCCAGAAGATGACCAGGACAGCCCCGCGCAGTTCGGGATCGGGGATCTGCTGGTGCAGCACCTGGGTGATGTATCGCCACAACCCCCGCTGCGCGGCGCGGTAGGTCTTGAGCAGCATGTCCACTCCGTAGCCGCGGCGGGCCACGGTCCGTGCGCCGTTCACTGCCTCGGCGGGTGGCCGCGCCTCGAACTGCGTGCGCCCGATCACCGCGAGGAAGCCCAACCAGTGGGCTCTGGTAGCCGCCCGGACTTCTCGATGGACTTCGACGTCGGCGAGGTAGTGCGGGAAGGTCTCCTGGATCGCGGAGTCGACGGCGGACAGGATCGGCTCGGACTCGGCCTCGGATCGCATCCGCAGTGCGAAAGCCGTGAGCCATTCGAAGGCCGGCGCCGTGTCCTCCGCGGACGCGGGCATCGGCTCGCGGACGTGGCGTTGCGTGCGCGGGATCGCCGTCTTCACCGCACGGTCAGGTGGTGGTCGCGCCGGGTCGGCCGCGCGCGGCGCCCGGATGTGCTGTCGGAGGGAGCGGAAGCCGGCATAGGTGCACCTTAGCGCAACCGGACTGTTGTGTCCGGATGTTTCCCGGTCCGCGATGGAAGGCGGGTAGAGATTGTGGGGGCGTACCAATCGCGCATTCGCGGTTGGAACGGCGGACAAATGTCTGACATTCGTTTGGTAAGGCAGGGTTTCGCTGCTAGATTCGAATAGGTCAACGCCGGGCCGCGTATGAATTCCGTACAGTGTGGTGCCGGAAGCTGTCTGGCGTCGGCTCAATTCTTCGAATTGTTGATTCAACAATTCTTCAGGTGATGGGCGCGCGTCGACGGAGCTCGGCGCGCGCATCGACAGCAGCGTCCGGCGCCGTTCGGTGCCGGACGGGATCGGCCGATGGGTAACGTTGGCCGGATGAGCTCGCCGCGCCGTACCAACAGGGGACCTGCTGCCGCCGCGGAGAATCGTCTCGCCCTGCTCGTCGCGGCGAAGGCCGCATTCGCCGAACACGGCCTGGACGTTCCGCTGAACCTGATCGCGCGGACGGCGGGCGTCGGTCAAGGCAGCCTGTACCGGCACTTTCCGAACCGAGAGGCGATCATCCTCGCGGTCTTCGAGGAGAATCTTGGCCAGCTGGAGTCGATGGTCGCCAATGTCGACTCGACGCTGGACGAGCTGCTGGCGGAGATCTTCGACCAAATCGTCGAGGTTGCTGTGCTGTTCGATCTGTTCCGTGTCGCGGACAGCAGCGACCCGCGCCTGGTGGGCATCATCGCCCGCCTGTACGCCTTGCTCGACGAGAAACTCGCCGACGACAGCCGTCGTGGCAGTGTGCGCCGGGGCGTCACCGCCGAGGAGATCTTCCTCGCCGTGGGAATGCTGGGTGCGCTGCTGAACAAGACGCCGGAATGTGAACGGGAATCGGTGGCGGGCAAATGCCGGGGCCTGTTGCTGCACGCCCTGTGTGACTAGAACTCGAGTACTTGACGGAGCGGGGCCATTTCGTCAACAATACGTTCCAGCAACCGGATACTCGTGTCCGGTTGTGGTCGGGAATTCGTGTCGATCCCGTACTCGGCCTCGTTCGAATGGCTGCTGGATTTCATCCGGTGGCGGTATCAGATTTCAGGGGAAATTCTTGAAGAATGCACGCTCGGTCGCCCCGATGATGTCGGCGATCGCCGCGCTGTCGGTCGCGTTCGCCTCGACCACAGTGTTCGCGCCACCGGTCTCTGCGGCATCGGACCCGTTCTACAGCTACCGCGACGACACGCCGCTGGCCGACCTCGCGCCCGGAGCTGTCCTCGACAGCCGGACCACGACCTATCACCTCGTCGGCATCCCCACGCCGATCACCGCGGTGCAATTGCTGTACCGGACCACCGATGCCCGGTATCGGCCGAGTGCCAACGTCACCTCGATCCTGATCCCGCCCGGTGGAGTGGATCCGACTCGGGCGGTCGCCTACCAGTCCTTCTATGACTCGCTCGACCCGGAGCACGGACCCTCACGCTCGATCGCCGGTGACGTCAGCTTCGGCGGTATGGTGCTGACCTCGGAGGCCACGGTGATCGCGGACCTCCTCGTGCGCGGCTACACGGTGATCATCGCCGATACCGAAGGGCAGCAAGCGAATTTCGCGGCGGGGCCCGAGTACGGCATGAACACACTCGACTCGATCCGCGCGGCGGTCCGTTCGGAGGCCACCGGGCTCACGGCGCAGACACGGATCGGTCTGGTCGGCTATTCCGGCGGCGCGATCGCGACCGACTGGGCCGCGGCGCTGGCGCCGGACTACGCCCCCGACGTGAACGCCGCGCTCGTCGGCGCGACCCAGGGCGGTCTGCTGGTCAATCCCGCGCACAACCTGCGCTATGTCAGCGGCAGCGTCGGCTGGTCCGGTGTCGCCGCGATGGCGGTCATCGGTGTCGCGCGCTCCTATGACCTCGATTTCTCGCCCTACCTGAGTGCGTACGGCGCGCAGGTCGTCGCCGCGCTGCGGTCCGCGTCGATCGCCAACGTGCTGTTCCAGTATCCCGGCCTGTCGTGGCAGCAGATGGTCAAGCCCGAGTACGCCGACCCCAATAGTGTTGCGCCCCTGGTGGAAGCGGTCGAGAAGGTCAACCTCGCGAACGCGCCGACCCCGACCATCCCGCTCTACATCGCCCAGGGTGCCAACGGGGTCATGGAAGGTACGGACGGGAGCAAGCCGACGGTCGGCGCCGGTGACGGCGTCATGGTCGCCGGAGATGTCCGTAGCCTCGCCCGCCGGTACTGCGCGGACGGCAACCCCTTCGTCGAATACCGGCAATACGACGAGCTCAGCCATATCCCGACCTTGGCTGCGTGGAGTGTCGGCGCTGTCTCGTGGATCGATGCGCGCTTCGCGGGCGAGGCCGCTGGATCGAGTTGCGGCACGATTCCCGAGGGCAACTCGCTGACATCGGATCTGTGATGTCGTGCTGCCGGTCCCGGCGATCGGCAGCACAGCCGGGTGGACTACGTCGACGGTGGTGCGAATGATGGTGGCGCGCAGGCGGGATTCAGGACGCCGGAGGAGTCTCGGCGCGCGCCGCGAGGAAGTCGTCGACGATCCGAGCGCAATCCTGCGGGGTCGATGCGCGTAGACCGATGAGCTTCGCGAAAACGAGTGGCCCGACCAATTGCGACAGTACGAAGTACGTGTCGAATTCGCCCAGTTGCCGGTGTGCCTCGGGGGTGTCGAGCACCTGGTCGAACGGCACCCGATAGTGGTCGATGATGCGCTGGCGCAGCGAGCTGACGGCCGCGTTGTCGGCGTTGTGGTCCGAGCCGGTCGCCAGCCACGCCAAGGTCGACACCTGCAGTGGCGTGTCTCGAATCGCCTCGGCCTGGCGTTCCAGTAGGGCTATGAGGCGCTCGCGCAGCGGGCCTTCGGGCGGGGTCTCCAGGGCCGACGGCAGCAGCCGTTCGATGGTGGCGGCGCGTAGCTGAATCGCGTTGTCGAAATGCCGGTACAGGGTGGTTCTGGCGACCTTGGACAACCTGGTCACGCCCTCGACGGTGACCGCTTCCACGCCGCCGTCCTGGAGGAGCGCGGAGGCCGCATCGAGTAGCCGGGCGCGTGAGCGCACCCGGCGTGGGTCGACCTCGGCGGCGTCAGTTCCGCTCATATCGTCCAGTATTCCTCTGCCGGTGGACCTTTCCCACGGTCTACCTCCCGTCAGATACTTATGCTACACATAGTAGCGAAGCGATACTGACAGTAGCGGAGGCCCGATGGTTCCCCCCGGACGCGACCGATTGTCCGCGGCCCAGCGTTGGCTGCTCACCTTGTCTTGTCTCGCGGTAGTTCTCGTCACCTCGTCGATGGCCGCGCTGTATACGGCGTTGCCGGAGATCGCGGCCGACACCGGGGCGAGCCAGGCCGAACTCACCTGGATTGTCGACGGCTACACGCTGGCGCTGGCCTGCCTCGTCCTGCCAGGGGGTGCGATCGGTGACAGGTACGGCAGGCGTGTCGTTCTCGTCACGGGGCTCGTCATCTTCTCGTTCGCTTCAGCGGCTCCCTTGTTGCTCGACAGCCCGACGTGGCTGATCGTCGCGCGGGTCGTGACAGGAGTCGGCGCGGCGCTGGTGATGCCGTCCACGCTGTCGTTGCTGACCGCCGGATTTCCGGAGGAACGGCGGAGCAGCGCGGTCGGATTGTGGGCCGGTGTCGCGGGGGTCGGCGCGATCCTCGGCATCCTCGGTTCGGGCGTTCTGATCGAAAACTGGTCTTGGGCTTCGATCTTCGCCGGGATGGCGGTCGCGGGCGCGATGCTCGCGGTGGCAGCCTTCACACTGCCCGAGTCGGTGGACACCTCGAGGTCCGCGATGGACCCGCTCGGTGCGGTCACCAGCGCCGTGGCGATCGGTGCGATCGTGGTCGCGGCGATCGAGGTGCCCGTACGCGGCTGGCTCGATCCGATAGTGATCGGCGCGACCGCTGTAGGGCTGACCGTGGCAACAGCTTTCGTCGCTATCGAACGACGGGTCGCGCACCCGTTGATCGATATCCGGCTCTTCGCGCACCGGGGCTTCGGCAGCGGCACCGCGATAGTGACGGTGCAGTTCCTGGTCACCTTCGGCCTGTTCATGCTGGTCGTGCAGTACTTTCAGCTGATTCTGGGCTACCGTCCGCTGATGTCGGCACTCGCGCTCGCTCCCATGGGCATCCCGATGGTGGTGATCTCCGTGATCGCGCCCAGGGTGGCGGAACGGGTTGGCCTGCGAATCCCCGCCTCTGTCGGTTTGCTGGCGATCGGGGTCGCGATGCTCATGATCGCGCAAGTAGATTCGCACACTTCCTATGGGGACCTCCTCGGCCCGTTGCTGCTGATGAGCGCGGGGATCGGATTGTCCACCGCGCCGGCGACAGCGGCGATCGTCGACGGCACCCCCGTGCAGAAGCACGGTGTAGCCGCGGCGGTCAACGATGCCGCCCGTGAAATCGGTGCCGCCATCGGCATCGCGATCGCGGGCAGCGTGCTCGCGGCGGGTTACGGCGAGCGCATCGCCCCCGCCCTGCCCAGCCTCCCCGAGGCCGCGCGTGAACCGGTCGGTGACTCGCTCGCGGCCGCGCTCGAGGTGGTGGAGCGCGTGGGCCCGCCCGCGCAGCAGCTCGGCGATTTCGCGAAGTCCGCGTTCATCCACGGCATGCAGGAGTCCGCGACCGTGCTGGGATTCCTGACCATCGGGGCGGCCGTACTCATCGCCGTGTGGGCGCCGGGCAGACGCCGCACCGACAAGACCGCCGAAACCGTGGCCTCGCGCGGATAGGTCACGGCGAGAACGATCTCCGCGTTCGGTCGTGGTGGTACGAAAGGTGCCGGGCGCCCGGTGGGTGTAGGACGATGAGGGCGTGAATGCTCCCGCGCCCGGGCCTGTTTTCGATGTCATCGCCGTGTTGAACGGTGCGGTGGACCTGCGGTCCTATCCGCGTCGCAACCTGGTGCTGAGCTCACCGCAGACCGGCGGCTTTGTGTTCGGTTCGGCCGCGTATCAGCGCGCGATCTTCGAACCTGTCGTGCACCTGCTCAACGGTGTCGAGATGCTCGAATCGCAGGGGTGGCAACTGGTCAGCGTGGTCGAGCGCAACATCGACAACGTCTACTACACGCTCGCCTTCATGCGCCGGATCTGAGGCGGATCCAGCCACGACGGCCGCCTGACATCGCCGTGGCCGGTGAGCTCGAGGCGAGCCGACCGGTCCATCACGCCCTGGCGAGACGATCATTCAGGAAGGGGTTCCGCCTCGCCGATGTGGCTCATGATCACCACGGCCTGCCTCAGCAGGGTGGCCTGCTCGTCGGAGAGCTTGCTCAACTGCCCGGCGAGCCAGGCATCACGAGCCGAGACTTTGTCGGTCAGCAGTGACCGGCCCGATCGCGAGGCCGCGACGACGACCTGCCTGCCGTCGGACGGGTGGGGTCTGCGCTCGATCAGTCCCAGCGCGGCCAACGCGTTGATCGTGCGCGTCATCGATGGCGGCCGCACTCCTTCTTTGACGGCGAGCGCGCCCGAGGACATGGCGCCGTCGCGGACGAGGGTGGTGAGCGCTGAGCGTTGGACCAACGAGATCGGCTGGTCGGTGTGATGCAGGCGCAGGAGGCGATCGAGTCTCACAGTCAGTAAGGACAGCGCCCCGGCCACAGCCGCGGTATTCGAGTTCGGTGACACAATCATGAACTTTACGAACAAAAATGCCCGCTGTCCCGGCCGGGGACAGTCCTCAGCCGGGCGGGACAGCCTGCCGAAGCAGCTGCGCCAGTTCAGGACAGCCAATCGTCGAGGTGGGGGAGCTCGGTGGCCACAGTGCCGGTGAAGCGAGGTGGGCGCTTCTGGAGGAAGGACATGATGCCTTCGCGGAGGTCGGCACTGGAGAAAGCGTAGGAGATGAGGCGGGCGTCGAGTGCGAAGACGTCGTCGGGGGTCTTGTCGCCGGACATGGCGACCAGCCCCCGGCGGATGGCTGCTACGGAGACAGGGGCGACCTGGGTTGTCAGTTCGGCGGCAAGGGCCCGAGCGGCGGGCAGGAGGTCTTCGGGGGCGTGCAGGCTGGTGACCAGGCCTGCGGCGAGGGCCTCGTCGGCGCCGAAAACGCGGCCGGTGATCATCCACTCCTTGGCTTTGGCCAGGCTGACGATGCGCGGCAGGAACCAGAGCGAACCACCCTCGGGGAACAGGCCCCGGCGGGCGAAGACGAAACCGAAGCGAGAATCGGTTGCGGCAAGGCGGAAGTCGGCGGCGAGGGTCATGGAGAGGCCGACACCGATGGCGGCGCCCTGCATGGCGACGATGACGGGTTTGTTCAGGTCGGTCATCGGGCGCACGACCCGGGTGGACCATTCGACCCAGTCGGGATCGGTGACGTCCTCCTCGGATCCGTCCGCTGTGAGATCCATGCCGACGCAGAAGTCACGTCCCTCGGCGGCGAGGATCACCGCGCGAACGGCGTCGTCGCGGTCGGCTTCGGTAAAGGCAGCGCCGAGTTCGTCGGCCATCGCGGTGGTGAAGCCGTTGCGCGCCTCGGGACGGTTCAGCGTGATGGTGGCGACAGCCGCGTCAACGCTGTAAATGATGGTTTTGTAGGACAATTCGACTCCTCGGTTCAGCATTTGCCGGATGCGGCGGACACGAGCAGCTCGACCATGGCGGTGGCCTTGCCGGACTGTGGCGGGTCGCCGGTGATGATGTCGCTCCAGACGAAAGCTTCGCCGACGCGCACGATCGCGTAGGCGAGATCGCGGACTTCGATACGCGGATCCAGATCGGGCAGGTCGGTCAGTCGTGAGGCGACCCAGTCGATCATTCGGCCCTGGACGACGGAGTATCCGGAAGTCAGTACGCGCAGGCCGTATTCCGGGTCGTCGGCGACGAATCGGGTCAGCGGTTCGAAGGTGCGGACCGTATCCGCGAGGGTGCCGAAGTGGCGGACGAAGCGTCCGGCGGGATCCTCGGACACACTCGCGCCACGTGCCTCGACGCGACCGATCGCCTCCGCGATGATCCGCCACACCACTTCACCGATGACGACTTCCCGGCTTCCCCACCAGCGATACAGCGTGGCGCGGCCGATCCCGGATGTCCGGGCCAGCTGTTGCATATCGATTCGGCGGCCCTCGAGGAACCACCGGCGCGCGAGGTCGACAACATCCTCGCGCGCCGGTTTCGCGGGCGTGCTCGAGGCCGGGTCCTCCGGTTGCGGCGACGAACTTTCGCCGCTGGTCACGACTATGGCCTCGTCAGCTCGGCGTAGCGAGCGAGGTGGTGGTCGGTGGATCCGAATTCGTGCTCGATCGCGGTCAGCCGCTTGAAGTAGTGGCCGACGGCGAGTTCTTCGGTCATGCCCATCGCACCGTGTAGCTGAACGGAGTTCTGGCCGATGAATCGAGCGGCACGGCTGACGGTGACCTTGGCCGCGGATGCCGCCCGCGCCCGAACCGCCGGTGCCGCGTTCAGTGCGTGGATCGCCAGATACGCTGCGGCGATCGCCTGCTCGAGCTCCATGTACATATCGACCATGCGGTGCTGCAGAACCTGGAAGCTGCCGATCGGCTGACCGAATTGCCGGCGTTGCTTGGCGTATTCGACGGTATCCGCCACCACCTTGCGCATGCATCCGACCGCTTCCGAGGCAATCGCCGCGATCGCCTCGTCGGCTGTGGCCTCGATCGACGACCATGCCTGGCCTTCCGCTCCGAGCAGTGCGGCGGCGGGCAATCGGAATTCGGTGAAGGTGATATCGGAACCGACCCGGTCGTCGATCGTCCGGTAGGAGTGGATTTCGACCCCGGCCGGCGGATTCGCCGCATCGAACTCGCTGAGGAACAACGAGATGCCGGATTCGTCGCGCCGGGCACCCGAGGTGCGCGCGCTGATGATCAGATGGGTCGCCAACGGCGCACTGGTCACGACGGTCTTGCTGCCGTCGATCACCCACGAATCGCCGTCGCGGCGCGCGGTCGTCGAAAGATCGTGCATCGCATGACCCGACGTCGGCTCGAGTGCGGCGAACGCGGTGCGCGCCGTACCGGCCACGATCTGCCGCACCAGTGCATCGGCAGCCGTCCCGCCGCAGCGTTGCAGCAGACCCGCCCCGATGATGACCGTGTCGACATAAGGTTCGACGACGAGCGCACGCCCGAGTTCCTCGGCGATGACCATCATTTCGACCGGCCCACCGCCCATACCGTCGACATTCTCGGGCAGGGTCGCACCGAGGATGCCCAACTCTTCGGCGAAACCGCGCCACACCGCGGGCTGCCACCCCGCGCCGGACTTGACCGCGCTCCGACTCTGCTCCAGGTCGTACCGGGCACCGAGGAATCCGGCCACCGAATCACGCAGGAGTTCTTGCTCTTTGGTGAAGGTGAAGTCCATCAGAGCCCCAATGCTGCCTTGGCGAGAATATTTCGCTGAATTTCGTTGCTGCCCGCGTAGATCGAGCCTGCCCGGTCGTTGAAGTAGCGCAGCGGTGCGACGGCCTGCCACTCGTCGCCGCTGCGGTAGCCGTCGGCCGGTGGCTGGAATCCGGCGATCGGGCCGCCGGGTTTCGTCGCATGCGGTTGGTACACCCGCCCGCGCGGTCCCGCTGCCTCGAGTGCCAATTCGGTGATCTTCTGGCTCAGTTCGGTGGCCAGGATCTTGAGCATCGACGAGGCGGGGCCGGGGTTCTTGCCCTGCGCCAGTACCGACAGCGTTCGGTACTCGAGGATCTCGAGTACCTCGGTGCGAATCCGTGCCTCGGCCAGCTTCGCCGCGAAGGTGGCGTCATCGATCAGCGGATTGCCGTCCGGGCCGGTCTGCCCGGCTGCCGCGGTCGCGACTTCCTGGGCCATCACCTGCAACATCGGCGACAGTGCCCCACCACGTTCGTGTACGAGCAGATACTTCGCCACGGTCCAGCCGTCGTCGATCTGGCCGAGCACATTGCTTTTCGGCACTCGGACGCCGTCGAAGAAGACCTGGTTCTGCACCTGCTCACCGGAGGTCATCACCAGCGGGCGGATCTCGATACCCGGCGAGGTCATATCGATGAGCACGAAGGTGATGCCCTCCTGCTTCTTCCCCTCGCGCGATGTGCGCACGAGGCAGAAGATCCAATTCGCCTCGGTCGCGTGGGTGGTCCAGATCTTGCTTCCGGTGCACACGAAGTCCTCGCCGTCGTCGACGGCGGCCATCGTCAGCGATGCCAGATCGGAACCGGATTCCGGCTCCGAATACCCCTGGCAGAAGAACACCTCACCGGTGAGAATCCGTGGCAGGTAGTACGCCTTCTGCTCGGTTGTGCCGAAGGCGACGATCGCGGGCGCGACCATTCTGATGCCCATCGGCGACAGCGCGGGCGCACCGGCCTGCATCAGTTCCCGGCCGAAGATGTAGTGCTGGGTGAGGCTCCAGTCGCAGCCGCCGTATTCGACCGGCCATGCCGGTGCCGCCCAGCCGCGATCGTGAAGAATGTGCTGCCACTTCATGCTGGCTTCGTGATCCGGATAGACGCTGGTCGCCAAATGTCCGGCACGGCGTAGATCGGGTGTCAGCTTCTCGTCGAGAAAGGTGCGAACCTCGTCTTGAAAGGAGAGATCAGCCGCTGACCAGTCGTAATCCATCAACCCTCCCGGAGGGATGTGCTCCATTGCGCCCATGCAGACCTGCGGTCGCGTGAGACACAATGTACTTCTGTCTCAGTCTGGAATCAAGGGATGTTGAGGCGTCAGTGCCTAGAATGGAGAGTCACTTAATTCTGCTGTCGCCGGTATGGGGGACGAGATATTCGTGGACTGCGCCGACGGCGCGGACCGCGCTCTCGGCAGCGGCCTCCATCGTCGAGGGCATGCCGGTCTCGGTCCAGTCGCCCGCGAGGAACAGGCCCTCGATCGGCGTGCGCTGCGGCAGGCGCAGCGCGTCGAAACCGGGCTGCGCCGAGAAGGTCGCCTGCGGCTGATGGATGACGTGGGTGCGCAGCACCTGCGCCTCGGCGAACTCGGGGTAGTGCTCGGCCAGCGATCGCAGTGCCGCCGCGGTGAATTCGGCGTTGGGCAGATGGACGACATCCCACGAGGCGCTCACGGCCAGTGAGTAACAGTGCCCTGACTCGGTCTCGACGCCGTGCATCCCCGTGGTGTCGAAAACCCACTCGATGGTGGTGTCGCGCAGATTCTCCGCGAGCCTGCGCATCCTGAGCGGACGATCCAGCCACACATACACGCTCGAGATCGGGGCGGGCTCGATCTTGCGCACGGGAGTGAAGTGGTCGTACTGCCCGAGCCGGCCGCGATCGAGCAGTGTTGTCAGCGACCACGGCGGCAAGGTGAGAACCGCCGCGTCCACCTCGATGACCCGCCCGTCGGAGAGCTGCACACCGGCGAGCCCGTCGTCGACGATCTCGAGATCGGTGACTCCGGCACCGACGACGATCTCCGCGCCGTGTGCCCTCAGATAGCGCTCGGCGGGTGCGACGAACAACTCGTGCAGACTCACCCGCGGCCAGACCGCGTCACCGGCCCTGCTGTTCCCTGACAGCGCGCGCTTGCCGATCCAGTGCAGGGTCTGGACGAACAGGGAGGCCGACACCCGCTCGGTCTTCTCGTTGAGCAGACCGATGACGAACTGATCGAGCACCAACGCGCGCAACGATTGCGGTGCACCGATCTGCCTGAACCAGCGGTCGACGGTCAGGTCGTCGAGCTCCGGTGCCGGGCGCAGCGCGGCGCGGGCGATCCGCGCCCAGGTGCGCAGGGCAGCGGGCCGTTCGCGCAGCGGGATCGGTGGCCACACCATCCAGGACAGCCCGACAGCGCGGCGCAGCGTGCCCGGCAGCCAGGCGGGCGCGCGCAGGGTCAGCAGCCGGTCGGGCCCGGTCCTGATCGCGAACGGCGGTGCGTCCCAGAAGAGTTGCTCGCGTGTGCCGATGGTATCGACGTAGCGCAGCAGTGCGTCATAGCAACCGGCGAACAGGTGCTGACCGTTGTCGACCCTGCCTTCGATACCGGGCACCTCGAACGAGATCGTGCGACCGCCGAGGCGTCCTCGCTTCTCGACGAGGGTGACGCGGTGGCCTGTCTCCGCGAGCCAGACCGCCGTGGCCAATCCGGCCAGGCCCGCCCCCGCGACCAGGACGTGCGGGGATTCTTGCTGCCCCATCGGTACCTCCGGGCAATCGATGAATGTGAGAATGAATGAGAGATTTGGTCAGTCATACTCGCACAACGTCGACGTGTTCGTACAGAATGGAAACCGCTCGTGCGGAACGGAACTCGCTGCCCGGCCGATCGCGGCTGAGGTGCGAAGCGCTCGCGTCCGAAAGGGGTCAGCACGTGCGCGGCGGTAGGAGTGTGCCGCGCGGTTGATCGGGGCGTCGGGCTAACTCCGGCGCCTCAGGAGGCTTTCGGGTCCCAGGATCTGCTCGACGACGGCGAGGAAGATCTCGGTCGATTCGTCGACGAGCTCGTCTCTGGTCAGATCGAGTGCTCCGTTGAGCCAGCCGTACACGGTCTCGTACAGCCCGCCGACGAGGTGCATGGCGGCGAGCTCGCCGTATGCGCCCGCGGCGCCGGTGCTTTCGGGGCTGAGTTGCTTGTTCACCGTCGCCAGCACCAGCGCGGCGAAGCCGCGGATCGTCGCCGTGCGGCGTGCGTTGAGGGCGGGGTTGAGCTGGGCTTCGGTGAAGGCGATGCGGATCAGTCGCGGGTCGTCGGCGACCGCCTGCAGGCCCGCGGCGATGGCCGCGTGCACCTTGTCGCGCAGGGGGTCGGGGGCGGCGCGCACACGGACGGCGATGAGCTCGGTCAGCTCACCGATGACCTGGTCGTAGACCTCGGTGACGACGGCGTCCAGGTTGGTGAAGCTCTCGTAGAAGTATCGCTCGGTCAGTCCGGCCTGGCGGCAGAGGCCGCCGACGGTGAGCCGGGCCGAGCCCTGGGTGCCGACGATCTCCCTGGCGGCCTCCAGGAACGTGACCCGGCGCTGCGCGCGCCGCTGTTCGGCAGGCACACCCGCGTACGCACGATCCTTGACCATGCGTCGAGTCTGCCACAAAGCCTTGTCAGATTTCCAAATCTGCTGCATCCTGTTGTCAGATTCGAGCGAGGAGAGAGAATCATGACCGAGGCATTCATCTACGAGGCGATCCGCACGCCGCGTGGGCGTGGCAAGAAGACCGGCGCCCTGCACGGCGTCAAGCCGCTCGACCTGGTGGTCGGGCTCATCGACGAACTGAAGACCCGCCATCCCGGACTCGATCCGGCGGCGATCGATGACATCGTGCTCGGCGTCGTGTCGCCGGTCGGCGATCAGGGTGCCGATATCGCCAAGACCGCCGCCTTGGCGGCCGGGCTGCCCGACACCGTCGCCGGCGTGCAGCTCAACCGGTTCTGCGGCTCGGGTCTCGAGGCCGTCAACACCGCCGCCCAGAAGGTGCGGTCGGGCTGGGAGCAGCTCGTCATCGCCGGTGGCGTGGAGTCGATGTCGCGGGTTCCGCTGGGCTCCGACGGCGGCGCGTGGGCGATGGATCCGGTCACCAACTACGACACCTACTTCGTGCCGCAGGGTGTCGGCGCGGACCTGATCGCCACGATCGAGGGTTTCACCCGTGAGGACGTCGACGCCTTCGCGGTGCGCTCGCAGCGCAAGGCCGCCGCCGCCTGGTCGGGTGGCTACTTCGCCAAATCCATTGTCCCGGTGCGTGATATCAACGGAGCGGTGCTGCTCGACCACGACGAGTTCATGCGCCCCGACACCACAGTGGAAAGCCTGGCCGGGCTGACCCCGTCGTTCGCGGCGATGGGGGAGATGGGCGGCTTCGACGCCGTCGCGATGCAGCGCTACCACCACGTCGAGAAGATCACCCACGTCCACCACGCCGGCAACTCCTCCGGCATCGTCGACGGTTCGGCGCTGGTACTCATCGGCAGTGAATCCGCCGGTGTCGCCGCGGGTCTCACGCCGCGTGCCCGAGTCGTCGCCTCCGCGGTGAGCGGCGCCGATTCCACGATCATGCTGACCGGCCCGGTCCCGGCGACCGAGAAGGTGCTGGCGCTGGCCGGGCTCACGGTCGACGACATCGACCTGTTCGAACTCAACGAGGCCTTCGCCTCGGTGGTGCTCAACTTCCAGAAGAAGCTGAACATCCCCGACGAGAAGCTCAACGTCAACGGCGGCGCCATCGCCATGGGCCACCCGCTCGGCGCGACCGGGGCCATGATCACCGGAACCATGGTCGACGAGCTCGAGCGACGAGGAGCGCGCCGCGCGCTGATCACGCTGTGCATCGGCGGTGGCATGGGCATCGCCACCATCATCGAGCGCGTCTGAGCGTCGGACTCCGATACCGAAGGAACAACGAAAAGCAATGACTGACAACATGATTGCCTGGGAACTCGGCGCCGATCGGGTGCTCGTGCTCACGATGGACGACCCGAACCAGTCGACCAATACGATGACCGAGGCGTTCGCGCGCGACCTCACCGCGACCGTCGACCGGCTCGAGGCCGAGCGCGACAGCTTCGACGGGGTCATCCTCACTTCTGGCAAGGACACGTTCTTCGCCGGCGGTGACCTGAACCTGCTGATGAACGCGACACCGGAGACCGCACCGCAGATCGCACTCGGCCTCGACACCTACAAGGCGGCGTTCCGTCGGCTCGAGACGTTGGGTAAGCCGGTGGTCGCCGCGATCAACGGCACCGCGCTCGGCGGCGGTTTCGAGGTCGCGCTGGCGACCCATCACCGGATCGCGCTCGACGCCAAGGGCAGCCTGCTCGGCCTGCCCGAGGTCACCTTCGGTCTGCTGCCCGGTGCCGGTGGTGTCACCCGGACAGTTCGGCTGCTCGGTATCACCAGCGCGGTGCTCAACGTCGTGGGCCAGGGCCAGCGGATGAAGCCCGCGAAGGCGTTGCAGGTCGGCATCGTTCACGAAGTCGCCGCCACCCGCGAGGAGATGTTCGACAAGGCTCGCGCCTGGATCGCGGCCAACCCCGAGGCCGCGCAGCCGTGGGACGTGAAGGGCTACAAAGTCCCCGGCGGCACCCCGTCGAGCCCGGCGGTGGCGGCCAACCTGCCCGCGTTCCCGGCGAATGTGCGCAAGCAGCTCAAGGGTTCGCCGATGCCCGCACCGATCGCGGTGCTCGCGACCGCGGTGGAGGGCGCGCAGGTCGATATCGACACCGCGTTCGCGATCGAGACCCGCTACTGCACCCACCTGATCTGTGGCCAGGTCTCGACGAACATGATCAAGTCACTGTTCTTCGATCTGGGCACGATCAACAAGGGCGGCAGCCGCCCCGAAGGCTTCCCCGTGCGCACGCCGGAGAAGGTCCTCGTGCTCGGCGCGGGCATGATGGGCGCGGGCATCGCCTATGTGCAGGCCCGCGCCGGCATGCAGGTCGTGCTCAAGGATGTCACGATCGAGGCGGCCGAGCGCGGAAAGGCCTACTCGGCCAAGCTGCTCGACAAGGCCCTGCGCAAGGGCGCGATCACCCAGGACAAGTACGACGAGATCCTCGGTCGCATCCACCCGTCCGCGGACCCGGCCGACGCCGCGGGTTGCGACTTCGTCGTCGAGGCGGTGTTCGAGGATCCGGGTCTGAAGAAGAAGGTGTTCGGCGAGATCGAACATCTGGTGAACGCGGACGCGCTGCTCGGATCCAACACCTCGACCCTGCCGATCACCGATCTGTCCACGGGCGTGCAGCGGCCGAAGGACTTCATCGGACTGCACTTCTTCTCCCCGGTGGACAAGATGCCGCTGGTCGAGATCGTCGTCGGCGAGCAGACCAGCGACGAGGCGATCGCCCGTGCCGTCGATTACACCCTCGCCATCAAGAAGACCCCGATCGTGGTCAACGACAGTCGCGGCTTCTTCACCAGCCGGGTGATCGGCCAGTTCATGGACGAGGCGATCTCGCTGGTCGCCGAGGGCGTGCATCCGGCCTCGGTCGAACAGGCCGCCACCCAGGCCGGGTACCCGGTCGGTGCGCTGGCGCTGGCCGATGAGATCAACATGAAGCTGGCGCAGAAGATCCGGCGCAGCCTGAAGGAGAATCTGCTCGCCGAGGGCAAGAACTGGGTCGACTCGAAGGCGTACCCGCTCGTCGACGCGATGGTCGACGACTTCGAGCGCCCCGGTCGGCTCGAGGGTCGCGGCTTCTACGAATACGACGCCGACGGCAAGAAGCTGGGCCTGTGGCCGGGACTGGTCGAGAAGTACACCCGCGACGATCACGGCATCGCGTTCATCGACATGCAGGAACGGATGCTGTTCGCCGAATCCCTCGATACCGTGCGGTGTTTCGACGAGGGTGTGCTGCGCACCGTGCCGGACGCGAACATCGGTTCCATCTTCGGCATCGGGTTCCCGGCCTGGACCGGCGGCGTCATCCAGTACATCAACCAGTACGCGGGCGGTCTGGCCGGCTTCGTCGCGCGTGCCGATGAGCTGCGGGCCGCCTACGGCGACCGGTTCGAGGTCCCGGAGTCGTTGCGAGTCAAGGCCGCCGCCGGGGAAACTCTCGGCTGACGGTCACGACGACGAACAGAACCCCCGCCGCCCGGGAATACCGGGCGGCGGGGGTTCTGTGCTGGAACGGGCTACAGCGAACGGGCGATCAGTTCCTTCATGATCTCGTTCGTTCCCGCGAGAATACGAAGCACCCGCGCACTGGTGAAGATCTCCGAGATCGGGTACTCGGTCATGAACCCGTATCCGCCGAACAGCTGCAAGCAGCGGTCGGCGACCACGCTCAGCTGATCGGTGAGCCAGTATTTGGCCATCGACGCCGTTGCCACATCGAGCTCGCCCGCCAGGTGGTCGGTGAGGCAGTCATCGAGGAAGACACGACCGATTCTGGCGATGGTGGCGCACTCGGCGAGCTCGAACTTGGTGTTCTGGAAGCCGAGCAGCGATTTTCCGAACGCTTGCCGATCCTTGGTGTAGGCGATGGTCATCGCGACCGCGGCCTCCATCGACGCCACGGCCATCACCGCGCAGACGAGTCGCTCCTGCTGGAGCAGCTTCATCATCTGATAGAAGCCCTGGCCCTCGGCCTCGCCGAGCAGGTTGCCGACCGGCACCCGCAGGCCGTCGAAGAACAGCTCGGCGGTGTCCTGGCCGGTGCCGCCGATCTTGGACAGGGTCCGCCCGCGGGTGAAGCCGGGGGTGTCGTCACCGACCTCCGCGACGATGAGCGACACCCCGGCGGCGCCCTTGTCGGGGTCGGTCTTGGCGGCGATGATGACCGCGTCGCAGAGCGCGCCGTTGCTGATGAACATCTTCGAACCGGTGATGACGTACTCGTCGCCGTCGCGCACCGCCCTGGTCTGAATGTTCTGCAGGTCCGATCCCGTTCCCGGTTCGGTCATCGCGATCGAGAGCAGGCACTCGCCGCTGACCACCTTGGGCAGCAGGCGCGCCTTGAGCTCTTCGGAGGCGAACTCGACGAGGTAGGGCGCGATGATCCCGGAGTGGATCGCGAGGCCCATGGAGGTGTCGCCTGCCTTCGACTGGGCCTCGATGATCGCCGCCTCGTGGGCGAAGGTGCCGCCTCCGCCGCCGTACTCTTCGGGAACAGACGGGGCCAGCAACCCGAGCTTGCCTGCTTTGAGGTAGAGGTCACGGTCGGGGTGACCCTGCTGTTTGTACCGCTCGGCGCCAGGAAGCACCTCCTTCTCGAAGAACTTCGTCGCGAGTTCGCGAACGGCTTCGATCTCATCGTCTACCCAGCCCGCTTGTGCGGTCATCCGTGCCTCCCAGGACGCAATCTGCCTCAATCTGCGGAAACAGATTGTCAGATATATTGGCACGGCGTCAATAGGGAATGCTCGGCGGTCGGTGGTCGCCGTGATCAGCGGCGACCCCGGGTGCGCCGGTAGGCGGCCGGAGTGGTGGCCGTCCAGCGCTTGAAGGCGCGGATGAAGGGGGCCGCCTCGGTGTAGCCGAGCCGCACGGCGATCTCCTCGACCGAGAGTGCGGTGGCGGTCAGCATGTCCTCGGCCAGACCGCGCCGCGCCTCGTCGAGCAGGACGCGGTAGCTGGTGCCGTCGGTGGCGAGATGCCGTCGTAGCGTGCGGCCGGTGGTGCCGAGGTCGTGGGCGACCGCGTCCAGCGACGGCGGAATCGCGATTCCCGCGGTACCGGTGCCTGCCAGCAGATGGTCGCGAACCTCGGCTGCTATCCCGGTGCGGGTGGTCCGGCGGTCGATCAGTTCACGGCATTGCGCCAGGCACAGCGCCAGCGTTGCCTGATTCGCCTGCGGCAGTGGCTGATTCAGGGTTTCGGCGGTGATCGTGATACTGGTTTCGGCCTGCCCGTATCGGGGGTCGACGCCCAGGATCGCGGCGATGTCGTCGCCATAGCCGGGTTCCGGGAACGCGAACCGCGCCTGGTGGATATCCACCGGTCGGCCGAGCAGGTCGTCGAGCACCCGATGCATCGCGAAGGTGTCGCGTTCGACGAGGAACTGCTGGACGTCATCCGGGATCCGATCGTGTCGGATCCGGGCAACCATCTGCTGGTCGTGGAACTCCACGACCGGTGTGCAGAACGCGAAGCTCAACTGGAAGTAGCTCAGCGCCAAGGAGATCGCCTCGCCGAGGGTGGGACTGGTGATCCAGGCGTAGCCGTAGATACCGAAGGCGCTGATGCGGTAACTGCGCCCCACCTCGATGCCGAGCGCGGGCCCGGTTCCGAGTTCGCGCAGCAGATTGCGAACCACCAGCAATTCCGTGCGGGCATCGATCTGGCGGTCGGCGGAGTCGAGGTCGGCGACGGACAGACCCGTACCGGCGAGGATCGACGTGGCGTCGGCTCCGTGTTCGACGGCGAACCGGTGCATCACGGCGACGCTGGCAACACCCCGGGGGAAGTCCCACGTGTCCACTGCTGGTTCCTGTAGCGCGCGCATGCCTTCCATTATGGCCTGAAATGTCAATTTTCTGTCCGCGGGCATCCTCGTTCTCGCGTCGACGGCGACCTACCGTTGACCGCAGAGATCACTGACATGAGGAGCTGGGCTATGCGCACTCGGACAATGCCGTCCGCTGTCATCATCGGCACCGGGTTCGGCGGCCTCGGCATGGCGATGGAACTGCTGCGCCACGGCTTCGACGACCTCGTCATCCTGGAGCGGGCGTCGGATGTGGGTGGGGTGTGGCGGGAGAACACCTACCCGGGCGCCGGGTGCGATATTCCCTCCCCGCTCTACTCGTACTCGTATGCGCCGAAATCCGATTGGCCCAAGCGGTTCTCGGGACAGCCCGATATCCACGCGTATCTGCGGGACGTGGCGCGCGACAACGGCCTGCGCGAGCGGATCCGGTTCGGATCCGAGGTGACCGAAGCCGAATTCGACGATGCGAGCGGGAAATGGACGGTGCGCACCGCCGACGGCTACGAGGCAACCACCGACGTGCTGATTTCCGCGGTCGGTCAGCTCTCGCGGCCCGCGCTGCCCACCATCGCCGGGATCAGTTCGTTCGCCGGACCCGCCTTCCACTCCGCGGAGTGGGACCACAGCGTCGACCTGACGGGCAAGCGGGTCGCCGTTGTCGGCACCGGTGCCAGTGCGATCCAGTTCGTGCCCGCGATCCAGCCGCAGGTGGGGGCCCTGACACTGTTCCAGCGCTCGGCGGCGTGGGTGCTGCCCAAGCCCGATGTCGAGTACAAGGCGTGGCATCACCGGATGTTCGCGACGGTGCCGCCGGTTCGCCTCGCCGAGCGATTCGCGGTCTGGGCCCTGTGTGAGTTTCTGTCGCTGGGCATCGCTGATGTCACCGCGATCAGGGGCCTGGTCACCAGGATCGCCGTGAACCATCTGCGCACGCAGGTCAGCGACCCGCAACTGCGCGCGAAACTGACGCCCGACTACCCGGCCGGCTGCAAACGTGGGCTGTTCTCCAACAACTACTATCCGGCACTCACCCAGCCGAACGTGCGGGTGGAGACGACCGAGATCGCCGAAGTCGTGCCGACCGGGGTGAAAACCGCCGACGGCGTGCTGCACGAAGTCGACGTGATCATCTACGGAACCGGGTTCAAGGGCACCGAATTCCTGTGGCCGATGGCGATTCGCGGCGCGAACGGGCGCAAGCTCGAGGACGAGTGGCAGGGCGGTGCCCGCGCCTACCACGGCATCACGGTGCCCGGCTTCCCGAACATGTTCATGGTGTACGGGCCCAACACGAACCTGGGCGTCGGCTCGATCGTCTACATGATCGAATCGCAGGCTCGCTACATCCGCCAGGCGCTCGAGGAACTGTCCCGCCACCCGGCGCACACCCTCGATGTCCGGCGTGCGGTGGCCGAGGAATACGACGTGAAGCTGCAAGCCCGGCTCGCCCGTACGCCGTGGGGTCTGTGCTCGAGCTGGTATCGCAACGCCGCGGGCCGGATCACCAACAACTGGCCGGGCGCGGTCCTGAGTTATCGACTACAGACCCGAGCCTTGCGCCCCGAGCACTATCACCTGACCACCAACACGACAACGCCTGCGGGCCAGTGATATTCGCGGACCGGAATTCGAAAGAGGCTCATCGATGAAGCTGACCAACGGCACCGCGGCCGAGGTACGCGAGAAGGTGCGGGCGGTGCGCCGGTTGCACCAGACCGGCCTGATCGACCTGTGGCGACCGCGCCGGATCAAGCGCATGATCGCGCTCAACAACTCCTACGGCCCACAAGCGGCGATGATCAGCGCCGGTGCGGCCGATCGGCCCGACGAACCCGCGCTGGCCGATGAGCGCGGCGTGCTGACCTACCGCGAGCTCGACGAACAGTCCAACGCCTTGGCCCACGGTCTGCTCGGGCAGGGCCTGCGCGGCGGCGAGGTGGTCGGCGTGCTGGCCCGTGACCATCGTGGCCTGGTGCTGGCGATGGTGGCGGCAGGCAAGGCAGGGTTGCGGCTGGCCATGCTGAACACCAGTTTCGCCAAGCCGCAACTCACCGAAGTCGCTGTGCGGGAGAAGGTTCGCGCGATTCTGTTCGACAGTGAATTCGCCGGGCTCATCGATGCCCTGCCCGAGACGATGCCCCGGATCCTCACCTGGGTCGACGCGGAACACACGCCGCTGCCGAGCACGGTGACCATCGACATGCTGGTGTCGGCGAACACTGGTGCCCCGCTGCCCCCGCCGGACCGGCCCGCGGGCTTCATCATCCTCACCAGCGGCACCACCGGCCTGCCCAAGGGTGCGCCGCGCACCAAGGTCTCTCCGTTCGCCACCGCCCTGGTCGTCGACCGGGTGCCGTTCCCTCGCGGTGGGGTCGTCATGATCGCGACTCCGGTTTTCCACACCACCGGGATGGGGACCTGGACGATAGCCAGCGCGCTCGGTGCCGAGATCGTGCTGCGGCGCCGCTTCGACGCGCAGGCCACCTTGGCCGCGATCGAGCGGCATTCGGTCGAGATGCTGGTCGCGGTGCCGACCCAGTTGAACCGCATTCTCGCGCTCGGTCCCGACGTCATCGCCGAGTACGACACCTCGACGCTGCGCACGGTTTTCGTCGGCGGCGCACCGCTGCCCCCCGACCTGGCGATCCGATGGCAGGATGCGTTCGGTGACGTGCTCTACAACGGGTACGGCTCCACCGAGGTCGCGATCACCGCTGTCGCCCAGCCGCACGAATTGCGTCGTGCGCCGGGCACCGTCGGGCGGGCACCGGTCACCGCGCGCATCGCGCTCTACGACAGCGACGATCGCCGAATCACCGCGGCGAACGTCTCGGGGCGAATCTTCGCCCGCACCGTCGCCCCGTTCGAGGGGTACACCGACGGGAAGACCAAACAGATCATCGACGGGTACATGTCGACCGGGGACATGGGCCACTTCGACGCCGATGGGCTGCTGTTCATCGACGGCCGCGACGACGACATGGTCGTCTGCGGTGGCGAGAACGTCTATCCGCTGGAGGTGGAGAATCTGCTGGCGGGTCGCGCCGATATCGCCGATGTCGCGGTGATCGGTGTCGACGACGCTGACTTCGGACAGCGGCTGCGCGCCTTCATCGTCGCCGCCACGGACGACAAGCCCGACGCGCAGGAGATCAAGAACTACGTCAAGGACAACCTCGCCAGGTACAAGGTGCCCCGTGACGTGGTGTTCCTCGACGAGATGCCCCGCAATCCCACCGGCAAGATCGTGCGCAAGGCGCTGACCGAGTACGTCGTCGACGGACACGGGGGGCGGTGAGCGTCATGACCGAATACGACTACGACGTGATTGTGATCGGTTCCGGCTTCGGCGGCAGCGTCACCGCGCTGCGGCTGACCGAGAAGGGCTACCGCGTCGGTGTTCTCGAATCCGGGCGGCGATGGAATCCCGAGGATTTCCCGAAGTCCAACTGGAATATCCGCAAGTCGCTGTGGATGCCCCGACTCGGCTTGACCGGGCCGCAGCGGATCAGCGTTCTCGGCAAGTGCGCGGTGTTCAGCGGGTCGGGTGTCGGTGGTGGGTCGGTGATCTACGGCAACACCCTGTACGAGCCGCTGCCCGCGTTCTACGAAGACCGTGCGTGGTCGCACATCACGGACTGGAAATCGGAGCTGGCGCCGTATTACGACCAGGCCAAGCGGATGCTCGGCGTGCAAACCAATCCGCGCGTCGGGCCCAAAGATGAAGTGCTGCTGAAGATTTCCGAGGGCCGCGGGGTTGCCGACACGTTCCATCGCACGAATGTCGGGGTCTTCTTCAACGAG
Organism: Nocardia sp. NPDC003183; assembly: GCF_053590715.1. Classification (NCBI taxonomy): domain Bacteria; kingdom Bacillati; phylum Actinomycetota; class Actinomycetes; order Mycobacteriales; family Nocardiaceae; genus Nocardia; species Nocardia sp. NPDC003183. The sequence continues at coordinate 1,000,274 of NZ_JBSFTG010000001.1, forward strand.
GGTGCGGAGGGCACGGAGGTGCCCGATCCGTACTTCGGTGGTGCCGGCCCGACGCGCGCGGGCTGCATTCATTGCTCCGAATGCCTGACCGGCTGCACGCACAATGCCAAGAACACCACCACGGTGAACTATCTGTACCTGGCCGAACGCAACGGTGCCGAAGTGCACCCGCTCACCACGGTCACCTCGGTGCGGCCGGACGGCAACGGCGGCTACCTCGTGGAGACCATGCGGTCGGGCGGTATCGTCCGCCGGAACCGGCGCCGGTTCACGGCGCGCCAGGTCGTCTTCGCCGCGGCTGCGTTGGGTACCCAGAAGTTGCTGCACCGCATGCGAAACGATGGTGTGCTGCCCGGGTTGTCGCCTCGGCTCGGGGAGCTGACCAGAAGCAATTCCGAGGCGGTGGTCGCGGTATGCAGTCGTAGCCGGTACGACCTGTCCCAGGGTGTGGCGATCACCTCCTCGATTCATCCCGAGCCGCACACCCATATCGAGGTGTGCTCGTACGGCAAAGGGCAGAACGCGCTGTTCACCCAGGGCCTGCCGATGGTCGACGGCGGCGCGTTCCGGATGCTGCGGCTACTGCTCATGGTGGCGGCGCATCCGCTCGAGTTCATCCGGTTGAAGAATGTCCACCGTGCTGCCGAGCGCTCGGTCGTGCTGCTCGTGATGCAATCGCTCGACAACTCGCTGACCTCCTTCTTGAAAGGCCGGCGTCTGGTCACCAGACAGGGGTCGGGGGAGCCGAATCCCGAGTGGATCCCGATCGCGCACGAGATCGCTCGGGAGTACGCCGCCGAAATCGATGGTGACGCGGGAAATCTGGTCACCGACCTGCTGGGTATTCCGGCCACCGCGCACTACATCGGCGGTGCGACCATCGGTGACTCCGCCGACACCGGCGTGGTCGACCCCTGGCAGCGGGTCTACGGATATCCAGGCCTGCACATCGCCGACGGCAGTGCGGTCACGGCCAATCTCGGGGTGAACCCGTCGTTGACCATCACCGCGCAAGCAGAGCGCGCGATGGCGTTCTGGCCCAACAAGGGTGATGCCGACCCCCGTCCCGTGCTGGGTTCTGCTTACGTCCGCCTCGCACCGATCCTGCCCAAGCGGCCCGCTGTTCCCGCTACCGCGCCCGCGGCACTGCGCTACTCGGTTCAGGGTTGACCGCACCATCGTCGAACCACCACGACGCCCCGCAGCGCTTCGGCGCTGCGGGGCGTCGGTGCGTAGCGGCACTGACCGAAAGCCCCCACTGAGTCGATTAGTCGAATATCATCTCACTGTATCATTGCCTTAGTGGCTCTCAGAAGAAGGAGGCGCAGGACTATGCGTCAAGTGTCAACGGTGACCGATCCTGTGACGGCGAGCGATGTCGACGGAGTCCTGCGGTGTCGATACGGCACCGTCGAGGACTTCGACATCGAGCGATTCCTCGACGGGATCGGCGCCTTCGCCGGGGCGGGCGCGAATGTGATCGTGCAGCTCGCGAACCGGCCGGTGGGCTACGGCGTCGTCGAGAGCACCGTCGACTCCGGCCGCGCCGACGTCCATCCGTGGAAGCGGTTGCGCACCACGCTGACCTACATCGCGGTGGCGATGCTCGGTACCGAGCAGGACCGGGACGAGTATCGACAGGCCGTGGGTAGCGTCCATCGACGCGTTCGTTCCGCGCCCGGCGCCGAGGTGAAGTACAACGCGTTCGACCCCGAACTGCAGAAGTGGGTCGCGGTCTGCCTGTGCTGGGGAGTCATGGATACCCACGAACGCCTCTACGGGCCACTGGACAGGGCCACCAAAGAGGTCTTCGTGCAGTACGGGGCCAGATTCGGCACCGGGTTGCAGATGAAGCCCGACATGTGGTTTGCCGACCTGGCGGCCTTCGACAGCTACTTCGAATCGGGGCTGGCGAACATGCAGATCGACGACCTGGTCGCCGAATATCTGCGCAAACTGGTCGGATTGCGCAATGTTCCGAGGCCGCGTCGGCTTGCCGACTTTCATCGTTTCGCCGTCACCGGACTGCTGCCCGAAACCATGCGCGCACAGCTCTACCTTCCGTGGACCGACGAACAGGAGCGGCGGCATCGGCTGATGTTCCGTGCCATCGGGGCCGTCTACGGACGGCTACCCGTCCGTGCGCGGATCGTGCCGTACTCGACGATGCTGCGGGACATGCGGCGGCGTCAGCGGCTCGGCCGCCCCCTGGTCTGACAGAGTCGAGGTTGCGGGCTACCGGCAGACCACATTATGTTCGGGCTCTTGTCAGCTGAGGGGAATGGGATATGGCCGAGTCGATCAGGTTGCTGGCACGTATTCGCGGACACGGCGGTGTCGAGCGCGATAACGCCGACGTCCTGAACGGCGCCTTGGCCGCGTTTCTGGACTTCGGGATCAAGCGCACCAGCATGGCGGAAGTAGCCCGCCGTGGCGGTCTGTCCCTGGCGACGCTGTATCGCCGGTTCGGTGGGAAGACCGACGTGGTCCAGGCGGTGGGGCTCTGGCAGGTGCGCCACCTGCTGGAGCAGGCCGACGCCTCGATGCGCCGGCAGGCCGACGAGGGCGCCAGCGCCGAAGACCAGATCGTCGAACTGTTCGTCGCCTTCGCCCTCGGCTTGCGGAACAACCCGTTGCTCGACCGCCTCCTCGCCACCGACGCCGCCACCGTCCTGCCCTACCTCACCACCGGTGGAGCGCCGGTGATCGAGCTCGGTCGTGACTTCCTGGCCGAGTTCATCACCCGCTTGCAGGAGGCGGGCAAGCTCCCCGCCTACGACCCGCTCCCCGTTGCCGAGTTGGTGGCGCGTACCGCGCTCTCGCTGGTGCTGACCAGGCCGACGGTCATCCCGCTCGACGACGAGGCGGCGGCGCGCCGATTCGCCCGCGATCACATCGCACCCGGGTTCCGTCCGCTGGACGTGCGCACGGCGACCCAGGAGACCGGCGCCGCGCCTCGCTGATTCCCTGGCGTGGGGCAGCGACCACCGCGTGCCGCGGACAGATGTCTCACCGGCTCGGTGAGACATCCGTCCGCGGCCGGACCCCTACCTGCCGAAGCGGCGCCGGCCGCGAGCGCCGGTCGCGCGCATCGCGTTCCGCATGAAGCCGAAGTTCTTGAGGCTGTACGGGTACCAGACGAGTTCGGACTTCTGGGTCGGCAGCGCCGGAGCCGTGATCGCCTGCTTGCGGCAGTACTTGCGCACGCCGTCGGCACCGCCGAATCGGTACCCGGTGCCGGACTGGCCCCAACCACCGTGGGGGAGCGCGAAATTGAACAGATTGATGGTGGCGTCGTTGATATTCACCGCGCCGACGGCCAGTCGCCGCGCGATTGCCTGCCCGCGGGACTTGTTGCCCGTCCACACCGAGGCCGACAGTCCGTACTCGGAGTCGTTGGCGAGCCGGATCGCCTCGTTCGCATCGGCGACCTTGATGACCGGGATCGTCGGGCCGAACGTTTCCTCGGTGATGCACGACATCGAGTGATCGACGTCGACCAGCACCGTCGGTTCGAAGAAGTTTCCCTCGCCTGTCGCCTTGCCGCCGGTGAGCGCTCGCGCGCCTTGGGCCAGCGCGTCATCGACGTGGCGGGTGACGATGTCGAGCTGGGCCTGGTTGGCGAGGGGGCCGACGTCGATGTTTCCGCTGCGGTCGTCGCGGCCGAGCCGCAGCGTCTTGACGTGGGCCACCAGTTTGTTCACGAACTCGTCGTACACCGCGGCCTCGACGTACACCCGCTCCACCGACACGCACAGCTGTCCGGCGTTGGTCAGTGCGCCGAAGGCGATGCCGTTGGCCGCGCGGTCGAGGTCGGCGTCGGCCAGCACGATCGCCGGGTCCTTGCCGCCCATCTCGAGGCTGTAGGGCAGCGTGCGTTCCGCGCAGGCGACCGCGATGCGGCGACCGGTGTTGCCGGAGCCGGTGAACTGGATGAAATCAGCGTTGCCGACCACCGCGGCACCGGTGGCGCCGGATCCGGAGACCACCGTGAACACCGGCGGCGCACCGATCTCGGCCCAGCCGCGCGCGAGGGCGAGCGGCGTCAGCGGGGTCACCTCCGAGGGCTTGAGCAGCACCGCGGCGCCCGCGGCGAGCGCCGGGACGAGGTCGGAGGCAGGCATGGCGAGAGGGAAGTTCCACGGCGTGATGATGCCGACCACCGGATACGGCGTGTACGTGGTGGTCAGCTTCTTGACCCGCATCAACGGGGTGTGGGGGCTCACGGCGGTATCGGCGAGAAACTTCGCGGCGTTTCGCGCGTAGTAGCCCAGCAGGTCGACGGTGAACGCGACCTCGACCTCGGCCTCCACCCGAGGCTTTCCTGACTCGTCTTGAATCGAGTCCGCCAGCTCGTCGCTGTGGTCGAGCACCCAATCCTGCAGCTTGAGCAGCCACTGCTTGCGCCCGGCCGCGCTGATCGAAGCCCACCGCGGCTGTGCTGTGCGCAGCGCGGCCGCGGCTGCGGCGACCTCCTCCGGGGTCGACACGGCGACGGTGCCGACCAGTTCTCCGGACGCTGGGTTGCGAACAGCCAGTTCAGCGGCGTCGACGGTGGGTGTGGCGGAATCAGACACATTTTCTCCTGGATAGCCGTATCGGACTACCAACCACCTTAGACAGAGTGAGATGTTTTGTATATCACTCTGTCATTTCGATGACCGGCTCAGATCTTCGGGTCGAAACGGATCCACCATGTTCATCCGCTATTTACCCCTGCTTGCAAATATCAGAACAGGTGGAAGCCGTGTTTGACCGCTATATGTTACCGAGGATTCTCTCACTGGTGAAGAGGAAAGGGAATCAAAATGGTGATCAGGAAAGCTGGATCGGATCCGACTACAGCTCCCGGCCCGCACGATGGACGAGACCTGCGCGCCTGTCGGCGCGCGCGGAAGGAACGTAGCGAATCCTGCGCGGTGCTACCGTCGCCGCCATCCGCAGGCCGGTGGCGTAGGAGCGGAACGCGGCCCGATCTCCCGGTCTGGACCGGACGTCGAGCAGTTCCTTGGTGCGAGGGTGGAGCAACTCGCGGACGGCGGCGGATGGCAGGAGTCGCGGGACCCAGCTGGTCGGACGCACGATCTCGGGTGCGAGCGTGCGACCGGCTGGGGTGAGGCGTAACTGCTGTGCGCACACCCGTTCGAAATAGTCGCCGAAACCCGCCCAGTCCTGCGGCATGGCCCGCGCCGACACGCCGAATCGCAGATACCACTCGCAGCACTCCTCGTACAGCCGTTCATGGTCGCGATCCGACATCGGCGCGATGAAGGTGTTGATCGCGACCACCAGCGTCTCCACATAGGTCGCGTGCTGAAAGTGGAACAGGTCCGGATTCAGTGCGTGGAAGCGCGCGCCACGGTCGTCGGTTCCGCCGATGTGCCCATGAATGTTGACCATGCGGTGCTGCTGGTCCCGATCGTGATAGGCCATGTGAACCGTCTGCGACACGGTTCGCGCTTTGTGGTACCACAGCCGCATCGCCATGTGTTCGTCGAGAGCTGTCGCGATGGCCGGGTGCAGAATCTGTAGCCCCACCGCGCGCGGCAGGGCGAGCAGAAATCGTCGATCGCCGACGTATCGGCGAAGCAGCGAGGTCCCTTTGTGTGGTGCGGTGGGCACGGGAGACGGTGTGGTCATGGTCGGCTCCGTTCGAAGGCTGGCAGCTGTCAGAGGCTGTCGAGGGGTGGAGATCGCCATGAATGCGCAGCTGAGCGGCGGGACCGGCATATGGCTCGCCTGCCTCGCGTGGGCGTGATGATCGTGCTGCCAGAGGGTGGCGTAGCGCATCGCGAACGGGGAGCGAAACTCGCGGTGTCGGTCTCCGTGGCCGGGCGACGGCGCAGCCGCTGGAATCCCGCGACGAGGTAGCTCGCCGGCAGACAGCAGGGCATCGTTACCTCATCCGATTCTGGGCGGGCCGCCTCGAATAATTATGGTGCACGCTGACACCACAATGATGTGGTGTCAGCGTGCACCAGAAACTGCGGATGGTCAAGGGTCAGCCGTCGAGCAGGTGAGGTAAGCCGGCGCGAAAGCGGTCCGCGTCGATGGCTTTGGCGGCAGCGAAAGCGGGGAGGGAGACCAGCGGGAAGATCTGGGCGCGCGGACTCGGATCGTCGGCGGCGTCGAGGATGGCGTTGGCCGCCGCGCGACCGGATTCGTTGGCGCCCTCCATGGTGGCCAGGTCGATGTGGTGGCGGACATGATCACCGCCGAAATAGAGGTTGGGAATCGCGCAGTGTGCGTCGGGACGATTGTCGTAGGAGCCGACTGTGTTGACCAGCAGCGGGGTTTCGTTGTGGATGGTGGTTCCCGACCAGGTGATGCCGGGGTCCAGATGCCAGGAGTGGATGTCTTCGTCGCGTAGCCAGTCGGTGCCGGTGTTGAGCCAGGCTTTGAGCTGCGCCCAGGTCTCGATGGCGATTTCGGCGGCGGTGCATTCCTTGGCGGTGCGGCCGAAGTGGATTCCGGGTGTGTCCCAGTCGGAGATGTCGACCGACAGGCATTCCAGCACCGAGCCGTCGCCGTAGGTGGCAGGGAAGTCGCCCACCCACATGGGGGCTTGGCGCAGCGCGGTGAGGGCCCAGGGGGAGCCCAACGCGGCGATGTGTCCCTCGGGGATGTCGGTGGGGCGGCGCAGGTAGTACTGGATGCCGACCATCCAGTCGGTGACCAGGTTTCGCATCCCGCCCAGGCGCGGATCGGCCTCGATGATCGTGTCGTCGAGGAGGTCGACCGCGCGGTCGACCGGCATGGCGCACAGGTAGTGGTCGGCTGTCACTGTCGTGGTCCCACCTGTTCCGCTGATCGTCGCAGCGGCGATGCGACCGCCGGCCATCCGCAATGCGGCCAGGCCCTGCCCCATGACGAAGCGGACGCCGAGCGTGCGCAGGTAGTCGACCCACGGATCGATCCAGGCGACGTTGGTCGGGCGGTTGAGGATTCGGTCGACGCCACCGGAGAACTGCGCAACCGTGCCGGACGCGGCCAGGACCAGCGCCTCGCCGATCGTGCCGATGGTTCGTGCGGAGCTGGTCTGCGGCTTCGCGGCGACGGTGATCCGGGTGAGCGCGTTCACCAGGTACTTCCGGTATGCGGGCGACTTTCCCTCGGCCTGCATGATCTGTTCCCAGGTCACGTATTCCCACTGGCCGAAGCGTCGTTCGGTGCTGGAGGTGAACCACACGAGCATCTGCTTGGCGAAGAACGCCAGCTCGTGTGGTGGTAGGTCGGGGATGAAGCCGAGCGCGCCGATGATGCTGTTCTGCATCAGTTCCGGCGTCAACTGACTCAGTCCACCGAGCTCGACCGGGGCGAAGATCGGCGGCAGGTCCTGGAATCCGGCGACCGTGCCCTCGACCCGCACCAGGTTGTCGAGCACACCGTTCTGGTTGCCGGGGAACGGGATTCGGCTCATCGTGTCGGGGACATGCTGATAGCAGCCGGGGAAGAATCGGAACCCGTGTTCACCCGGCAGATGCTGACGACCGGGCGACGCGGTTCCCGGCACGCCCATGCTGCGGGCTTTTCCGCCGAGGAACGCGGGCTCGTAGACGGTGATGTCGTAGCCTCGCTCGGCCAGCTCGTGCGCGGCACTGAGCCCGGCCATGCCGCCACCGAATATCGCCACCGACTTGCCGCCGGAGCGCAGTAGTGGCGAACGCCGGGCAGTCGTCGCTGCGGCGAAGGCCGGGGGAGTCACGGCTAGTGCGGCTCCGGCGACGAGCCCGGCGCGCAGCGCAGTGCGGCGGGTGATCGGTGCTGACAACGGTGTCGGCTGATCAGGCATGGTGTTCTCCTGGACCTGCGGTGGTGAGGGTGAAAGGTGGGTTCGGTGGTGGGCAGTCATCGGTTGCGTTGCCGCGCAGGGTTGTCCGCGTGGTTCGCCATTCGCTGGTCGAGTCGCGGATCTCGCGTGCCACGTCGACGAGGACGGCGGGCAGATGTGCCCACTGGTGGACCGAGGCGCGGACCGCGAGGCCCAGTGCGCGGGACGGGGTATACAGCTCGGCGGGCCGGTGGGTGCGGGAGAAGATGCCCGCGGTGATCTCCGCCAGTTCCGGGTCGTCGGCGGCGGTGCGGTAGAGCTCGATCTCCAAGGGCCGCAACGATTCACCACGTGCCAGCCGATTCGTCCAGTGGAAGATCTCGCGGCACTCGACGACGCGGCGGCGCTCCCACTCCGACAGGGCAGTGTCGAGAGCCCGCGGGTCGTGGAGAACCTCGTCGACCGACTCGGCGAGCGTGCGTCCATAGTGCAGGGCGTCGCGGATGCCCTGCGCGGTGACGGGATCTTTGAAGTGTCCGGAGTCGCCGGGCAATGCCCAGCCCGGGCCCGCGGAACTCCGGAAGTACGAGGAAATGCCGGTGGCGGAACGGATCCGGCCCACGCGCTCACACCCGCGCAGTCGGCTGGTCAAATCCGGAATCCGGGCCAGGGCCTCGGCGTAGCGGCGTTCCGCCACACCGGGACCGCGTCCGAGGTCGCTGACCGTGGGCGGCTGTACCAGGCTGAGCACCAGGCCGTCGTCGCACGGGAAGGCGGTGCCGAGGTCGGCACCGACACGCCACTGGGCGGCGATGTGGCGGGGAGCGTCGGCGGCATCGCGCCAGTAGGCGAAATAGCAGTCGCGCCCGCTCGGCACGCTCAGAAAAGGTCGTTCGGCGCCCACCGCGCGGGCGATGGTGCTGCGCCGCCCGTCCGCGCCGACAACGAGCGCGGCGCGGATCTCCCGGGTCTGGCCCGCGGCGTCGAGGTATCGCACACCGGCGCACCGGTTCCCGTCCCAGACCACCGAGGTGACCCGGCAGCGCGGCCGCACCTGCGCGCCCGCGTTCACCGCGGTGCGCACCAGCACGGCGTCGAGTCCGGTGCGGCGCACACACATCGCGTAGTCGATGCCGTCGACCGAGGGAAAGCCGGAACCGACACCGTGGCCCGCGGCCTGTGCGTAGGCCCTGGTCAACCGTGGCGCACCGAGTGCTTCGACGGCGGCCAATGCATCGAGGCGCTGGAGCTCGGCCAGCCCGGCCGGCCAGAGCAGGTGGGTGGACAGGGTGTCCGACGGCAAGATGGCGGCGTCGAGCACGACCACAGCGCGACCCGCCCTCGCGAGTGTCGCCGCGGTAGCCGACCCCGCGCAGCGCGCGCCGACCACGACGACGTCGGTCCTTTCGACTGCGGTGACGGGGGAATCGACCATGAAGACCACCTCGGTCACTGAGTCTCGGACAGTGTGTCCGATTGATGATGAGGCGGGCCGTATTCAGGTGTCAATAGCCAACCGGGACAGGGGGATTGCCGCGGCCCCTACCCCCGCCACCACGGCGGCCCGCGGGTCTACGGGCACAATGGGACGCATGGGCAATGCCAGCGCACCCGGTGCGGCATCGGCGACGGATAGCCGATGCCCTCACTGACCCGTGTCCCGCGATCGGCGCGCAAACCCGCTGACGACCGGCGGGCGGAATTCGAACGACGGGTCCTGACCGCGGTCGAAGACCTGCTGGCCGACGGCACGCCGTTCACCGAGATCGCCGTGCAGAAGATCGCCGCCGCGTCCGGGTCGGCGAGATCTACCTTCTATCGCTACTTTCCGGACAAGAGCAGACTGCTGATCCGGATGGCCGAGTTGGCCACCGCCGATCTGTTCGCCGCGGCCGAGATGTGGTGGAGTGCCGAGCACACCGATCAGCAGGCCGGAGTCGTGCTGGCCATGCGCGCGATGATCGGCGGGTTCCGCGACCATCGCTATCTGCTGCTCGCCCTGACCGAAGTGGGCTCCTACGACCGGGAGGTCGGTGCGTACTGGCGTTCCCGAGTGGCGACCTTCGCCGAACTGGTGCGTGCCCGGCTGGCGGCCGAACAGGCGTCGGGCCGCGTCGGGCCGCAGCTCGATCCCCGAGCCACCGCCCTGATTCTCACCTCGATGGTCGAACGCACGATCTCGGTCGCCTTCGCCGCCGAAACCGGTGTGGGCGAGGAGGAATTGGCCGAATCACTCGGTCGCGCGATCTGGCTCGTCATCTACGGGGACGCGCCCTAGTCGCTGTCCTTCTGCGAGACAGCGTCCTCGGCTGCGGCTGCGTCTGTGGTTGCGTGGGCGGAACGTTTGCGGCGCGGTGTCGTCTGATCGATGCGCGGATCCTCGGTCACCGCATAGTGTTTGACGTATTCGGACAGGAACGCCTGCACTGTCGCGGTGGCCGGAATGGCCAACAGCGCGCCGACCGCGCCGAGCAGCGCGCCACCGGCGAGTACCGACAGCAGGGCGATCGCGGCATTGACGTCGACGGTGCGCGCGGTGATCCGAGGCTGTAGCAGATAGTCCTGGAACCACTGGTAGACAACCGCGAATACGATGATCCATACCGCGTCCATCGGGTCGACGGTCAGCGCCACGAAGACCGGAACGATCGCGGCGATGTAGGTGCCGATGGTCGGGATGAACGCGGAGATCACGCCGAACCAGACCCCGAGCGCGATGGGGTTGGGCAGGTGCAGGATCGACAGGAATACCCCGTGCACGATCGCGGAGACGATCGCCAGCAGCAACCGCGAGAACAGGTAGCCGCCGGTCTTGTCGATGGCGAGGTCCCAGGCGTGCAGGAAGGTCTGCTGGCGGGCCGGCGGCAGGAGCGAGCACACCGTGCGCCGCACCTTCGGGCCGCCCGCGGTGAGGTAGACGCTGAACAGCGCGATGGTCAGGACCTGGGCCAAGCCGCCCAGGACCGTGGTCGACACGCCCCAGGCATTGTCGGCGGCGGTGTGCGCGTAGCTCTCGAGCAGGTCTGATTCGCGCAGCAGCCGTTGACTCAGGTCGTGCGTTGTGAAGTGCTGTCCGAAGCTGTGATTGACCCAGTCCACGCCCTCGTCGAGCAGTCGTGGCGTCTCATGGACCAGGTTGGTCGCCGTCTCCACGAGCAGGGTCACCAGTGCGGCGAGAAAGGCCAGCACGCAGAGGAAGGTGGCGACGAATACCAGGCCGGTGGCGAGACCACGCGGCACCCCCCGCCGCACCAGCAGTGCGACGGGCGGCTCCATCGCCAGCGAGATGAAGAACGCGACGAACAAGATGATCAGGATGCCGGTCAGCCGGTGGAACGCCCAGTCCGCGAGCAGGAACAGTCCGAAGAATGCCAGTGCCAGCACCATTGCCCGAGGTAGCCACGTCGGCATTCTGGTTCGCGCGGGCGCCTGCGCAGCGCTGTCCCCGGGGTCGATGTCCACGACTTCCAGTGTCGCCCCGGGGCGGTCCTTTTCCCGGCATCAACGCGGCGTCGACCTGCCCGAAGAGTCGGCCCGCTTCTCGGGCAAATAGTTGCAGTTCCTGAAATATTGCAGTTTGTGCTAATTTATGGGCGTGACTCAGGAGCCGGTCAAACAGGCCGCGGTCGGTCTGCGTGAACAGAAGAAGCAACGGACCCTGCTCGACCTCTGCCTCGCCGCGCGGCGATTGGCGGTCGAGCACGGGCTGGACGCGACGAACGTCGACGACATCGCCAAGGCCGTGGGCGTCTCGCCGCGCACGTTCTTCAACTACTACGAGACCAAGCTGGACGCGGTGGTCGGCCCGATCGGTGAGATCGGTACGCCCGAAGCCAGAAGCGAATTCGTCGCAGGGGGTCCGACCGGTGTGCTCATCGAAGACCTCACCTGGCTGCACGCCGCGGGCTTCCAGCCGGAAAGCGAAGTGCGCGAGGGTATCTCGCTGGTCACGAAACTGGTGATGGCCGAGCCGAGAGTGCTCGCCGCCTTCATCGCCTCCGGCGCCCGGATGGAGGCCGCCATCGCCGAACTCCTCGCGGCCAGGTGCGGGGCCGACGTCGACCCCGAATTCGCCTCGCTCACCGCGGGAATCATGACAACCATCACCACGCGGGCGGCGATGTCGCTGGCCGCGGACCCGAACGGGTCGCTGGCGGCAGCGCTGCACGAGCACTGCGCCATGGCCTCCCGGCTGTTCCGGCCGGACGACAGCACAAGGGAGACGCTCCGATGACCACGACGGCCGACTCGCCGCCCACCCCGATCGTCCTGACGCAGAAGCGGATCTGGCTGATCTTCTCCGCTCTGATCGCGGGCATGTTCCTGGCCAGCCTCGATCAGATGATCGTCGGCACCGCGATGCCGACCATCGTCGGCGAACTGGGCGGTGTCTCGCACATGGCCTGGACCGCCACCTCTTACCTGCTCGCCACCACCATTGTGATGCCGATCTACGGAAAACTCGGCGATATGTTCGGCAGGCGATGGCTGTTCCTGTTCGCGATCACCGTCTTCACCGCCGCGTCGATCGGCGCCGCCGCGTCGACCAGCTTCTGGGAGTTCATCGCGTTCCGCGGTCTGCAAGGTGTGGGTGGCGGCGGTCTGATGATCCTGGCGCAGGCCATCATCGCCGATGTGGTGCCCGCCAAGGACCGCGGCAAGTACATGGCTCCGATGGGTGCTGTCTTCGGCATCACCTCGGTCGCCGGACCGCTGCTCGGCGGACTGTTCGCCGACCATCTCGACTGGCGGTGGTGCTTCTGGATCAATGTGCCGATCGGCATCGCCGCGCTGTTCATCGCCTTCCGCTACCTGAACATCCCCAGCCATCGGCCCAAGTTCCGGCCCGACTACCTCGGCATCGTGCTCATGTCGACCGCGACCACCTTGCTGATCCTGATCACCGACTGGGGCGGCAAGCAGTACGCCTGGGGCTCGACGGTGATGGTGTCGATGATCGCCGCTCTCGTCATCGTGGTCGCGGCCTTCGTGTTCGTCGAGTCGAGGGCCGAGGAGCCGATGCTGCCGCTGTGGCTGTTCCGCAATCGCACCTTCGTGCTCACCTCGCTGATCGGATTCCTCGTCGGCCTGGTGATGTTCGCGGCCATCGGCTTCATCCCGACCTACCTGCAGATGGCCAGCGGTACCTCCGCGTCGGTGTCGGGTCTGCTCCTGATCCCGATGATGATCGGCATGATGCTCACGCTGATCACCTCGATGAACGCGATCACCAAAACCGGTCGCTACCGGGTGTACCCGCCGATCGGCGCCGCGCTGATCGGGATCGACATGCTGTGGCTGACCCGCCTGGACGCCAACACCTCGATGTGGCTGGTCTCGGCCATGCTGTTCGTGATGGGCGCCGGCCTCGGCCTGATCATGCAGATCATCGTGCTCGTGGTGCAGAACGCGGTGGCCCCCGACCAGATCGGCACGGCGACCAGCGCCAACAACTACTTCCGTGAAATGGGTGGCGCGCTGGGCATCGCGATCTTCGGTTCCATCTTCACCGGCAGGCTGACCGAGAACCTCACCGGCGCGTTCCAGGCGAACTGGCAGGAAGCGGCGGCGGCGAAAATCGATCCGAGCGCACTGATTCCCTCGGTGGTCAAGAACCTGCCGGACAACCTGCACGACGCGATCGTCAGCGCCTACGTCGACGCGCTGGTCCCCGGGTTCTGGTACCTGATCCCGGGTGCGGTGCTCGCGTTCGCGCTCGCGTTGTTCATCCCGCATCTGACACTGTCCGACGAAGCGGGAATGGTCGCGCGTGGTGAAGCGGTGATGGCCGAGACCGAGCCGGACCTGGTCAAGGAGAGCTGAGCGGGCCGCCTGCCGATCCGGCCGATGCTGCGGCGAATGTATAAGGCCCGCTATCGATTTCGGTAGGGCGGCCTTATCATTCAGGTCGGACACCGTGCGACGTCGCAGCGCCGATCAGAGGAGCGAGTCAGTGACTACCTATACCGAGCAGTGGTCGGAACTGTTCGGAATGACGCTCGACGACTGGCTGTGCACCGGGACCGTGAACGAGGTGCATCCGGACCTGAGCTGGGATCGGGTGCGCCGGTACGCGGTGGCGGAGATGAACAAACGGCTGGCGGACAGCTGGAGAGCCGGCGTAGACGAGGCGGGGACGATCAGTAGCGCCTCGCTCGCGCTCTTCGACGAGGGGCACATGAAAGCGATCGCGACCGAGGTGCGGGTCGCGACGATCGACAGCGTCGCCTGGATGTCCCAGCTCAGCGTCAGACGTCCGGTGGACGGGTCCACCGGAGGCAGCTGACGGAGTGCGGCAGGGGCTGCCGATCACCTGTTGGTCGTGGGGGGCTTCAGGGCTGTTCGGCTCAGCCGTCGAGGTATCGCCGCGGCGATGTGCCGACCGTTCGGCGAAAGGCCGCGAGAAACGCACTGGCGGTGGCGTATCCGACGGTGTGCGCGACGAGGAAGACGGGGCGGCCGTCGGCCAGCAGTGGCAGCGCGGCCTGGATTCTCGCGTGGGTGCGCCAGCGGTCGAAGCTCATCCCGGTGTCCTGCACGAACAATCGGGTGAGCGTGCGACGGCTCACGCCGACGGCCCGGGCGTGGGCTTCCAGGCTGCGCGGGTCGGCCGGGTTGTCCAGTAGCGCGTCGGCGACTGTGCGTACTCGTTCGTCGACGGGGTGGGGCACGTCGATCGGCGTCGCGGGCAGCGGCTGCAACAGGTCGAGGACGACCGCCTCGGCGCGGAGCCGCTGATCATCGGCCAGTGTGCTCTGGGCGAGGTGCACGATCAAGTGGGCCAGCAGGCCGTCGACGCGGACCGCGGTGGGTTCGGGCCAGTCCAGCGCGCAGCGGTCCGGTTCGAAATAGAGGCTGCACAGCACGGCGTCGCGGCTCGCGCCGGTCTTGTGCGCGACTCCTGCGGGCAGCCATAACGCGCGGGTCGGCGGCACGATCCAATGCGCTTGTCCTACAGCGACTCCGAGTACGCCGCTGCGTGTCCAGGCCAGCTGGTGCTGGGGGTGGTAGTGCTCGTGGGTCCACTGTCCGGCCGCGAGCGGGAAGCTGCCGACGACGATCGCGCCCACGCCCGGGGGAGCGGGTTCGAAGGCGGGTTCGGGCACATTCCGAGTCTATGTCCTCAATGCGCTATCAGTTGGCCTGGTGACGTCTAGCGGCCATCTGTCTTCGCTGCCTACCGTCGATGCATGACTTCGATCTCTACGGCGGAATCCGGCTCGGGCGCAGATGTGGCTCGGCGCCGGGCTGTGCTGATCGTGCTCTGCCTGGTCCAGTTCATGTTGAATCTGGACGACAACGTGGTCAGTGTCGCGCTGCCCACCGTGCGCGACGACCTCGGATTCACCACCGCGGGTCTCGCGTGGGTGGTGAACGGCTACATCCTCGCCTTCGGCGGGTTCCTGTTGCTGTTCGGCCGAGTGGCCGATCTCCTGGGTCGGCGCCGGGTGTTCCTCAGCGGCGTAGCCGTTTTCGGCGTGGCGAGCGTGTTGTGCGGGCTCGCGCAGGAACCGTGGCAGTTGGTGGCGGGGCGATTCGTCCAGGGCACAGGTGCGGCGATGGCGAGCCCGGCCGCGCTCGCGCTGCTCACTCTGCTCTATCCGGGTGCGGGCGAACGCGCCAAGGCGATCGGCATCTGGGGGGCGACGGCCGCGGTGGGCGCCACATCCGGGCTGGTGATCTCCGGGGCTCTGACGGGGTTCGCTTCGTGGCGGTGGATTTTCCTGATCAACGTCCCGGTCGTTGTCGTGGCCTCGGTGCTGCTGCCACGGTGGGTCGCGGAGAGCCGGAGTGGACCACGTACGCGGGTCGATGTCGTGGGAGCGGCCCTCATCACCGGCGCACCGGTGCTACTGGTCTACGGCTTGCTGCGCGCGTCCGAAACCGGTTGGGGCGAGCTCGGTTCCACGATGGCGATGATCGCTGCGGTCCTGCTGGCGGTCGCGTTCGTGATCGTGGAGCGGCGCACCGAAGAACCGCTGGTTCCGTTGTCGTTCCTGGCTTTTCGGCCACGAGCGGTGGCCAATGGCGCGACCCTGCTGTTCTCCGCCGCCTTCTACGCGATGGCCTTCCTGTTGATGCTGCACCTCCAGACCGTTCTCGGCTACGGACCTTTCATCGCGGGTCTGGCGTATCTGCCTTTCGGGGCGGGGATTCTGGCCGGGATGTGGGTGTCGTCGCGGGCGGTGAACCGGCTCGGTGAGCGTGCTGGGCTGGTGACCGGACTCCTTGTCAGCGCGGTGGGCCTGGTGCTGATGTCGGGCATCGACGGCCACGACAGCTACGCCTCGGGGGTGCTGCCCGCCCTGCTCGTCACCAGCATCGGCTGCGGGATGAGCCTGCCCGCGTTGGCGGTCACCGGCACCACCGAGGACAACGCCGGAATCGGCTCCGCCGTCCTCAGCTCTGTCCAGCAACTCGGCGGCGCACTGGGTTTGGCGATCCTGGTGACGCTCGCCACGCGTCGCGGTGACTCCTCGGCCGGCTCGATCGACGCTCGGCAGGCCGCGACCCAAGCGTTCTCCTATGCCCTGACGATCGCCGCCGCGCTGGTCGGGCTCGCTGCGGTGCTGATCGCGACGATGCTGCGCAATCACACTCGAGAAACCGAATAGTTGTATCGTGGTGTGCGAATAGGTACTCCAGGGCGGAGGGGAGGAGGCGCGGTGGGCGACAATGTGGAGCCTGTCGATGCATCACCGCCCACACAGCGCGTCGTGTCCGTGCTGGAACTTCTCGCCGACGCGGCTGAACCGCAGACCTCGGCGCAGATCGCCGATTGCCTCGCGCTGAGCCGGTCGACGGTCGGCAACGTGCTCTCCGCGCTGCGGGCGCGCGGGTGGGTCACTCGCCGCGGTGATCTGACCTACGAGTTGGGTCCCGCGTTCCTGCGGACCGCCGAGCGAGAACGAAGCAAGCTCGCCGAGGACTCGTCGTTGCACGCCGCCCTGCAGGGCCTGGCGCAGGACGTGGATTGTGGTGTCGCACTGGTTGTTGTCGACGGCGCCGAGATCCTGTTCAGCGCCGTCGTCGAGAACCGTGGACGAATTCCCGCCGGAATCTCGGTCGGCACCAGATTGCCGCTCATCCCGCCCGCCGCGGCGACGATCGTGGCCCATTCCGCCGACCTGATCCGGCAACCGTGGCTGGCGGCTGCCGAGCCGCAAGATCGCGTGAAATTCGAGCGGCTTCTGGGCGACATCCGCGTCGTCGGCGCCGCGGTCTGGGGGGTCGACTCCCGCAGCGTCGCCACCCTCGATGTCCTCGCCGACGTCGTCGACCATCTCGCCCACGATCCGGTCAGCCGAACGCTGCGCGAACGGGTGCTCGCGCTGCTCGGGGAGATCAGCGGCACGGCTTATCGTCCTGCCGAACTCGACACCGATGTGGCACTGCCGATCAGTTACGTGTCGGCGCCCGTCTTCGGCTCCGGCGGGGATGTGCTGGCGGAGCTGATCGTCGGCCCGATGCGGGCCGCGGTGACCAGGGCCGAACGCGACCGTTACCTGGCCGCGGTGATCGCGGCAGCGAAAGTGATTCCCGGCCTGCGTTGACCGCCACCGAGAGCTTGTGATCATCGACGCCACCGCACGGGTAGCGCGTTCGGTCCACGCAGCGCCACCCCGACCCGACTGGAGCCTCTCGGTGCATGGCGCGGGGTGTTAGCGGCTGGTCTCCATCGTCTGCTTGAAGATGGTCAGGCCGTGGTCCATTGCCGCGCCCATCGGGACGGCGAGGTCGTCGGGTTGGACGTCGTGGATCCAGACGAATCGGCTGTGGCCGTCACCGTGGGGGAAGACCTGCATCGACGCGTTGTCGTGGGTGGGCCGCATGGTGTCGCCGATGACGGAATAGGCGATTCGGCGTGATTGCTCGTCGAAGGCGATGAGGCGCTCGCGAACGACTGTTCCGTCGGCGAAAGTGGCGGTCCTGACCCCGGGCTCGACGAGTCGGCTGTCGGTGACGAATCCCGGGGCCATCCGGACAGGGCCGTCGGTGAAGTCGCTGATGACCGCCCACACCTGTGCGGGGTCGGCGTCGATGAGGATCTCTTTGTGCACGGAAGCCATGCTCTGTGTCGCTTTCTGTCGTGGGTGTCTGTGAGGAGGCGTTATCGCCGGAAGTCGCGGAAGGTGGCGCGCAGGTCGTCGATGATCAGGTCGGGTTCCTCCATGGCCGCGAAGTGGCCGCCGCGATCGAATTCAGTCCAGCGCACGATGGTGTGGTTGCGTTCGGCGATGCGACGGACGGGGACACCGAGGTCGTTCGGCAACACGGCCACCGCGACCGGCACCTCGGTCGCGGGCTCGGGCCGGCCCCACGTCGCGGCGCCCTCGTAGTAATAGCGCGCCGAGGAACCAGCGGTGCCGTTGAGCCAATAGATCATGACGTTGGTGAGCATCGTGTCACGGTCGACGGCGTCCTCGGGGACATCGGTCGAATCGGTCCAGTCCTTGAAGCGCTCGACGATCCAAGCCAGTTGCCCCACGGGGGAATCGGTGAGCGCGTAGGACAGTGTCTGCGGGCGGGTGGCCTGCAGCATCGCGTACGCGCCGAGTTCGTACTGGGCGCGCTGAGCCAGCTGGAGGGCCCGCTTCTCGGCCGGGCTGTCGAGATCGGCCGTCTCGGAAGTGACGGTGGCCGAGGCGATCATGGTCACGTGCAACGCCACGAGGTGGTCGGGATCGAGCACCGCCAGTTCGCGCGAGATGGCAGCACCGGTGTCCTCGCCGTGGGCGGCGTAGCGCTCGTAGCCGAGTCGGCGCATCAGCTCGGCCCAGGCTCGCGCGGCCCGGCTGGTCGACCAGCCGATCGCGGGACCGGACAACCCGAAGCCGGGAATCGTCGGCACTACCACGTCGAACGCGTCCTCGGCCCGGCCGCCGTGCGCGACCGGATCGGTCAGCGGCCCGATCACGTCGAGGAACTCCACGATCGATCCGGGCCATCCATGGGTGAGGATCAACGGCATCGCACCGGGTTCGGCCGACCGGACATGGAGGAAATGCACAGCGTGACCGTCGATCTCGGTGCGGAACTGCGGGAACGCGTTGAGGCGCGCCTCCTGCGCTCGCCAGTCGTAGGTGGTGCGCCAGTACCGCACGAGTTCCTGGGTGTAGTCGAGCGGAATACCCTGCGCCCAGCCGACCCCGGTCACACCGTCGGGCCAGCGGGTGTCGTCCAGACGTCGATGGAGATCGTCGAGCTGGGACTGCGCGACGTCGATGCGGAAGGGAGTGATTGCTTCGCTCATGAAAACCACGCTACGAGACAGTTAGGACAGGTTCTGCCCTAGCAGTGGGGAAGAATGCGAACTGTGTTGGAAACTTCGACTCGCCTCCTCGAACTGCTGTCGTTGCTGCAAACGCCCCGGGTGTGGACCGGCGCCGACCTGGCCGAACGCCTCGAGGTCGACGCTCGCACGGTCCGTCGCGACATCGACAAGCTGCGCACCCTCGGCTACCCGGTACACGCGGTGGCCGGCACCGCCGGATACCGGTTGGGCGCGGGCACCAAGCTGCCACCGCTGCTGCTGAACGACGACGAGGCGGTCGCCGTTGTCCTCGGACTGCGCACGGCCGCGGGCGGATCGGTCACCGGCATCGAGGAGAGTTCGCTACGAGCGCTGGCGAAACTGGAGCAGATCCTGCCGCCACGGCTGCGACACCGGGTCTCGGCGTTGCACGCCGCGACCGTCACCGTGCCCGCCGGAACCGCAACGGTCGACCCCGAGGTACTGACCGCGATCGCCGCCGCGATCCGAGACCACGAACAGCTCCGATTCGACTACCGCACCCACGACGGCGCCGAGGTCCGGCGAACAGCCGAGCCCCATCGACTCGTGCACACCGGGCGGCGCTGGTACCTGGTCGGCTGGGACGTCGAGAAGCAGGACTGGCGCACCTACCGCGTCGACCGACTCCGCCCGCGAATCCCCACCGGGCCACGCTTCACCCCACGCGAGGCGCCCGAAGTCGACCTGGGCGGGTGGGTATCGCGCGGTGTCAGCACCTCCGCCTACCGCTATCAGGCCCGCATCACGCTGGAGGTGTCGGCGGCCGTGGCGGCGGATCGCATCCCGCCGACTGTCGGAGTCATCGAAGCGATCGACGAAGGGCACTGCCTGCTGCGCACCGGCTCGAACTCGCTCGACGAAATAGCGGTCTACACCGGGCTTTTCGGCTTCGGATTCCACGTACACGAACCGCCCGAACTGATCCAGCACCTGCGCGCGCTGGCTGACCGAGTCACCGCGGCCATCACACCATGCGACGACCCGCGGGGTTCGGGGCACAGCGCATCGCGCTGACCGACGGTGCCGTCCGTTTTCCGCCGGATCCGAAGCGGCGCGATTCCTATCGTCGGTGCCATGGACAGCGAACGGATTCCGGAGATTTCGACCATTGCGTTGCGCGCGCCGGTGGTGTGGTTCATGGCGCTGGCCGCCGCGCTGGCGACCGCGAGTGTGTACCTGCTGCAACCGGCCGTCGCCGAGGTCGCCGGATCGCTGGACACCTCCGCGGCGGCGATCGGCACCGCGTTGGCCTGCGGCCCGATCGGCTATCTGGCGGGGTTGGTGTTGCTGGTGCCGCTGGTGGACCGGTTCGCGCCCCGCACCGTGGTGGCGGCGCAGTTCGCGGCGCTGGCGCTGGCCTCGGTCGCCGGGGCGGCGGCCCGTTCGCCGTTGACCTTGGGGATCGTCCTCGGGGTGGTCGGCGCGGGATCGGCGGTCGGAGCCCAGTTGAGTTCGGTGGCAGGGCGGTTCGCGGCCCCTCGTCGGCAGGCCACGGTTCTGGGGATCGTCACCGCGGGCATTTCGGCCGGAATCCTCGCCGGGCGCATCGTCGGTGGCTGGCTCACCGAGATGATCGGTTGGCGCGCAATGCTGCTGGTGTTCGTGGTGCCCTGTGTCGTGGTGGCGGCAGTGTCGTATGTGGTGCTGCCCGCGGTGCGTGGGCGGGCAGCTACCGGATATCTGGATACGGTGCGGGGGATGCCCGGCCTGTTCGCCCGCTTCGCCGCGTTGCGCTGGGCGGCAGCGCGAGGCGCGCTGTGGTTCTTCGCGTTCTGTGCGGTGTGGGCTGGGCTCGCGGTGGCGCTGTCGCAGCCGCCGTACTCGTATACCCCCGAACGGATCGGCCTGTATGCCTGCGCGGGGCTGGCGGGCGTCTTCGCCACCAGGATCGCCGGCAGCTGGACCGATCGAGTCGGCCACCGGAAGGTGATCCTGGTCGGTCTCGCGCTCGCCCTGAGCTCGGTCGTGGTCTTGTCCGTCGCGCTGTCGAACACCGTGGTGACGCTGATCTGTCTCGGCCTTTTCGACGCCGGACTGTTCGCCGCGCAAGTCGCCAATCAGAGTGCGGTGCTGGCCATCGATTCCTCCGCGCCGGCTCGCTTCAACAGCGCCTACATGTCCGTCTACTTCGTGGGAGGAAGCCTCGGCACGGCGTTCGGCGCGGCGGCGATCGGCTGGTTCGGCTGGGTTGGTTCGGTCGCTGCCGCCGCGACCGCCACGGCAGCGGCGGGCGTGGTCGCCCTGGCCGATCGGTCGCGCATCGGCGCGGATTCGTTCGGTGTCGGAGTAGGCGAGGACGGCCGCGATCGTGCGGAGATTTCGGGCGGACGCTGAGCCGGATGCGCGCGGGGTTAGGTGCTGGGGTCGGGCGCTGCTCCGGAGCCGGATGCCGGCGAGGCCACCGCGGCCTCGCCGGTCTCGGCTTCGTCGGCATCGGGCGCGTCGACTGCTGGTTGTGCTCCGGTGGCTATGTCGATCTGCTCGCCGATGTAGCGAATGATCACCGCGATCATCGCCACGACGGGCACGGCGAGGAAGGCCCCGGTGATGCCGTAGAGCGAGCCGCCCGCGGTGACCGCGAGCAACACGATGACGGCGTGGAGTTCCATGCTGCGGCTTTGCAGGACCGGTTGCAGCACATTGCCTTCCAGCTGCTGCACCGCGATGACGATGCCGAGCACGATCAATGCCGTGGTGAGCCCGTTGCCGACCAGCGCGACGAGGACGGCGAGCGCACCGGCGACGAACGCGCCGACCATCGGGATGAATCCGCCGATGAAGGTGATCACCGACAGCACCAACGCCAGTGGCACATCGAGGATGAACAGCGACGCGCCGATGAGGACGGCGTCGACCATGCTGACGATCGCCTGGGTCCGGATGAAGCCACCCAGAGTGGCCCACACCCGCTCCAAAACGGCTTCGACGTGGCGGCCGCTGCGGTTGCCGAACACCTGATGCATCCAGGGCAGAAAACGCGGCCCGTCCTTCAGGAAGAAGAACACCAGCACCAGGACCAGGAACAGGGTGATCAGTAGCGATGTCGCGGTGGACACGCCGGTGAACACACCGTTGGCGATCTGTGCGCCGCTGGACTGGAGTCGTCCGATGATCGCCTCGACCGCGGAATCGAGTTGCTCGTCGCGGATGCGCAGCGGTGGTCCCTGGATCCAGCCGCGTACCTGGTTGACCCCGTCGGTGGCCTTGTCGGCGAGCTGCGGTGCTTGATCGGCCACCGAGGGCACGATCGAGGCGACGACCCCGGCCAGCAGTGCGACGAACCCGAGTAGCGTGATCGACGCGGCGAGCGCGGGTGGCAGTTTGCGCCGGATCAGCCAGCGGGTCAGGGGCCACAGGATCGTGGTCACCACGACCGCCAGTGCCACGGGCAGGATCACCACCCAGAGCCGGGCGGTGATCGTGCCGAGTACCCATGCGCCCGCCGCGATCGCCACGATGCACAGCGCCCATTTGGCCAGCCACAGGATCCCGCCACCGATCACGTCCCCGCGTTCACGCGAAGGCTTGTCGTTCGGTTGCGCCCCACTGGTTTTCTTCACCGGCCCGCTCACGTCGCCCAGTCTGGCACGTGCGCCGCGTCCATCGGAACTTGTCGGTGCCACGGCCTAGCGTTTCGTCCATGTCGGAAACCATCACTGTCGGCGGCATCACCATCGACAGCAACGATCCCGCCGAACTGGCCGAGTTCTGGAGCTCCGCCCTCGGTTACACGGTCCTCGTCGACTCCGGGGACTACATCATGATCACCCCGCCCGGCGTCGGTTTCGGGGAGGGGCGTTATCTCGCGTTCCAGCTGGTTCCTGAAACCAAGGAGACCAAGAACCGGGTGCACATCGATTTCCAGACCACGGCTCGCGCGGCCGAGGTCGCCCGGCTGACGGCACTGGGAGCCACGGTCCACGGCGAACACTCGCTGCCCGGTTTCGCCTGGACCGTGCTGCAGGACCCGCACGGCAACGAGTTCTGCGTCGTCGCCGCCGAGAGCTGAGCGAAGTGGCATGCTGTGCACAATGGCATGAAGTGCATCCTGCGCTGTCTGACGTGTTCGCATAGTGGGTGAGCTGATCAGTCCGGCGCGGGCTCGGCCTCGGCGCGATCGAGTTCTTCGTCCAGCGCGATGGCAGCGGCGATCAGGGCCAGGTGGGTGAAGGCCTGCGGGAAGTTGCCCAGCTGCTCACCCGAGGGACCGATCTCCTCGGCGAACAACCCGACGTGGTTGGCGTAGGTGAGCATCTTCTCGAACGCGTAGCGGGCCTGTTGCAAGCGGCCGGTCCGGGCGAGGGCCTCGACATAGAGAAAGCTGCACAGGTTGAAGGTGCCTTCGGTGCCGAGCAGGCCATCCGGTGACGCCTCGGGGTCGTATCGGTAGACCAGGCTGTCGCTGACGAGTTCCTTGTCCATGGCGTCGAGGGTGCTCAGCCACATCGGGTCGGTGGGGGACAGGAATCTCATCCGGGGCATGAGCAGCAGCGAGGCGTCCAGGACGTCGGTGGCGAAGTGCTGCACGAACGCTTGGCGTTTCTCGCTCCAGCCGCGGTCGATGATCTGCCGGAAGACCGCGTCGCGTTCGGCGGTCCAGCGGACCACGTCGGCGGGCCTGGCTTGCGCGTTCGCCATGCGGATGCTGCGGTCGAAGGCCACCCAGGTCATCAGGCGGCTGTAGGTGAATTCCTGGCGGCCGCCGCGGGTTTCCCAGATGCCCTCGTCGGGGCGATCCCAGTTGTTCGCGAGCCAGTCGACAAGGCGGCTGAATGTCCGCCAACCGGCGATGGCGGCCATATCGGTCCCCTGCGCCAGCGCGTCCGCTGCCTCGCCGTAGATGTCGAGCTGGATCTGGTCAGCTGCGCCGTTGCCGACCCGGACCGGCGCCGAACCCTGGTATCCCTCCAGGTGGGGCAGCGTTATTTCGTCCAGGCGTGGGTCGCCGTCGACGCGGTACATGATCTGCAAGGGTTCGCCGGAGGCGGTGCCGCCCGCGTCGACCCGGTCGCGCAGCCAGCGACGGAACGCATAGGGCTCCTCGGTGAAGCCGAGGTCGCTCAGCGCCCGCACCGACAGCGAGGCGTCGCGGATCCAGGTGTAGCGGTAGTCCCAATTGCGTTCGCCGCCGATTTGTTCGGGCAATCCCATGGTGGCCGCGGCGATCGGCGCGCCGGTCGGGGCGTAGGTGAGCAGTTTGAGGGTGATCGCGGACCGATTGACCATGTCCCGCCAGCGCCCGCGGTAGGTGGACGAGCGCAACCAGGTCTGCCAGAAGCGACGGCACTGGTCGAACTCGTGGGCGATCGTTGCCCACATCGGTGCCGACGAGAAGTCCGCGCCCGCGGGAGCGGTGGTCAGCACGACCGCGGCTCGCTCACCGGCGGACAAGGTGAATCGCGCGGTGATGTCGGCGCCGTCGGGGTGCAACGCGATCGGGTCGGTGGATTGCAGGTGCAGATCGGCGATGCCGGAACGGAAGACGGCGGTGCGTTCATCGACTCGGTCGAGGGTGTGGGTGGCGCGGGCATAGTCGAACCGGGGGCGGCAGGCGAGAGTGAACGTGAAGCTTCCCCGCACCACCCGCGCGAATCGCACCAATCTGTGCCGGTCGGCGGGTTCGGTGCCGCGAATCGGCTCCATGAAGTCGGCGACCTCGCCCACGCCGTCGGGTCCGGAGAACCGCGTCAACAGAATGGCGGTGTCGGGCAGGTACAGCTGCCGGACGGTCACCGGGTTGGTGGTGTCGACGGCGAGCGAGCAATGTCCGCCCTTCTCGCTGTCGAGCAGCGACGCGAACACACTCGGTGAATCGAACCGTGGCGCGCACCACCAGTCGATCGTTCCGGCGGCCGATACCAGCGCCGCTGTCTGCAGATCACCGACGATGCCGTGCTCGTCGATCGGCGGGTACGAGTTCACGAACACTCCTCGCCTCGGACCGCCGTTCGCGCGGTCGGCGAGCTTCAGCCAACCAGCGAACGGCGGCGTCGGCCTCATCCGGAACGGGTGAATCCCGCGCCTCGGAGCTGAGGTTGGCGTGTTCGGCACGAGATTGGCGCGTTCTGTTCTTGTCGTGGCCGCGAGGTAATTCGACACTTACGTTCGGATGGTCGGTGAGTGAACGATGGGAGTGTGCGGTGACAAGGGAGAGTGCCACTGTCTACGTGATTTCCGCGCTGGAGTCGAAAGGAACCGCGACCCGCGATGACTTCGACGTAGCCGGTATCGTCGCGACGTTCCGCGATCTCATCGACGGGTGGGACTTCCGCTTGCTGGAGCGGGAAACGTTCTGGCAGATCGCCTCGACCTACCTCAGGACGTGACGTTGCGAACCGGAGGCGAACCCGTTTCCCAGCGCCGGGCAGCCCGGCGCAGCGAGCCCGCGTCGGAGTAGCCGAGCAGTTCCGCCTGCTTGGTGCCGCTGAGCGAGCCTCCGGACGCCGCTCGCGACAACCTCGCGCTGCGGGCCCGGTCCAGTTCGGCCCGCCAGGTGGTGCCGGATTCGGCCAGCCGCCGCTGCAACGTGCGAGGGCTGATGTTGAGGATCTGGGCGACACTGTCGAGCGAGACCGCCCCGCCGTCGATGGCCTCGTCCACCGCGTCGGCCACTCGTGCGGGCCAGGCCGAGGCAAGGGTCGGCGGTGGCGCCAGGGCGGCGGCCAGCGGTTCCAGAACCGCTGCCAGGACGGGATCAGCGGTGGTCAGGGGAAGATTCAGGTCCGCGGAGCGGAAAGTCATCGAGTCGGCCGGTGCGTCGAATTCCAGTGTGGCGGAGCCGAAGACGGCACGAAAGCGGTCCACGTGCGCGGGAGCGGCCTGACGCAGTGAGACACGCACCGGGTTCAGCGGATCGTCGACGACCCGGCGCGCGCGGCTCAGGACGGCCGACAGGCCCCACAGCTGGGTGTGGTCCCTGCCACGGCCTTCGCCGTCGAGCATCTCGAGGTACAGGGTGGACTCGTCCTCGGTCTCGGTGACCAGGTCGAATCGGTGATTGGTGGTGACCGCGGTGATGTAGGGACCGCAGGTGGCCAGCCCGGCTCCCAGCGTCGGCGCGGACGCGAACAGATAGTCGTACAGCCCGAGGCTGGACAGCTCGTAGCGCTGGGCCACCTGCAGCGCGACGTCCGGGCCGAGACGATGTTCGCCGACCTCCCACAGCCGGGAGAACGTCGCACTGGGTAGATGCACGTCGTGGCCGGTCATCGTCCAATCCGGGACCCCGGTGTCCCGGATCAGCTGCGCACGATCGAGCCCGGCTGCGCCGAGCTGGGAAATGACGAAACGGTGCAGCAAGCTCTGGTCGGTAGCCATGACGTCTCCTCGTGGCAGCGCGCCGATCTGCGAACGTTTACGTCAGCCGCGGGCGTCGACCGATAGGGAGAGTCTGTCGGCGAACGTCTCGGCGCTTCGTGATCGGCACCTCGTGTTTGATCCGGTTCTACCAGTTCCGCGCAGGTCGCGAAAGCAATCGCGAATCTGGTCGGCAATCATGGCAGCGGTCGCGCGATGGGCTCCGATGGCATCCGGCGAACGGTGGATGCTCGGTACTCGAGCGTGCCATGGTGAGTTGTGACCGTGGAACTGTGCTGCCTGACCGTCCGTGTCGACACCGCGCGGTGGAGCGAAACCGTGCTCACGGAGGTCGATCTGGTGGTGCCTGCCGGTCAGATCACCGCTGTGCTCGGTGGGCCCGGCGCCGGAAAGTCCATGGCCGCTTCGGCTCTCGCGGGACGATTGCCCGCCGCCGCGCAATCTTTGGGCCAGGTCTTGGTCGACGGTGTGGCTGTCGACGGTCAGCAATGGGCGGCCTTGCGTGAGGGCGTCGTGGGCTATGTGCCGCAAGAAGGTGTGACGGCATTCGACTCGGGCAAGACGGTAGGCGCCCAATTGCGGGCGTTGGAGCGGCGCCATCGAGCGTGGAGTGTCGAGCGAGCGTGCGCCGCCGCACAGTATCCGGCCGAGGCCTCGGACCTTCTCCCACGTCAGCATTCGGGAGGTCAGATCCAGCGCGCCGCGCTCGCCGCCGCGTTGCTGCCGGCTCCGCGCGTCCTCATCGCAGACGGACCGACCAATTCTCTCGACCGGGCGACGGCGTACGGGGTGTGGCGATCATTGCGCGATTACGCCGACTCCGGTGCGGCGGTACTCGTGGTCAGCAACGAGGTGCAGATGCTGACTCACGGCCGCGTCGCCGACCGAATGGTGATCCTGCACGCGGGCCGGGTCCTCGCCGCGGGAACGACCGCAGAGCTCGGAAAGTCGACCGACACTTTCGTGCGGACCCTGCTCGGGTCGTCCTTCTGACGCGGCGCCGCGATCGGCAGCTCAGTCGGCGCCGGTCACGAAAACACGCTCCAGCAGGGCGAACAGGCAATCTCGATCTCGGTCACTGAGCTTCTTCAGGCCGTCTTGCGTCGACTGCATCTTCGCACGGATCGTATCGGTGACGCGCTCGCCCTCGGGCGTGATGACGAGGTGGGTGACGCGCCGGTCGGACGCGCTGGCCTCGCGGCGCACGAGGTCGCGCTTCTCCAGCCGGTTGATGATCCCGGTGACATTGGACGCGTCGCAGGACAGGGTCTCGGCCAGGGCGCGCATCGCAACAGGCCCTCGGCGCAGCACCGTCAGCGTTTTGCCCTGACTCGCCGTGAGGTTCTCGCTCGCCGCCGCCGCGGTGAAGTCCCCGTAATAGACGCCGAGCGCCACCGAGAGCAGCTCCATGAGCTGGGCCGTATCGACGCGCGCAGCTTCTTCCATGAGGGTCAGCTTATCCGCAGAAACTTGACTATCTCAAATATCTGCCTCTAGCGTGGGGGCATTGCTTGAAGTTCTCAACCTTCGACTTTGTCAAGTACCTCTGAGGAGTATCCAGTGATCGTCACCCAGTCCGAGGCCTCCCGCACGGCGGAGATCCTGTCGCGGCCCGTCACACTGAACGGCCTGACTGTCCCGAACCGCATCGTGATGGCGCCGATGACGCGGATGTTCTCGCCCGGCGGTGTTCCCGGTGACGATGTTCGGTCCTATTACGCCCGCCGCGCCGCCGCGGGTGTCGGTCTGATCGTCACCGAGGGAACCTACGTCGGCCATCAGTCGGC
This sequence comes from Nocardia sp. NPDC003183, assembly GCF_053590715.1. Taxonomy (NCBI): domain Bacteria; kingdom Bacillati; phylum Actinomycetota; class Actinomycetes; order Mycobacteriales; family Nocardiaceae; genus Nocardia; species Nocardia sp. NPDC003183. The sequence goes on from NZ_JBSFTG010000001.1 coordinate 1,028,445, forward strand.
CGGGCAGAGCGACAGTGTGCCGCGGTTCCACGGTGAGGAGCAGTTGGCGGGGTGGGCGAAGGTCGCCGAGGACGTCCACGCGGCGGGCGGCACGATCGTGCCGCAGCTGTGGCATATCGGCATGGTGCGCAATCAGGGCGAGCAGCCCTATGTCGACGCGCCCGCCGTCGGCCCCTCCGGCATTCGCGTCGACGGCACCGAGGGCACCGGCAAGGCGATGACCCAGCGTGACCTGGACGACGTCATCGGCGCCTTCGCCGAGGCCGCCGCGGCGGCCGAGCGTATCGGTTTCGACGGCGTCGAACTGCACGGTGCGCACGGCTATCTGCTCGATCAGTTCCTCTGGGAGCGCACGAACCGCCGCGACGATGTGTACGGCGGTGACGCGGTGGCCCGCACGCGGTTCGCGGCCGAGCTGGTGGGCGCCGTCCGCGCGGTCGTCTCGCCCGAGTTCCCGGTGATCTTCCGTTACTCGCAGTGGAAGCAGGAGGCCTACGACGCCCGCCTGGCCGAGACGCCGCAGGAGCTGGAGGCGATCCTGGCTCCGCTCGCCGCGGCCGGTGTAGACGCTTTCCACGCCTCCACCCGCCGCTACTGGCTCCCGGAGTTCGACGACTCGGAGCTGAACCTGGCGGGTTGGACCAAGAAGCTCACCGGTAAGCCCACCATCACCGTCGGATCGGTCGGCCTCGACGGTGATTTTCTCCGTGCGTTCTCGGGCCAGGGTGCCGAGCTCGGCAGTCTCGACAACCTCCTCGATCGCATGGAGCGCGACGAATTCGACATGGTCGCCGTCGGTCGAGCCCTTCTCCAGGACCCGGAATGGGCCGCCAAGGTCCTGGCGGGGCGGATCGACGAGGTGAAGCCCTACGACGGGACGGCGCTGAAGACGCTGAGCTGAGCGATTCTCGCCGAGGCGGCGCCGTCAGCCGGTGACGGCGCCGTGTGCGGCCGAGCTGACGAGCTTGCGGTACTTCGACAGCACCCCCGAGGTGTATCTGGGCGGCAGCGGTTCCCAGCCGACCTTACGGGCGGCGAGTTCGTTCTCGTCGATCTCGACGTCGAGGATGCGGTTGGCGACATCGAGCACGATCGGGTCGCCGTCGCGGACGAAGGCGATCGGGCCGCCGTCCACCGCTTCGGGGGCGACATGCCCCACGCACAATCCGGTGGTGCCGCCGGAGAACCGGCCGTCGGTGAGCAGCAGAACGTCCTTGCCGAGGCCTGCGCCCTTGATCGCGCCGGTGATGGCGAGCATCTCGCGCATGCCGGGTCCACCCTTGGGCCCCTCGTTGCGGATGACGACGACATCACCGGCCACGATCGTGCCGTCCTCGAGTGCGTTCATCGCGCCACGTTCTCCGTCGAACACCCGGGCCGTGCCGCGGAAGACATCGGAGTCGAAACCGGCGCTCTTCACGACGGCGCCCTCGGGTGCGAGCGAGCCGTGCAGGATGGTGAGCCCGCCGGTACGGTGGATCGGCCGGTCGAGGCGGCGGATCACGTCGCCGTCGAGGCCGAGCTCGATGTGGGCGAGATTCTCGGCCATGGTCGCGCCCGTGACGGTCATGACGTCGCCGTGCATGAGACCGGCATCCAACAGGGCCTTCATCACGACGGGGATGCCGCCGACCCTGTCGACGTCGTTCATGACATAGCGGCCGAACGGCTTGAGATCGCCCAGGTGGGGCACCTTGTCACCGACCCGGTTGAAGTCGGCGAGGGTGAGGCCGACACCGGCTTCGCGGGCGATGGCCAGCAGGTGCAGCACGGCGTTGGTCGACCCGCCGAGTGCCATGACGACGGTGATGGCGTTCTCGAACGCCTCCATCGTCATGATGTCGCGGGCCGTGATCCCCTTGCGCAGCAATCCGACGACGGCCTCGCCGGACTTCTCGGCGAAGTCGTCACGGCGACGGTCCGGGGCAGGCGGTGCGGCCGATCCGGGCAGGCTCATTCCGAGTGCCTCGGCCGCCGAGGCCATGGTGTTGGCCGTGTACATGCCGCCACACGCGCCTTCGCCAGGACAGATCGCCCGCTCGATGCGGTCGACCTCGGCGGGGGTGATCAGACCTTTGATGCAGGCGCCGACAGCTTCGAACGCGTCGATGATCGTGACGTCCTTGCCGTCGATATTGCCGGGCAGGGTCGAACCCGCGTAGAGGAATACGCTCGCCAGGTCCAGTCGCGCGGCGGCCATCAGCATGCCCGGCAAGCTCTTGTCGCAGCCGGCGAGCAGCACCGAACCGTCGAGGCGCTCGGCCATCATCACGGTTTCGACGGAATCGGCGATGATCTCGCGGCTGACGAGTGAGAAATGCATCCCCTCGTGGCCCATCGAGATGCCGTCGGAGACCGATATCGTGCCGAACTCGAGCGGGAAACCGCCCCCGGCGTGAACACCGCGTTTGACCGCCTTGGCCAGCCGGTCGAGCGACAGATTGCACGGTGTGATCTCGTTCCAGCTCGAGGCCACACCGATCTGCGGTTTGACCCAGTCTTCGTCACCCATGCCGACCGCGCGGAGCATGCCACGAGCGGCGGTCTTCTCGAGTCCATCGGTGACATCGCGGGAGCGTGGCTTGATGTCGACGGGCTGATCGGTGTCGTGTGCCATAGCGCAAGCCTACGAGGCCGGGCAATGAAATCGCCACGACGGCGCAGCTATGGGCGGTGCGAACTACTCCGCGGCCATGGCCGATGACGAAGCCCCGATAGCGCTCAGGTCCGCTGGGCCCCGGGTGTTGGCGAGGGAACTGACTGTCGCGGTACCGAATACGCCTTTGCGGTCATAGATCGCCGCGGTGCCCAGCGCGATGCCGTCCTGTGCCAGCCGGTCCAAGCCGACCAGCCCGGCTTCGTCCCCTTCCGGAAGCCTGGTCAACGTCAGCGTGGCATCGGCGTTGATGTATTCCAGGCCATGGCTGCCGAGGTTGGTGACCACATTCGTCACATCGGCGAGTCCCGCGACGAACTGGAACGGCGTCGGTTGCTCACCGACCACGACCGCGATCGGGCGGTGCCAGATCCCCGTGCGGGCCGCGTTGTGGTGGGTGTGGACATCGGGACTCCATCCTTGTTCCTCGCTGAAGTACACGCGATCCTGATCGGGCGAGGGTTCGCGGTCGGCAGGCGGCGGATCCGCGGCCGTCTCCGGCGACCAGCAGATGCCGTGCGGTGTCGGGCCGGGGCGCAGATACAGCGCGCCGGCCCGAGCCACGGCTCGGCCGTCTTGGATCAGCGTCGCATCGAACAACGACAATCGGCGGCCGTCGCGGATCACTTCGACACGAGTTGTGCAGGGCCGCATGAACACCGGGCGGAACAGGTCGAGCGTCCACCGCACCGGCCGCAAGTCGCTCCGTTCGCGAACGATGAGCTCGCGCTCCACCGCACGCGCCAGGACCGCGCCGACAGCCATCCCGCGTAGCTGTCCACCGATCCATCCGCTGCTCGCCTCGGGTTCGGGATGGAGTACCTCGGCGCCACCGATCGGATCGGATTGTGCGCGAAAGAATGCATGGCTCACCGGCGGACTCCTCAGGCATGGGCAGTCTCGCCGAACGCGCGGCACCGGTGGCGCGCGACTGACAGATGCCCGGATCTGAGAGTCGGCGATTTGTCCATGATGCGGCCATCGGGAGGGGACGGCTACTCAGGCGTGGAAGATCACAGGGTGCGTTAGGCTCGGATATGGCTCACCGATCGGTTGTTCTCGGTGCGATGCTGACCGCGGTGTCGTTGCTCTGCGCGTGCACTGTGTTCGGCCGCGGCGAAAGTGATCCGCCTGCCGTGCGTGACGCGGATGTGCTGGTGTCGATCGCTGAGTCGGCGGGGTTCCTGGAGACCGGCCGTGTCGGGAGCCGACGTGTTCCCTTCTTCGAATTGCGGCGCGACGGTACGGTTTTCACCTACGTGGACGACGGTGCCGAGGAGAGTGTGTTCGGCGTGTACTGGGCCCGGCTCACCGAGGACGGCATCGAGCAGGTTCGCGCGTGGTTCGACGAACTCTCCTTCAACGATGCCCACTACCGCGAGTTCTCGCCGCCGACGGACCAGCCGACGACGGTGGTGTACGCGAACTTCGATGGGCCGGTGGGTGTCTCGGTCTACGGCCTGGACACCGACTCCCGCACGCATTCCGGCAATCGCGAGATGCGCAGGTTGGGGAATGTGATCGATCGTTTGCGAGCGCTGCCCGATGACGAGCAGCTCACGGTGCAGCGTCGTGCGCCGTACACGCCGACGGCCCTCGATATCGCGTTCCAGCCCGCGGTCTCACCGGACGACGAGCCGTTGCCCGAGCCGACCAGATGGCCGTTCGCCCTCCCGCTCACGCAGCGCCCCTTGGGCGTCGGCGGCTACGGCAGAGCGCTGTGCGCCACTGTCGACGGTGCCGAGGCTGCCACGATCGTCGAGCTCATGGCCGGACACGACGAGGACACCCCACCGCATTGGACCACCGGGGCGGCACCGGGGTCCGGGCAACCCACCTCGGTCCTGGTGACGGCGAACGCGCTCCTGCGCGGTCGATCCGGGTGCAGCGCGGCGGCGTCGGACCCGGCGTCGTCGAATCGTGTCGTCGTCGAGCCGCTCCAGGACGTGGTACTCGCCGATCCGTCGGGCTGGCAGGGCCGCTATCCGGCCGACCGGTTCACCACCGCGACCAGCTTGGAACTCTATGCGGCGGTGCCGATTCTGGTCCGCGATCTCGAGGCCAGGGAAACGGTCGAGGACGCGGACGGCACCAGCGACAGCACCGAACTCCACGTGCCGACCGGCTCGGACCTCACCTGGTACGACTACGAATTCGTGGCAGCGGAGGCGGGCGGATCCCGCTACCTCGACCTGTCGGCCCGCTACCAGGGCGTGGCTCCCGATCCGTGGGAGCCACCGACCTGGCACGCCCGCATCGCGCTCGGCCCCGAGACCGTCACCAACCTCGACCTGCATTGACCCGCTGCGAACCCGTCGCTGCTGTCGGATGCCGGATCCACACATTGGGCTCCACATAGACCGCGACACCGTGCTCGACCGAACAGGACACCGGGGCCAGTGCTGTGGGTACGAGCACCTGCCCGCTGGTGCCGAACGGCAGGCCGGTCCACGCACGCCATTCCGCCAGCGTCCCAGGAATAACCATGGATCGCGGTGCGATCTTGTCGATCGTGCCGCCGGCCCGGACGTGTACACGCAGCCATGGGTCGACCGGCAGCCCATCCGCCCTCGTCAGCCCGGCGTAGACACTCATCGGTTGTTCGATGTCGGTTTTTCCGGTGGGGCGCACCGGCGCCACGAGCTCGGCGAATCCGAGCCGAGCGGCGTTGTCCCGCAGAGCGGCAAGGATTTCCGCGCTCAGCCCGGTGCCCAGCCTGCTCGGTTCGACGACGATCTCGATCGCGGACACCGTGTCGGGCTGTGCGCCCGTCGCCGAGGTATGGATGGCGCGGCGAATCGCACCGTCCCAGCCGTCGTCGGGGAGGTCGGCCGCACCGAGCCGGAACGGGACGGAATAGGCTCGACCCACCACCTCGCCCGCCTCGTCCTGGCAGACCAGGATGTAGTCGGCGAACCGATCCAGCATCGAGTAGTACAGGCTGCCGACGGGGTCGTGGCGCATGAATTCGGGCCAGGAGTCGGCCATTGCGGTGAAGGCGTCGTACAGGTCGGGGCGGTCCGCGAGAACCGAAATCGTCAGCGGCATGGATCTACGATGCCTCACCCGGCGCCGCGAAATCGAGCGAAATCAGGTCAGTTCGATCGGGCCGCGGAGTTGACGGGCAACCGCGCGGAACCAGCCGAGGTGGTAGTGAGCGCCTTCGGAGTCGAATCGGGAACGTAGCTCGTACCAGCGCAGGCCGGGGTGGCGGTGGTGTACGTCGTGCAGATTGAAGCTGAGGGCGAAGCGCTCGAGGGTGCGGGGCAGGCGCAGATTCATTGCCGCTCTGGGCGATTCGAGGTCTGTGCCGTAGTGGTAGGCGTTGTCGGAGAGGGAGATGATGAGGGCGCGGCCGCCGAGCGCGGCGAGCAGCATCCAGCCGTGCACGCCGTAGGCGAGGAACGCGACGGTGTGGATGACGACGATCGCGGCGGCGTCGGTGCGGAACTTTCCCAGAACCACCGGCTGGGCGACTCGTTCGAGTACAAGACCACCGACCGAATCGGGTGCGTCCACTCGACGTCCCAGTGCGCGAATGGTTCGCTCGGGCATCGGCGCGAGCAGGAGCGCGAGCACTTCGAGCAGGTACAAACCGCCGAACAGTTTCAGATAGAACGGGGGAGCGGCGGACCGCCGAGTGGTCGTCGCCGGGTCGTAGATCTCGCTGCGCTCGCGAACCCGGCTGTATCGATGGTGGAGCAGGTGGCCCACTTTCAGCATCGCGAAGGGCGATCCGTACACCACCGCCAGCATGCGTCCCATCCGGTCGTTACGGGTCCGATTCCGTAGCAGCGACCCGTGAACGGCCTCGTGGATCAGTGACCAGAACGGCGTGATGGTCAGCGTCAGCGGCACCAGGGCCCAACCCCACGCGGCATCCACGGGGAGCAGCACCAGCGGGATCACGAACAGCTGGGTGCCGCCGATTGTCAACGCGAGCACGATGAGTCGCACATTCACCAGGTCACCGCCGGCAGTGCGCGGCACATCGGAGGGGCGCGGGGTGCGAGTTCGAGTCATGGTGCAGCGGTGCTCCGGATAGATCAGGCAAACTCCGTCCCTATCCTGCCACCCGTGCACCCAGGCGTGGCAGGCCCGACGGTACCGCGAACCGGGTGTTCGCCGACAATTCAGCAGAGATGCACCCGCACGGCCGAGGCGGAACGGCTAGGTGTTCTGCTGCTCCGGTTCGATATCGAACTGGAGAGGGAACTGGCTCACGGTCCATGCGGCCACCGCGGTCGACGCCAGGACGTGGAGCAGGTAGATCGTGCAGACCAGGCCGATGCCGTAGTCGCGCATCCACGCACCGAGGGGAATCAGGGCCACCAGGTCGAGGCCGAGCATCAGTAGCGACAGGAGCAGAGCAGGCGCGGCCCAGGACGGCGCGGCCGGTTCGGCGGCCGCATCGGTTGTGGGCGGGAAGTCGACGGGGTTTTCGGTGGCCATGGTGTCCTCACAGGCAAAGCCGGGGGCTGGACGCTGCGTGCTAGCTGATCTGTCACATATTCGGGGTCGCAGGCTGCCCGGATCGGCGCGCGAGGTGAAAATCTCGGCATCCGCAATCGATGGGCAACATGGCGCAAGCGCCTGTCACGCGGCAGCGGTCGACTCTCGGGGGCCGGTTGCCCCGCGGTGTGGCAACCCGAATCGAATCACTGCAGATCGGGGCTGTCGTGGACTGGAATCCGGTGTGGTCACGGATTTGCCGCCGGTGTCGGGCGCACGAGCGCTTCCCGGTGCTTCCCCCTTCTACTGTATACACGATTCCGGGCTCTCATGAGGCGCTGAATCCTGGTCCATAATCGCTCGCGTCAGACCGAAAACACCAGGTGAGGAGTAGCGGAATGGCCTATGTGCTCGGGTTCGACGAGATCGATCGAACAATGGTCGCGATCGTCGGCGGTAAGGGTGCCAACCTCGGCGAATTGTCGCGGATCGACGGTGTCGAGGTGCCGGACGGGTTCTGCGTGACGACCGATGCCTTCGCTCGGACGGTGGCGGGGGAGCCGACGCTCGATGCTCGGCTCGACGAGGTGTCGCGCCTCGCGCCAGGTGATCGGGCCGCGATCTCCCGGCTGAGCGCGCAGTTGCGGCGCATGATCGAGGAACTGGTCGTGCCGGACGCGGTCGTGGAGGCGATCCTCGCCGCGCATGCTCGGCTCGGAGCAGAGGACGCCTGTGCCGTGCGATCCAGTGCGACGGCTGAGGATCTGCCGGGCGCCTCGTTCGCCGGCCAGCAGGACACCTTCCTGAATGTCGTGGGAGCGGCGGCGATCGTCGAGCATGTCCGCCGGTGCTGGGGTTCGCTGTTCACCGAGCGAGCGGTCACCTATCGACTGCGAAACGGCTTCGACCAGAAGAAGGTCCAGATGGGCGTGGTCGTGCAGCGGATGGTGTTCGCGCGCGCCGCCGGCATCCTGATGACGGCCGACCCCCTCACCTCCGACCGGACCGTCGTGTCCATCGACGCCGGTTTCGGTCTCGGCGAAGCGCTCGTGTCGGGTCTGGTCGATGCCGACGTCTACCGGGTTCGCGACGACCACATCACGGACAAGGCGATCGCCACCAAGAAGATTCGCGTGGAGCCGGTCCCGACCGGCGGCACCCAGGTGCGCGAGATCGCGGGCGAACACCGAATCGAGCCGGTCCTCTCCGATGCGCAGGTGCTGCGGCTCGCGCGGCTCGGCCGCCGCATCGAGGCGCATTTCGGCAGCCCTCAGGACATCGAATGGTGTTCGGACGGAGACGATTTCCGCATCGTGCAGAGCAGGCCGATCACCAGTCTGTTCCCGATCCCCGGCGCCGACGACGGGGAGAACCACGTCTATGTGTCGGTGGGCCATCAGCAGATGATGACCGACGCGATGAAGCCGTTGGGGCTCTCCGTGTGGCAGCTCACGAGCAACGCGCCGATGCGCGACGCGGGCGGCCGGTTGTTCGTCGACGTCACCGCGATGGTGTCCGTGCCCGCGAAAGGCGCCGCCTTGGCGGCGGGACTCGGCAAGTCCGACCCGCTGATGGGGGACGCGCTGCGCACGGTGCTCGAGCGCGGTGACTTCGTTCGTGAAGTGCCAGAAGAGGATTCCGGCGCACCAGCGACGCCGTTCGGTACCGCCCCCGCGCCGATCGACACCGATCCCGACATCGTCACCGAGCTCATCACGCAGAGCGAGGCATCGCTGGCGGCTATGAAGCGCGACATCGAGGACCTGTCCGGATCGCCGCTGCTCGAGTTCATCCGGACCGATATCCAGCAGGAGCTGCGGCGGGTCCTGTTCGCTCCCCAGGGTTTGCAGGTGATCATGGCCGCGATGGAGGCCACGGAGTGGCTCAACGATCGGTTGCAGGAATGGCTGGGCGACAAGAACGCCGCCGACGCACTCACCCAGTCGGTCCCCGGCAACGTGACATCGGAGATGGGCCTGGCGTTGCTGGACGTCGCCGATGCGATCCGCCCGCATCCGGCGGTGGTGGCTTACCTGGAGCGGATCGAGGGCGACGATTTCCTGGATGGTCTGGCCGATCACCTGGGCGGTGATGACGCACGAGCCGCGATCGAGGGGTTCCTCGGCAAGTACGGCATGCGCTGCACCGGCGAAATCGACATCACCCGGCCACGCTGGAGCGAGAGTCCCGCCACGCTGGTGCCGACGATCCTCGGCAATATCAAGAACTTCGGGCCGGGTGAGGGCAGACGTCGCTTCGAGGACGGCCTGCGCGAGGCCGAACAATCGGAACGACAGATTCTGCGACGCCTGCGCGCTCTCCCCGAAGGGGAGCACAAGGCCGCCGAGACCGCGCGAATGATCGAGCGTGTGCGCACCTTCTCCGGATATCGGGAGTACCCGAAATACGGCATGGTGAGCCGCTACTTCGTCTACAAGCAGGCGCTGCTGCGCGAAGCCGAACGGCTGGTGCGGGCCGGTGTACTGGACGAGTCCGGCGACATCTTCTTCCTGAGATTCGACGAGCTGCAGGAGGTCGTTCGCACCCATCGGGCCGAGCGGGCCCTCGTCGGTGAACGACAGGACGCGTTCCGTTCGTATCGGTCGCTCACCGCGCCGCGAGTGCTCACCTCCGACGGTGAGGCGCTCGCCGGGGCGTATCGGCGCGAGGACCTGCCCGCCGGGGCACTGCCCGGCTTGGCGGTCTCGGGCGGGACGATCGAAGGTCGCGCCCGCGTCATCGCCGAGATCGCGCAGGCCGACCTGGAATCCGGTGACATCCTGGTCACCGCCTACACCGATCCGAGCTGGACCCCGTTGTTCGTCGGGATCGCGGGACTGGTGACCGAAGTGGGCGGCCTGATGACCCACGGCGCGGTGATCGCCCGCGAATACGGCCTCCCCGCCGTCGTCGGCGTGGAACACGCCACCGAGCTGATCCGCGACGGACAGCGCGTCCGGGTGAACGGCACCGACGGATATCTCGAGATCCTCTCGGAGCCGTAACCAGGACGGCAGCGATGCCCGCGCCGTCGCGGCGTCGCTGGTCGGTGTCGACGGATCAGTCTCGCGGCGGTCGCCGTACTGTCGGTCGGGCCGCTTCGATGCGGGCGGCGAGGTCGACCAGGTCGCCCGCGGGCCGGATGGTGGGGTGCTGCGGTGCCAGATGGCGCGAAACTTTCGGGTCAGCACCAGCGAATCGGCCAGCTCGACCTCGTGCAAGGTGCCCGCACGGAGTTCGTGGGCGACGATCAGGCGGCTGACCACCGCGGGGGCGAGTCCGCTGCGGGTGGTCGCGAGAATGGCTGCGGCGGAACCGAGTTCGGCCGCGGGCCGCGCGGGGGTGCCGTGGATCTGTAGCGCCGCCCAGACGGTGTCCCGTGTCCCGGATCCCTTCTCGCGCCACACCAGCGGCGTATCGGCGAGTTCGCGCGGGCGCACCGGGCGTGCGCGGGTGGCCCACGGATGGGTCGGTGCCACGACCACGACCAGCTCGTCGGCCACGAGCACCCGGCTTCCCAGCCCCGCGGGTGCCTGCGGCCCCTCGACGAATGCGGCGCGTGCGAACCGGCCTGCCCGGTCGAGGCGATCTATTACGAAGACGATCTGCCACCCGGTCAAGAACAGTTCGTCACCGAGAACGTCCGCTTCTTCCACGAACCGCTACCCGGACGGGCGGAGCCACTCGGGCAGCCGGGCGGCGCGACCTTGGTCGGTGTACTCGGCGTCGACACGGTCTATGTGCGGGAGTTCCCGGCATAGTTCCGGCGGATCGTCGACCGGAAGGGCAACGAGTTCGGTGAATCAGGGGGTAAATCCCGCAGGTCGGCGTAGTTGTACGCCAGAATGTCGCCATGCGGACATTCGCCAAGGTGTTGCACGCCGTTACTGTCGGGGTTCTGATCGTCGTCGCTGGTCACGGCGTTGCTGCTGCCGCACCCTCCGGGAGTGCTGACGGTCTGCTGCCGTGGCCGGCTGCCGGGCCCGACGGTGTCCAGGCCTCGGGCGCGGCGTTGGCGGAGGGGCTCACCGGGACGGTGGTGTGGTCGCGGGAGGCGAACACCCCGGTCCCGATCGCCAGTATCGCGAAGGTGATGACGGCGGTGGTCGTGATCGTCAGCGGTGACCTCGAACGGCCGGTGACGGTGCCGCAGGAAGCGGGCGCCTACTGTGCCAGGGAAAACGGCAGCACCGCGGGACTGGTTCCCGGCGAGGTGCTCACCGCGCGCCAGCTGCTCTACGCGCTACTGCTGCCGTCGGGCTGCGACGCCGCCTACACCGTCGCCGAGTCGTTCGGTCCCGGTCAGGGCGGTTTCCTGGCCAGGATGAACGACACCGCGCGGGTGATGGGTTTGGCCGGAACACATTTCAGTGACCCGGCCGGTATGCCGTATCCCACCGATCACTCCACCTATTCCACGCCGGCGGACCTCGTGGCACTGGGTGTGCGGGCGATGAACCTGCCGCTGTTCCGCGAGATCGTCGGTGCGCGGGACTTCCACGTTCCCGCGGGACCCGCCAACCGCGAGCACCACTGGGAAACGACGAACCGCATGCTCGACGAATATCCCGGCACCATCGGCATCAAGACCGGCAACACCGACGCCGCCGGACACTGCCTGATGTTCGAGACGGTGCGCGCCGGCATCCCGCTGATCGGTGTCGTCCTGCACAGCTCCGACCACAGCAGCGCCGCCGCGCGGCAGGACGCCGAGCGCATGCTGAACTGGGCCTACGACCCGATTCTGCGCGTTCTGCAACCAGTCGGGGGCTGACGACCGGCGCGATCCCGGCGCAACGCTTAGCATTCGGGATGTGCGCGGTGGCAGATGGTTTCGGGTCCTCGTTTGCCTGGTCGTCCTGGGCACCAGCGGGTGCGTTGGCGCGGTGGACCGGGCGGATTTCGAGGATCAGCTGCGAGCGCGCGGCGGCGGGTTGGTGAGTTCGTTGCCGCAGGAGGCCATCACGGCGCTGAGCCGGCGAACCGGTGCCACCGACCTCGAAGCGAACGTCATCATTCTCACCCCGCCGAACTCGACCCGGTTCCGCCTCACCTTGAACGACCAACCCGCCCAGATAACCCGGTATCTGGCCGGCGACGAGGTACTGGCCGCTCGGGAACCCACTGTGCGCCTGCGTGTTCGGCCACCTGATCGATCCCGGCAGCTCGACGACTACTCCTTCGCCCTCGGCGCCCTCAGCGCGCCTCGTCCGGTTCGGGTCTCCGCCGCCGACGACCTCGACGGCGAGGATTTCGCCGTCAGCGAGGTACCCGGTCTGTCGCGTATCGAAGACATCGTCGACACCGCCCTCGCCCGAAGCGCGCTGCCCGACGGGCAGGTGACCGTCATCGTGGTGAGCCGTTTCGGCCGCGAGATCCGCATCGTCGCCAATGTCTTGTCGCCGCGCTCGGAGATGGTCGCCGAATTCGACCGGACCGGCACCTTCCTTCGAGTGCGGCAGGTATAGCGAATGCGACGAGTCCTGATTTCCGCGGTGTCGCTTGCCTGCGCCGCCGCCTTTCTCACCATTCTCCTCGCTGTTGCCATCTGGCCGGGCCAAGCGAAACTCACCGCACCCCTGTTCTGCTCACCGCCGGCCACCGAGCCGGTCGTCGTCTCGGACACCTTCCACGACTCCGAAGGAACGTCGACCAATTTCACCCTGTATTGCGTCAGCGACCGCGGGATTCTCACCGACGAGGGCTTCGCGCTCCCCGTGCTGGCGCTCTTCGTCGCCCATCTGCTGATCCTGATCGCCCTGTTCGTCCTCGCCGCCCTGATCGGCCGTATCGGACAGCGGGCCGAGCGATCCGATGGGCAGGTCGAACGGTGGCAAGACAGCTGACGCCGGAAGGCCGCCGTCAGCTTCCAAGTCGACCTGGAGATCCACCGAGAAGTGGTCGATCGGTAGGGGATTCCCCGACTCGGTCATCGTCAGATTCTCCGAACCGAGCCCGACTCGGTGCAGGAAGACCACGGTGACGGTGGCGGCGGCTCGTGCCTGGTCGGTCGGCCACATCCGGGTGGCACTGCCGTCACCGCAGTCGACGAAGCCGAGCCGGTCCAGGTGTGGGCGGGTGGCCTCGGTGGTGAAGGCGCGCAGGCGGATCTCGGTCGGCGACAGCTCGAGTTGGGCGTAGCGATCCGGTGTCTTGTCGCGGTCGAAGAAGTGCAGGACGAGTGGCTCGGGGCCGGGGCCGAGCGCTCGCATGGCGAGGTGCACGCTGCCCAGCAGGTCGGTCAGCAGGCCACGCAGGTGACCGAGGGTGTAGACGCTCCAGATCTCGTTGCCGCGCCCGGCCGAACCGGCCGACCAGGTGAAGCTGACCTCGTAATCGTCGGCGCTCGTGTGCGAGACATCGTGCTCATCGTTGGGGACCCGGTCGGCTTCGTCGATGAGATCCGGGTAGTGGTACTGGGTTTTCCAATTCCGCCACCTGCGCTGGGCATCCGCATCGAGGGCTTCGATTCGCAAGGACACCGTGCCGTGGTGGGAGAGCTCGAGGGTGCGCAGTGTGTCGCCGTCGACCCAGCCGACGCCGAGAGCCGACAGGCCGCAAAACCAGGTCGGTGCACCCCACGTCGTCACCGTCAGGTCCAGGTAGTGACGGAACTGTTCGGGCTCGATGGTCGTCACGGTGAGGGACAGGTGTGCGCGCTGCTCGCCGTCGGCACAGCGGTCGTCGACGATGCAGCCACCGGACGGTGTTCCCGGGATGACCACCACGCCGTCACCCTGGAGCAGCCACCCCGCGGTACCGCACACCTGCTCGACGTCGAGTCGGCTGAAGGTGCGGAAGTCGCTCGCGCGCAGCTGTGTCAGCAAGTCGGCGAACCAGGCATCGGGCACGGTGTCCATACCCGAGCACGCTAGCGCTGAGCACCGACACGAAGCCGTTTCGACGAATCACCGAAACCGTTGCCCCGCTTGGCTATCGGGACCGACCATAAGCGAGCCTCAGCCGATCGCGGGGACCTGCTCGGCGGGGATCGGCGCAGACGGCGGGGTGCCGTCGCCGAAGGGGCGCCCACCCAGTTCCGCACGGTGGTGCGGGGTCAGCCAGTTCGACAGGTCCGGCCCCGCGGGGACGATACCGGTGGGATTGATATCGCGGTGCACGACGTAGTAGTGCTCCTTGATCTGCCCGAAGTCGATGGTGTCGCCGAAGCCGGGAGTCTGGAACAGGTCGCGGGCGTAGGCCCACAGCACCGGCATCTCACTGAGTTTGGTGCGGTTGCACTTGAAATGGCCGTGATAGACGGGGTCGAAACGGGCAAGCGTGGTGAACAGCCGCACGTCGGCCTCGGTGATGGTGTCACCGACCAGGTAGCGCTGAGTGCTCAGCCGCTCGGTGATCCGGTCGAGGGCGGCGAAGAGCCGGACGTAGGCGGCGTCGTAGGCGTCCTGATCGCCGGCGAACCCGCAACGGTAGACGCCGTTGTTGATGTCGCGGAACACGTCTCGGTTGACCTCGTCGATCTGCTCGCGCAGCGGTTCGGGGTACAGCTGCGGTGCGCCCGGCCGGTGGTAGGCCGCCCATTCGGTCGAGAAGTCGAGGGTCATCTGCGCGTAGTCGTTGGTGACGACCTGCCCCGTGACGATCTCGACCATCGCGGGCACGGTGATGCCGCGCGGATAGTCCGGAAACCGGGCCAGATAGGCATCGCGCAGACGGTGGATGCCGAGCACCGGATCGACCTCGCCCGGATCCAGATCGAAAGTCCAGCTGAGCTTGTCGTGGGTGGGCCCGCACAGCCCGAGCGACAGCACCGGCTCGAGCCCGAGCAGCCTGCGCACGATCAGCGTGCGATTGGCCCACGGACACGCCCTGGCCGCGACGAGCCGGTACCGCCCCGGTTCGACGGGATAGCCCTCACGTCCGTCGGCGGTGATCCGCGTGGTGATGTAGTTGGTATCGCGGCGGAACTCGCCCGCCTCGACGTAGGTGCCCGCATCGGCATCGCTCACCGCCCCAGTCTCGCACACCCCGCGCGCCGGACAGCTCGACGCCGTGCACCGCTGGTCGCCGACGCACCGATCGTGGCCGGCCCGGAGTTACCGGCCTAGCATCGCGGGGGCAGCTCGACACCCTCAGGGAGGAACCCGCCGATGAGCCTTCGTCAGTTCGAGTACGCCTTGGCGGTGGCCGAAGAGGGATCGGTGACGGCGGCGGCAGAGGTGTTGCACGTTGCTCAACCGTCGGTGTCGCAGCAGATTCGCGGCCTCGAGCGGGAACTCGGCGTGAAGCTGTTCGCTCGTACGCCGACGGGCCTGGTACCCACCGTGGTCGGTCGCGCCTTCCTGCGCGAAGCGGAGGTCGCGGTGAGCGCGGCGCGGCGGGCACGGGCAACGGCGCGGGCGGGCGCCGACGAGCTGGTGGGTGAGCTGGTAGTCGCGGCGCAGATGGGCTTCGGCACTCGTCAACTGCCGCGTGCGCTGGGTGCGCTGCGCCGCCGGTTCCCCCGGGTGGAGGTCACCGTCTTCGAGGAGCCCAGTTCCGCCGAACTGGAACGCCTGGGGCGCCAGGGCGTCCTCGACCTGGCCCTGATGGCGGCGTGCGAGCAGTCTCCCGACGACGCGCACCACCTCGGCGACGAGGAGTTCGTCGTCGTGCTCGGCGCCGGGCACCCCCAACTCGCCACGGAGCGGGTCGAACTGCGTGCGCTGGCGGGGGAGCCGTGGGTCCGGTTCGACCGGGACAGCGCGCTCGACGCGGTGCTCCTGGACGTGCTGGGCAGCAACGAGCTGACCCCGACCACGGCCGCCCGCGTGTCCCAGACGTCGACGGCGGTGCGGTGGGCCGCCCAAGGGCTGGGGGTGACTCTCGTCCCGGCCTCGGCCGTGCCGCACGGTCACGAGCACCTTGTTCGTCCGGTGAATCCGGTCGTTTCCCAGCCCGTCATCGCTGTCGTCCGGACCGATCCGGGCCCGGCGGAGTCAGCGCTGCTCGAACTCCTTCGCCGCCAGACCTGGACCGAGGCCGCGTCATTCCCGCCGGTGCGCTGACCGGCTTCAGCCCCGGGGGAATTCGCCTCCGTCGACGAACAGATTGGTTCCGGTGAGCCAGCTCGCCCGGTCGGAGACGAGGAACAGCACCGCGTCGGCGATGTCGCCGGGGCGACCGTCGCGCCCCAGCGGCGTCGTGCTGGTCGCGGTGACCGTGTCGCCCAGTGTCGCGTCCATCCGTGCCCACAACTCGCGGGTCTCTTCACCGCCGGGGGTGGCGGTTTTGCCCGGCGACACGGTGTTGACCCGGATTCCGGCGGAGGCCAGGTCCAAGGCGAGTCCCCGGCTGTAGGTCTGCAGCGCGGCCTTCGCGGCCACGTAGTGCAGGAACTGCGGTGCCGCGGTGGGAACCGCGGCCGAGGAGACGTGCACGATCGCGCCAGACCGCCGTTCCCGCATCCCTGGCACCAGCAGCGAGTCCAGCCGCACCGAGGCGAGCAAGTTCAAGTCGAGCGCGTCCTGCCATTCCGCGTCGGGGATCGCCGAAGCGCTCGCGTGCGGGCGCGCGCCACCGGCGTTGTGTACGAGGATGTCCACCCCGCCGAGCACGTCGTGCGCGGCGGCGGCGAGCGCCTGTGCCCCAGCCTGCGTGCGCACGTCGGCGGTCACGAAGGTGGACCCGTCCGGGATGGTGTTCGTCGCCGATCTGGCGGTGGTGAGCACCTCGGCGCCCGCGTCCAGCAGCTGGCGCACGACGGCCGCCCCGATTCCGCGGGAACCGCCCGTGACCAGAGCTCGTTTTCCGGCGAGTTCTCGCGTGTGCGAAACATTCTCGATCGTGGTCATGCCAGCGGTCCTTTCGATTGCGTATTCGCCCGACGGGCAGGGAATCGACATGTGCGGCGCGCGAAACCTCGATGAAATCGCGGTGCGTTCCTCGTCGAGCTGTTTCACGATATGCCCGGAAAACAGTGCGCGGCAAAGACGAAATGTCAGCAGGTGGCATAGGGAATTCCTATGCCGGCCCGGCTCTTCCGCCGGTGCACGTCCCGCTGATGTCGTCGGCCGGTGGCCGTCTGGCGTCTGGCTGAACCCGCCAGTACCCTGTGCCCGTGAGACCGATGGGCAATGCGCCGGGCGGGACGGCGCGACCGCGTGTCGCTCTGACCGCAGTCGCTGTAGTGGTATTTGTGACCTTTCTCGACACCACCGTCGTCAGCGTGGCGCTGGGGGATATTCGCCATGATCTGAGCGCGGACGTGACCGCGCTGCAGTGGGTGGTCAACGCCTACACCGTCGTGTTCGCCGGGCTGATGCTCGCCGGTGGGTCGCTCGGGGACCGCTGGGGTCGCAAGCGGGTGATGATCGTCGGCCTGGTGATCTTCTGTGCCGGGTCGGTGGTATCGGCACTGGCGAGCAGTGTCGCGGTGCTCGTCGCCGGTCGCGCGATCATGGGACTCGGTGCGGCGGCGTCGGAGCCGGGCACACTGTCGGTGCTTCGGCACGTCTTCCCGGACGACCGCACGCGCGCGAAGGCGATCGGGGTATGGGCGGCGGTGTCGGGGCTGGCGTTGGCCGCGGGACCGGTGCTGGGCGGCGTGCTGGTCCATGCGTACGGGTGGCGCTCGATCTTCTGGTTCAACCTGGTGATCGCGGCGGTGGCGCTCGTCGTCGCACTGTGGTCGGTCCCGGAGAGCGCAGACCCGAGCCCCGAGCCGATCGACTGGGCAGGCGCTCTGCTCGGCGCGACGGCTTTCGGATCGGTGATCTATGCCGCGATCTCCGGTCAGGATCGCGGCTACACCTCGCCGTTGGTGCTCGCGTTCTTCGTGCTCGGCGGGCTCGCGTTCGCCGGGTTCATCGCCGTCGAAACACGGGCGCGCGCACCGATGCTCAACTTGCACTACCTGCGCTTTCCGGCAGTGCGTAGTGCACTGATCGTCGCCTTCGCCGTCTACTTCGGCATCTTCTCGATCTTCTTCTTCACCGCGCTGTATCTGCAAGTGATGCAGTCGTACTCGGGTGCGCGTACGGCCACGGTGTTCGCGCCGATGGCCGCCATGATCGTGATCGGCTCGCTGGTCGCGGGGTTCTGGGTGGCGCGGCGAGGTGCGCGCACACCGATGATTCTCGGCTGTGTGGTCGGCGCGGGCGGGATCTTGCTGACCCGCCATATGCTGTCCGGTGAGATCCACGATCCTTCGCTGTCGGCCGCGATGGCGGTGGCGGGCTTCGGCTTCGGGATCGCGGTGGTGCCGTTGACGTCCGCGGTGATGTCGGGAGTTCCGGCGGAACACTCGGGAATGGCTGCCGCGGTGACCAATACGATGCGCCAGGTCGGTTCGGCGTTCGGTGTGGCCGTGCTCGGTGCGCTGGTGAGCGGGTTCCTGTCCTCGGATCTGAAGGCGCGCATGAACGAGCTGGGTCTGCCGACCTCGCTCCAGCCCGACGCCATTCAAGCCGTGGAACTCGGGAAAATCCCCGAGGGCGTCGATATCGGCCCGTATCTGAAATACCTGTCGAAGGTTTCCGAGGTGCTCAATGCCGGCAAGGCGGCATTCCATCACGGACTCGACGTGGCTCTGCTCGTTTCGGCGGTGATGATCCTCGCCGCGGCGGCATTCACCGCGGTCGACGCGGCTCGGCACCGTGCGGATGTCACCTAGCGAATTGCGGTTCGGGTTCGCAGGACTCCGGCCGACGCGCACCGCGCCGGCCGGAATCGGTGTCAGGCGCTGACCGAAGCGGTCACTTCACGAGTCAGTCGCGACGACCACGGACACCAGAAGCAGCCAGGCAGGAATGCCCCACACGCTTCGTCGAGGTGATCCTCGGTGTAGACAATGCTGGAGTCGCACACCTCGATGGCCATGGTGAAGAACGTGATGGTGTCGGGATCGAGGTGGAAACTCCACCCGGGGTTGTAGCTCTGCGCGGTCTTGCGGATCCGGCCCATGACATGAATGGACATCGTCTCGTCGCCGGACAGGATCCGGCGCGCCTCCGCGATCCGTTGTTCGTTGTTCAGCTGGAAAATGAATTCTTTTCCGCTGTAGTCGGTGAATGCAAAGAGCGCCATGACATTTCCCCTTGGTCGATGTGTTCGGCTAGCGGGAGTCGAGCGTGTTGCGAAGTCGAGTGTATCGGCGGAGTCGCGGCAACATGAGCGCATTGCGATTGAAAACTGTTGGGAAACAACAGGTTTAGGGAATCGGTCGGTTTCTGTCTGTGAAACGGGGCAATAGGGGAGCGCCTATCGGCGCGTCCCTGAGGCGAGCTCGTCTCGACGGGGTGATCGCCGCCCCGCCTCCGTCTTCGCCGTGGTGATCAACTCGCGCACCGCGATGGCACCCCGGGCGACCGCACCCGCGACCCGCCCGTCCGCGCCGATCAGTACCGCCGACGGCGTTCCCCGGACCCGATAGCGGAGAGCGGTCTCATTGCCCTGTTGCACCAGGACCGGGATATCACCCACCTCCTGCGCGCGCCCCCAGGCGGCATGTTCGGCAAGATCGCCGTTGCCGACCAGCACGACTGTCAACGTATCCCGCACGCGCGACTGCCAGCGCGGCAACTCGCGGGCCAGCGCCGCGCACATTTCGCACCCCGGATGGACGAACACGAGCAGGACTGCCTTTCCCGGCGCGAGCAACGACGCCAGATCGATCCGCCCGCCCTCGGCGGCCAGTAGCTCGAACTCCGGTGCCACCGCGCCGACCGGCAGACCTTCGGCCCCGAGGGTCGACAGGGCCTGTTCGTCGACCCGGCGACGAAGGGCGCGCAACTCCCCGAGCGTCCAGGTCAGCACGACCGCCAGCGCTACGATCAGCGCGAGCCCCACGCAGGCCTCGACGGGTAATCCGGCAGGGACCTGCGGATACCGGATCGCGCCGACCGTGACCAGTGCGGCCAGCGCCAGCAGTAGCCCGTTACGCACCAGCGTCGCGTGCCCGATGGGCGCCGAACTCGCCGCGCCGAAACAGGAGCAGCTCGGGTGCTCGCCGCGCAGCAGCAATCGCACGATCGCCGCGGTGAACCCGGCGAGCAGCAGTGCGGACACCGCGGCCGCGATCCCCGCCGTCCGCGGGAACAGCAATCCCGCGGCCACCGAACCCTCGGCTACCGGTAACCCGATCGCCACCGTGGGGGCCCATCTGATGTCTGTCCCGAAATCGACCACCGCCTTCCGTGTCGCGGGCCCGTCCGCCAACTTCCCCCATGTCGACAGCCCGAAAGCCCCGGCCAGTACCAATCGCGAACCCCACACTCCGTATTCGATCAGCATTCCGGCACCATCCCACAGCCGAAGCGGTCTGAAAGATGATTCGCGGGAACAGCTTTCACCACGCGAGTGCTTCGGTTACCACGGCGATTCGCGTGGTTTTCGCCGCGACGGGGTGCCGGGTCGGGGCGGGTGTTCGTACCGACCAGTAACCGTGTTACTCTCTGTCGGCGCTGGTGTGACAGGCATCATGATCTGCTGTTCCGGCGACTTGGATCACTGCGGCGACGGCGCCGGCCAGTGATGACGACTGAGAGGTTCTCGATGAAGCGACAGGATCTTCGACGGATGTGGCCGCATGCCGGGCGCGTCGTCGCGGTCATGGTCTTGGCCGGCGCGATGGCGGCGACGGGTGTGGTGACCCAGGCGGGGCGGGTCTCGGCCGAGCCCGTCAGCGCGTTCTACACACCGCCGGACCGGATTCCGCAGGAACCGGGCGCGATCATCAAGACCGCGCCGATGACCTTGTTCGTGACCCCGCCCACCGAGCAGGGATGGCCGGGCAAGGCGCAGCACGTGATGTACACGTCGCGATTGCAGGACGGGTCCCCGGTAGCAGTGAGCGGGACCTACCTCGAGCCGACCGGTCCGTGGCAGGGTCCGGGACCGCGTCCGACGGTGGTCATCGGCCCCGGCACGTCGGGTCAGGCGGACCGTTGCGCGATGTCGGTGGCGTTCTCGACCGGGATGGCGGTGTCCACCCAGCCGTTGGGGATCTCGGCGAACCAGGAGCTACCGTCGTCGGTGGTGTGGAGCGGCCTGGGCGCGCGGGTGCTGGTGACCGACTACGTCGGCCTCGGCACACCCGGCATCCACACCTACGCCAACCGGTTCGAGAGCGGGCACGCGATTCTCGACGGTGTGCGCGCGGCCAACAATCTCGGCGGTGTCGGACCGGAGACGCCGGTCGTGCTCTGGGGCTATTCCCAGGGCGGGGGCGCCACCGCGGCCGCCGCGGAGATGCAGCCGAGCTACGCACCGGAACTGAATCTCAAAGGCACCTGGGCAGGGGGACCGGTCGCCGACCTCACCGCGATCCTGGAGAAGATCGACGGTGCGCTGATCGGCGGAGCGATCGGGTTCGCCGTCAACGGCATGCTCGCGCGCTATCCCGAGCTGCAGCGTGCGGTGGACCGGGTCACCAGCCCGGCCGGGCGCGCGATGCTCGAGACGCTGAGCGACTCCTGCATCGCCGACGTGATCACGTACCACCCCTTCCTCAAAACCGAGTCGCTGACCAACGACGGCCGGCCGCTGTCCGCCCATCTCGCCGAATTGCCCGAAGCCACGCCGGTATTGGCGGAGCTGCGCATCGGTAACTCCACTCCGGCCACACCGGTCCTGATCACCAGTGGCCGCAACGACGACACCGTCCCGTACGGACAGGCCCGACGACTCGCCGAAGACTGGTGCGGCAAGGGCGCCACGGTCACCTTCCGCACGAACGAGCTCCCGCCGATCCTGCCCGGAACCACCATCC
The DNA here is from genome assembly GCF_053590715.1 of Nocardia sp. NPDC003183. Taxonomy (NCBI): domain Bacteria; kingdom Bacillati; phylum Actinomycetota; class Actinomycetes; order Mycobacteriales; family Nocardiaceae; genus Nocardia; species Nocardia sp. NPDC003183. Next base: position 1,050,263 of record NZ_JBSFTG010000001.1, read on the forward strand.
CGAATCACTTCGGGCCGGAGATCATCGACGGCTTCGGGCCCGACAACGCGTTCACCTATCTACTCGATCGTCTTGCGGACAAGCCGGTCTCCGGCTGCAGCATCGACTGAACAAGGATCTGTGTGTGAAAGCCATTTCGCGCCGCTCGATGCTGGTTGCCGCGGCAACGGCGAGTGGGCTACTTCTCGGTGCCCGCCCCACGGGCACGCCGACTCCGATCGCGTTGCGGTCCAACAATGTTCCGCTGACCTACGAGGACCATCGGGTGGTGGTGATCGGGTCGGGGTTCGGTGGCGGCGTCAGCGCGCTGCGGTTGGCGCAAGCCGGTGTCACGGTGACGGTTCTGGAGCGAGGTCAGCGGTGGCCCAGCGGTCCGAACGCCGAAACCTTCCCGCGCGCGTCCGCCCCGGACAAGCGATTGCTGTGGTACCGATCGAGCCCGAACCTGTTCGGGCGACCGCTCGTGTTCGACCCGTACGCCGGGTTGGTGGAGGCGGTGCCCGGGGTGAACATGACCGCGCTGTGCGCCGCCGGTGTCGGTGGCGGATCGCTGGTCTACCAGGGCATGTCACTGCAGCCCGCCGAGGCGGTGTTCAACGCGCACTTTCCCGAAGAGCTGGACTGGGCGACGATGGATCGCGTGCACTATCCGCGCGTGGCACGGATGCTCGGGCTGGCCGAAGCTCCCGACGAGCTGATCGCCGCCGACAACTACCGGGCCGCAAGGGTCTTCGCGGATCGAGTACGCGGGGCCGGGATGCCGCTGTCGAAGATCCCGATGCCCATCGACTGGAACTTCGCGCTGGCCGAGCTGCGCGGGGAGATGAAACCCTCCTACACCAACGGTGACGGTGCGATGGGGGTCAACAACGGCGGCAAGCACTCTGTCGACGTCACCTACATCGCCGCCGCCGAAGCGACCGGCCGGTGCCAGGTGCAGACCCTGCACGAGGTGACCGATCTCGAACGCGCCCGCGACGGTCGCTGGACCGTGCACGTGCAGCGTCTCGACACCGCGGGTGTCGTGGTCGAGAACAAGGTACTCACCGCGGGATCGGTGATCCTGGCGGCGGGCAGTCTCAACACCACCCGGTTGCTCGTGCGAGCCGGTGCCAAGGGCCTGATTCCCGACCTGCCCGACGGGCTCGGCCAGAACTGGGGCACCAACGCCGATCGCATCTATGTCTGGTCGGAACCCGCCGCGAACTTCGGTGCGGCACAAGGTGGTCCGGTGGTCTACGGCAGTAAGAACTGGGACGATCCGCAGGCTGCGCACACCGTGATCCAGGCCTCCATCCCGCCGATGTCGGTGGATCCGGGCAGCACGATGCTCGTCGGCTACGGCGTCAGTGACAGTCGCGGGTCGTTCACCTACGACGCCGCCCGCGACGACGCGATTCTGCACTGGCCCCACGACGGCGACCGGACCATCCAGAACAACCACATCGACCCCGCCGTGCGCCGCATCGCGGGTTCGACCGGGATGTTGCTGGACACCAACTCGCTGTTTCCCTCGACCTGGCATCCGCTGGGTGGGGCGAGCATGGGCTCGGTGTGCGACCTGGACGGCCGCGTCCATGACCAGCCGGGGCTCTACGTGCTCGACGGTGCGCTGTTGCCGGGTAACGCCGCCGCGTGCAATCCGTCGATGACGATCGCGGCGGTCGCGGAGCGGGCCTTGGACAACCTCGTCGCCGCGGATGTGGGAACGCGCATCTGAGATCGAATCGCCTCGGTGGCGCGACGAGACGATGGACTACTGTGACGTGGTGGCTAGAAAGGGCGAAGGTGATCCCGCGCGCAAGATCACCGAAACCACCCTGTCGTTGCTCGAATCGGAGGGGTATGACGCGGTTCAGCTGCGCCGGGTGGCCCGCGTCGCCCAGGTGTCGCTGACCACGGTCTACAAGCTGTACCCCACCCGCGACGAACTCGTGCTCGCCGCGGTCGCGCAGTGGATGGCCACGAACACCTACACCGAACTCGACCCGCCGCGAGCCGACGAATCGCTCGCCGATGTGTTGAAGCGGGTGACCCGCTACGTGTTCGAGCCGTGGGAGCGTCACCCACGGATGCTCGCCGCCTACTACCACGCACGCTCCGGTCCGGGTGGGCAGCGACTCGACGCGCAGGGTTTCGCCGCGGTGTTGCCCGCGGTGAGCACGATGTTCGCCAGCCTCGACGAGGACTACGCGGCCGATCTCGCCCTCGTGCTGACCAACATGGTCTATGCGCTGCTGGGACGTTTCGCGCACGGTGATCTGGCGATCACCGAGATCCTGCCCGCACTCGAACGCGCCATCGGCCGACTGACTCAGAACAACGCTCCGTTCGCCGCGGCCGCCGAGCGGACCGCCGGTGCGGGGGCGACTCCGTTCGAGTGGGTGCCCGGTTTCAGCTCGCCCTACTCCCCGGGCACCGAGGCCGACGAGCCGTAACCGGTGTGAAACGTTTTCACGCCGCACCGGAGCAGTTCAAGCTTTGGCAATCGCGACACGGGACTCTGAGGGTTCGGCACCGACGCCGATGCCCAGTAGGAGGAGTCCGAGCGAATGGATCGCCTGAACCACGAGTTCAGTCGGCGCAGCGTGCTGTGCGCTGCGGGGGCGGCGATCGCGCTGACCGCGGTGGCACAGCCGACACAGGCGGGCACGATCACGCGTAAGTGCTCGGTCGACAGCGGTCCGGGAGAGCGCGCCGACCTGGCCGAACAGGCTATCGTGCAGCGGCATGTGCACTCGCTGCTCGGTTTGCCCGACTATCGGCTGGGAGTGCTCGCGTGGCCTGCGGACCTGACCGAAAGGTCCTTGCTCGGGCGATGGTGTTACTGGTGGCAAGCACACCTGCTCGACTGCGCGATCGATGCCGCGCACCGAACCAGCACTCCCGACCGCGTTGATCGGGTCGTCGCCCTCGCACGCGGTATCCGCGCCCGCAACATCACCGGTTGGACCAACCGCTACTACGACGACATGGGGTGGTTGGCAATCGCCCTCGAGCGTGCCGAGCGACTGCTCGACGTCCGGTTCGGCGACGCGATCGGGAATCTGCGGGGCGCCCTGCTCGAAGGATGGAACCCGGATGTGGGTGCGGTGTCATGGCGCAACGGCGACGACTTCTACAACACGCCCGCGATCGGCCCGACCGGCATCGCGCTGGCGCGCCTGGGTGAACTCGACCGCGCCGGCCAACTGGCCGATTTCCTGCACACGCGATTGCGTGACACCGACAGCGGCCTGATCCACGATGGGGTCCACGAGCCCGGCGGGCAGGTGGACCGCACCGTGCACACCTACTGCCAGGGTGTGACCATCGGGCTGGAGGCCGAATTGGCGCTGCGCACAGGCGAATCGGTTCATCGTCAACGTGCTGCCGCCGTGATCGCCGCGGTCGAGCAGCGACTCACCGCCAGGGGGGTGATCGTCGCCGCCGCCGGAAACGATTCCGGGCTCTTCATGGGAATCCTCGCGCGTTTTCTCGCCGAAGCCGCACTGTCGCTGAACAACACGACCGCGGCGAATATCGTGCACGCCTCCGCCCGGGCGGCTTGGGAAAACCGTGCCGAGGTGAACGGGTTGCCGCTGTTCGGCGCGGACTGGACCCGCCCGGTCGCGGTGCCCGAGCATCCGGGGACCTTTCTCCAGCTCGCGGACGCGTCCGCCGCATCGTCGGCGAACCTGAGCCGGGACCTCTCGGTCCAGCTGAGCGCATGGATGCTGCTCGAAGCGGACTACCGGCTCACCGCAGCGGGCCACTGACCGGCCTCATTCACCCGGCGAGAAGGGCAACTGCTGGAACAGTATTCGCGCACCGCCGTCGCCGAGCCGGCCGTCGGGCTCAATGTCACGGACGCTCTGCTCGAAGCAGGTCTGCCGCCCCTGCCCGCCGATCGTGTGGCAGCCGCCCTGCGCGCCGAGATCCGGCGGCTGCTCGACGAGGCGTGAAGCGGCTCAGGGCATTTCGACGGTTTCGGCCCTGGCGATCTCGTTGATCGCGCGCTGAACGGCGTGATCCGGCGGTGTCCGGGCGAGATCGGCGAGGTACTCGATCAGGAGTACCGCCGCGGGTTGGGGGTTGGTCCATGCCCGGTCGGGCTCGGCCGACTCGTCGATCCCGAGCGCCCCGGCGAGCGCGCTGAAGACCGCGGCGGCGTCGAGTCGGGGCAGCCACGTCGCCGATCGGCGTACCACCGATTCCAGCACGGCGCGCACATCGTCGCCGGTGAGACCGTCCGGATGCGCGATCTCGAGCAGGTCCCGAACGATCCCCGCCAGCACCGAGGTGACCTGGTCGGCGGGGAGTTCGGACAGATCCGCGGTGGTCGCACTGAATCGGGGTTCGTCGGCTGCCCTCGCCGCGCTGACGGCGGCCTCGACGGCGGTCGCGATCGCGCGGGCTGACGAAGGCCAGTCGGACGGCCACATGGGTAGTTCTCCTCGAGGGTCGGTACACGTGCCTCGCCTACCTGCGTATGCGGGCTGTTGTCAGCGTAGTCAGTGCCGGGCCGCGGGCCGCACGCGTGTCAGCAGGTCCGACCACTCCACCGGCCGGGTCCGACCCCGTGACCGTGTGGGACCCGAGGCCGATGAGCTCGTTGCCTGGCTGATCGGTTGCGGGGAGGTGACCCGATCGCGCCCGCGCGTGATCGGGTAGCGCGCTACTCACGCGCGCCGGCAGGCCGGCGGGCCACGCTTTCCAGCAGAGGCGACGGATCCCGCCGTTGCCGACTCCGACACAGGAAGCACGACCGCCATGATCATCGACGACACCCTTCGATCGGCCGTCGACACCGACGACACCGGCGAATTCCATTCCGGCCCGGAGGCGGGCTCCGCGCTGATCGGCAGTGTCGCGCACGGGGTACGCGAACTGCGCTACGCCGCGGTCGACGACCTCGCGATCTTCGAGGGCGACATCGTGCTCGGCACCGTCGAGGAGATCGATGCCCGCCGTCGACAGGAAGGCGTGGTGGTCTCCGGTGCGGTGTTCCGCTGGCCGAATGCCGTGGTCCCCTTCGAGGTCGACCCGGCCCTGCCCGCACCGCAGCGGGTCTTCGACGCGGTCGCACACTGGAACGCACGCACCAGGATCCGGTTCGTCCCGCGCACCGGCGCCGACGGCGACTTCGTACGGTTCGTGCCCAGCACGTCGAGCCGGTCGCCGGTCGGGCGGCGGGGCGGACGGCAGACGATCGAACTCGCCGCTTCCGCGCCCGTGGGCACCGTGGTCCACGAGATGGGGCACGCGCTCGGACTCTGGCACGAGCAGAGCAGAGAGGACCGGGGCAACTTCATCGCGGTGCGGCTCGACCGGGTCGACCCGGCGCACCGGCACAACTTCGATCAGCACATCACCGACGGCGACGACGTCGGCGGCTACGACTTCGGCTCGATCATGCACTACCCCGCGACGGCGTTCAGCACCACTGGGCAGGCGACGATCCTCGCGCGTGTGCCCGTGCCGCCCGGCGTGACGATGGGCCAGCGCTCCGCGTTGTCGGCCGGCGATGTGAACGCCGCCCACACGATCTATCCGTGACATCGCGCAGGTGCCCGCGCGGTGAAGTCGAGTGGTCCACTACTCGTGATCGGCACCGCGCACGCGCCCACGCTGAATACCCCAGCACACATTCTCCGGGCGAGGTGACCCATGGATACCGAGAGCGAAGCTCGTACCACCGCGTGGCACGAACAGATGGATGCCGCATCGCAGCGATTCGACGACACCGAGGCGCAACGCGATGAGGTGACGCGCCTGCGGGCGGTGACCGAGTCCGATGTCGTCGACACCAAGGAACAGATTCTCGCCCGCGCCGACCGGCTGCTCGTCACCGGCGAAGTCCCCGCGCAGGCGGTGATCGAACTCGGCAGGCAGGACCCGGTCGACAGCATCCGCTCGCTCGAGCGGGTCATCGGCTTCGCCAACGAGTTGCAGGCCGCGAACTTCCTGACCCGCGGTGCTCGCGCCGCCGCGGCGGTGGCGCGTATCTCGTTGGCCGACAACGGCCGTGAGGTGCCGATGGGTACCGGTTCGATGGTGTCGCCGCAACTGCTGCTCACCAACAATCATGTGCTGCCGACGCGGGGGGCGGCCGAGTCGGTGGTGATCGAGTTCCGGGCCGAGGTCGACATCGACAACGTCCCGAACCCCACCGTGCGCTATCGCCTGGCGCCCGACGACTTCTTCGTGACCGACAAACACCTCGACTACACCGTGGTGCGTGTGGCGCCGGGGCCCGACGGTGTGGCGCCCGGCGCCACATTCGGCTGGAATCCGCTGATCGCCAAGCCCGGCAAGATCGTGATCGGTGAGGCGATGAACGTCGTCGGGCACCCCTCGGGCCGGCTCAAGGAGATCTCGATCCGGCACAACCGCCTCGACCTGCAACTCGACGACTTCCTGCACTACGCCTCCGACACCGAACCGGGGAATTCGGGCTCGCCGGTCTTCAACGATCAGTGGGAGATCGTGGCGCTGCATCACGCCGGAGTCCCGAAGAAGGACGACAAAGGCCGGGTGCTGCGCAAGGACGGCAAACTGTGGCAGTCCGGGGACGGCGACGACGCGATCGACTGGATCGCCAACGAGGGCGTTCGGGTGAGCGTGCTGTTGCACGATCTCGGATCGCGGCAGTTCGATCCGGCCCAGCGCGCCCTGCTCGACGAACTCGGGCTCGCGGCGGTCGCACCGAGCGAGGCGGTTGCCGGACTGCCGGTGCCGCCACGGGGGTCGGCCGCCGAAAGCCTGGTGCGCGGCCTGCGTGGTCGGTCGAGCGCGTTCGGTGGTCGACGCAGCGTGCTGTTCCTGCACGGACGCGGACAACAGGGCCGTGACCCGGTCGAATTGCGCCGCAACTGGACAGCGGGTTTGAACAAGGGACTCACCCTCGCCGGCCTGAGCCCCATCGACCCCGCCGATGTGTACTTCCCCTTCTACGGTGACCAGCTCGTGGAGAGCATGGACACCCGCGAGGCCGTCGACTCCGGTCCGGCACTCTACGAGAGCCTGGTCGCCGAGGCCGCGCGCCGGGCCGGGATGCCGGACGCCGGTGACCTGCCCACCGACCCGCAAGCGCGCGAACTCTTCGGCGGGTTCGGTGCGGTGGTGCTGGGGCGGTTGCGCGACCAGCTCAGCTGGATCGCCGCCCGCAGCGGCCTCGATTCCGCGCTCATCGGCGCCATCTTCAAAGACGTCGCCGCCTATCTCGACGACGAGCGGGTCCGCAAGAGTGTGCTGGACACGGTGCTCATCGATGCGCCCACCGAGGGCGACCTGATCCTGGTCAGCCACAGTCTCGGCACGGTGGTCGCGATGGATCTGCTCACCCAGCTGCCCCGCGAACTGAACGTGCGACTGCTGGTGACGGCGGGCAGCCCGCTCGGGATGGACGGGGTGTACCGCAAGCTGCTGACGGGCGGGCCGAGCAGGCCCGAGCGGGTCGGTGAATGGCTCAACACCTGGTACGCCGGCGATCCGATCGCCATCGGCTGCCCACTGAGTCAGGCCTGGGGGCCGGATCTGCGCGACCTCCCGGTCGAGAACCCCAAGGAGCGGGCGCACGACATCGCCGAATACCTCGCCCACGCCGCGGTGGCGGCCACGATCGGACACACGCTGTCCGCCTGAGCCACACCATGATTCGCACGACAATCACTCGACACAGGCAGGTGGGCCCGCACCCTCGGCGCTACGGCGTGAACGGGCGCTGATCGAGAAGATCGGCGCCCGCGTTGATCGTGAACAGATAAGGAATATCCGCTCACTGCCGTTCCTCCGAGAAATCGGCCCTTCTCGATCCTCCTTCGGCCGTGTCGAACTCGATTGCGTGGCGGACTACTCGAATGTGCGACACAACCGTCGCCGCATCCGCGCATATTCGGGTAGTGGATTACGCATTCGCGCCCGCGCGCCCACGCGCGACGATAGCTCCAGAGAGTTTTTCCGCCGAGAAAGGGCGCCGAAATGTTGGAGACGGATACGGAAGACGCGGTCGTGGCAGCGAGCGCGGATACCGAAGAAGAGGTGTTCGAGTCGGCGAAAACCGGCTACGGCGCCGAAGAAGCCGACGTTCGGGCGATCGACCAGACCAATATCACATCGATCTTCTGGGCACAGAAGATCCTGCGCACCCATGGAACAGGTGCCTGGGTATTCGGATTCCCGAACGCCGACGTGCGGGCAGATAGTCAGGTCTCGGTGAGTCTGACCGAGATCGACACCAACAACATCCCGTTCCTCGGACCTGCCACCACCCAGGTCCTGAATGTGGTTCCGCACGCCGACGGCACGATGACAGTGCGATATCACGTGGGGTGGAACCGCAATATCAGGGTGCTGTTCAACTTCATCATCGCCAATTGAGCCGCCGCGATGGCAGTGTCACGGGTCCGCCGGACTCCGGGCTCCGATCGACAGCGTGGTCGATCCAGGCCATCCGGCACCGTGGCAGTCGCAGGGCAGGTCCGCGTCGCCGACGACGTCGATCAGGACCGGTCATCGACCCCCTGCCGAGCGTTACCCGAGCCGGTGCGCCGCCGCCAGTGCGGTGAGCACCTGCTCGGTTTTGGTATCACCTGACGCGATCGTCAGGCCGAGCGTACGCAGGGCGGCTTCGAGTTCGCGCCGGGCGTCGAGCGCGCGCAGGTGCAGATCAACGGGCGAATCGGCTTGTTGCGGTGTGACTTTCAGCGACAGCTCGACCAGATCGAGTCCGGTGGTGCTCCACCGTTCGACATCGGCGCGCAATGTCCCCACCGGTACCCCCGTCCACCGTGCCGAAGCGACCGGTCCCATCGCGCGCAGGTGGTCGACCGCGACGCCGGGCGGCGTGCAGCTGACCAGGAACTGGCGCTGAGCCGAGTGGAGCGCGCCGGTGACATCGACACCCCGGGCCACGGCCGCGCGCAGCGAACCGGCAGGCCGGGAGCTGATCGCCGAGGCCGACAGCATCCGCCGATCGGCCGACCAGTCGCTTTCGATGCGGTACCGCACACCCGGCTCGGTGAAGGGCGCCCCCCAGCGGCCCGCCAGCTGGGAGGGCACGCACGGTCGCAGTTTGACGGTGAGATCGTCTTCCTCCGCGCCGCTGCGCAACCGGATGACGATGCGGCTCGACAGCAGCGTGGGCGCCCCCGCGGTACCCGGGTGCAGCGGCTCGGCGAACCAGATGTCGCGGTAGACCGCGGCGGTATCGGGACATCGGAGCCGGCGCAGTGCGCCCGCGACATCCCCGTCGAGGTTCACTTTGATCTCGATCGGCGTGATCACCCGGGCCCCCTTTCTGTCGCTGTGACGGGTATTGCCCGCGGTGCGCGGGCTCCCTGGAAGCCAGATTCGCCCATCGACGGGCCGCGGCGCGCGCGTAGTGCGCTACCCGATCAGGTCGCGCGTCCGGGTCGAGCGAGGACCATCGACCACAGCAGCACCGGATCGGCGCCACGGTGCCCGCGTGCGCGTGCCCGCGCGTAGTGGACTACTCGTGACAGGCCTGACCAGGCGCCGGAGACTGGATTCGATCGGTCCGGTAGGCGGCGAGCACGCGCCATTCCGTGGAGGTTCTCGATGGTCGACGCACAGCAGCAAACACTGGTCACTCGCGCATTGGTCACCGCCGCGGAGGCGCTCGACCGGCGGGTCGGCTGGTTCCGGCTACCGACCCCGTTGGGGTTGGCCGTGCTGGTCGGCCTGCGCAGCAGACTGCGGGCGCGCAACCTCTTCGACACCGGCCCGCATCCGGCCGGACCGTTGCCCCCGGACGACGCCGGCGAACACCGCAACGCGCGCACCGTCGAGGGCACTTACAACAGCCCCGACGACCCGCGCGCGGGTTCGATCGGCTGCCGATTCGGCCGCAACGTCCCACTCGATCGCACCTACCCCGAGGATCCCGCGCGGATCATGGAACCCAACCCGCGCACGATCAGCAGGCAGCTGCTCACGCGTGACCGATTCCAGCCGGCCACCACCCTGAATCTGCTGGCTGCGGCCTGGATCCAGTTCGAGGTGCACGACTGGTTCGTGCACGACCCCGCCGAACAGGACCCCTTCGTCGTCACCCTGGACGACGATGATCCGTGGCCGCACCCCCCGATGGCGATCCCGCGCACGGTGACGGTGCCCGCCCCTGACCCGGGCGCCGCGCCGACCTACGTCACCGGCGAGACCCACTGGTGGGATGCCTCTCAGATCTATGGCAAGACAGCGGAATTCGCCGCTTCTTTGCGCTCGGGAAAGCACGGCCAGCTCGTGATCGACGAACTCGGACTCCCGCCGCTGGACGCCGAGCGGCTGGTGGCACTCGATCCCTCGGCGGCCAACGCCTGGGTGGGCCTGGCCCTGCTGCACTCGCTGTTCCTGCGCGAACACAACGCGATCTGTGCCCGCCTGACCCGGCGCTACCCCGACATGAACGACCAGCAGCTCTACGACACCGCCCGGCTGGTCAACTCCGCGTTGATCGCGAAGATCCACACTGTCGACTGGACACCGGCCGTGATCGCCCATCCCACCACCGTCGCGGCTATGCGCGCGAACTGGTTCGGCGTGCTGGGAGAGCGGGTTTCGCGGCGCTTCGGCCACTTCATCGGCAACGAAGTGCTGTGCGGCATACCGGGTTCCGCGCGCGACGACAGCGGAGTGCCGTACTCGCTCACCGAGGAGTTCGTCTCGGTCTACCGTATGCATCCGCTGATCCCCGACGCGCTCGTCGTCCGCAGCCTCGCCGACGACACCGTGCTGGCCGAGCACCCGCTGCCCGACCTCGGCGTCGCCCACATCCGCGAACGGCTCGCCGAGACAGCGATGGACACGCTGCTCTACTCCTTCGGCCGAGCCAACCCCGGCGCGTTGACGCTGCACAACTACCCCGTTCACCTCCAACAGCTGGAGCGTCCGGGCCAACCGCTGCTCGATCTGGCGACCGTCGACATCCTGCGGGTCCGCGAGCGAGGTGTGCCGCGCTACAACGAGTTCCGGCGGCACCTGCGCCTACCGCCGGTCACCTCGTTCGACGAACTCACCGATGACCCGCAGTGGGCACGCGAACTCGAACAGGTCTACGGCGACGTGGACGATGTCGACCTGATGATCGGCCTCTACGCCGAGCCCAAGCCGCCCGGTTTCGGCTTCAGCGACACCGCCTTTCGCGTGTTCGTGCTGATGGCGTCGCGGCGGCTGTCGGCGGACCGGTTCTTCACCACCGACTTCCGGCCCGAGGTCTACACCGAGGCGGGCTTGGCCTGGGTGCGTGACAACACGATGCGCAGCGTGCTGCTGCGCCATTTCCCGACCCTCGCGCCCGCGCTGGAGGGCGTCGCGAATCCGTTCGCCCCGTGGAGGAGCCCGCGATGAGCTATGTGAGCTACCGCGAGGACCTGGAACAACCGCGGCCCGACGAAGAACAGATCATCGACAAGATCATCGCGGTCCTGCGCGACAACAATGAACGCGCCTACCGCAAGTACAAGCGAGGTTTGCGCGACGCCCATGCCAAGAGTCACGGCATCCTGCGCGGCGAACTGACGGTGCCCGCGGGCCTGCCACCCGAACTGGCCCAGGGCATGTTCGCCACCCCGGCCACCTATCCGGTGATCGCGCGGTTGTCGAGTACCTCCGGGGTGATCCGCAGCGACCAGCTACGCGGCGTCCGCGGACTCGGGATCAAGGTGCTCGGGGTACACGGGCCGCGCGCGCTGCCCGACGACGAGGCGAGCACGCAGGACTTCATCATGGTGACCCATCGTGAGTTCCTCTTCGCCGACGCGCACGCCTACCTCACCAAGGGCATGCCGACCGCGTGGGTGCTGGCCCGGCTGCCCGACGCCGCCCTGCGCGCGGGCAGCGACCTCGTCGCCGCGCTGAACACACACGTGCTGCGCCGGATCGGGCGCAGCGTGCCACCGAATCTCGGTGTCTTCGTCGCACCCAACACCCACATCCTCGGCGAGACCTTCTACTCCTCGGCGCCGCTGCGCTACGGCGACTATGTGGCCAAGCTGCTCTACGTGCCGGTGTCGCCGGAAGTCGTTGCACTGCAAGGGCAACCGGTCGACCCCGACGCGGGAGTCAATGCCCATCAGGACCTGATCGTCGACTTCTTCGCCGCGCACAGCGCCACCTACGAACTGCGCGCGCAACTGTGCACCGATACCGCCACCATGCCGATCGAGGACGCGACTGCGCCATGGCCCGAAGACGACTCACCGCACCGCACCGTGGCGACCATCCGCTTCGACGTGCAGGATCCGTACACCCCGCAGCGGCGTGCCTACGGTGACGACGTGCTCTCGTTCAACTCCTGGCGTGGCCTGGACGCGCACCGGCCGCTCGGCTCGATCAACCGGCTCAAGAAGCGCGTGTACGAGGCCTCGAGCAACTACCGCCACGACGTCAACAACGCGCCGCGGCTCGAGCCCCGTGACGCCACCGAGCTCCCGCCGTGACCATCGCGGCACCCGCCCATGCGCCGCGCGCGCCCGCCGCGCCGGTCCACCCGCGCGTCGGCCGTGTCGCCGGGCCGAGTCGTTGTGACAGGGCCGGACGGGAACTACACTTTTCATGTATGGGCGGACTCTGGCAGCTGCTCGATCGTCCCGCCGAATATGACGCCGTCCGTAAGGCTTTGACGAACCGCGACACCGGTGGCGTGATCCTCGTCGGTGCCGCGGGCGTCGGCAAGACCACCCTGGCCCGAATGGTCACCGCTGTGCTGTCCGAGCCGGTGCGCTGGGTGGCCTGTACCGCGTCGTCACAAGCCATTCCACTCGGTGCGTTCGCGCCCTGGATCGCCGCGTCGGTGTCGCGCGATCCGCTCGCGCTGCTGCATTCGGCCCGGGAGAACGTGCTCGCCCAGCCCGATACGGTGATCGGCGTCGACGACGCGCACCTGCTCGACATCCTCTCGGCCACGCTGGTGCACCAGATCGCCGTCGACCGTGGGGCCCGCATCATCGCCACCGTGCGCACCGGGGAATCGCTGCCCGACGCGGTCACCTCACTGTGGAAGGACGGGTACCTCGAGCGAATCGAGTTGGCGCCGTTCACCAAAACCCAGTGCACCGAACTCGTCGAGACCGTGCTCGGCGGGACGCTGGAGGGGCTGAGCGCCGATGTGATGTGGGAGTCCTCGGGCGGCAACCCACTGTTCCTGCGCAACATGGTCGAGGGGGGCGTCGAGGCGAGCACTCTGACCGACGTCAACGGCGTCTGGCAGTTGCGCGGGCCCACCGCGGTGCCCTCGGGTCTGGTCGAGTTGCTCGGCGAGCGGTTGAGCAGGGCGGGCGCGCCTGTGCTCGACGTGCTGGAGACGCTGGCTGTGCACGAGCCGCTCGACGTCGACATCCTCAGCGAGCTCGTCGGCGCCGACGCCGTGGACACTGCCGAGGTCACCGGCCTCATCCGGGTCACGAGCCACAACGGGGTCGTCGATGTCCGGTTCAGTCATCCGCTGCTCGGTGAGGTGGTGCGCTGCCGTCTCGGCACAGCCGCCGCGCGCACCCGGCGCGGACGTCTCGTCGAGACGCTGCAGGACCGTGACCTGAGCACACCGGCCCACCGGATCCGGCTGGCGCGACTGTGCGTGGAAAGCGATCGGCCGATCGACATCGTCTTGCTGATCGACGCGGCCAAGGACGCGGTGTCGCTGGCCAATCTGCCGCTGGGCGAACGGCTCGCGCGCGCCGCGTGCGAGCGTGGCGGTGGGCTGCGCGCGGCCGAACTGCTCTCCCGCGCACTGCTCTGGCAGGGCAGGCCCCAGCATGCCGACGAGATCCTGGCCCGGTTCGATCCCGACCGCCTCGATCCGCTGCAACTGGTGCAGTGGGGTGTGGTGCGCGCCAGCTTGCAGTTCTGGTCGCTCGGCGATGTCGACCACGCCCGCGACCTGGTCGAGATGCTGCGCACCCGCGTCGAGTATCCCGCTCTTCGCCTGACGGTCGATGCCGCCGCGGCGGCGATGGCGGTCCATGAAAACCACCTCGACGAGGGAATCGAGGCTGCCGAGCGGGTGATCGCCGATCCGAACTCACCCCGCCAGGCCGTCGATTTCGCCGCGTTCGCCCTGGGCCTGGCAATGCCGGTGGCCGGTCGCGGCGCCGACTTCGCGCCGATCGCTGCCTGCGGCCGCGCGCAGCAGAAGTCCACCGACGGGATCATCCGGGTGATGGTCCGCTACGGCGACGTTCTCGCCCTGACCACTATCGGCGACCTCGACCTCGCCGAGCAGCGCGCGACCGAATACCGCGAGTTCTCCTCGGCAGGGCAGTTCGTCGGCTGGGCGATCGCGCGCATCGCCGACGGGGTCGTCGCCACCTATCGGGGACGGTTCCGCGAAGCGATCACCGCCTTCGAACAGGCGCTGGCGGCGCTCAACGCCGAGAATTCGCTGCCGTGGAAGCTGCCGGCGCGGCTGCTGCTCGCCCGGGCCTACGCGGCGCTGGGCGAGGTCGAACAGGCCGCGCGGGTGCTCGGTGACGCCGACGAGCACAGCGGGCCACACATGGCCCTGCACGAACCGCAGCGCATCATCGCGCGCGCCTGGCTGGCCGCTGCCGAACACAGCGCGCACTCGGCGGTGGACCTGGCACGCAAGGCCGCCGACCTGGCGCACAGCGCCGGTCAGTACGCCATGGAAGCCGAAGCTCTGCACCATGCCACCCGGTTCGGCGATCGCACCCTCGCCACCCGGCTCACGACCGTCGCCGGTCGTGTCCAGGGCCCGGTGGCGGCGATCTACGCCCGCCACGCCGCTGCCCTCGCCGCTGCCGACCCCCGCGCGCTCGCCGCGGTCAGCCGCGAGTTCGAGTCCGCGGGGCTCCTGCTGTCGGCAGCCGACGCCGCGGCGCAGACAGTGCCGATCTACGACCACGCCGGACAGCGCAGGCCCAGCGCCCAGGCGGCCGCCCGCGCGATGGCCCTGGCCGCCCGCTGCGACGGCGCGGGCACTCCCGCTGTCACCGCGGCGGCGCGCCCCCTGCCGATCACCGAACGCGAACGCGAGATCGCCGCTCTGATCGGCCGTGGCCTGTCCAACCGCGCGATCGCCGAACGACTCTGTGTCTCGGTCCGCACCGTCGAAGGCCACATCTACCGGGCCTGCATCAAGCTCGACGCCACCGACCGCGACCAGCTCGCCGAACTCATCTGAGGTACGCGGGCTACCGGTATCCGATCGCGCGTGCGCTCATCGGCTCGGCTCCGGCAACTGGCATTCGGAGACCTTCGGGTTCATGCCGAGGTAGTTGAGCGGGCCCGCGAGCACCGTGAGTCCGATCGTGCCCAGATCGCCGCAATTGGCCGGGGTATTGGTGAAGTAGTCCCGCTGCATCGCCGCTGCCAGCCCGGCCCCGAACCAGACCAGCATCAGCACCGACAGTAAGAATTTCGCGGTTTGGTGGGCCGGACTGGCCCGGATTTCCCGCACTTCGCGAATCTCTCGGTCCCGTCGATTCCGTCGACCGCGCATCGTCATCGCACCCTTCCCGCCGGCGAGCACCACACTGACACACCATGTGAACAGCGCCGACCCGGTGGACGCCGCCACGACACGCGCGAGATTCTGCTTTATCAACTGTGCAGCCCGGTAGCCGCAGAGTCAATGGACGGTATCGGTCGAAGCCCGCACCGCATCGTCTCGACACGGTGCGGGCGGGCCGAAGATCAGGCCACGGGTACCGTCTGGTCGTCGGCGGCCTTGGCACGCAGATCACCCAGCAGCCTGGTGAGCTTGCGGGAGACACTCATCTGGGACACGCCGAGGCGTTCGGCGATTTCGCCTTGGGAGAGCGTGTCGTAGAACCGCCAGATCAGCAATTGCCGGTCCTGTGGCGACAGCTGCGCCAGCAGCGGCGCGACGGTGATCGTGTCTTCGGTGAGACGGTAGCTCGGATCCAGGTCGCCGAACGTCTCGGCGACGGTCATGCCGGGATCGCCGTCGTTGTCGCGGGCGGGAGTGTCGAGGCTGCGGGTCTGGAAAGCATTGGCCGCCACGAGGGTTCGGGCGATGTCGGTGACCGGCACGTCGAGCTCGGCGGCGAGTTCGTGGGCGGTGGGGGAGCGCTGGAGCCGACGGCTCATCTCTTCGGTCGCTTCCCTGACCTTGCCCTGGAGTTCTTTCTCGCGACGGGGAACGTGCAGAGGCCAGATGTGATCGCGGAAATGCCTGCGCACCTCACCCATGATGGTCGGCACCGCGAAGCCGAGGAACGGTGAACCGGTGGTCACGTCGTAGCGGTCGACCGCCATGACCATGCCGAGCCGCGCGGTCTGGAGCAGGTCGTCGAAGATCTCGCCACGGCCTGCGTACTTGCGAGCGATGTGCTCGGCGAGCGGTAGACAGACCTCGATGATCCGGTCCCGCAGAGCGTCGTGTTCGGGGCTGCGGGGATCGATCAGCGCCCAGTGTGCGAACAGGGGTTCGGCGTTTTCGTAGGTGCGGTCGGTGGTCTCGGACATGCGGATCAGCTCCTGGCCTTCGAATGCTCTCCGGATCTGCGGAGGCGAACCTACAGTGCGTGCAGGTCCAGCATTCTGAACGTCATCATCATTCCCGCGCCGAGGCCGACGGCGCCGAAGATCGCGGCGGGCAGCGATCCGGTGAGCGCAGCCAGGCCGAAGAGGAAGAACACGCAGGTGGCCAACATGATGGTGGTGCTGGTCAGATCCATGCTCGGCGTACTCGTTGTCCGATTACGTGAGTTGGTCATAGATCAAGGGTTCACCAACGCGTCGGTTATTAAACCGTTATTGGTCGACTGGGGTTGACAGAGGTGCCTTTTCGGATTTAGATGTTTGACCCGACGTGCAATGGGAAAGATCAGTTTGCATCGCGCACGCGCAGATCGCGGGCGAGGTGGTCACGCTGTTCGACGACCAAGCGACGCAACGAACTCGGTGCGTCGGCATTCGCGGCGAGCCATCGGTCGACCCCGTCGAGCGAATCGGCGGCGGGAAAGAGCCCGACCACGATGCGTCGAGCGATCTCGATGCTCCGCTGATCCCATACCGTGCGCAGTGCCGCGAAATAGTCGTCGTCGTAGCGTGCGATCAGGTCGCGGTGGCGGCCGGCGCGGAACCCGTCGATGGTGGCGTCGAGGTGGTCGTTGGTCAGGGTGGGGTCGCCCAGCGCTGAATCCCATGCCGCGGCTTTGACATCTGCTCGTGGGCGGGCCGCGAGTGCGCGCAGGTGAGCGGTTCGCCCCGATGCGGTGCCGTCTCGTTCCCCCTCGGCGTCCAGGTCGGCGAGCTTGGCCTCACCGGTGGCGGCCAGCGCCGTCCACAGCGCCCAGCGCAGATCGGGATCCAGGGCCAGGCCCTCCGGTGCCCGGTCGAGCAGGATCGCCCGGATGTCGGTGGCACGGTGGCCGTCGACGGTGGCGGCGGCCGCCACCGCCCGCGCCCACGCCAGCTGCGCGCCGGAACCCGGTGCCGACGAATGGAGTGTGGCCCAGCAGGATTCGAGCCATTCACCGCGCCACCGATCCCGCGCCGGATCGGGCAGATAGTGCCCGATGGTGAAAGACGCGTTCGCCAGGACCGCGG
The DNA here is from genome assembly GCF_053590715.1 of Nocardia sp. NPDC003183. Taxonomy (NCBI): domain Bacteria; kingdom Bacillati; phylum Actinomycetota; class Actinomycetes; order Mycobacteriales; family Nocardiaceae; genus Nocardia; species Nocardia sp. NPDC003183. The sequence continues at coordinate 1,067,798 of NZ_JBSFTG010000001.1, forward strand.
TGAGCAGCGCCATGTTCGTTTCGACGGGCGCGAAATCACGAGCCATCGACAGGTAGCGTTCGGCGTGGAGTTCGCCGTCGCGGGTGGCGTTCCACAGCGCCGACCAGATCAGTCCGCGCGCCAGGGGGTCGGTGACCCGATTCAGTGAACTCTCCACGGTGGCGAGCGAATCCACGTCGAGACGGACCTTCGCGTAGGTGAGATCACCGTCGTTGAGCAGCCGCAGCGCAGCGGGTGCGAGAGTCACCGGTGTGTGAGCGTCGACGATGTCGAGTTCCACGCGCTCGCGAATCACCAAGTCACCCTCAGCATCGAAGTCGTAGAGCCCGACAGCGAGCCGGTGCGGACGCGGATCGGTTTGCACGATCGCACCGCTGTCGAGGGTCAGCGTGGACACCCCGGTCGTTTGCAACCAGGCCCGCGCCCAGCCCGCCAGATGGCGGCCGGAATCCGCCGACAATTCGGCCAGCAGGTCGTCGAGAGTAGTGTTGCCGAATGCGTGCGTGCGGAAATACCGGCGTACACCCGAGAAGAACTCCTCCCGGCCGACATAGGCGACCAACTGTTTGAGTACGCTCGCGCCCTTGGCATAGGTGATGCCGTCGAAATTGAGTTTGGCGGCCTCGAGGTCGGTGATATCGGCGACGATCGGGTGCGTGGTCGGCAGCTGATCCTGCAGATAGGCCCAGGCCTTGCGGCGGTTCGCGAACGCCACCCAGGCGTCGGTCCACTCGGTGGCCTCCGAGCTCGCGAGTGCGCCCATGTAGTCGGCGAAGGATTCCTTGAGCCACAGGTCGTCCCACCACACCATCGTGACCAGATCGCCGAACCACATGTGGGCCATCTCGTGCAGGATCGTATTGGCCCTGCCCTCGTACTGGGCGGCGGTGGCCGCGCCACGGAACACGTAGGCCTCGGTGAACGTGACCAGCCCGGGGTTCTCCATCGCACCCAGGTTGTATTCGGGGACGAACACCTGGTCGTACTTGCCCCACGGGTACGGGTAGTCGAAGTTCTCGGCGAAGAAGTCCAGACCCTGCTTCGTCACCTCGAAGATCGTGTCGGCGTCCAGGTAGCGGGCCAGCGAAGCGCGGCAATAGATCCCGAGCGGGATCGTGAGTTCCCCGCGCGTCCACGACGATTCGACGCGATGGTACGGGCCGGCCGCGACCGCGGTGATATACGTCGAGATCGGCAAGGTGGGGGAGAACTCGACGTTCTGGAGCACGCCGTTGTCCTGGATTGCCGCGAACGGCCGATTCGAGATCACCTGCCACCCGGCCGGTGCGGTCACCGCGAACGTGAACGGCGCCTTCATATCCGGCTGTTCGAAGCAGGCGAAGACCCGCCGCGCATCCGCCGGCTCGTACTGGGTATAGAGGTAGGTCTGGTTGTCGACCGGATCGACGAACCGATGCAGCCCCTCGCCGGAGCGGCTGTAGGCACCGGTGCCCCGCACGACAACGACGTTCGTCTCCGACAAGCCGACGAGCGCGAGCCGGGCTCCGTCGTACTCGACGGCGACATCCGTGCCGTTGACGGTCACCGATTCCACCGCCGGACCGATGAAGTCGAGCCACGTCTGTTCGACGGAGGCACCGAACTCGACGGTGGTCGTCGTCGCGAAACCATCCTGGGACTGATCCGGGGCCGCGGACAGATCGAGTTCGACGCGGTAGGCGCGGACGGTGATCGCGGCCGATCGCGCGGCGGTCTCGGAGCGGCTCAGGTTCGCGGTGTTCACGCCTCGATCCTGCCAGCCGCCCCGGCGCCGTGCGTCGCACTCCACGCGACTGCTACTCCACGGTGACGCTTTTCGCGAGGTTGCGCGGCTTGTCGACATCGCGCCCGAGCGCGATGGCCGTGTGATAGGCGAGCAGCTGCAGCGGAATCGTGAGCAGCATCGGGTCCAATTCCGGTGCGACGCGCGGGACCCGGATCACTTCGTCGGCCGCGTCCGGCGGAAGGTCCGCGTTCGTGACGGCGATCACGGGTCCGCCGCGTGCCTTGATCTGTTCGATGGTGCTGAGGTTCTTGGCCAGCAGTTCGTCGTCGGGGACGATCACCACGCTCGGCATCTCCTGGTCGATCAGCGCGAGCGGGCCGTGTTTGAGCTCGGAGGCCTGGTAGGCCTCGGCGTGCACGTAGGAGACCTCCTTGAGCTTCTGCGCGCCTTCGCGGGCGACCGGCCACGCCCGTACCCGGCCGATGAAGAACATGCTGCGGGCCTTGGCGTAGCGGTGCGCGATCTCGGCGATCGCGTCTTCGTCGGTGAGGACCTGGTCGATGGCGGCGGGCAGGGCGCGCAGGCCGTCGACGATGCGATGGCCGTCGGCGGCCGACAGGTCGCGAACCCGGCCCAGCAGCAGGGCCAGCATCGTGAACGACACGGTCATATTGGTCAATGCCTTGGTCGAGGCAACCGAGATCTCCGGGCCCGCGTGCAGGAACACCCCTGCCCCGCACTGGCGAGCGATCGCGCTGCCCACCGCGTTGACGGCGCCGATGACCCGGCCGCCCTTGCGCTGTAGCTCCTGCACCGCGGCGAGGGTATCGAGGGTTTCGCCGGACTGACTGATCGCGACGTAGAGCGCGTCGGGATCGACGACCGGATTGCGGTAGCGGAACTCCGAGGCCGGTTCCGCGGTGGCCGGAATACGGGCGAGTTCCTCGATCAGCTGGGCACCGAGCTGGCCCGCGTAGTAGGCCGAACCGCAACCGAGGAAGACGACCTTGCTGATACTGCGCAGTTCGCGGGCGTCCATGTTCAACCCGCCGAGGTGGGCGGTGGCGAAGCGGTCGTCGAGGCGCCCACGCAGCGCTCGGCGCACCGCCTCGCTCTGTTCGGCGATCTCCTTGCGCATGAAGTCGGGGAATCCGCCGAGCGCGTAGTCCTCGGCCACCATGTCGATGGTGGTCGGGGTCTTGTCGGTCTGTTCGGACTCGACTCCCAGTGTGCTGGTGCGGAATTCGCTGTCGCGGATGGTCGCGAGCTCGCCGTCGTCGAGGAACACCACCCGCTGGGTGTGGTGGACGAGGGCGGCGACATCGGAGGCCACGAACATCTCGCCGTCGCCGACGCCGAGCACGATGGGGCTGCCGTTGCGGGCGACCACCAGCTCGGCCGGGCGGCGCGCGTCGAGGACCAGCAGACCGTAGGTGCCGCGAACCCGGTGCAGCGCGGCGCGAACGGCGTCTTCGAGAGATTCGGATTCCTCGAGCTCGCGCGCGACCAGGTGGGCGATCACCTCGGTGTCGGTGTCGGAGACGAGATCGATGCCGAGCGCGGTCAGCTCGGCCCGCAGCTGTTCGGCGTTCTCGACGATGCCGTTGTGCACCACGGCGATACGGCCGCTGACATCGGTATGCGGGTGGGCGTTGGCGTCACTGGGCTCGCCGTGGGTGGCCCAGCGGGTGTGCGCGATGCCGACGGTGCCGCGCAGAGCGGTGGTGTCGGCCTTGTCGCGCAGGTCCTGCACCCTGCCCCGGGTTTTGCACACGCGCGCCTTGCCGCGATGCGGCAGTGCCAATCCGGCCGAATCGTAGCCGCGATATTCGAGCCGATGCAGACCCTCCAGCAGCACGGGAACAGCTTGCCGGTGACCGATGTATCCGACGATTCCACACATGGCGTGATGAACCCCTTACCCGTAGACGATGCGACGAAGTTGCCGTTCGGTGAATGACGGTGCCGCGACCGGGCGCTCGCCGAGTTCGATCTCGAGGCGTCGCCAGATCTCGGCATTGCGCATCTCCCGAGCTTGCAGCTCGGCATGCCTGCGCCGGACGAACTGCTCGGCCGTCTCGTCGAAGTAGCCGACGATGTCGGCGACGACCCGGGCCGCCACGCGTTCGGGTAGGCCGGTGGACGCCACGACATAGCGGACCAACTCGGTGGGTACCCCGTCATTCACTCGCACGATCATGCCTGCCCCGACCGGGTTCGCCAACATCCCTGCCCGAATTCGGGCAGATTGTGTCGCGACAGCGCCTCGATGGGACGCGTCATGCATGCAGTCGGTCCGGCCGATGCGCGCGGAGTTCATGCCGTTATCGCCTTGTGAGGTGTGAGCCGCGACTTGCGAACAATTTGCTGGAAGGGTGTCGAGTACACGGAATACTGCGCATCCGAGTGGAGGTTGTGGTGAGGCGACGAATGGGCGACGCATTCAGTGACCGGCTCTATTTCGCGGGCCCCGCGTCGGCATCGGATGAAGCAGGCGGCAGGCCAGAATACGTCGTCGACGCGGCAATCGTGACGATCGCGGAAGAGATCGTGCGCACGGGTTTCGATACCGAGGATATCGTGCACCAGCGGCTGCGCAGGTTCTGTGCGCACGCGAAAGCCGAAGGCGCGATGGTGAATTGCCTTCTCGGTGCGGCAACTGCGGTGGAAGACGGAGGGGTGGTGCCCTTTGTCGGCAGAGTCGTCGGCAGGCTCGGGCACGCGGAGTTGTTGTTCGATCTAGCTCTGGACGAATCGGGTTTCGATCCGTTCGACGGCAACCCGGTGGTGAATTCGGTCGGGCCGGGGGCGATGACGGAGCTGGATTTCGAATTCGTCATCGCTCAGGTGAGTGAGCTGGTCGATAGCTTGCTACTACCCAATTATCTGGCACTGCTCGAATGGCGTGACCTCACCGGGGAGGCGCCGCGATCTCGTCAGCCGGAGCAGTCGGCCGCGTTGCTGTACGAGCTGAACGAACGGCTCGCGCCGGTCCTCGGCGACATGCCGCTGGCCTGGTTGTTGCTGCACTACGCGGAGTTCGGCGTCGCGCCGCTGGCGGACTCGATCCATCGCGCGCTGCTGCGCACGAACGCCGCTGACGCCGTGGCCGCCGCGCGTACCGCCGCGGCGGCACTCACCGCGATGTCGTTCGTGTCCTCCTCGGCCAGGCTGGGTGATCTTCCGGTGGTGTCACGCCGTCCACGGCATCAGCCGACGCTGGTCACCGCCAACCACGTCATGGCCGATCTGGTCTGCGCGCTGTCGCGCTGCGATACCGCGAACGGCTGGCAGGCCGACGCGAAACTGCTGCGGACCGCCGACGCGCAGACGGTCGGCTGGCTGCTGGTCGAGGACCGCCGCCATCGACGTGAAACCCGCAGCAGCCGAGGCGATCTCATGGCATCGGCGATCGGGCTCGAGATCATGCTCGGCGTCGATCACACGTCCGGTTCGGCCCCGGCGACGGCGCAGGCGCCGGCGGCGACCGCGATCACCGCCGATCTGCTTCGCGTCCTGCGCCTGCCCTGGGACCAGATCCCGGAGTCGGCCCGCTACAGTCCGCGTCATCTGGACGGTGCCCTGCGTTTGGCCTGTTGCGCGATGGAGGCCATGGCCCCGGGCGTCGAGTCCATCTCCGATATCCTGCGCCGCGCGGCCGATCGGGCGATCCCCGCGCTGAGCGCCCGCCCGGAACCACCGATCTATCTCCAGGGCGCACTGGCCCTGCTCGAGTCCTGGCATCATGGCGGTGCGCCCCGCACCCGCCCCCTGCTCGAGGCGACCGAACCCATCGCCCCCGTGGTCTTCTCCACGCTGTTGCTGATCGGCGCGGCGCTACTCGAAATGCTCGCCGAGGAGTTCGACGCGGACGTGACACACGTACTCGACGCACTCGAGACGCGCCTGCGAGCCCGCGACCGTCTAGCGGAGTGACGACGGGATGGGTCGTCGCTCTCAGTGAAGATAGGCGGTGAGCTGAGGGACGGCGTTGACCACGTGCTGGGCGATGATCGGTTGGCCGATCAGGGTGAAGGCCCAATCCTGGTGGGGGCGGTGCAGTTTGCCGACGACGATGCCGGTGTGGGCGCCGACGCTGTCGAGATCGATGCGGATCAATTCGATACCGGTGACATTGTCGACGACGCGGCAGAAGCCGTTGGCGATCTGATCGAACCGCTGGCCGGTGTAGCAGGTCACCAGGAACACGATCGTGGTGACGGCGGGATCGAGCAGGGCCAGGTCGACCACGATCACTTCGTTGTCGCCGTCCCCGTCGCCGGTGACGCTGTCCCCGAGATGGCGCAGCGCGCCGTCGCGCGAGGTGAGCTGCTCGTGGAAGGCGACATCGACGAAGCTCTCGCCGGCGAACGACAGCGCCGCCGCGTTGAGATCGATGTCCTTGCGGCGGGGATGCATTCCGTTGGCGTGGGCCGGGTCCCAGCCCAGGCCCATGCTGAGGTGGGTGATTGCGTGCGTCATGCGGTACTCCTGGCCGATAGTAACCCGCCCGACCGAGCACGAGCAGGGTTGCCGACCAGACTTCCCGGCTCGTCGACCCATAAACATGGCGTAAAGATCACGCCCAGCACAAATCTGGCGGCGTGCTGTGCGCGTCGTCCGGCCGGGTTGTGGTCGCCACGGGACTACCGTGACGGCGATGAGCGCACGCTTCGAAGAACTCGGCTGGCGGCAGACCCCGATCGGCGAGATCAGTCTGCGTCGACGCTTCGATCCGACGGTGCGGGCCGATGTCTACGAGGTGAAGCTCGGTGACGAGTACCTGATGTCGAGCTTGTTCACCGTCGCCGAACGTGCGCTGTCGCGGCTGGGATTGGGGCGCACGCCCGGCGACCGGCTGGATGTGCTCGTCGGTGGGCTCGGCTTGGGATACACCGCGCGAGAAACATTGCTGGACCCACGAATTCACGCGCTCACGGTGATCGAGTACTCCGACGCCGTCATCGAGTGGCATCGCCGTGAGCTGCTGCCCGACACCGCCGGGTTGGCTGCCGACTCCCGGGTCGAGCTCGTCTGCGCGGACTTCTTCGCCGCGGCGGCGGGGCCGGTGGGATTCGATCCGGCACAACCGGGACGCGTGTACGACGCGCTGCTGCTCGACATCGACCATTCACCACGCCATGTCCTGCACGGTTCGAATGCCGAGTTCTACACCCGCGAGGGCCTGCGCGCGGTCGCGCGACACCTGGTCGACGGCGGCACCTTTGCGATGTGGTCCGACGACGCACCAGATGACGAGTTCCGCGAAATTCTGGAATCCGCCTTCGTCGATGTGGAGGCGCGGCCGATCCTGTTCGACAACCCGCTGACCCGCGGGCGATCCGGCGCGACGATCTACCTCGCGACCAGGTCCCACCGCGCTCGGAGCACAGACCGCGACCAGGCATTATGTGACTAGGAACAACAATGCGGCGAAGTGATTGCCGTCGGCGTCGCTGAGGTTGATCGTAAGTGTCTGGGAGTAGTTGTCCCACACACCGAACCTCCGGCGATCGCGTCATGACGGGCCGGTTCGGGATCGAGCTTTTCGGATTCGACATCGGAGTCAGGATGAACAGCTTGCTCGAAAACCATCGCGGATGGGTAGCCGACATCTTCACGGATGGGTTGTACGGACGCAGTGACGCCCCGAGCCCCCGCGCGACGGTCGCCAACGATGCCCGGCCGCTGGCCCCCACCGACAGCCACTCGCGCCGACCGGAGGAGGTGATCGGGTGGCGCGCACTGTGCTCCTGCGACGGCTGGCACGGACGAACCTGGCTACGCACCGATCTGTCCGCCGACCACGCCCCCTCCGCGCGGGTGCTGCATTGCTCCACCGGACGGCTCGACGCCGACCTCGCCCGCCTGGTCCTGGCCGAATGGGACTATCACCAGCTCGAGATGCAGGCGCTGATTCCGGTGCGCCTGGCGTTCGAGGACACGGCGTCGGCACAGCGGCGCCTCGTCGAAGCCGTCCGCTTCGTGCGCGCGTCGGGAGCGTCGTGGGAAGCGGTCGCCCGGGTGATCAGCGCGCCGTCGGCGGAAGCGGCCGAATCGCGATTCAGTACTTGGACATCCCAGGGGCACAGCGCGGCGGAATTGCGCATACCGTAATCCCCGCCGATTCGGCCATTCCGCTCAGCCTGAATTCAATGATGGTCGTGGCGCGTTCGTGCTGGTTTCGTGTGACGAGATCGTCCAGGTTCGAGCGAGAGGCCTCCGTATGTCCGTCCACGACGCAGCTGTACCCGGGAGCGCGGTGCGGGTGGTCAAGCTCGGCGCCCACATCGGCGCTCAGGTCGACGGGGTTCGGCTCGGTGGTGACCTGGACGCGCGAACGGTGGCCACCATCCGCGCCGCGCTCAGCGAGCACAAGGTGATCTTCTTCCGGGGCCAGCACCACCTGACCGAGGACGGGCAGTACGAGTTCGCGCAGTTGCTCGGCAACCCGACCACCCCGCACCCGACGGTCACCTCCGCCGGTGCGAAGAGCCTGGCCATCGACTCGCGCCAGACGCGGTCCAACGTCTGGCACACCGATGTCACCTTCGTCGATCGTGTCCCGCAGGCCTCCATCCTGCGTGCGGTCGCCCTGCCCAGCTACGGCGGTTCGACCACCTGGGCTTCGACCGTGGCCGCCTACAACTCGCTGCCGGAGCCACTCCAGCGACTCGCCGAGAGCCTGCGCGCGCGGCATTCGAACCGCTATGACTACGCCGCCGAGATCCAGGACCGACCCGCCGATACCGACCGCGACTACCGTCGCGAGTTCGAGTCCACCTATTTCGAGACCGAGCACCCCGTGGTGGAGGTGCACCCCGAGACCGGTGAGCGCGCCCTGCTGCTCGGCTGCTTCGTCAAGGAGATCGTCGGGCTGTCGAGCAACGAGTCGCGGGCACTGTTCCGGCTGTTCCAGGACCGGATCACCCGCCTCGAGCACACCGCCCGCTGGAACTGGTCGCTGGGCGACGTCGCGATCTGGGACAACCGGGCCACTCAGCACTACGCCATCGACGACTACGACGGCAGCGAGCACCGCAGGCTCACCCGCATCACGCTGGGCGGTCCGGTCCCCGTCGGGATCGACGGCACCGCGAGCACGGTGATCGCCGGCGACGCCGAGCCGTACACCGCACCGCTCGAGCGTGCGGCATAACCATCATCGACCGCCACCAGCTCGCGCGCGTCCCCGGGCCAACACCCGGTATCGACTATCCTTCGACGGCACATTCGACCGTTGATCACGCGCGAACAGGTACCCACTGGCTCAGTCCGACGATGGGAATGCCGTGAATTTGTGGAGCTATGTCCAGGACCGAGGCGAGGTGTTGACCTTCCTCACCTATCAGCATGCGTCGCTGGCCTTTCAGACCGTGCTGGTCGGCACCGTCGTCGCGATCCTCATCGCGGTGGCGGTGTATCGGTTGCCGCTGGCATCGGCGTTGACCCTCACCTCGAGCCGGGTCGCGTTGACGATCCCCTCGCTGGCACTGCTGGCATTGCTGCTGGTCCCGTTCGGCCTCGGTGTGGTGCCGTCGTTCATCATGCTGGCGTTCTTCGCGGCCCTGCCGGTGATCGGTAACGCGATCGTCGGGCTGCGATCGGTGCCTGCCACGGTCGTCGAATCCGCGCGCGGCATCGGACTTTCGCGGTGGCGGATCCTGCTCACCGTCGAGCTGCCGATCGCCTGGCCGGTGATCCTCACCGGGATCAGGGTCTCGACCCAGATGATCGTCGGTGTCGCCGCGATCGTGGCCTACGTCCTGGGGCCCGGCCTCGGCTCGCTGATCTTCAACGGCCTGTCGCGTCTCGGCGGGGCCAACGCGCTCGAAATGGCGCTCACCGGAACCATTCTCATCGTTGCCATCGCGTTGGTCTTCGACGCGCTCCTCGTCCTGCTCGGACGCCTCACGATTGCCAAGGGACTGTGATGACCGATGTGACCAGCCAGCCCGCGCCGACCGCGCCCCAGCGCAACGTGACCGGCGATTCCATCACCTTGGACGGGGTCGTCAAGCGGTACAAGGGCCAGGACACCCCCGCCGTCGAACGTCTGGACCTCGAGATCGAGGCCGGCAATATCGTCGCGTTCGTCGGACCTTCGGGCTGCGGTAAGACGACCACGCTCAAGATGATCAACCGGCTGATCGAGCCGACCGAGGGCCGGATATTCATCGGCGGACGTGACGTGACCCGCGAAGATCCCGACAAGCTGCGGCAGTCGATCGGCTATGTCATCCAGTCCGGTGGGCTGTTCCCGCACTGGTCGGTCGCCAAGAACATCGGCGCGATCCCGCGGGTGCTCGGCTGGGACAAGAAGCGAATCGCCGAACGCACCGAATATCTCCTGGATCTGGTCGGTCTCGACCCCGCGACCTTCGCCGACCGTCTGCCCAAGGACATGTCCGGCGGCCAGCAGCAGCGTGTCGGCGTCGCCCGCGCGCTCGCGGCCGACCCGCCGGTGCTGCTGATGGACGAACCGTTCGGCGCGGTGGACCCGATCACCCGGGTTCGCCTGCAGGACAGTCTGATCGCGATCCAGCACGAACTCGGCAAGACCATCGTGATCGTCACCCACGACTTCGAGGAAGCCACCAAACTCGGTGACAAGGTGCTCATCCTGTCCGAGGGCGGACACGTCGAGCAGTACGCGACACCGGAGGAGATCCTCACCGACCCGGCGACGCCGTTCGTCGAGGAGTTCGTCGGATCGGGCGCGAAACTGGCCTATCTCACGGTGTCTCGGGTCCGTGATGTGGAGGTCGACCCGGTGACCACCGCCAATATCGGCGAATCCTCGCAGGTCGTGATCGGGCGGGCGAAAGCCGCGGGACACACCTGGGTGGTGGTCGTGGACGACGCGGGGCGGCCACGGTCGTGGCCCTCGCTGCCGGAAGTGGCGAGCAAGCCGGAGGTTTCGGACTACCTCGATCGCCGGCTGCCCGTCGTCGCGCAGTCCTCGACCCTCAACGACGCGCTCGACGCCATGCTCGCCGCCAGCCAGGGCGCGACCCTGGTCACCGACGGTCGCGGCGCCGTAGTCGGCTCGCTGAACATCGGCTCGGTGACCGACGTGATCCAGACCAAGCTCGCCGAGGGGCACGCCGCCGCCGAGGACCTGTCCTACGAAACCTACGTCGACGGTTCCGATCCCACACCCACCCCGGTCGTCGCCGCCGACGACGAACACGGATCGGCCGGACCGGCATGAACCGTCTGCGCCGGGTTCCGATCGATGTGTGGTTCGAACCGCTCATCATCGTCGTGATCGGCATCGGATACGTGCTCTGGTATCAGTCGTCGACGTTCACCGCGACCGAACAGGCCTCGCTCGGCTGGGCCAATCTGCAGACCACGATCCTCGAGCACATCCGGCTCACGGTGGTCGCCACGCTGATCGTGGTGGTGGTCGCGATTCCGCTCGGTATCGCCTTGACCAGGCCCGCGTTGCAGCGGTTCGAGCCGATCGCCGTCAACATCGCCAATATCGGTCAGGCCGCGCCCGCCGTCGGACTGCTCGTGCTGTTCACCTTCTGGCTCGGCACCGGATTCCGCACGGCGGTCGTCGGTCTCGTCGTCTACGCGATCCTGCCGATCCTGCAGAACACGATCGTCGGGCTGCGGCAGGTCGATCACCGCACCATCGAGGCCGCTCGCGGCATCGGCTTCTCGGCCGGGCGGACGCTGGTTCAGGTCGAACTGCCGCTGGCCGTGCCGGTGATCCTCAACGGCGTGCGCACCGCGCTGGTCATTTTGGTCGGCACCGCGACGCTGAGTACCTTCATCGGCGCGACCAGCCTGGGCACGCTGATCACGACCGGTGTCACCCTGTTCCTGCCCAAGCTGCTCATCTCCGGCGCCGTGCTCGTCGGGTTGCTGGCGTTGATCATCGATTGGCTCGGCCGACTCGTCGAACTGGCCGCGACCCCACGAGGTGTCTCATGAGGCGAGTCCCGTTGATTACCGCGCTGGTCGCGACGCTGTCGTTGCTCGCCGGGTGTGGCCTGGTGAGCTCGTCGGGCACCTTCCACGACGCGAGCCTGCCCGGCGGCGAACGTCCCCTCGACGGCGCGAAACTGGTCGTCACCTCGAAGAGCTTCACCGAGGGGGTGTTGCTCGGCAAGATCACCGCGACCTACCTGGCCGCAGCGGGCGCCTCGGTCACCGATCTGACCGGCGCGCCGGGATCGGCCTCGTCACGGCAGGCCCAGCTCAACGGCGACGCCGACGTGCTGTGGGAGTACACCGGCACCGGCTGGGTCAACTACCACAACGAGACCGAGACGATCGTGGACCCGCAGGAACTGTGGCAGCGCGTCCACGATGTCGAAAAGCGTGACTACGACCTGGAATGGCTGCCCCCGTCCAACTTCAACGACACCTACGCGTTCGGTGCGTCGACACCGACCGCGCAGCGACTCGGCGTGAAGTCACTCTCGGACGTGGCCGCGCTGCCGGTTGCCGAACGAACGTTCTGTGTCGACGACGAATTCTTCAGTCGCTCGGATGGTTTCATTCCGATGCTGCAGAAATACGGCATCCCCTACAACGATCCCAACGGTGTGCCCGCGGGCAACGTCACCCGCATGGACGCCGGCGTCGTCTACACCGCGACCGCCAAAGACTCTCCCTGCCACTTCGGCATGGTCTACACCACCGACGGCCGCGTCAAGAACCTGAACCTGGTGGTCCTGGACGACGACAAGAAGTTCTTCCTGCCCTACAGCGGGACCGCGGTCGTGCGGGGCCCCGTCCTCGCCGCCCACCCCGAACTGCGCGAACTCCTCGGCACGATCTCCGAACTGCTCACCGACGACCTGATGCGAGAACTCAACGGCCGCGTAGACATCGACGGAGAAGACCCCGCCGACGTCGCCTACGACTGGCTGAAAAGCGCGAAACTGATCGCCTAGCGCAGCGGCACGCTGCCGCGGGCGATCCAGCGCCGGGGAACGTGATCGCCGCCGGTCTATGATCGCGCTGTGCCTCAGGATGGTCTTGCCGACGTGCAGCGTTTCGATCCGGTGCCGGACCCGCGGCCGACGGATGAGGTGTGGCCGGAGCTGACGTGGCCGGTTGCCCCGGATGCCGAACTCGTCGGTGAGACAGTGCGGTTGAGCCCGGTCGATCCGGCAGCGGACGCGGCCGAGTTGTTCGCGGTGCTCGAGCACGATGTCGTGTGGGCCCACATTCCGTTTCGTCCGCGCGATCGACAGGAACTCGAGGTGTTCCTGCGGTCGTGGCACGCGACGCCGGAGAACCATCTGTGGATTGTCCGAACGCGCCGGGCCATCGCCGGCCACCCGGTCGGTGCGATCGTCGGGATGACCTCCTATCTCGAAACCCGAGCGAGGGATGCCCGGTTGGAGATCGGCGCCACCCTCTTCGCCCCGGGCGTGTGGGCGAGTGGGGTGAACCCGGAGGCCAAGTGGCTGCTCCTGGGCTATGCGTTCGACACGCTGGGTGCCGGTCGCGTGGAGCTCAAAACCGATGTTCGCAATCACCGTTCGCAACAGGCCATCGCGCGCCTCGGCGCCCGGTACGAAGGCACACTGCGCCGCTATTCCCGGCGCGCCGACGGCACCGTTCGCGACTCCGTGCTGTTCTCGATCACGGTGGAAGACTGGCCGGACGTCAGAGCGCGTCTTGCCGGCCGGCTTCACGATCTCGGGCGTTCCGTGAACTCGTCCGCGGCACCCCTACGCTGAACGCGGCCGGCCACCGATGCGCTGATACGCGTAGGCGCCACGAGGGTTTCGCGTTTGCGTAGCCTGTCCTGCCGGCGATCCGACTACTCGGCAGGCCCTCACACTGCGCAGTTGCCGAAAGCCTATTTCGAGAGCGGCAGCCCGGTCGGTTCGGGAATCTGTTCGACGGTGAGTCGTTTGCGGAAGACCCAGTAGGTCCAGCCCTGGTAGATCAGGACCACCGGGGTGCACAGGACCGCTGCCCAGCTCATCACCTGGAGGGTGTAGTGGCTGGAGGAGGCGTTGTGGATGTTCAAATCGAACGCGGGGTCGATCGTCGAGGGCATCACGTTCGGGTAGAGCGAGCCGACCAGCAGGATGGTGGCCGCGGCGATCGTGACGGTGGTGCCGATGAACGCCCAGCCGTCACGGGCCGCGCCGGTGGCCCCACCGGCGACGACCAGGCCGAGCACGGCCGCGCCGAGCGCGGCCCAGGTCCAGCCGGAGCCGTAGGCGAGCTGAGTCCACAGCCCGAACCCGCCGACGATCGCCACCGTGGGCACGAACAGGATCCGCACGCATACGCGGGCATCGTCGCGGACTTCACCACCGGTTTTGAGCGCGAGGAAGATCGCGCCGTGCAGGGCGAACAGGATGGCCGTGGTCGCCGCGCCGAGCAGCGCGTAGGGGCTGAGCAGATCCCACACCGAGCCGACGACCTGTCGCTTCTCGTTCAGCGGTACCCCGCGCACGAGGTTGGCGAACACCCAGCCCCACGCCAGTGCCGGAATCCACGAGCCGATGCCGATGCCGATGTCGCACCAGGCCCGCCACTTCGGCGAGTTGATCTTCGATCGCCACTCGATCGCGCAGATTCGCAGGATCAACGCGACCAGCAACAACAGCAGGGCCAGATAGAACCCGGAGAACAAGCTCGCGTACCACTCGGGAAACGCCGCGAACATCGCACCGCCCGCGGTGATCAGCCAGACTTCGTTGCCGTCCCACACCGGGCCGATGGTGTTGAGCACGACGCGCCTGCGCACATCGGAACCCTTACCGAGGATCGGCATCAGCATGCCGACGCCGAAGTCGAAGCCCTCGAGGATGAAGTAGCCGGTGAACAGCACGGCGACCAACACGAACCAGAATTGCTGCAGACTCATCGTCGTCTCCTAGTACGCGAAGGACAGCGGCTCGACGGGTTCGGCGCGGTGCCTGCCGCCACCGCCGTCGTCATCGGGACCGAACTCGTCATCGGAAGCCGTCGGCCCTGGTTCGGGCCCGACCACGGTGTAGCGATGCATCAGGTAGTACCAGACCACCGCCAGCGCGCCGTAGAGCAGCGTGAAGACAGCGAGGGAGAAGATGACCGTTGCCGGTGCGTGATCGGAGACGCCTTGCGCCACCGTCATGCGAATGGTCTTGTCGCCGGTCAGGTTCGGCACCACCACCCACGGCTGACGTCCCATCTCGGTGAAGACCCAGCCCGCGCTGTTGGCCAGGAACGGGGTCGGGATGGCGATCAGGCACAGCCAGGAGAACCAGCGTGTGTCGGGAACTCGGCCACCGCGGGTCATCCAGAGTCCGGCCAGCAGCAAGAGTGCCGGTCCGGCCAGCAGACCGATCATGCCGCGGAAGCCCCAGTAGGTGACGAAGAGGTTGGGCCGGTAGTTGCCGGGTCCGTAGTCCTGGACGTAGGACTTCTGCAGATCCTCCACACCCTGCAACGTGACGCCGGTGAACTTGCCCTCGGCCAGGAACGGCAGGACATAGGGAACCTCCAGCAGATGCGTAACGCTGTCGCAGTTGTTGTGCGTGCCGACGGTGAGGATCGAGAACTTCGGATCGGTCTCGGTGTGGCACAGCGATTCCGCCGACGCCATCTTCATCGGCTGCTGTTCGAACATGATCTTGCCCTGGATATCGCCGGTCAGACCCACCACGACGATCGACGCGGCGATCACCCACATGCCCGCCCGCGCCGCCGGGCGCCACATGGTCTTGGCTTCGTCGAGTTTCGTGGCATCACCACTGCGTACGTTGCGCACCATGAACCAGCCCGCGATGCCGACCACGAAGGTCGCCGCGGTCAAGAACGCGCCGGCGACCACATGGGGAAACGCCGCGAGGGTGGTGTTGTTGGTGAGCAGCGCCCAGATGCTGTCCAGCTCGGCGCGTCCGGTCTCGGGATTGTATTTCGCACCGACCGGGTGCTGCATGAACGAGTTGGCGGCGACGATGAAGTAGGCCGACGCGTTGACACCGATCGCGACGATCCAGATCGTGGCGAGGTGAACGAGTTTGGGCAGGCGAGTCCAGCCGAAGATCCACAATCCGAGGAATGTCGACTCCAGGAAGAACGCGACCAGCGCTTCGAAAGCCAGTGGCGCTCCGAAGACGTCGCCGACGAACCGGGAGTACTCACTCCAGTTCATCCCGAACTGGAACTCCTGCACGATGCCGGTGGCGACACCGATGGCGAAGTTGATCAGAAACAGTTTTCCGAAGAACTTGGTGAGTCGGTACCAGTGTTCTTTTCCGGTGATCACCCACGCCGTCTGCATTCCCGCGACGAGCGGTGCCAGTCCGATGGTGAGCGGGACGAAGATGAAATGGTAGACCGTGGTGATACCGAACTGCCATCTGGAGACATCCAGTGTGCTCATTGCCAGCGAACTCATCGTCGGATCTCCTGCCATCGCAGTGAACTGGTGCCGAACGGTGTCGAGGGGAAATGGATGAATATCAATGAATTCGTCCGCGGGTCCGCGTGGAATGGCCGATCGTGTACACAGTCAGCACTGTTCGATCCTAGGTGACCGGGTCGCGAATTCCGGTCAGGACTCGGCGATCGTCTTCGCGTGCAGCAGGACGTCCTCGATCATCGCGGGAGTCACCCGACCGGTAGCGGTATTGCGCTGACTCACGTGGTAACTGCCGAGCACGGTGACCGATCGGCCGTCGGGATGGGTGATGACGACTTGTGCGCCGTGGGTGAAACGGGGACGTGGGCGTGGCACGTTCCAGCCCCCTGCCAGCAGGACGGTAAAGAGGGCCTGCCAGCCGAAGGCGCCGAGAACGACGATCACCCGCAGCGTCGCGCGCAGCAGCTCCAGTTCCCGGCTGAGGAAAGGCGCGCAGCGCTGCCGCTCTGCGGGTGTCGGTTTGTTCTCCGGCGGGGCGCAGTGCACCGGTGCGGTGAGCCGGGTATCGAGCAGTTCGATCCCGTCGTCGCGGCTGACCGGGTGCGCGCCGGTGGCCAGACCGACCGCGTGCAGTGCGCCGAACAGGACGTTGCCGCTGGGGTCGCCGGTGAACATGCGCCCGGTCCGATTGCCGCCGTGGGCGGCGGGAGCGAGGCCGACTACGAGAATTCGCGCGTCGGCGGGCCCGAAGCCCGGTACCGGTCGACCCCAATACTGTTCGTGGCGGAAGGCCGCGCGTTTGACGACGGCGACCTCCTCGCGCCAGGTGACGAGCCTGGGACAGGCGCGACAGGTGGAAACCAGGCGGTCGAGCGCGGCGATATCGGGGGTGTGGGCCGCCGCTGCCGGGGCTGCTTCCGGATCCACGCCGGTCATCGGCCCAGTCTAGTCGGCGGCCGCGATGCGGTTTCGAGACAGTTCGCCGACGGAACCATATGCGCGGTACCGTCGGTACCAGGTACATTCGGGGGATGTTGTCCACCGAGATCGTGAGCGCCGACGGAGTCGTGCGCGGTCGTGCGGGTCGTCGAATCGCCCGCTGGCGTGCCCTGCCCTACGCGGCCCCACCCATCGGAGCGTTGCGGTTGCGTGCTCCCCAGCCCGTTCGACCGTGGACGGGGGTGCGATCGGCGACCGAGTTCGGCTTCGCCGCGGTGCAGAACCCCAACGGTGCCCGCGTGGGGCCGCGAACCTGGCAACCCACCGGGGAGGATTGCCTGACGCTCAATGTGACCGCTCCGGTGACGCCCTCGTCGACACCGCGCCCGGTCATGGTGTTCTTCCACGGTGGCGGCTACCTGATCGGCACGTCGAGCATGTACTCCGGCGCACGGTTGGCCGCGCGGGGAGACGTGATCGTGGTGTCGGTGAACTACCGACTCGGTGCGCTCGGGTATGTCGATTTCAGCGAATTCTCCACATCGGAGAGACCTTTCGAGTCGAACCTCGGATTGCGCGATCAGGTCGCGGCACTCGAATGGGTGCGCCGCAATATCGCCGCGTTCGGCGGTGACCCGGACAACGTCACCATCTTCGGTGAATCGGCGGGTGCACACGCGGTGGTCAGCCTGTTGGCGACCCCCGCCGCCCGCGGCCTGTTCCATCGGGCGATCGCGCAGAGCGCCCCGGCAGACTGGACCTCCACTCCGGACGAGGCGCGCCACTTCGCCCGCCGTTGCCTGGACCGGCTCGGCGCCGCCCCCGCCGACGCCGCGACCGTCCTGAGCACCGTGTCAGCGAAGGAACTGGGCCGGGCGGGTGACCGCGCGCTGGGCCGGGCGCTGCACGAGAGTCCGGGCAGCTTTCCCTACGCCCCGGTCGCGGACGGCGACTTCCTGCCGGAAATGCCCGTGGACGCGATCGCGGCGGGCCGGGCGCATCCGGTGCCGTTGATCATCGGCACCAACCGCGACGAGGCGACGCTGTTCCAGCGCTTCGCCA
Organism: Nocardia sp. NPDC003183; assembly: GCF_053590715.1. Classification (NCBI taxonomy): domain Bacteria; kingdom Bacillati; phylum Actinomycetota; class Actinomycetes; order Mycobacteriales; family Nocardiaceae; genus Nocardia; species Nocardia sp. NPDC003183. The sequence continues at coordinate 1,085,863 of NZ_JBSFTG010000001.1, forward strand.
AGGCGGTGCCGCACACCCCCGAGCAGCTGACGACCATCTTCGGACGCTACGAACCGGGCGCCGAACAAGCGGTGACCAGCCGATACCCCGGCTACCCGGCCGCGCGGACCGCGGTGCGCGTCGGCGGGGACCACCTGTTCCTGCGTCCGACGCTGGCTGTCCTCGAAGGCCACAGCCGCTATGCCCCCACCTACGCCTACCGGTACGACTACGCCCCGCGCGCACTGCATCTGGCGGGTTTCGGCGCCACCCACGCGCTCGAACTCGTCCCTGTTTTCGGCTGGGTCGACGGACCGGTCGGCCGCGCGATGACAGCGGCGGGCGGCAGGCGGGCGTTCCTGGCGGTCCAGGACCATATCCAGGACAACTGGCTCAGCTTCGCCCGCACCGGCCGGCCGCTGCCGCCCTGGAGCCCCTACACCGCCGAACGCCGGACGACCTCCATCATCGACCATCCACCGCGCGTGCTGGTCGACCCGGAGTCCGCGCGACGCGAAGCGTGGCAAGGCATCCGGAAGTGCGAAGCATGACCGTCGAGCTCGCCGCGGGGCAGCCGGCCGATCGCATCAAGGCGCTTTACGCCGAAGACGGGCAGATCCGTGCGGCGCGTCCCGCCGAGGACGTACACGCCATCGTGACGACCCCCGGGCTCGCGACGGCGCGCATCGTCGAGACCGTCATGACCGCCTACGCCGAGCGCCCGGCGCTCGGCACGCGCCGGACCGCATTGGTCGAGTCGGGCGGACGGCGGACTCGAAAGCTGTTGCCGGAGTTCGATGTACTGACCTACGGGCAGGTGTGGGAGCGCACCCGCGCGCTCGCCGCCGCCTGGCACAGTGACGGCGTCGTCGCGGGGGATTTCATCGCGGTGCTCGGGTTCACCAGCGCCGACTACACCGTGCTCGATCTGGCCACGATCCATGTCGGCGGGGTCGCGGTGCCGTTGCAGGCGGGCGCGGGCCTCGAACAGTTGTATTCGATCCTCGACGAGACCGAGCCGACGGTGTTCGCGGTCGACACCGCCCACCTGGCCATCGCCGTCGACGCGATACTCGCCGGCGCAACACCACGTTCACTGATCGTGTTCGACCATCACGCCGACGACGACGATCACCGCGATGCGCTCGACGCGGCCCGTGCCCGTCTGCGTGCGGGGGGATCGGCCCTGGTGCCGAGCACGCTCGCCGACATCGTCGCACAGGGTCGGCTCGCCGATGCGGCTGCGCTGAGCGTGCCCGCCGACGGCGAAGACCCCCTCGCCCTGCTGATCTACACCTCGGGCAGCACCGGTACGCCCAAGGGCGCGATGTACACCCAGCGCTTGGTCGCGGTCGGCTGGCAGCCCGCGCGGCCGTTGGCCGCGATCAATGTCAACTTCCTGCCGATGAGCCATATCGCGGCCCGCCTCACCCTCAACAGCGTGCTCGCCCGTGGCGGCACCGCGTTCTTCGCGGCGGCGCCGGACCTGTCCACGTTGTTCACCGACATCACGCTCGTGCGGCCTACCGAGATCTTCCTGGTGCCGCGGGTGTGCGACATGATCATGCAGCGCTTCCGTCATGAGGTCGCCGAACGCGGCGAGGCGGCGACCGAGACGGTGAAAACCGAACTGCGTGAACAGTTCCTGGGTGGCAGGTTGATGTCGGCGCTGTGCGGCAGCGCGCCGATCGCCCCCGAGCTGCGTACCTTCGTCGAATCGGTGTTGCAATTGCGCCTGCACGACGGGTACGGCTCCACCGAGACCGGCGGTGGGGTGATCTTCGATACGAAGGTGATGCGCCCGCCGGTGCTGGACTACAAACTCGTCGACGTGCCCGAACTCGGCTATTTCGCTACCGACAAGCCGTATCCGCGTGGGGAATTGCTGCTCAAGACCACCACGATGATCGCCGGGTACTACCGCCGCCCGGAGGTGACCGCCGAGGTCTTCGACGCCGACGGCTTCTGCCGCACCGGCGACGTGGTCGCGGAGCTGGCGCCGGACCGGCTGGCCTACGTCGACCGCCGTAACAATGTCCTCAAGCTGTCCCAGGGCGAGTTCGTGACGGTATCGCGGCTGGAAGCGGTGTTCGCGGGCGCCGATCTGGTGCGCCAGATCTATGTGTACGGCAGCAGCGAACGGTCCTATCTGCTGGCGGTCGTGGTGCCCACCGACGCCGCGCTCGCGGGACCTGCCGACGGGTTGCGCGCCGCGGTGAGTTCGTCGCTGCACCGCGCCGCCGTGTCGGCTGGGCTCGAGCCGTACGAGATTCCGCGCGACTTCATCATCGAGACCGAGCCGTTTTCGACCACCGACGGGACCTTGTCCGGAGTCGGGAAACTGTTGCGCCCGAAGCTGAAACAGCGGTACGGCGAGCGTCTCGAGAAGCTCTACGCGGACCTGGCACGGGGTCAGGAAGACGAACTGCAGCGGTTGCGTCGCGATGCGTCCGGCCTACCGGTGTACGAGACCGTCGTTCGCGCCGCCGGCGCGGTGCTCGGCGGCGATTCGGCAGATCTGCGACCCGATGCGCGATTCGGTGATCTCGGCGGCGATTCGCTGGCAGCACTGTCGTATTCGTCTCTGCTGCGGGAATTGCTAGCGGTGGATGTGCCGGTGAATGTGCTGCTCGGGCCGGACAGCGACCTGGCGCGCATCGCCGACTACGTGCGCCGTGAACGCGAACCAGGCACGCACAGAACCGATTCCGATGCGGTACACGGTATCGATGCGGCCGAGATTCGCGCTGCGGATCTGACACTCGAGAAGTTCTTGGATGTCACCGCGACGGTACAGGTGCCTGCCGCGGCACCCGCGCGGACGGTGCTGATCACCGGCGCCAACGGCTATCTCGGCCGGTTCCTCCTCCTGACCTGGCTGGAACGGCTCGCCCCTCGGGGCGGCAAGGTGATCTGCGTGGTCCGCGGCGGCGATGTGATCGCCGCTCGCGAGCGCCTCGACGCGGCGTTCACCAGTGACAGCGAGCTCGACACTCATTTCCAGCTCCTCGCGAAGGACACGCTGGAAGTGTTGCCCGGCGACATCGGCGAACCGAATCTCGGTCTGCCACAGCCGACATGGGACCGGTTGGCCGCCGAGGTCGATCTGATCGTGCACTCCGCGGCACTGGTGAACCATGTGCTCCCGTATGCGCAGCTGTTCGGCCCGAACGTGGTGGGCACCGCCGAGATCATCCGGCTGGCGCTGACAACGACGCGCAAGCCGGTGAGCTACCTGTCGACGGTGGCTGTCGCGGCGCAGGGGGAGTCCTTCGCTGAAGACGGTGACGTGCGAACCATGAGCCCGGTCCGCCGGCTGGACGATTCCTATGCCAACGGCTACGGCAACAGCAAGTGGGCGGGTGAGGTGCTGCTGCGGGAGGCGGCTGAGCGGTTCGGGCTGGCCGTCGCGGTGTTCCGCTCGGACATGATCCTGGCGCACAGTCACTTCCGTGGCCAGCTCAATGTGCCCGACGTCTTCACCCGGCTCTTGCTGAGCGTGCTCGTGACCGGTCTCGCGCCGATGTCGTTCTACCGCACCGATTCTGCCGGGCAACGACAGCGCGCCCATTACGACGGACTACCAGCCGACTTCGTTGCCACGGCCGTCACCGCACTCGGCGCCGCCGCTACGAGCGGTTACCGCACCTACGACGTCCTGAACCCGCACGACGACGGCATCTCCCTCGACGTCTTCGTCGACTGGCTGATCGACGCGGACTGCCACATCGATCGCATCGACAGCTACGACGAGTGGTTCGCCCGCTTCGAAACAGCCTTGCGGGCCCTCCCTGAACCTCAGCGCAAACACACCCTGCTCCCGCTGCTCGACGCCTATCGCAGGCCCGGTCGTCCACTGCCCGGCTCGGCTCTTCCCGCCGAGGGATTCCGCGCCGCCGTCCGCGCCGCGCAGCTCGGTTCCGACAACGACATTCCGCACCTACCGGCGGATCTCATCGCCAAATATGTCCGCGACCTGACCGGTCTCGGCCTGCTGGAGTAGACCGTACGGGGTGGGCCGGGCGATCCAGGACTGCCAGCGGCTGTCGAGGACGAGCTCGGCCAGGCGCTGGTAGCCGCCGCTGCCGGGGTGGGCACCGTCGCCCGCCCTGGCTTCGCGAGTCCAGACGGGGTCGTCGGCCAAGTGCCGTGTGGTGGCGACGAACGGCACCTTGCGTGATTCGCACAGCTCCGCCATGTCGTCGGCGAGCTCTGCGGTGCGCCGCAGGTGCTCCGCGCCGCCGTCGATGACAGGTGGTGGGCCGATTACCAGCGGATGGATCGCACGCTCCCTGCTTTCGGTCAGCAGGGTCGCGAGGTTGTCGAGGCATTGTGCTCTGCCCACCCGGACGTTGCCGTCCTCCATGACCGCGTCGTTGCTGCCGAACGAGATCACCAGACGATTGTCGGCCCCGGGCAGGACGCGTGGCTCGACCTCTCCCCAGCAGCGGCGCAGGACATCAGCGGAGGTATTGCGCCGGATGCCGAGGTTGAACGCGGTGATACCGGGCCCGCTCGCGGCGAGTACGCGGCCGACCCAGCCGCGGTACTCCGGGTCGCCGATTCCCTGGACGAAGGAGTCGCCGATGAAGCAGATGCGCAGATCCTCATTCATTCGGGCAACTGTACGAGGTGGGGGAGTGGGCTTCGAGGATGGCCTGATCGGCAGCGGGGGAGCGCACAAGCAAAGGGGCAGAGGGTATTTGAAACGGGTGACGATCACGGCAGCCGTAGGTGGAGCTACCGGCGACCTTCTGCGAGGGGTCTCCCGGCTAGATAATTAATCGCGATATTGCGATATGCGCATCTAAACATGTTATTTCGTCACCCATCATGGTCGACTCCATGCACCTGAATACCCTTCAAAAACACAAGGAGGGGAGGGGGCAGGGGCTGCCGTAGTGGGGGAGCGTGCCGGTTGCTACGGCGGGGCGACCATTCGCGCCACGGCCGCCACCACCGCCGCGCGCTGCGCCGCCAGGCGACCGTCGTCGGTGGATCCCGTTCTCGCATGGGTGGCTGAGGTGCGGGTCAGATCGGTGAGCATGCGAAGCATGATCGGGGCGGGGATATCGGTGGTGACGAGGCCTTCGTGCTGACCGCGGCGGAGCTCGGTGATCTTCGCGTCGATGGTGCGACGCAGAGCTTGCGGCATGTCGCCGGATGGTTCGAGTTCGGCCCAGGCTTGTAGGCGGGCGTTGTCGGGGTGGGCGACGAAGTGGTCGAACAGTCGGCCGGCGTAGGCGGGTAGGTCGTCGGCGGACATGGCCGCTTCGCTGCTGGTTTCGGTGGTCCAGCGTTCGGTGACGGCCGCGTAGAGCTCGTTTTTGCCGGGAAAGTAGGCGTAGAGCCGGTCTTTGCTGGCGTGTGCGACGTCCGCGATGCGGTTGATCCGAGCGCCGGCGATGCCGAATTCGGCGAACTCCGCTTTCGCCGCGGTGAGTATTCGCTCCCTGGTTGCCTGACCTGCCGCACGCATGCGCCGAATCCTACCTCTTGCCGAACCATCTGGTTCGGAACTATGGTCCACTGTGAACCGAATGGTTCTGAACTCTGTGAGACGAGGGCTTGATGAGCGCGGACAAACCACGGTGGCAGCAGCTCAAGGAGCAGTCGGACGGTGTGACGACCGCCGAGCTGGATCAGCTGTGGACCCGGCTACGCCCGGCGCGGGCCGAGGACATCCTCGGCGAGTGGCGCGGTGACGCCTTTCAGACAGGTCACCCCCTGTGCCGCGCACTGCCCGCGAGCCGCTGGTACGGGAAGAACTTCCACGCTCTCGACGACGCGAAGCCGCTGATCTGCCGGGCCGAGGACGGCACCCTGTTCTCCAATGTCGAACTGGGACAGGGCGAAGCGACGCTGTGGAACATCGAGTTCCGCGGTGAGGTCACCGCGACCATGGTCTACGACGGTCGCGCGGTGTTCGACCACTTCAAGTGGCTCGACGACACCACCCTGATGGGCATCATGAACGGGCGACCCGAACTGGTTCTCGCGCACGGCGAATACTTCTACTTCCTGCTGGAACGGGTCTCTTGATGCGCACGACGGCGGTGCTGTCGCGCGATCCGGGCGCGGAGTTCTCGATCGAGCCGATCGAGGTCGACGAGCCGCGCGCGGGCGAGATCCTGGTGCGGATCGTCGCTGCCGGTATCTGCCACACCGACCTGGTGAGCCGTCGCGCGGGCGCCGCGGATCGGCCGATCCTGCTGGGCCACGAGGGCGCGGGTGTCGTCGCGGCGGTCGGCTCCGATGTGCGCACAGTGCGGCCCGGCGATCATGTCGTGCTGACCTTTCGGCAGTGCGGTGCCTGTCGCAACTGTGTGGCCGGTCGGCCTGCGTACTGCCACCGGGCGACCGCGCTCAACCAGTTCGGCCGACGCGCGCACGCCACGCCCCGGGCACTGGTCGACGGGTCCCCGATTCTCGACGGGTTCTTCGGTCAGTCGAGTTTCGCCGGTTACGCGCTGAGCACCGAGGACAACACGGTCGTGGTCGACCCCGCGGTCGACCTCGCGGTGGCGGCGCCGTTCGGCTGCGGTTTCCAGACCGGTGCGGGTGCGGTGCTCAACGCTCTGCGGCCGGAGCCGGGTGCGTGGGTTGCCGTGTACGGGGCGGGCGCGGTCGGGATGGCGGGTCTACTCGCAGCCCGGACAGTTCCGGACGTGCGCGTGGTCGTCGTCGAAACATCGGCTGCGCGGCGGGAACTGGCCGTTGAACTGGGAGCTGACGCCGCACTGGATCCTGCCGACGGGCCGACGGCAGCGCGCATCCGTGAACTCACCGATAGTGGTGCGACGCATGCGCTCGACACGACCGGCATCGCCACCGTGCTCGCCGATGCCGTCGCCGCGCTCGCGGTGGGGGCGACGGTGGTGGCGGTGGGTCTTGGTCGCGGTACGCCGCCGATCGATGTCGGTGATCTCGTGCTGCACGGCAAGGTGATTCGCGGCTGCCTCGAAGGCGACAGCGTGCCCGCCACCTTCATTCCCCATCTGCTCGATCTGTACGCGGCCGGTCGTTTCCCGGCCGATCGACTCATCGCCCGGTATCCGCATGCCGAGGTCGGCGCCGCGCTGGCCGATCAGCGTGCGGGCACTGTGGTCAAGCCGGTGCTCACATGGTGAACACCCTCGAATCCCCGGACGCGCCATGACACTTCTCTTCCATGACATCCAGACCGACGAGAGCGCCGAAACGGCCCGCACCCAGCGTCGGCTCACGGTGCTCAACGCCGCGCGTGCGGTCTTCGTGGCCCACGGGTATCACGGTGCGAGCATGGACGACATCGGCGTTCGGGCCGGGATGAGCAAGCCGGTGCTGTACACGCACTACGCGAGCAAGCTCGATCTGTATCTGTCGGTGTTGCAGGGGTATCTGGACCGGATGGTCGACGGCATTCGCGATGCGCTGGCCGACGCGAACGGTCAGGAGGACAAGGTGCGTCGCGCGGTGCTGGCCTATTTCGACTTCGTCGACGAGGACGCAGGCGGGCACACGTTGGTCTTCGAGTCGCCGGTGCCGAGTGAGCCGTGTGTGCGGTGGCGGGTGCGCAATGCCATGGGCGAGTGCGCGGTGCTGGTGAGCGCTGAGTTGCGCGCGGCGGGGATGGACGATGTCCGTGCCTACGCGTGTGCGTTCGGCGTGGTCGGTGCCAGCCATCTCGCGGCGCGGCAGTGGCTGGACACGGGTCGTCCGATTCCGAAGGGCGATGCGGTCGATACCGTTGTCTCGCTGTGCTGGAACGGGTTGTCCGGGGTGGAGACGACGGGGGACTAGGGCCTGTCGCGCCCTGGTTGGGGAGCGACGTCGAGCGCGGTCAGTGCAACGCGGCCGGCAGTGGACTTCCGTCGAGCAGTTCCTCGCTGGGTAGCTGTCCGATGAGTACGGCGAGCGCGCGCTTCCATCGGCGCAGTACCGCCTCGCGTTCGCCGAGTGTGCCGGTGAGCATGGCGGTCATCGAGAGCCCGGTGAGCAGGTCGATGGTGAATTCGACGAGGACTTCGGCTCGTGGATCCGAGGCGTACGGTTCGCCGAGCACTTCCAGGTAGAGCCTGCGCATTTCGGTGAATACGCGACGTTCTTCGATGACGAGCTGGTCGCGGAGTTCGGTGTCGGTGCGTGCGGCGACCCACAGGTCGAGTGCGGTGAAGAAGGCGGGGCTGTTGAGGTCGCGCCAGGCGAGGTCGACGACCGATTGCAGGCGGTCGCGGCCGGGCGCGAGGAGTTCGGCTTCGTGCCGGAATTTCTCGAGCCGGGTGTCGACGACCTGGGTGGTGGCGGCGATGAGCAGTTCGGCTCTGGTGGGGAAGTGGTGCTGGACGGTGCCGCGGGCGAGTCCGGCGCGTTCCTGGACCGCGCTCACGGTGGTTGCGGCGTAGCCGCGTTCGAGCAGGCATTCGGCGGTGCAGGCCAGGATTCTGGCGCGGGTGGATGTCCGACGTTCGGCCTGGGTGCGGCGTGGAGGTTGCACGGTCACCTGAGAAATCGTACGTGCTGCCGACAAGATTCGGTAGATTCAGTGAAAAGTGTCGGCCGTCACCTCTTGACGACGGCCGATGGAGCTGGTGCAATCAAGAAACCGTACGCAGTAACTGTTTATTGACGAAGGGCTGCGATGACGCAGATCTCTCACCTCCGCCGGGGCAGTGGTACGCCGATCGTGCTGGTGCACGGTCTCGGCAGCCGCTGGCAGGTTTTCGCACCGATCATCGATCTGCTCGCCGAGCAGCACGAGGTCATCGCGATCGATCTACCGGGCTTCGGTGACTCACCCGCGCTGGACACTGTGCGACCGGGTCCGCGTGGCTACGCCACCTGGCTCACGCAGTGGTTGGCGGACAACGACATTCGGCGCCCCCATGTGGTCGGGAGTTCGATGGGCGGTGGTATCGCCCTCGAACTGGGCCGGGCCGGGGTCGCGTCCGGGGTCACCGCGTTCTCCCCGGTCGGCTTCTACGGGCCGGTCGGACGGCGGTGGACGCAGGGCCTGCTGACCAGCATGCGTGGCGCCGCTCGGGTCGCCGGACCGGCACTGGACCGGCTGGTCGAGCATCCCGCCGGCCGCGTAGTCCTGCTCTCGTCCATGTTCGGCCGCCCGGTTCGCGTCGATCCCGATGCCGCTCGCACCGATTTGGCCGGGCTGGCGGGGGCCACGTCCTTCGCCGCCGCTCGCGACGACTTCGGCAACTATGTGCTCGACCCCGGCGACGACCGTGGCTCGCTGGGCGAGATCCCGGTGACGATCGCGTGGGGCACCCGCGACATCGTGCTCGTACACCGCACCCAGAGCGCCCGCGCGCGGGTGGTGTTGCCGTTCGCGCAGCACGTCGACCTTCCCGGCTGCGGGCACCTCCCGTTCAGCGACGACCCCGAAACCTGTGCTCGCCTCGTTCTCGAAGGGACCTCATGACCCCGTCCATCGCAGTGATCGGTAGCGGGTTCGGTGGCCTGGCAGCTGTCATCGCACTGAAGAAGCGCGGCTTCGACGACATCGTCGTGTTCGAGAAGGCCGACGATGTCGGCGGCGTCTGGCGGGAGAACACCTACCCCGGTGCGGCCTGCGATGTGCCGTCCCCGTTCTACTCGTACTCCTTCGAGCCGAATCCACGGTGGCCGCACCGATTCTCGCGGCAACCGGCGATCCTCGACTACATCCGGCACGTCGCCGAGAAATACGATGTGCGCCGCCATATCCGGTTCGGCACCGAAGTGCTCGGTGCGGCGTTCGACGACGCGACCGGGAAGTGGACGGTCCGGCTCGGCGGCGGAGAGACCGTGGTAGTCGATGTGCTGGTGTCGGCCGTGGGCCAGCTCTCCCGGCCTTCGGTACCTGCCATCGAGGGCCGTGACAGCTTCGGTGGCACCAGTTTCCATTCCGCCGAGTGGAATCACGACGTGGATCTGACGGGTAAGCGCGTCGCCGTGATCGGTACCGGGGCGAGTGCGATCCAGTTCGTTCCCGAGGTCCAGCGGCAGGTCGACAAGCTGACGCTGTTCCAGCGAACCGCGCCCTACATCATCCCGCGCCCCGATCGCGAGTTCTCGACGCGCCATCATCGGGTGTTCGAGAAGTTGCCGGTGACCGAGCTCGCCGAACGTGGCACCTGGTACGGCGTCGTCGAAGGGCTCAGCGTCGCCTGGGTGTACTCCAAAGCGTTGTCCGCCGCGATCAAGGCTGTGTCGAAGTGGCACATGCGTAGGCAGACCAAGGTCAAGCCGGGACTGTTCGAGAAGGTGTGGCCGGACTATCCGGTCGGATGTAAGCGAATTCTGTTCTCCGACAACTATCTTCCGGCGCTCACCGAACCGAATGTGGAGGTGACCACCGAGCGGATCGCCGAGATCACACCCTCGGGTGTGCGCACCGCGGACGGGCGGGATCACGAGGTGGATGTGATCATCTGGGGGACCGGCTTCACCAGCACCGAGTTCCTGGCGCCGATGACGATCACGGGCGCGCAGGGCCGGGAGCTGACGCAGGAGTGGGACAGCGGCGCGCACGCCTACTACGGCATGACCGTGCCGCGGTTTCCGAACCTGTTCATCATGTACGGGCCCAACACCAATACCGGTGGCGGCTCGATCATCTACTTCCTCGAGGCGCAGGCGAAGTACCTCGGCGACTATGTCGCCCATCTCGCGGCGTCCGGTCGCGCGCTGACGGTGCGTCCGGAGGTGGAGCAGGCTTATGACGAGCGGATCCAGGCGCAGCTCGGCGGCAGCGTGTGGAGTCGCTGCTCGTCGTGGTACCGCCAGGCCGACGGCCGGATCACGACCAACTGGCCACTACTGGGAATCCAATACAAGAAACAGGCGCGGTTCGATCCCGCCGACTATGAGGTGGTGTCGCGATGAGTGACTACGACTACGACGTGATCGTCGTCGGTTCCGGTTTCGGTGGCAGCGTCACAGCGCTGCGGCTGACCGAAAAGGGTTACCGGGTGGGAGTTCTGGAATCCGGCAGGCGCTGGGATGCCGAGGACTTCCCGAAGACGAACTGGAACATTCCCAAGGCCATCTGGGCGCCGCGCCTCGGCCTGACGGGGCCGCAGCGGATCAGCGCGCTGGGCAAATGCTTGGTCTTCAGCGGTTCGGGCGTGGGCGGCGGGTCGCTGATCTACGGCAATACGCTCTACGAACCGCTGCCGGAGTTCTATCGCGATCGTGCGTGGGCGCACATCACCGACTGGAAGTCCGAGCTCGCGCCGTACTACGACCAGGCCTCGCGGATGCTGGGCGTGGTCGAGAATCCGCGGGTCGGGCCGAAGGACGATGTGCTGTTGCAGGTCGCGCGGGATCTGAAGGTCGCCGATACCTTCCATCGCACCCATGTGGGTGTGTTCTTCAACGAGGGTTCTGAAGGCGTCGAGGTCGATGACCCGTACTTCGGTGGTGCGGGTCCGCGCCGGGCGGGCTGTATCCACTGCTCGGAGTGCTTCACCGGCTGCAAGCACAATGCCAAGAACACCACCACGCTCAATTACCTGCACCTGGCCGAGAGCAACGGCGCGCAGGTGCATCCGTTGACGACGGTGACGTCGGTGGCGCCCGACGGTGCGGGCGGTTATCGCGTCGAGACGGTGCAGTCCAACGGTTGGGTGCGCAAGCAGCGTCGCACGTTCACCGCCCAGCAGGTGGTGTTCGCGGCGGCGGCGCTGGGCACCCAGAAGTTGCTGCACAAGTTGCGCAGCGACGGCACGTTGCCGGAGTTGTCCTCGCGGGTCGGCGAGCTGACCCGCAGTAATTCCGAGGCGATCATCGGGGTCACCAGTAAGTCCCGGCGTGATTTCGCCCAGGGCGTGGCGATCACGTCCTCCATTCACCCGGAACCGCAGACGCATGTGGAGGTGTGCACCTACGGCAAGGGACAGAACGCGCTGTTCTTGCAGACCGTGCCGATGATCGACGGTGGTGCGTTCCGGTTCCTGCGGTTGTTGCTGTCGATGGTGTTGCATCCGGTGCAGTTCCTGCGTTCGCAGAATGCGCACGGTGCTTCGGAGCGGTCGGTGATCCTGCTGGTGATGCAGTCGCTGGACAATTCGCTGACCTCCTACCTGAAGGGCAAGCGGTTGGTGACCAAGCAGGGCAGCGGAGAGCCGAACCCGGAGTGGATTCCGATGGCGCACGACATCGCCCGCCGATACGCCGCCGAGTCCGACGGCATCACCGGCAATATCGCCACCGATATCTTCAATATCCCCGCGACCGCGCACTATATCGGTGGCTGCACCATCGGTGACTCCCATGAGACCGGCGTGATCGACCCGTATCAGCGGGTTTATGGCTATCCCGGTCTGCACATCGCCGACGGCAGCGCGATCACCGCCAATCTCGGGGTCAACCCGTCGCTGACCATCACCGCGCAGGCCGAGCGTGCGATGGCGTTCTGGCCGAACAAGGGTGAGCCGGATCCGCGTCCGGATCTCGGGGCCGCCTACCAGCGGATCAGTCCGGTGGCACCCGAACAGCCCGCTGTGCCCGCTTCCGCGCCCGGTGCGCTGCGACTGCCCGCCTGAGGCGAGAGGATCTTCATGACGATCGACCGACTTACCGCGCTCGAACCCGCCTGTTCCCGACAGGACGCGCTGGACCTGTTCGACAGTCTCGCGCCCGTGCCGGCGACCCAGCTCAGCGGCCGATGGAGTGGTCGCGAGCTGGGCACCGGGCACCCGATGGACGGCTTGCTCGTCGCGTCGGGGTGGTATGGCAAGCAGTTCGACGGTCTCGAGAGTGTGCATCCGCTGCTGTTTCGCGGTCCGGCGGGCGATATTTTCGCCGTCGATCCGCAGCGGGTGCCGTTGGGCCTGGTCGGGAAGGTGCCGAGCAAGGTCGTGGACCGGGGTCGGGGGCTGCTCGGGGTGCTGAAACCGGCGTTGCGCGCCCGTGGTTATCGGGCTCGGTTGCGGGCGGTCGAGCACCGCGGGGTGGTCACCACGGCGATGGTCTACGACCATCTGCCGATCATCGATGTGTTCCGCCGGATCGACGACGACACCGTGCTGGGCCTGATGGACTACCGCAATTTCCCCGAGCCGTACTTCTTCGTGCTCGTCCGGGAAAACTCGAGTGATTCTGCCCGTTTGCCCGATTGAATCGGGGGTACGCGCCGAAAACGGAGAGCTCTCGTCGGAAGGAGGCCGTGCCATGACTGACTACATCGATCCCCATCAACACAAGTTTCCCGACACCGAGCGCACGACGCGCTCACACGCGGGTGAGTCGATTCAGGACTCGCTCAATTGGCCGGGGCTGTTCCTCGTCGGAGTCGGCATCGTGATGCTCGCGGCCACCTTGACGGCCGCCGGTTCCGGGTTCGTCGGATGGGCGGTGATCGCCGGAATCCTCAGCGGTGTGTGTCTGCTGTTCGGGGTCGGGATTGTGCTCGCCGAGCATCGCCGGATCAAGGTCAGCGAGGGGTTGCACCTCACCGATCCGTGTGGTCACTGAGGTCAGAACTCGGAAAGGACGTCGATGAACGAACGCGCTGAGCCGGGACGGATCATCGTCGACTATTCGCATCTGTTCCCCGGTGTGGTGGTGCGCGCCGATCGTATGGCCGACGAGTTCGATGTGGTGTTCTCCGATGGGGTGCGCACCGAGGCCGGCATTCTGCAGGACGATGACGGGGTCGCGGCACTCGACGTGGTCGGTTATGCCACGGCCGCGGGCACGGTGCAGCCCGGCCGGGTGTGGCCGATCACCTCGATCGAGGATGCCGGGTCCGAGGTGAATATCAAGCTGGGCCCGTACTTGCGCTAGCTTCACGCCGCTCGATGAGGCCGGTTCGTCGTCACTGGACCTTTCTGCGCCTAACGACTGGACCAGCGTCCATCTCTGCCGCGATGATGACGCCATGAGCGAGCATCCCGCGCAACGGCGCACGCTGGCCGTGTTGGTCGCGGCGCAGATTTTCAGTGGCGCGGGGCTTGCCGCCGGCATCACCGTCGGCGCGTTGCTGGCGCAGGACATGCTCGGATCGACCGGACTGGCGGGGTTGCCCGCGGCGATGTTCACGGTCGGGTCGGCCGCGGCGGCGGTCGGAGTGGGTCGGATTTCGCAGCGGGCGGGTCGACGGGCAGGCCTCACCCTGGGCTATCTGACCGGTGCGCTGGGGAGTTTCGGGGTGGTGGCGGCCGCGGTGACCGGGAGCTTGGCGCTGCTGTTCGTGTCGCTGATCGTGTACGGGGCGGGGACCGCGACGAGTCTGCAAGCGCGATACGCCGGCGCCGATCTGGCGCAGCCCGCGCATCGGGCGCGCGCGATCAGCACGGTGCTGGTGGCGACGACGGTCGGTGCGGTGGTCGGGCCGAATCTGACGACGCCGATGTCGAATATGGCTGTGAACTGGGGCATTCCGGCGCTGTCCGGCCCGTTCGTGCTGTCCGGGGTGGCGTATGTGCTGGCGGCTGTGGTGCTGTGGGTGATGTTGCGGCCGGACCCGCTTGTGCTTGCCCGCGCGATTGCCGAACCGCCCGGCGAGGTGGTCGTGACGCAAGCTCCGACACGGTGGTCGGCGCCGATCGTGGCCGGGACGACGGTGATGGTGGTGACGCAGTTGGTGATGGCCGCGGTCATGACGATGACGCCGGTCCATATGCAGCATCACGGGCACGGGGTGGGCGCGGCCGGATTCGTGATCGCGGTGCACGTCGCGGGGATGTATCTGCCGTCGTTGCTGTCGGGGATGCTCGTGGATCGGTTCGGGCCGGGGCTGGTCGCCGTGGCGGCCGCGGCCACCTTGGTCGCGGCTGCCACGGCGGCTGCGCTCGCACCGCCGAGTTCGGTCGCGGCGCTGGCGGTGGCGCTCGGACTGCTCGGGGTGGGCTGGAATCTGGGACTGGTCGCGGGGACGACGATGATCGCGGATGCGACGCCGGTCGCCACCCGGGCTCGGACGCAGGGCACCGTCGATGTGGGCATCGCGGTCGCGGGCGCTGGGGGCGGGCTGGGATCCGGGGTCGTCGTGGCATTCGCCGACTACCCGGGTCTGGCGTTCCTCGGTGCGGGGATCGCGCTGCTGATCGTGCCCGCATTGGCGTGGGCCACTCGTCGGCCTGCGGTTCGCGACGAGGTCGTGCGGGTCGAGACCTGAGCGATGTGGTGACAGCTCGTCCTGGCAGGCGGCTGGGGCCGTGCGATGATCTGGCGATGAAAGGTCAGACGAGTACCGCCCGGCTGTTGACACTGTTCGGTGGTGTCGCGCTCGTGATGCTGATGGTCAACTGGAGCCTGATGCGCGCGGTCGCGTTCGCGGTGATCTGGGCGGTCGCGGCGGGCGTGCTGGTGTTGCGTGACCGGCGTCGTGGTGGTGAGGACACCGCGCCCGCCGTGGTTTCCGACGCAGGCGTCTCAGACTCCGGCGAGCGCTGAGGCCAGATCCGGCACATCCAGGGCCTGCATGGCCTGCTGGCGCACATCAGCGCAGTGCTGCTGGGTGACGGCATCGATCACCTCGCGGTTGCGAGCCACCGCCACATTGATGCCGCCGCTGCGCACCGCCCAGTTCTGCACTGTGGCGTTGAACGACACGCGCGCCACAGTGACTCCCTGCGCACGCCAATTATCGAGATCCGGGGCCATCATCTCGCACAGGTGCGCGGCCGCCTCATCGGAGATTTCCGGCGCGCCCTCGGCCGACGGTGGCAAACCGGGATCAGGTGCCTCGGTGCTGGTAGCGCAGCCGGCGACAACCAGCAGCCCGATCAACACGGCCCCTCGTAGATGTGTGAACACGACGCTGTCCCTCCGGTAGAGGTTTGTCCTTGCTCAGTGCGAATGCCCGCCTTTCGACGGCTCAAACAGCGGTCCACGGCCGGAAATCGCTGGGGGAGGCAGGGATTCGGACAGCCGACCTGGAACCGATCAGGCCCGGCCCACCGACAACAGGAATAGAGCGAGGCTAGTTCGGCATCGCGCCCAGTTCGGCCGAACGGCGTTCTGCCGCGATCAATGCCTCACCGAAAGCTGAACGCACACCACCCCGCTCGAGTTCTCGCATCGCCCCTGCGGTCGTTCCCTCGGGTGAGGTGACGGCAGCGCGCAACTCCACGCAAGGCCGGCCCGACTCGGTCAACAACGCGGCCGAACCGAGCATGGTCTGCTGCACCAACTGGGTGGCTACCTCCCGGGACAGACCCAGCTGCACGGAGGCGTCGATCATGGCCTCGATCACCAGAAAGAAATACGCGGGCCCCGAACCCGACACCGCGGTCACCGCGTCCATCTGCGACTCGGCGACGGTCACCACCTTGCCGACCGCCTCCATCACCTCACCGACCAGCCGCAACTGCTCCTCGCTACAGTGACGGCCCGCCGCGATGGCGCTCATGCCCTGGCCGACCAGCATCGGGGTGTTCGACATGACCCGCACCACCGGGAAACCGGCGGGCAGCTCAGCTTCCATCCGTGCCGTCGACACACCCGCGGCCAGCGACACCAGCACCTGATCGCGCGCCCTGCCAACCATCGACTCGGCCAGTTCGGCGAGCACGCCGTCCACATCGCGCGGTTTCACCGCGATCACCATCAGATCCGCATTCTCGGTCGCATCCGCGAGGCTGGTCGTCGCCCGGATGCCGAACCGCTCGATCCGCGCCAACACCCGCCCCACAACCACCAGATCCTCGCTCGCCCACCCGGATTCGAGAAGCCCAGCGATCAACGCCTCCCCGATCCGGCCACCACCGATCACCGCAATCCTCGACACAAAACGCAAGGTTAGCGGACAAGTTCCCGGACACGATCCGCCCACCGAACACCCGCCGCGCCTCCCTCTCGGACCGACGCGACTGACCGCTGATGAAATCGAGTTCTCCCGAGCTGAAACCGAGAGATTGATCGTCGTGCGGTCACCGATGATCTACTCGACGCTGCCGATCGCTAGACCGTCAGAGGATGGCCGCCAAGCCGGTTCACCCGAAACCTCATGCACACGAACCAATCCCATCGCGACCAACTGTTCGAGGTACATCTCGGTACGGCGAACCGAGTGGCTCAACTTCGAGGCGAGGTCAGGAGTGGTGATCGGCGCTGTCGGGGAGAACTGGCACAAGCTGGTCAAAATCCAGTCCTGGCAGCGAGTCAGGTGATCCTCGCTCATCACAAGCCCCTGATCTGTTGTGCGCGTTCGTCGAGAACCATCCGCTTCTGCTCCACCAGGGTGGTTCGGGCACGTCGCCGACACCGGCACGTGTCGACCGCGCATTCCAGATGGACTTGCATCACCCGATGGGCCTGCGCAGCCGTCAGCGGGCCGGGGTCACGACCACACAACAGGAGCGCGTTCACCGGGTCGCCGCAATCTGGTCGGCGGGCGGGATCTCGGTTTCGAGCGTGATTTTCAAGGGTCACCTCGGGTGCGTCGGAGCGTAGTGGCACCAAGCTACGAAGCAGCGGGACGCTGACACCACAAACTTGCGCGAACTTGCGTCAGATACCCAAATGTCCAACATCTAATGACCAGTTCAGGGATGCTTGTGCAGTGGTACGCAAGTTTGCGCACACAACTCGACTCGACAGGACGGTACGTCATGCAGTTGAAGTTCCTCGGCAATGGCGGAAGCGGCGGTGGCGGGTGCCCTGCGTTGCTCGCGACCGACACGGGCACCTACATCGTGCAAGGGTGGGAGACCAGCGACTCAGCCATCATCGAGATCCCGCACCTGCTCCTCGGATTCGCCGAACCCGACACCTTCGTCGGCGCGGCGATGACCGACACGGGGCGGGGAACCTTCACCCTGACCGGCCGACCCGTGATCGACCGTGCCACGCTGGGCCAATTGGACCTCGCGCCCGGAGAGACCGCGATCGAGGTCCCGAAGTGTGAGAGGAAGTTCTACGGTGCTCCTACTGGAAGGTGAAGTGTTCGACAACCTCCTGCGGTCCGCCCGCCAGGAGGCATTTCATCTGGAGGTGCAAGACACCTACAGCACCCCCGACGAGACGCAACCGTTCCGCGACTTCCTCAACGGCGGTCCCGCTGACGACTATTCGTGGCTGCGGGGATGGCTGGACCTGGTAGAGGAGACCGCAGCGCGTGGGGTGGCCGTTCGGCGGGCGCGCGTTGTCACGGTTCCGCACACCGACTACACCCGGTGGCTTCTCGAGGTCTCCTACCAGAACGCCGCCGCGGGCGAACAGATTCGGTACCTGTCTCGCCACGACGTAGACGCCGCGCAACTGACCGTCGACGACTGGTGGCTCTTCGACCGGAATTCGGTGGCGTTCACCGTGTTCGAACCCGACGGGCGATGGCGTGGCGGTGCGGTGACCACCGACCCGCGAATCGTGGCGTACTGCGTGCGGGTGCGCGACCTCGTGTGGGAAGCGGCGGTTCCGCACTCCGAATACGTCACTCTCGGTGCGCGGTGACCAACTCGGTCGATGAAGCGCGCGAAGCTCTCGGACTTCGACTCCGGGAGCTTCGTCGCGACGCAGGCATCACAGCTCGCCGGCTCGCACAGCTCGCCGGCTGGCACGAATCCAAAGTTTCGCGCACCGAGTACGGCAAACAGACGCCGTCTGAGGCTGACCTGCAAGCCTGGTGCGAACACACCGGTCGTCCCGACCAACTCCCTGACCTCATCGCGACCGTGCGCAACATCGAAGCGGCCTACATGGAGTGGAAACGCCTGCTCGGTGCCGGTACGCGGCGCCGCCAGAAGATGTCGGTGAAACTCGAAGGCGACACCCGGTCGATGCGCTGGTACGAGCCCACGATCGTGCCCGGCCTGTTGCAGACCGCCGAGTACGCCGAAGGGATCCTGTCGAAGATCATCAGCTTCTACGGCATCCCCGATGATCTCGCCGAGGGTGTCGCAGCACGGGTCGAACGTCAGCGAGTGCTGTACCGCGGTGACCACCGGTTCTCGTTCATCATCGCCGAGCAGGTGCTTCACACGACAATCGTTGACGATCAGGTGATGCTGGGGCAGTTGGATCGGTTGCTGACATTGATGTCCCTGCCACGTCTCGTGCTGGGTGTGGTGCCGATGAACTCACTGTACGAGGGTCCAGCGACGAACGGGTTCGCGATCTTCGATCAGCGGCTCGTTCAGGTCGAGACGGTCACCGCCGAGTTGTCGGTGACGCAGCCGCGTGAGATCGCCCTGTACGAGCGGATGTTCGCGGTGTTGAACGACCAGGCTGTGTTCGGTGACGGTGCGCGTGAGTTGATCGGTGAGGCTGTTCGGGCGCGACGTTAGCGAGCTCGGCCCCATGCGCGGACCGTGGGCGGCGCATAGAACCATTGCTGCTCGTCGGCCAGCTCGGCCTGCGCAGCGACAATGACCTCGGGTGAGACATCGAGTGCTACCAAGGTTTCGTGGGCCTGTGTCCAAGTGAGGTTCCACATGCGCGCCATCGGCGAGCCGCCGCGAAACATCGGAATCTCTGCCTCTGCTCGAACGTCGATGAGCCCCACGGCGCCCAATTGTGCGGGCAGGTCCCTTGCCCAGGCTTGGTTCGCGCCCTCGGTCTCGGTCGACCGCGCGAAGGCTCGCCAGACCTCCCCGAATGCGCCGGGCATTTCATCGAGGACGCCGAGACCGTCGCCTTCCTCGAGCAGAAGAACGCCGCCTGGCGCCAGCGCCCGGGCTAGTCGCTGCAGAACAGTGTCTCGTTGGGCAATGTGGAGCAGCACGAATCGCGTGTGGACGAAATCGAATGCGCCCTGAGGGAGTTCGTCGGTGACGAGGTTCATCCGGGCGACTTCGCCGCCACGGTGGGGCAGGTCCGTCAGGTGGCGCGGGTCAGCGTCTACGGCGAAGACTCGACCACTCGGCAATGCGACATCGCATAGCCATCGCGCGAACGACCCGCCGCCGGCCCCGGCTTCCAGACACCGCCATCCCGGACCCACACCCAGTCGCCGCGCGAGCGCGATGCTCTCAGGGTCATAGGCAGCACCGAGCAGCGCGAGGCGTTCGTTCGCGAAGTCCCATTCATTGGGGAGGGTGTAGTGCGGCTTCCGCGGCGATGAGGTCGGCGATGGCCCGGTCATGATCAGACGTTAATTCGGGCGATCTGGTCGGAGGCAGGTTCTGAGTCGTTTCCCGAGGCCGAGTGATCGAATACACAACGGCGTCAGCCCGAGTCGTGTTCGGGCTCGCTCTCAGCGGTTGCTTCGGGCCTCGAGACCTCGGGCGAGGCGGTCCAAGCTTTGCAGGACTGCGACACGATCTCGATCCAGGTCGGTGAGTAGCTGTGCGTGGGCTTCGAGTTCGCGGGGGAAGACCTCGTCGATCAAGCCAATTCCTGCCGGGGTGAGGCGGATCAGGGTCGATCGTCGATCGGTCGGGTTCTGGGTGCGGGTGATCAGTCCTCGCCGTTCGAGTTTGGTGAGTGTTTTTCCGACGCCTGCCCTGGACATGCCGAGATGTTCGGCCAGTCGGATCGCGGTGAGGGGTGGGTCGGCGTACCGGAGGGGTACAAGTAGGCCCACCTCGGCCGGGGTGATGTGGGCCTGGGCGTAGATGTCCTCCACGGCGCGGTCGAGCAGGGCGGAAATGCGTTTGATCTGGCCGACCACCACCATGGCGGAGGTGTCGAGGTCGGGGTTTCGGACACGCCAGAGATCGGATGTCCGTTCTCGGAGCGACTTTTCGGCCATCACCTCTCCTTTTGTTAACTAGTGAACAATTCGGTACGTTCGGAGCGTACCCGGACGGCGACAAGGTCGTGCGGAGTGGTCGAGGGGGAATTGTGGTCCACGATGTCGTGGTGGTCGGTGGGGGCGCGGCCGGTCTGAGTGCCGCGCTGGTTCTGGCTCGATCGTGTCGTCGGGTAGTGCTCATCGACTCCGGTGAACCCCGAAATATGGCTGCCCAGACGACGCATGGGTACTTGACCCGGGACGGAGTCGCGCCGGGGCAGTTGCTGGCGACAGGCAGCGCGGAGGTGCGCCGCTACGGTGCGCAGGTGCTGACCGACCGAGTCGTGGACATCGCCGCGGTCGACGGACATTTCTCGGTGGTGACCGAAACCGGGGCCGTCGTTGCGGCGCGGGCTGTGGTTGTGGCGACAGGGCTGCGCGATGAACTGCCGGCGACCCCCGGAGTTCGAGAGCAGTGGGGAAAGGGGGTTCTTCACTGTCCGTACTGTCACGGATACGAGGTGCGAGACGCTCCGCTCGCGGTTCTGGGTGGCGCGAACAGGGCATTTTCCGTGCACCAAGCGTCGCTGGTGCGTCAGTGGTCCGACGACGTCCTCTTCTTCCCGCGAGAGATCGCGTTGTCGGACGACGAGCGCCGCCGCTTGTCCGCGCGCGGCGTTCACGTCGTCGAAGGAGAGGTGAACCGAGTGGTTGCGCACGACGGTCGCCTCCACGGCGTGGAACTCGCATCGGGACAGCTCATTTCGCGGACGGCGGTCTTTGTCGGGCCGTGTTTCACTCCCCGTGATGAGCTGCTCACTCGGCTGCGATGCGCGGTCGGCGACGATGGTTGGGTCGCTGTCGATGCCACGGGGCGCACCAGCGTCGCTGGTATCTGGGCCGCGGGCAATGTCGCCGATTCGCCTGCGCAACTCGTCCACGCCGCGGCTGCGGGATCCAGGGCCGCTGTGGCGGTGAATCACTATCTACTGGAACTGGATATCCAGCTTTCGCTCGCCGAGTATTGACTCGGTCCGCTCGTTGCGGGATGTGCTCGAGGCCGAGGGGGGTCGGAATCGTGGTGAGTGCAAACGGTGACCGGCGGTTGTGTGCTCGGCTAACGTTTCGGCGGTCGGGTTGCCTGGTGAGGAGAGTGTGTTGACCGTCGACGTCGATATCGCGGTGCATCCGCTCGATGATCCGGTGCGGGCTTCGTTGCGGGGCGAGCACAGTCGTTTCGCGCGGTGGACGGGGCGGATCGGGCGCTATGAGCCAGAAGTCGCGCGATTCGTCGGGCATCCGGCGGTGCTCGACGAGCAGGATTGGGCTGATCTGGGCGCTGTGCTCGGGTCGGGCGGCAGTGCTGGAATCCGCGGGATCGGGCATGTGGTGCCGGCGGAGTGGGCGGTGCTCGCCGAGTTCGACACCGTGCAGATGGACGGCGCGGGATTGCGGGTTGCCCTCGATCCTGAGCTCGAAAGACTCACTGCCGCTGATGTTCCCGAGATCTTGGAGCTGATCGCCCGAACCGAACCCGGCCCGTACGCGCCGCGGACCATCGAAATGGGCACCTATCTCGGACTGCGGGTCGAGGGTAGGTTGGTGGCGATGGCGGGGGAGCGGCTGCATCCTCCGGGGTGGACCGAGATCAGCGCGGTGTGCACCGATGTCGAATTTCGGGGCCGGGGGATCGCCTCGCGGCTGATTCGGGCGGTCGGGGCCGGAATCCGCGCGCGGGGTGAGACGCCGTTTCTGCACGCGGTCGCACACAACACGACGGCGATCAGTTTGTACGAGACGCTGGGCTTCACCGTGCGCAAGAAGTCGACGCTGACACTGGTGCAAGCGCCCTAGGTCATCGGGTGGCGGCCGATCGGGTCACCTCGTCGGCGATGTCGCTGACACCGGGCATCGCGGCGATCTCGGCGGCGACCGCACGTGCGTTCGTGCTCAGGTCGGGATCAGAGATCAGGGCGTTGAGGTGGGTGGCGGTGATCGAACGGGCAGGCACCGACAGTCCGGCGCCGCGTCGCTGCACCGAGCTCGCGTTCCAGGCTCGGTCGCCCGGTGCGGGGGTGGCGATCTGAGGGACGCCGGCGTGGAGGGCGGCATAGACCGAACCGGCTCCCGCGTGGTTGACCATGGCAGTGCAGTGGGGCAGAGCTTCGTGTAGGGCGATCCACCCGGTCGTGCGGATGTTCGCGGGAAGTGCGGTGTTGCGCATTGTCTTTCGATCGGGTCGCACGATGACGATGTCGGCATCGACATACGGTGCGGCGCGCACGATCGCCCGCAGCATCGTGTCCGGACCGTCGCCGAGCATGGTCGAGCGGGTGACGAGAATGCGTGGGCGTGTGGACGGTTCGCGCAGGAACGCGGGTGTGTCCGCGCCCGGGGCGGAGTACGGGGTGTAGCGCAACGGCCGCCCCTCGACCCGGACGATGCTGGGTGGGGCAATGGACAGGGTGCTCGCCGGAGCGGGCAGGGCGGCGTCGGTGAGCAGACGCAGCAGTTCACGGCGGATCACCGTGCCGTTGTCGAGGGCGATGTTGTGCAGGATCGTGGGTACGCCGAGCCGGTCGGCCACCATCGCCGCGGCCGCCGCGAACGGCTCGTGCACGATCACCTCCGGCGCGAACTCGGTAGCGGCACGCAGCAGCGGCTCGACCATCGGCCGATTGGTGACCGCGAAGACGTGGGCGCCGCCGCGTGCGTCCGCCATCCCTTTCCCCGACCGCACCGCCAGCACCGGATGCCGCCCCAGCCCGCGCACCGCGGCACGCAGATAGTTGATCGGCGGGGCGACATCGGCCACCGGCAATCGCGCCCGCACCACCGCGGCCGCGTCCCCGCCGGTAGCCACCATGACGTCGTGCCCGCGCTCGCGCAGAGTGTCGACCAGCGGCATCATCGGGAACAGATGCCCGATCAGCGGCATCGCCACGAACAGCACTCGCATCAGGTCCCCGCCATCGCCCCGGGCGGCCGCAGTCTCGACCGCCACCATCCAGCACTACGACTCAACGTCGACGATAGTTCACCTCGGCCCCGCATCGAGAGAGTTACGCGGCCGCTGCCCCGTGATAGAACAAGTCGCCGAGGCCGACGGTGAAGACGAGGATGCCATAGAGGGCGTGCTCCACCGAAGTGGTGAGCAGCGAGCGGGTCCGCCGATACCGGGCTGCGAAGACAACACCGGCCGCCGCGCTCAGCAGCACCGAGATCGGGTTGCCGACGATGAAGTGGGCGAAACCGAATGCGACGGCGCTGGCGGCGATCATGCGCGGACCGTCGCCGAAGATCGGCGCGTAGCGGTGAAACAGGAAGGCGCGGAACAGCAGTTCCTGCGGATAGACGCTGACCAGCGGATAGAACACGAGGACCAGGACCCAGATCAGGGGACGTTCGCGCGGTAGATCGAACAGCGAATCGGGCCGGAACACCGCCACCGCGGCGGCGAGGGTCAGGGCCGAGATCGCCCAGAGCGCGAGGATGCCGGGCAGGGCGGGGCGCAGTGCGTCGGCCCGCCAGAAGCTGCCACGGTCGAAACCGGTGCGGCGCAGGTAGATCACGATGCCGACGGTGATCGCCACAAGGAAAGGCAGCGGGCTCACACCGCGCAGCAACACCGCGAACAATCCGGTCAGGCCGAAGAAGAGGGCGACGAATTCGACTGTGAGCCAAGTCTTCCGGCTGGTGTCGACGGTCATCTGCCGAGATTAGCCGCTGTGTTCGGCCTTCGTCGCGGCCAACGTCGCCAGCAAGGCGGGCAGGGCGATGCAGTAGTCGTAGGTGACCAGCTTCTGGGCGTCGGAATCGCGCTGCCACAGACCCGCCGGGCCGCGATAGTCCGGGATTCCGCTGTCGGTGGAGACGCCGGCGCCGGACAGGATCGCCACGAGCTGGGTGGTCATGGGATCCGCCCTGGGTCCGGCAGAGCAGTGCGGTCGACGGATTTCGGTCGTTGTCCTCGCGAAGGGCTATCGCATCTGACTATGCAACGCTAAAGTCTGCCTGGAGTGGACAACAGTGGAAGGTGGCAGACGAATGACGTCGGCAACGGTCAAACGGCAGGTACTCGAACTCGGTGGGGCGTTCATGATCTCGCGCGAGGCCAGGGCGTTCGGGGAGACGACCGGGGTGGCCGGGTTCCACGGCGCCTACACGCGAGGCCGTGGCGGGGTGCTCGGTGACGTCGACGCCGACGTGGTGACCGCCGCCTTCGGCTTCTTCGAACCCGGATGCGTGCGCGCCGCATGGGAATCGGTGCCGATGCCCGCCGCAGGCGCCGCGGTGGAATACATGCTCGCGTGTCGCGATTTCGGGCAACGCAAACTGGCCGCGTTCGAGCAGGCCGACCGGCTCGCACAGCTGCTGCGCCGCGTGGTCGATGCCGCACCCTCGACCGGCTTGCCCCTGTTCGCCGGTTGGCGGGCCATGCCGGTGCCCGAGGACGGGCGGGCCGCGGTGCTGCAACTGACCCATGTGCTGCGCGAGCTCCGCGGCGGACTGCACCTGGTCGCGGTGCTGGCCAACGGACTCACCCCGCTGCAGGCGATCCTGGTCGCGGGCTCCCCGATCCTCGACGGACCCGGTCACGCGAAATTTCTCGGCTGGACCGAACCGTTCGAGACGGTCACCGACGATGTGCGGGTGCGCTGGGACGCGGCGGAGAAGCTGACCGACGAACTGATCGCACCCTGCTTCGATGTCCTCGACGACACCGAGCGCGACGAGCTCGCCACCCTGATGCTCGACGCGCACCGAGTCGCCTTGACGCGCTAGAACGTTCAGGACCCGATGACGTCGCGCCCGCGGCCCACGATCAGTGGGTCGGCGGTGCCGACGATCTCGACATCCTTGTTGCCGTAATCGAACCCGCTCAACACGTGCCGCATCGCGTTGAGCCTGGCGCGCTTCTTGTCGTTGCTCTTGACCACGATCCACGGTGCGTGATCGGTGTCGGTGTGCTCGAAGTTCTCTTCCTTGGCCGCGGTGTAGTCGTCCCATTTGTCGAGCGAGGCCAGGTCCATCGGCGAGAGCTTCCAGTGCCGCACCGGGTCGACCTGGCGGATGGCGAAACGGGTGCGCTGCTCCAGCGGCGAGACCGAGAACCAGAACTTGACCAGGTCGATACCGTCGTCGACGAGCATCCGTTCGAACAGCGGCACCTGCGACAGGAACCGTCGATGCTGTTCGGGCGTGCAGAAACCCATCACCCGTTCGACACCGGCGCGGTTGTACCAGGAGCGGTCGAACAGCACGATCTCGCCCGCGGCGGGCAGGTGCTCGACGTAGCGCTGGAAATACCACTGGGTGGATTCGCGCGCGGAGGGCTTCTCCAGTGCCACGACCCGGGCCCCGCGCGGATTCAGGTGCTCCATGAAGCGTTTGATGGTGCCGCCCTTGCCCGCGGCGTCGCGACCCTCGAACACGATGACGACGCGGCGCCCGGTCGCCTTGACCCAGTTCTGCAGTTTCAGTAGCTCGATCTGCAGTAACCGCTTGTCGAGGTCGTATTGCAGGCGCGAGAGGCGCTCGTCGTAGGGGTAGCCCTCGCGCCAGGTGTCGACGACCAGGCCGCCGGGTTCGGTGAGCAGGATCGGATCGTCGTCGTCGCTGTCGTCGACGGTGAATCCGGTGGTGTCGGCCAGGTTCACGACGGTCGCGAGATCGGCGATCTCGCTGACATCACGGGGGATCGGACGAATCTCGACATCGGTCATCCCGTGACGCTAAATGGTGTGCGTGTCGCGAAGATGAACGCGCGGTGCCCAGCGCAGCGAGGCTGCCGCGCCAACCCGGCAACACGGCGATGTGGGCTCGCTATCGTGAATTGGTGCAGATGGCACCCCGTTCGGGGCAGACTGTGATCTGATTCACGCCGCTACTCGCGAGGCAATGCTGCCCGCCGTGGAGAGGACGACGCCGATGCATGATGGAGGCTCCTTCACCGACCAGTCCGCTCTCCCCGACGGCGAGCCGGCCTCGGGCAGCCGCGTGATCCGGATCGCGTCCGTCGCGGCGCTGGGCGGATTGTTGTTCGGCTTCGACAGTGCCGTGATCAACGGGGCCGTCTCGGCGATCCAATCCGAATTCGATGTCGCCGACGCCGTTCTCGGCTTCGCTGTGGCCTCGGCGCTGCTCGGCGCCGCCGCGGGCGCCATGACCGCGGGCCGGATCGCCGACCGCATCGGCAGGCTCAAGGTGATGAAGATCGCCGCGGTCCTGTTCTTCATCAGCGCGGTGGTCACCGCTTTCGCGCCCGATGTGTGGATCCTGGTCGTCGGCCGGGTGATCGGTGGTCTCGGTGTCGGTGTGGCCTCGGTCATCGCCCCCGCCTACATCGCCGAGACCTCGCCCGCGCGGATCCGCGGCAGGCTCGGATCACTGCAACAGCTGGCCATCGTGCTCGGCATCTTCCTGGCCCTGCTGGTGGACTACGTGCTCGCCCACCTCGCCGGTGGCGCGAGCGAGATCCTGTGGTTCGGGCTCGAAGCCTGGCGCTGGATGTTCTTGTCCATGGTGGTACCCGCCGTGGTCTACGGCGTCTTGGCCTCCACGATCCCGGAGTCGCCGCGCTACCTGGTCGCCACGCACAAGATCCCCGAGGCCCGGCGCGTGCTGTCGATGCTGTTCGGTGAGAAGAACCTCGAGCTCACCATCGGCCGGATCGAGGAGAGCCTGCGCAGCGATACCAAGCCGTCCTGGAAGGACCTGCGCCGACCGGCGGGCGGGCTCTATCCCGTCGTGTGGGTGGGGCTGATGCTGTCGGTGTTCCAGCAGGCGGTCGGCATCAACGTGATCTTCTACTACTCGAATGTGCTGTGGGAGGCCGTCGGCTTCGAGGAATCCCAGTCGTTCCAGATCAGCGTGTTCACCTCGGTGGTCAACATCGCCACCACGATCGTCGCGATCATGCTCATCGACAAGGTGGGCCGCAAACCGTTGCTGCTGACCGGCTCGATCGGAATGACCGTCACCCTGGCCACGATGGCTATCTGCTTCGGCGGCGCCGACCAGCTGCCCGACGCCGAAGGCGTCATGGAGCCACACCTGACCGGTGCGCTCGGTCCGATCGCGCTGGTCGCGGCCAACCTGTTCGTCGTGTTCTTCGGCATGAGCTGGGGCCCGGTGGTGTGGGTGCTGCTCGGGGAGATGTTCCCCAACCGGATCCGTGGCGCCGCGCTGTCGCTCGCGGCGGCCGGCCAGTGGGCGGCGAACTGGGCGATCACCGTCTCGTTCCCCAGCCTGAAGACCTTCTCGCTCGGCTTCGCCTACGGGATGTACGCGGTGTTCGCGCTGCTGTCGCTGGGCTTCGTCGCCAAGTTCGTGCCCGAGACCAAGGGGATGTCGCTCGAGGACATGGACGAGGCCGCCGGCTACGAACGGCCCATCGCCAGCACCTGACCCCGCCCCAAGCGCCACCGGCTCGACCACGTCGTCACCATCGCAGTGCGGTCATCGATCACCCTTCGACGAGGAAGGCTGCGTGATGCATTCGGCCTACGGCTACCCAGCGCAGACGAACCGGGCATCGCGCGCGGTCCGCGGCGGTGAGACGGGCAACGCCCGGACCCACACGAGCGAGACCACCTCGTGGACGGTGGTCGAGGACGCCTGGAACCCGCAGCGCGCCAACTACTTCGAGACGATGTTCACCATCGGCAACGGGCGCCTGGGAACCCGTGGCTCGCTCGAGGAACGGCACACAGGGGCGTTGCCGGGCACGTTCATCGCCGGTGTCTACGACGCCTACGACTCCCCGGTCATCGATCTGGTGAACGCGCCGGACTGGCTCGACAGCGAGGTCTTCGTCGACGGTCTGCGCCTGGACACCGAGTCCGCGCAGGTGGTCGAGCATCATCGTGCACTGGACCTGCGCAGCGGAGTCCTGCACCGCGACACCGTGTTCCGGCTGCCCAGCGGCGCGCGGGCCAGGCTGCGGACCGAGCGGTTCGCCAGTACCGCCGACCGTGATCTGTGCTGTCTGCGGATCGAAGTGACGTGCCTGGATTACGCGGGGGCGGTTACGGTGCGGACCGGTATCGACGCGAACCGGCGCAATCTCGAACGGTTGCCGACCTACCGCGAACAGACGGCATTCGGCTACGAACGCAAGTGGGACAAGTGGGCCAAGTCCACGCACCTGGTGTCGGTCGGTGCGGGATTCGACGGTGAGGTCGGCGTCATCGAAAGCCGCACCATCGACAGCGGGGTCGACCTGGCCTATGCCTTCACCTGCTCGGCCGACAGCGGGCAGCGTCACCAGCGGGTCCGCCACGACGGCATCGAGGTGCAGTGGCATTTCGACGTGGGCGCGGACGAAACCGTGCGGGTGGACAAGCTCGTCGGTATCGCCACCAGTCGCGACTACCGAGCGGTGCGCCCACCTCGGGCGCGCGCACTCGACACCGTCGCGCGCGCAGACTCGTTCGACACCGCCGCCGCGGCCAACCGGGCGGCGTGGGAGGGGATGTGGGCCGCCGCCGATTGCGAAGTGGTCGGCGACGATCGGGTGACCCAGGCGCTGCGGTTCGCGATCTATCACCTGCTCATCGCCGCGGACCCCGACGATCCGACCGTGAGCATCGGCGCGAAAGCGCTGTCCGGCGAGGGCTATCGCGGGCATGTCTTCTGGGATACGGAGGTAATGCTGCTGCCGTTCTTCCTGTTCACCCGGCCGCGCGCCGCCCGCGCGCTGCTGGGCTACCGCCACCACACCCTGCCCGGCGCACGGGAAGTCGCCGCCGACAACGGAACCGGCGGCGCGCGCTATCCGTGGGAATCGGCCGATACCGGCCGCGAGGAGTGTCCGCAATACACCCCGGACGGGAAGGACCGTTTCTACACCCGCGAAGAAGAACTGCACATCACCGCCGATATCGCCTACGCGATCATGCGCTACGCCGCCGTCACCGGCGATGACGACTACCTGTTCGGGCAAGGCTCGGAGATCCTGTTCGACACCGCTCGATTCTGGGTGCAGCGGTGCGTCGAGGACGGCGATCGGCTCGCCATCCGGACGGTGATGGGACCGGACGAGTTCCACTCCCACGTCGACAACAACGCGTTCACGAACAGGCTGGTGCACTGGCATCTTCAGCAGGCGGCGGCGGTGTACGAACGGATGTCGCGGGAACGGCCCCAGCGGGTGCACGAGCTCATGGCCTCGATCGGGCTGGAGGCGGATGAACCAGCCCAGTGGCTCGCCACCGCGGACCGGCTGCGGGCGCCGACCGATCCCGACTGCGGTGTCATCGAACAATTCGACGGCTATTTCGATCGCACGGTGGTGCCCATCGTCGACTGGGACGACAACGGCATGCCGCGACTTCCGGTCGGCTACAGCCCTTTCGACTGCGAGACCACCTCGCTGCTCAAACAGCCCGATGTGGTGATGCTGCTGCACATGCTGCCCGACGAATACTCCCCGGCCACCCGGCGGCTGAACTACGAGTTCTATGAGCAGCGCACGATGCACAAGTCGTCGCTCAGCCCGTCGATCCATGCGATCGTGGGGTTGCAGGTGGGCGATTGCCGCACGGCGGAACGGTATTTCGAGCGGTCGGCGTTCGTCGATCTCGACGACAACCAGGGCAATACCGAAGAGGGCATCCACATCGCGTCGGCGGCGGGCACCTGGCAGGTCGCGACGCACGGCTTCGGCGGATTGCGCGCCGACGCCGACGGATTGCGTTTCGCACCCGCGCTTCCGGCGTCCTGGCAACGGTTACGGTACGCGGTGCACTGGCGGGGTCGGTCGGTGCGGGCCGATCTCGGGCACCGGGACGCGCGCTTCGAGCTGGCCGGTGCGGGGCCATCGGTGGAGATCACGGTGTGGGGTCGGCCGGTGACACTCGAACCCGGTGTCGTGGTCGAGGTCGGGGCGCCATGACCGGCGTCTTCGACGCGCAGGCGGTGCTGTTCGATCTCGACGGCGTCCTCACCGACACCGCGGCGGTGCATCGGCGGGCGTGGTCGGCGCTGTTCACCGAGTTCCTGCCCGCCATCGCGCCGGACGCCGCCCCTTACACCGATGCCGACTACTTCGCGCTGGTGGACGGCAAAGCGCGCGCGGCGGGCGTGCGGTCGGTGCTCGCCTCGCGCGGCGTGCGCGTGCCCGACGGCGAGCTGGACGACCCACCCGGCGAGCAGACGGTGCACGGGTTGGGCAACCGCAAGAACGTCCGTTTCACCGAGATCATCCGTGGTGACGGTGTCGAGGTCTTCGACGGGTCGTTGCGCCTGGTCGACGCGCTCGCCGCCGCCGGTGTCCCGATGGCGGTGGTGTCGAGCTCGCGCAATGCGGTGCTCGTGCTGGACACCGTCGGCCTGCTGGGCAGGTTCGCGATGGTGATCGACGGCGTGGTCGCCCACGACGAGCGCCTCGCGAGCAAACCGGCGCCCGACATGTTCCTCACGGCCGCGCGGGGTCTGGGCGTGGATCCGGTGCGCACGGTGGTGATCGAGGACGCGGTGTCAGGGGTCGAAGCGGGCCGCCGGGGCGGATTCCGGGTGATCGGGGTCGACCGGGGGACCGGCGCCTCGGCCTTGTGGGCCGCCGGTGCCGACGTCGTCGTCAGCGATTTGGCGGATCTGCTCGAAGACCAAAGGGATCGGCGCAGGTCTGCCGTGTCGGGGGAGATCTGAGTTACGCGACGTGAACTGAGCGAGCGTCCGGGTCGAGCAAGTATTCACGCTCGCCGACATGCGCGTGACCGACGGACGATCCGTGGCCGCGCCCATTAGGCTGCGGCGGCGTCACGATCATGTCAGTGTGCTTCGATCAGGTCAGTTGTCCAATAGAGCCATTACCCAGAAGGTGACCATGCACGATCAGTTCTCGTCCGGAATCGGCCGTCGTGAAGTTCTGGCAGGCGCCGCCGGTGTCGTCGCGGGCCTGTCGCTGGTGGGGCTCACGCCCGCCGCGGCGGTGCCTGCCGAAGTGCCCAAGTTCACCCCACAGGCCGGGCGTAACGTGCGGGTGCTGGTCACCGGCGACGCGGGCACCGGCACCCGCACCCAGTGGGCGGTAGCCGACGCGGCACGCGCATTCCACGCACGGCGGCCGTTCTCGCTCGCGGTGGGTCTGGGCGACAACATCTACGACACCGGACCCAACGGGCCCGACGACGAACAGTTCGCCACCAAATTCGAGAATCCCAATGCGGGACTGGACATTCCGTGGGCGATGGTGCTCGGCAACCACGACACCAGCTCGGTGTTCCCCGGCGACGGCGGCTGGCTGGCACGCGGCAACTTCGAGGTGGCCTACCACGCGAAGTCACAGCGCTGGTGGATGCCGAGCCGCTACTACTCGGTGCGCGTGCCCGAACAGAACCCGGTCGTGGAGTTCTTCGTGCTCGACATCAACCCCCTCGCGGCCTACATCCCGCCGTTCCTCGACCCCTACTGGGCCGTCGACGGTCCGTACATGAACGAACAGCGTGCCTGGCTCGACAGCGCG
Source organism: Nocardia sp. NPDC003183 (assembly GCF_053590715.1). Taxonomy (NCBI): domain Bacteria; kingdom Bacillati; phylum Actinomycetota; class Actinomycetes; order Mycobacteriales; family Nocardiaceae; genus Nocardia; species Nocardia sp. NPDC003183. The sequence goes on from NZ_JBSFTG010000001.1 coordinate 1,117,908, forward strand.
CTCGCCGAGTCCACCGCGCCGTGGAAGATCGCCTGCACCCATCAGGCCTACATCAGCAACGGCCCACACGGCGACGCGGGCAACTACGAGGGCCTGCCGGTCGAACCGATCAACGGCGTGCACGCCAAGCGCTTCTTCGAAGACCACGTGCTGGGCAAGGTGTCGTTTCTGCTGTCGGGCCACGACCACACCCTGCAGGTGCTCGAACCCACACCGGCGACCAAGGGCACCCGCCAGATCGTGTCGGGCGCGGCGGGCAAGACCGCGGGCGGTCAGCCGCGGCTGACGAGCGGTGCGCACAGCGCGCTGTTCGAAACCCAGCACGAACTGGGGTTCATGGTCTTGGACCTCACCGCCGACTCGGTGAACCTGACGGTGCTCACCGTCGACCCGGCCTCGGGCGCGAGCACCGAGGTCTTCGACCGGCGACTGGGCTGAGCGCGACCGGGTGCAGAAAACGCGGTGGCGGGAGGATGATCGGTGGATGGGCTTCTACACCGACCGGATCCTCCCGCACCTCACCGACAAAGTCTGCGGCGTCGCCCAGAACGGGCCGCTGCGCGAGCGAACCTGCGCCGGATTACACGGCGAGGTGCTCGAAATCGGGTTCGGGTCGGGCAACAACATCGGGTTCTATCCGGCCGCGGTCGAGCGGGTCAGCGGGGTCGAGCCCGCCGATACCGCGTGGAAGATCGCCGCGAAACGTGTCGCGGGCAGCTCGACCCCGATCGAACGCGCGGGCCTGGACGGCCAGTCGCTGCCGTTTCCCGACGCCACCTTCGACACCGCCCTGTCGACGTTTACTTTGTGCACCATCCCCGACATCGCGGCGGCACTCGCCGAGATCGGCCGGGTCCTGCGCCCCGGCGGCACCTTGCACTTCGTCGAACACGGACTCGCGCCCGAAGAATCGGTGCAGCTCTGGCAGCATCGCCTCGACCCGATCCAGCAGAAGATCGCCGGCGGGTGTCACCTCTCGCGCGACATCGCGGGACTGATCACCGAAGCGGGTTTCGAGATCACCGAACTCGACCGGTTCTATCAGCCGGGCGCCCCGAAAGCGTGGGCGGCGTTGTCTCTCGGCGTCGCGCGTACTTCCTGAAAACAGCTGATCACCACGATCGGACCAGCGGAGCGTCATGCTCGCGCCGCTGCCATTCGGCGGTGAGACGTCCCAGCCTCTGCGGTGCGGCGATGCTGCGCATGCCGGCGATCTTGTCCGCACGCATCTCCAGGATCGCGACGCCGAGGACTCGATCGCCGAGCGTGACGAGCACGGCCGGGCAGCCGTTGGCCACAACCGCGTAGATCGACGGCGAGCCACCGGCGAGGCGTCGCTTGGCCGGGCTCGGTGTGAAACCGGCCCGCACCGCGGTGGCCAGGCGTTGCGGGCTCGCGTAGCGGATGAGCTTCGCGGCCGAGCCGCCGACGCCGTCGGAGATGCCGGTCGCGTCGTCGGTCAGCAGCGCGACCAGCCGGTCGGTGCGACCCGAGGTGGCGGCCTCGATGAACGCCTGGACGACCCGGCGGGCGGCGCCGTGGTCGATGTCGATGGTGGTGCGCGCGGCGGTGATCCGCCCTCGCGCACGGTGCAGGTGTTGCTGACTTGCCGACACGGTGATGTCGAGGATGCCGGCGATCTCGGCATGCCGGTACGCGAAGGCCTCGTGCAGCACGTACACGGCGCGTTCGGTCGGCGACAACCGTTCCATGAGCGTCAGCACTGCCAGGGTCACCGATTCGCGCTGCTCGACGGTGTCGGCGGGCCCGAGCATCGGGTCGCCGTCGAGCAGCGGTTCGGGCATCCAGGCGCCGACCGCGCGCTCGTGGCGCGCCTTCGCCGAGCGGAGCCGGTCCAGCGCCAGGTTGGTGACGATCTTGGTCAGCCACGCCTCCGGCACCTCGACATAGTCGCGGTCGGCGGCCTGCCACCGCAGGAACGCGTCCTGGACCGTGTCCTCGGCGTCGGCGGCCGAGCCGAGCAGACGGTAGGCGATCGAGGCCAGCCGGTGGCGGCTGGCCTCGAAACGCGCCACGGTGGCAGTGTCCATGAGCACGACTCTAGGTCGCGACCACGGCGTGGGGTCGATTGGCGACCGCGCGGTACCGGCGGCTGGGCATGCCGAAGGTGGGGTGGCTCAGGCTCCAGGGGTTGACCCCGAGGATCACCGCTTTGACGCGGGCGGCCGTTCGCCCGCGCAGGGCCCACGACTTCGATCGCGCGTCACCGTCGACCACCTGGAAGATCCCGTCCTTGCGGCCCAGGCTGATGTGGTTGCCCACATACGACAGTGAGGTCGTCGAGATCTTGCGCCCGGTCCGGTCTCCGACGATCGTGGCCGTGGCCTGCATGCTGGTGAATCCGGCGGACGCGCACGACATCGGCAACGGTAAACCGTTGTCGCCGATGACGAACGCGCTGTCACCGGCGACGTAGACGTCGGGGTGCGAGACCGACCGCATCTGCCGGTCGACGGTGATCTGCCCGTTGGGTTCCACCGCGAGACCGCTGGTCGCGGCGATCGGATGCACCGCGAACCCGGCTGCCCACACTGTCGCCTGTGCGGGGAAAGCGGTGCCGTCGGCGGCAACCGCGCCCGCCGCGTCGACCTGGGTGATGGTGGTGTTCTCGTGGACTGTGATCCCGAGCCGGTCGACGGCGTCGAACAGGTGGCGGCGGGCCTTGCCGCCCAGCCACCCGCCGAGTTCACCGCGCGTGGCCAGGCCGACCTGGAGCCCTGGATGGGATTCGGCGATCTCGGTGGCGGCCTCGATCGCGGTCAGGTTGCCGCCGACCACCAGCACCTTCTCATTCGTGCCCAGGGCGGCCAACCGGGCGCGCAGGCGCAGCGCGGCCGGGCGGGATGCCACGTGGTAGGCGTGCTCGGCGGCCCCGGCGATGCCGTGGACGGCGGCGGTACTGCCCAGCGAGTAGAGCAGGGTGTCGTATTCGATCCTGTCGATGTCGTCGCCGTCGGCAATGGTGACCGTCCGGTGGTCGACATCGACGCCGCTCACCCGCGCTACCCGCAGCCGGATGCCGGTGCCCGCGAACACCTGCGTCAGCGGCAGGTGGCGCAGATTCTGCCCGGCGGCGAGTTGATGATTGCGCAGCCGCTCGGCGAAATCGGGTTCAGCGTTGACGACGGTGATCTCGAAGTCGTCGGAATGGAGTCGGCGGGCCAGTACCCCGGCGGAGAAGGCCCCGGCGTATCCGGCCCCGAGGACGACGATGCGGTGCTTCATGATTGGCTCCTGTCTGGTTCGCGTGCCTTCTGAACGAGACGGCCGCCGAAACCCTGACAGGATCGATCAGTGATGTAGGTCACGCCCGGGTGGCACGGGAGGTGGCGAGGAATTCGGTGATCGCGGTGGCGACGGTGGCAGGTTGGTCGAGCATCGACAAAACGTAGGCGTCGTCGATTTCGACCAGGCGGGAACGGGGAATCAGCGCCGCCAGGCGGTGGCCGTGGGAGCGGGGCATGACTTTGCCAGCGGACGACCACAGGACAAGGGTTTCGCCGGAGAAGCGGTGCAGGGCTTCGGTGTTGGTGACGAGTTCGCGCTTGTCGAAGCCGGAGCGGGTGTAGGCGAGCAGGTCGGCGCGGATGCGGGGGTCACGCAGGCCCGGTTCGGTCCAGGCGTGGACCAGGGCGTCGGGGAGGGGAGTTTTCGCCATCCAGCCGAACATCACGGGGCTGCGGCGCAGCCAGCCGATGCGCATCTGGCGCAAGGCCAGGGTGATGCCGCCGGGCAGGGCCGAGGCGAGCGTGGCGGTTTTGCCTGGGAGGCCGGGCGGGAAGTTGTCGAAGGCTTCGCTGGGGAAAATGATCAAGCGCCCGACTCGTTCGTCGAGGCCGTAGGCGGTGAGGAACAGGGCCCCGCCCCAGTCGGAGTGCACGAGGGTGACGTCGTGCAGGTCCAGTGCGGCGAGGAAGTCGGCGACGAGCTGATTGAGGCCGCGCAAGCTCAGGTCGGTGCCCGGGCGCAGGGGTTCGGGGTGGGCGCCCAGTGGTAGGTCGGGCAGGACGTAGCGGAAGCCGGTGGGCAGGTGGTCGAGGATCGAGTCCCAGACCGTGTGGTTCATCAACAGTCCGTGCAGCAGGACCACCGGGGGTCCTTCGCCGTGTTCGCGGTAGTGGATCCGGCCCGCATCGAGTTCGACGGTCGCCATGACATCCTCCCTTACCCTCCACGGCTAGAGCGTTTGCTCTAGCGTGTTTGCTCTAGTCTGGTGGAGTGAGCGAGCAGATGTCAACGAGTACCCGCGAGCGACTGGTGACCGCGGTCGCGGAATTGATGCGTGTCCACGGCTACAGCGCGATCACCGTCAAACAGATCACCGCCGCCGCCGAGGCGCCGATGGGGTCGCTCTACCACCACTTTCCGCAGGGCAAAGTGCAGATCGCGGCCGAGGCGCTGCGCAGCACCGGCGCGGCCTACATCCAGCTGCTACCGCTGCTGATGGACCCGCACGAGGATCTGCGGGTGGCCGTGCCCGCCGCGTTCGACGACGCCGCGCGCACACTCGAGGAGTCGGGGTGGATGAACATGTGCCCCGTCGGCACCGTCGCGGGCGAGATCGCCGACAGCGAACCGGTTTTGCGGGAGGTGGCCGCGGAGGTCGTGCGGGACTGGATCGACCAGGGCGCACGGTATTTCGTCGAACGCGGCGTCGGGCAAGCCGCGGCACGCGAGCTGATCTTGGCGATGTTGGCCGCGCTGGAAGGGGCATTCATTCTGGGCCGCACACTACATTCGGCCGAACCGTTGCGTGCGGCCGGTCAGGCGATGGAGGCGCGGGTGGATATGGTGCTCGCCGAGCGCGAGGGCGCTGTCGTCGATCGGTGATCACCCGGCACACCACGGTGGCCGTGTCACGGGCCCTGTGACACGGCTGTGGTTGCGCGAGTGGGTATCTCATCACGCGGCGGCGAGTGCTCCGGTGATCTTGCGGGTCATGTCGACCATCGTCGGGTTGGGCCGAGTCTGGTAGAGCTGGGCGGTGTCGAGGGCGACGGCGATGGTGTTGCGGAAGTTCTCGGCCTCCACCGGGTCGTACCGGCCGAGCAGACTCACCGCCGCGGTGAGGGCGGGCAATACCTGATCGGCGAGTTCGGCGACCGAGGAGCCGCTCAGTGCGATGTGCCCGGACTTCTCGGCCAGCACGTGCCCGACCACACCGGTCGCCGACGACAGCGCGATGGTGCCGGTGGTGGCGATCTTGTGCGGCTTGCCGGTAGCCCCGCCCGCGGCGGCGAGCAGGGAGACCGCACCGTATGCGGCGGTGCGCACAGTGATCTTTTCCTGGGCGGTGAGGGTGACAGACATGGTGTTTCTCCTTGGGGTTCTGTTTGTGGGGGAAGGGAATCGGTACCGAGTCAGCGCGAGGCGGTGGTCTCGATCTCACGGACGGCGTCGGCGATGGCGCGGAAGTCCTTGCGCAGGATCGCGCCGTGGTTGCTGGCGACTTTGGCGCTGACGCGAATGTTGGGGTTGCTGTCGAGCACCGCGTCCAGTCCGGCGCGGATCTTCTCCTGCTCGTCGCCACGGCTGCCGAACGAGGTTCCCGAAGCGACCACATACCGCACCGGGACGGCGATGGCATTCAGCACCGGACCCAGTGCGCTGACGCTGGAGAGCTTGCCGAGTTCGATATTGCTGTCGGCCTGCTGCTGTGCGGTCAAACGGGGCGCGAGCCCGGTCGGGCGAGCCAGCGGCAGCACCCAGCTGAGCCGCTTGAACAGCTTGCGGATGCGCTGCTCCATCGCCTCGTCGAGCCAGTCGTAGGGGAACGCGCCGTCGACGAGGACCGCGCCGAGCGCGCCGGCCGGGTTGCGGCTGGTCCAGTGCGCCCCGAGGTAGGCACCGTAGGACCAGCCGACCAGGATCGGCTTCTCGGTGACACCTCTGGCCGCGAGGATCGCGTCGATATCGCGCACGCAGGTGTCGAAGGAGTAGTCGGCCGACTTCTTCGACTTGCCGCGGGCCCGCTCGTCGAAGGTGATGTGACGGTAGCCGGGGCCGAGGTCGGCGATGACCCGGCGCCAGTAGCCCTGGGTGGCGAACTGGCCGTTGAGGTAGACCACCGGGGTTCCGGTGCCGCCGGTGTCGGTGACGGCCAGTTCGGTGTCGTCGATTGTCACCATGCCGGTCCAGGGGGCGACGGTGCTGGTGGGGTTCGAGGCAGTCATTGTCGTGTCCTTGCGTTGCGGTGTTCGGCATTTACTGATGACTAAAAGGTAGATTGCGTTCACTCATCTGTCAACAGTCAACTTGGATAAAACTGCGTGGTAGATACCGATAAATCGCTGATAGTGCAATGACAATGAGCGTGAATGCAACGGGCTAGTGCGTTGCGCTTTGCAATGAAATGAAGGTGAATGCATACTGGGCGTGGTGCGGGCCACCCGCTTCGTACCGGTCGACAGAGAGGTGACCAGCAGCGATGCCCGGAGGCAGACTCACCGACGCGGACCGTCAGCACATCGCCGCGGGGCTCGCGGACGGACTCGGCTACGCCGAGATCGGGCGCGCGCTCGGCCGGCCGGCCTCGACGATCATGCGCGAAGTCACTCGCAACGGCGGACCCGACGACTACCGGGCCGAACGCGCGCAGGCAGCCACCCAGCAGCGCGCACGCCGCCACAAGCAGGCCCAACCGCTCGCGCCACCGATCCCCGACGGTGGTTACGGGCGCGACCCCCGCGCGGTCGCCGACTTCACCGAATCGTTCACCGCGCTGCTCATCGAACAGGGTCTGCCCCGGATGGAAGCCAGAGTGCTTGCCTGCCTGCAGATCACCGACTCCGGAGCGCTCACCGCCGCCGAGTTGGTCGCGCGACTACGCGTGAGCCCGGCCTCGATCTCCAACGCGGTCGCCTTTCTCGAACAGCAGGGCATGCTGCGCCGCGAACTGGTTCCCGGTGAACGGCGCGAGCGCTACCTCGTCGACGACGACATCTGGCTGCGCAACCTCGTCGCCTCGGTGCAGATGCAGAACTCGTTGTCGGCCATGACCCGGCGCGGCGTCGAGATCCTGGGCCCCGATACCCCGGCCGGCGCCCGCTTCGAACAATCCGCCGAGTTCGTCGCCATCGTCGGCGCGGCACTGCGCCAGGCCATGGAGCAGTGGCGAGTGCGCCTGGCCGAACGCAGCGCCGAACGCGAGCTGAATACCGGGGCCTAACCCTGGGCTGTGAGAACTATCCGGGCCACCAGCGCTCGGTGATCGGCGCCGGGTACGGCGACGTTTCGACGCTGGTGGCGCGGGCATTCGCGAGCAGGAAATGGTCGATGCCCACCAGCGGCGGGATGACCTTGTCGGTCGGGTAGGTGACCAGGTGACCCGCGCCGGCTTGGACCGCCGCGTCGGCGAAACGCCCCGACGCCAGGGCGCGGAAGCGGGCATGGTCGTAGGTGGCGTTGAAATCGCCGCCGGCGATCACGGGGCGATCGGTGGGGGACAGGCGCAGGATCTCGTGCAAGCGGGCGAGCTCGTCGGCCCAGACACCGGTGTCGTAGACGGGCGGGACGGGATGGAAGGCGTAGATCGCGACCGGGCCGAGCTCGGGGACGGTGGCGGTGGCCGAGATCTGATTGAGGACGTAGCCGTCGTATTCGACGGTGTCCGACAATGGGAATCGGCTCCAGATACCGGTACCGCTGGCAGTCTGGCCCGGTGCGAGGTAGCGGTGGGGCAGCAACTCGTCGAGGCCGGCCTGCGACAAGCTCGCCACGGCCGCGCGGGTGAGCTCGTTGACGGTCAGAATGGCGATGTCGCGCGCACGCACCTGGTCGACGAGCGCCCGCGGATCGGCACCGTCGAAGAGCAGATTGGCCTGCATCGCCACGATCGGCTGTCCCCGACCACCGTTCTGTGCGACATACAGCGGCGCCTGTGTCGCGATCCCCGCGCCCGCCACCACCACGGCCACACCGGTCGCGATCCACTGCCTGGTCGCCGCGAAACCGGCGACGCCGAGCACCGCACCGCCCATGAGATAGGGCGCGCCCGAAGCCGCGAGGACGAGCGGCTCCAGCGGCCAGCGGGTGAAATGCAGGGCGACCCCGGCAGCGCCGATCGCCGTCGCGGCACCGGCCAGCACGCGGACACCGACTCGGACAACCTGCGCTCGCATCACATCAGCCAAGCACGCCACCGGGACGCAGGCGAATTCCTAGTTCTGCTCACGCCGAGTTCGGCGCGCGAGCAGCGGCGCAAGGGTCCTGAGGGCGGCAGGTGGCGCGACGGGTGCGCGAATGGTGGTAGGAAAGGGGACGTGTCGGCATCTGGCGAGAATTCTGGTTCGAACGGGCGGTCCCGCGCGGAAGACGAGGTGGTGGAGCTGGTCAGCAAGCTGATCCAGTTCGACACCTCCAACACCGGGGAGCTGTCCACCACCAAAGGTGAGCGTGCGTGCGCCGAGTGGGTGGCACAGCAGTTGCACGAGGTCGGTTACGAGACCGAATACGTCGAATCCGGTGCGCCCGGGCGCGGGAACGTGTTCGCGCGGTTGAAGGGCGCCGATTCCAGCCGCGGGGCGCTGATGATCCACGGGCACCTCGATGTGGTGCCCGCCGAGGCCGCCGACTGGAGCGTGCACCCGTTCTCGGGCGCGGTGCGCGACGGCTACGTGTGGGGGCGCGGCGCGATCGACATGAAGGACATGGTCGGGATGACGCTGGCGCTGGCCCGCCAGTTCAAGGCCGAGGGCACGGTTCCGCCGCGCGATCTGGTGTTCGCGTTCCTGGCCGACGAGGAGAACGGCGGCAAATGGGGCTCGCAGTGGCTGGTCGAGCACCGGCCCGACCTGTTCGACGGTGTCACCGAGGCCGTCGGTGAGGTCGGCGGGTTCTCGCTGACCGTGCCCCGCCCCGACGGCACCGAACGCAGGCTCTACCTGGTGGAGACCGCGGAGAAGGGCCTGGGCTGGATGCGGTTGCGTGCCAAGGCCCGCGCCGGGCACGGGTCGTTCCTGCACGAGGACAACGCCGTCACCATCCTCGCCGAAGCTGTCGCGCGCCTGGGCCGCCACACCTTCCCGGTGGTGCTGTCGGACTCGGTGGCCGAGTTCCTCGCCGCGGTCAGCGAGGAGAGCGGGCTGGCGTTCGACCCGCACGGACCCGATATCGAAGGTCAGCTGGCCAAGCTGGGCACCATCTCGCGCATCATCGGCGCCACCCTGCGCGATACCGCGAATCCGACGATGCTGCAGGCCGGGTACAAAGCGAACGTCATCCCCCAGACCGCGGAGGCCGTGGTCGACTGCCGGGTGGTGCCGGGACGGCAGGCGGCGTTCGAACGTGAGGTCGACGAGCTGATCGGACCCGACGTGGAGCGGGAATGGATCACCAAACTCGACTCCTACGAGACCACCTTCGACGGCCACCTCGTCGACGCCATGAACGACGCGGTCCTGGCCCACGACGCCGACGGCCGCACCGTGCCCTACATGCTGTCGGGTGGCACCGACGCGAAAGCGTTCGCCCGCTTGGGGATTCGCTGCTTCGGTTTCGCACCGTTGCAGCTGCCTCCCGAGCTGGACTTCACCGCCCTGTTCCACGGGGTGGACGAGCGGGTGCCGGTGGCATCACTGGAATTCGGCACCCGGGTGCTGGAACACTTCCTTCTGCACAGCTGACCTCGACCCGAAAGGTCCTCGATGACTTACAACCCGTATGACGCGTTGCCGCAGGTGCCCTCGTTCACCGTTACCTCCGCCGACATCACCGATGGTCAGCCCTTGGCCAACGATCAGGTGTCGGGAGTGTTCGGTGCCGGCGGCAAGGACATCTCGCCGCAGCTGAGCTGGTCCGGATTCCCCGAGGGCACGCAAAGTTTCGCGGTGACGGTGTACGACCCGGACGCACCGACCGCGTCGGGGTTCTGGCACTGGGCCGTGGCCAATATTCCGGCATCGGTCACCACCCTCGATACCGGTGCGGGCAGCGAAGGCGGGAGCCTGCCCGCCGGTGCGGTGAGCTTGCGCAACGACGGTGGTTTTCCCGGCTTCGTCGGTGCGGGACCGCCGAAAGGCCATGGTCCACACCGGTATTTCGTGGTCGTGCACGCCGTCGACGTGCCCGAACTCGAGGTCGGGCCCGACGCCACGCCCGCCTACCTGGGGTTCAACCTGTTCTTCCACACTCTGGCCAGGGCCACCCTGATCGGGACCTACGAACAGAACTGAGAACGTGCAACGGCGGTGGCCCTGAGACTTCCAGGGCCACCGCCGTTTTCGCAACTACTTCACGTTGACGACATGCTCGGGCGGGGTCGCGGCGTAGAGCTCGGTGATGGTCTCGGCGTACTTGTTCGAGATCGGGGTCCGCTTGAGCGACATCTTCGGGGTCAGCTCGTCACCGCCGGGCTCCCACAGGTTCTCGACGATCACGAAACGCTTGATCTGCTCCACCCGCGAGAGCTTGCGGTTGCCCGCGAGCACCGCTTCCCTGACCTCGTCGACGATCTCCTTGCGCCGGGCCAGTTCCGCGTGGGTGGCGTCGGTGGCGCCGAAGTCCTTGGCGCGCAAGGCCGCGACGTCGGGGTCGAGCATGATCAGGGCGGTGATGTAGGCGCGGGCCTCGCCGATCGCGACGGCCTGGCCGATCATCGACGAGGCCGCCTTCATGGCGTTCTCGATATTGGAGGGGGCGATGTTCTTGCCCGCTTCGCTGATGATCAGTTCCTTCTTGCGGTCCACGATGCGCAGGTAGCCGTCGGCGTCGAGGGTGCCGATGTCGCCGGTGTGCAGCCAGCCGTCGTCGTCGATCGCCTCGGCGGTCTTGTCGGGCATGTTGCGGTAGCCGGGGGTGATGATCGGGCCGCGCAGCAGCACTTCACCATCGGCGTCGAGACGCAGTTCGCACCCGTCCATCACCCGGCCGACCGAGCCCGGGCGCGGTTTGTCGAGTTCGGTGTAGGTGCCGACGCCCGCGGTTTCCGACATCCCCCACACCTCGGTGACGGCGAAGCCGAGGCCGAGGAAGTACTCGAGGGTCTCCGGCGGTACCGGCGCGGCACCGGAGGCCGCACACTTCAGCTCCGCGAACCCGAGCGCCTCACGCAGTTTCGCCAGCACGAGCGTGTCGGCGATCTTGTGCTGCACGCCGAGTACCAGCGAACTCTCACCGGCCAGCTTCGCCTTGGCCTGCGCGACGCCGACACCGATCGCCCAGTTGGCCAGTGCCTTCTTGACCGGGCTCGGCTCGACCGCGAGCTTGTTCTCGATCCCCGCCTTGATCTTCTGCCACACCCGCGGCACACCGAAGAACACCGTCGGACGGGCGTCCGGCAGAGCGGCGGCGATCTCCCGCGGATCGGTGACGGTGGTGATCTGGATGCCGGTGAGCAGGCTCATGGCATGCGCGGAGATGCGGTCGGCGACGTGCGCGGCGGGCAGATACGACACCGCGCGGTCGTCGAAACCGACCGGCAGCGGACCCGAGACCAGGCCGACGACCTGGGCGATCACATTGCTCTGGGTGAGCTCGATGCCCTTGGACGGGCCGGTGGTGCCGGAGGTGTAGATCAGGGTGGCCAGGTCGCCGGGCTGGACCGCCTGCCAGGCCGCGTCGAAATCGAAGTCCGGTGCGGGATCGGATTCGAGCTCGGCCAACGTGACGGTGCCCTCGGCGGTGCCGTCGACGATGACGGTGTGCTCGATCTCGGCGCCCGAGGCGCGGATGGTGTCGAGGAACGCCTGCTCGGTGATGACCACCGTGTTGCCCGCGTTGGCGAACACGTGCGCGATCTGTTCGGTGGAGCTGGTGTTGTACACCGAGAACGGGATGGCGCCCAGGTGCAGGGCGGCAGTGTCGATCAGGTTGAACTCGGGTCGGTTGGTGAGCATGATGCCGACCGCGTCACCGTGACGCACACCGAGTTTCGCCAACCCGGCGGCCAGTGCGCGCACCCTCGTCGCATATTCGGCCCAGGTGATCTCCTGGGTGCCACCGACCGTGCGCAAGGCGATCTGGTCGGGCCGCAACGCGGCGGTCTGCTGGAAGGCGGCGGGCACGGTGTGCACCGTGACCCCGGATGCGTGCGCGAAACCGATGTCTGTCATATCCCTGTTCCCATAGGCCGAGCTGGACGCCGAGCCAATGCGAGCGAAACTGCCTCGTTGTCTCGAGACAGGGGCGGCAACAGTGGCGTGGCTCACTTATCGTAACCGGACATACGGGATTACGAGGGGGGTTACCGGCGACCTCGTGGTCGCCACCACGACCGCGCCCGCTCCGATCGCTGCTCGTCGGCGAGCGGATCGGCGGGGATGGTGTGCTGGCGGTGGCGCCGTTTGGCCTGCAGATATTGCCTGCCGCGCGGGGAGTGCAAGGTGATGGTGAGGGCGACGGGCTCGACGGTGATCCCGGCCTCGGTCAGCGCCCGGCACTTGTCGGGGTTATTGGTGAGCAGCCGGACCCGGGTGAGTTCGAGGTCGCGCAGAGCGTGCGCGGCGGGCTCGTAGCGGCGGGTGTCGGCGTCGAGGCCGAGGCGCCGATAGCTGTCGAAGGTGTCGGTGCCGGACTGTTCGCTCTCCCGGTAGCCGCGGGCCTTCCAGATCAGGCCCGCCCCGCGACCTTCCTGTTCGAGGTAGACGAGCACACCGGCGCCCTCGGCCTGGATGCGGTCCATCGACTCGGTGAGCTCCCCGCCGCAGTCGCAGTCGTCGGAGCCGAGACCCTCGCCGTAGAGGCATCGCGAGTGCACCCGCACGAGGCAGCCGTCGCGGGGCTCGCCGAAGAGGAAAAGGTGCCCGCCGTCGTCGCGGTCCGGGATCTCGATCACCCGAATCGGTAGCTGCTTGCCCTGGCGACCCAGTCGGTGTGCGGTATCGGCACCAGTTTCCCCGGTCCTGGCACCGCCGAACGACAGAATGGTCAACGATCCTCCGTGCGTGGACAGGGCGACAAGGCGCCGATGCCGGACAGGCGTGAGCTGAATGTCGCGACCTTACCCCCGGATCAGGCCGGGGGCGCGTACAGGCGCACGATGCGGTCGATCTCCTCGGCACTCGGCATCGACACCGCCACCGCGCCCAGATTTTGGGTCGGAATCATCGCCGCGGTCGCCCACACGAAATCAGTTGCGGTGAGCGGGGTTCCGGAATTGACGAGACGATAGGCCAGCGCGCCGGTGAAGGCGGCGGCGGCACCGACCGAGGCCTTGAGTACCTGCGGGAAATGGTCGATGACTGTCTCGATCGTGTCGGAGGCGACCACACACCGGAAGTTCTCGACTGTGCACACGGTCCCGACTCCGAGGCCGCGCAACAGCCGGGCGATATCGGCGGCGGATTCGGCGGATACATCGGGCAGCAGCGCGTCGAGGTCCGCGGCCGCGCCGACGAGGTAGTCGACCGCGCCCAGATGTCGATACAGGCTCTGCGGCACCGGCATGGCCGGTGTCGGACACACGATAACGGGTGGTTTGGGTCGCATCTGCGACACCATCGACAGCACCTGCTCGATCACCGAAGGTGGCGGTTCGAAACTCAGGATCACCGCATCCGAGGCTTCCAGGGCGGCGCGGAGTTCGGGACGGTGGAGGTCTTCGTCTTGGAGCTGGACGCGATTGTCACGGCAGCCGATGATGCGGCTCTCGCCGTTGGGGGTGATCACCACGGCGGTGACCAGCGATGTCGCGAACGGAACGACCTTGACCAGGTCGAGGTGGACGCGTTCGGATTCGATGAATTCGAGGATGCGACGGCCGTATTCGTCGCCGCCGACGGCACAGACCAGATGCACGCCGATGCCGAGACGGGCTGCCGCGACCGCCCGGTTCAGCCCTTTGCCGCCGGGGTGCCCGGTAAAGCTGCCGCTGGCCGCGTTGTCGGCGGCCGGGAAGGAGTCGACCCGGTAGAGGTGGTCGATGACGGCGTCACCGAAGACCGTGACGACACCGCGTTGCGCGGGCACGGCGGTGGTTTGGGCGACGGAGGGTCCGGCCATCGGGTAGCCGGAATCGGTGGCGAGCAGCCCGGCGAGCGCGGTGAAGGCGTTGTGTTCGGAGACCGTACGCAACCGTTTGACGGTGGGAGCCTCCGGAACGGGGTCGACATCGAGCAGGGTGTGCAGTGCGATCCACTGCTCGGTCAAGGCCTCTCGACGTTCCCCGAGGTTGTCTGCGTACAGGCGTTCGACATCGACACCCACGCCGGAGCGGTCGCGAAACAGCCCGAGCGAGAGTGCCGCGTCCACGATCAGCCGGTCCGTCGGCGCCAGCCACTGCGTGACCTCGCGCACCACGGGCAGGATCGAGGCCTCGACACTGGCGCCGGTACGCCGTGCGTGCCGGCGCACCGACAGCAGCTCTAGCAGCGGCGCAGCGTCGATCTCGGTGTGGCGCAGGCGTTCTGCGTTCAAGCCCGCGTACTTGCCCAGCCTGGCCAGGATGGAGCGGATCGCGGCGACGCGGGCGTCCTGGGGAACCATCGGCATGCTGCCTCCCGTCCACTTGTCGAGGCCGACGCGCACCCGATCGGGGCGGACGCCGCACTGCGATCGCCACAATGCCAGGTTTGCCACGCCCGAAATCCGGCAATTACCTACTAACAATGGCAATTGACCAAGACAATTGGCAAATGCCACACTGGATTACGGGGAGTGGATGCCCCGCCAGACGCTCGGGGAGGGCGCAGCGCCCCGCCGGGGAAGGCAGGTCCGCGATGGTTATTCATGGCACCGACAACACGTTACGCAGCGACCGCACGCCGGAATTCGCCCAGCGAACCGACACCGGCGGCTGGCGATTGAGCTGGTTGCCCGAGTACACCCTCACCCGTGAGCAGGCCTGGGCGGGCATGGAGCTCGACGAACTCGTCAGCGACCTCGCCGCTGTGCACGACCGGCTCGCGCACGCCGAGATCAGTGCCCGCGCCGATCTGCTCGGCATCATCTGGCAGCAGGCTCTGATCAAGCTCGCCAAGCGCATCGACGCTCGCCGGGACGGCGACGACGCGCCAGCAGAGGAGTCGTTGCACGATCCACCGGCGCAACTGTCCCGGCTACGCCCGGCCCGATCGATGCACGACGACCGGGCGCCCCAGGCGAACTACGGCTGAGAACTCAGGCCGAGTGGGCGCGGTGCTCGGCGCCGACGGCGTCGGACAGGCGGGCGTAGCCACCCGCGCGCAGGTTGGCGGCGATGCCGCGGTGGACACGGGTGGTCCAGAAGGGGCCACCGTAGATGAACCCGGTGTAGCCCTGCAGCAGAGTGGCCCCGGCAAGGATGCGGGCCCAGGCCTGCTCGGGGGTTTCGATGCCGCCCACCGAGATCAGGACCACCCGATCGCCGACGCGGGTGTAGAGGCGGCGCAGGACCTCCAGCGCACGTTCCGCCACGGGGGCGCCCGACAGCCCGCCCGCGCCCATGGCTTCGACCTCGGCGGCCGGGGTGGCCAGGCCGTCACGGCGGATGGTGGTGTTGGTGGCGACGATGCCCGCCAGACCCAGCTCGACCGCGAGGTCGGCGACGGCGTCGATGTCGTCGTCGGACAGGTCGGGGGCGATCTTCACCAGGACCGGCACCGACACGCTGTCGAGCACAGCCTGCAGGATCGGGCGCAGCGACTCCACGGCCTGCAGGTCACGTAGGCCGGGGGTGTTGGGGGAGGACACGTTGACGACGACGAAGTCCGCGAGCGGACCGAGTAATCGGGCGCTGGTCGCGTAATCGCCCGCGGCGGCGTCGGGTTCGGTGACCTTGGTCTTGCCGATGTTCGCGCCGATCGGGACGGTGGGGCGCGCGCCGTGCAGGCGAGCGGCCGCGGCGGCGGCACCGTGGTTGTTGAAACCCATCCGGTTGATCAGGGCGTGGTCGGCGGGCAGCCGGAACAGTCGCGGCGCGGGGTTGCCGGGCTGGGCATGCGCGGTGACCGTGCCGATCTCGGCGAATCCGAAACCCAGTGTGCCCCAGGCATTCGCGCCGTCGGCGTTCTTGTCGAAACCGGCGGCCAGACCCAGCGGCGCGGGGAAGTCGACACCGAACGCGGTGGTGGCCAGGATCGGGTCCCCGACCACGGTGAGCTTGCGGGCCAGCCAGCGCGTCGGCGGGAACCAGGTGGCCAGACGCAGCGCGGCGAACACCAGGTGATGCACCCGCTCCGGCGGGATCAGGAACATCAGGCGTAACAGGAGGGCGTACATGGTCGGCTCACAATCCGGGTTCGGGCACAGGCAGGACGGCATTCTTGCGGCGGCGCAACAGCACCCGGCGACTGCCGTCGGTGTAGGCGCGCACCCGGGACAACTCCCAGCCACCGAATTCGGCCTGGATGGCCAGTCGCATCGAGGCGGTGACCCGGTTGACCTCGGGTGGCAGTCGCAGGGGCACGTATTCGTAGTCGTCGTTGCTGGTTTCCCAGCTCGGCGGTAACGCCGAGCGCGCATTGCGAGGTGTGGCCATCACTGCCCTCTCTTTTGCTCTTGCACGCCGATCCGCTGCAGGCCATCGCCCGCGGCCGAGGCGACGAACAGGTCGCCGGTGCGTTCGTCGACGGTGATCGCGTCGGGTTGGCGCAGTGTCGCCAGCCTGGCCACCTCGACACCGATGCCGGTCGACAGGTCGTAGCCGACGACCTCGTTGCTCAGCGTGGCGCTCACCCACACCAGCTCCGACCGCGAGTCGTAAGCGAGCGCGTAAGGCGATGATGATACCGGGAAACGCTGGCGCAGCACGAGCGGACCGGCCGAGTAGACCAGCAGTTCACCGCCCGCGGTGTCGGCCACGATGATGCGGCCGTGCGGGTCGGTGATGGCGTTGGTGGCGCCGTCGCCGGCGCGCAGCATCAGGCCGAGCGCGTCCTCGCGCACCGCGACGACGGCGGTTTGCTTGCGGTCGAGCACAGTGATGTTCTCGCCGGTCACCGCGATCGCGTCGGCCGAGACGAGACCGGTGATCGTGCGGGTGACGGTGCCGTCGGCGTTCAGTTCGCGCACGGTGCCGTCGGCGGTGCCGACGACGAGTGTGCCGTCGGTGCGAGTGTGCACGCTGTGCACGTCACCGTCGACAGTGGTCTCGGTGAGCGCGCCGGTGCCCGCGTCTACTCGCAGAACCCGGTTGGGGGCGGCGACGAGGACTTCGCCGGGCTTGCCCTGGGCCAGTGACGCGCCGGCGGCGGGGAGGGCGACCGCGCGTGAGGTTGCCGGTGCGGCGGGGTCGATCAGCGACAGCGTGGTGCCCGCGGTATCGAGGGCGGCGAGCAGACCGGTCGAGTGTTCGGCGAGCAGTGCTTTGGTCGCGGCCGCGGCGAAGACCCGCCCCGCGGGATCGACCGCGGCGGGCGAGACCGCCGCGGTCGCGGGCGCCCTGGTCGGCACATCGGGACCGCCGTCTTCACCGCTGCACCCGGTCAGTACCACCAAAACCGCCGCGCCGACCAACGCAGAGGCGACCGAGCCACGAGGGCGCATGCACCGAACTCCTTCAATCCGCACGAGGTGACTGCCTTGATCACCATCTGACCATGATGACTCACCAGTAGCTCCGACCGGGTATCTGGCGTCGGAGCTGTCGGTGACGCGCGTTACTGTTGACGTGTCGAGCAATTGATCGCCATGCAACGGCAGGAGATCCCCACGATGACCGACCGGACACCGGCGGGTTTCGGCATCGATGACATCTCTGTGGGACCGTTCGCCCACGGCTTCGGCACCACCGACGACGGTCACCCCTTCGCCTTCCGCACTCACCGCGCCACCCTCACGGTGCAGATCTATCGCGCCGACCTGGGCGACGCGGTGCCCAGATCCGACGACGTGGTGGCCCAAGCCCAGGCGCAGGTGACCGACATCGACCTCGGCGACGAACGCAGCGTCAGCGCCTTCGTGCGCGATCTACTCCTCGACGCCGACCCTGTCGAGGCGCCCGCAACCAGTGACATCTCCACAGTTCGCGCCATCCTGGGACGGATCAGTGCCGTCATTGATGGTATGTAGATGGTGATGTCTTCCACACTTTCCGCCAGGGCCGCTGCGGCCACCGCCTGCCTCACGGCCCTCGTCGCCCTCGCCGCGTGCGCGGGAACCACCGACGAGGCCTCGGTCGACGCCGCACGGTCTTCGGCCAACGCTTCCCTCGCTTCCTCCGTCGCGACCTCGGCCAGCAAGGCCAATGTGCCGCTGCCGACCGCCCAACAGCTCGACGCGCAGATCAAACGCGCGCTCGACCCCAACCTGCCCGATGTCGAACGCACCGAACTGATCGAAGACGGCGCCGCGTTCTCCGACGCCATCCCCGACATGTACAAGGCGCTGCGCGACAACCCCCACGCGGTGTACGGCGTCGTCGACCCGGTCTTCGACAACCGTGATGGCACACTCACCGCCACCATGCGCCTGGACAAGGACGGTTCGGGCACCAACGTGCGCACCACCATCGTGCATTTCGTGTTGCTCGACGGTAAGTGGAAGATCTCGCGCACCGACCTGTGTGGCATCCTGCGCTCGGCCGACTACCGCACCGCCGCCTGCGGCTGAGATGCGCGAATCTCGATCCATGCGGTGGGGCAGGTTCGTCTACCGCCACCGATTCCTCGTGCTCGGCTTCTTCGTGCTGACCGTGCTGATCTCGGGGTGGTTCGGTCGCGACCTCGCCGACCGCTACACCCAGGAGGGCTGGTTCGACGAGTCGAGTCAGTCGGTGGCGGCGTCCAAACTGGCCGATGACATTTTCGGCCGCGACACCGACGGCGATCTGATCGTCATCTACACCGCCCCACCCGGCACCACTGTCGACGATCCCGCCGTCCGCGGACCGGTGACGGCCGCCCTGGCCGACCTGCGCAAACAGCACGGTGAGCGCATCCACAAGATCGACAGCTACTGGGACAGCCCCTTCTCTGCCAATGCCTCCGACCCGACCAAACAGCACGCGTTCGCCAGCATCGGGCTGGCCGGGGGCGGCGGAACCGCGACGGTCAACAACTACCTCGCGCTGAAACCCCATCTGCACGCCGATGTCCCCGGCGCCGGGCCCGGCGCGACGACAGTGCAGCTGGCAGGGCTGCAGCCGGTGGTCGAGGGCATCAATATCGGGATGCAGCACGACATCAAGCGCGCCGAGATCATCGCCTTGCCGATCGTGGCGATCCTGCTGTATTTCGTGTTCGGCGGGGTGATCGGCGCACTGCTGCCGGTGCTGATCGGTGGGCTCACCATCCTCGGCACCTCCGGGATCTTGCGGGTGCTCACCGCCCATATCGAGGTCAACGTGTTCGCCAGCGCGGTGATGACGTTGGTCGCGCTCGGATTGGCGATCGACTACGGACTGTTCACGGTGACCCGGTTCCGGGAGGAACTCTCGGCCGGGCGATCGGTCGAGGACGCGACCGCGCGGACCGTCGCCACGGCGGGGCGCACGGTGCTGTTCTCCGCGGCGATCATCGCTTTGAGCCTCGGTGCGCTGTTCATCTTCCCGAACGGGGTGCTGCGCTCGGTGCCCTACGGTGGCATCTCCGCGGTGATGCTGGCGGCGCTGCTGTCGGTCACCGCGCTGCCCGCTGCGTTGAGTATCGCCGGCCACCGGATCGACTGGCTGGGCTGGAAACGTTTCTCGCGCAGCAAGACCGAAGCCGAGATCGATGCCGGGTTCTTCTCCCGGCTGGCGCAGTGGGCGATGCGACGGCCGTGGGCGGTGGTGATCCCGATCGTGCTCGGACTGCTCGCGCTGAGTATTCCGTTGCGCCACATCGAGTTCGGTGGGATCAGCGAGAAATACCTGGCTGCCGACAACCCCGCGCGGGTGGCCCAGGAAGACTTCGATCACCTGTTTCCCGGTTTTCGCACCGAACCGCTGAAACTGATCGTGGTCGGTGCCTCACCCCAGCAGTTGAGCGATATCCGGTTCGAGGCCAATCAGGTTCCCGGACTGACCGGGCGGTTCGAACCTGCGGCGGCGACCAAGGACAACGTCAACGTGCTCTCCGCCGGGCTCGGCGACAAACGCGACGCCGACCGCGTGATCGACGCACTGCGTGCGCTGCCCGCCCCACCGGGCGTGCAGGTGATGGTCGCCGGCATCCCCGCGCTCGAACGCGACAGCATCAACGGGTTGATCGACGGGTTGCCACTGCTGTTGGCGATCCTGATCGCGGCGGCGCTGGCATTGATGATCGTGGCGTTCCGGTCGGTGATCCTGGCGGTGAAGGCCGTCGCGATGAGCGCGCTCAGCCTGGTCTCGACCCTGGGTGTGCTGACCTGGATCTTCGTGGAAGGGCACGGGTCCGAGGCATTCCAGTTCACGCCGGGACCGCTGATGTTCGCGGTAGTGGCCTTGATCGTGACGGTGATCTTCGGATTGTCCACCGACTACGAGGTGTTCCTGCTGTCCCGGATCGCCGAGAAACGGGCCGCGGGCGCCGATGCCGCCGAATCCATCCGCTACGGCGTGGCCCACACCGGCGGGGTGATCACCTCGGCGGCCGCGATCCTGATCGTGGTGACCGGCGCGTTCGGCTTCTCGGATCTGGTGCTGATGAAATACATCGCCTACGGGATGATCGTGGCCCTGATCATCGACGCCACGATCATCCGAATGGTGCTCACCCCGGCCCTGTTGAAGATCATCTGGAAATAGCCCGCTCAGAACTGCTGATTGCCGTAATCGCGGAACCAGGCCACGATCTGGTCGTGGTCGGCGGTTGTGGCCAGTGCCAGCAGGAGCAGCAGGCGTGCCTTCTTGGGTGCGAGGTCGCCGCCACTGACGACGCCCATCTTCGGGTCGACGGTGATCGCGCCCGAGCCGTAGCCGTTGGTGGCGACCAGGGCGATGCCCGTGGTCGTCATCGCGGCGCTCGCCTGGCTCGGGGACGGAGTGCCCGCGAACACGATGCCCTTGGCGCCCGCGGCGACGGCGGCGGTGATGGGCTCGGCGGGGGCGTCGAGGTAGCTGTGGGCGATGTCGACACGGGGGAGGGTGTCGCGGGGGATCGTGGTGAGGTCGAACGGGGTCGTCCAGCGGGCGGGGTCGTCGCAGCGTTGGACGCGGGCGGGGGCGCGTTGCACCCGGATGCCCGCCTGGTCGATGGTGCCGAGGTCGCCGTATTCGTGGGTGGTGAAGGTGTGTACGCGGGTCGAGTCGGTTTTGGTGGCGTCGCGGGCGGGCAGGATCTGCTCGTTGAGGGCGATGACCGTGCCGAAACAGGTGGTGCGGTTGCTCGCCGCGAGGCGGATTGCGTTGTACAGGTTGATCGGTCCGTCGCTGCCGATCGCGGTCCACGGTCGCATCGCCCCGGTCACGACCACCGGTTTCGTGCTGCGCACGGTGAGGTCGAGGAAGTAACTCAGTTCTTCCATGGTGGCCGAACCGGTGCTGACCACGACCGAATCATGGTCGCGGAGGCGACGTTCGACCAGTTGCGCCAGGTCGTAGAGGTCGGCGACGGTGTATTCGCCGGATCCCTTCTGCCCGAAGTCCTCGGTGGTCACGGCGGCGACGTCACCGATTTCGGGGCGCAGCGAGTCGACGAGTTCGGCGATCGGGCGGGTGCCCGGCCGATAGGTTTCGAGGTCGGTGCGCCGGTCGGAGGTGCCTGCGATGGTGCCGCCGAGACCGATCACCGCGACTCGTTGCGCGGCACCGGCCGGTGCGGAGTCGGCTGAGCTGACACCGATTCCGGCACCGGCGACGGTTCCGGCGAGAGCGATCGTGGCGGCGATTTTCGAGACTGTGGGCATGTCACTCACGCTAGGAACGCCACGTGCCCGACCACATCACACCCGCGCGGTACCTCGATCTGATACCGAGGTACCGCGCGGGCCAGATCAGATCGTCTTGATGATGCCGCCGTCGATCACCACGTCGGCGCCGAGGATGTTGGCGGACTTGGCCGAGGCGAGGAAGGCGATCAGCGCGGCGACCTCGGCGGCTTCGGAGATCCGGCGCGAGGCGATGTCGAACTGTTCGGGCAGCGCCTCGAGCAGTTGCTCGTGGGAGATGCCTTGGGCGGCAGCCAGTTTGGCGCCGATGCGGTGTTCGTCGCGCCAGATCCTGGTGCCGACGGGGCCGGGGGAGACGGTGTTGACCCGCACGCCCTGCGGGCCGAACTCCTCGCTGAGCCGTTTGCCGAGGGAGGTGAGGGCGGCTTTGGCTTCGCTGTAGCCGGTGGGGCCCACCGCGGGCAGGTGCGCGTTGATGGACGAGACGTTGATGATGGTGCCGCGGCGATCGAGCAGGCTCGGCAGCGCCGCGCGGGTGGCCCGGATCGCGCTGAACAGGTTGATGTCGAGGAAGTGGTGCCACTGGTCGTCGGTGGTGTCGAGGAACCCGGCCAGCGTGAGCCGATCCGGGTCGCCGCCGCCGACATTGTTGACCAGGATGTCGATGCCGCCGAGTTCCTCCAGTGCGGTGTCGATGACCGTGGTGATGCCCTGCGTCGTCCCCAGATCGGCGGCGACCGTCGCGGCCGCGACCTTGTCGAGCTCGGAAGTGATCGTGCGTGCGGCGCCGACGACACGCACGCCCTCCGCGGCGAGTGTTTCGGCGACGGCCAGACCGATGCCGCGTGAGGCTCCGGTGACGACGGCGGTCTTGCCGGTGAGTTCGAGATCCATGCTCGTACCTTTCTTGAACTACAGGTCAATAATTAGGGCATGCGGAACGTGCTGGCGGGAACGAGGGTTTCAGAGGGTGGTCAGCGCTACGTCGACGAGGCGGTACAGCTGGGCGGCATCGTTGGTCTTCGCCATGAGACGCAGACCCGCACTGGTGGTGAACAACAGGGCCGCAATCGAATTCGGGTCCACCTCACGGTCGACGTCGCCGTCGCGGCGGCCCTGGTCGATACGGGCTGCCAGGGTGGCGACGATGCGTTGTTCGATGCCGCGCAGCACCGCGGTGGCTGCCGCGTCGTGACCGCCGAGTTCTGCCGCGGTGTTGACGGCGAGGCAGCCGCGCCGGGTCGGCGAGGCCATGTCGAGATCGACCGCGGCGCGCAGGTATTCGCGTAGACACTCGCGGGTGGTTCCGGGCCGGGACATGTAGTCCTCGGCCATGGCCACGCCGAGTCGGCCGTAGCGGTCGAGAACGATGTCGAACAGGGCGCGTTTGCTGCCGAAGGTGTTGTACAGGCTGCCTTTCCCGATGCCGGTGGCATCGGCGAGCTGTGCGGGGGAGGTGTTGGCGTAGCCGTGGGTCCAGAACTGGTCCATCGCGCGGTCGAGGACCGTGTCGGTGTCGAAGTTCTGGGGCCTGGCCATGTCTCGACGGTAGACGTTCTATACCTCTAGGTCAATAACTCGGGCGAAAGATCGTGGCCGTGCGTGCCACGATCTCGTGCGCTACTTGCCGATGATGCCGAAAGCGTTGCCGTCGGTGTCTTCCAGGACGCAGATACGGGCGCCGGGGCTGACTTCGCGCGGGGCGGTCCGTTCGGTCGCGCCCGCGGCGATCGCCGCTGCTCTGGCCTTGTCCACATCGTCGACTCCGGCGAAGGCGACCGGACCCGCCGTGACGTCACCGCTGGGGTCGAGGCCGATCTGGACGTCTCCGACTGCCCAGCCGACGTAGTACGGCTCGTCGGTGTGGGGTTCGCCGTAGAGGGTGGTGTAGACGGCTTTCGTCGCGGCCAGATCGGATACGGGGATGACGACGCTGGCGATGGTGGGGCTCATCGGATCTCCTCTTGCGATAGGAGCGAGCCACGTTCGCGAGCGACGAGTGGACCGATCGTCGTGTGCGATGGTGACCGCGGTGGACGAATGACCTCGGCGCCCAGCCTACTCAGCCCCGCTCAGCCCTCCGTCGCTGCCGAGGCCCGCGTGTCGACGCTTCCTCGGCACGGTCGCGTTCGATCAGGACGAACCCGTTGCGTCAGTCGTGACCGCGTTCGGGCAAGACGAGTTGGGCGCCGGTGGTCGGGTGGTCGAAGACGTCGACGGGGTGGTGGTAAACGGCGGTGAGCAGTTCGCGGGTGAGGATCTCGCGCGGGGGGCCGTCGGCGGCGACGCGTCCCGCGTCCAAGACGGTGACCCGGTCGGCGTAGGCGGCGGCGACCCCCAGATCGTGGACCACGACGACCACAGCGGCGCCCTCGGCGGCGCGGGTGGCGGCCAAGCGCAAGACGGCTTCCTGGTGACCGAGGTCGAGGGCCGCGGTCGGTTCGTCCAGCAGCAGGGTGGCGGTGTCCTGGGCCAGAACGCGGGCCAGGGCTACCCGGGCACGCTCGCCGCCCGACAACGACGGGAACACGCGCGTGGCGAGGTGAGTGACGTCGGTGGCGGCCAGTGACGCGCTGATGAGGGCGTCGTCGTCGCCGGCGGCGGGCGTGTGCAGCCACGGGGCGCGGCCCATGGCGACGACCTCACGCGCGGTGAACGGGAAGCCCACGGCGTGCGATTGGGGCAGCACCGCGCGACGGCGGGCCATATCGGCGGGGGTCCAGTGCGAGAGCGCGTGGCCTTCGAGTTTGACCGTGCCTGCGCTGGGCTCGAGTTCGCCGGCGAGCGCGGCGAGCAGGCTGGACTTGCCCGCGCCGTTCGGGCCGACGAGCGCGACGATCTCTCCGGCCGCGACCTGGAAGTCGACCTCGTCGAGGACGGTACGGGTGCCCCGCTCGACGGTGAGCCCGGTGGCGCGCAGGGTGACGGTGCCGAGCTCCGGGCGCGTGGGCACGTCGGGGGTTCGTGCGAACAGCGAACGCCAGGAGGCGCGGCGCTCGCGGGTGGTGTCGGTCATCCCCAACCTCCTGCGCGGGCACGGGTGCGGCGCAGCAGCCAGAAGAAGAACGGGCCGCCGATCAGGGAGGTGAGCATGCCCAGTGGCAGGTCCGCGTTGTGGACCAGCGTGCGGGCGACGACGTCGGCGCCGAGCAGCACCACCGCGCCCACGATCGCGCTGAGCGGGACGAGCACCCGGTGGCCGGGGCCGACCATCATGCGCACCAGGTGCGGCACGATCAGGCCGACGAACAAGATGATGCCGCTGAACGCCACGCCCGCGGCGGTGAGCACGGCGACCACCACGATCACCTGCCTGCGCAGCCGCTCCACGTCGACACCGAGGTGGCGGGCCGCGGAATCGCCGAGCGCGAGCAGATCCAGGCGTGGTGCGATGAGAATCGCGGCCAGGATGCCGACCGAGGCCAGCGCCGCCACCACCGCCACCGACTGCCAGGTGGCGCCGTTGAGGCTGCCGAGCTGCCAGAACACGATCTGATCCCGCGCGGCGGGGCTGGCGACGAACAGCAGCAGCGCGATCAACCCGCCGGCGAAGGCATTGATCGCGACACCGGTGAGGATCAGGGTCACCACTTCGGTGCGACCGCCCGACCTCGACAGCACGTAGACCAGCGCGGTGGTGATCAGACCGGCGACGAAGGCGGCCGCTGCCACCGACCACGCGGCGACGAACGCGCCGCCGACCACGATCACGGTGCCCGCCCCGACCGCCGCGCCGGCCGACACCCCGATGACGCCGGGTTCGGCCAGCGGATTGGCGAACACGCCCTGCAGCAACGCACCCGCTGTCGCGAGCGAGGCGCCGACCAGGACGGCCAGGGCCACGCGAGGGAACCGCACCTCCCACAGCGTCACCTCACCGGCCGGATGCGCGGGCAGGGGCCCGATATCGAGGCCGATCCGGTGCGCCACGCTGCCGAGCACCTCGGCGGCGGTCGTGGGGACCTGCCCGAGCACCGCCGACACCACGGCCAGCACGAGCAGGGCGAGCAGCGCGACCGCGAACACGACGGTCACGCGCGTGGCCCGGTGCGCGGTGGGCGGCAGCGGATCAGGAGTGGAGTCGGTGATCCGCGGGGCGTTCGCGGACTCGGTCAGGTCGGGCACCTCGCTCATGCGGTGTCCACCCGGCACGGTTGCTGATCGCTCATGCCGATTTGCCGTAGACGGCGTCGGACAGCGCGGAGACGACGCGGCCGGTGTTGGGGCCGAAGCTGAGGATCACCGCGTCGGACATGTCGACCACGCGCCGATTGCGGCCCGCCGGAGTCTGGGCGATGCCGGGCACCTTCTCCAGTCCCTCGACGCCACCCACCGATTTCAGCCCGTCCGACATCACGAGCAACACATCGGGCGCGGCGGCGATCATCGCCTCGCTGGTGATGGACACGAACGGTTCGTTCACCCCGGAGGCGGTGCCCGCGTCCACGCCACCGATCGCGGTGATCAGCGAATCGGCGCCCGAGCCGCGCCCGGCGATCATGGTGATCGCGGCACTGCGCAGATACAGGAACGCGATCTTGGGCTGTGGATCCTGCTTCGGCACGCGGGCGGTCGCGGCGGCGATCTCGTCGTGGGTGCGCGCGCCGAGCTGCTTGCCCGCCTCGGGAACGCCCAGTGCGGTGGCCACGGCCTCGATCTGCGGGACGACGCCGTCCATGCTGCGATCGGGGTCGAAGTAGACGACGGTCACCCCGGCTGCGCGTAGCTGCTCACGCACGGCGGGGGCCGCGCTGGTGGTGTCGGTGAGGAACACCGACGGGCGCAGGTTCAGGACCGCTTCGACGCTGAGGCTGCCGTTGCCACCGGCCACATTGGGCACGGACGCGACGGCGGGGAACGAGGCCGAGGTGCTGCGGCCGACGAGGTTCGCGCCGAGGCCGAGCGCCCAGACGGTTTGGGCGAGGGTGCCGTACCGGTCGACGGCGATGATCCGCGAGGTGTCGGTGATCGTCACATCGGTGCCGTCATGGGACTGCACCGTCACCGGCAATCGCGGACTCGGCGCAGGTCCGATCGGTACGGGGTCGAGGTCGGCGAGCTGGGCTGTCACCGGCCCACCGGAATTGGCAGTCGATGCAGGATTGCTTGCGGTGCAAGCGACGGCGCCGGTCAGCACCGTCGCCGCGAGCATCGCCGTCAGCACACCACGCAGTTTCATGCAGGTAAGGCTAGCCATCATTCGGAACGGGCGCTCACATCGTCCAGTGCTGCCGCGATCGCTCGCGGCAACTCGAGTGTCTCGGCGGCCAGCACACCGGTGAGCTGACCGATATCGCGGGCACCGACGATCATGCTCGTGATGCCCGGCCGATCACGGATCCAGGCCAGCGCCACCGCCAGCGGCGACGTGCCGAGCCCGTCGGCGGCGGTGACCAGCGCGTCGACCACCCTGGTCGCGCGATCGTCGTCGAGCCTGCGCCGGATCTCGGCCGCGGTCGCCTCGTCGGCACCCCGCGAATCCGCGGGGACACCGTCGCGATACTTGCCGGTCAGGATCCCACCCGCCAGCGGCGCCGACGCGATGACGCCCACCCCGTGGTGGCGGGCGGCGGGAATCACATCGTTCTCGGTGCCACGCGCGAGCAGCGAGTACGGCGTCTGCGCGGCGCTGATCGGCGCGATCGCGGCCAGACTCGCCAACTGCCACGCCGCGAAACCACGCACCCCCGCGTACCGGGTGCGTCCGGTACGCACCGCGGTCTCGAGGGTTGCCGCGACCTCATCGAGCGGGGTGTACGGATCCCAGGCGGCGATGCTCCAGATGTCGAGATGGTCGGTGCCCAGTTCGAGCAGGGTCCGATCGAGTTGTTTGAGCAGCGTGCGCCGCGACGCGTCGACCACCGGGCCCACCGCCGCGGGCGCGGGCACCGAGTCGCCGACCCCGGCGCCGGGCGCGTGCATCACCACACCCGCGCTTCCGCTGAGCACCAATTCGTCACGCGACACCAGGTCGCCGAGCAGGTCCGCCAGGATCCGCTGCGCCACCCCCTCGCCGTAGACGGGGGAGAGGTCGACGAGCGTGCCACCGGCCTCGGTGAACGCCGCCAACTGCACCGATGCCTCATCGGCATCGGTATGTGTCCCCCAGGTATGAGTCGCCAACCCGATTCGCGACACCCGAAGTCCGCTGCGTCCCACCGTTCGCTGTTCCATCACCGCGCCCGCGCATTCGTCACGGCGACAGCCTAATGCGCGCACCACCACTGCCTCGCTCGGCGACCCGTGCCACGGCGCGGCAGAACTCGATCTCGGTGATGGGCGGGCGACGACCGACCGCAACGACGGGTAGGGTCGCTGCGAGATCGTGGCGGTCACAGCCGCAGGTGAAGGAAAAGCCCAGGAGGACGCCGTCTTTCGGGCGCGAGTCAGCAGGAGGACGTGTTGGGCGAGTCGATGACCTGGTTCCAGGCATTGGTACTCGGATTGGTGCAGGGACTCACCGAGTTCCTGCCGATCTCCTCCTCCGGACACCTTCGGATCGTCTCGGGCGTGTTCTTCGGCGACGACGCGGGTGCCTCGTTCACCGCTGTCACTCAACTCGGCACCGAACTCGCGGTCCTGGTGTACTTCGCCAAAGACATCTGGCGCATCCTCGTCGCCTGGTTCACCACCCTCGGCATGCGGTGGCGGGAACGCTCGCAGCGTGAGGTCGCGGTCGGCGATCGGGTGACCACGAAACTGCCGGTGATGGACCGCAGCGCCCGCGAAGCTCATGAACGTGACACCCAGCGCGAACTCGACTATCGCATCGGCTGGTACGTGATCATCGCCACGATCCCGATCGGTGTGTTGGGGTATCTGTTCAAGGACGAGATCCGCACCGGTGCCCGCAATCTGTGGCTGGTGTCGTTCATGCTGATCGCTTTCGCCCTCGTGATCGCCGCCGGTGAGTACTTCGGTAAGAAAGAACGCCCCATCGAACAGCTCACCACCCGCGACGGCATCGTCATGGGCTTGGCGCAGTGCCTGGCGCTGATCCCGGGCGTCTCTCGCTCCGGCGCCACCTCCACCGCGGGCCTGTTCCTCGGCTTGAAGCGTGAGGCGGCTGTGCGGTTCTCCTTCCTGCTGGCGATCCCCGCAGTGACCGCGTCCGGGCTGTTCAGCCTGCCTGACGCGTTCGAACCGGCAGGTGAGGGGCTCAATGCCAGTGGGCCGCAGTTGCTGGTCGCTACCGTGCTGGCGTTCTTCGTCGGGTATGCCTCGGTGGCCTGGCTTTTGAAGTTCGTCGGCAAGCATTCGTTCTACTGGTTCGTCGGGTATCGGATCATCGTCGGCCTCGCTGTGATGGGCCTGCTGGCCGCCGGCGTCGTCTCCGCCACCTGATCCCGACCCCGACCCATGGTTAGGCTGGTCCCATGACGGTGATCCTGCTCCGGCACGGAGTGTCCACCTCCAACACCGCGCGCACCCTCGCGGGCCGCGCCCCCGGTGTCGAACTCACCGAGCGCGGCACCGAACAGGCCGCCGCGGTGGCCGACCGGCTCGCGATGCTGCCGATCGAACACATCGCCAGCTCGCCGTTGCTGCGCTGTCAGCGCACGGTGGCGCCGCTGGCCGAGAAACTCGGTCTCGAACCCGACCACGACGAACGTCTCATCGAGGTCGACTACGGCGACTGGACCGGGCGCCCGATCGCCGAGCTGGTCACCGAACCGCTGTGGCGGATCGTGCAGGGTCACGCCTCGGGCGCGGTGTTCCCCGGTGGGGAAGGGCTGGCCCAGGTCCAGCAGCGCGCGGTCGCCGCGATCCGCGACATCGAACGCACGCTGGCCGAGAAAGCGGGCCGGGATGTGCTGTGGGTGGCGTGCGCGCACGGCGACGTCATCAAATCGATCCTTGCCGACGCCCTCGGCCTGCACCTGGACAGTTTTCAGCGGATCGCGGTGGAACCGGCCTCGATCAGCGTCGTCCGCTACAGCCCGCACGGGCCGTCGGTGTGGAAGTTCAACGACACCGGCGCCGATCTTTCCGCGCTGGCCGCGTCCGCACCGACGACACCGACACCTGGTGGAGAGGTACCTGCGGCCGCGAACGCGGATAATGGGAATGCGGGGCACCGCGATTCTCCTTAGAGGAGTGTGTTCGTGAGTGTCGATCAGGGTCACGTATCAGGAGGTGCATGTGTCACGCGCAATCCATGTATTTCGCACCCCCGATCGTTTCGTCGCCGGGACCGTCGGTGAACCGGGCGATCGTTCGTTCTACCTGCAGGCTGTGCAGGAGCCGCTGGTGGTGAGTGTGCTGCTCGAGAAGCAGCAGGTGAAGGTGCTCGCCGACCGGATGGGTCTGCTGCTCGACGAGGTAGCGCGCCGCTTCGGCGCCGAGGTGCCACCCGAAGGTGAGGACGTGCGCGATGTCGCGCCGCTGGTCACCCCCATCGACACCGAATTCCGGGTCGGCACCATGGGTCTGGGCTGGGATTCCGACGCAGGCGCCGTAGTGGTCGAGTTGCTCGCGATCACCGAGACCGAGGTCGACGAATCGGTGGTGCTCGACGACACCGACGAAGGCCCCGACGCGGTGCGGGTTTTCCTGACCCCCATCCAGGCACGCGAGTTCGCGTTGCGGTCGGCGCGGGTGATCGCGGCGGGCCGCCCACCGTGCCCGCTGTGCGGGGAACCGCTGTCCTCGCGGGGGCACATGTGTGTGCGCACCAACGGGTACAAGCGCGGCGAGATCTTCGGCGCTGCCGAGCTCGAAGAGGAGTGATCTTCTGTGCCGGTACTCACCGAAGGTGACCTCGACATCGTCGGCCGGATCGGCGTCGCCAGCAACCTCACGCTGGTCTGTGAGATCGCCGCACCCGAACCCGACGGTGCCCCGCTGCGGGTGGTGTACAAGCCGGTGCGTGGTGAACGGCCGCTGTGGGACTTTCCCGACGGCACCCTCGCGGGCCGAGAGGTCGCGTCGTATCTGATCTCCGAACACCTCGGCTGGGGTGTGATCCCCGAAACGGTGCTGCGCGACGGGCCGCTGGGGCCGGGCATGGTGCAGCGCTGGGTCACCTCGGTCGACAACCGCACCGATGCCCGTCAGCGCCTCGACCTGGTCGATCTGTGCACGCCGGGAACCGTGCCCGCGGGATTCTGCGAAGTGCTGCGCGCGCTCGACGAGCAGGGCAACGAGGTCTCGCTCATCCACGCCGACGATCCGCGCCTGCAGCGGATGGCGGTGCTGGATCTGTTGCTCAACAACGCCGATCGCAAAGGCGGGCATGCGCTGGAAGGTGTCGACGGGCAGGTCTACGGCGTCGACCACGGCATCTGTCTGCACGCCGAACCGAAACTGCGCACCGTGCTGTGGGGCTGGGCGGGACGACCGGTGCACGAGTCGCTGATCCCCGACATCACCACCTTCGCCGCGAATCTGCCCGGCGCCGTGGCCGATTCGCTGGCCATCCACATCACCGACGCCGAGATCACCGCCCTGGCCGAACGGGCGAAGGCCTTGCTGGATCACCCGGTGATGCCTGTCCCCAACTCCTCGCGTCCGATCCCCTGGCCCGCATTCTGACAGCAGGTCCGGCGCCGATAAATCGGTCGTGCTCCGCCCGGCCCGGTTGCTACCGTTGCCGCCATGAAGGTCGAATCCCGATTCGCTGCCGCGACCGCACGAGCTCTCAGCTCGCCGGTCGCTGCCGCCTGACCTTCTCTCCCATGCCGGCGACCGGAAACGGTCCGCTGGCGTGCGTCGGTCTTGTCGCTGTTCGTCATGGTGGCCGCTTCCGGTCGATGTCACCTCGATGGAGCAACCACCATGATCACCACAGACCAGACCGTTCGGACCTTCCTCGACTATTTCCGCGAACGCGGGCACGAACTCACACCGGACGGATCACTCATTCCCTCGCCGGGGGATCCGGTGCTGTTCACCACCTCCGGGATGCACCCGTTGACCCCGTATCTGAGGGGTCGGCCCCACCCACTGGGCCGGCGGCTCACCGGCTCGCAGCGATGCTTGCGCACCACCGATCTCGACGAGGTCGGTGACGACACCCACCTCACCGTGTTCGAGATGCTCGGATCGTGGTCACTCGGCGACTACCGCGGCCCGCAGAGCCTGCGGTGGGGAGTGGAACTGCTGCGCGACGGCTTCGGTATCGACCCGAACCGGATGCACGTCACGGTGTTCGGCGGTGACGACCACGTCGAGCCCGACCACGAGTCGTGGCGCACCTGGGACGAGCTGGGTCTGCCGGTCGAACCGACCGTCGACGAGAACTGGTGGTCCAACGGCCCGACCGGACTGTGCGGGCCCGACTCCGAGATCTTCGTCTGGACCGGAGACGACACGCCGCAGGGCACACCGATGACCGATGACCGGTGGGTGGAGGTGTGGAATCACGTCATGATGCGCTACCTGCGCCATCCCGACGGCAGCCTCGAACCGATGCGCCGACCCTGCGTCGACACCGGGCTGGGGCTGGAACGGCTGGTGCGAATCCTGCGGAACTCACAGTCCGTCTTCGAGATCGACCTGTTCGAGCCCTGGCTGAGCACCCTGCCCCGAATCTGGGGCCCGCTCGATGATCGGTCGCTGCGAGTGCTGTCGGACCATCTGCGATCGAGCATCGTCGTCCTCGGCGACGGGGTCACCCCGTCCCCGTCGGGCCGTGGTCACATCCTGCGGCGTTTGCTCCGCCGCACCCTCACCACGTTGTGGCGCGACGATCCGACCCGCACTCTGTCGGACCTGCCGATCGAGCTGGTGGACCACACCCTCGGGCACTTCCGGCAATCCGTGCGCGGCCAGGACGTGCGCACCCTGCTGGTCGAGGAGGAACACAAATTCGATCTGCTGCTCCAGCGCGGGCGAAAGGTCTTGTCCCACCGTCGTTTCAGCGGACCCTTGACCGACGGCGACTACCACTACCTGCACGACACCCACGGTCTGCCCCGCGATCTCGTGGTGTATCTGACCACCGAATCCGGGGTCGGGTGAGCGGGTTCGGATTCTGGGCCCTTCGTGGCGGTAGCAGGTTTTCGGAAGCGCAAGGCCGGACCGGGTGTGAGGATCGCCGGACAACGATGCGAGGAGAAGAGATGCGACAACATGCTGGTCCGGCTCCGTCGGTTGCGCAGTGGCGCGTGGTCGGGGGAAGCCGATGAGAACCGTCGTGCTGAGTCTTGTCGCGGTGCTGTTCGCGGGGATGGGGTTGTACGCGCTGGTCGCTCCCGCCGCGCTGGCACGTCCGTTCGGGACGACGGTGGCGACGGCGGTGAGCCGGGCCGAGATTCGCGCGGTGTACGGCGGTTTCGGGCTGGCCGTCGCCGGGGTGCTGTTCTGGTCGGCGTTCGGTGCCGATGATCTGCGGTCCGGGGCAGCGCTGACCGTGGGTGTCGCGCTGGCCGGGATGGCGGGCGGTCGCATCATCTCGCGACTGGTCGACAGCGCGACGCGCTTCTATCCGAACTGGTTCTACTGCCTGATCGAGCTCGTGGGCGCCGCGCTCGTGCTCGGTGTCGCCTGACAGATCCGGTCGGACACCTTCCCGTAGTGTCCGAAACGGTGAGGTGAGGGCCGATGAGTTTCGAGCGCGAAGGAGGTCTACACGGTATGAGGAAACTGATCTACGGATTCGGCGTGTCAGTCGACGGTTACGTCAACGACCGCGACGGCAGAATCGACTGGACCGACCCCGACGACGAGCTGCACCAGTACCACAACGACAGATTCCGCGGGCTCGAGGTCGCGGTGAACGGTCGCAGGCTCTACGAGCTGATGGCCGAGTACTGGCCGCACGTGCCCGAGGACGCACCGCCCATCCAGCGCGAGTTCGGCGAACTCTGGACCCGCACACCCAAGGTCGTCTGCTCCCGCACGCTCACCGAGGTCCACTGGAACAGCACCCTGGTCAGCGAGAACGTCGTCGAGGAGGTCCGCAGGATCAAGGCCGAAGGCGACGGCGTCATGGAGGTCGGTGGTGCGAGCCTCGCGTCCGCGCTGATGCCACACGGGCTCATCGACGAGTACCAGCTGTTCGTCTCGCCGATAGTGCTCGGCGGTGGCACACCGATGTTCCCGGCACTGGATCAGCGGATCGGGCTGCGCTTGGTCGAGACGCGGCGCTTCGAAACGGTGATGCTGATGCGCTATCAGGTCGACTGAGGTCCGCTCACCGCGGCTGTAGCTGCGGTTTCTCACGGTGGCCAAGGCTCTGTTGCCTGGTCAGCGCCGGTGCTAGTGTGCTCCAAGCACTTTCGTTATCCCCGTGAGATCTGAGGAAACCTATGTCGACCCGTTCTATCGTCACCGCCTCCGCAGCCGCGTTGCTGCTCACCGGTGCTGCCGCTGCTGTTGCCGCGCCCGCGCAGGCGTTCCCTGCCGGGTGGTGGGCTGAGAAGACCTATGTGTGTTCCTCCACCAACCAGGCCGGCGCGCCGCTGCCCGACGTTACGGTGAAGGCCGGCAACGAGGTTGGTGCGGCGTATTACGCGACCCAGCAGCTCGGCCCGGACGCGGCGCAGATGCAGTGCCGCGAACTGTGATGTGATCATGTTCGGTGTCGCCGCACGTCGGGGAGCGGTGGCACCGAAGTCTCATCCCGCGTGCGAGAGCACGAATTCGCTTACCGCAGCAGACTGATTCAGTAGCGCGTGCCCGACTCCGGGCAGGAGCCGCACCTCGCCTCGGGTGAAGGCGCGGGCGCGTTCGGCGGTGCGTGCGGAGTCGAACAGAGCGTCGCGTTCGCCGACGATTATCAGGACCGGGATGTCCACTTCGCGTAGTTGTTCGTCGCGGAAGATGGGCAGTTTTCCGGGGCGGGGCGAGAAATGGGTGAACGTCAACGCGATGTCGTCGACGATCGGATCCGCTTGCGCCCCATCCAGGCCGAGGCCCAGGCGTGCCATCTCGCGCACGCTGTGCCTGCCGATCATCCGTAGCCCGATCGCCTTCACGAGCCAGCCGTAGCGGTGCTTGCCCAGTCCTCCCGGGCACAGCAGGACCAACGTCGTAACCCGGCCCGGCCTGCGCAGGACGTAATCGAGTGCGGTCCACCCACCCAGCGACATGCCGACCAGTGCCACGGTGTCGAGGCCGAGTCCGTCGATGACCTCGTCGAGCCAGCTCGCGGTCGCATCGCTGTCCAGTGCCAGCCGGGTGGGGACGCTGAAGCCGGGTTCGCCGGGCAGATCCACCGCATACACGCGGAAGCTTCTCGACCACTCCGCGATGTCGGCGCGCCAGGTGCTCGCGTTGGCTCCTGAGCCGTGCAGCACGACCAGCGGCGGTGCGTCCGCCGGTCCGGAGGCCACGACGAACGTTTCGCCGATGCCGGTGTCGATCCGCAGTTCCTCGCGTGGCACCGGCCAGGCGTCGAGGTGTTCGCGGTAGCGCTGCTCGACGAGCCGTCGGCCTTCGTCGGTTTTGTAGATCATGAGCGCAGGATTCCGTCCAGGTAGTCGAGCAGGCGGGAACTGTCGGCGAGGCTGCCGAGCAGGATCACTTTGAGACGGTGCCGGGCCGGGTCGTAGCTGGTCTCCACGCGCATCCGCTGACCGCCGCCGCCTCGGGTACCGGCGGTTGCGGTGAGCAGAGTGGTGATCCGGTCGACGGTGGCGCGGTCGATGTCGTCGATCTCGACGATGCAGGAGGACTCGGCGTGTCGACGCGGTGTCGTCTGCGGTGTGGTGATCGGCAGTCCGGTGAAGGTCTCGAGGTCTTCGTGGGTGATGCGGTACTGCTTGCCGATGCGCACGGCGGGGAGTTTGCCGTCGCGCACATAACTGCGCACGGTGCGGACATGCAGTCCGAGCAGTTCGGCGACCTGCTCCACCGAATAGAGACGATCTGTCATGAAACAACCGTAAACGAAGGTGCATATAGGGATCAATAGGGATGTTTTATGAGTTGTGGACTGTGACAATGATCGCGATGGCAACCGTTCGCCCAGGTGGGACCGCACACTGGGCACGACACGCCCGATCCGCCCCGCTACCCCCGTGACCAGCGGATCTGCTCGAGCGCAAACCTTGACGCTCGCGCCGCGACACGTTTGTGTGCAGGTAGCGGGCCGTGCCGCGACGCCGCGAGCAACCCCATGTGCCGGGCCGCGGGCCGAGCACCTCGACAGGGGCTCTACCCTCGAAGACATGCAGTCCTGGTCCGATATCGCCCTGCCGACAGTCCCCGGAACAGGGCCGCCGTTGCGTTTGTACGACACCGCCGACCGTCAGATCCGCCCGGTCACCCCCGGCGAGACCGCGAAGATGTACGTCTGCGGCATCACGCCCTACGACGCCACCCACCTCGGTCACGCCGCCACCTACCTGACGTTCGACCTGGTCAACCGGGTCTGGCGCGACGCGGGCCACGACGTGCACTACGTGCAGAACGTCACCGACGTCGACGACCCGCTGTTCGAGCGCGCCGACCGCGACGGTATCGACTGGCGCGACCTCGGCAGCCGCGAGATCGACCTGTTCCGCGAAGACATGGCCGCACTCCAGGTGCTGCCCCCGCGCC
This sequence comes from Nocardia sp. NPDC003183, assembly GCF_053590715.1. Taxonomy (NCBI): domain Bacteria; kingdom Bacillati; phylum Actinomycetota; class Actinomycetes; order Mycobacteriales; family Nocardiaceae; genus Nocardia; species Nocardia sp. NPDC003183. The sequence continues at coordinate 1,154,061 of NZ_JBSFTG010000001.1, forward strand.
ACTACATCGGTGCCATCGAATCGGTGGAGGAGGTGGTGGAGCTGGTGCAGAAGTTGCTCGCGGCCGGCGCGGCCTACATCGTCGACGATGCCGAGTACCCCGACATCTACTTCCGCACCGACGCCACCGAGCAGTTCGGCTACGAATCCGGCTACGACCGCGCCACCATGGAGACGCTGTTCGCCGAACGCGGCGGCGACCCGGACCGGCCGGGCAAACGCGACACCATCGACGCGCTGCTCTGGCGGGCCGAACGCCCCGGTGAACCTTCGTGGGAGGCGCCTTTCGGCGCCGGCAGGCCCGGCTGGCACATCGAGTGTGCGGCGATCGCGCTCAACCGCATCGGCGCCGAGTTCGACATCCAGGGTGGCGGCTCGGACCTGATGTACCCCCACCACGAGTACTCCGCCGCGCACGCCGAGGCGATCACCGGCGCCCGCCGCTTCGCCCGCCACTACGTGCACGCCGGCCTGATCGGCCTGGACGGCGAGAAGATGTCGAAGTCCCGGGGCAACCTCGTCCTGGTGTCGAAGCTGCGCCGCGCCGGTGTCGATCCCGCCGCGATCCGCCTCGGCCTGCTCGCCGGTCACTACCGCGCCGACCGTATGTGGACCGACGAGGTCCTCACCGCCGCGCAGCACCGCCTCGACCGCTGGCGTGAGGCCGTGTCGCTGACCTCGGGCCCCTCGGCCACCGACACCGTCGCCCGGCTGCGCCGGCACCTGGCCGACGATCTCGACACGCCGAAGGCACTCGACGCGATCGACAACTGGGCCGAACAGGCCATCGCCTACGGCGGCGCCGACACCGAAGCCCCCGCCCTGATCCGCGCCGCCGTCGACGCGCTCCTGGGCGTCAGTCTCTGACACGATCGCAGGTCAGCGCGGCGACGGCCCTTCCTGATGCCGCGGTGACCTGCGCCGACCTGTGACACGCCGCCGGTAGAGTCGCCGGGAAGTGAAGCGCGGGGCGCTGTCGCGTCGTGTGCACGACCGGCGACAGGAGCGGCGATGCCCGACCCGCAGGATCAACCGGCCTCCGCCACCACCGTCCTGCACGTGGGTGGGCAACTGCGCGCCAGCTCCCACGGGAGACTGACCAACGGGCTGCGCCACCGGCCCGGCGTCCTCGCGGTCGACCCCAATCCGGTCGCCCAAACCGCCACTGTCACCTACGACCCCACCCGAACATCCGTCGCCGACCTGCGCACCTGGGTCCGCGACTGTGGCTATCACTGCGCGGGGCGCTCGGTCCCGACCCACGTCTGCGATCCGGCGAGCGAGCCGACCACGCATACACGGCCCGCCCCGCACGGTGCCGAATCCGCTACGGCACCCGAGCAGTCCGCCGATTCCATGGTCGGCCATGCGCCGCCTGCGATGCCCTCGCACGGCGAGTCTCCGAGCCATCGCGTGCCGAGTCGGGATCAGCCCCACGCCGCGCACGGCCGTGGGCACGAGCACGGCGGGCACGCGTCGATGTCGATGGACGACATGGCTCGCGACATGCGCAACCGATTCCTCGTCGCGCTGGTCTTCTCCACCCTGGTGATGCTCTGGTCGCCGATGGCCACCCACATGCTCGGCCTGCACCTGCCCGTCCCGTTCGGGATGCGCGCCGACATCTGGATGCTCGTCCTGAGCGTGCCGGTGATCTTCTACTCCTCGACGATCTTCTTCACCGGGGCGTGGGCGGCGTTGAAGGCCCACACCCTCGACATGATGGTGCTGGTCTCGGTGGGGATCGGGACGGGATGGCTGTATTCGCTGTATGTGACGTTCACCGGCGGCGGTGAAGTGTTCTACGAGGCCGCCACGATGCTGGCGACATTCGTGCTGCTGGGCCACTGGTTCGAGATGCGGGCGCGCAGCGGCGCCGGCGACGCGGTGACGAGTCTGCTGGATCTGTCGCCGCCGAAAGCCGTTGTGCTGCGCGACGGTCAGGAAGTGCGGGTGCCGACCGCCGACGTGCGGGTGGGTGAGGTGCTGCTGGTGCGGCCCGGCGCGAAGATCGCCGTCGACGGCACCGTGCTGGACGGGTCGAGCGAGGTCGACGAGTCGATGGTGACCGGTGAGAGCATGCCGGTGCCCAAGCAACCGGGTTCGGCGGTGATCGGCGCGACCATCAACACCACCGGCAGCCTGCGGGTGCAGGCCACCAAGGTCGGGTCCGACACCGCTCTGGCTCAGATCGTCGAATTGGTGCAGCAGGCACAGAATTCGAAGGCCCCGGGTCAGCGGCTGGCCGATCGGGCCGCGTTCTGGCTCACCCTGGTCGCGCTGCTGGGCAGCCTGACCACCCTGGCGGTGTGGTTGCTCGTCGGTGCTTCGCTGAGCACAGCACTGTTGTTCGCGATCACCGTGGTGGTGGTGACCTGCCCGGACGCGCTCGGGCTGGCGACACCCACGGCGATCATGGTCGGCACCGGTCTCGGCGCCGAACGTGGTGTGCTGTTCAAGAACGCGACAGCGCTGGAGGACGCGGCGCGCATCGACGTGGTGGTGCTGGACAAGACCGGCACCCTCACCACGGGCGCACCCGAAGTCACCGACGTGATCACCGCGCCCGGCGTGGACACCGACCGGGTGCTGGCACTGGCCGCGGCGGTGGAACTCGAATCCGAGCATCCCCTCGCCGAGGCCATCGTCGACTACGCGAAAGCCCATGGTGTGGAAACCCTTTCGGCCACCGGGTTCCAGAATGTGGCCGGCCGCGGCGCGACGGCCACGGTCGACGGGCAGCACGTGATCGTGGGCAACCGCGGACTGCTCGACGCCGACCACATCGAGCTGGGCGAGTTGGCGAAACACCGTGACGAACTGGCGGCCTCGGGCCACACCGCAGTCCTGGTCGCCGTCGACGGTCACGCGCACGCGGTGATCGCGCTGGCCGACGCCGCACGCCCGACCTCCGCCGACGCCGTGCGGGCACTGCACGACCTCGGTGTCGGCGTTGTCATGCTCACCGGTGACAACGCAGGCACCGCCGAACGCATCGCCCGCGACCTCGGCATCGACACCGTGATCGCCGATGTCCTACCGAAGGACAAGGCCGACCGGATCGCCGATCTGCAACGCACCGGTAAGAAGGTCGCGATGGTCGGCGACGGGGTGAACGACGCGCCCGCCCTGGCCCGCGCCGACCTCGGTATCGCCATCGGCGCAGGCACCGACGTGGCCATCCAAACCGCCGACGTGGTGCTCATGCGCTCGGACCCGTACGCGGTGTCGACGGCCCTGCGTATCGGTCGCGGCACGGTCCACAAGGAACGCCAGAACCTGGGTTGGGCAGTCGGTTACAACGGCATCGCCCTGCCCATCGCGGCCGGTGTCTTCGCCCCGTGGGGTCTGACCATGCGCCCGGAGATCGCCGCGATGGCGATGTCGGGGTCGAGTCTGATCGTCGCTCTCAACGCGTTGCACCTCAAACGTCTGTCGCTGCCCTCCGCGCCCCAGCACCAGTGAGGGCCGCCCACAGCCCAACGTGGGCCCGCGACCTCGCGGACGGGCACCACCGCGCCGGTTGCCCGCAGTGTGCTGCGCTTATACTGTGGGCCACAGCGCAGCTGACCTGCCGTCGATCGGAGAGCGTCACATGGGGTGCTATCAGCGCATCGTCGTGGGAACCAACGGCTCGGAGGCCGCGCAGACGGCGGTAGCGGTGGCGGGGGAGTTCGCGATGCGCCTCGGTGTCGCGGTCACCGCGGTGAGTGTGTGGAAGGACGCGGGGCGCAAGTCGGCCACCGACGCCGAATGGGCCGAAGCCAACACTCGGGCAGCCGCCGAAGCCCTGCTCGAAGCCGGCGTGACCGAGGTCGCCCGCGCCGAACTCGACGGCACGGCAGGCGCGTTGCTGCTCGAGATCGCCGAACGTGAACCCGCCACGTTGCTCGTGATCGGCGGCGGCAGCCTGGGCAGTTCCAAGGCGCGACTGCTCGGCTCGACCGCCAATCACGTCTCCCACCACAGTCAGACCGACGTCGTGTTCACCAACAAGGTCCCCAAACGCTGGACCACCATCGGGCTCACCACCGACGGATCGGCGAGTTCGCTGACCGCGGTCCGTCGCGGCTACGAGCTCGCCTTGGCGCTGGGTGCGCGCCCGTTCCTGGTGGCTTCGGCCAAGACCGATGACGACGGTGCCGACATCCTGATCGACGTCGAAGGTCAGATCGCGGTCGAGGACCCGGAACTGTTCGGACGCGACATCCTCACCGGGGTCCCCCCGGCGGAGGCAATCTGCAACTCGGCCTGGAAATACGATCTGGTCGTGATCGGCAACCGTGGAATGAGCGGTCCCGCACGTCTTCTGGGCTCGGTGGCCAACAAGGTAACCCACGACATCGACACCAACTTGCTGCTGGTCAACACCACGCACTGAGTCATCGGCCCTCGCGTGCAGGAGGTGTCGGCCACCCACTGGTGACACCACGCGTGGTGATTGCCGTTCGAACGGGAGCGCCGAGTCCGGTCTGATCAGGTGTTTGCTCCGGTTTAGCGGGTAACCGCGGAACTTGCCCGGACCGGGGAGTTCGGTCGCCTATGATGACCGTACGCGCGATGTTCGCCACACAACGGAGTGGACGCCGGATGAATGCTGGGATCGAGGCGGCGGGTTTCTTCGGCCTGCTGGACTGGGAGAAGACGACCGGTCTGAGCAAGTTCTGGGTCGACATGATCACCATCCCGATTTTCAGTGCCATGGCCGGTCTGATCACCAACTGGACCGGGGTGATCATGCTGTTCGCGCCGGTGCGGTTCACCGGCTTCTACGTGCCGGGCCTGAAAACGATCTTCCCGCTGTTGCCGCGCAAGGTGCAGATCCTGCCGACCTTCGCCCCCGGTGGCATCCTCGGCTTCCAAGGCTTCATTCCGGCCCGCTCGGAGAAGATGGCGAGCCTGATGGTCGACAACGCGGTCGCCAAGATCGGCACCGCCAAGGACTTCTTCGACCAGATGGATCCGCGCAAGATCTCCGCGCAGGTCGCGCTGGTGGCGATGCCGAACGTGCGCTCGATGGTCGACTCGATCATGGTCGCCGAGCATCCGCGCCTGTGGGCCGACATGCCGCCGCGCGCACGCGAAGCCGTCTACACCCGGGTCGAGGCCGAGCTGCCCGCGATCACCGATCGCGCGTTCGACTTCATCGGCGAGAACATCGACCAGCTCCTCGACGTGAAGCTGATGGTCGTGGGCTACCTGCGGCGCAGGCCCGAACTGCTCAAGGACGTGATCTACGGGCTCGGCGCACCGGAATTGCGGTTCATGATCCGCAGTGGGGTGCTGGGATTCCCGTTCGGGGTGATCGTGGCGCTGTGGTTGTCGTTGCTGCACTACAGCACCCCCCACGGTGACACCCCCGCGGTGATCTCACTGCCCGGCTGGGTCTACGAGATCCTGCATTTCCTGCCCGCGTGGGCGTGGGTGCTCGCCGGTGGCGCGACGGTAGGTGTGCTGGTCAACATCATCGCGATCAAGGTGGTGTTCGAGCCCGCCGTGCCGCAGCCGCGCTACCGATATCCGTGGGGGGTCGCGAAATTCGCGAAACGGCAGTACCAGGCGGCGGCGGATCTGGGGCATGCGATCGGGTATCAGATCGTCACCCTCGATGTCGTCACCGAGCAATTGCTCGACGGGCCCAGTGGCGACAAAACGCGTGCGGTCATCGCGCACTTCCTCGAGGCCGAGATCGACCGGATCCTGGGCCCGCTGCGGTCGGTGACCCGGCTCGCGATCGGACCCCGCCATTTCGACGCCATCCAGGCCACCGCGGGCGCGAGCCTGGCGACCGAGATGAAGCCGTGGTTGGTCGAGGACGTGGAGTTCTCTCAGACCACCGCGGCCAGCGTCGACCGGCTCGCCACCGAGAAACTGCGTGAACTGCCGCCCGAGGAGTTCGTCGAAATGCTCTACACCGCCATCGAACAGGACGCGTGGCTGCTGTATCTGCACGGTGGCGTGCTCGGTGCCTTCATCGGCGCGCTGCACCTGCTGATCTTCGGAGTGTGAGCAATGGAGCCCAACCCTGATCGCGAACCCAGGATCCCGACCGATCTGCTCGGTTTGGCGCGGATCGCGGGATTGTCGTTGCGCCACATCGTCGGCACGGTGGCCAAGGGCGCTGTGCACACCGCCACCGATCTCGTCGACGACCTCCGTTCCGGCGAACCGATCTCGCAGATCGTCGACGAACGCGTGGAGCTGTTTCGGCGGGCGGCGTTGAGCGCGCTCGGTCTGACCAGCACCGCCACCGGCGTCTACGGCCCGGTCGAAACCAAGGTCGACGCCGAGGATCTCAAGGCGATGGGCGACGCGATGATCACCGAGGGCTGGGACTCCGCGCAGCAACCGCGTGAGCTGCACCCCTCGTTCGTGCCGATCCTGCACGACCTGACACCCGACGAAGCCCGGATCCTGCGCTTCCTGGCTGTCGCCGGGCCGCAACCCGCGATCGACATCCGCACCAAGGCGCCGTTCGGGATCGGCTCGCAACGGCTGGCCGACGGCATCAACATGATCGCCGCCATGGCCGGGTGCGCGCTGCCCGACCGCGACCACCACTACCTGGGCAACCTCAGCCGCCTCGGACTGGTCCGGTTCTCCACCGAACCGGTCGCCGACTTTCGCCGCTACGCGTTCCTGGAAGCACAACCACCGGCGCAGGCGGCCTACAAGTCGGTGAAGATGCGGGCCATCAGCTCCTACCGCAGCATCTACCTGACGGTGTTCGGTAAGCAGTTCTGCGACTCGTGTTTCGTGCTGGGCGACTATACCGGGGGCGGTTGGGCAGGCGATGACCGTGGCGACATCTACCTGGGCAAGGGCCCCCGGCTGCCCTGATCGGTTCAGTCCCGGTTGCGCAGCGCGTCGAGGACTTCGGCGAACATCACGGATTTGATCGCTGTCATCGTGGTCTGGTCTTTGCCGCCCAGCGGTGCCACCAAAGCCAGTGCGGTATCGAGGACTTCGCTTTCCGCGGCGGTGGCGTCGACCAGGTCCAGTGCCAGTGCGTCGGGGCCACCGAAGCGGCGGGCCGTGGTCATGCTGGCCACGGCGGTCTTGGGGGTCGTCTTGGCCTGGATGAGCGCGGCCATGCCGTTGGTGAACGGGATGCGGATGTCGGCCTCGGGGAAACAGAAGTAACCACGGTCGGCGCGCATCACCCGGTAGTCGTGCGCCATCGCCACCATCGCACCCGCACCGAAGGCGTGTCCGCCGATCGCGGCGACCGTCGGCATGGGCAGGGTGAGGACCCGGGCGAACAGGGTGTGCACCGCCGCGACGTATTCGGCGGCCCGGTCGCCGTTGGCCGAGAGCCAGTCCAGGTCGAGACCGTTGGAGTAGATCTTGCCGGTCGCGGTGGTCACCAGCGCGGACGCGCCCTCGGCGACGACCGCGTCGAGGTGGGTGTTCATCTCGTCGAGGAAGTCGGGGGAGAAGCGGTTCTCGCCGTCACCGAGGTCGAGTACGGCGATCGAATCGTGGTGGCGCAGTGTGGGCATGGGGCTGTTTCCTTTTCAGTGGGGACCGAGGTCGAGGACGGCACGCACGGCAGCACGCAGCTGAGCGCGGGCCAGGGGGTCGGTGAGCCGGTCGCGGCGCAGCAGCAGTGCGGTGGGCAGGTCTACCAGGCAGGTGGTGACGGTGGCGACGCCGCGCCGGTCGGCGCGACCCCACAGGGCGCGCGCGAGCCGGTTGAGCGTGGCGACGAGCGCCTTCTCGGTGTCGGCGATCTCCTGTGCCAGGGCGGGCGCGATGTCGCCGGCGAGCAGTTCGGCGCGGTCGACGATCAGCAGCAGGCGCGCGGAGTCGGGATGGTTTTCGGCCAGTCGCGCCGGTGCCTCGGCGGCGTCGAGGACCGCGTCGATGCGGGTCTCGGTGTCGGGCGCGGTGACGGCGCGGTCGATATCGGCCGACTGGAGGGCGAGGAATCGGTGCGCGGCGCGTAACCATGTGCGCGCCAGGACAACCTGGCGGGACTGAAATGTGTGATAGAGCGCGCCATTGGATACTTCGGTAGCGGCGGCGACCGCGCGCACTGTGACAGCGGCGGGTCCGGCGCCTGCTGCCAGCTTTTCGGCGGCGTCCAGCACGGTCTCCGGGTCGTGGGTGCGCGGTCTCGGCATGAACAAAAGTTTACAGAGCGTGCGCTCTGCTATTCCATTCGGATGCGCTCTTGGGCCGTTGTGCACGTATTTCGTTCCGCCACTTGGTATTTCGTCGTCCCAACGGCCCACTCGGGCACAGCGTAGACAACGTTACGTACGCGCGAGGGCTCGATACGATGGGGTACTGTTCGGATTCTTCGGCCCTGCCCGCACGAACAGAACGGCATCGCGATGTCCCGAGTGGTCACCAAGGAGCAGTACTTCGACACCGCGGTGGCGGTGCTCGCAGAGTTCGGCTTCAAAGGTCTCAACATCGGGGTGCTGTGCCGTCGCCTCGGCGTCACCAGCGGCTCGTTCTATCACCACTTCGGCTCCTGGCAGGGCTTCGTCGACACTCTGCTCGAACACTGGGAGAACCGTCAGATGGTCGAGCTACGCGCGCTCGACGTCGGCCACGGTGACGCCGACGCCGACGTGCGGGCGATGTCGGTGCTCGCCAGCGGACTCGAACACGGCGCCGAAGCCGCGCTGCGCGCCTGGGCGGCCAACGACGAGTCGGTACACGTCACCGTCAAGCGGGTCGACGAATCGCGGCGGCGCACCGTGCACCGTGTCATCGACGGCGTCGTCGACGACACGGCCACCGCCACCGTCGTCACCGAATTCGGCATGGCGATGATCATCGGCTACCAACAGCTCGCGGCCGCGGGCGAATCCACCGAACTCGACCACCTGCTCGCCGAATACGCGCGACTGATCTACTCCCACCGCGGCTGACGACCACGTCGGTGCGACGACTGCGTCAGGGTCTCGAGCCGCGCTGATTCGCGACCCCTGGCCGGACGGACACTTCCGTGAGCTAGCCGAGCAATTGGTCCACGTAGCACCATCGCCAGGCTTCCCCGGGCTCCACACTGCGCATCACCGCATGCGCCGAGTCCCGGAAATGGGCGCTCGCGTGGTCACCGATCGAGGACTCACAGCAGCCGATGTTCCCGCAGGCGGTGCACATTCGCAGATGCACCCAGCGCAGACCCTCGTCCAGACACGTCTGACACACCAGCTCACCAGCGGGCGGCTCCGCCAGTGCCGGCGCCTCCTCCAGATGGGCGCACCCCACCGCACCGGCGGCGGTGGACAGCGGTTCGGCGCGGCGCTCGTCGTCGCTCTCGTCGAAACGGTCGATCATCGATTCCTCGAGGTCGAGCCGGGCCAGCACATGTTGGAGGACTTCGTAATCCACCGCCCCCGCGTCGCGAACCGTCAGCACCGCATCGCGTTCGGCGGCCAGCATCGCCAGTCGTAACCGCCGGTACTCCGCGGTCGGTGTCACCAGCTCGGCCTCCGGGCGGCCCAACCGCTCCCAGGCGGCGTTGGAGCGCCAGATCAGTCGCTGTCGTAGCGATTCGATCACCGGTTCGGGGGTGTCCGGTCCGATCCTGCGGTCGAGTTCGGCCAGACCGGCGGTCGAAGCCTGTTGCAGCAGATCGGCTTTGGCGAGTGCGTCTTCCTCGCGACTGGGTCCGCGCAACCGCAGCAACCGCACCAGCCACGGCAGCGAACTGCCCTGCACCAGCAGCGTGCCGCCGACCACCACCAGGGCGAGCAGTTCCAGCACCGGCAACTGCGGTGTCGAGTCGGGCAGCAACAACACCGCCGCCAAGGTCACCACCCCGCGCATGCCCGCCCACGACACCACCGCCGCATGACTCAACGGTTCGGTCGCGCGCCCGAACAACCTGGCCACCAGCACGGGCGTGAACACCCACACCGGGCGCGCCAGCATCACCGCGGCCAGCACACCCACCGCCGCGACGACGAGCGTGGCGTGATCCAACCCGCTGTGCCAGGCGGCCTCGACGATCCAGCGCACCTGCAACCCGATGATCAAGAACACCGCGCTCTCCAGAATGAACTGGATGGTGCGCCAATTGGTGGTCTCGGCGACCCGCGAGGCCGCGCCCTGCCACCGTTGCGCGCCGTGGCCCAGGATCATCCCGCACGTCACGACCGCGATCACACCCGAGGCGTGGAAGTGCTCGGCGGGCAGATACGCCACGAACGGGGCCAGCAGCGACACCGAGGTATCGAGCACCGGGTCGGTGATCCGCCGGCGCAACATCACCAATGCCGCCGCCACCACGGCCCCGATGACACCGCCGCCGACGGCCGCGAGCAGGAAATCGCCGCCGATCTGCCATGCGGTCACCGCACCGGCCATCGCCGCGATCGCCGAACGCAACGCCACCAGTGCGGTGGCGTCGTTGAACAGCGACTCGTCCTCGAGCACCGTCACGATGCTGCGTGGCATCCCTGTGCGTCGGGCCACCGCGGTCGCTGCCACCGCGTCCGGGGGAGCGACCACCGCACCCAACGCGACCGCCGCCGCGAACGGCACCGGCAGCAACCACCACACCACCAGCGCCACGGCGAACGTGCTGAACAGCACCAACCCCACCGACAGTGACGCGATGGTGCGCAGGTTGTCCTTGAAATCGACCAGCGAGGTGCGCAACGCGGCGGTGTAGAGCAGCGGCGGCAGCAACCCCAGCAGCACCACCTCCGGCTCGAGGTGTACCTGCGGCACCATCGGCAGATACGACGCGGCCACCCCGGCCAACGTCAGCACCAGAGGTTCCGACACCCCGAATCGCCGCGCCAGCGCCGCCAGCGCGGTCGCCGAGCCGATGAGGACAACCAGACCGATCGCGACATCCACTCGCGCATTCTCCCACCCACGGACCCATCAGTCCGTCGACGCCACCCAACGACAGCCGCGTCGGCACCGACCATCACGAAAACGGTTGCGGCCGACATCGGTCGGTCGCGCCGGCCCCTAGCCCGTGTCCGCGTCCATCGCGAGGTGGTCGACCGAGCCCCACACACGCAACGCCAGTCGTGGGCCCTCACGCCGCCACTGTGACACCGACGCGTTGGGCACCGGCTCGAGCGAATCCGGTACCGGCGCACCGAGTCCGTCGAGGATGTAGCGCAACGACACCACCACCGCGTCGTGCGTCACCACCAGCACCTGCTCGCCCGCGGCCACCACGTCGAGCTCGTCGAGGAAACTGCGCACCCGCAATGCCACATCGGCCAGGGACTCCCCGCCCGGCGGGCGATAGACCCAGTTGCCGACCAGTTCACGACGCAGCCCCTCCTCGGGCGCGCGCCGCCGGATCGCCCGGTACGGATGCAGTTCGAACACCCCCATCTCCCGATCACGCAACCGTTCGTCGACCAGGGTGCGGATCGGGTGCAGGTGCCGGTTGCGGGAGGCGGCGGCCTCGGCCATCACCGCCCAGGTGACTCTGGTGCGCAGGTAGGGCGAGCAGACCACCAGGGTGGGTCGCTGCGTGCCCGCCAGCCCGGCCAGCCAGTCGCCCAGACAGCGCGCCTGCCACTGCCCGTGGGTGGTCAGTTCCACCGCGGAATCGGTGCCCCGCATCGGCCGCTGCTCGGTCGCCGGGTCGGAGAACCACACATTGGCCTCACTCTGTGCGTGGCGCACCGCCCACAATCCCCCCAGCGCGCGTGGCACCACCAATCCTTCGGGCACCTGTACCCACCCCCTCCGCTGCTCGAACTCCATCGATACCCCTCGTGCTCGTCCCGTCGTGCCCGGACGCGCCAGGGAATAGCGGCCTCGTTGCCGGCGTTACATTCCCCGAATTCGAACGCCTGTCCAGAACTGTCCGGCGGACCACCGCCGCACCCCTCGATGCGCCGCAGGAGGCCCGCTTGTCCACCAGAGTAGAGATCTGGACCGACATCAATTGCCCGTTCTGCTACCTGGGCAAAGCCCGCTTCGAAGAAGCGCTGGCGGGCTTCGCGCACCGGGACGACGTCGAGGTGGTGCACCGGTCCTTCGAGCTCGATCCGACCTTGCCCGCCGGTTCCACCCGTCCGGTCATCCCGGCGATCGCCGAGAAATACGGCATCACCGTCGACCAGGCCGCCGCCAACGAACGCGGCATCGGCGCCCAGGCCGCGGCGATGGGTCTGCCCTACCGAACCGCGGGCCGCGACTCGGGCAACAGCTTCGACATGCACCGGCTCCTGCACTACGCCCTCGACCAGGACAAGCAGGAAGCCCTGCTCGACGCCCTCTACGCAGGCAATTTCGCCGAACCCGAGCCCGTCTTCGGCGATACCGAACGCCTCGTGGCCTTGGCTGTGCGCGCGGGTCTGGACGAGAACTCGGTGCGCGCGGTGCTGGCAGACCCCGATGCCTACGCCGACGCGGTCCGCCGCGACGAAGCCGAGGCCGCCGCGCTCGGTGCCACCGGTGTCCCGTTCTTCGTCTTCGACGGCAAGTACGCGGTCTCCGGCGCCCAACCTCCCGAAACGTTCACCCGGGCACTGAACACCGCCTGGAACGATCGACCTGCTCCCCAGCTCATCGCCGACGGCGACAGCTGCGGCCCCGACGGCTGCGCGGTCCCCACGACCGAGGTCGCGGCGGCCGACTGACCACCGCGGACCTCGCTTCGGCGAGTCAGGCCAGGTCGATGACGACCTTGATATCGGACCCGCCCGGGTCGAACGCCTCGAGCGCCTTCTCCAGCGGCAGCCGCCGGGTGATGAGGCGTTCGAGCCACGACTCGTCCGCTTTTGCCAGCGCTTCGGCGCCCTGTTCGTAGTGGTGACGGTTCGCGTTCACCGAACCGAATACCACCGCGTTGTCGAGCACGATGTTGCGGTTCAATCCGCCGACATCGACATCGGTATCGACACCGGGGGTCGACACCCCGGTCAGGCAGACGATCACGCCGGGATTGTCGATCTCCATCGCCTGCAACGCCACCGCAGGCGCACCGGTCGCCTCGATCACGATGTCGGGGCTGATCTCTTTCGCGGCGGCGGCCGCCGTCCCCGTGTGGAACGTGCCGCCCAGCGCCTGGACCAGCTCTTCTTTCGTCCCGCCGCTGGTCCGGTCGAGGACGTGCACGTCCAGGCCGCGTTGCTGCCCGAGCAGCGCCGCCAGCAGACCGATCGGCCCGGCGCCGGTGACCAGGACGGTGCGCGGATCGAACCAGGCGCGGTTGTTGATCTTCTCGATCTGATCCCAAGCTTTGGCGACCACGGTCGTCGGTTCCAGCAGTACCCCGACCTTCTCCAGCGCCGGATCGAGTCGCACCGCGAAGTCCTCGCGCACCACCCAGGACGTCGACCCGTACCCGTCGATCTCCTTGATCCCGCGCTCGACGTACATCCCGTTGCGGCACATGTCCCATTGGCCGCGCGCGCACGCCCCGCACGGCACCGGATCCGGCCTGCGCACGATTCCGACGACGAGGTCGCCAGGGGCGAATGCGCTACCCGCGGGCGCGGTCTTCACCCGCCCCAGAGATTCGTGCCCGAGCACCATCTGCGACTTGCCCGGTGGCAGCCAGCCGTAGTTGCCCTGCGCGATATCGCGGTCGGTGCCGCAGATACCCAGCGAGATCCCGTCGACGAGCAGTTCGCCGGGACCGACGACCGGGTCGGGCACATCCTCCACCCGCAACGATTGCTTCTGCATGGGAACCACTGTCAACGCACGCATTTCGGCATCCCTTCCGCCCGGACGGGCCAACGGTCGACGTCTGCACGAACCACATCCACGACACCCGGGGGAGCAACCCCATCGCGAACACGCCGCGAACACGGACTACCTGCGACAACGGTACGCGAACAACCCACCGACCGGTCGATACGAGACCATTCGCGAACAATCGGCATCACCGATGGCCGAACGTCACACTCCGCCATCATCGCGGCATCGGGAACCCTGAGTCGCCGATCCTGTCCGCCGTCTCGGCTACGGTGGACAGCGCTCGCACCGATCGACCCGTGGCCAGCTGGAGGCGTCTTGCGCATCATCGTCCGGATCATGCTCGTGCTCGCCGCGCTCGTGTGCGCGCTGGCACCGGCCTCGGCCGCACCGTCGGTCGATGACGTTTCCGCGCGCAAGATCGACGAACTCCTCACCGTGCGCGCCGAATCGGGCGGTCTGGGCCGTGGCGAACTCCTCGAACGGCTCTCCGCGCGGCTGCTCGGCACCCCGTACGGCGCGAACATGCTGATCGGTTCGGCCACCGAGCCCGAACAGCTCGTCGCGGATCTGCGCCGGGTCGACTGCTTCACCTACCTCGACTACATCGATGCCGCCTCCCGCTCCAGCACCCGCGACGAGTTCCTCACCAACCTGATCAGCACTCGCTACATCGATGGTCGCGTCGAATTCGCCCAGCGCAAGCACTTCTTCACCGACTGGGCCACTCGCGAACGGCTCGCCGCCACCGACATCACCGCGAGCCTGAGCCCCGCCGCGGTGACCACCACCAAGCATCTCAACGCGAAAGCCGACGGCAGCACCTACCTGCCGGGCGTTGCCGTGGTCGACCGTGCCGTCACCCATATTCCCGCGGCCGCCGTCGACGGGGCAGTCCAGGCCGCCCTTCGCACCGGCGACTTCCTCGGCGCTTACACCCCCGACGCCGGGCTCGACGTGACCCACGTCGGCATCATCGTCGCGACCCCCACCGGCCCGGTCTTCCGCAACGCCTCCTCGCTCGCGGCGAACAACCAGGTCGTCGATACCCCCTTGACCGAGTATCTCCAGACCGTCCCGGGCGTCGTCGTCCTTCGCCCGCTCTGACCGCCAGAGGAATCGCCATGACCACGCTGCCCGACCGCCCGAACACCGCGCTGCTCGTCGTCGACGTGCAGAACGGCGTCGTCGACGAAGCACCCCGCCGCGACGAGGTCGTCGCGAACATCAACGCCCTTGTCGACCGTGCCCGCACCGCCGATGTCCCGATCATCTGGATCCAGCACTCCTCCGAGGATTTGGTCGAACACAGCGATCCCTGGCACTACGTCCCCGAACTCACCCGCACCGACACCGAACCGCTGGTTCACAAGCACTACGGGGACTCCTTCGAAGACACCGAGCTCGAGGGACTGCTCGCGGCGGTGGGCGCCGGCCACCTGGTGGTCACGGGCGCGGAATCCGACGCCTGCGTCCGTTCGACCATCCACAGCGCGTTCGTGCGCGGATACGATGTCACCCTGGTCGCCGATGCCCACACCACCGGCGACAAGACCCGGTGGGGCGCACCGAAACCCGAAGACGTCATCGCCCACACGAACCTGTACTGGCAATTCCAGCAAGCACCCGGTCGCACCGCGGCCGTGCGCCCGACCGACGAGCTTGACTTCAGGTCGACCTGAACAACCACGGTGGTCTCATGACCACTTTCGGATACGAACAGAGCCTCGGCTACGACCGGCGCGCCACCCGGCTCCTCACCGGCCTGTACCGGCGGATCGCCACCGACATCGACGCCAACACCACCGATTCGGCCACGGTCCTCGACCTCGGCACCGGCCCGGGAAAGCTGTTGTCCCACGTGGCGACTCGTCGCCCCGACCTGCGCCTGCACGGCATCGACCTGTCCCCGCACATGATCGAGATCGCCCGGCGCACCCTCGCTGGGCAGCCGATCGACCTGGCCGTCGCCGACGTCGCCGAGCTGCCCCACCCGCACGCGAGCATCGACTTCGCCGTGTCGAGCCTGAGCATGCACGAATGGCCGGACCTGCCCGCCGCCGTCACCGAACTGCGTCGAGTACTCCGCCCCGGCGGCGGCGCCGCGATCTTCGACTTCCGCTTCACCCGAACCCGCGAGATCCGGCGCGCACTCAGCACCGCATTCGGCTCGGTCGACACCGAAACAGTCCGTCTGCCTTGGCATCCCGTCGCCGTGATCACCTGCTACCGCGTCACCGCATAGGCTCGGCGGATGGCCGGGGAACACACCACGATCGGTGCGGTGGCAGCCCAGTTCGGGCTCGCGACCCACGTGCTGCGCCACTGGGAAGACCGCGGACTGCTCACTCCAGCCCGTGACTCGGCCGGACGCCGCCACTACCGCGGTACCGACATCGACACGATCGCGATGATCGTCCTGGGCAAGAAGGCAGGCTTGTCCCTCGACGATCTCGCCATCCTGTTCATCCGTTCCCCCGATCGGCGCACCCGCCGAGAAGTACTCGAAGCCCATCGCGACCGCCTCGCCGACCAGATCGCCCGCACACGCGCCGCCCTCGACGCCGTCACCCACGTCCTGGACTGCGACGCCGAGGACTTCCGCACCTGCCCTCACTTCCGCGCCGAACTCGCCGGGGTCCTCGACACCCACACCGACCCGCCGGTGTCGGCAACACCGTCCGACGTGGGACGATCGGCCATGTGACCGGCCCACCCGCGAAACCACAGCACTTGCGCGACCTCGCGCTGCTGCGTCGTGTGCGCGACCGCATCGACCGTGAATACGCCCAGCCGCTCGACGTCGAAGCGCTCGCCCGCGGCGTCCACATGTCGGCCGGGCACCTCAGCCGGCAATTCCGCCTCGCCTACGGGGAATCGCCGTACTCCTACCTGATGACCCGCCGCATCGAACGGGCGATGGCACTGCTGCGCCGCGGCGACCTGAGCGTCACCGAGGTGTGTTTCGCGGTCGGCTCGTCCTCGCTGGGAACCTTCAGTACCCGCTTCACCGAACTCGTCGGGGTGCCGCCCAGCACCTACAAACAGCGTCAGGACGAACAGACCGCGGGCATGCCGTCGTGCGTGGTCAAGAAGGTGACCAGACCGATCAGGAATCGAGAAGCTTCCGCTCCGGCCGACAATTAGCGTGGTCGGCATGAACCTCACCATCCACTCGAGCTACCTGCCGCAGGACGACCCCGACGCCGCGCTCGCCTTCTACCGCGACACACTCGGCTTCGAGGTGCGCAACGATGTGGGCTACAACGGGCTGCGCTGGATCACCGTGGGCCCCACCGGCCAGCCCGACACCTCCATCGTGCTGCACCCACCGGCCGCCGACCCCGGCCTCACCGACGACGAACGCCGCGTCATCAGCGAAATGATGGCCAAAGGCACCTACGCCGGCGTCAACCTCGCCACCGACGACCTCGACGGCCTGTTCGAGAAGCTGCAGGCCGGAGACATCGAGATCGTCCAGGAACCCACCGATCAGCCTTACGGCGTGCGCGACTGCGCCTTCCGTGATCCCGCCGGAAATATGGTCCGCATCCAGCAGACCAAGTAACCCATCGCGCCGGTAGATTCGATGTCCGGCGATGTCGACTGATCAAGGGAGACCCATGAGCACGGCCAAGAAGACCGGCACCACCATAGAGCCGGCCGACAGCCACGATGTGATCCGCGTGCACGGCGCGCGGGTCAACAATCTGCGCGATGTGAGCATCGAGATCCCCAAGCGCAGGCTGACGGTCTTCACGGGCGTGTCCGGATCCGGTAAGAGCTCCCTGGTCTTCGGCACCATCGCCGCCGAATCGCAGCGCCTGATCAACGAGACCTACAGTGCGTTCGTGCAGGGCTTCATGCCCAGCCAGGCCCGCCCCGACGTCGACGTCCTGGAGGGTCTGACCACCGCCATCCTGGTCGACCAGTCCCGGCTGGGCGCCGACCCGCGTTCCACTGTCGGCACCGTCACCGACGCCAACGCGATGCTGCGGATCCTGTTCAGCCGCCTCGGCGACCCGCACATCGGGTCGTCGCAGGCGTTCTCGTTCAATGTCGCCTCGATCAGCGGCGCCGGTGCCGTCGAGGTCGAGAAGAACGGTGTCACCGTCAAGGAACGCCGCAGCTTCGCCATCACCGGCGGTATGTGTCCCACCTGTGAGGGCAAAGGCCAGATCAACGACATCGACCTCACCGAGCTCTACGACGAGAACCTCTCCCTCGACGAGGGCCCGTTCAAGATCCCCGGCTACAGCATGGACGGCTGGATGGGCCGCATCTTCAAGGGTTCGGGCTTCTTCGACCCGGCGAAGCCGATCAAGAAGTACACCAAGAAACAGCTCGCCGACCTGCTGTACAAGGAACCGACCAAGATCAAGGTCGAGGGCATCAACCTCACCTACGAAGGACTCATCCCCAAACTGCGCAAGTCGATGCTGTCCAAGGACATCGATTCGCTG
This sequence comes from Nocardia sp. NPDC003183, assembly GCF_053590715.1. Classification (NCBI taxonomy): domain Bacteria; kingdom Bacillati; phylum Actinomycetota; class Actinomycetes; order Mycobacteriales; family Nocardiaceae; genus Nocardia; species Nocardia sp. NPDC003183. The sequence continues at coordinate 1,172,167 of NZ_JBSFTG010000001.1, forward strand.
CAACCGCATGTGCGCGCCTTCGTCGAACGTGCCGTCACCTTCGGCACCTGCCCCGACTGTGCGGGCACCCGGCTCTCCGCCGCGGCCCGCTCGTCCAAGATCGACGGCATCAGCATCGCCGACGCCTGCGCCATGCAGATCACCGATCTCGCCGAATGGGTCAAGCAGGTCGACGACCCGTCGGTGGCGCCGCTGCTGGAGTCGCTGCGCCAGACCCTGGACTCGTTCGTCGAGATCGGCCTGGGCTACCTGTCGCTGTCGCGTCCCTCGGGCACCCTGTCGGGCGGTGAAGCCCAGCGTGTCAAGATGATTCGCCACCTCGGCTCCTCGCTCACCGACGTCACCTATGTCTTCGACGAGCCCACCGCGGGCCTGCACCCGCACGACATCCAGCGGATGAACGACCTGCTGCTGCGCCTGCGCGACAAGGGAAACACGGTGCTCGTCGTCGAGCACAAGCCCGAAACGATCGTCATCGCCGACCACATCGTCGACCTCGGCCCCGCCGCCGGGTCCAAGGGTGGCACCATCTGCTTCGAGGGCACCGTCGACGGGCTGCGCGCCAGCGACACCGTCACCGGCCGCCACTTCGACGACCGTGCCGCGGTCAAGGACTCGGTGCGAAAGTCGACCGGCGCCTTGCAGATTCGTGGCGCCACCGCCAACAACCTCGACAAAGTCGACGTCGACATCCCCCTCGGCATTCTGGTGGCGATCACCGGCGTCGCGGGCTCGGGCAAGAGCTCGCTCGTGCACGGCTCGATCCCGATCGACGAAGGCGTGATCTCCGTCGACCAAGCCCCGATCAAGGGCTCACGCCGCAGCAACCCCGCCACCTACACCGGTCTGCTCGACCACATTCGCAAAGCGTTCGCCAAGGCCACCGGCGCCAAACCCGCCATGTTCAGCGCCAATTCCGAGGGCGCCTGCCCGAACTGCAACGGTGCGGGCGTGGTCTACACCGACCTGGCGATGATGGCCGGCGTGTCGACGATGTGTGAGGTGTGTGAGGGCAAGCGCTTCATGGCCGAAGTCCTCGAATACACCTTCGCGGGTAAGAACATCAGCGAAGTGCTCTCGATGCCCGTCGACGAAGCCCGCGCGTTCTTCGGCGACGGCGAGGCACGCACCCCCGCCGCCCACAAGATCCTCACCCACCTCACCGAAGTGGGCCTGGGCTACCTCACCATCGGCCAGCCACTGACCACCCTGTCCGGCGGCGAACGCCAGCGCCTCAAGCTCGCCACCCACATGTCCGACAAAGGCGGGGTCTACATCCTCGACGAACCGACCACCGGCCTGCACCTGGCCGACGTCGAACAGCTCCTCGGCCTGCTCGACCGCCTCGTCGAATCCGGCAAGTCCGTCATCGTCGTCGAACACCACCAGGCAGTGATGGCCCACGCCGACTGGATCATCGACCTCGGCCCCGGCGCGGGCCACGACGGCGGCCACATCGTCTTCGAAGGCACCCCCGCCGACCTCGTCGAAGCCCGCTCCACCCTCACCGGCGAACACCTGGCCGCCTACGTCGGCGCCTGACTTCGTGCGGCCGGGCTCAGACTGAGCCCGGCCGCACCTATTCTGGACCGATGCTCGAGATCTCCACCGATCCCGCCGCCGTCGATCTCGACTGGCTCCACCACCGCCTGTCGACCGATGCCTATTGGGCCCTCGGCCGCAGCCGCGAGCGCGTCCGCCGCGTCGTCGAGAATTCTTTGCCCTACAGCGTGTTCCACGACGGTTCCCAGATCGCCTTCGCCCGCCTGGTCACCGACCGCACCACTTTCGCCTGGCTTTCCGACGTCTACGTAGACCGTCGGCAGCGCGGAAAAGGCGTCGGCAAACTCCTCCTTGACCGGATCATGGCCGACGCCGACGACTGGGGGCTACGCCGTATGGCCCTGGCTACCGGCGATGCCCACGACATGTACCGCCCCTACGGCTTCACTGCTCACCCCGAACCGGACCAGTGGATGGAAAAGACCTGGTTGGCCGATCCCGCTTGAATCACGACCGGCCACTCGTTTCACCATGCACGGAAACCGCAACCGTGTTAGTTTCAGTTTCGAAGGTCAACGGCACCGGGAGGATGCATGAGCGTCAGCAGTAGAAGCGCGGTCGCCATTCACGCATTGACGAAATTGGCGCAAGGCGGGGAGAGTTCGTTGACGTCTGTGGAGATCGCGGAGAGCTTGGCGAGCAATCCGGTGCTGGTTCGACGCATCCTCGGCAACCTGCGTGACGCCGACCTGGTGCGGTCCACGGAGGGTCGCGGTGGGGGCTGGACACTCGCCCGCCCTGCTCGCGAGATCACCTTGTTCGACGCCTACCGCGCCGTCGAAGGTTCGCCGGTGCTGTCTCGACATGCCCACCCGCCCAGCGCCGAGTGCGAGGTCGGTCGTCATATGCAGGCGATCGTCGACGAGCAGTTCCGCAACGCCGAGCAGGCCATGGAGGAGCAGTTGGGTCGGACGACCATCGCGCACCTGCTCCAGAAGGTATTCGACATCGAGCGAGCGGCGCGTATGCGCTGATCACAGGACGGCGGGAGACCGCCGTTCTTTTTTACCCGAACTGTAACCGTATTGGTTGCGGTAAAGCTGGGAGAGGGAACCCATGACATCCACGAGACTCGAAACCGACCACGCTGGTTCAGGCCTGGCGTTACTGGCGTGCTCATGCCCGCGATGCTGGCGACGGTCATCGCCAGCGACATGGTCAATCTGCTGCTACCGGCGATAGGCGCCGAGTTCGACGCCTCGGAAGCCGAATTGGCATGGGTCGTCACCGGATTCCTGCTGATGTTCTCCGTCGGCATCCCCTTCTACGGACGCCTGTCGGACCGAGTGAGCCTGCGGACCCTGTTCGTGGTCTGCCTGACAACCTATGCCGCGGGCAGCCTGGTCAGCGCGCTCGCCCCGAGTCTGCTCGCGCTGGTGGCGGGGCGCATCGTGATGGGCATCGGCGCGGCCGGGATCCCGGTGCTCACGATCCTGGGCGTGACCCGGTTGCTGCCGGCGGAAAAACGCGGGATGGGCATCGGGGTGATCTCCGCCGCGGCAGGAATCGGCACCGCGGCCGGACCTGCCCTCGGTGGGGGCATCGGACAGCTGCTCGGCTGGCACGCACCGTTCTGGCTGATGGTCGCCATCGCGCTCGTACTGCTGCCGTTGATCTGGCGAGTCCTGCCCGCTGACTCACCGACCACCGCCGAGCGGTTCGACCTCACCGGCGGCATCCTGCTCGGTGCAGGTGCCGGACTGCTGCTGTTCGGAATCACCCAGGCTCAGGTCGCCGGATTCACGGCGCCCTCGGCGTGGGGATGCCTCGTCGTCGGCATGGCCACACTCGTGGTGTTCGTCGGTCGCAATCGGTGCATCGACCGGCCGTTCGTCCCACCCGCACTGTTCGGCAACCAGGTCTTCCGGATCGCTGTGATCGTCGTGTCGCTGGCAATGAGCGTCAACCTCGGCGCCCTGGTGTTCGTGCCGATCGTGCTCGTCGACGTCGACGGCCTCGATCCGGGCACCGGCGCGCTGGTCATGATCCCGGCCGGCCTCGCCGTCGCGATGCTCTCACCGCTGAGTGGACGCCTGGCCGATCGCATCGGTGCCCGCACCCCTACGCTGACCGGTCTGGCTGTGATGGGACTGTCCGCAGTATTCCTGTCCACTGTGGCCGGAGGCGGTTCGCTGGTCCTCACCGCAATCGGGATCACCGCACTGTGCGCCGGCTTCATCTTCGTGACGACGCCGATCATCAGCGCCGCGGCAGGCGCTCTGGCTCCAGCACAGGCCGGCATCGGGCTCGGGATCCTCCAGGGCGCCCAATTCCTCGGCGCCAGCGCGGGTCCGGCGCTCTTCGGCGCCTTGGTCAGCGCACGACGACAAGCCGGTACCGACGCCCTCAACCCCCTGAACGACACGGGATCCGGGGCGGCATTCTCGGACGCCTTCCTCGCGATGGCCTTCGTCGCCGTCACCGCACTGATCATCGCCCTGTGGATGCGCCCTACTCCCGCATCGAACGAACTGCCATGAAGACCCTGCTTGGAAGTCCTTACTGGCAAGCCGCTGGACCCCACCTCGAGGCCCTGGCCGAATCGAGCGACGGCCGATCGCGACATCACCACAGAATCTCGGTCAGACGGTCGGTCGCTCCGATCAACCAACCGGGATCGCCGTGCCGACGCCCCCAGAGTGCGGCCTTGATCGCCCGGACCTGCGCCCATCGACGGGCACGATCACGGTCGATACCCGCTGCTTCGCAAAACAAGTCCAGTCCGCGACGAATACCGGCGGCCGGATCGGGGGCGAACAGCAGCGGCGCGAACCGGTAGCTGCGAAGGACGGTGATCGTGTCGTAGGCGGGGTCGCCGACATACCCCTTGGGATCGATCGCGAGCCAAGGCTCCCGTTCTCCCACCAGCACATTCGCATCATGAAGGTCGCCGTGGACGAGGGTCTCGGGCTGACCCGGACCGAGGTCACGCAAGGTCTCGGCCGCGGCATCCAGAACGCGGCGGGGGAGTGGATCGCCCAGTTCGGCGGCCGTCGTGCGAAGCTCGTCCGTCCAGTCGGCGACCAGGTCGCTCAGACGCGGCAGCCCGGCGGGGGCGTCGATCGCCAAGCGGTGGGACAGTTGCCCGAGTATGCCGACTGCCTCGTCGAAGTCGGTGATGCCCGCGAGAGTTCGGTGGCCCGCACGCTCGAGCAGCATCGCGAACCGTTCGTCATCACGGTCGAACAGTTGCACCGCACCCCGTCCGTTCCAGGTGGCGAACGCGTCCGGCTCGAACACGTTGCCCGGGTGCGGAAAGGAGATCTTGACGACCGCGGGCGGCAGATCCGGACACAGCACCGGAATGACGATCCCGACGTGGCCGTGCATGACCGGCCCGTCAGGAGTGCACGACCACCGTTGCAGTAATTCATCCGCCAGCCGGGGCAGTGTCGCGATCCATACCCGCCCGGGTTCACCTTCCCGACTGATCGTTTCGCGGGTGAAGACCTCTGGAATCTCGATCATGAGACGACCCTAGGCGTCTATCTCGAGCCGCGGACACCGCCGATGTGACGTATCTCGCCGCCCTCGAGTCTGGTCTCCGCGATGACGACCGGCATAGCCTGAGACACCGCGCAGGAGCGAAATCGACTGCACTAGAAGGATATTCGGCGCAAACCGGACATTCTCGGTTCGGTAGTCGGCCAGCTGGTTTCGACACGCGCACACTGCCGTCCCGGGACGTCTACATCCGGGCCGACGGCAGAATCATGGCAAGGAGCTACACCGGTGCCGGTTCGTCACAATGACCTCAGCCCCGTCATCACCCGCCGCGGCGCACTCGCCGCACTGGCACTGCTCGCTGCTGCCGGCTGCGGCGGTTCGGTCGCGGCCACCACTGGTAAGCCGCACTGGGACTACGACGCCGAGGGCCCCGAGCACTGGGCCGACCTCGACCGCGGCTACTCGGCCTGCCGAGTCGGCCACGCCCAATCGCCGATCGACCTGGACAGCCCCACCGAACTACACCCGTCCGATCACATCGAGATCGACTACCGCCCCATCCCGTCGGTGAACCTGCTGAACAACGGGCACACCGTGCAGGTGAGCGCCCCAGCGGACTCCGGCAACCGCATCGTCGTCGACGCAACGCCGTTCACCCTGACCCAATTCCACTTCCATCTCCCCAGCGAGCACACCGTCGACGGTGCCGAGACCGCCATGGAACTGCATTTCGTCCACACCGCCCGATCGGGCCGGTTGGCCGTTCTCGCCGTCCTACTGAACGCGCACACCGACCCCACCCCGCTGAGTCGGATCCTCACCGCCGCCCCGAACCGCTCAGGGCTCACCCGCGCGGTCGCCACTGTCGACCCGCGCGAATTCCTCCCGGCCGACCTCGCCCAGTTCCGCTACCAGGGCTCCCTGACCACGCCCCCGTGCACCGAAGGTGTCGAGTGGATCGTGCTGCGCCACCCCGCGCCGGTCGCAGCCACTGATGTCGACAATTACCGCGCCCTGTTCCCGCACAGCAACCGACCCACTCAACCGCGCAACGGCCGCCCGGTAGTCCTCGCCGGACCCAACTGAGCCCGCTCGGCACAGGCACCTAATCCTGTGGACGGAGGGTGAGAATCTGTTCGGCAACCCCGACCGGGCCGCGAATGTCGTGCAGGACGGTACTGGTGAGTCCTTGTCCGGTGTGGCCGAAGGTGACGGTCGTGTCGAGACCGGTCCATTCGCCTTCGGGTTGCCGATAGAGATGGACCGTCAGGTCCAGGTTGGGAAACATCCACTTGGTGGGCTCCTGTCGCACCGCGATGCCGTTCGCGGTGTCGACGAGCGCGAGGTAGGAAGCCAGGGGATCGGCTGGTTCCGCGGACACCAAGTCCATCGGTGAGTGCACCCACGCGGTGGTTCGCCCGGGTTGGGGAATGCCGACCGGGCGGGTATCGAGCGAAGCGATGTAGCCGCCGGGCCACACCGAGGTCAGCGGCCAGGACGCCAATGATTCGGGGGTGGGAAGCCGCTCGGGCTCCCCGCCCGCGACGCCCGCACTGTCCTGCGCGCTCAGAAACCACGCGCGGGCCGAGACGACGCTGCGCCCGGCGATGGTGACGGTCGCCTCGACCAGTTCGATGGTGCGACCCGGGCGGATGGTCCGAACGTCGATGTCGAACTCCCCGAACGCGATCCTGCCCAGGATGTCGAAACTGATCCGGCTCATGGCCAACGCTGGGCGCTGTTCGTGGGCGCGTGTTCGCTGGATCTCGTGCACGATCAGCCCGCCGAGGGGGCTGAAGTGCTGCTCGGCGGTGTCCCACGCTCCACCCGCGTGGGCAGTCGGCGCGAAGCGGTGAGCACCGACCCGGTGGAAGTAGGACGTGGGTGCGATCGTATCTCTCACATTTATCAACCTACGGGTCGAATTTTCATCCTGCAAGTCGTCTGATCGTCCTAATAGTCAGCTGTTGGTGGCAGATAGAATCATGCGATGACCGCGACCACGGACGAGAGCGTCGCGCCCGCAGGGCGTGCGGAGAGACGACGCGATCGACGCAAGGCGGAGATGATCGACGCCGCATTGCAGATCCTGTCCAGCGTCGGCTATCAGGGAATGCGATTCGAGGACGTAGCCGAACGCTCAGACATCGCGAAAGCAACTCTCTACTACTACTTTCCGAGCAAAGACGCCTTGGTCTCGGCAGCATTGGAAAAGCTGACCGCTGACGTGCTGACCCATCTCGGCGAGGCACTGGAGACCGCGGCCGGGCTCTCCTCGGCCGAACAGCTGCGCTCGCTCATCGCCGAGCAGTTGCGCGTTCTGACGGTGCTCTACCCGGAAGTGGGCAAACTCTTCTCCTTCCCCGCGCCGTGGCCCGACGAGCACGGTGAATCCATCAAGACCATGCGTCGACGCCACGACCGGATCTTCCGTGCGGTCATCGATCGCGGTGTCGCGTCAGGTGAGTTCGATTGTTCGGACCCCTCCGTGGCGCTGCACTGTCTGCACGGGATCCTGAATCATGCTTCGATCTGGCTCCGGCCCGCCGCGGACCCGGAGGGGCGAACGCGTGAGGCCGTTGTCGACGAATCCATGCGGCTGTTCCTGCGCGCCTGAAGCCGTGTCGGCCATCGCCTTCCACGCGTCAGGATGCGGTTCGCGGCATCGTCAGTCGGCATCGCGGGGGAGCAGGCCCAGGGTGAGGTGGCGGATCAGGTCGTCGAGTAGCTGCTCGGAGTCGTAGTCGGCGGTGTAGCCGGAGCCGACGAAGGTGGCCAAGCCCTGGAGGGCGGCCAGGGCGGTGACGCCGAGCCGTTTCGGGTCACCTGCCACGATCTCGCCGGCGGCCTGACCATCGGCGATGAGGGTGATCGGCACCGCGAACGCCCGGTCGGCGGCCTGCTGGATGTCGGCGGAGGTGGAGTTGTTTCGGCGCGCGAACATCAGCGGCAAGAGCTCGAGGTTGTCGACGGCGAATCGCAGGTAGGCGTAGGCGACGGTTTGCAGACGTGCCGTGATGGGTCCTTCGATCACGGCTTGTTCGAAGCAGGCACCGAGGCGTTCGAGCCCGGTGACGGCCAGTGCGTCGAGTAGTGCCTGCTTGTCGCGGAAATGACGACTCGGGGCCGCGTGGCTGACACCGGTGTCGCGGGCCAGTTGACGCAGCGACAGCCCGTCCACGCCGGCCTCGCGCAGTGTCGCCTCCGCGCGCGTCAGCAGCGCGGCGCGGAGGTCTCCGTGGTGGTACGGGGTGTGCAGGGACATGGTACGAGCAGGATATCCGACGGCCATCCAATGTTTGCGTTGACTACTTTGTTGTCGCTGACTACATTGACGGTTGCCATGACTGACAACACCGCGCCCACCCGCACACAGCGCAGCATGCCGATCCGCGAATGGCTGGCCCCGATCACCCTGGTCACCATCCTGGCGGCGCTCCTGGGCACCATGTACCTCGGCTATACCGCCGACCCCGAAAAGCACCTGCACGACTTCCCGATCGCCCTGGTCAACCAGGACGTCGGCGACACCGTCGGTGGCAAACCCGCCAACATCGGCGCACAGATCACTTCCGCGCTGAGCGAGAACATCCCCGCCGACAAGATCGACCTGCGCCCACTCGGCATCAACGAAGCCCAGCAACAGCTGCAGAACGGCGAGGTCTACGGCGCCATCGTCATCCCCGGCGACTTCACCAAACGCGTCGCCATCCTCGGCGCCGCCTCGATCGTCCCGGGCCAGGTCGAGCAGCCCATCATCTCCGTGCTCACCAACCCCCGGGCGGGCACCCTCGCCGCACAGATCATGAACACCGTCGCCGACCAGGCCATGACACAGGTCAACAGCACCGTCGGCACCCAACTCGCCGAACAGGTCCGCACCGCGGCCGGGGCCACACCCCTCAGCGGCGCCGCACAGCTACAGCTCGCCGAGCCGATCGACGTCGTCGTCACCGCCTACCACCCGCTCCCCGAAGGCACCGGCCAGGGCTTGGCGGCCTTCTTCTACACCCTGGTCCTGCTGATCGTCGGATTCAGCGGCGCGATGATGATCAATTCACTCGTCGACGCCTCACTCGGCTATGTCCCCGCCGAATACGGCCCATGGCACAAGGCCACCACCCCGGCCCCGATCAGCCGCTGGCGCACGCTGCTCATCAAATGGGGGATCGCCGCGATCAGCGCCCCGCTGGCCTCCGGCGTGTTCCTCGGCGTCGGCACCCTGCTGAACATGGCGATCGAGCGACCGCTGATGCTGTTCCTCTATGGCACACTGGCCATCGCCGCCATCGCGGTCACCGCCCTGTCGGTGATGGCCGCCTTCGGCACGGCAGGCCTGATGATCAACCTCATCGTGTTCGTGGTGCTCGGAATCCCGTCATCGTCGGGCACCATCCCGCTCGAGGCGACACCGCGCTGGATCGCCGACATGGCCACGTTCGAACCCATGCACCAGATCTACCTGGCCGTGCGCGCCATCCTGTTCTTCGACGGACACCTCGAAGCAGGCATGGCACAGGGTCTCTGGATGACTTGCGCGGGACTGGCGATCGGCCTGATCGTCGGCGCGGTCGCCACCAACACCTACGACCTGCGCGGCATGCTGCGACTCGGCATCGAGCACGCGCCCGCGCAGTAACTGATCAATCCATGTGGAAGGGCCCTGTGATGCATGAGTTCGAAGCCCCGGCTTCCTACACGATTCCCGAGCACGCGAACAATTCCGACAGTGTGTTCCTGCACGCCGAGCACTCGCCCCACACGGTGTTGTTCAACGTCTCCAACGGTAGCGGCGGACTCACCGATGTCACCGCGGCCGAGTTCGCCCGAACGGTCACCGACGTGGCGAAGGGCCTCATCGCGTCGGGTATCGAACCCGGTGACCGGGTAGCGATCATGGCGCCCACCCGCTACGAGTGGGTCGTGCTCGACCACGCGATCTGGGCCACCGGCGGCTGTACCGTGGCCATCTACGACAGCTCCGCCGCCGAGCAGGCCAAGTGGATCCTGCAGGACTCCGCGACGAAACTGCTCATCGTCGACAGCGACCAACACCGCCGAATCATCGAGGAGATCGACGACCGCGCCCTGCCCGACCTGCGAGAAATCCTGCAGATCGACAAAGGTGCCGTCGCGGAATTGACCACGCGCGGCGCCGACCTCGACGACGCGGCCGTACACACCCGCCGAGCCGAGGTCGGCGCGAGCTCCCCGGCCACCCTGATCTACACCTCGGGCACCACCGGACGCCCCAAAGGCGTGATCCTCACCCACGGAAACCTCTACGCCGAGTCGAAATCCGACCGAATCGCGCTGGGGGAGTTCGTCACCGCGGGCAACAAGACACTGATGTTCCTGCCGCTCGCCCACGTCTTCGCGCGCGCGGTGACGCTGGCCGCGCTCGACGCCAAGGTGGTCGTCGCGTTCAGCTCCGACTGGTCCACACTCGTCGACCAGTTCGGCAGCTTCCGGCCGCATTTCATCCTGGCGGTGCCGCGAGTGTTCGAAAAGGTCTTCAACGGCGCCAAGCAGAAGGCGCACGCCGGCGGCAAGGGAAAGATCTTCGACCTGGCCACCGAGACCGCCATCGCCTGGAGCGAATCCCAGGACACCGGCGGCCCCGGAATCGTCCTCGGACTGCGCCACGCCCTGTTCGGCAAACTCGTCTACCGCAAGCTGCGCCTGGCGCTCGGCGGACGATGCGAGGCGGCGGTATCCGGTGGTGGACCGCTCGGCGCGCGGCTCGGTCACTTCTTCCGCGGCGTCGGGATCCCCGTCTACGAGGGCTACGGACTCACCGAGACCACTGCGGCGATCACCGTGAACACCCCGGCCGATACCCGGGTCGGCACCGTCGGACGCCCGACCGAAGGCCACGCCGTCAAGATCGCCGACGACGGCGAACTGCTGCTACGCGGCCCTGTCGTGTTCCACGAATACTGGGGAAACCCACAGGCCACCGACGACGCCTTCGCCGACGGCTGGTTCCAGACCGGCGATCTCGGCAGCATCGACCGCGACGGCTACCTCACCATCACCGGCCGCAAGAAGGAAATCATCGTCACCGCGGGCGGAAAGAACGTCTCCCCGGGCCTGATGGAAGACTCGCTGCGCGCCCACCCGCTGATCAGCCAGGCGATGGTGGTCGGTGACGGCCGTCCGTTCGTCGGTGCCCTGATCACCCTCGATCCCGAAGCGCTCCCGGCCTGGAAGCAAAGCCACAACCTGCCCGCCGACACCACGAACGAGGCTCTGATCGACAACCCGGATCTCGTCGCGGAGATCGATGCGGCCCTCGCCGACACCAACAAGAAGGTGTCCCATGCCGAGGCGATCAAGAAGGTCCGCATCCTGCCCGTCGACTGGACCGAGGCCACCGGCGAACTGACACCGAAGATGTCGCTCAAGCGAGCAGAGGTCATGAAGAAGTACGCCACCGAGGTGGACAAGATCTACGAACCCGCCGCCAGTAGTCACTGACACCCATTCCGGCACTTCCGGCTGTTACGTCTAACTAAATACCGCGCACAGTACCGAACCAACCCCGTCGAGTTCGTATTCTCACCTGGACCGCGCCCGGCGCGCGGCACCGGAACAGGGGTTGAACACAGCAGATGGCTATATCTGACGTCGAGGCGTACACGCATCTCTCGCCGACCGACATCGAAGAGTTCGGGCAACGCCTGGACGCGTTGCGCAGACAGATCGAATCCAGCCTGGGTGAACGCGACGCGAAATACATCAAGACCGTCATCCGCGTTCAGCGAGCATGCGAGATAGCCGCCCGGCTCGTGCTGATCGACTCCGGTCGGAAAAGCAGTTGGTGGTGGGGGACAGGCCTGCTCACCTTGTCGAAGGTGCTCGAGAACATGGAGATCGGGCACAACGTCATGCACGGCCAGTGGGACTGGATGAACGACCCGGAAATCCACTCCACCACCTGGGAATGGGACCATTCCATGCCCGCCGCCCATTGGAAGGAAGCGCACAACTACCGCCACCACGTCTTCACCAATGTGCTCGGGCTGGACCCCGACGAAGGGTACGGGCTGCTCCGCATCACCCGTGACCGGCGCTGGCGTCCGTATCACCTGGGCAACTTCGTCTACCTCGTCCCGGTGTCACTGCTGTACGAGCTGGGTATGTGCGTGTACCACCTGGAGATCCCGCGCGTGCTGGCGGGCAAGAAGGACAAGAAGAAGTTCCGGCAGGCGCGCGACGAAATCGCCCAGAAGGCAGGTAAGCAGCTGCTCAAGGACTATGTGATCTTCCCGGCGGTAACCGGTCGGAACTGGAAATCGACGATCCGCGCGAACGTCACCGCCAACCTCACCAAGAATGTGTGGGAGCAGATCATCACCTTCTGCGGACATTTCCCCGACGGCGCGGAGAAATTCACCAAGCGCGATATCGAGGGTGAGACCCGTGGCGAATGGTATCTGCGCCAATACCTGGGGAGCGCGAATATCGACGTCGGTCCCCTGATGCGCATCCTTTCCGGCACGCTCAGTCATCAAATCGAACACCACCTGTTCCCGGACCTGCCGAGCAACCGGCTGCCCGAAATCCAGCGTGAAGTGCGCAAGCTCGCGGCCGAATATCGCCTGCCGTACACCACCGGCAGCCTGGTCCGTCAGTACGCGCTGACCCTGCGCACCATCGCCAAACTGTCGTTGCCCGATAAGTACCTCACCGCCGATGCCGACAACGCACCGGAAACCAGCTCCGAAAAGGCCACCGAATCGCGCCGACTCACCCCCGTTCTGGTCTGATTCTCCTTGGCGCACCGCATTACGGCGAAAGGCGATGCGGTGCGCCATCCAGGCACCTTCCATAGTTTCGTCACTGTGACGAAATGGGGGCGGGGAAGTGGGAGGGGGAGTGCCGGGCCTCGGGCAGCCGACTCGGTTTGCCGAGGATGCGGGCCCAGAGTCGCCGATGAGCACATTCAGGGCGAACGGTCATGAATCGGCCGAACCGAGAATTGTCCGGATTCGTCAGCTTTCCTTCGATGTCCCAAAATGTGGCTGATCGAGCTCGCAAGTACCGAAGCGTCGGCGCACGCGCGGCAATGCAGAGAAGCGACAGTGAGCGCCTGTCAGCATGTGATGCAACTAGGCGTGCACCGCAAAGCAACTGCAAAAACCCCTTCCGACAGGCCGCCTTCAAACGCCGATAATGCACATTATGTCAAGTAGTCACTACCCTGGCGGCCAGCACAGCTGCGAGACCTTCCCGCAGGTCCTTGACGAAGTACTCGGGAACCTCCAGCGACGGGAAATGTCCCCCGCTGTCGGGCGATCCCCATCGGACGATCTGCCGGTACCGCTCTTGCGCCCAGACCCGCGGGCACTTGTCGACGTCACGTGGATACATGGTGATTGCCGATGGAACGTCGACACGAAGTTCGGGGTCGAGCGAGTTGTGGCTTTCGTAGTAGATACGAGCGGCCGATGCGCCGGTCCGCGTGAGCCAGTACAGCGTGACGTTGTCGAGAACCCGGTCAATGGAAATCGTCTCGAACGGGCTGTCTTCGGTGTCTGTCCACTCGGCGAACTTGTCGAGGATCCAGGCCAGGAGTCCGACCGGTGAGTCGACGAGCGAGTAGCCGATGGTCTGCGGTCGGGTCGCCTGCTGCTTCGCGTATGCCGCGCGGTGCCGCCAGAAATCGCGAGTCTCCTCGGTCCAGGTGCGCTCGGTGACTGTCAGCCCGTCCGTCGTCAACCCGGGCGGTGCCTCGGCGAACGTCGAGTGGATGCCGAGAACATGCGCCGGGAATCTGCCACCGAGAACCGTGGTGATATTGCCTCCCCAGTCGCCGCCGTGAGCCAGGAACCTGTTGTAGCCGAGCCTTGTCATCAGCTCCACCCAGGCGGCCGCGATCTTCTCGGTCCCCCAGCCTGTGGTGGCCGGTTTGTCGCTGTAACCGAACCCGGGCAGCGAGGGAACGACAACGTGGAACGCCGACGCGTCCGCGTCCTGCGGATCCGCCAACTCGTCTACTACATCGGTGAACTCGGCGATGCTGCCCGGCCAGCCGTGCGTCATGATCAGCGCGGTGGCATCGGCGCGCGTGGATCGGCGGTGCAGGAAGTGGATTTCCAGACCGTCGATGGTTGTGCGGAACTGGCCGATCCGGTTGAGGCGCTCTTCGAACGACCGCCAGTTGTATTCGGTGCGCCAGTAGTTCACGACCTCGACGAGGTCGGCGAGCGGAACCCCCTGCTCCCATCGGCGCGAGTCGGGCGCGGCGCGATAGACAGTCTCGGGCTCCGGTAGTCGTGCCGCGGCCAGTCGTGCGCGCAGATCGTCGAGGTCGGTGTCGGGTGCGTGGGCTTCGAATGCTTGGACGTCGCTGATCGGATTGGGCACGAGACCTCCTGCGATTGGTGAACCGTCTTAGACGGTTCTAACATGACGATATGTCAGCGCGCAACCAGCTAAGGTGGTTCCATGCATGCTGAGTTCCCTGACTTCCGCCTCGGCACTGTGCTGGCGACCAGCTTCACGGCGACGCTGACGGAGCGCTCCGGCGACGCGGTAGAGCGCATCCCGACGCCGCAGCGGCTCGTCGACTGGCTGACGGTGAGCGGCCTGGCCGTGAGTTCCTGCACCACCGCCCAGCTCGCACTCGCACGGGAATTGAGGGAGGCGATTCATCTCGCCGCGACCGCGACCGCGATGCACGACACTCCCCCGGCCTCTGCAGTCCGAGTCATCAACGACCGCAGCATTCAGGGCCGCGCGTCAGCGGTCCTGACGCCCGAGGGCAATCGGCACTGGCGACTCAACTCGGATTCCCGCGTCGACGACGCGCTGGGTGTCATCGCCGCCGACGCGATCAGCATCCTCGCCGGCGAGCGCGACGGAAAATTGGCCTTGTGCGCATCGCCGACCTGTCGAGCCGCCTTCTTCGACACCAGCCAGAGCCGCACCCGCAAATGGTGCGACATGAACACCTGCGGGAATCGTCAGAAGAAGGCGCGCTTCAATGATCGGAAAGCAGGATTACCCGTAGCGAGCAGGTAATCAGCGGCCGGTCTCCCGGTGGATGGACACTCCCCCGTCCGACGTGCGCGAGAACTCCTAGCGTGCGCAGCACAGTGGATGGGAGTTGTCATGAGCACACACACTTCGGTAGCACCCGTCGATGCGGGCGATGTCGGGCAGGTCGACTACGAAACCGATGTTCTGATCGTGGGATACGGGTGCGCGGGTGCGCGGGTGCGGCAGCGGCGCTCGAGTCGTTTGCCGCGGGCGCCGATGTCATCGTGCTGGAGAAGCTGAGTGGTGGCGGCGGGTCGTCCGCGCTGTCGGGCGGCGAGATGTATCTGGGCGGCGGCACCGAGATCCAGCGGGCCTGCGGGTTCGACGACACCGCGCAGGATATGGAAGCGTTCCTGCTGGCCGCGCTGGGACCGGACGCGGACCGGGAGAAGGTCGGCCTCTACAGTCGTGAGAGCGCACGGCACTTCCAGTGGCTCGTCGACCACGGCGTCCCGTTCAAACCCTCGTTGTGGGACTCCCCCACGTGGGTGCCGCCCACTGATGACGGTCTCATGTGGATGGGCGAAAAGGCTTGGCCCTTTGCTGATCTCGCGAAGCCGTCGCCGCGTGGGCACCGGGTCACCTCCGACGGTTTCGGTGGCAAGGTGCTGATGCAGAAGCTGTTCGAGGCCGTCGCCGCGACCGCGGTGGCAGTGCACACCGACACCAACGCGATCCGGCTCGTCACCGAAGCCGGACGTGTGGTCGGTGTCGTGGCGAAGCAGTACGGCCGGTACTACACCTACCGTGCTCGACGTGGCGTCGTCTTGACCACAGGCGGGTTCGCCGACAATGCCGCGATGGTGGCTCAGCACGCACCGCAACTGGTCGGGCTCGGTGTCAACAGTGACGGCGGTGACGACGGGCGCGGCATCGTGATGGCACAGGCTGTGGGCGCCGCGGTGCGGCACATGTCCGCCGCACAGGTGGGGATCTCGCTGATTCCGGGGATGATGGTGCGCGGCATGATCGTCGACGACCTCGGTAGGCGCTTCATCAACGAGGATGTCTATCCCGGGCTCGTCGGCCAGGCCGCTCTGTTCAAGCACGGCCTGAAGGTGTGGGTGATCCTGGACGAGCAGGCCTACGAGGAAGTGCCGGAGAACGAACGGTGGGGCGTACAACCGCATTTCGTGGCCGAGACTCTCGACGACCTCGAACAGCAGATCGGCATGCCGCCCGGCGCGCTGGCGACGACGGTCGCCGAATACAACCGGCACGCGGCTGACGGGCAGGACCCTTACTTCCACAAGGCGGCGCACTGGCTGCGGCCGCTGCGGGCACCGTTCGCCGCGATCGACGTCCAGCGCGGCATCGCCCCGCCCGAGTACGGCGAAGCGGGCCGTGGCGGAGCTGAGGTGTTCACCATCGGTGGACTGCACACCACGGTCGACGGCCGAGTCCTCGACTTGGACGGCGCACCGATCCCGGGTCTGTTCGCCGCGGGCAGGGCAACGTCGGGCCTGCATTCGTGGGGCTACATCAGCGGCACGTCGCTCGGCGACGGCACCTTCTTCGGTCGCCGCGCCGGTGTCGCCGCGGCCACGCCGCCCGCTGGGTCCTGAACCGAGTCGGCGGCTACCGAAACGGGGAGTCTCACCATGGCGATCGTCGAGCCGGGCAGTACCTGGGCGCCGTTCGGGCAGCGCTTGGCCACCACCACGAACGAGCGGCACCGCACGGTGCTCGGAATGGCACGCCGCAGCAACGTGCTCGAATCCGAGTTGGATCGGCTGGTTGTCGATGATCATTGTGTGGTGAACGAGGGTTTCCTGACACTGATCTACGCGGGGTCGGAGTGACGGGCGCGCGCCGGGCGGACATCGCGACCATGCTGCTCGACCGGCTCGGCGACCAGCGGCTCGGCCTGCGCACCCGCGACGCCGAGTGGAGCTGGGATGCGGTGGTCCGGGAGTCGGCTGCCCGTGCGGAGCTTGCCCGCACCGTGCGCCGCGACGGCCCGTTCCATATCGGGGTGCTGTTGGACAATGTGCCCGATTTCGTCTTCTGGCTGGGCGCGGCGGCTTTGGCGGGTGCGACGGTGGCGGGTCTCAATCCGACCCGGGGCGACGCCCAATTGGCTGCCGATATCGGGTATGTCGACTGTCAGTTGATCGTCACCGATGCCGCGGGGATGGCGCGGCTGCGGCAGCTGGATCTCGATCTGGCCGGGGATCGGTTCCTGCTGGTCGATGATCCAGGCTATGGCGCCCGGATCGATGCCTGCCGGGTGCCGCCTGCGGCGGTGGGTGGGCCGGACTCGTTGCTGCTGTTGCTGTTCACGTCCGGCACCACCGGTGCGTCGAAGGCGGTGCGGTGCACTCAGCGCCGTCTGTCGGTGGTTGCCTACGCGGCGACGGCGAAGTTCGGGCATGTGCGCGGGGACGTGGACTACTGCTGTATGCCGCTGTTTCACGGCAATGCGATCATGGCGTTGTGGGCGCCTGCGTTGTCGGTCGGTGCGACGGTCTGCCTGACGCCGAAATTCTCTGCGTCGCAGTTCCTTCCGGATGTTCGGTACTTCGGGGCGACCTATTTCACCTATGTCGGC
This sequence comes from Nocardia sp. NPDC003183, assembly GCF_053590715.1. Taxonomy (NCBI): domain Bacteria; kingdom Bacillati; phylum Actinomycetota; class Actinomycetes; order Mycobacteriales; family Nocardiaceae; genus Nocardia; species Nocardia sp. NPDC003183. The sequence goes on from NZ_JBSFTG010000001.1 coordinate 1,189,775, forward strand.
AAGGCGCTGGGGTATCTGCTGGCCACGCCCGAAACCGCAACGGATTCCGACAATTCGCTGGTGCGCGGATTCGGTACCGAGGCGTCGGTGGCCGATCAGGACGAGTTCCGGCGCCGTTTCGACGCGCAGCTGTTCGAGGGGTACGGCTCCAGCGAGGGCCCGAGCCTGGCCGCCCTGGATCCGGCCGCGCCGCCCGCTGCGCTCGGCAGGCCGGCGCATCCCGGTGTGGCGGTGGTGAATCCTGATTCGTTGCGGGAGTGCGCACGGGCCGAGCTCGACGAGTACGGCCGGGTACTCAACCCTGATGAGGCCATCGGGGAGATGATCGACAAGGCCGGTGCGCTCGCGTTCGAGGGCTACTACAAGAACGAGGTCGCCGACGCCGACCGTCTGCGCAACGGCTGGTATTGGACCGGGGATCTGGGCTATATCGACACCGGTGGATTCCTGTACTTCGCCGGTCGCAAGGGCGACTGGATCCGGGTGGACGGCGAGAACACCTCGGCGCTGATGATCGAGCAGGTTCTGCGCCGTCATCCCGCTGTCATCGCCGCCGCCGTGTTCGGGGTGCCCGATCCGCGTTCGGGCGATCAGGTGATGGCCGCCGTCGAGGTCGCCGATCCGGGTGGTTTCGATGTCGACGCGTTCACCGAATTCCTCTGTGCGCAATCCGATCTCGGCGGCAAAGGTCTCCCCCGGCTGCTGCGCGTCTCGGCGAATCTTCCGGTGACGGGGTCGAACAAGGTGCTCAAACGCGAACTGCAAGAGCAGGCGTGGCGCACCGATGAACCGGTGTACCGGTGGGTGGGGCGTGGCCGGCCGGTCTACGGGCGCATGACCGAGGCGGACCGGCGGTCGGTGGAGTCGGAGTTCGCCGCGCACGGCAGGCAGCGCATGCTGTGACCAGCTCGCGCCTGCGAGACCTCAGGTGAGTAGCCGGATCAGGCCGCCTGCCAGGTAGGTCACCTGGTCGTCGAAGAAGTGGACCAGGTCGTCGGCGCTGGGGATCGCGCCGCGGCGGTGGTTCCATTCCTCGGCGCGGCTCAGTGCCTGGAGGAAGACCATGAGCGCGGTGGCCCAGCGCTGTTCGAGCCGGATGGGGTCGGTGTCGGGAAAGGTGCGCCGGACCTGGTGCAGCAGGACCGCGCGGAGGTCTTGTTCGGCGGCGTCGAGCGCGGGGTGGTTCTGTGCCGACATCTGGGCGACGATAGCGATCCAGCGCATGCCGCGCGTGCGGTGGCGCGAGAGCAGTTCCCGGTACGGGTCGGTGACGGCGCCGACGAGTTCGTCGACGGTCGGCGCGTGCTCGCGGCCGGCGAGCGCGTCGACGTTGGCGCGGATGCGGTCGCGCACACCGGCTCCCAGGTCCAGCAGCACCGCGGCCAGCAGGTCGTCTTTCGTGCCGAAGTGGTAGTTGACCGAGGCGGGGCCCAGCCCGGCGGCGGCGTTGACCGCGCGGACCGAGACCGCGTCGACGCCGTGGGTGGCGAAGAGTCGCTCGGCGGTCTTCACCAAACGCGTGCGCGTCGCGTTTCCTTGGCGATTGGCGACCGGAGTGGTCGGATTCGTGTCGACTGTGCCGGTCATAGGGTCTGCCAGCGGCAGTGCGCGCGGACGCTCAGGCCGGACTCGTCGAACCAGCCCTGGGCCAGGGCGTAGTCGAGCATGGCGGTGAATCGTTCCCGCCAGGTCAGGTCGGCGCCGAAGTGGTCGCCGAGTTCGTCTTCGAGGCGCTGGGTGCTCAGCCACACGTGGGTGCCGTCGAATTCGCCCCAGCCGAGGAGTACATCGTGGAGGCGCACTGTTTCGGGTGTCGCGTGGACGAGTACCGACAGCGAGTCGAAGTCGGTGGACTGGGCCAGCGTGACCGGTGGCTTCCGCCGCGGATCGATGTCGAGAAACATGGTCGGACTCCTCGCGAATCGGCGCCGGTGACCGCCGGGAAAATTGGATCAACTGATCCAATCATCGACATCTGACACGGCCGGTGTCAACAGTCGGATCGGTTGCTTCTTCGGTGAATCGCAGCCTTTCCCGCTGATCGGGAGAAGCACTTCTGGATCAGTTGATCCAAGTCGAAGCTGAGGACGACGCCGTGAGCCCGCTCACCGCACCGTTTCGATGAGGAGACGCACCATGTGGAGCCCCAGTTCGATCAGATTCGGCGCCTTTCTGGCTCCCTATCACCCGCTCGACGCCGACCCAGCCCTGCAGCTGCGTCGCGACATCGACCTGATGGAGCACCTCGACCATCTCGGATTCGATGAGGCGTGGATGGGCGAGCACCATTCCACCGGCGCCGAGATCGTGCCCGCGCCGGACCTGTTCATCGCCGCGGCGGCCGAACGCACCCACCGCATCCGGTTCGGTACCGGGGTGGTGTCGCTGCCCTACCATCACCCGCTGGTCACCGTCGACCGCATCACCCAACTCGACCTGCAGACCCGCGGCCGGGTCATCTTCGGCACGGGGCCGGGCAAGATCCCCCTCGACGCGCACATGATGGGCATCAACCCATCCGATCAGCGCCGTCGCCAGGGCGAAGCACTCGAGGCGATCCTGGGGCTGCTTCGTGGCGATGTCGTCGATATGCAGACCGACTGGTTCACCCTGCGCGATGCACGGGCCCAGCTGCCCACCTACGACCCGGCCGGTATCGAGGTGGCGACCGCGTCCACCATCTCCCCGAACGGATCGGTCCTGGCGGGAACGCACGGACTGTCATTGCTGTCACTGGCCGCGGGTTCGCCGACCGGTTTCGCGGCGCTGGACCGCAATTGGGGCGTCTACGAGAAGACCTGTGCCGAGCACGGTCATCTCGCCGATCGGGCGAACTGGCGGCTGGTCACCCCGATGTTCTTGGCCGAATCGCGCGCCGATGCCGAGCGCGCGGTCTCGCGGCGCATCGGGTCCATGGCTGCTTACGTCAACCGGCAGACCGGGCAGCGCCCGGGCTGGGCGCGGACCTCTCACGGGATCGTCGAGCAGTGGCGCAACGACACGCTCGGTGAGTTCGGGCAGGCCGTCATCGGCACACCGGACGAGGCCATCGCGCAGATCCAGCGGTTGATCGACAAGACCGGCGGATTCGGCACGTTGCTGATCCTGCACGTGGACATGGCCGATTGGGAGGACACCAAACGCAGCTACGACCTGTTCGCCTCCGAGGTCGTGCCGCACTTCAAGAATCGCAATGCCGGACGCCGGGCCAGCCTCCAGTTCGCCGAGGATCACCGCGAGTTGCTGATCGGGCAGTTGGTCACCGCGATCACCGAGGCCACCACCGACTACTACGGCGCCGACGCCGTGACGGGAGCGTGAGGATGCGCGCCGTGCGATTCCTCGACGGAGAATTCACCGTCGGCGAGGTACCCGAACTGCCCGAGACCGGTCCCGGCCAGGTTCGCATCGCGGTGGCTGCCTGCGGAATCTGTGGCAGTGACCTGTCGGTGTCCAAGGATGCGTGCCGCTTCGTCGAAGTCGCCGAGGCGGGCGGGTACCCGCTGGCCACGTTCGACACCGAACGACCGGTGGTGCTCGGGCACGAGTACGCCGGGGTGATCACCGAGCTCGGTGCCGGGGTCACCGATTTCGCGGTGGGCGACCGGGTGGCGGGTTTCGGCTTGGCCACCGATGCCGCGACCGGTATCCCGACGATCATCGGCTACTCCAACACCTACCACGGGGCGTTCGGTGAGGCGATCATCGTCGATGCCTGCTGGGTGCGCGCAGTCCCCGACGACCTGCGACTGGACCATGCGACCCTCGCCGAGCCGCTGCACGTGGGTGAGATGCACGTCCAGCAGTCGGGGCTCACCGCCGCGGACTCGGCGCTGGTGATCGGTTGTGGGACCATCGGTTTGGGCGCCGTCGTCGCGGCCAAGGCTCGTGGCGCGAGGGTGGTGATCGCCTCCGAGCCCTCGCCTCGGCGCCGGGAACTGGCGACGCTCATGGGCGCCGACATCGTCGTCGATCCGACCGAGCAGAATCCCATCGAGGTGTGGAACGCCCTGGTCGCCGACGCCGGCTCCGTTGTCGGTGCGGCCGCGAACGGAATCCTGATCGCCTACGAATGCAGTGGGCGTGCCGGGATACTGAACGAGCTCACCCATCAGATGCCGTTCAATTCGCGGATCCAGGTGCTCGCCGCCGGATTCACGGCCGAAACCATCACCCCGGTCGTGCCCCAATTCCGGCGCATCGCCGTCAATTTCGGTCACGGGCCCTACCAGGACGCCTATGACATCACGCTGCGGCGGCTGGCGGCCGGGTCGATCGACGCGGAGGCGATCATCACCGCGCGCGTGGATCTCGGCGGTGTCGCGGACGCGTTCACGACCCTGCGTAGCCCACAGGATCACGTGAAGATCATCGTCCGGCCCGGTCTTTCCGCGGACTGACCCCCACCGTACGCGGGCAGACCGGGTCTGCCCGCGTCAGTTCAGATGCCGAAACCGCCGGAAACCGACAATTGCTGACCGGTGATGTACCCGGCCTGTTCGGAGGCCAGGAACACGCAGGCGGCGCCGATGTCGGCCGCCGTGCCCCATCGCTTCATCGGCACGAAGCGGCGGGCTTCGGCCTCCCAGGCCGCGTCGACCACGCCCGTGGCTTTCAGCTCGAGGAACATGCCTGCCTCGATGACGCCGACCAGCACTGAATTGGCGCGGATATTGTGCCTGCCTTCCTCTTTCGCGATGCCGCGGACCAGCGCCTCGTTGGCGGCCTTGGGCAGCACGGACAGACCGTCGAGCCGGGGCCACCACCGGTCACCGGCGGAGCCGAGGTGGATCACCGAGCCGCCGCCGTGTTCGCGCAGATGCGGCAGCACGGCGTGCACTGCGGTGAACATGCCGAGCGCTTCCACCTCGATCGACTGCCGGTAGCGGTCGGGTTCGGTGTCGGCGAGGGTGATCTGGTCGACGACCGGGCCGGCACCCCATACGAGCGTGCGGATCCGTCCGTGCTCGGCGATCACCTCGGCGATCACCCGGTCGACGGCGGTCGCGTCGCGGACATCGACCTGATGGGCACTGGCCCGCACGCCGAGCGCACGCAATTCGGCCACGGTGGTCTCGGCCACGGATTGTTTGCTGCGGTAGCAGATCGCCACGTCACCGCCCGCCCGTGCGAAGTCCGCGGCGACGGCGCGGCCGAGGCCGCCACTGCCACCGAAGACCAGTGTGACACCGTCGAGAAGAGTCAGTTGCATCATGGGGGAAAGCTAGCGGCGCCGTGTCTTTCGCCGCATGCGGGTCTCCCGCCCAGCGGGAGCCACGACTGCCGCCTCAACGGACGCCGAAGAGCGCGCCGCCACCGAATGCCGCGCGATGCGAGACCGGTTGTCCGCCATCGATATCGGTGATCCCGTAGTCGACGGCGGCCTCGGCCGTGATCACCGTACTGCCGCTGCGCGCGCCGACCTCGGGATCGGTGGCCAGGGCCAGGACGACCCGGCCGACGAATTCCGGTGTCTCCGCGCCGGCGATCGGGAACCCCTCGATGTCCTCGACACCCAGTGCCAGGACCTGCTCGGTACGCACGATGCCGGGCCACAGCGACAGCGTGCTCACGCCGGTGTCGCGCAGTTCTACGGCCATGTCGGCCGCCATCTTGTCCAGGCCGGCCTTCGACATTCCGTACAGCACCGAGTGCAGGTAGCCGCGGGTGCCGAACGAGGAGATGTTGGCGATGACGCCGCTGCCGCGAGGCACCATGAGCCGTGCCGCTTCGACCGAGGCCACGTAGTGCGCCCGCAGGCCGACACCGATCAGGGTGTCCCAGTCGGCGACGGGCCGTCGCCAGAACGGATCACTGAATCCGGCGAAACCGTCGGGATTGGCCCAGACGTTGTTGACCAGCAGGTCGAGCCCGCCCTGCTCGGCGGTGATGCGAGTGAACACCGCGGCGATCTGCGCGTCGTCGCGGTGGTCGCAGCGCACGGCGATGCCGGCGCCACCCCGAGCGCTCACCTCAGCGGCCGCGACCTCCAGGGGGCCGCCGTCACCTTCGGTGCCGCGCCCGGTCAGATACACCGTCCAGCCTGCTGCGCCCAGTGCCAGCGCGATTCCCTTGCCGACGCCACGGCTGGCGCCGGTCACCAGAGCGATCTTCGACATGTCCGCTCCTACTGCGCGATCCGGGTGGCGTCATCGAGGGGGCGGGTGATCGCCCACAACTGGTGGAACGTGCATGTCGCGATCTTCCAGTGCCCGTCCTGCACCCGGTATTCGTCGGCGTACTCGCCGGTGGCGACGGTTTCGGTGCGCTCGATCAGGTTGACCTGGCGAAAGCGCAGCGTCCACCGGCCGCTGGCCGTGCCGTCCTCGCGCACGGTGATGTCGGGGTGCACGCCGTGGTGCATGTCGAGGATCGCGTTCTTGCCGTCCACCTGCTGCAGCGCGATCGAGGCGAAGACCGCGGCCATGCCGTCGGCGTCGGTCGTACCGAGCGTGCCGTAGTCCAGTACCGAGCCGGCCGCGACGAAACAGTCACGGAACCCGGCCGGGTCTTTGGCATCGCAGGCACGGAAATAGCGGTGCTTGAGCGCGGTGATCGACTCGATCGCCGCCAACCGTGCGAGGTGGCGGGCCGGGTCGTCGGACGGCGGTGTTGCAGACATCGAGCTCCTTGGTCGAATCGACAGATCAGACGTGAAGAAGCTCGAATGGCTGTGAGCGTCCGCTACGTCCCGCGGTCGCCACCGTAGGCCCGGAACGCGGTCACCGCCTGCCTGTCTTCCCGCTCATCGGGAACGCCCGCGGGCCTGTGTACACGCTCAGGGGCGGTCGACGTCGGCGATGATGACCTCGGGCTTGAAGATGACCTTGTAGTGGTAGCGACTCACCTCGGCGGCCTCGAGCTGCTCGACGAAGTAGCTCACGTTGTCCGAGAGACCGAGAAAGTGCTTCTTGTATTCGTCATCGCCGGTCTTGCACGTCACCTCGAGCTGGTTGTTCTCGTCCTTGATCGAGCACTTGCCCTCGATGGACAGCAGGTACTTGTCGGTGATCCCGTTGAAGAACACCACGCGCCGGTTGATCTTGAACTGGTCCGATTCCTTGGACAGGTTCTTCGAGACCACGTCGGCGTCGCTCGAGCACCCGGTCACTGCGATGGCACCCGCGAACAGCGCCGCGACAGCGGCGATCAGTTTCTTGTTCATTCCCCCACCTCGTTCATCCTTCTTCAGACCATCATGAGTGTCTGCGGTCGAGATCGCCACTGTCAGTGCCATTCCCACCCGATTCGGGCCATGGCACGTCGTACGGCGTCGAGCTGGTCACCGACCCGATGGTTGCGCCCGCGCGGCTGTGCGTCCCGCACAAACCAGCTGGGCTCAGATTGTCCGAGTCAGAACGTGGGGGTACCAGCGGCAGATGCCCAGGGCGAAGCGTAGTTCGAAGGTGTCGGTCTCGACGGCGATGCCGTAGCGGCCGGTGACCTGTTGGATGCGGTACTGGACGGTGTTGCGGTGGACGTCGAGGACGCGGGCGGTGCGCGAGTAGCTGGCGCCTTCGGCGAGGAACACCTCGAGAGTGTTGCGCAAAAGTTCCACTTTGGCGCCGTCGCCTGCCAGCGATCCGAGGACGCGGTGGACGAGGCCGGTCAGCTCGTCGGGATCGTCGGACAGCAGCGCGAAGGGCGCGATCGTGTCGTAGTCGACCACAGTGGGCGCGGTCTCCCCGGCCGAGACGACGAGCGCCTTGGCCCGTGCCGCGCTGCGGGCCGAGCGCCGGAAGCCCGGCAGCCCCTCGCCGACCGGCCCGAGCGCTACCCGTATCGGCAAGCCGGAAGCCGCGAGCTGGGCGGTGAGTTCCTCGACCGCGCAGGGCTGTCCGGTCGGGAACCACAGGCACATGGCGCGGTCTCCCGACGCGGCGACCAATTCGGCGCCACCGGTACCCATCGCCGCGGCGAGCAGCTGTCGGGCCTGCTCGAGCGCGCGCACAGCCTCCGCGCCGGTGACCGTCGACCACACTTCAGTGGCGTAGTGCCACTGATCGAGTTGGTAGCCCAGCACTTCCTGGGCGGCGGCGACATCGACATCGTCGTTGTCGAGCAACCGTGCGATCCATTGCTGGCGTGCGGCTTGGCGGCTGCTGAGCCAGCGGTCCCGTTCGGCCTCGTAGATCCGCCCCATCGACGAATTGAGCCGATCCAGGTAGGTGCCCGCGAATTTGAGCAGTTCGGCGATCCGGGCCGGCTGGTCAGGGCCGGGAACGGCCAGGACGAGCCCGATCGCGGCGTCGAGGATCCGGTACTGCCCGAGACCGTAGGCGCGCAGCAGGATCGTCAGCGGCACACCGCGCCGGGCCAGCCGTTGGGCGTAGGCGGCGGCCCCGGGGGGCGGGCCTGCGGTGGCCGGGTCGATGCCGTTCGCCAGCACGTACTGCACGGCGGCGATGTTCTCGGCGATGCTGGCGGCTCGCATCTCGGCCAGATCGGCGGCGACGTCGTTGAGCGGGATCATCTGCTCGGTCACCCGGATGAGGTCGGCGGTGATGGCGTCGACGCGCGGGCCCAGGGCCTGTCCCACCCACACCAGGGATCCGTATGCCGCCATGCGCGCTTCCGTCCGTTGAACAAAAACTGTCGCCGGCATTGTGCCATCCGCACAAATTTCTGGTCGATTCGGTCTCGGCGTCGATAAACAAACCGGTCATGTGGTCGTGACAGCGTGACATGTGGTGTCATGGTCGCCGAACGCCCCGATATCGACTCCTTCTTGCTTGTTCGACACTGGTCCGCCCCGGTAGGCCGAATCCGACAGGGTTCGTGGGTCATCGCAGAGCTGTGGGCCGGTTAGCTGAAGGATGTTGTACTCGAATGCGTGAAGCGCGCACCTCTCCACGTGAAGTTCGTCGTGCGCCGCGCGGTCGAGGCAATCGAAAGTCGAGTGCTCCCCTCTTCCCTCAGCTGCTGACCGCGGCGGTCGACACCGCCGGTGATGCCGTCGCTGTGTCCTGTACCCCGGTCGACGGTGCACGCCGCGAACTCACCTACACCCAACTCGACGAGTACTCGTCCCAACTGGCCAGAGACCTGATCGCGCGTGGCATCGGTCCCGGCGATGTCGTCGCGCTCGGATTCACCCGGTCGATCGAGTCGGTGGCGGCGGTGTGGGCGGTGGCCAAGACCGGCGCTGCCTACGTCCCTGTCGATCCGGCGCTGCCCGCCGAGCGGATCGCCTATCTTCTCGAAGACTCCGGCGCCGTCCTCGGTCTCACCGGCACGCCACATCGGGAGATGCTGGGCGATTCGGTCGACTGGCTCGACATCGACACCCCGGCCCAGCGCGACCGCATCGCCACCTACCCCGCCCACCCGATCTCCTACCTCGACCGAGTTCGTCCGCTGATCGATCAGCACCCGGCCTATGTCATCTATACCTCCGGTTCGACCGGGCGTCCCAAAGGCGTGGTCGTCACCCACACCGGTCTCGGTGCCTTGGTCGCGGCCGCCCGGGAACGCTATTCGGTCGACGAAGGCGACCGCGTGCTGCACGTGTGTTCGCCGAACTTCGACGTCTCGGTACTCGAGCTGCTGGTGGCATTCAACTCCGGTGCCACGCTGGTGGTCTCACCGTCGACGGTCTTCGGCGGCCCCGAACTCGCCGAGCTGCTGCGCCGCGAACGCGTGACCCACCTGCTGATCACCCCGGCGGCGTTGGAATCTGTCGACCCCCGCGACCTGGACGCCCTGCGTGTCGTCGTCGTAGCGGGCGATGCTTTCGGCCCGACCCTGGTCGAGCGCTGGGCCGACGGGCGTGCCTTCTTCAACGGCTACGGCCCGACCGAGGCCACCATCCTCGCCACCGGCACCACCGCACTGCGGCCCGGACAGCCCATCACGATCGGCACGGCATTCGCCGGAGTCGGTGCGACAGTGCTGGATTCGCGCCTGCGCCCGGTTCCCGCGGGCGTGGCGGGTGAGCTGTATCTGTTCGGGCCCGCGCTGGCCCAGAGTTATCGGGGCAGGCCCGCGCTCACCGCTGAACGATTCGTCGCCTCGCCTTTCACCGATTCCCGCATGTACCGGACCGGCGACCTGGTCCGGCGCACCGCCGACGGTGACATCGAATACCTCGGCCGCTCCGATTTCCAGGTCAAGATCCGCGGTTTCCGCGTCGAACTCGGCGAGATCGACGCCGCGCTCACCGCCCACCCCGACATCGAGTACGCGGTCACCCTCGGTACGAAAGCCGACTCGGGGGCGACCGTGCTGGTGTCGTATGTGCTTGCCCAGCAAGGCAAGTCGATCGACGCCGACGCAGTAGCGCGCTTCGTGGGCACCTCCCTGCCCGCCCATATGGTGCCGACAGTCCTGATGACCCTCGACGAGATCCCGTTGACCCCCAACGGCAAACTCGACCGCAACGCCCTGCCCGCACCGGTTTTCGGGGCTGTGGGTTCGCGTGCGCCGGAGGGCCCGGTCGAGACCGCCATCGCCGAACTGTTCACCCAGATCCTGGGTCTGGAGCAGATCGGTGCCGAGGATTCGTTCTTCGCCGCCGGTGGTGACAGCATTCTGTCCATCCAGCTCGTGTCGCGCGCGCGCAATGCCGGCATCACGTTCACCCCGCAGGCCGTGTTCGAGCACCGCACCGTCGCCGGGCTGGCGCGGGTGGCGGTGGTGGGTGCCGAGTCCGCGCCCACGTTGACCGAACTGCCCGGCGGTGGTGTGGGCATGATGCCGTTGACGCCGGTGCTGGCCGCGTCGCTGGCCGGTGGGCGGGTGTTCGGCCGGTTCACCCAGCAGATGGTGTTGGCCCTGCCTGCTGGTATCGACCGAAATGCCCTGGTGGACACCCTCACGGCGGTGATCGACCACCACGACATGCTGCGGGCCGGTCTGCGACAGGTCGACGGGCAGTGGGAGCTGCACACTCTGCCGCCGGGCGCGGTGGACGTGGGCGACCTGCTCCAGCGCGTCGATGTCCCGGCGGACACCGACGCGCTCGGTGAGATCGCCGACGCCGCGATGGATTCCGTGCTCGCGGCGCTGGACCCGCAGGGGTACCGGATGATCGGCTTCGCGTGGCTCGCTCGTCCGGACGGCCCCGACGGTTTGGTCGTCGCCGCCAACCACGCGGCGATCGACGGAGTGTCGTGGCGAATCCTGTTGTCGGACCTGGTCGCCGCGGGGGCCCAGGTCGGCCGACGTGTCGTCCTGCCCCCGGTCGGCACGTCGTTTCGTCGCTGGGCGCACGGCCTGACCGAGGCAGCGCCAAGCAGGCGCGAGGAACTCGACCACTGGCGCCGGACCCTGTCGGTACCCGACCCGCTGCTCGGCGATCGCCCGCTCGACTCCCGCGATACCGCGTCGACGGTGCGAACCATCAACGTCGAAGTTCGCGCCGACATCACCCAGGCGATCCTGACCGACCTGCCCACCCGGTACCGCGCGGGCGCCGAGGACGGCTTGCTCGCCGCCCTGGCCATGGCTGTGCGCACGTGGCGGGCCCGGCGCGGTGTCGACGCCCCCACGACCCGCGTCCGCCTGGAAGGCCACGGCCGCGAACAGTCCGCGGTCGACGGCGCCGATCTGACCCGCACGGTCGGCTGGTTCACCAGCATGTATCCGATCGCCCTCGACCTGAGCGAGGTCGAGGGTGACGCCGCGTGGCACGGTGGCGACGCCACGGCCGCCGTCGTCAAGGCCATCAAGGAACAGCTGCGTGCGGTGCCGCACAAGGGCATCGGTTTCGGCATGCTCCGCCATCTGGACCCGGAATCGGCATCGCGGCTCGACGGCCCCCTCGGCCAGGTCGGCTTCAACTATCTGGGCCGGATCACCGCGGGCGATCTCGGCGATACCGACCACAGCTGGCTACCCACCGCCGGGTGGGGCGAGCCCGTCGCCGAACAAGACCCCGATCTGCCCGCTGCCGCCGTCATCGACATCAACGCCCTGGCCACCGGTACCGACGCCGGCCTGACTTTGCGCGCGTCGTTCTCCTACGCCTCCGGCATCATCGACGAGGCGTCGGTGCGCGAACTGGCCGACTGCTGGACCGCGGCCCTGACGGTCCTCGCCGAACACCTGCGCGATCCGGCAGCCGGTGGACTCTCGCCCGCCGACGTGCCGCTGGTCCAGGTCACCCAGGCAGAACTCGACACCTGGCATCGCGAACGCCCGCACCTGACCGATGTGCTCCCCTTGGCGCCGCTGCAGCTCGGACTGTTCTTCCTCGCCCAGGTGTCGCCGGCCGACCCGTATCTGGTCCAGCTCGCGGTCGAACTGACCGGCGAGGTCGACACCGACCGCCTGCGCCGAGCCGCCCGAACCGTCCTCGACCGCCACGCGATTCTGCGCACGGCCTTCGGATCGTCGGCGGCGGGCACACCGGTCGGTTTCGTGGCCGAGGGTGTCGCGGTGCCGTGGCAGATCATCGACACCGAACTCGACGATGCCGACGAGTTCCTGGCCGCCGAGGCGCGGATCGGTTTCGAACTCTCCACTGCGCCGCTGCTGCGCTTCACGCTGTACCGCCGCACCGACGGCATGCATCTGGTGTTGACCGCGCACCACCTTCTCGTCGACGGCTGGTCGATGCCGTTGCTGATGCAGGAACTACTGCTCTGCTACGCCACCGACGGCGCCCCGGCGGTGCTGCCGCGGGTACGCCCCTACCGTGACTACCTCGCCTGGCTCGCGGGCCGAGACCGTTCCGCCGCGTTGCGCGGCTGGCGTGAGGCGTTGACCGGGCACACCCCGACCCTGCTGACCACCGTGGTCGCGCCGCCGACCGAGCCGTGCGAGGGCCACGGGATGTGCACCGTCGAGCTGTCACCGGCGGAGGCCGAGGACTTGGCGGCCTGCGCCGCGGCCAACGACGTCACGGTCAACACCCTGTTCCAAGCGGCATGGGGTGTGGTGCTGGCCGGTGCGTTCGGCCGCGACGACGTGGTGTTCGGTGCGGTGGTCTCGGGTCGCCCGCCACAGTTGGACGGCGTCGACACCATGGTCGGACTCTTCGCCAACACCATTCCCGTTCGCGTCCGTTTCGCCGAGTCCGAGCCGTTGCGGAACATGTTGTCGCAGCTGCAGTCCCAGCAGATCGCCGTGCTGGACGGCCATCACCTCGGTCTCGCCGAGATCCAGCGGGCCGCGGGCACGGGCGAGCTGTTCGACACGCTCATGGCCTACGAGTCCTATCCGGTCGACACCGAGGGAATGCGACGCGCGCACGGCTCCATCGACGGTCTCGAGATCGTCGATATTCGAGCCGCCAACGCCACGCACTACCCGGTGGCCGTGGGTGTCGAGGTGGGTGAGGGGATTCGCGTCGGCCTCCAGTACCGCCTGGACCTGATCGACACCGGCATCGCACAAGCTCTCGCGCACCGCCTCCGCGCCACCCTCGACGCCTTCCTCCACACACCCGATCAGACCGCCGCACAGCTCCTGGAGACCCTCGACCAGCACAACGATCCGATCGCGGAGGCCGGCTACTGGCATCGCGTCCTCGCGGACCTGCCTGCCGAACTGGGCCTCCCGACAGATCGCGCCCGCCCCGCGGGCCCCGTGCGGGCCGATGCCCACATCGGCTTCGAGATTCCCGCCGAACTCCATCACCGCATGCGGGACTTCGCCGATGCTCGCGACACGACGGTCTTCAGCCTCGTGCACACGGCCTTCGCGGTGCTGCTGGCCCGGCTGGCCAACACCGAAGACATCGCGATCGACACCCCGTGCCCGCAGTCTCCGGATGCCCGCCTGGTGTTGCGACTGCCGGTGTGCGGCGCGACCTGTGTCGACGAGCTGCTGGCTGAGGCGACCACGGTCGCCCGGCGAGCATTCAGGCGAAACGGGTTGTCGCACAGTAATCTCCAGACCGTCCGCGACGCGGCCGGGCCACTGGTGCGGGTCACTGTGATGTCGGACGAATGCCCGACTGTGGCTGCCGTGGAGCGCGACCTCGTGCTGTCGCTACGCGCCCCGAGCTCCGACGACCATCGACGATCAGGCGCCGCGGATGAGCACCGAACAGGTGTCGCCGCCGCCAGCGACCGCCCGGCCGGTCCCATCACCGCCGAATTCGTTTACGCGAGTGCGCTGTTCGACCGGGCAACGGTCGACGTGTTCGCGCAGCGCCTGATTCGCCTGCTGACGGACGCGATCGAGCGCCCGGATACCGCTGTCGGTGATCTCACCATCCTCGATGCCGCGGAAGAATCGGCCCTCACAGCGCGCAACACCGACACCGACACCGACACCGCCCTGTTCCCCGACCTGATCGCACGCGGCAACGCGCTGGGCCTCGACAGGATCGCCGTCCGGCACGAGGGCCGTTCGATCAGCTACGGCGAACTGACCGAGCGGACCACCCGCTGGGCCCGCGAACTGATCGCCCAGGGCGTCGGCCCCGAAGTCGCTGTCGCCGTTGCCCTTCCCCGGTCCTACGACATGGTCGCGGCCGCGCTCGCCATCGCCGCGGCGGGTGGGGTGTATGTGCCGATGGACCCGCGCAATCCCACACGTCGCCTCCAGCACCTGGTCACCGACTCGGGCGCGATACTCGGCATCACCGCCGCCGCGCACCTCGACGACCTGCCCGACGAGCCCGCCTGGCTCACACCCGACGACCTCGACCGAGTCACCGCCACCCACCCGACGACACCGATCACCGACGCCGACCGCCGCGTACCCCTGCGCGTCGACCACCCCGCCTACCTCATCTACACCTCCGGCTCCACCGGTCTGCCCAAGGGCGTCACCGTGACCCACGCCGGTCTGGCACCGCTGGTCGAGGAGGCGGTCCGCCGCTACCGCCTCGAATCCGAGCACCGCTTCCTGCACATCTGCGCCCCCTGGTTCGACCCCTCCGTGCTCGAATGGCTGTGCGCCTTCACCACCGGCGCGACGCTGGTCGTCGTCGGGTCCGACATCGCGGGTGGGATCGAACTCGCGGATCTGCTGGCCGCCGAGTCCGTCACCCACGCCATCATCACCCCCGCGGTCCTGGGCACCCTCGACCCGGCCGGTCTGCACGCATTGGAGTCGTTGTCCGTCGGCGGCGACGTGACCACCCCGGAACTGCTCACGAAATGGCAGCCCGGCCGCCGCTACCTCAACGGTTACGGCCCCACCGAGACCACGATCATCTCGTCCTACGCCGAACTCACTGCCGGACAACCGATCTCGATCGGCACCCCCGTGCACGGCACACACGCGATGATCCTGGACACCCGCCTGAACCCGGTCCCGCCGGGTGTCACCGGCGAGCTCTATCTGAGCGGGCGCGCGTTGGCGCGCGGCTACCGCAATCAGCCGACGACGACCTCGGCCCGATTCGTTCCCGACCCGTGGGGTGCGCCCGGCACCCGCATGTACCGCACCGGCGATCTGGTGCGCCTGCGCGACACCGGCGAGATCGACTACCTCGGCCGTGCCGACACCCAGGTGAAGGTGCGCGGTTTCCGGATCGAACCGGGCGAGATCGATGCTGTGCTCGTCAGCCACCCCGATGTCGAATTCGCGGTGACCGTCGGACGTCGGAGCCCCGCCGGATCGACCACGCTGGTGTCCTATGTGCTCGCGGCACCGGATCGTTGCGCCGACCCCCTCGTACTCACCGCGTACGCCACCGACCGCCTGGCCGCGCAGGCGGTGCCGTCGGCGATCGTGGTGCTCGACGCGCTGCCCCTGACCTCCAACGGCAAACTCGACCGCAACGCCCTGCCCGAACCGGTCGTCGCCACCGCGCCCACCGCGGCGCCCATCGGTGCGAGTCAAACCCTGCTGGCCGAGCTGTTCGCCCGCGTCCTCGGCATACCGCGCGTCGGCGTGCACGATTCGTTCTTCGCGCTCGGTGGCGACAGCATCCTGTCGATCCAGCTGGTGTCGCTGGCCCGCGCCGCGGGCATCGTCTTCACCACCCGTGACGTGTTCGAACACCGCACCGTGGCAAAGCTGTCCGACATCGCCGCGCTCGACAGCCCCGAGTCGCCCGTGCTGGCGGAACTGCCCGGCGGCGGCATCGGCGATATCGCGTTGACGCCGGTCCTTGCCGAGTTCCTGACCACCGGTTCCAGCGACCGTTTCGCCCAGACCATGGTCCTGGCACTCCCCGAGAACATCGACCGCCCAGCTCTGGTCGCCATCATCGCCGCGGTCCTGCGCCACCACGACATGCTGCGCTCGCGCCTGCGACGCGACAGCGACGACTGGCAGTTCGAAGTCCTGCCACCCCATCGTGTCGACGCGGATTCTCTGATCACCGAGATCGACGCGTTCTCGGCGCTCACACCGGATGAGCTGACCCGAATCGGCACGGCCGCCATGGATTCGGCGCTCTCGGCGCTGGATCCCGCCACCGCCCGCATGATCGCCTTCACCTGGATCCGCAGGCACGGCGCTCGCGATGTCCTCGCGGTCGCCGCCCATCACTACGTCATCGACGGTGTCTCCTGGCGGATCCTGCTCCCCGACCTGGTCGTGGCCTGGGCCCAGTACGCAGCAGGTCAGCGGATCGCCCTGCCGCCGGTCGGTACGTCGTTCCGCCGATGGGCGCACGGCCTTGCCACCGTCGAGCGCACCGCCGAACTCGACCACTGGCACCAGGTCCTGTCCACCCCTGACCCGCTGCTCGGCGCCCGCGCGGTCGACAGCAGCCTCGATACCGAGGCGACGATGCGGTCGATCACCGTGCAGATCCCCGCCGAGATCACCGAACCCCTGCTCACGACGCTGCCCGCGCAATACCGGGCAGGCGCCGATCACCCCCTGCTCGCGGCCTTGGCCTTGGCCGTGCGGGTCTGGCGTGCCCGGCGCGGTGTCGACGCTCCCACTCTGCGACTGCGACTCGAAGGCCACGGCCGCCAGGAGGACGCCGTCCCCGGCGCGGATCTGACCCGCACCGTCGGCTGGTTCACCACCGTCTACCCCGTTGCCCTGGACCTGTCCGCGATCACGCCGGCGGTCTTCGACGACGAAGCCCTCGCCGCGACGATGCGCACCGTCAAAGAACAGCTGCTGGCCGTGCCGGACAACGGTATCGGCTTCGGTGTGCTGCGCCGGAACCCGCACACCCGAAACCGGTTGTCCGGCACCATCGGCCAGATCGGCTTCAACTACCTGGGTCGTGCGAGCACCGCGGCCCGGACCACCGACGAGACCGCGTGGCTGCCCACCGCCGACCTCGGTGACATCGCCGTCGACTACGACCCCACCCTGCCCGCGCACACCGTTCTCGACATCAACGCGATCGCCGTCACCACCGACACCGGGCCGCGACTGCGGGCGGACTTCCGCTACGCCACCGGCATCCTGTCCGAGTCCGAGGTCCAGGAGCTGGCCGACGACTGGACGAGCTGGCTCACCGCGCTCGCCGACCACACCCTCCACCCGTCCGCGGGCGGGCTGACCCCCTCCGATGTTGCCCTGGTACAGGTTTCGCAAAACGACCTCGACACCTGGCGCACGACCCACCCGGGTCTGTCGGATGTGCTGCCGCTGTCGCCGCTGCAGCACTCGTTGCTCGCGCTGGGCGAGATGCTCGACGAGTCGGTCCACGCCTACGTCATCCAGCTCATGGCCGAATTGACCGGCGAGCTCGACATCGACCGGCTTCGCCACGCGGCCGCGACGGTGCTGAACCGGCACGCCAACCTGCGCTCGGCCTTCGTCACCACCCCCGACGGCACCCCCGTTCAGCTCGTCGCCGACGCCGTCGAGGCACCGTTGCGGATCGTCGAAGCCACCGACACCGAGCTGCCCGCTCTGCTCGCCGCCGATCAACAGGCAGGTTTCGACCCCACGATCGCGCCGCTGCTGCGATTCACGGTGTACACCATCGGTTCCGGGCGCAGCCACCTCGTCCTGACCGGCCATCACATCCTCCTCGACGGCTGGTCCATGCCGCTGCTGATGAAGGAACTGCTCGTCCTCTACGCCACCCACGGCGACGCGACCCCGCTGCCGCCGGTGCGCCCCTACCGCGACTACCTCGCCTGGCTCACCCGCCAGGACCGCACCGCCGCGGAGCGCGCGTGGTCGGAGGTCCTCGACGGGGTGTCGGCGACGATGATCGCCCCCGAGCTCACCTGGCCGCCGGCGACCGGCCACGGCTACGGCCTGTGCGAGTTCGAACTCGACGCCGCGCGGACGTCCGCGCTGACCGCCGTCGCCGCGGCCGCCGAGGTCACCGCGAACACCGTGTTCCAAACAGCCTGGGGCCTGGTCGTCGCCGCGAGCACCGCACGCGAGGATGTCGTGTTCGGTGCGACCGTGTCCGGGCGCCCGCCCCAGCTGGACGGCGTCGGCGACATGATCGGGCTGTTCGTCGACGCGGTCCCGGTGCGGGTGCGCATCGACCCCACCGCCACCGTCGGTGACCTGATCCGCGCCGTCCAAGCCGAGCAGGCCTCCCTGCTCGATCACCACCACCTCGGCCTCGGCGCGATCCAGCGCGTCGCGGGACCGGGCGAACTCTTCGACACCATGCTCGCTTTCGAGTCCTACCCCGTCGACGTCGAAGGCCTCCAACAAGCAGGCGGCGCGCTCGACGAACTGAGCATCGACGACCTGCACGGCGCCGACCACACCCACTACCCGATCACGGTCCTGGTCTTCCTCGGTGCCCGCACCCAGGTGCAGATCAAGTACCGCCGCGACCTCGTCTCCGATCTCGCGGCCCGCGCGCTCACCGACCGTCTCCGCACGGCGATCGACAACCTCGTCGCCGCCCCGACCACGCCTGTCGTCGACCTCGCCCACCAGCTCACCACCGACCCCGCCGACCCGATCACCCGATCCCGCTACTGGCGCCAGACGTTGGCCGACCTGCCGGCTCGCCTGGTCCTGCCCACCGACCACGTGGTCGCCGGCGGCGCACGTCCCGACCTCTCGCGCGCGCAGCGTGAGCACGGCGACAATCGCCTCGGCGCCGAGCACGGTTGTGCCAGGTCGACCGTCCCGACGACGGTGCACCGAGCCCTCCATGAACTCGCCGGCACCGCGAACGTGAGCAGGCAATCGCTGGTCGGCACCGCCTTGGCTGTACTCCTCGCGCGACTCACGGCATCCGACGACATCGTGATCCGAACCCGCACTCCTGATCTGTTGCTGCGCATCGCCATCGATCTCGCGGCACCCTTCCTCGATCTGCTCACGCGGGCACACGAGGCCGAGACGCTGACGCTGGCTCATGCGGGAATCCCGCTCGCGGACTTCGCCGAGCTGCTCGGCGTCGAGCCCCGCGCGCTGGGACAGGTATCGCTGGAAGTACGGTCCACCGGCTCATCGGACGACCCGTTGCCCGTGCCCGCCGCGGCGACGACCGCAGCCGGTTCGGATGCGCGGCACACCCTGCCCGGGCACGACGCCGTGACAGCCGGCGAACTCCTCGTGACGGTGCTCGAGACGACGTCGGGCTCGGCGATCGAGATGTCTTTCGCCCGAACCGTTTTCGATGACCACGAAGCGGACACGTTCGTGCGGCGCCTGGCCCGGCTGCTCACCGCGATCGCCGCCGACCCACGGATCCCGGCCGGTGACCTACCGCTGTCCGATCACGCCGAGTACACCTTCTTGACTCATCTCGGCGACGGCCCGACTCCGTCGGCCACCCCCACCCTGCCCGAGCTGCTCGTGCGCGGCACCGGCTACGGCCAGCATCGAATCGCCGTGCGCGACACCGCGAACACCTACACCTACGGCACCCTCGACGCCGATTCCTCACGCTTGGCCCGAGTCCTCATCGACGAGGGAATCGGCCCGGAAACAGTCGTCGCCTCGGCGATCCCGCGCTCCTACGAGTCGATCCTCGCGTTCTGGGCCATCGCCAAAGCGGGTGGCGTGTACCTTCCCGTCGACCCGAACTACCCCGAAGACCGTGTCCGTCACATGCTCGCCGACTCCGGCGCGACCATCGGCCTCACGGTCGCCGCGAGGGCGAACAGCCTGCCCGGATCGCTGCGCTGGCTGGCGCTGGACGAACCGGCCGCCCGGGTCCGCACCGCCGCCCGCTCGTCGACCCCGGTACGCGACCGTGACCGCCGAGCACCCTTGCGCCGCGACAACATCGCCTACGTGATCTACACCTCCGGCTCCACCGGCACACCCAAGGGCGTCTCGGTCACCCATGCGGGACTCGGCGCCCTCGTCACCCACTCGGCGGCCCTGATGCGCCTGCGCCACGACCACCGCATGCTGCACGTCTGCTCACCCAGCTTCGACCAGTCGATCGAGGAACTCGCCACCGCCTTCCACCACGGCGCCACCCTGGTCATCGCCCCGCCCGACACCCTGGGCGGCATCGACCTCGACGACCTGCTGCGCACCGAACAGGTGACGCACACGATCATCACCCCCGCCCTGCTGAGCACCCTGAACCCGACCACCCTGCCCGACCTGCAGTGCGTGTCCGCCGGCGGCGAAGCCACCGCCCCCGAACTGCTGGCCACGTGGCAACCGGGCCGCAGCTTCCTCAACGGCTACGGTCCCACCGAGGCAACCATCGGCGCGACCTACTCGGTGCTGCGTGCCGGGGACCGCGTCACGATCGGTCGCCCCGTGCCGGGCATGCGGGCCGTGGTCCTCGACGCCCGTCTGCATCCGGTGCCGGTGGGCGCCACCGGTGAGCTCTATCTCGCGGGTCCCGCACTCGCACGCGGGTACCGTGGCCGCCCCGCCGCCACCGCGGATCGTTTCCTCGCCTGCCCCTGGGCCGGACCCGGCGCACGCATGTATCGCACCGGCGACCTCGTCCGCTGGGTGCACGGCGACACCTACGAGCTGGAATACCTGGGCCGCACCGACTTCCAGATCAAGATCCGCGGCTTCCGGATCGAGCCCGGTGAGATCGACGCCGTCCTGCTGCGGCACCCACAGGTGAGTTTCGCTCTCACGCTCGGCACGCAGAACCCCGCCGGGGACACCGTGCTGGTCTCGTATGTGACAGGCCGCGAGATCGACCCCGGCGCCATCACACGGTGGTCCGCGTCGATGCTGCCCGCGCACATGGTCCCGGCCGCCGTCGTCGTCCTGGACCGTATCCCGCTCTCGGCCGCCGGAAAGATCGACCGGACTGCGCTGCCCGCACCGGAGTTCGTGACGCGCACCTACCGTGCGCCCGCGGCCGGACTGGAACGTACCGTCGCCGAGGCGTTCGCCGAGGTGCTCGGTGCCGAACGCGTCGGCGCCGACGACAGCTTCTTCGATCTGGGCGGCAACTCGCTGCTCGCCACCCGCCTGACCGCTCGGATCGGTGCCGCACTCGACATCCGGGTGCCGGTGCGCGTGCTGTTCGCCGCACCCACCGTCGCCGAATGCGCGCACGAGATCGCCGGATTGGCCCGCGCGGCCCGTCGACCCGCCCTGCGGGCGCGCCCACGACCTGATCACATCCCCCTCTCGCCCGCCCAGCAGCGCATGTGGTTCCTCAACCGCTTCGATACCGGAACCGCCGCCTACAACATCCCGGTCGTGCTCCGCCTGACCGGCGAACTCGACACCACCGCGCTGCGGCAGGCCTTCACCGATCTCGTCGCACGCCACGAGATCCTGCGCACGATCTACCCGGCTGTCGACGAGGTACCGGCCCAGATCGTTCTGCCTCCGGACCACCCGGATGTACCGCGCCTGCACGTCACCACGATCGCCCCGGACGTCGACGAAAGCCTGACCCCCGCAGTGACAGCACTGGTGTCGACCGTTTTCGATGTCACCCGAGAAGTGCCCTTACGTGCCACCCTGTTCGAACTCGGCCCGGACGACCACGTCCTGGCCATGGCCGTGCACCACATCGCCGGTGACGGCTTCTCCGGCGGGCCCCTCACCCGCGACCTCGTCATCGCCTACACCGCACGCGCGCAAGGACAGAGCCCCACCTGGGCACCGCTGCCCGTGCAGTACGCCGACTACGCGATCTGGCAGCAGACCCTGCTCGGCGACGAAACCGATCCCACCTCGGTGTCGGCCACCCAGCTCGCCTACTGGCGGCAAGCTCTGGCCGAGCTGCCCGACCAACTCGAACTACCCCGCGACCGGCCACGACCGGCGATCCAGTCCTACGCGGGCGGGCGGGTTCCGTTCACCGTCGACACCGCCACCCACGCCGCCCTCGCCGAACTGTCGCGGACCCACGGCGCGACCCTGTTCATGGCCGTGCACACCGCCTTCGCGGTGGTACTCGCCGAGCTGTCGGGCACCACCGACATCGCCATCGGCACACCGGTCGCCGGCCGCGGCGACGCCGCCCTCGACGACCTGATCGGGATGTTCGTCAACACCCTGGTCTTCCGCACCCGCGTCGACGCGGGTGCGAGCTTCGCCGCACAGCTCACCCGCCAGCGCGACACCGACCTGGCTGCCTTCGCCCACGCCGACATCCCGTTCGAACGGCTGGTGGAAGTCCTCAACCCGGCCCGCTCCACCGCCCGCCACCCCCTGTTCCAGGTCGGTTTGTCGTTCCAGAACCTGGCCGAGGTGCGCATGGACCTGCCCGGCACGAGTGTGTCGTCGGTAGAACTCGATCGGGAGCTGTCCCAGTTCGACCTGCACCTGATCGTGGCCGACCGCTACACCGCCGAGGGTTCTCCGGCGGGCATCACCGGCTACTGCACCTACGCCGCCGACCTGTTCGACGCGGCCACGGTCGCAGGTTTCCTGGCCCGGCTCACCCGACTGATCACCGCGGTGGTCACCGACCCGGGCGCACCGCTGTACAGCATCGATCTGCTCGCCCCCGCCGAACGAGTCCGGATCCTCGACACCTGGAATCACACAGCGCGACAGGCAGATCCGGCCGCGACCCTCGCCTCGATGTTCGACGCGACCGTCTCGCGCGCCCCGGACGCCCTGGCCCTCGTCGCCGACGACACCCGGCTGACCTACGCCGAACTCGACGAGCGGGTCAACCGCCTGGCCCGCTATCTCATCGCCGCGGGCGTCGGCCCGGAAACCCGGGTGGCACTGGCGATGCGGCGATCGATCGACCTGGTCGTGGCGATGTACGCGGTCAGCACCGCGGGCGGGGTGTACGTGCCGGTCGACCCCGACCACCCGCGATCGCGCACCGGCTACATCCTGGACACGGCCGCCCCGCTGCTCGTCCTCACCAACGCCGACACCTGGCTCGGCGCGGCCGAGGACCTCGCGACAACCCGTGTTCGATGTGTCGAGCAGGTGGACCTCGCCGCACACAGCCCCGCCCCGATCACCGACCGTGATCGCCGCGCGCCCTTGCGCCCCGCGAACACCGCCTACGTGATCTTCACGTCGGGATCGACGGGCCGCCCGAAGGGTGTCGCCGTCTCTCACGCCGCGATCGTCAACCAGTTGCGCTGGAAGACAGCTGAATTCGGTCTCACCGCACAGGACAGCGTGCTCCTCAAGACCGCGGCCACCTTCGACCTGTCGGTCTGGGAGTTCTGGTCCGCGGCGATCTGCGGTGGTCGACTGGTCCTCGCCGCGCCCGACGGCCACCGTGATCCGGCCTACCTCGCCGACCTGATGCGCCGCGAAGAAGTGACAACTCTGCACGTCGTGCCGTCGATGCTCGACACCTTGGTCACCGAGCAACTCCCCTCCTCGCTGCGCCGCGTCCTGGCCATCGGTGAGACTCTGCCGGTCGCACTGACCCGCCGATTCGCCACCGCGGCGCCGAACACCGCCTTGTACAACGTCTACGGCCCGACCGAGGCCGCGGTCTCGATCACCTGCCACCGGGTGAGCGCTGCCGACACGACCACCGTCGCGATCGGCACACCGGTCTGGAACAGCCAGGTCTATGTCCTGGACGCACGGCTACGCCCGGTCCCCGTCGGTGTCCCGGGCGAGCTGTACCTCGCGGGTACTCAGCTGGCCACCGGCTACCTGGGCCGTCCCGACCTCACCGCCGAACGCTTCGTCGCCAACCCGTTCCACGCGGGCACCCGCCTGTACCGCACCGGCGACCTGGCCGCCTGGCGCGCCGACGGCGAACTCGAATACCGCGGCCGCACCGACTTCCAGCTCAAGATCCGCGGCTTCCGCATCGAACTCCAGGAGATCGATGCGGTGCTGGCTTCCCATCCCGACGTCGGCTTCGCCGTCACCGTCGGTCGTGAGAACCAGGCCGGGGAAACAGTTCTGGTGTCCTACGTGGTGGCCTCGCACGGCCACGAGGCCGACATGGACAGTGTCGCGCGATGGGCGGCTCAGGCACTGCCCACCCACATGATTCCGGCCACGATCACGGTGCTCGACGAAGTCCCCCTGTCCCACACCGGCAAACTCGACCGCGCCGCGCTGCCCGCGCCCGCACTCGCCACCCGCGCCTATCGGGCCCCGGACACGGCCATCGAACACACCGTCGCCGCAATCTTCGCCGATGTCCTGCGCCTGGACCGCGTCGGCATGGACGACCACTTCTTCGAACTCGGCGGCACCTCACTGAGCGCCACCCGCCTGTCGACCCAGCTGGGTGCCGCGACGGCCGCGACCGTCCCCGTCACCTGGATCTTCACCACCCCCACCCCGGCGGGCATCGTCGCGGCATTGCGCGCCGAGGGCACCGACAGCGCGGGCATCGACGCCACATTCGACGTCCTGCTGCCTTTGCGCACCGAAGGCACCGGCGAACCGCTGTTCTGCGTCCACCCCATCAGCGGTATCGCCTGGTCCTTCAGCGGCCTCGCAGCCCACCTCGACCGCCCGCTGTACGGTCTCCAGTCACCGGCGCTGAGTTCGAGCGAGCCGCTGCCGGATTCGATCGAGGAATGGGCGCTGCGCTACCTCAAGGAGATTCGCGCGGTGCAGGCCGAAGGTCCGTACCATCTGCTCGGCTGGTCCCTGGGCGGTGTCATCGCGCACGCCATGGCGGTGCAACTCCAGGAGGACGGCGAGCAGGTGGCGGTGCTGGCCATGCTGGACAGCACCCTGTCGTCGGCTTCGACGGCTGTCGCGACGACGGTGACCGCCGCCGACCTGCTCGGCGGATTCGCCGGCACCGAGCAGGTGGACCTCGCCGACCCTGTCGACATCCACCAGCTCGCCCGGACGCTGTTCGAGCGCTCCGCACCACACGCCGCGGTCGACCCGTCCCGTATCGACCGGATCGTCGACGCGGCGACCACCTCGGTCGCCCTCGACGCCGCCTACCACCCCCGCCGTTTCGACGGCACCATCACCTATTTCACCGCGGCCCACAGTGATCCGACCGGAACCACCGGTGCGTCGTCCTGGTCCGAGGCAGTGACCGGCACCGTCGACAATCATGCGGTGGCCGCAACCCACTGGCGCATGACCGAAGACCACGCCCTCACCGTCATCGCCGACACGCTCCGCAAGGAACTGGGCTAGCCGAAACCGAGTGTGGCGCGGCGCTGTCGGCCTGGTAGCGTCGCGGTGTCCGTGACATCGCAGGAGGAGGTGAGACCCATCAACGCAGTAGTCCATGGGTGCTCCCGCCCAGCACGGTCGGCCGCCTGACGCCAAGGTCGCCGGGAGCGCCCCACAAGGCACTCCCGAAGGGCACAATCATGCATTTCACCGCACACACATCGTCGAACGGTGTCGCCGAACGCCATTTCACCCTGGGTGAGATCACCGGCGTCCTCTGGTCTCGCGCAGCCGATTCCGGCACCATCGCCCCGGTGGTGCTGATGGGCCACGGCGGCGGTCAGCACAAGCAGGCACCGGGCATCGTGGCGCGTGCTCAGCACTTCGTCACCGCCTGCGGCTTCACCGTGGTCGCGATCGACGCTCCCGGCCACGGTGGTAGGCCACGAACTCCCGCGGACGACGACCTCATTGCCGCGCTGCGGCATGCCCGAGCTGCGGACGAGCCCGTCGCACCGATCATCGTGGAATACAACGCTTCTCTGGCCGCGCGCGCCGTCCCCGAATGGCAGGCAACCCTCGACGCAGTGCAGCAACTTCCGAGCATCGGCGTTCACGCCCCCGTCGCGTACTGCGGCACCGCGCTGGGTACCGCCATCGGTGTCGCGCTGACCGCGGCGGACCCCCGGATCTCCGCCGCCGTCTTCGGCCTGCTCGGTCACCGATCCCTGACCGAGGCGGCCGCCTCGATCACCGTCCCCGTCGAGTTCCTGCTCCAGTGGAACGACGAATATGTCGACCGTGACAGCGCGCTCGCCTTGTTCGACGCGTTCGGCTCGGCGGAGAAGACCTTGCACGCCAACCCCGGTGGGCACGCCCAGGTCCCGGCGTTCCAGCTGACCACCACCACCGAATTCCTGACCCGCCACCTGGCCCGAACAGCCTGACACCGGCGTGTCCGGGTTCGGCACGATCAGACCCGGACACGCTGAGTGACCCAGATCACTCTTGCGGTTGACCTTGGGTCAACGTGGACGCTCATCTCATGACTTCGAACGTGAACACCACAGCGAGCACCACCACAACCACTGCCGCACAGCACTATCCGACCCTGCAGCAGACCATCGAGGAGATCGTCGCCACCGGATTCGTCGGCCTGCACGTGCGAGTCGACGACGAGCAGGGCGTGTGGGTCGGCAGCGCCGGACGCAGCGAGCTGGGCCAGAGCGCACCACCGCCGATCAACGGGCGCGTCCGGATCGGCAGCAACACCAAGACTTTCGTCGCGACCGTGGTCCTGCAACTGGTAGCCGAGGGCACGATCGCCCTCGACGCTCCCGCCGTCGACTACCTGCCCCGGTTCGAGTTGGATCCGCGCGTCACCGTCCGCATGCTGTTGCAGCACACCAGCGGGATCTTCAACTTCACCGGCGAGTTCTACGAAGACGGGACGAGCGCGCCGGGAGTCGTCGCCTGGAGTGGCAAAGACTGGGTGGACAACCGTTTCCAGACCCACCACACCGACGAGCTGGTACGGCGGGCATTGGCAAAGCCCGCGCGGTTCGAACCGGGCACGGACTGGAGCTACGCCAACACCAATTACGCGCTCGCCAAGCTGTTGATCGAAGCGGTCACCGGTCACTCGCTGGCCGAGGAGATGCAGCGACTGATCCTGGGCCCGCTCGGGCTCTGCGACACCGTCGTGCCGGAGACCTCGACCGAGATCGGCGGACCGCACGCCCACGCCTACTACCGCTATGACGACGCCGGGGTGGAGCAGACGATCGACGTCACCTCCCAGAATCCGTCCTGGATTTCCAGCGGCGGCGACATGATCTCGACCAGCAAGGACCTGCACACCTTCCTCTCCGCACTGCTGCGCGGCACGCTGCTGCCCGCCCCGCTGCTGGCCGAGATGCTCACCCCCGAAGCCAAGGTCGGCTACGGCCTTGGGGTGTTCGTCCAGCAGACCGAGACCGGCACCGTCATCACCCACAACGGCGGCCACGGTGGCCATGCGGCGCTGATGTACAGCACGCTCGACGGCACCAAGACCATGACCGCCGCACTCAACTACATCGACGACGCCGACCTGTCGATGTCGGCGACGTTCCAGGCCGCGACGCAGCGACTGCTCGACGAAGTGTTCGGTGCCGCTACGGCCTGAACGCACCTTCCGGGGTCGCGCCCAGCTGGTCACGACCCCGGATGCTTGACCTCGACGCACCATCAAGGTCAACTTTCTGGGTAGGACTACCTCGAACAAGGCGGACTGAGCAGATGATGAACGGCGTCACGATCGGCCAGGCCGCGGTTTTCGCCGGTGTCACGATCAAGACCGTGCGGCACTACGAGAAGAACGGTCTGCTCGACGAACCGGCCCGCGACAGCTCCGGCTACCGGCGCTACGGTTCGGCCGAACTTTTGCGGTTGGTGCAGGTCAGAACCCTCGCCGCCGCCGGAGTTCCACTGGCCGAGATCGGATCTCTGCTCGACGCCGACGCCGACGCGTTCGCCACCGAGCTCGCCGACGTCGAACGGCGTCTCACCGAGCGGATCGAGGAACTGATCGTGCGCCGAGACACGCTGCACCGGCTGGCCGACGGCGACCGCACGCTGCTGCCCGACCGCGCGGTGGAGCTGCTCGCTCGCCTACCCGGCCTCGGCTTTCCCCCGGCGGAGGTGGCCGCGGCCAGGGAAGGGTGGGTGCTGGCCAGAGCGCTGGTCCCGGAGGGCTTCGACGACTACCTCACCAATGTCGAGAACGCCCTAGAAGACACCGAGTTCCTCGCCCTGAGCAGGCGCGCCTCGGAATCGGCCAGCTGGGAACCGGACGACCCGCGCGTCGAGGAAGTGGCTACCGCGCTGGCCGAGCACTATCTCGCCCACCCCGACCAGCTGAAGATCGTGACGGGCCTGCAAGCCCGCACAGACGCCGCGACACGCTACAAATTGATCCGCCACCACGGTGAAGAGCAGGAATCGGCCCCGGCCCGGCTCTCGGCCCTTGTCGAGGCGAAGCTGCGGGCCGCCGGCGTCTACATCCCCGGATCTCGCTGACCCGCACGCTCAGATCTGCCGCACCCACGCGACGAAGAACAACCCGCCCGCCGCCACGAGAACCAGGGCGACCGGAATCGCCCACCACGACCGGTCACCGCCGAGGACAGTCCGCGTCACCCGCAGCTGTAGCCGGCCGCACAGGGCGATCACCGCGACGAATGCCGGCGCGATCAACGCACCCGACGCCGCGTGCACCAGCCACGCGCCCGCCAGCGTCGGCCCGCCCCACGAGGTCTGGTAACTGTCGGCGGCGACCAACGGATAGGCGAACCCACGCACCAGAACCAGCACGCTGAGCATCGCGAGGAACCAGCCGAGCAGCCCGACACCACCGGAGAGCACCGATTGGATCAGGCAGCGTCGCAGGGAAATATCGTGGGCGCCGACAGGTTCGCGCAAGAGCAGTCGCGGCACCCGCAGCCGGGTCCGCACCCGGGTGAAGGCCAGTGGCAGTGCCAGCAGTTCGTAGAACGCCGACCGTGCCACCGTGCCGATCACCGCAGCGACCCGGCCGCCGCGAGGTCGTCGAACAACAACTGGTCGACCGGGGGAACCAGATCGCGGTCCCCGAATCCGAACCAGGCCAGCGCCTCGATCTCGCTGCTTGCCGTGAGCACCCCGCGATAGTCGGCGGTGTAGCACGCCATCCGGACGACGGTGTCGTGCCCGTCGGCGATCGCGGCCTCATAGGTGCCGACGTGGGTGGCGCTCTCGGGCGTGAGCTCGACGGTCAGTTCTTCGGCGACCTCGCGGACCAAGGTCTGCAGGTCGGTCTCGACCCCTTCCCGTTTGCCGCCGGGGATGAAGAACACGTCCTTGCCGCGCGGGCGGGCACACAGGATGCGACCGTTCTCGATCAGCACCCAGGCCACCGTATCGATGAGCTGCTGTCTCGCAGGTTCCATCACGGCCCGCAGCTTAATCGGCGCGGGCGCGACGGTGTTGCCCAGTCCCTGGCGCCCGGCCGCCGGCGAGGCGGTGCTACCTCTGGCGCACCCGGCGGTCAGTGGCCGGGCAGCACGCACACGGTGTCCAGCCCGAGCACCCGGTTGAGGCGGCCGAACGCCAGCCAGGAACCGATGCTCATGCTCAGTTCCACCACCTCGGCCTGGGAGTACTCGGCGAACATCCTGGCCCAGAATTCGTCGTCGAGGCCGTGGTGGTCGGTGGCGTAGCGCTCGGCGTATTCGGCGGCGAGGCGGGTCCGTTCGTCGAACCGGTCGGTGTCACGCCAGTGGGTGACGGCATCGGGGAATTCCGCTTCGACCTTCTGTCCGTCGCGTTCGGTGCGCCAGTCCTGACAGAACAGGCAGCCGTTGATCTGGGCGATCCGCAACCGGGCCGCTTCGAATTCACGCAGGCCGAGGGTGGAGTGCTCGTAGACCGACAGCGAGAATGCCGCCGCGGCGACGCCGATGCCGGGCACCATCTCGCCCCACACGTAGCCGATGGGATCTTTGCCCTCGGGAATGTCGATGATCATCGTGGTGTCCTTCCGAGTTTGCCGACCGCGGCGCGCAGCGGCACATCGAGTGCGTCATAGAGACCGGGCGGCGCCTCGACCAGCCAGTCGATGGCATTGACCAAACGTCCCACCGCCGTGGCGTTTCCGCCCGCCGCGCGATTGCCGCCTTCATCGGTCGCTTCGACGCTGACCTCGATGTGTGGCGAACCCTCGATGATCACCCGGTGGGCACCGTCACCGTCGGGTGGTGTCGGCCAGTCCGGTGCGCAGCTGGGATGGATGCGGGTGACGTGCTCGATCACGATGCGCGCCTGCCCGTCGACGATGCCTTGCACCTCGAACCGCACCGCCCCCTGTGTGCCCGCGTCGAACGCCCCCATCTGGGTGGTCTGCACTGTCGCGTCGAGGGCGCGCCGGTCGACGGTTTCGCGGATCTCGTCGAGTTCGACACCCAATGCTCTGGCCATCAGCCGGATCTGGCCGCCCCACACCATCGTCGGCACGCTCGCCATCAGCATCGGCGGCTGGTAGTCCATCGGCTGTCCCATCCCGACGAGGTAGCGCACCGAGTCGGGTTGGTCGTAGGTGGAGTAGTCGAAGATCTCCTGGCAGCGCACCACGTCGATGGTGGCGGCGAGCCCGCTGATCAACAGCGGCAGCACATCGTTGCCCCAGCCGGGATCCACCCCGGAGACGAACAGCGAACCACCGCCCGCGGCAATGGCTTCCAGCACCGGCTCGCGCATTTCGGCCGGTGCGTTGCGCGGGTCGTAGAGGGCGTAGAGGGCCGGGGTGACCACGACGGCGCCGGCCCGGATCGCCCGCACGATGTCGGCGAGCGCGTCGTCTGGCCGGATGTCTCCAGACGCTGCGTACACCACCGCCTGGGGTCCGGTGGCGAGTAGCGCGTCGATGTCGTCGACGGCGGCCACCCCCAATTCGGTGTCGAGGCCTGCGAGCGTGCCCGCGTCTCGGCCGACTTTGTCGGGGTTGTGCACGAGCACCCCGGTGAGAACCAGCGCCGGATGGGCAGCCACGGCACGGATGGCCGCGCGGCCGACGTTTCCGGTGCCCCAGACGATCGTGGGGATCATCGAGCCACCGTAGCAAGCGCTTGGTTCGTCGTCTGGCGTATCCGAAATCTCAGCTCGCGCGGACGCCCAGCCCTGGTGTGCCGGTAGCCGCTGCCAGCCGGTTCACCGCTGCGGTCAGGGCGCGCTCGGGGAGTTCGCGCGCGTCGAACATCGACACGACGACCGTGTCGTCGACCTGTTCCCACGTGCCCATGATGCGACCGTCGACCAGCACCAGCGGCGAGATCCAGCCCGCCGTCCTGCTCACCTTCGACCGGTGCTCGGCGGGCAGCAGCACGGTGTCGGCGGTACCGGGTCCCAGTACGTACTGGTCGAACGGACCGAGCAGATGGACACCGCCGTCGAGAGTCGCCGCGGCGAGATCGTCGGCGAACTCGCTCGGAATCCAGCCGATCCGTCCTTCGACGTCGACCTCGGTCAGCGCGTCACCCATCGCCGCGAACCACCCGCGCAGCACGGTTGTGCGCACGCTGTTGCGACTGAGCCACGCGTCGAAGGCCGCCGGGGTCGCGGGACCGTACGCGCCGAGATAAGCGCGGATAAGCGCCGGTGCGGCGATATCGGGTTCCGGGATGCCCTTCCACCCGGGAGTCAGGTCGCCCGGCGCGGTGAAGGTGACCTTGCTCCCGCGCGCGGGACCGTGGCACAGCGCGCCCTGCCAGGCCAACGGCTTGAGCACCGCACCCCAGCCGGAGCGCAACTGCTCACCGAGGTGGGCGAAGCCGGGTTCGGCGAGGACCGCCTCGACCAGTTCGTCCCGGGTCAGGACCTGACCGGCCAGGACTCCCGACACCACCTCCACCAGACCGGCCACCTGCGCCGGGGTCGCGCCGAACGTCTTCTGCCACGACGGTTTCTCCCAGGTCCGCGCCGATCCGATCAGCGACAGCGCGGCCGCGGCCTGCTCGGGCACCATCGCGTGCAGCGTGCCGCGCATCGCCCAGGTCTTGATCAACGTGCCCGCGGCCAACGCCTCGCCGACACCGAGGCCGTGGCCGTGGCCGTGGGAATTGGGACTGCGCACCGCCACAGCCATCTCCGCCGCCGACGCCACCTGCGCCTGCACCCCGGCCAACCGGGTCGCGACATCCTCGGCAGAACCCGCGGTCGGTGCCGCGACGAACTGGCGGCCCAGCCGCCAGGCGAACACCTGATCCCATCCGACACTCAGCATGCGTCCCGTCCCCGTGACCGATCCCATCGGTGTCCCATCAGATCAGATCACTCCGACACGATCGGGCTAACTCGCCTCGGTCCGCCGGGTGGCGACACGGCGCAACGCGGCTCGCAATCCCGCGAATTCGTCGTCACTGATCCGGTCGACGAAATAGTTGAGGACGAGGTCGGATCGCCCGCCCACACCGAGCGCCTCGTGCATGAGCCGGGCGCTGTGTTCCTCGCGGGTCACCGTCGGCCAATACCGGTACGCGCGGCCCTCACGCTCGCGGGCCAGCCAGCCTTTGCGGTGCAGATTGTCCATCGTCGACATCACGGTGGTGTAGGCGATGTCGCGCTCGGTCGCCAACTCGTCGAACAGTTCGCGCACCGTGGTCGTGTCCACATCGCGGTCCCACAGCCGATCCATCAGCACTGCCTCGAGATCCCCGAAACCACGCACCGCCGACCGACTCCTTCACCTTGCCCGAACCGCTTCACAGTACCGGCACCGCCTCGGTGAGAGTCGCGAGCATGGCAAAGGCAAGGAGGGAAAACCACTCCTTGCCACCTCTAACATATAGCGCACCCCGGGGCTTGCGGCAAGACCCCGGTGATGCCGCACAATCTCTCGGCGAGCCCGCAACCTGCGGGAATCTTGTCGAAGGGGAGTAGTCGATGATCGACGTGATCGTGGTCGGCGGTGGACCGACCGGCATGATGCTGGCCGCCGAATTGAGGCTGCACGCGGTGCGGGTGGTCGTGCTGGAGAAGGACGCGGAGCCGACGAAGATCGTCCGCTCGCTCGGCCTGCACGCGCGCAGTATCGAGATCATGGATCAGCGCGGCCTGCTCGACCGGTTCCTCGCGCTCGGACGCCGGCATCCGCTCGGCGGATTCTTCGCCGGCATCCCCACACCGGCGCCCGAGCGACTCGACACCGCCCACCCCTATGTCCTGGCCATCCCGCAACCTCGCACCGATCAGCTGCTGAGCGAGCACGCCACCGCACTCGGTGCCGAGATCCGGCGTGGCACCGAAGTGGTCGGCGTGAGCCAGCGCGACGACGCGGTCACCGTCGAACTGGCCGACGGCACCCGGTTGCGTGCGCGCTATCTCGTCGGCTGCGACGGTGGCCGCAGCACCGTGCGCAGGCTGCTCGGTGTCGCGTTCCCCGGCGAGCCGAGCCGGGTCGAGACCCTGCTCGGCGAAATGGCATTGACCGCGTCACCGGAAACGATCACCGAGGTGATGACCGAAGTCCGCAAGACCCAGCTGCGATTCGGCGCGATGCCCCTGGCAGACGGGGTCTACCGCGTCCTCGCCCCCGCGGCCGGAGTCGCCGAGGACCGGGCTGTCGCGCCCACCCTCGAAGAAATGAAACAACAGCTCATCGCCACCGCGGGCACCGACTTCGGCGCGCACTCGCCGCGGTGGCTGTCGCGTTTCGGCGACGGCACCCGCCAAGCCGAGCACTACCGCGTCGGCCGCGTGCTGCTGGCAGGCGACGCCGCCCACATCCACCCGCCCACCGGCGGACAGGGCCTGAACCTGGGCGTGCAGGACGCGTTCAACCTCGGCTGGAAACTGGCCGCCGAGATCAACGGCTGGGCGCCGGCGGGCTTGCTCGACACCTACCAGACCGAACGCCACCCCGTGGCCGCCGACGTGCTCGACAACACCCGCGCCCAGATGGAGCTGATGTCGCTGGACGCGGGACCACAGGCGGTACGCAGGCTGGTATCCGAGCTGATGGAATTCGACGAGGTGAGCCGCTGTCTCACCGAGAAGATCATCGCCATCGCGATCCGCTACGACTTCGGCGAGGGCGACCCACTGCTCGGTCGGCGATTGCGCGATATCGCCTTGAAACGCGGTCGCCTCTACGCGCACATGCACGCGGGCCGTGGACTGCTGCTCGACCAGACCGGCCACCTCTGCGTGCGGGGATGGGCGGACCGGGTCGACCACATCGTCGACGTCAGCGACGAACTCGACGCCCCCGCGGTACTGCTTCGCCCTGACGGGCATGTGGCATGGGTCGGTCGAGAGCAGCAGGATCTCCTCGACCACCTGCCTGTCTGGTTCGGTCAGCGCGACAGCACCGCAGCGATGTGAGGTGTCGTCCACAGCATCGACGGGGATCGTCTGCGCGACAGCGTGGTTGCGCTGACTCGCTGTCGCCCGGAATCATCGGTGTATGAGGCGCGCAGGGGTGGCCCGATGACCGAGTCCGACACATTCGCCACATTCCGGCCACTGCTGTTCACGATCGCCTACGAAATCCTGGGCTGTGCCGCCGATGCCGAGGACGTGTTGCAGGACAGCTACCTTCGCTGGCGCGACGCGACGGAGGTGACGCATCCGCGCGCGTACCTGGTGCAGATCGTCACCCGTCAGGCGATCAATCATCTCCGCACGGTCCGGCGGCGCCGCGAGGATTACGTCGGCACCTGGCTGCCCGAACCGATCCGTACCGCGCCCGACGCGGGGCAGGATGTGTTGCTGGCCGAATCGGTGTCGATGGCGATGCTGCTCGTGCTGGAAACTCTTGGTCCCACCGAGCGCGCGGTGTTCGTGCTGTCGGAGGTGTTCGGGCACAGCCATCGCGAGATCGCGCAGATGATCGACAAATCCGACTCCGCCGTGCGGCAGATCGCCCACCGGGCCCGCGCGCACGTCGCGTCGCGGCGACGGCGCTTCCAACCGGACTCCGACACCAGCCGCGCGGTGATCGGCCGCTTCCTGCTGGCCGCCAACACCGGCGACGTCAGCGCCCTCATGGCGGTGCTCGCGCCCGACATCCTCCAGATCTCCGACGGCGGTGGCCGTGTGAGTGCCGCGCGCCGCCCGATCATCGGCGCCGAGCCCGTGGCGCGGTTCCTGATCGGGCTGACCCAGAACTCGATGGCGGGCGCGACAGTCGAATTCGGCAGTTTCAACGCGCAGCCCACGGTGATCGCCCGATCGAAGAACGGCGATCTGGATACGGTGCTGGTGGTCGAGCTGACCGACGACCTCGTCACCGGGCTCTACGCGATCCGCAACCCCGACAAACTGCAGTCCATCGATGTCGTGCGCATTCTCGACATCGCGGCCGAACGCACCCTGTGACGGAGGGCACAGCACCTGCATGTCACGCTGGGAACCTGAGCGGTGTCTCCGAGGGTGTCCAGCAACGCAGCGGAACGAAAGGACCATCCCCATGAAGGTCATCCTCGTGTGCAAGTCGGTGTCGCACGGCAACACCCAGCGCGTCGCCGAAACCATCGGCCAGGTGCTCGGCGGACGGGTCGTCGCCCCCGCCGACATCGATCCGGCCGGGCTCGCCGACTACGACCTCGTCGGCTTCGGCTCGGGCATCTACAACATGGCTTTCCATCCGGAACTGCGCCGGTTCATTGCCTCCCTGCCGGCCGGACACGGGGGCAAGGCGTTCGTGTTCCGCACCAGTGGATTCCCGGAACCGCCGTTTCGCCGCTATGTCACCACCTTGACCCGCGACATCGAGAACAAGGGCTTCGACGTTGTCGACGCCTTCGACTGCCGGGGCTTCGACACCTGGCTGCCGCTGCGCCTGGTGGGCGGTATCCGCAAAGGCCACCCCGACGCCACCGACCTCACCGCCGCGCGCGAGTTCGCCGAAAACCTGCAGGCCAGGACTATCTCCACACCCTAAAAGGCCGAACTCGTCGGACCCCGATGCGAACATATGTTCGTGTCCGATTCCGCCGCCCCGCGTCGCCCGCGTATCCAGTCCCGCGCCGAGGCCTCGATCCTGCATGCCGACCTCGACTCGTTCTACGCCTCGGTCGAGCAGCGTGACCAGCCGTGGCTGCGTGGCAAACCGGTCATCGTGGGTGGCGGGGTGGTGTTGGCGGCCAGCTACGAGGCCAAGGCGTTCGGGATACGCACGCCGATGAACGCGGGCCAGGCGCTGCGCCTGTGTCCGCACGCGATCGTGGTGCCGCCACGGATGTCGGCCTATGCCGAGGCAAGCAAAGCGGTGTTCTCGGTATTCCACGACACCACCCCGGTGGTGGAGGGGATCTCGATCGATGAGGCGTTCCTCGACGTCAGCGGGTTACGCCGGATCAGCGGCGAACCGATCGACATCGGGCACCGGCTGCGTGCGCAGGTGGCCGGCCGGGTGGGCCTGCCCATCTCCGTGGGCATCGCACGCAACAAATTCCTCGCCAAGGTCGCCTCCGCCGTCGCCAAGCCCGACGGGTTACGCCTTGTCGAACCCGGCAAGGAGCTCGACTTCCTGCATCCACTGCCGGTGGAGCGATTATGGGGCGTCGGCAAAGTCACCTCGGCGACACTGCACGCCAACGGCATCACCCGCATCGGCCAGCTCGCCGAACTCGGCGAACCCCACCTGCGCGCCATCCTCGGCCCCGCCGCGGCCCGTCACCTGTTCGCCCTGTCCTTGGCTCGCGATCCACGCCGCGTGGAAACCGGCAAACGACGGCGCTCGATCGGCGCCCAACGCGCCCTCGGCCGCCGCCCACGTGACCCCGACGAGATCGCCGCCTACCTCGACGGCCTCACCGACCGCCTCGGCCGCCGCCTGCGCGCCGCCGACCGCGTCTGCCGAACGGTGGTGCTGCGCTTACGTTTCGACGATTTCACCCGCGCCACCCGATCGCACACCCTCGTCGAAGCCACCGATGCCTCCACCGCGATCCGCCACGCCGCCCGCCTGCTGCTGCACGCCGCTCAACCGCTGATCATCGAACGTGGCATCACCCTGATCGGCCTCTCGCTGACCAACCTCGACGACGCCGACACCATGCAACTCACCCTGCCGCTGGACGCGCGCGCCGAGAACACCCTCGACGCCACTCTCGACGACCTGCGCCGCCGCTTCGGTTCCACCGCCATCACCCGCGCCGCACTCCTGCGCAGCGGCGAAGGCCTCTCGGTCCCGCTCCTGCCCGACTGACGTCGGTGGTCACCGACCACTACGGATCCACCGTGCGAGTGGGCGTGGAATAATCGCCGAATGCCTTACGCCGTCATCGGCTTTCTGACTCTCGCCCTGTGGGTGTATTGCCTGGTCGACATCATCACCAGCCCCGACGCGGGCATCCGGCACCTACCGAAGATGGGGTGGAT
This sequence comes from Nocardia sp. NPDC003183, assembly GCF_053590715.1. Lineage (NCBI taxonomy): Bacteria > Bacillati > Actinomycetota > Actinomycetes > Mycobacteriales > Nocardiaceae > Nocardia > Nocardia sp. NPDC003183. The sequence goes on from NZ_JBSFTG010000001.1 coordinate 1,226,942, forward strand.
CATCGTCGTCGTGCTGATCCCGACGATCGGTGCGCTGCTGTGGCTGTTCGCGGGCAGGCCGGTCGGCGAGTCAGGACCTGTCTCGAATACCCGGTTCGGTGAATACGATCGCCCCGGTCGCCGGGTCGCGTCGAATCCCGACGACGACGAGGCCTTCCTGCGCGGCTTGCGCGAGCGTGCCGAACAGCAACGTCGCGAGGCCCGCAGGCAACAGCAAGAACGCGACCAGGACCCGGCCTGATCGCCCGCGAAGCACTGTGCCGATCGCGCATCTACGTGCGCTGATCGTGTTTGGCGGGCCGGAACAAGGACCGCGTTCCGAACAGTGAACTGTCGAACCGCTTGCCCGCGTCCGGTTCCCGGTGATACCGCTCGATGCGCAGCACCTCGTTGCGGGAACCGAAGATGAACGGCACCCGCTGATGCACCTGGGCCGGGGGAACCTCCATCATGCGCTCGTGCCCGGTGGTGGCCGCTCCGCCCGCCTGCTCGACGATGAACGCGATCGGGTTCGCCCCGTACAGCAGCGAGACTCGGCCCGGCTGTGCGGGATTGCGCGTATCGCGCGGGTACAGATACAGCCCGCCCCTGGTCAGGATGTGGAAGGTATCGGCCACCAGTGACGCCACCCACCGCATATTGAAATCGCGCCCGCGTGGCCCTTCGACTCCCTCCAAGCACTCGAGCACATACCGGCGCACGGGCCGCTCCCAGAACCGCTCGTTCGCGGCATTGATCGCGAAACCCGACGTGTCCTCCGGGATTCGCATCTGCGGATGAGTCAGCACGAACGCACCGATCTCCCGATCGAGGGTGAACCCGTCGACGCCACTGCCCGTGGTGAGGACCAACATCGTGGCGGGCCCGTACAGGGTGAACCCCGCACAGACCTGCTCCACTCCTGGCTGCAGGAAGTCGGTGTCGGCAGGTTCGGCGTCGCCGGCGACCACCGCTTCCGGCGCCCGCAGAATGCTGAAAATCGAACCGACAGGCAGATTCACGTCGATATTGCTCGACCCGTCCAACGCGTCGTACGCCAGCAGGTACTTCCCCCGGCGCTGCGTCGCGGGCAGCACCGTCGCATGCTGCTCGGACAACAACCCGGACAGATGCCCCGACCACTGCGTCTGCCCCACCATGATCTCATCGGTCAACACATCGAGCCGCCCACTCACCGACGTCTCGTCCTCGACCCCCGACCCGATGATCGCCCCGCGAGTCACCTGATTGGCAATGATCTTCGCCGCCGTTGCCACCACATTCACCAGCGCGGAGAATTCCCCCGACGAACCGGGATGCCGATGCTCTTCCTCGATCGTGTACCGCGTCAGCGTTTTCGGTCCATTCGGCATTCGGTCACGACCCCCTGCGAAATCCGGTGCGTCCCTTGCCCTTTTCAGAATGGCTCACCGACCGCCGATAGGCAATGTGAACTCTCACTTGACCTTGCCCCTGGGGGCAGCGTTTACATTCGCTGCATGAGGATCGGAGAGCTCGCGCGGCTGGCTCAGCTCAGCCCCAAGGCCATCAGGCGGTACGAGGCACTCGGGCTGGTCGCACCCGAACGGCACCCCAACGGCTTCCGCGAATACGACGACCACACCGTCCGCCTGGTGCGCGAAATCCGATCCCTGAACCGTCTGGGCATCCCGGTCGAGGAGACTCGCCCATTTCTGGACTGCCTGGCGACCGGCAGCGAACACGTCGACGACTGTCCCGCCTCCCTGGCCGAATACCAGCGGACCATCGACGCACTGACCGCGGAAATCGACGCCCTCACCGCCCGCAGAGACGCCCTCACCGATCGCCTCCGCGAGGCCGCACACCGCCACAGCACCACCCGACGGCTTCCGTGGCCGACGGCCGTCTCCGTTCTGCAGCCCTCCGATGCGGCGACTCAGCAGGCCGAGCGAACACTCGACATCCCCACCGAGCAAGAGGAATCCCGATGACCCTGAGTTCTGCGATCGCCGGCACCGTCGCGGTGACCGATGAGACATTCGACCACGACGTGCTCGCCCACCCCGGCCTCGTTCTCGTGGACGTCTGGGCCACGTGGTGCCCTTCGTGCAAAATGATCGCCCCCGTGCTGGCCGACGTTGCCCGCGAACGTGCGGCCACACTCGCCGTTCGCACGCTCAATGCCGATGAGAACCCACTCACGGCCCGCACCTACCAGGTCATGGCCGCTCCGACGCTGCTGCTCTTCCGCGATGGCCAACTCCTGCGCACCCTCGTCGGCGCCCGCTCCAAGGCCCGGCTCCTCGCCGAGTTGGACGACGCAGTGCGTCACTGATCCCGAAACCTCCGCCCCCACAAGAACACCCATCGATCGCTGTCGGGTGGGCTGTGCACATACAGGTGTGGGATCGGCGACCGGCCGACGAGGGCGAGTGGCAGCAGGTCAGCGAAGCCCGGCTACACATCGGCGAGCACGGGCTGACCATCAGTTCACCCGTCGACGGCTGGGCCGACGCACCCGTGCCGCCCGGCGACTACCTTGCCGAGATCGCCGGAACGGGTTTCGCGAACTACGGCTGGCCTGGCGACATCACCCCCGGCGACCACTGGCGAATCCGGCTCTGGCCCGACGACGGCACCGCTCCTCGACCCGCCCGACAGTGGGACATGCCCGGCTACGGCATTCCCGCCAACAGCGCCGCACCGCCGACCGAGCCTGCCCCGAATCTGCCCGAGCCCGAATCGGACCGGCAGCGAGAGCTCCGCACCGAGGCCCGCGCCAGAGACCGCGAGGAATGGGGCGGCGACCCGATACCAGCCTTCGCCGGCAGCTATCACGGACGCGAACTCGCGGGCTACGACCGTGCGTTGGCCGAGTCGATAGCCGCCATGAGCGCCACGCGATTGCGTCGACTGGCCGACTACTGCGCACAGCGCGCCTACGACCTCGCCGGTCTCAGCGATCGTGTCTGGGTGCGCCCCGCGTTGGACGCGCTCGCATCCGGCGCACCGCTGCCCGAACCCTTCCACGACAACGACGCCGCGTTCGCGCGACTGGACAAAGACCAGTACGGACCCGACGAGGCGAGCTTCCAGAGCATCGTCGTGCGGGAAGTGGCGCAGGCCCCCAGCCCGACGCCGAACCCGTACGACCGCGGCAACATCAGTCGCCCCCATTTCGCCCTCAACACGGTTTTCCATGCGCGGCATACCGATCCGTTGCAGGGCGCGTTCTCCGCGATCACCGAAGCCGCGATCACCTTCGGCCCAGACGTCGAGAGCCTGTTCACCGGCATCCGCGGCGAGTTCGATCTACCTCCGCGGTCGTGAGCGCCGGGCCCGCTGTCATCGATACCACTGCGCGACTGGTCGATCCGGCGAACCTGCCACGGTGGCGCCACCCTCGGACGTACGATCCGAGCGTGGCCGAATCCCATGGTTCCACCCCTCTGCGTGTGCTGGTCTACAGCAACGATGCCGATACCCGCCAACAGGTGATCCTCGCGCTGGGCCGTAAGCCGCGCGCCGACCTACCGGAGCTCGAATTCTTCGAGGTCGCTACCGCGCCGGTGGTCATCGAGCAGATGGATGCCGGTGGGATCGATCTGGCGATCCTCGACGGTGAATCCGCCCCGACGGGTGGACTCGGTATCGCCAAACAGCTCAAAGACGAGATCGATCAGTGCCCGCCGGTGGTCGTGCTCACCGGCCGACCCGATGACGCCTGGTTGGCCAACTGGTCGCGCGCCGAGGCCGCCGTCTCCCACCCGATCGACGCCATGCAGCTCACCAACGCGGTCGCGGGCATCCTGCTCGCCCGCTGAACAGGACCATCCGGGCATCGTCCCGACCTGTCGGATAGTCCGCTTCGCACCTTTCTATCTATCACCACTGGTAACGCCAGTGGTTCGCTGCCGCATGCCCGGAGCCGATTACCCCCGTATCGCTCATGAATCGCGGTACCGATATCGATCAAACCCCACCCCGGAAACGTGCGGCGGACCCCCGAAACGGCGGTAGTCTGTGCTCTAGCTCACACGAGCACGGGCTCTTGTATAACGCTCCGCCATCGCTGCACAGCCTTGCGCGAGCCCCGGTTCGGCGGACAACGTTGTCGGCCCCGTCTCGCCGAAAGCTGCCGTCCGCGGCCGGGCCACACGGCTCGGCCTGCTCCAGCGAGGAGGGGAAGTGCAGTCGTGAATATCGAGGTGCCCGCACTCGTACTCGGCGCCATCGCCGCGGCGTTCGCGGTGTTCTCCGTCATCATGGCGTCGCTGATCGGCCCGAAACGCTACAACCGGGCCAAACTCGAACCCTATGAATGCGGCATCGAGCCGACCCCGCACGCCATCGCCGGCGGTCCGGGAAACGCAGCGGGACAGCGCTTTCCGGTGAAGTACTACCTCACGGCGATGCTGTTCATCATCTTCGACATCGAGATCGTGTTCCTGTACCCGTGGGCCGTGCATTTCGACACGCTCGGGCTGTTCGGTCTCGCCGCGATGGCGCTGTTCATCGTCAACGTGTCTGTCGCCTACGCCTACGAGTGGCGTCGCGGCGGCCTCAGCTGGGAATGAGTGGGAAATAATGGGTCTCGAAGAGAAACTGCCCAGCGGGTTCCTGCTGAGCACGGTCGAGGATTTCGCCGGCTACCTGCGTAAGGGCTCCGTCTGGCCCGCCACGTTCGGGTTGGCGTGCTGCGCGATCGAGATGATGGCCACCGGCGCCGGACGATTCGACATCGCCCGCTTCGGCATGGAAGCGTTCCGCGCCTCCCCACGCCAGGCCGACCTGATGATCGTGGCGGGCCGGGTGAGCCAGAAGATGGCGCCGGTGCTGCGCCAGGTCTACGACCAGATGACCGAACCGAAATGGGTGCTGGCCATGGGGGTCTGCGCGTCCTCGGGCGGCATGTTCAACAACTACGCCATCGTGCAGGGCGTCGACCACATCGTCCCGGTCGACATCTACCTGCCCGGCTGCCCGCCCCGCCCGGAGATGCTGCTCAACGCGATTCTGGCGCTGCACGCGAAAATCGCCGAGATGCCGATGGGCGTCAATCGCGAGGAAGCGATCCGCGCCGCCGAGCAGGCCGCACTGGCCAGCACGCCGACCATCCGGATGGAGGGCCTGCTGCGATGACATTCGACTCGCCCGACAACACCGACAACCCTGCGGGACACCCGGTTCCGGAGGAATCGCCCGCGCAGGCGCAACCCAAACCGCCACAGGACGAGGTGATCGGCACCCGGCGCGGCATGTTCGGCGTCAGCGGCACCGGTGACACCTCCGGCTACGGCGGCCTGGTCACCCCCGTCGCCCTGCCCGCGGGCACACCTCCCCCGTACGGCAGCTGGTTCGACGCCTTCGTCGGCACCTTGCGCGCCGCACTCGTGGGCCGGGTCATCGCCTTCGATACCGTGATCGAGAGGATCGTGGTCTTCCGCGACGAACTCACCCTGCACGTGAAGCGCGAACACCTCGTCGCGGTCGCGAGCGCGTTGCGCGATGACAGCACACTGCGATTCGAACTGTGCCTGGGTGTCAACGGCGTGCACTACCCCGACGACGACGGCCGCGAACTGCACGCGGTCTATCACCTGAAATCGATCACACACGGACGCCGTGTGCGGTTGGAAGTGTCCGCGCCCGATACCGATCCGCACATTCCGTCGCTGTTCTCGGTCTATCCGACGACCGACTGGCACGAACGCGAAACCTACGACTTCTTCGGCATCCTCTTCGACGGTCACCCCTCCCTGACCCGCATCACCATGCCCGACGACTGGCGCGGGCATCCGCAGCGCAAGGACTACCCGCTCGGCGGGATCCCGGTGGAGTACAAGGGCGCGCGCATACCACCGCCCGACGAGCGGAGGACCTACAGCTGATGACCGACACCGACTTCCGCCGCGACGAACCACCGGTAGTGACCGTCGCAGGCCAGGACTGGGACCAGGTCAGCGAAGTGATCGACGGCGGCGCCGAAGAACGCATCGTGGTGAACATGGGCCCGCAGCATCCGTCCACGCACGGGGTGCTGCGCCTGATCCTCGAAATCGAAGGTGAAACCGTCACCGAGGCCCGCTGCGGCATCGGCTACCTGCACACCGGCATCGAGAAGAACCTGGAATTCCGCAACTGGACCCAGGGCGTCACCTTCGTGACCCGGATGGACTACCTGTCCCCGTTCTTCAACGAAACCGCCTACTGCCTCGGCGTGGAGAAACTCCTCGACATCACCGACCAGATCCCCGAACGCGCCACCGTGGTGCGCGTGCTGCTGATGGAGCTCAACCGCATCTCCTCGCATCTGGTCGCCCTCGCGACCGGCGGCATGGAACTGGGCGCGCTCACCCCGATGCTGTTCGGTTTCCGTGAACGCGAACTCATCCTCGACGTCTTCGAGAACATCACCGGCTTGCGGATGAACCATGCCTACATCCGTCCCGGCGGCTTGGCGCAGGATCTGCCCGCCGACGGCGTCACCAAGGTCAGGGAACTGCTCGACCTGCTGCCCGGTCGCCTGCGCGACATGGAGCACCTGCTCAGCGCGAACCCGATCTGGAAGAAGCGCACCCAGGACATCGGCTACCTCGATCTCACCGGCTGCATGGCCCTCGGCATCACCGGGCCGGTCCTTCGCGCCACCGGTCTGCCGCACGATCTGCGCAAATCAGATCCGTACTGCGGGTACGAGAACTACGAATTCGACATCCCGACGACCACCGGCTGTGACTGCTACGGCCGCTACATCATCCGGATCGCCGAGATGACCGAGTCGATCAAGATCGTCGAACAGTGCCTGGACAAACTGCGCCCGGGACCGGTGATGATCGACGACAAGAAGATCGCCTGGCCCGCCGACCTGGAACTGGGCCCCGACGGTCTGGGCAACTCACCCAAGCACATCGGCAAGATCATGGGCACCTCCATGGAATCGCTGATCCACCACTTCAAGCTCGTCACCGAGGGCATCAGAGTGCCTGCCGGACAGGTGTATTCGGCAGTGGAATCCCCCCGCGGGGAACTGGGTGTGCACATGGTCAGCGACGGCAGCACCCAGCCCTACCGGGTGCACTACCGCGACCCCTCGTTCACCAACCTGCAAGCGGTGGCCGCGATGTGCGAGGGCGGCATGGTCGCCGACGTGATCGCCTCGGTCGCCAGCATCGACCCGGTCATGGGCGGAGTGGACAGATGACAATCGACAACCCCACCAGCACACCGATTCTCCTGAGCCTGAGCACTCGTCCCGAACCGTATCCGCCGCATGTGCGCGAGCGTCTCGAACTGGACGCCAAAGAGATCATCACCCGCTACCCGCACCCCCGCTCGGCCCTGCTCCCCCTGCTGCACCTGGTACAGGCAGAAGAGGGGTACGTGACGGGCACCGGCATCGACTTCTGCGCCGATCATCTGAACCTCACCGGCGCCGAGGTGACCGCGGTCGCCACGTTCTACTCGATGTACCGGCGCACTCCCACCGGCGACTACCACGTCGGGGTCTGCACCAACACCCTCTGCGCGATCCTCGGCGGCGACGCCATCTACGAAGCACTGCAACAACATCTGGCCGTCGAGCACGGCCAAACCACACCCGACGGGGCCATCACCCTCGAACACATCGAATGCAACGCCGCCTGCGACTACGCCCCGGTCATGATGGTGAACTGGGAATTCTTCGACAACCAGACTCCCGAATCGGCAGTCGCGATCACCGACGCCCTCCGAGCGGGCCACCAGGTCCGCCCCACCCGTGGCGCACCACTGTGCACGTTCCGCGAGACCGCCCGCATCCTCGCCGGATTCCCCGACGAGCGTCCCGGCGCGCTCGAAGGAACACCGGGCGCCCCCACCTTGGCAGGGCTCGACATCGCTGCCGCAGAAGAGGACTCGGCAGGGGGTTCGCGATGATGACTCTCACCCCGGTACTCAGCGAACACTGGGCCACCCCGCGGTCCTGGACCCTGGAAAGCTATCGCGCGACCGGTGGCTACGACGGTCTCCGCGCCGCCTTACGCAAGACGCCCGACGAGGTGATCCACACCGTCAAGGACGCGGGTCTGCGCGGTCGTGGTGGCGCGGGCTTTCCCACCGGGATGAAGTGGTCGTTCATCCCGCAGGGTCCCGGCCCCGACGGCACCACGAAACCGCACTACCTCGTCGTCAACGCCGACGAATCCGAACCCGGCACCTGCAAAGACATCCCGTTGATGCTGGCCACCCCGCACACCCTCATCGAAGGCATCGTGATCGCCGCCTACGCGATCCGGGCCGCGACCGCGTTCATCTACGTGCGTGGCGAAGTGGTGCCGGTATTGCGCCGACTGCAAGCCGCCGTCGCCGAGGCCTACGCGGCCGGCCTGCTCGGCCACGACATCCTGGGCTCGGGATTCGACCTGGACCTGATCGTGCACGCCGGCGCGGGCGCCTACATCTGCGGCGAGGAAACCGCGCTGCTCGATTCCCTCGAAGGCAGGCGCGGACAGCCCCGGCTGCGCCCACCGTTCCCCGCCGTCGCGGGCCTGTACGCGTGCCCGACGGTCGTGAACAATGTGGAATCCATTGCCAGCGTGCCCTCGATCCTGCGCAACGGCACCGAGTGGTTCCGCTCGATGGGCAGCGAGAAGTCACCCGGCTTCACCCTGTACTCCCTGTCGGGGCATGTGGCCCGACCCGGCCAGTACGAGGCCCCACTGGGCATCACCCTGCGCGAGCTGCTCGACTACACGGGCGGTGTGCGAGCCGGGCACACCCTCAAGTTCTGGACCCCCGGCGGCTCCTCGACCCCGATGTTCACCGACGAACACCTCGACGTCGCCCTCGACTACGAGGGTGTCGCCGCCGCCGGATCCATGCTGGGCACCAAGGCCTTACAGATCTTCGACGACACCACCTGCGTGGTGCGCGCGGTCCTGCGCTGGACCGAGTTCTACGCCCACGAATCCTGCGGCAAATGCACACCGTGCCGCGAAGGCACCTACTGGCTGGTGCAGTTGCTGCGCCGACTCGAAGCCGGCGACGGAACCGAAGCCGACCTGGACAAGCTCGCCGACATCGCCGACAACATCAACGGCAAATCGTTCTGCGCGCTCGGTGACGGCGCGGCCAGCCCGATCTTCTCCTCGCTGAAGTACTTCCGCGACGAATACCTCGCGCATCAGCGACTCGGCGGCTGCCCGTTCGACCCGGCCGCCTCGACCGTGTGGGCACCAGCGAAAGAGGACCGATGACAGCCATCGCGCCAGGCAACAGCAGCGATGTGGTGCCCGCCGACATGGTGAGCGTCACCATCGACGACACCACGATCGAAGTTCCCGTGGGCACCTTGCTGATCCGTGCCGCCGAACTGATCGGCGTGCAGATCCCTCGCTTCTGCGATCACCCCCTGCTCGACCCGGTCGGCGCGTGCCGTCAGTGCCTCGTCGAGGTCGAAGGGCAGCGAAAGCCGGTCGCCTCCTGCACGATCCCGGTCACCGACGGCATGATCGTGCGCACCCAGGTCAGCTCCCCGGTCGCCGAAAAAGCCCAGCGCGGGGTGATGGAGCTGCTGCTCATCAACCATCCGCTGGACTGCCCGGTGTGCGACAAGGGCGGCGAGTGCCCGCTACAGAACCAGGCGATGTCCACCGGCAGCGCCGAGTCCCGATTCGACGGCGAGAAGCGGACGTATCCGAAGCCGATCCCGCTGTCCACGGCGGTGCTGCTCGATCGGGAGCGGTGCGTGCTGTGCGCACGCTGTACCCGGTTCTCCCAGCAGGTCGCCGGCGACCCGTTCATCGAACTGATGGATCGTGGTGCGCTGCAACAGGTCGGCATCGCTCGAGCCGAACCCCTCGACTCCTACTTCTCCGGCAACACCGTCCAGATCTGTCCCGTGGGCGCTCTCACCGGTACCTCCTACCGTTTCCGGGCTCGCCCGTTCGACCTGGTCTCCACCCCGAGCGTGTGCGAGCACTGCGCCTCCGGATGCGCACAACGCACCGATCACCGCCGCGGAAAAGTGTTGCGCCGCTTGGCCGGTGACGATCCGCAGGTCAACGAAGAATGGAACTGCGACAAGGGTCGCTGGGCCTTCGCCTACGCCACCGAGCGCGACCGCCTCACCACGCCGATGGTGCGCGGCTGGGACGGCGTCCTCGCCGCGGCCTCCTGGCCCGAAGCTCTCGCCGCCGCCGGAGCGGGCCTGAGCGCGGCGATCGGCAATGCCGGAGTGCTCGTCGGCGGCCGCGTCACCGAGGAAGAAGCGTACGCGTACAGCAAGTTCGCGCGCATGGTCCTCGCGACCAACGACATCGATTTCCGCAGCCGGGTGCATTCGGAGGAGGAGGAACGATTCCTCGCCGCCCGCATCGCCGGACGCGGTGTGCGGGTCGACTTCGCCGCGCTCGACCGAGCCCCCGTCGTGCTGCTGGTCGGCTTCGAACCGGAAGAGGAATCGCCCATCGTCTACCTGCGGCTGCGCAAGGCCGCACGGACCCGCGGGCAACGGGTGGTGTCGCTGGCACCGTTCGCCTCCCGCGGCCTCGAACGTATGTCGGGCGCGCTCATCCAAACCCCGCCGTGCGGGGAAGCCGACGTGATCACCTCGATCATGGCCGAAACGTCCGCCGACGCCGCCGAACTCATGACGATGCTGAACACGCCCGGCGCGGTCATCATGGCGGGCGAGCGGCTCGCGGGCAGCCCCGGCGCGCTGTCGGCGGTGACCCGCCTGGCCGATGCCACCGGCGCGGCACTGGCGTGGGTGCCCCGTCGCGCGGGCGAACGCGGCGCGCTGGAAGCCGGTGCCCTGCCCAGCCTGTTGCCCGGCGGCAGGCCCGTCGTGGATCCTTCGGCGCGTCAACAGGTCCGGCATCGGTGGCAGGCCGGTGAACTCCCCGTCACCGTCGGCCGCGACGCCAACGCGATCCTGGCCGGAGCCGCACAGCTGGGTGCGCTGGTCATCGGCGGCGTCGACCCGGCCGACCTGCCCGACCCGGCCGCCGCCCTGGCCGCGATCGACGCGGCCCGGTTCGTCGTCAGCCTCGAAATGCGGCACAGCGCCGTCACCGAACGCGCCGACGTCGTGTTCCCGGTGGCGACCGCGATGGAGAAGTCCGGCACCTTCCGCACCTGGGAAGGCCGCCCGCGCCCCTTCGCCGCGGCCTCGCTCGACACCACCCGCCGCGTCGCCGCTCCCCTGTCGGACCTGCGGGTGCTCAACTCGCTGGCCGCGCAGATGGGCGTCCCGATCAACCTGCCCGACCCCGCCGCCGCCCGCACTGAACTCGACGGGCTCGGCGCCTGGAACGGTGAGCCCATCCCCGCTCCGGAGCTGACCAGCCAGACCCGACCCGTGCCCGGGCCAGGAACGGCGGTGCTCGCCGGATGGCGGATGCTGCTCGACGCCGGCCGCATGCAAGACGGTGAACCCAATCTCGCCGGTGTCGCCCGCCCGCCGGTCGCACGGCTCTCGGCCGCGACCGCCGCCGAGATCGAAGCCGACGATGCCGATCACGTCATCGTCTCCACCGACCGCGGCGAGATCTCGGTGCCGTTGATGATCACGGACCTGCCCGACCGGGTGGTGTGGCTGCCGCTGCACTCACCCGGTTCGACGGTCGCCGCCGAACTCGGTGTGACACCCGGCGCCGTGGTGCGCCTGCGTCGCGCCGACGACAGGATGAAGGAACACCGTCATGAGTGATCGAGTCCTACTCCTCGCGGCCGACGCCGGACCTGTCTTCGGCACCGATCCGCTGTGGCTGGTGGTGGTCAAGGCACTCGGCGTGTTCATCTACCTGATGCTGGTGCCGTTGATCGCGGTCTACGCCGAACGCAAAGTCGTCGCGTGGATGCAGATGCGGATCGGGCCCAACCGGATCGGCCCCGGCGGCATGCTCCAGTCGATCGCCGACGGCGTGAAGATGGCGCTCAAGGAAGACATCATCCCGGCGATCGTGGACAAGCCGATCTTCGTGCTCGCCCCGATCATCTCGGTGATCCCGGCGTTCATGGCCTTCGCGGTGATCCCGATGGGCCCGGAGGTCTCGATCTTCGGCACCCACACCGCGTTGCAGCTCACCGACATGCCCGTCGCGGTGCTCTACATCCTCGCCATCACCTCTATCGGCGTGTACGGCATCGTGCTCGCCGGCTGGTCCTCGGGTTCGACCTATCCGCTGCTCGGCGGCCTGCGCTCGACCGCGCAGGTCATCTCCTACGAGATCGCGATGGCGCTGACCTTCGCCACGGTGTTCCTGCTGTCGGGCACCATGGCGACCTCCGAGATCGTGAGCGCACAGGAGGGCACCTGGTATGTGTTCCTGCTGCTGCCCTCGTTCCTCATCTACTGCGTGTCGATGGTCGGCGAGACCAACCGGGCGCCCTTCGACCTGCCCGAAGCCGAAGGCGAACTGGTCGGCGGTTTCCACACCGAGTACTCGTCGCTGAAGTTCGCGATGTTCATGCTCGCCGAATACGTGAACATGGCCACGGTGTCCGCCCTGGCGACGACGCTGTTCCTCGGCGGCTGGCGGGCGCCGTTCCCGATCAGCCTGTGGGCGGGCGCGAACTCCGGATGGTGGCCGCTGCTGTGGTTCACCCTCAAGGTGTGGACGTTCCTGTTCGTGTTCGTCTGGCTGCGCGGCACGCTGCCCCGCCTGCGCTACGACCAGTTCATGAACCTCGGCTGGAAACTGCTCATTCCGACCTCGCTGGTGTGGGTGATGGTCGTGGCCGCCGCACGGGTGCTCGATCTCGAGGGCATCCCCGGCCAGAACTTCATCCTGGTCGGCGTGGGGCTGGTGATCACCGCGGCCATGATCGCGATGTTCCTGCGCGCAGGCCGCAGCAAGGGGCTACCGCCATTGCCGCCACAGGAGCCATCGACCTCGTCGGTATTCCTGGGTTTCCCGGTGCCGCCGATGCCGGCACGCCCCGCGAACGACCAGCCCGAGTTCGGGTTGTTCGACCCGCTCGCCGGGTTCGCGGTCACCGCGGCCACGATGTTCAAGAAGCCCAATACCGAGTCCTACCCGGAGCAGAAGGTGCCGACCGCGCCGCGCTATCACGGTCGCCACCAGCTCAACCGCTACGACGACGGACTCGAGAAGTGCATCGGCTGCGAACTGTGCGCGTGGGCGTGCCCCGCCGACGCCATCTTCGTCGAAGGCGCCGACAACACCGAGGAGCAACGTTTCTCCCCCGGTGAGCGGTACGGCCGCGTCTACCAGATCAATTACCTGCGCTGCATCGGCTGCGGCCTGTGCATCGAGGCCTGCCCGACGCGCGCGCTGACGATGACCAACGAATACGAACTCACCGACGACAACCGCGCCGACCTCATCTACGAGAAGGACCAGCTGCTGGCCCCCATGCAACCGGGCATGACCCCCGCGCCGCACCCGATGGCACCGGGCACCGACGCGGCCGACTACTACCTCGGCCGGGTCGGTCCCGCACCGTCTGAGCAGGAGGTACTGCGATGAGCACCGCACACGTGCTGGCCGCCGAAGTCGCCCGCACCTCCACCGGTGAGGGTGTGCTGTTCTGGGTGCTCGCCCCGATCGCGGTGCTCGGCGCCCTCGGCATGGTGACCGCGGCCAAGGCCGTGCATTCGGCGATGTGCCTGGCCGCCACCATGATCGCGCTCGCCGTGTTCTACATCGCGCAGGGTGCGCTGTTCCTCGGCGTCGTGCAGATCGTGGTGTACACGGGCGCGGTGATGATGCTGTTCCTGTTCGTGCTGATGCTCGTCGGCGTCGACTCCGCGGAATCGCTGCGGGAGACGTTGCGCGGTCAGCGCATCGCCGCCGCGATCGTCGGGCTCGGATTCGGGTTGCTGTTCATCGGCGGCATCGGCGCGGCCCTGCGCGACAGCGGAACCAGCTTCCCCGGCCGTGGTTTCGGCGACCGCGACGTGATCGCCGAACTCGCCGAGTTGATCTTCCTGCGCTATGTGTGGGCGTTCGAACTCACCGGCGCACTGCTGATCACCGCCACGATCGGTGCGATGGTGCTGGCCCACCGCGAACAGTTCACCCCGAAACGCGGACAGCGGGAAATGTCGCGCGATCGCTTCCGCACTGCCGGCGAACGGGCCACCCCGCTGCCGACACCGGGTGTCTACGCACGGCACAACGCCGTCGACAGCCCCGCCCAGCTTCCCGACGGCTCTTTCGCCGAACTCTCGGTGAGCACGATCCTGCGTCACCGCCGCAACCGCGCCCACACCGAAGCCGCTGTGCTCTCGGTCGGCACGGTCCGCGACGACAATCCGACGGCCGACGAGGAAGGCAAGCGGTGAACCCCCAGAACTACCTGTTCCTGTCTGCGCTGCTGTTCACCATCGGCGCCGCGGGAGTGTTGTTGCGCCGCAACGCGATCGTGGTGTTCATGTGCGTGGAGCTGATGCTCAACGCGGTGAATCTGGCGTTCGTGACCTTCGCCCGGATGCACGGCAACCTCGACGGTCAGGTGATCGCGTTCTTCACCATGGTGGTCGCCGCCGCCGAGGTCGTCGTCGGCCTGGCCATCATCATGACGATCTTCCGCGCCCGCCGGTCGACCTCGGTCGACGACGCCAACCTGCTGAAGTTCTGACATGGGTACCGCAACGCTGTGGCTGCTGCCCGCCCTCCCGCTCGCAGGGGCGATCGTTCTGCTCCTGTTCGGTCACCTCACCGACCGCTGGGGCCCCTACCTCGCCACGACGGCCGCGCTGTCCTCGTTCGTCGTCGCCGCTGTCGCGTTCTTCGGCATGCTCGGGCGCGCCGACGCCGACCGGGCCGTGCACAAGGAACTGTTCAACTGGGTGCCCGTCGGTGATCTACAGGTCGGGTTCAGCCTGCAACTGGACCAGTTGTCGATCTGCTTCGCACTGCTCATCACCGGGGTCGGGTCGCTGATCCACCTCTACTCGATCGGCTACATGAGCCATGATCCGGGCAAGCGCCGGTTCTTCGGCTATCTCAACTTGTTCCTGGCCGCGATGCTCGTCCTGGTCCTGGCCGACAACTTCCTCGTGCTCTACCTGGGCTGGGAAGGCGTGGGCCTGGCGTCCTATCTGCTGATCGGCTTCTGGTACGAGAAGCCCTCGGCCGCAACGGCAGCCAAGAAGGCGTTCGTGGTCAACCGGGTCGGCGACATGGGCCTTGCCATCGCCATGATGGTCATGTTCGCGGCATTCGGTTCCTTCGACTTCCGCACTGTGTTCGCGGCGACCCCGGGCGCGAGCGAAGGCACCCTCACCGCGATTGGTCTGCTGTTGTTGCTGGCCGCCTGCGGAAAATCCGCGCAGGTGCCCCTGCAGTCGTGGCTCGGCGACGCGATGGAAGGCCCCACTCCGGTCTCGGCGCTCATCCACGCCGCCACCATGGTCACCGCCGGTGTGTACCTGATCGCCCGCGCCAACCCGATCTACGACCTCGCGCCGAACGCGCGCACGGCGGTGCTCGCCGTCGGTGCGGTGACGTTGCTGTTCGGCGCCGTCATCGGCTGCGCCAAGGACGACATCAAGAAGGCCCTCGCGGCCTCGACGATGAGCCAGATCGGGTACATGATCCTGGCCGTCGGCCTCGGCCCGGCCGGGTACGCGTTCGCGATCATGCACCTGCTCACCCACGGCTTCTTCAAGGCAGGGCTGTTCCTCGGCGCCGGCTCGGTGATGCACGCGATGAACGACGAAACAGATATGCGCCGCTACGGCGGCCTGCGCACGCTGATGCCGATCACGTTCATCACCTTCGGCCTGGGCTATCTCGCCATCATCGGAGTGCCACCGTTGTCCGGGTTCTTCTCCAAGGACAAGATCATCGAGGCAGCCTTCGACCACGGCGGATCCACCGGAATCCTGCTCGGCGCGGTCACTCTCGTCGGCGCCGCGCTCACCGCGTTCTACATGACCCGCGTCATGCTGATGACCTTCTTCGGTGAGCGCCGCTGGAAGCCCGACACCCACCCGCACGAGTCACCGGCGGTGATGACCGGGCCGATGATCCTGCTCGCGTTCGGATCGGTCTTCGCCGGTGGTCTGTTCGTCTGGGGCTCGTCGCTGGTGAACTGGCTCGAACCCGTCGTCGGTTCCCATCACGCGGAGCCGGTGATTCCCGCGGCGGTGGTCACCGGCCTGGCATTGACCGCGGTCGCCGTCGGTGTCGCCGTGGCCTACCGCAAGTACGCCGAGAGCCCGATCCCTGAGGTCGCGCCCGAGCCGGTCAGCGTGCTGACCGGGGCCGCCCGTGCCGATCTCTACGGCGACAAGATCAACGAAGCCGTGTTCGAACGCCCGGGCCGCCACCTCACGAGGGCGCTGGTGTTCCTCGACGCGAAGGGCGTCGACGGGATCGTCAACGGAACCGCTGCCTCGATCGGCGGACTGTCGGCGCGAATTCGCAAGGTGCAGACGGGTTTCGTGCGCTCCTACGCCCTGTCCATGTTCACCGGCGCGGCCCTGGTGGCCGCCGCCCTGCTGGCGGTGAGGTTCTGGTGAACTCGTTTCCCTGGCTGACGACGCTCTGGCTCGCCCCCGCGATCGGGGCGGGTGTGGTGCTCGTCCTGCCCGCCGCCCGCCGCACGGTGGCGCGTGGCGTGGCGTTCGCGGTGTCGATCGGTGTGCTCGCACTGGCCGTTGTCCTCGCGGTGCGGTTCAAGCCCGGCGGTGCCCAGTACCAATTCGTCGAATCCCACGAATGGATCCCGACATTCGGTGTGGGCTACACACTCGGCCTCGACGGTATCGCCACCGCCCTGGTCCTGCTGACAGCGGTGCTGGTGCCGCTGCTGATCCTGGCAGGCTGGAACGACGACACCCCCACCGGCGACGGACCCAAGACCATCCACCTCTACATGGCGTTGATGCTGCTGGTCGAGTCGATGGTGCTGATCTCCTTCCTCGCCCTCGACATCCTGCTGTTCTACGTGTTCTTCGAAGCGATGCTGATCCCGATGTACTTCCTCATCGGCGGCTTCGGCACCCGCACCACCGACGCCGCGGTCCGCGCCCAACGCTCGCGCGCGGCGGTGAAGTTCTTGCTCTACAACCTCTTCGGTGGGCTGATCATGCTCGCCGCGGTCATCGGGTTGTACGTGCTGACCGCCCAGGCGGGCCTCGGCGAGGGGTCGGCGGGGACCTTCGATCTGCGCGTCGTGGTCGCCGCGGCCAACAACGGTGAACTCGGGGGCAGCACAGCGGTTCTCAACGCCCTGTTCCTCGGGTTCATGTTCGCCTTCGCCGTGAAGGCGCCGCTGTGGCCGCTGCACACGTGGCTGCCCGACGCGGCGGTCTCGGCCACCCCGTCCAGCGCGGTGCTGATGATGGCGGTGGTCGACAAGGTCGGCACCTTCGGCATGCTGCGCTACTGCCTGCTGTTGTTCCCCCTGGCATCGGACACCTTCGCGCCCTTGGTGATCACCCTGGCCGTCATCGGCATCCTCTACGGCGCGCTGCTCGCCATCGGTCAAACCGATGTGATGCGCCTGATCGCCTACACCTCGATCTCGCACTTCGGGTTCATCATCCTCGGCATCTTCGCCATGACCAGCCAGTCCCAATCCGGGGCGACGCTGTACATGGTCAACCACGGACTGTCCACGGCCGCACTGTTTCTCATCGCCGGGTTCCTCGTCTCCCGGCGTGGCACCAGGATGATCGCCGAGTACGGCGGCGTGCAGAAGGTCGCGCCGGTGCTGGCGGGCACGTTCTTCATCGCGGGCCTGGCCACGCTCTCGCTGCCCGGGCTCGCGCCGTTCGTCAGCGAATTCCTGGTCCTGATCGGCACTTTCCCGAAGTACCAGGTGGCAGCGGTGATCGCGACCGGCGCACTGGTCTTGGCCGCGATCTATGTGCTGTGGCTGTATCAGCGGTTGATGACCGGCCCGCTGAAGAAGGGCAACGAACACCTGCGTGATCTGGTGCCGCGCGAGCTGGCCGTGGTGGTGCCGCTGCTGATCGCGCTGCTGGTGCTCGGGTTCTATCCGAAACCGATCCTGGATCTGGTGGATCCCGCGGTGGGACACACTCTCTCGACGATCGGTAAGCACGATCCCGCTCCGACGGTCCCCGCTCCCGAAGCAGGTGCGGCCACCCCGCCCGCAGGCGGCCACAAATGAGGACGGACTCTGTGACCATCACCGAGCTCGCGGCCATCGCGCCCGCACCGAGCATCGAATACCACCTGCTCGCCCCGATGCTGATCGTGTTCGGGGTCGGCGTGGTGGGTGTACTCGTCGAAGCGTTCGTGCCGCGGCCCTACCGGTATCCGACGCAGTTGGTGCTCGGGTCGGCTGGTGTGGTCGGCGCTCTGGTGGCCGTGGTGCTGCTCGCGGGATCCGAGGGCACCGCGGTGATGGGCGCGGTCGCGATCGACGGGGTCACGCTGTTCCTGCAGGGCACGATCCTGCTGGTCTCGCTGCTGGGCCTGCTGCTGATCGCCGAGCGTGGGGCGGTCCCGCGGGCGCGCAGCGGGCCGGGCACGTGGAGTCGGGCGGCGGCCGCGTTGGATCGAGGGGTCGACGCGTTCACACCGCAGGCCTCCGCGGTGCCCGGCAGCGCGCACGAGCTCGCGGCGGTGCGCTCGGGGGTTTCGACCACCGAGGTGTTCCCGCTGACGATGATCGCGGTCGGTGGTCTGCTGCTGTTTCCCGCGTCGAACGATCTGCTGACGATGTTCGTCGCGCTCGAAGTGCTGTCGCTGCCGCTGTATCTGCTGTGTGGGCTGGCTCGCCGCAGGCGGTTGCTCTCGCAAGAAGCGGCGATGAAGTACTTCCTGCTCGGTGCGTTTTCCTCGGCGTTCTTCCTCTACGGTGTCGCGCTGCTCTACGGGCAGACCGGCACGGTGTCGCTGCCGGGAATCGGTGCGGCACTGGACAAGCAGCCCGAGAACGCGACTCTGGCCCTGCTCGGTCTCGGCATGCTCGCCGTCGGGCTGCTGTTCAAGATCGGTGCAGTGCCGTTCCAGGCCTGGGTGCCCGATGTCTATCAGGGCGCCCCGACCCCGATCACCGCGTTCATGGCCGCCGCCACCAAGATCGCGGCCGTCGGGGCGACCATGCGGGTACTGATGGTGGGAGTCGGTGCGCTGGGCTCGGATTGGCGCCCGGTGCTCGCCGCGGTCGCGGTGGCGACGATGGTCGTCGGTGCGGTCATGGCGATCACCCAGACCGATGTGAAGCGCATGCTGGCCTACTCCTCGATCGCGCACGCCGGTTTTCTGCTCGTCGGTGTCGTCGCCGCCGACAGCGCCGGCGTGGCCGCCGTGCTGTTCTACCTGCTGGCCTACGGCCTCGGCACCGTCGGTGCGTTCGCGGTGGTCAGTCTGGTGCGTGACGCCTCCGGTGACGAAGCGACCGCGCTGTCGCAGTGGGCGGGCCTCGGTCGCCGATCCCCGTGGCTCGCTTCGGCATTCGCCCTGTTGCTGCTGTCTTTCGCCGGTCTCCCGCTCACCAGCGGATTCGTCAGCAAGTTCGCGGTCTTCGCCGCTGCCTCCGGTGCGGGCTATACCGCCTTGGTGATCGTCGGTGTCCTCTGCAGCGCCATCGCGGCCTTCTTCTACGTCCGGGTCATCGTGCTGATGTTCTTCACCGACCCTCCGGCCGACGCGCCCATCGTGACCGCCCCGTTCGCCACCACCTTGGTCGTGGCGTTCAGCGCGGGCGCCACCGTGTTGCTCGGTCTGTTCCCCCAGCCGGTTCTCGACCTCGCCGACCGCTCCAACCTGTTCATCCGCTGATGCCGCCGAGTTCCCCGCCCGACCCCCGCCCACCGACCAGCCACGAACGCCAGGCCGGTCAGCCGTGGAACGCGTCCTATCTCGACGGCCCCGCACCGTGGGACATCGGTACCCCGCAGCCCGCTGTCGTGCGGCTGGCCGAATCAGGCGGGTTCTGCGGACCGGTCCTCGATGTCGGGTGTGGCACCGGCGACAACGCCCTGTTCATCGCCGCCCGCGGGTTGCCCGTGCTGGGCGTCGACGTGGCCGAAACGGCGTTGGCCACCGCCAGGCAGGCAGCCGACGATCGCGGGATCGAGGTGGCCTTCGCCATGGCAGACGCCCTACATCTCCAGCGCCTGTATCGCCGCTTCGAAACAGTCCTCGACTGCGGCCTGTTCCACACCTTCGACGAGTCCGAACGCACCGAGTACGCGGCAAGCCTGGCCTCGGTCACCGACTCCGGTGGCACCCTGTACGTATTGTGCTTCAGCGATACCGGTCCTGACACCGGTCCGCACCCCGTCACCAGGCAAGCACTCACCGCGCCCTTCGATGACAACCCGGCCTGGCATATCGCCGCCATCGCCCCCGAGCATCTCCGAACACGCTTCGCCGACTCGGCCTCCGCCTGGCTCGCCACGATCGAACGCCGATAACAGCTCGGCCGATTTCGGGCTTGACCTGAAGGATGGTTGAGCTCTTCACAGTTGGCGCACGAGCGCGGTGCTTACTGATTCCACGGCCAGATCATGACCATCGCCGCGACCATTCGCCCAGCAGGCCGATCCTTCGCTCGCCCCTCCCACCAGTGGCCTACGTGCGCGATTCCCCGACCGTGATCCGATACCGCCGTGCCGGACCGAGTTCGGTGTCCTGGATGCTCTCGAGGACGCCACCACAGCGCTCGATCGTCTTCACCGACCCGATATTCTCGGCCGCGCAAACTACCAGTACTCGGTCCATCCCAGCCACTCGCGCCTCAGCGATGATCTCTCCCAATGCCCACGTGGCCAGCCCTCGACGGCGCGCGGACGGCCGGATCCCGTACCCGATATGCCCGACCGCCCGCACAAGTTCACCGTCCCCGTGCCGCAATGCGATCCCGCCGAGCACACGATCACCCTCGACTATCCAGCGATACGAGCAACGCCCGTCCCCTGACGCGGTGATGAGGCGCGCGACCCAGAGCTCGAATCCACTCGCCGAGTCGACATCGTCACTCGGCAACAAACCGAAACCGTCCTCGTGGACACCGGGCCCCCATTCGACATGCGCGTCGCGCCATTCTCCGTACATATCGACACTGGGTGAGATCAATCTGTGCCCGGACCCGACCGGAATTCCACTGGAGGTGAACACTCTTTCAATCTAATGGGCGAACCGGATCGAAACCCCTGGTCTCGCCGATGTGACCATTGCACGGAGCTTTGTGAACATCCTTAGCGACCAACTCGCTACGACGCGTGACTTCTACGTCGACCTATTGGGTTTCCAAGTCGCCTACGACAGCGATTGGTTCGTACAACTCGTCGACGTATCGAGCTCTACCGTGTCACCGCCCACCGACATAGCTTCTCCGAAAGATGCGGCCGGTGCATGCCGGACGAGACCGGCTGGGTGATTCAGCTCGGGAGGTCCAGGGTGTCGAACTGGTGGGCTGCCCAGATGCGGCGGGAGCGTTCTTCGGGGTAGGGCTGGGTGATGGGTTCGGCGTGGTAGACGCGCGTGGTTCGCGCCTGTGGATCGTAGGGCGCCCAGCCGGCGGTTCCCGAGGTAGCGAAATTCACCCAGTCGGTACGCATGCGGTGGGCGACATCGGTGATTTCGTTCGCGGCGTTCGGATGGGCGAAGCGGTGGGCGCGGACCTCGTCGGGACCGAGGGTGCCGAGGACGAGCAGGAAGTCCAGGCAGTGCGCGGCGCCCTGTTGCGAGTTGAAGCTCCACGCCAGTTCGCACAGCCACACGCGCCCGCCGCCCGCGTGCGCAGCATCGGCCAGATGCAGGCTCGGCATCCGGAACAGCCAGTCGGAGTTGAGGATTTCGAACAGCTGGCCAGATGTCGCCTCCGGATAGGCGGCGCGGTAGCGCCTGTCACCATCCGTGCCTGGTGCGAGGTGGCGAAAAGCTGCGGTCATGGTCTCCGGTGCCGGTTCGCTCCCCGGGCGAGATGTGTAGAGGCGGAACTCGTCACGGGTGTGGCTGACGAGCAGGTCGACGTCGCGTGCGGCACCGCCCGCGATCGCACGCCACGGCGCGCACGGCAATATCTCACCGTCGACAACAGGGGAGAACGGGGTGGGCGTGAGCGCCATCGGGCCCCAGGCATCGACGAACTCGGGCATCGCGGCGATCACCGCGGTGGTGGCGTCGGTGAGTGCGCGTGGCGGCAGCAGGGCGAGGTCTTCGACGGTGGCCTGGACGCCGAGCTGTGCGGCGATCGTGGTCGAGATCGCGGCGGCAAGGCTCGGAGTGAAATAGGTGCCGGGCATGCTCTGGCTGATCGCTCTGCGAAACAGTCCGGCCGCCATCGGCATCACCAGCAGCGCACCGATGGACGCACCGCCCGCGGACTGCCCGAAAACGGTGACGTTGGCGGGGTCGCCACCGAATGCGGCGATGTTGTCCTGGACCCAGCGCAGAGCAGCGATCTGGTCGAGGATGCCGCGATTGTCCGGAGCTCCGGCAATGCGGGCGAAACCGTCGACGCCGACTCGATAGTTCATGCTGACCACCACCACGCCGGCCGCTGCGAGCAGCGCACCGTCGCAATGCGGGTTGGCGGTGTCGTTCTCGAGGTAGGTGCCGCCCTGGATCCACACCATCACCGGCAGTTTCGCGGCCCCGAGGTCGGGTGACCAGACATTCAGGGTCAAACAGTCCTCGGATCCGTCATCGGTCGAGCCGGACGCCGACGACATCACCGAACCGCCATTGCGGACCTGTGGAACTGGAGGGCCGAACATCAGCGCGTCGCGAACGCCCTGCCACCGCTGTGCAGGCCCAGGCGCCGCGAACCGTCGCGCGCCGACCGGCGGCGCTGCATAGCTGATCCCCCGAAAGACCGCGACAGCGCCTTCCCACCGGCCGCGCACAACACCGGCGCCCGTGCGGATTTCAGGTTCGTTGCCCACGCGATACTCACTTCCTGGTGTCAGAGGCCGCGCATCGTCGACCACATCGACGACCACGGCTGTATCGGACCCACGCATTCCCAGATCGTGGCATCGGTGGTGATGCCGGGAATTCCGAGCGGGTAGTCGGTTCGGCCCGCTGGGACGACGGAGGTGAACCAGCGACGCAGATCCGCTTCGGTACCGCCGACGTAGACGACGGTGTCCGCGGTATCCGGCGGGACGCCGAAGTAGCCGAAGCCGCGGTTCGGACTGAAGACCGGCGGTAGACCCGCAGTGGAACGAGCGTGATCGAGCGCTGACGCTTGTACATACCATTGCGTCACGACCACGGCCGTGCGCTGCTGGTGCGGCGGTAATGCGCGGTAGGCGTTCGCGGCAGCCGCCACCAGCTCGGGCCATCCGAGTTCGCTGTATGCCGAAGGTCCCAGTGCGGCAGCGAGATCGGGGGCAGGGGCGTAGTCCGAGGCGGCACGCCACGGCGTCACGTACACGACGGCCGCAACCATCGACAGCGCTGCCGCCTGCACCGCGACAATGGTGAGCCAGCGTCTGGGTATCGCGGCCGATCCGACGGCCCCGGCCGCGATCACCACCGGGTAGATGCCCGCACCGTAGCCGCTGCGACCGCCGCTGATCGCGATGATCGCCACCGCCAGTAGAAACGCCACACCGAGGAACCGGTAGCGGCGCAGGAGCGGCGATCGGCACAACTGCCACACACCGCACACCGCGAGCACCGCGGCGAGCGGACCCCACCATGGCAAGGTGCGCGGGACGAACCACAACGATCCGGCGAAACCGCCGGTCTGGCCGCGAACCACCGCCCCCATGCCCAGATGCGGCCAACCGTTCATGGCCTGCCAGATCAGCCCCGGCGCTGCCGCCAGCAGCACAATGCTCGCGCTCCACCACAGCGCCGGTCGCCGCAACAACGCTCGGGGCCCCAGCCAGGCCACGGCGACGACCACCGCGATCCAGAAAATCGGGATCAGCCATTTGACCTGCACGGCAACGGCTGTCGCGAGCCCAGCCGCCCACAGCAAAGCATCGTCGCGGGTCCGTACCCAGCGCACCAGCAGCCAGGTGAGCACCGCCCACAGCAAGGTATCGATGGCGTTCGTCGACAGAGTCTGCGCCTGACCGAGTACGAACGCCGATGTCGCGCAGGCGATCGCTGTCAGTGACTGGGCTCCGCGAGCACCGCCCAGTTCGCGGGCGATGACCGCGCTCAACACCACTACGGCGAGCGACGCCACCACTGCCGGAATGCGCAACGCGATGAACGATCCGGGAAACAGCCAGTCCATCGAGCGCGCGAGCAGCGGCACCAGTGGACCTTGGTCGGCATAGCCGAACGCAGGGTGCTTGCCCGCGGCGATGAAATACAGCTCGTCGTAGTAGTAGCCGTACCGCGTCGCGGACAGCGTCGCGACGATGCCGAAGACCACTGCCACCACCGTAACAGCGAACCCCGCGAAGGGCGGGCGTGGATCATCGGTCGTAGAAGGAGATCGAGCTGAGTCGACAACCACCCCTCGCACGGTGTCCGACACTACCGGCTCGGCGGGAACGACAAGCATGCAAACGATCCAGTCCTGGCCTACGCCAAGGGTTTCGGGCCCCGGAGGCGCTGTCGCTTCGACAGGCGTCCGACGCCGTCCCCTGTCGGCGGACAACGGCATCAGCTTCGGTCTGCTGCGGTGCCGCTATCGCACGCCGATGCTGCCGACGATCAGATCGGTCAGCGCCGAGATCGCTTCGTCGGGCGTGGTCGTACCCAGGTTCAGTTCCGCGGCCAGTGTTTCGGCCGCGCCGAGCACGCCGACGCAGCGCAGTCGCAGTGCTGTGGCGGTGAGTGGCGAGAACGGTTGCAGGGTGGCTGCCATCCAGTCGCGGTAGCTGTCGAGCATGTCGTGCTGGATCGCCTGGACGTCCGGATTGCCTTTCAGGGCGGCGGAAATCGCGTCGAATTCGGGCATGTCGGTGGCGCAGGCGAAGTAGGCGGTGCCCATGACGCGGGCGATCTCGTCGACGGTGGGGGTGGCGTCGCGGGCGGCTTGTTCCGAGGCCAGGCGGTGGCGTTCGTCGAGTTGACGGTAGAGCGCGAGGAGCAGTTCGGGGCGGGTACCGAAGTGGTCGTAGACGATCGGCCTACTCACGCCCGCAGCTTCGGCGAGAGTGGCCAAGGTCAGGCCGTCGGTGCCTTGCTCTCGCACCAGCGTCAAGGCGGTGTCGAGCAGCTGCTCGCGCCTGGCCGGCTTCGCCAATCTGCCCGATCGTGTGGTCATCGTCCTCCCTTGCGCCATGTCCACAGCTTAGCTACAAAGAGTAAGTTACATTTTGTAGCTTAGTGGAGAGGGATTTCAGCATGGAGCAATCGGTACTGATCTTGGGCGGGTCGGGACAGGCGGGGTCGGACACCGCCGCCCTGTTGCGTCAATGGCATCCGACCCTGCCGTTGACCATCGCGGGCCGTGATCTCGGTCGTGCGCAACGGGTCGCCGACGCCGTCGGCACTGCCACGGCGGTGACGATCGATCTGTCACGCCGCGACCTCGGTCTCGCCGACGCCGACTACTCCGCGGTCGTGGCGACCCTGTGGGACCATCGGCTCAACGGCCTGCACTACGCACAGGACCGTGGCCTGCCCTACCTCAGCATCTCCAGCGGCCTGCTCGACATCGGCCCGGAGATCGTCGCGGGCGCACAAAGGTCCAGTGCGGCGCCGGTTCTGGTCGCCAGCCACTTGATGGCGGGCATCATCGTTCTCGCCGCACTGGATTCCACGCGCGAGTTCGACCGGGTCGACACGGTCCGAGTCGGCGTCGCGCTCGATGACACCGACACCGGCGGACCCGCGGGAATCGCCGACCTGGAACGCTGGTCGGCCGTCACCACGGCGGGTCTCGTGCGCCGCGACGGCGTCTTCACCTGGCTCGCCGAGGCCGACGCGCAAGCCGACGTCCGCACCGTCGACGGCACCGCCCTGCCCGGCCAGAGCATCCCGGTTCTCGACGTGCCCAGCCTGGCCCTCGCTACCGGCGCACCGAACGTCCGGGTCGACTTCGCGGTCGGTGCCACCCCGAGCCGGCGGCGCGGTGAACCTGCCTCCGTCGAGGTTCGGATCGATCTCGCCGGA
Source organism: Nocardia sp. NPDC003183 (assembly GCF_053590715.1). Classification (NCBI taxonomy): domain Bacteria; kingdom Bacillati; phylum Actinomycetota; class Actinomycetes; order Mycobacteriales; family Nocardiaceae; genus Nocardia; species Nocardia sp. NPDC003183. The sequence goes on from NZ_JBSFTG010000001.1 coordinate 1,252,873, forward strand.
ACCGGCCGGAACGGCGCACCGCTCAACAGAACACAGCACCTCGTCCATCAGGACGGTCAGCGACCGCTGACCGCAGTGGGGATCGCACTCGGCGTCGAACGGCTGCTCGGCCTGCGCGGCGACCGTCCCGCACCGGGCATCCACACCCCGGAGGCATTGATCGACCCCACCTACGCCGTCGAGCGGCTGAGCGAGATCGGTGCCGCGTGGCATCGAGACGGCGGCGGCCCCCGGCCATAACCCGGGGGCCGCCGACTCCTACCGCACCGACCGGAAGAACTCGCGCACATCCTCGATCAGCAGCTCGGGCACTTCCATCGCGGCGAAGTGGCCCCCGCGGTCGTATTCGGTCCACCGGACGAGGTTGTTCTGCTTCTCGGCGATGCCGCGAATCGTGGTGTCACCGGGGAAGACCGCGACCGCTGTGGGGACACCGGAGCTGGGCAGGTCCGCGCCCCACTGCTGGGATTCCTTGTACAGCCGCATCGAGGAGCCCGCGGTCCCGGTGAACCACAAGATCGCTGTTTCGGCGAGCATGGCGTCGCGGTCGAGGGAATCCTCGGGCAGCGCGGCGGCGGGGTCCTTGTAGGTGTTGACGACATCGACGACCCACGCGAGCAGACCTGCTGGTGAATCGGCGAGGGCGTGGGCCAGGGTGTGCGGGCGGGTGCTGTGCACACCCGCGTAGGCAGAAGTTTCGTTGCTGCTCCAATCCTGGAGCGCGGCGAGCTTTTCCTGATCCTGCTCGGTGTAGCCCGCACCGTCGTCGTTCCAGGCGGGGATGGTGATCGCGGCGTTGAGGTGCACACCGGCGACCCGCTCGGTGTCGACCCGACCCACCTGCGGGGCGATGAACGAGCCCGCGTCGCTACCCTGCACGCCGTAGCGCTGGTAGCCCAATTCGCCCATCAGCCGGGCGATCAGGTCCGCGGATCGCTCGGTGGCCGCCTGGCCGGGCTGGTGGGTGGGTCCGGAGAAGCCGAATCCGGGCAGGGTCGGGATGATGAGGTCGAAGGCGTCGCGCGGGTCGCCGCCGTGCGCGCGGGGGTCGGTCAGCGGTCCGATCGTCGCACCGAAGTCGGTGAACGGCCAGCCGTGTACCAAGACCAGCGGCAATGCGCCGGATTCGGGTGAGCGCACGTGGGTGAAGTGCAGGCGCTGCCCATCGATCTCGGTGACGAACTGTGGGTGGGCGTTGCGTGCGGTTTCCGCGGCGCGCCAGTCGAACCCGGTCTGCCAGTAGTCGGCGAGCTCGCGCAGATAGGCGGTGGGCAGGCCGTAGGTCCAGCCGGTGCCGGGCAGGTCGTCGACCCAGCGGGTGCGGGCGAGCCGCTCACGCAGGTCGTCGAGGTCGGATTGCGGGATGTCGATCCGGAAGCTGTCGATGTCGCTCATACCGACAACGCTAGGCAGCACTTAGGTCAGGGCTGTTCCTAAGTTCGCGGCATGATGGAGAGATGTCCGAAACATCCGCTCGGCTGCTCCGGCTGCTGTCGCTGTTGCAGACCCGCCGCGCGTGGTCGGGTGCCGAACTCGCGACCAAGCTCGATGTCACCGCGCGCACCGTGCGCCGCGACGTGGAACGGTTGCGCGGATTGGGCTATCCGGTGCAGGCATGGCAGGGCAGCGCGGGGTATCGGCTGGGAGCGGGTGCGTCGATGCCGCCGCTGCTGCTCGACGACGAGGAGGCCGTGGCCGTCGCGGTCGGCTTGCGCACCACCTCGGGCGGCACGGTCACCGGTATCGAGGACGCCTCGCTGCGCGCGCTCGCCAAGCTGGAACAGGTGCTCCCCTCGCGACTGCGGCACCGGCTCACCACCTTGCAGCAATCGATGGTGCGGGTCGCCGCCGAAGCACCGCGGGTGGCATCCGAGACGCTGCTGACGATCGCGCAGGCGTGTCGATGCCACGAGCGTCTGCGCTTCGACTACACCGATCACGCCGGTCGGACGTCTCGCCGCGATGTCGAACCCGATTCGCTGGTCAATGTGAGTAGGCATTGGTATCTGGTCGGGTGGGATGTCGATCGAGCCGATTGGCGGTCGTTCCGCGTCGACCGGCTCGAGCCGCGAGTGCCGACGGGCCCACGGTTCACCCCGCGACCGCTGCCCGACGGTGACGCGGCGACCTATCTGTCCCGCAGGCTCTCGGTCGCGTCGTGGCCGTGGCGCACCGTCGTCACCCTGCACGGGTCGGCCACCGAGGTGGCCGATCGGGTCTGGCCGGGCATGGGCGTCCTCGAAGCGATCGACGATGTCAGCTGTCTGTTGCATCTGGGCGCCGATTCCCCGGCCGCACTGGCCTGGATGATCACCGCCCTGGACATCGGATTCACGGTCACCGAACCGCCTGAGCTCGTCGCGGCGCTGCGGACGGTGAGCGAGCGATGCCGTAACGCGATCGTTGATGCACCCGGTACAGACTTGCAGCGTGTGCCATTTCCGCGTTGACGGCGTCGCGGAGTCACCTCGACCTTGCTGCGCGGCGGCCGGCGCCCCGACCAGCGAAGGATTCAGTCGCACAGCGCGTGGGTGAGCATCCCGCCGAGATCGACAGACGACGATGTGCCGGTATAGGCGATGGTGACCGCGAGGCCGGACCCCGTGGCACCGGCGACAGTGGAGAAGCCGGGGATGCCGCCGATGTGGCCGACATACTGTGCACCGCACGGCAGCTGGGTGTACCCGAGGCCGAGACCGTAGGACATGCCGTCACCGTTGCCCATGTCGATGCCGTCGAGCATCTGCGCGAGTTGGGGTTGGGGCACGACCCGACCGGCCAGCAGCGCGAGGAAGAACCGATTCACATCGGCGCCGGTGCTCACCAGCGCGCCCGATGCCCACGGCACCGACGGCTCCATCAGGGTCGTGTCGGTGAGTGTCCCGTCGACGGTGGTGTAGCCGGTCGGATGCGGTTGACGGAGACCGGTTTCGCCGGTGGCGGGCAGGTAGGTATTCGACAGGCCGAGCGGTGTCAGGATGCGGTCGCGCAGTTCGTCGGTGTAGCGATGCCCGGTCACGGCTTCGATCAGCATCCCCGCGACGATGTAGTTGATGTTGGCGTACTCGAACCGGCCGCCGGGCGCGAACTTCGCCGGATGTTCCAGGGCCAGGGCGACCTCCTGAGCCGGGGTGAAGGTGCGCCCGTTCTTCGCCGCTTCGTGTTCGTCGAGCTCCGGGGAGCGGGCCGGCTCGGGCAGGCCGCTTCGGTGGCCCAGGATCTGGCGGACGGTGATCGCGCGCCCGTCCACGCCCGCACTGGTGAGCAATCCGGGCAGATACGTGTCGACGGGCCTGTCGAGGTCGACGCGGTGTTCGGCCACCAGCTGCAACACGATCGCGGCGGTGAACGACTTGGTGACACTGCCGACCCGGACATGTTGGGGAACATCGGTTCCGATCGGGGTCGCCGCGCCCGCGTCGGCCAGTCCGGAACTGATAACGGTGTCGGCTTCGTGCGCGGTCAGCGTGGCGATGGCTCCGACTGCACCGGAGCCGACTAGCGCGTGGAGGTCGCCGCGCACGCTGTCCACGCGAGCCGAGGCGAGGGGATCGGCCGTGCTGGTCGTGCAGGCGGACAAGCCCAGCGCGACGGCGAATATCGGCGCAGTGAGGGTTCGAAAACGCATGATCGAACGGTAGGAAGCCGAGGCCCGCACACGCATCGGACTGCGGTACTACCCCCGTCTCGGTCTTCGGTAGCGGGGCAGGGCGGTCCGGTTGCCCTGCCCCGCTACCTCATCCGATCAGTTCCGGCGCAACGCCAGCACCGGAATGGTGCGGATGCCCTTCGTCTTCTCCTCGTATCCGGCGAAACCGGGATACCGTCGTGCCTGCTCGGCGTAGAGGCGGTCGCGTTCCTCGCCGGTCACTTCGGCGACAGTGACCGGAAAGGTCTCGGTGCCGACCTCGGCGTCGGCCGCGCCCGCCGAGATGAGGTTGTAGTACCAGTCGGGGTTGGTGGGGGCACCGGCTTTGGACGCGAAGACGTACATGAGCTTCGGGTCGTTCTCGTCGGCCAAGTACATCATCGGCGACACCAGTTGCCGGTCGGTGCGCCGCCCTCGGTGATGCACCAGCATCATCGGCGCACCCTCGAAGGGCCCACCGACGCGGCCTTCGTTGGCTCGGAACTCGGCGATGATCTTGCTGTTCCAGTCCTGTGATTCGCTCATGCCTGGCATCTTCTCCCCCGGCCCGCTCGTGCGCGAGCAACCACGCTCACGGCTCGTCGAGTACTTCTTGCAGGCGGGTGGCGAAGGTGACGGCATCGTTGACGAATCCGATGTGGTCGCCGGGGAACAGGACCGGGTCGACGCCCAGCGCCGATGCCAGTTCCCGCGAGGTGCGATCGCAGAACTGACCGGTGGACTCGGCACCGATCCCGACGATCACCCGGGTGGGGATCGAACGCAGCAACGGCGGGTCCGGTACCCAGGCGGTGGTCGGGCGCAGTTCATGGGCGAACCAGAAACGTTCGCTGGCGACCTGTCGGGGATCGCGGTCGCCGCCGAAGATCTCTACGAGCATCGGTTCCGGGATGGCAATAGCGGCTTGGGCGAAGAACTTTCGCCACGCGCCGATCACATCGCCGGTGGCGTAGGTGGCGACGATGTCCTCGGTGAGTGGGCGCTGAGCTTCGGCGTCGGGAAGCAGTTCGCGCAGCGGCGCTTCATGGGCCACGACAGTGGTGACCAGGTCGGGGTTGGTCTGGGCCAGGGCCAACGCGGTGACCGCGCCACCGCTGGATCCGAACACCACGGCCGGGCCCGCGCCGAGATGGGTGATGAGCTGGGCGAGGTCCCCGGCGCGGGCGAGCACCGTCGAATCCTGATTCGGGTCGTCGAGGGGGCTGCCGAAATGCCCGCGCGGATCGGCGGTGAGCACGGTATTGGTGGTGGCGAGTTGTTCGGCGGCCGCGGCGAACGAGGCGGCGTTCATCGGGGCACCGACGAGGACGAGCAGCGGTCCCGCACCACGGACCTCGTAGTACAGGCAGGCGTCCGGCACCACGAGGGTGCCGGTGGTGACGGCGGAACTGGCGGTCATGAGGCTCTCCCGGATCTCGGCTACAGGTAGCACTCATACAGACGGTGCGCGCCGGAAGAACTCATCGCTCGCCACGAACATTCTTTTCCGACAGTCTCTTCCGTAGGTCAGGCGAATTCTTGCGGTTGCCCTGGGGTACCGACGTGCAGGCCGTCGCCGATCGCGGACAATGCCACGGTGACGATCGTCGCGTCGAACTCGACGACGAACGGGTCAGCGAGCACACGGTCAGCACGTAGAGTGTACAGACGTGCACTGAATGCTCTTGAGCCCTCCTCGTCGAAGGACGGCAAGTGCGCGAACGCGACGGAGAGAGCGAGCCTTGGCGCGCCCGACGACGTGATGCGTCAGGGACGCTCGGTGGGCAACTCGCCGTACAGCTGCCGCGCCCGGGCAGTCAGCAGCGGCAGCACAACGGTGCGCCAGGTCGGCAGGTCCACAGCTTCGGATCGCCCTTCGACCAGCACGGACGCCCCGGACAACGCGTCGGCATCGTCGACATCGACTCCGGTCACCTGGACGATCTCACGCCGCAGCAGCGTCACGAACTCCGTCGCGGTCTCCGGCGGGACCTGCGCGCAGACCTTGTCCCGCACCGCATTCCAAGCCACCGGGTCCGCGGGCGACCCCCAGTGGCGCGGTCGCCGATCGAAGAGCCGGGCTATCTCGGAAGAATCTGGCACCCGCCGAATCCTACCGAGACCCGCTCGCCGCCGCCGCGGCGACTTCCCGCGAACGCCGCAGCGGCATGGAGGAATCCGCGCGGGGGCGCACTCAACGGCGGCGGCGGAGCTCGTCAGCGCTGGCCCGCAGCGTTCCGGCGACCAGTTCACGTCCCTCGTGCGCCAGATCGACCACCTCGCGCGCGCTCTTGCGGCCCGCGTCGCCCAAGATGGCGGCGAGCGCGGTCCCGGTGCGGCGTGCCGCGATGGACAGCTCGTGGATCAGTTCTCGGCCGGGTTCGAATTTGTCCATCTCGGTGGGACTCCATTCGCAGTGCGGGCCAGCTCGGATGCCTGGCAACACATCAGTGTACAGTCGTGCGCCGAACTCGTGTCAACCCCCGAATCCGGCACTACAGTCCGCCCGTCACCTGAACACGAATCGGTGCGACGCCGCATGTCCTGAACGCGTCCTCCTGGCCACAGGAACACCGGTGCCGCGCAGCCGGGGAGCTGCGCGGCAACCGGGGAGGCGAGTTCAGTTGTAGGAGTTGGCAACCCCGTCGAGCAGGTGCTCGAGGGTCTCGTAGGCCGGCACGTCGACGACGTCGATCAGATCGGCGGCCACCGGCACCGAACGTTCGGCGGCGACCGAGGTGAACTGGGCGGAGTCGCCGGTACGGAAGCCGTGTTCGGCGGCCAGGCGACGCAATTCGGCGTTGTCGGTGAGCAGTTTGCCGATCTTGTCGCCGGTGGCGTCGAGCGGGACGAGGGTGTGGCTCGACAGGACCGTCGGGGCCGGATAGGTCAGCACCATGTCCGGCTTGATCCGGCCCTTGCCCGCGGCTTCGACGAACTGCGCCTCGTAGATGCAGACCAGCGGGGTCGGGCCCATGCCGTTGGTGAGGTACTGGTTGAACGGTCCGTCGCTGCTGTTGTCGGTGTAACCCTGGGCGAGGAACAGTTTCGACAGTGCCGGCAACACGTGCTGTTCGGCGGTGGCGCCGCGCACGATGGTGTGGTCGTTGGCGACATAGCTGGCGATCGAGAGGTACATGGCCGCGGAGTTCGAGCTGCGCGGGTCGGTCGTCGAGACCAGGATGTTCTTGGCGACCGGGTAGGTGGTGTTGTCGGGCAGGTCGTCCCACTGCACGCCGGTCCCGGCCAGCTCCAGGTACTTGCCCATGTCGAACGTCGCGACCGCGCCGGGCTTGATCACTCCGGCCGCTGTGAGCAGGTCCGCGATCGGCCGGTAGGTGGCGATGGCGATCGGTGACGAGAACGGCGTGTACTTGGTGGTGATGTTGCGCTGGCGCTGGATTCGCTCGGCGGCCGGAATGCTCGACGGGAACGCGAAATCGAACGCACCGAGGTCGACGGTGGTCGCGATCTGGCGCGAACCGGCCGGTTCGACCTCGACCCGCAGGCCGTTGTCGGCGAGCACCTTCGCCACGCGCTCGTCGGCGAAGAACGACATCTTCTCCGACCCCACCACCCCGCGCACCACCGTCACGGCGGCGACAGGAGCGGCTGCCGGCGCATCGGCACCGCCGGGCAGGAGCACGACTCCGGCGACGACACCGGCCACGACCACGGCCGCGCCGATCGACAACGGCACCACCGCACGCCTGCTCACCGCACGCTTCGGCGGTTCCTCGGTGGTGTTCGATTCGCGCGCGATCAGTTCCGCGGCGCGCACGCCGGCCGTGGGGGCAGGAACCCGTACCGTCGGGTCGGGATCGGCGAGTTCGCGGCGCACGATCCGCTCGACCAGGATCGGCACGAACTCCCGGATCGGTTTACCGGTGAATCGGTGGTGCGCGGCGCCGACCGCCGACGTCACCTGGTCGACGGGGACGTTCTCGGACAGGTCTTCGACCAAACTCTCGGTCATGCGCCGCATAGCCAGCTCTTCACGCTGGACGGCATCGGCAGCTACGCCGGGGACTACGCGCGACACCACATTCTCCTGGGCTCACATTCGGGCTGCGGACGCGGCGCGCCGAACAGGGCCCTCCCCGTGCGCACGCCGCGGGCCACGCTACCGTCGCGCAGCACAGATACCCCAGCCGTGAGCGAGGGTGCACGCAGAGTTCAGCGCTCGCTCGACTGCCCGCAATGTCACGTTGTCCGTGAGTTCGCGTAAACCTCGAATCTTGAAGTCGCAGTGTGTGATTCGCTACTGCAGCTCGGTAGCGGCCCGAACCGGCGGCGGCTGTTCCTCGGTCGCGGACCCGCGCGCCGCCTGCATCGCCGCCCGCCCGAGCCCACCGGCGAGCAGTTCCATCACGGCGATCACGACCAGCCCGGCACCGGCCATCGTGGCCAGCCCGGTGACCGTCTGGAAGGTGATCGCGATGATGGCGATGCCGATCGCGGTGGTGGCGAGCCCGCACAGTTCGTGCGCCCAGCCGTCCTCGACGCTGTCGTCCCACGCGGCGACCAGCGCGTGCACCACACCGCGCACCGACCAGCCGATGCCGATCCACAGGGCCAGTAGTTCGATATTGCCGCCCTGGAAGGCCAGGCCCGCCAAGATCCCCGTCAGTGCGGCGCTGACCAGTACCAGCACCCGCAGCGGGAACGCGATCCGTGCCATGAACGCCAGATACACCTGCACCACGGTGCTCAGGATCAGCGAGACCCCGAACAGCGTCGCCAGCGTGGATTCGTCGCGCCCGGGCCACAGCAGCAGCGCCACACCGAGCAGGAACGAACATCCGCCGGCGACGAGCATCGCGGTGCGGGTCCGATCCGCGCTGCCGGTCATGTCAGCCGCTCCAGCAGGTAGGGCGCAGTCCGGCTGACCGCACTGTCCGCCACCTGTTTCGGTGTCCCCTGCGCCACGATCCGGCCTCCCTGCCCGCCGCCGCCCGGTCCCATGTCGATCACGTGGTCGGCCCCGGCGACAACGGTCATGTCGTGTTCGACCACCACCACACTGGCGCCGCTGTCGACAAGCGAATTCAGTTGTGTCATCAGGATATCGGTGTCCGCCGGATGCAGCCCGGTAGTCGGTTCGTCGAGCAGGTAGACCGTGCCCGCGCGCCGTGCCCGCTGCAATTCGGTGGCCAGTTTCACCCGTTGGGCCTCACCGCCGGACAGTTCGGTGGCGGGTTGGCCCAGCCGCAGGTAGCCGAGGCCGACATCGCGCAGCGTGCGCAGGGCACGCGCGACGACGTCGACGTCGTCGAGGAAGTCGGCGGCCTGGTCGACGGTCAGATCGAGCACCTCGGCGATGGTTTTGTCACGGTAGGTGATGTCGAGGGTTTCGGGGTTGTAGCGCGCACCGTGGCAGGCCGGGCACGGACTGTAGGTGCTGGGCAGGAACAGCAGCTCCACGGTGATGTATCCCTCGCCCTGGCAGGTCGGGCAACGGCCTTCGGCGACATTGAACGAGAACCGGCCGACACCGTATCCGCGGGCTTTGGCGGCGTCGGTCGCGGCGAAGAGTTTGCGGACCGTGTCGAACAGGCCGGTGTAGGTGGCCAGGTTCGACCGTGGGGTGCGCCCGATCGGCGCCTGATCGACTTCGACGACTCGCACGATGTCCGGGTCGGCGGCGGCGGTCGTCGACACAGCGTGCAGCAGAGTGGATTTGCCCGAACCGGAGACGCCAGTGATCGCGGTGAACACGCCGAGGGGGATGTCGGCGTCGAGGTCGTGCAGGTTGTGGCTGGTGACGGCGCGTAATCGGAGCCCGCCGGTCGGGGTGCGGGCCGCGCGCGGTGGGCGGACGATCTCGTCGAACAGGTAGGGCCGGGTGACCGAGTCGGCCACCTGCCGCAACCCCTCGACCTCACCGGCGTAGAGCACCTCACCGCCGTTCACACCGGCGCCGGGACCGATGTCGATGAGCCAGTCGGCGTGGCGGACGACGTCGAGATCGTGTTCGACCAGGAACACGCTGTTGCCCGAGCGCTTGAGCCGGTCCAGCACTGTCGTCAGTGCCGCGGTGTCGGCCGGGTGCAGTCCCGCCGAGGGTTCGTCGAGAATGTAGACGACACCGAACAGGCCCGACCGCAACTGCCCGGCCAACCGTAATCGTTGCAGCTCACCGCCGGACAATGTCGGGCTCTCCCGGTCGACGCTCAGATAGCCGAGCCCGAGCTCGATGAGCACATCGATGCGGGAGGTGAGGTCCTGGGTGAGTACCGCCACGGCTTCCGTGCCGGGGGTGTAGGGGCGCAGCACCTCGACGAGTTCGCTGAGCGGCAGGTCGGCGAGCTCGGTGATGTTGTACCCGGCGAAGGTCACCGCGAGCGCTTCGGGTTTGAGTCGTCGCCCCGCACACAGTCCGCAGACGGCGGTGTGCAGGTATTCGGCCGCGCGGGCCCTGGTCGCCGCGCTCTTGGATTCGGCGTGCGAGCGCAACAGCAACTGCTTGGCGCCGGTGTAGGTGCCCTGATAGGGGCGGTGGATGCGGTGCGGTTCGCGCACCGGTTCCACTGTGACCACCGGCTTCTCCTCGGTGAACAGGATCCATTCGCGGGCGGCGGGTGAGAGTTCACGCCACGGGCGGTCGATGTCGTAGCCCAGCGCGCCGAGTACGTCGCGTAGATTCTTGCCCTGCCAGGCACCGGGCCACGAGGCGATCGCGCCCTCGCGGATGCTCAGCGACGGGTCCGGGACCATCGACGCCTCGGTGGCCTCGTGGACGACGCCCTGTCCGTGGCAGCGCGGGCAGGCGCCTTCGACGGTGTTCGGGGAGAACGCGTCGGAGTAGAGACGGTTGGTGCCCTCCGGGTAGTGCCCGGGGCCCGTCCTGGCCGGGGTGTCGGGATAGTCGCCTTCGCGGGACATGAGCATGCGCAGCGTGTTCGAGATCGCGGTGACGGTGCCGACCGTCGAGCGTGACGACGGCGAGGATCGGCGCTGGGCCAGGGCCACCGTCGGCGGCAGGCCGGTGACGGTGTCGACATCGGGCGCTTCCACCTGGTTCAGCAATCGGCGGGCATACGGTGCCACCGATTCCAGGTAGCGGCGTTGCGATTCCGCGTAGAGCGTGCCGAACGCCAACGAAGACTTGCCGGAACCCGACACTCCTGTGAAGGCGACCAGGGCATTTCGTGGCATGTCCGCGTCGACATCACGCAGGTTGTGGACCCGGGCGCCACGCACCCGAACCGAAGAATCGACCTCGTGCGAATCCACAGCTACCCACCGTACTCTCGGGGGAGCAACCTTCGGGGCGAACGCGCCCGTTGCCGAGATATTAGAAGAACCACCCCAATTGCGGGGCACGGTCGGTGGTGAAGGCTTCGTCGAACGCACGCAATGCCTTCGGATCCTCGACGGCGATCCGGTGCGCGGCGGCGAACGTGTTCGCGCGATGGGCACCGAAGTAGAGGGCGCCGAGAATATTGATATCGAAGCCGAGAGTCGCTGTCCGGGTGGTCGGCTCGCACTCGGCGACGCCGTCGCGGATCCGCAGGGCGAAGTTCCCGCCGGCGTCGCGGAACGGATCGCGCACCGCCACGACGGTATCGAGGTCGGCGCGGTAGGCGCGGGCGGTCAAAGCGGCGGGGACATCCATGACCCGCGCCCACAGTGCGTCACCGCGGTGGGTCATCTGCACGGTGCGCGGGTCGGTGAGCATGTAGGCGAGCGGATCGTCGTCGGCGATCTCGGCTTCCACGGTGTCGACGAGGTCCATACCGAGCAGCACCCGCCACAGCGCGGCGTGCGCGTCCGGGGTGACCGCACGCAATTCCCACACCGAGGCGATGTCACGGTTCTCGCGCCGCGAGCGCCGATACAGGGCATAGCCGTCGGCGTGCAGCAGGACGAACAGCGTCGTCGCACCGTGGCGGTGGCGTTCTATGTCGGCGAAGAACAGGTCCCACTTGGCATCCGGCCGAACCTGTGCCCCCGCCGTCACCTGCTGCCAGCGCTCGTAGATCTCGCGGATCCGCGGGGCGGCATCGTGCAGTGTCTCCAAGGTGACGCCACCGGGATCCGGTGTGGTGGAACGGAATTCGGCACGCCGCGGATCGATGGAGATCGCGGTGTCGAGGACGGCCACCTCGTAGCCGAACCGCCCGTAGATCGTGCCCTCGCTGGCGGTGAAGATCGTCAACGGCAACTTGTCGGCCTCGGTCCGAGCATGCTGGGCCCGATACAGCTCGCGCAGGATCCCCCGCCGCCGGTGCGTCGGCGCCACCGCGACCCCCGACACCCCACACGCGCGCACCGTCCGCTCCCCCGGCACCGTGATCGTCATCGTCCGATCCACCGTGTGCCCTACGATCCGGTCGCCCTCCACCGCGACCAGTGACCGTTCGACCGGAAAGACCGCTCCCCGGTATTCGTTCTCATCACTCCCGTACCGCATCCCGAACCCGGCCTCCTGCAACCCCGCGATCGCCGCGGAGTCCGCGGGAGTCGCCGTCCGAACGCACACGCTCTTCGCCGATGCCATGCTCGTACCCTGCCACGCCACCCCACCCCGGCACATCCGGTTTTCTCCCCGGCAGAGCACGTGTCGGTCCGTCCCGCACGGGCAGCGCTATGCCCAGTCGGTCACCACGCTGATCAACTCGACAACCGGGCCCAGCGCCGAGGGCGCGGCGACCGAACCGGCTCCGCCGACCCACAACGACACCGGCACCCGATGGAATCGCACGGCAGCGGACCCCCAGGGCACATCGGTGTGCGCGACGCCGTCCACAGCCAGGCCGAGGTTGCCGTCGGCCGACCCGGCCGGTGTCACAACGACCGTCGGGTCGGTCGTGTCGCTCAGACTCTGAGCCTGAGCGGTCGCGCGGCCGGTCAGCAGATCGATGACGGCGGCGATCGCGACCGGATCGCGGGTCGCGTCGTAGATCCAGCGCCGGCCGAGCACCCCGTGCTCGGCAGTGCCGATCAGCGCCGAGTCGCCGCCGTGCAGCGGTGCCCCGCGATAGGTCATCGGCACCTGATACAGCACCTGGTCGGCACCAGACCCGTCGACGAACAGCACGAATTCGATCCCGACCTCTCCGGCCGGGTCGTCGAGGCGGAAGCCACCGACTCTGTCCAGGCACGGGGTCGTGCCCAGGTACCACTGCCGACTGGGCAACCACGCCGCGACGAGATCGCGCTTGGACGGGGTGACGGTGGTCTGATGGATCACTGCCATCGGGGGCCTCAGCCTTTCGCGGTCATGGCGCGCACGTCGGGCAGGGTGCCGATGCGCTGGGTGGTCGGACGGCCGGGGGCCGTGGTTTGGGGCGAGCCGGTGGTGCGGAGCAGGGTCCGGATCTGGTCGGGGGTCGCGCGGCCGGGGCCGGTGGTGCGAATGCCCTGGTAGGCGGCGATGGCGCCGACGACGATCGGAGACGCGCTGGAGGTGCCGCTGAATTCGTCGGTGTACCAGAGGTCTTCGTCGGGACCGCCTTGCAGGTCGCCGTAGCCGGTGGTGGTGACTTCGCGGCCCCAGCCCTGGGTGTCGAGGCGGGCGCCGTGGTTGGAGAAGTCCAGGCGCGAGCGGGCGGGCCCGTGGTCGCGGCCGTGCAGGCCAGGCGGTGGGGCGCCCGCACCGACCAGGATGGCACCGGAATCGGCGGGGCCCGCGCGAAACGGGTTGTGCCAGGTGGCGGGGAAGTCGCCGGGGCGGGTGTCGTAGACGGCGTCATCGAGGTTCTCACCGCCGTTGCCCGCCGCTTCCACGACGACGATGCCCCGGCTCACCGCGTAGCGGATGGCGGCGAGGTCGTCGGGCCACCATTCCACCGCGATGTAGCCGCGCTGATCGGGGGTGGCCTGGTAGTCGAATCGTGGTCCGGGGCGGTGCAGTTCGATGAGCACGATGTCGCCGGGATGCAGGGCGTCGGCCGCGGAGCGGATCGCGGCGGCCGAACCGATGCCGAAAATCGAGATGGCCCTGATGTGGGCGTCGGGTGCGATTCCGGTGACGCCGAATTCGTTGAGGTCGCCACTGATCTCGCCGGCGACGGCGGTGCCGTGGTTGCGCCATCCCAGATCGGCGGAGGCGGTACCGCCGATGACTCCGCCCTGGTTCTGTCGCAGATCTTCGTGGGTGAACCGCCACGCACCCTCGACGTCGATCACCCGCACGCCGGTGCCGAGCCCGCCGGGCCTGCCATGGGCCCACACCGCGTCGATGCCGTGCGGTGCGGCGTCGAGATAGGCCTGTCTGACCCGGAAATCGGGTGTCACAGCGGGCGCGCGCGGTGCGACGATGTTCTCCGCGAGGGGTGCCAGCGGCGGTTCGGCTGCCGGCTTGACGTAGGCGGCGGCGACGGTGTCGTCCTCGCGCAGCCGGTGCGCGAGCTCTCCGAGGTCGCCCAGTTCACCGTGCACCGAGTAGTAGCAGAGGTACTCCCCCGCGACCGGCGCCTGCGGGGTGTCGGCCAGGCGGGCCGCGAGCCGGTTGTCCGGGCCGAAGATCGGTACCAAACGCGCGGTGGCCGGCAGGAGCTCGTCGACCCTGGTGCGCACGGACCGGTTCTCACGCAGCGCGATCGGCGTGATCTCCGGGCCGGTCGGCGTGGTGACGACGATCAGTTCGCCCGGCGGGACCGAGGGTGCGGGCACCCCGGGTCGGCGCTGCCTGCTGGATCGGGTGGAGGCCATGGCTACCAGTCAACCGTGCCCCGCGCCCGCCCGCTACCGTTCTGCCACACCGGCTTTGGCGACACGCCGCTACCACACCGCGGCGACGGCCCCGATCACGGCGATCGCCCCGACATACCCCAGCACCAGCCGGGTATCGCGCAACCAGCATCGACTGCGTTTCAACCCCGCCCGCCACGCCCGCCAGTATCCGGCGAACGCGAGCGCACCGAACCCGACCACCGCCCACGGCCCCACCAACCACGTCAGCAACGCCACCGTCGCGACCACACACAAGGTCAACGGGTCATGCGGTTGCTGCCCGCGCATCGCCTCCTCGTAGTAGACCCCGCGTTCGCTCACCGCACCTCCACCGGCAACAACGCCCGCCCCGCCGGTGCCGCCGCCGACAACCGCTGCCGCGACAGTGCGGGCCAGGCCTGCACCGCGCAGAACGGCGCGCACTGGTCGGCATCGGCACGGGTCCCCACGTGCACGCAGCACTGGGTGAGCCGTTCCTCGATCATCGTCGACATATCCATGAAGGGTTTCACCGTGATCCGCACAACGCGTTCCCCGAGCAGTGTGCGCAACCGTTGACGCCGCCCCGGCAACGCCGACGACGCCAGCGTGAGCAGCGTGGACATTCCCAGATCGCAGTTCTCGCAGATGTTTCGCCACACCCGCCCGATCTCGGGATGCGACAGCGACGACTGCTCCGAGAGCAATCCCAGCAACGATTCCTGGACCGCTACCCGCAGTTCGGCGGGCAGCGCCGAGTCCGCGATCCGGTTGGACACCAGTCCCAGCTGCTGCTTCAGTCTCTCGTGTCCGATCAGCGAGACCAGCGACCGCCATTCACCCGCGTCGTCACGCAGCAGGTAGCCCACCGAGCAGCAGTGTGGATGCGAGCACGGCAGTGCGGTGAGGTCACGCCAGGTCACCAATCCGTCGGTCTGGGGGCCGAGTCGGGCCAGCACACCGGTGTGGGTGAGCCGGTTCATCGGGTCGATCGTTCCCGAACGCCCGGAACCGAATTGCGGTTGGATCGAGACCCCGCCGACGAACGGTGTGTCCATGGCGGTGCGCAGGACCGCGCCGATCTCGTCGTCGTTCACACCCAGGGCCACGGTCATCACCAAGGTGGTGAAGACGGCGTTCGACGACAGCCGTCGCAGTGCCTGTTGTTTACGGACACGCAGGTCACCGCCACGGTGATGGCGGGAGGCCTGCGCGGTTTCCCCGTCGTATTGCAGATACACCTCGACCCGGTCGCGATGGGCACACAGCAGCGCCAGCAGTTCGTCGTCGACGGCGATGCGCAGTCCGTTGGTGTTGAGCAGGATCCGGGTGATCGGCCGTGCGGTCAATTCGGTCAGCAGCCGCGCCAACTGTGGATGCAGAGTCGGTTCGCCGCCGCTGAGCATCAGTACGTCCAAGCGCCCGTTCTCGCGGGCAAGGCGCTGATCGACATTGGCCAGCACGTCCTCGACCGACACCACCCCGCGCAGTTCGGGCGAGGAGTCGGCGAAACAGGTGGGGCAGCGCAGGTTACAGCTGTCGATGATGTCTTCGAGGAGAATGCAGGTGTGCTGGGTCTGCATCTCGGGCAGCCCCCGTAGATACGCCGAGGGCACCGGGTCGAAATTGCCCACGGTGTCGGGCAGGTGCGCTTTGGTCGGAGCGGTCCATTCTTCGAGGTAGGCCAGGATTTCGGGGTCCTCGTCGTAGAGGGTGCGCACCATGCCGTGGGTTCGACACCCTCGTTCAAGAAAGACCTTCCCGTCGCGTTCGGCGAGCCACCCCGACAGTCTCGCGATATCGGGCAGCGCGGTGTCGGGGTGTTCGTCGTGGCAGCGGGGACAGAACGCGGTCACGTAGCGCAGGATCCGATCGCCCCGCAACGGCATCCCGGTCATCGCGCCATCCCGAACATGCCCGTGTACAGCTCCGGGTTGATGGCCGTGCACAAACCCGCCGTGCACACCGTGACCAGCGACCACCCGATCATCAGCCCCATCCCGAACCCTTTGGGCGCGGGCCGTTTGCGCCGGATCAACAGCCAGCCACCCCCGAATGCCGCTGCCGCGCTGACCACCGCGGTCAGCCCGAACAGCGCTTTGGTCGCGGCGTCGTCATCGAGGGAGGCGACGACCATGAACACGAAGAATCCCGCCATCGCGTTCGCCACGATGAACGCCATCGCCCCCGCCAACGCCATCGCCGCGACCTGACCGCCCTGGCCCGGCGGATTCCCGCCTTGCTGCGGCGGTGGGGGCGGCATGTTCGGTGGCGGGCCAGGAGGAAAGTTCATGCCACGACCTTTCGTCGAAGTACACCGTCGTAGTTCCCGCGCCGGTAGCCGATGCTCCAGCGCACCGCGACCAGGACCAGTCCCGGCAGCAGGAACCATTGCGGGCGCGTCAGATCCAGCCATACCGTGTCGTTGGCGCGGGTGAACTCGACCAGGAACCGGAAGATCGCGTACGCCCCGACGTAGAGGGTGAACAGCTCACCCGGCGTGCTGATCCGGTCTCGCAACCACCACAGTGCGCCGAAAGCGGCCAACTGGAACACGATTTCGTAGAGAAAGCTCGGATGCATCGCGACACCGGCCACGCATCCCGGGCACTGCGGCACCGTCGCGGGTGCGTGGATCGCCCATGGCAGGTTCGTCGGCCGTCCCGGTGCCTCGGTGAGCAAGCAGCCGACGCGCCCCACCGCCATGCCCAGCGCCACCGCGGGTGCGAACAGGTCACCGGTCCGTTCCCGATATCCGATGATCTTTTTCGCGATCAACACGCCCACATACGCGCCGAACAATCCGCCGAGCACGCTGCGCGCACCGAACATCCAGCTTTCGTACGGATCGAGGGTCTCGAACAGACTCGACAACCGCATCCCGATCGCCCCGCCGACCAGTGCCCCGGTGACCGCGACCAGGGACTCTTCGCGCAGCGCGTCGCGGCGCCTGCACTCGGCCACGAACACCACCGCGGCCACGGCGACACCGAGCGCGACGAAGAACCCGTGCGTCGGGATCCCCCACATCAGCTGCGCCACCATGGCGAAAGGTTAGCGGGCCCACGGGCGGGCACGCGTGAGTGAAACTACTCCCGAATTCGGGTACTACCCTGTTCGTTGGTGAACGCCGGTGCAGGAGTGAGTGTTTCGTTTAGAATGATGCACGGTGAGATCCTCACCCCGGTGCCGATCCTCGGGTACCAGCGTCAATCATCGCGATAGTTCCACCATCTCGGAATTCCATCGGATACGCAGCCATACAGGGGGTCAATCATGTCTACAGCTGTCGATTTCGCGGCCAGGCTCATCGAACCGCGGGCGATCGTCGCGGCGGGCCATTCGGCGGTTCTCGCCTACATCTCACCGAGCAGGCCGGGTGCGAACTTCGGTGCCAAACCGATCACCGCCGACTACGCTCGCGCGCTCACCGCCGCCGGGCTCGACATCGTCTCCATCTGGCAGTACGGCAAACCCGGCGACGCGACCCCCTCGGACTGGACTACCGGTTTCGAGGGCGGTCGCCGGATGGCCGAACAGGCGTCGGCCACCCACCTGAGCGTGGGCGCGCCTGAACACGCACCGATCTTCTTCGCCGTCGACGAGGACATCTCGCTGTCGCAGTGGAACAGCACGGCCGTGGAGTTCTTCCGGGGCGTGAACTCGGTACTGGGGACCGCCTGGACCGGGATCTACGGGCATTCGCGAGTGTGTGCGTGGGCGATCGAGGACGGGGTGGTCGGCGCACGCGGGGAATTCAGCTGGGCATGGCAGACGCGGGCCTGGTCGGGTACCGAACGGGAACCACGCGCGGTGCTCTACCAGCGGGTGATCGACACCCCGAGCAACCCCGGACCGATCATCGACGGCACCCGCGTCGACGTCAACGACATCCTCGCCCCCGACTTCGGGCAGTGGGCGCTCGACCGTTCGGTATCGGTACCTCAGTTCACCGAGATCGACCGGCTCGGACCCTCGCACTCCCCGCGCGAGGGCGCTCGCATCACCAATTTCCTGTTGCACACCCAAGAGGGCAACGGCACCGCCGAATCCCTTGCCGCCTACCTCAACAACCCCGCCAACGGGGTGTCCTACCACTACACACTGCGCGACGCGGTGGTGGTGCGCGTGGTGCCCGAGGAGCTCGCGTCCTGGTCGGTGCTCTCGGCGAACCCGTTCACGGTGAATCTGTGCTTCGCGGGCAGCCGGATCGCGTGGTCGCGGCAACAGTGGCTGGCCATCGACGGCGACCTGCGGATCGCGGCGTTCCTCGCTGTCCGCAGCGCGCACCGGCACGGGTACTCGACTGAGGTGATCGAGCCGGATTACCACGTCGGCGACGGGATCTCCGACCATCAGTACGTCACGAGGGCACTGGGCATCGGCTCGCATACCGATGTGGGCCCGAACTTCCCGTGGGATGTGTTCGCCGCCCACGTCGCCTCGTTCGCCGACGGAACCGGACCGAACGCGATCGATGTCCGTGCCGCCGCGTCCCCGTGGTTGGGCGCGCGGCGCACCGACGGCGAACTCAGCACACCGGACGGGGTGGGACGTTTCGCCGAATTCGAGCACGGCTACGTGTACTGGCATCCGAGCACCGATGCCCACGCCGTCCCCACCGCGGTCATGGACAAGTACGCGGAGTTGGAGTGGGAGACAGGCCCCTTGGGTTATCCGACGGCCGAGCACACCGAACTGCCCGATCCACGCGGGTCCGGCCCCGGGCTGGCGCAAGCGTTTCAGGGCGGCATGGTCTACCGGCGCGCCGGCCAACCCGCGTACTGGGTGCACGGTGCGATCGGTGCGCGGTGGGCGGCGGCCGGGTACGAGAACGGCGAGCTCGGCTGGCCGGCCTCCGACGAGACCGCCCACGACGACGGGGTCTACCAGGCGTTCGAGTTCGGCCGGATCTACTGGGTGCCCGAACAGATCGTCGCGCTGCGAAATTCCGGCGAACCCGACACTCCGCTGCCCCGGCCCGCGTGAGAGGTCAGGCCAGCAGGATCGCGAGGGTGGTGGCACCGGCGCCCAGTAGCAGTGCCACCACCACCAGGATCGCGATCAGTCGCGTCCGTGAGGTCGGTCCGGTGTAGGTTTCGTCGGCGTTCAGCATGTCGTCGATGTCGATGGCGGCGAACTCACGCGTCGATTCGAGAGGGCCGGGCTGCTCGGTCATGTGCGTGACGCTAGTCCAGGTCACTGCTCGCCGCCCCCGATACCCCCGCTCATGTTTGCGGTAGCGGGGTGCGGGTGGTGGCGAGGAGTTCGTCGAGCTGCGCTTCGGCGCGTTCGGCACGGGCCAGCGTTTGTTTGCGGGCGTCGTCGAGCGCGGCCCACCGTTCGGCGGCTTCGGTGCGCACCTGCTCGAGTGCGGCTGCCGCTTCGTCGCGGCGTTGCTGGGTTTCGGCGGTGGTGGTACGGCGCAGCTCGGCGAGTTCGGTACGGGTGCGGTCGAGTTCACCGCGCGCGGTGTCGAGTTCGGTGCGGGCCCGGCGCCACTCCTCGCGTGCTTCGGCGGCGGCCTCCACGCGTTCGGCGGTGGCTTGTTCGGCGCGTTCGGTGGCACGGTCGGCGTCGGCGGCCCGCTGGATCGCCAGGTCCCGTTCGGCGTTCGCGGCGGCGATCCGGGCCTCGGCGTCGCGGCGCTGGTGCGCGATCTCGGTGTCGGCGCGCTGTTGGGCACGGGCCACGGTGTCGTCGGCTTCTTGTCGCGCCGCGTCGATGACGTCGGCTGCTTGTTGGTGTGCCGCACGCACTTGCGCCTCGGCGTCGCTGCGCGCGGCGAACACATCTTCGGAGGCTTGTCGGGTGAGCGCGTCGACCGAGGCCACGACTTCGTCCCTGGCCGCGAGCGCTTCCCCCACCGTCTGTTCGGCGTGTTCCGCGGCCGCCACCGCCTCTTCGGCCACCGATTCCGCCAGTGCGCGTGCCTCTTCGGCCTCGCGCCGCGCTTGTTCGGCCGCCACTGTCGCCATCTCCGCCTCGGCGATCCGGCGAGCCGCGTCGGCTTGGACCGCCTGGACCTGCGCCTCGGCCACCGACGGATCCCCGATTGTCTGCAGCTCGGCGACCGCTGCGTTCAGCGTGGTCCCCAGCTGCTCGGCCAGTCCCCGGAATTGCCCGAGCAGCTCGTCGGCTCGCAGACGCGCCACCGTCACCGGCCCCTGAGCCGTCACAGTGACGGTAGGGGCCGCACTCTCGGACTCCTGTTGCTGCCGTTGCCTTTCCCGCCACGCCCGCCACCGCGTGTGGTCGGGGTGATCGCAGTACTCGGAGGGACGACCCGGCCCACCGGCGCGGGTAATGGGACGGGCACAGCCCGGATAGTTGCATACGCTCGACACGGGTGAATCGTAGCGTTGGTTTCGTCGATACGTTACGTATTACACGAAACGAAATCCGCGTCGCCCCTTCGCGAGTCAGATCCGGCCATTCCCAGTCTGACCTCCGATAAGTGAACATTATCGGAGGTCAGGATCTGAGATGGTTCCGAATGACCTTGAATGATTTACGTTTTCGTTTGGTCGCAGACAACGAAACGTAATAGCTACGGAACTCATGAAAAACTGTGCTCGCCTGTACGGGCGTACCAATGACCGATTCACTGTGAGCTCACGGCCGATTCAGCGGCTGCACGAAGCCCGCGCCCCGGAAATCAGATGCTCACCCTTGCCAGTCGACATAGCGTCACCCGATGGTCCGCGGCCCAAGGCAGCACACGGTTTCGAAGCTCAGGACGCCCCTGGGTGGGAGACGACCGCGCCTGTTGATGGTGGTGGGTTCGCTCGGGATCGCCACCTCGGGCGTGTTCATCGCACTGGCAGCGGTCTCCCCCGTGACTGCCACCTTCTTTGGATGTGCGCTGGCCGTGCCCGCACTGTGGCTGCTCGCGCAGGGAACGTCGTCGGGACGGTCCACTGTCTCGGCGGCGCTCTTCCTCGATGAAAACCCCATGCAGCTGCAGCTATTCGGCTGTGTCTTGATGCTTGGTGGCGCCTCGCCTCGTGTCGATGGCCGAGGAGGTGTGGAGATGCTGCAGATCCGAGCGGCTGATCGTCACGGCCGCGATGACGATGCCGATCGTGACGCCGATCAGGGTGTCCACGATGCGGCTGACGCCGATCTCGGGCGAGAGGTGCACCCCGAGGCCGACCATCAGCAACGCCATCGGCGTGACCGCCAGTGAGGTGAGCGCGTAGCTGCGGGCGGCCATCACTTCGGCGCTCACCTGGAAGACCACGATCACCACTGCGGTCGCCCAGTACCCCAGGCCCGCCGCGATCAGCAGCGCCCCGATGACCGCGCCGCCGACATTGCCGAGCAGTCGCTGGATTCCACGCTGCACGGTCATCGCGTACGAGACACCCTGCATCGCGGCCATCGCACCCATCGACGCCCACAGCGGATGGGTGAGCCCGGCGGCCGCCGCGAACCACCCCGCGCAGGCCGAGGCGAGCGCGATGCGCGCCGCGTTGCCGAGGACCGCGCGTGAGCGCAGTCCGGACAGGCCCGTCGCCAAAAACCCCTCGGGACGCGGCAGCGCGGACGCCCCGACTTCGGCGCCACGGTCGAAAATGATGCTGCGCCGCTTGATCTTGCGCAGTTCTGCCTCGTGCCCGACCACGTCGAGCAGTCGCGTTCGGTCCCCCGCTGTCCAGTCGTCGACCGCGGCCTCCGCCTCGTCGAGCAAGGCGATCAGGTCACGGTGGTGTCTGGCATCTCCGCCCCGAACACCGCTGAGCGCCACCTTCTCCCGCGCGTGCGCGATCGCGACGCGGGCCGGTTCGACGGACCCACCGCGATCGAGCGTGGCGACAGTCGAGAGCGCCCGGGCGACGGCCAGCCGGGCGGGCCCCAGGGGTAGCACCAGCAGTGGCGCCGTCTGCGCGAGCAGTCCCACCGCGGCGCCGATCGCCGCGGCCGAGCACACGCGGACGACATCGCCGGGGGCACTCACGTATCCGATCGCCGCGGTGGCCGCGAAGACGAGAATCACCGGGCCGGGACCGGTGATCCGGAATGCCGATACCGACATCGCCGCAACCGCGCCACCGACCGCCATCAACGCGACCTCGGCCCACATCGGCACGTGCGCGAGGGCGAGCAGCCCACCTCCTGCGACGAAAGCGACGACCAGGACACCGACGAGCGTCACCTTGGCAGCGACCCGAACCATCGGCTCGTGCCGCGCGAAAGCGGAGGCCAGTGCACCGAGTACCGCGAAGCCGACGTACTGCCGCAAATCGAACAGACCACAGCCGACGAAGACCAGCGCTGCGGCAACGCCGACGCGCAACGAGGCCGCCACGGTCGCGTCGGCAGGCCGAACCTCGAACGCACGCCGCCAGGTGGACGCGGAGATCGAGTGCGCCAACGCGCCACGGGAGTGCCGCAGCCGGGTGGCGGTGGGCGGGTTGTGTAGGTCGGAAGTCGCGGCAGGCACGCTGCCATCCTAAATGTATTTTACTAGTAAAGTATATCTGAAATAGTGTGAGACCGATCGCTAGGATGAGTACATGGCCGACACCTCCCCCGACTTCGTCGACGGCGTTCGAGCCGAATGGGCCGAGACCTATCCCGAGGTGGACACCTCCACGATCGAGGTGATCGGGCGGATCAACCGGATCAGTTCGCTGGCGCTGCACCAGCTCGACCGGGCACTCGCGCCGAGGGGCGTCAACCGCGGCGAATTCGACATCCTGTGCGCCCTGGCCCGCGTCGGCCGCCCACTGCGCGCCAGCGAGGTGACCGCGAGGACCATGACCAGCGGCGCTTCGACCACCAAGCACGCCGACCGGCTGACCAAGATCGGACTGGTCGAACGGCTGCCGTTCGAGCGCGACGGCCGGGTGGTGCTGCTGCAGCTGACCGCGGCCGGGCGCGATCTCGTCGACACCGAACTGCCCAGCCGCGTAGCACGCGACCATCGACTGCTGGAGGGACTCGATGAGCAGGAGCGGCAGACGCTCGCGACCCTGCTCCGCCGGGTATCGCGCAACACCGACGCGGCCGCCTGGCCGGCCCCCGGATCCTGAGCCTTCCCGGCGGCCTTGGCCGTCACAGCTGCGCACCGCGTCGGAGGGTGATCACACCGGGACTGCTCGGACCTCAGCCGCTCAGCGCGGCACGCATGGCCTCGGCGGTGGTGGCGGGGTCGTAGTCCTCGGCGACCCCGCCGACCAGGATGATGTCGCCCTCGATGTGCCGCGAGCGCAACGGCGCGATCTCCTGGTACGCCGGTGAGTCCCACCAGGCGCGCGCCTGGTCGATCCCCGGGAAGCCGATCATCACGATGCCCCCGCTCCAGCTGCCTTCCTTCACTTCGTGTGGTGTCACGTGCACGAGAAAGCGGCCTCCGTACGGCTCGAAGGTGGCGGGAATGCGCTCGATGTAGTCGGCGATGTCCGCGTGCAGCGGGGCGTCCTGCAATCTGGCGATGGCGTAGGCGGTCATGATTCTCCTCGGCTCCGTTGCGGCTCGATGCTCGAAATCGCGTTGTCGTCACCAAGTTAGGTGGCCGACCGTGATCCGGAATCTGTCGTCTATAGGTACTGAGGAGACAGCCACCACGGCTCTACTGCGGCGCCTGGAAGCCGCCGATCTTCTGTTCGAGCAGTTCGGCAAGCCGCAGTGGGGTGCGGTCCTCGAACTGCGGGCCGATCAGCTGCACCCCGACCGGTAGGCCCTCGGGTGAGCGTCCCGCCGGGATGGCGGTGGCGGGCAAGCCGGGCATCGTGGCAACACCGGCCCAGACAAGCTGGTCGAGATACGGGTAATCCGCACCGTCGATATCGAGTCGGCGGCCCAGCAGGTCGGGGTCGTGATCGTGGGCGAACGCGGGCGTGGGCGTGATCGGGCACACGACGGCATCGAATTCGGTGAACAGTCGCCGCCAGCCGGCGCGGTGGAGTTCGCGACTGTTGTTCGCTTCGAGCCAGTCGCGGTGGCTGAACACCAGCGCGCGTTGGCGCACCGCGACGAGACTGCGATCGTCGACGCTCAGCTGTGCGACTCGGGTCCGTAGTTGCTCGTAGGCGTCGACGGGAAAACGCGCGCCCGCGCCGGCGAACAGCAACTGCATGTAGACCGTCGCGGCTTCGGCGAGATCAGGCAGCAGTGAACTGTGCCGTTGCACGCGGGCCCCACTGTCGACCAGCGCGTCGGCCACCCGGTTCACACCTGTGCGCACCGCGGATCCGGTCGGGATGAGCGGATGCTCGTCGAGGATCAGGACACGGAAGTCGGCGAGCCGCTCATGCCGCGAAGGCGGTAGTGCCAGGTCGTATGCCACACCGTTCGTCAGCGGGTCCGGTCCGGCCATGACGTCGAGGAGCAGGGTGAGGTCGCGAGCCGTACGCGCCATCGGACCGACGACCGCGAGGTCGAGATCGGTCGGCAATGCCGTCGCGGGCGGTGCGACCATGCCGCGGGTCGCTGCCAGCCCGAGTGTCGGCTTGTGTGCGTAGATGCCGCAGAAATGCGCGGGGGTGCGCAGAGAACCGCCGATGTCGGACCCGATGGACAGCGCACCGAATCCGGACGCCAGTGCCGCCGCGGACCCGCCGGAGGATCCACCGGGGGTGCGAGCGTGATCCCACGGGTTGTTGGTGGTGCCGTAGATCTCGTTGAAGCTCTGCACGTCCTGCAGTCCCAGCGGCACATTGGTCTTGCCGAGCACCACCGCGCCCGCAGCGGCGAGCCGCGACACCTGCACCGCGTCCGCGGGCGGAGAGTAGTTCGCGAATTGCGGCATGCCCCAGGTCGTGGGAAGCCCGGCGATGTTGTAGGACTCTTTGACCGTCACCGGAATTCCGAGCAGTGCGCTGTCGGCACCGCGGGCGCGTGCCTGGTCGGCACGGTGTGCGGCCTGCCTCGCACGGTCGAAATCACGCACACAGATCGCATTGATCGCCGTGTCGTCACGCTCGATACGGCCGATTGCCTCCTCGGTCAGTTCCACCGATGACACCGCACCCGCCCGCAGCGCGGAGACGAGTTGTTCGGCCGATTGAAAGCTCCACTCCATGAATCCGACCGTACCGAGCTGTCGTGGGCTCTCGCTCTCGCTGCGCGCGCCCCTGTCCGCCAAATATGACCAACGGTTCACCCGCACTGCGGAATTCACGTCCAGGTTGTGCCGTCGACAGAGAATCATCCCAGTTCACAGCGCCGACGCCACGGGGCACAGGCGCACGTCGGCCACGAAATACCGCTGCGCACAACGCGAGGGATGTCTCACTGCGCATCTCGACGATCGAGGTTTTCGACAGTGGGTGTCCTGGGTAGTTCGTTCAGGGCAGTCGCCCCGCCCTCAACGGATGGACCGCGCTGCCACGGTGCCGACGGTCGTCCGCCGACTGATCGGCACCGGAATTTCGCCGAATCAACTCCCAGGAGAAAAATGCGTTCTGTCACAGCCGGTGCCGTCGCGGTAGCCGTCGCCGCCACCATCGCCTGCCTCGCCGGGCCGGCCAATGCCGTCGACAACCCCGCGGAGCCCAACGAGATCATCACCATCGACCTCAATCTGCTCGGGTGCTCCATCGGCGCCGGGCTCGGTGGTGAACTCGCCGCCGCGTTCACCGGAGCTACAACGGGCTCGGCCACCGGATCGAGCAGCAGCGTCGACACCGGCTTCGCCTCCCGCCTGCGTGCGGCCGGCTGCTTGCCGTCCTGGAAGTAGCCAGACGAACACCGATGCCGAGTCACCGGGACGCTGGCCTGCTGGTGACTCGGCATCGGTCTCGTACAGGGTCCGCTGGCGGCCGACTCCCGCTTCGGGTACGACTGGAAGCGAGCAGAGGGGGAAGCTGTGCGGGAATCGAAAAGCGCGACATCAGCGATCGGTCACGGGGCAGGTGGGCGAAGAGTGCGTTCCACCGGGGAATGGCTCGCCTACTTCCAGCAGAATGCGCTCCGGCAGCGTGAGATTCCGTGGCAATCGAACGGGGTCGGGGCATCTCCCGCCGAGATGGCGCCCCTTCGCCGGTCGCTGCAGGCCTGGCAGCTCGGCGAAACATCGGATGGACAGCATCTGGCGGCGTCCGCTGACCGATTTGCCACTGCCACCGACGATCCCGCGTATCGCGAGGTCATCGACCTGTTCATCCGTGAGGAGCAACGCCACGGCGCGCTGCTGGGCCGGATCTTGGACGATGCGGGCATCCCACGGCGACACGCTGATTGGGGCGACACACTCTTTCGCAGACTTCGGTACAGCATCACCGATATCGAGGTCTGGACCACCCCCGTGGTCATGGTCGAAGTTCTGGCGATGGTCTATTACAACGCGATCCGTCGGGCTACCGGCTCACCGGTCCTGCGTGCGGTCTGTGCCCAGATCCTCGCCGACGAAGTGCCCCATGTGCGGTTGCAATGTGAGCGACTCGCGGTGCTGCTGCACAACCGCTCCCGCACCCGCTACCGCTGCACCATGCTCGCCCACCGTGTCCTGTTCCTCGCAGTCATGCTCCTGGTGTGGGTCGGTCACCATCGCGCGCTGCGCGCCGGCGGCTACACGTGGACGCACTACCGCCGGGCCGCCTACACCACGATGAACCGAGCATGGCGACGCATGGATCCGCAACGCTACGTCTGGACCTGATTCAGCTCAGCAGCTTTTCGATGAGGTCGGCCGCGCGCATCGTCCCGCCTTCGGCGTGTGCGTCGGCGCGCAGCCGAGCGCAGCGGCGAGCGAGGTCCGGGTCTGTGACCATGTCGTGCAGAGCCTGGCGGAGGTTCGCGGCGGTGGCGTCCGTGGTGTCGATGCGGCGCGCAACGCCCAGTTCCACGAGCCGGTCCGCGTTCATGAATTGCTCGGCGCCCTGGGGCACGGCGATCATCGGGACACCCGCCAGCAGTCCCTCGCCGCAGCCGCCCATGCCGGCGTGGGTGACGAAGGCGTCCGCGCGTTCCAGGATCGCCCGCTGGGGAACCCAGGAGTGCACTTCGACATTGGCGGCGATGTCGCCGAGCTCGCTCGGGTCGGTGTGTTTGCCGATCTGCAGAACGACGTGCCAGCCGGGGAGCTCGCCGAAGGCTTGGAGGCACTGGCGGTAGAACTCGGGTCGGCGGGTGTATGCCGAGCCCAGGGAGATCAGCAGGACCTTCTCGGCGTGGGCGGGGCGGTCCCAGCCCGCTGACGGGCGGGTGTCGAAGCAGGGGCCGACGAAAGTCACTGTGCCGGAATCGACTCGGTCGGCGTGCGGTTGCATCGCTCGGGGAATCAGCGCCAGCGCCTGGTCGGGCACGCCGGAGAAGTCGTCGACATCGGTGGTCGCGGCACCGCAGTCGGCGAGCCAGCGCGCGAATCTCGCCTGGTAGGCGTCGGCGCCCGGCAGCTGCCGCAACGGTGCCGCGACTTCGTGTTCGTAGCCCTTCCACGCCACGAAAGTGGGCGAGAGCTGGATCATGCGGCGGTGTTGGGTTTCGGCGAGGGCGCGTCCGGCGTAGGCGCCGATGTCGTAGAGATAGAGGTCCGCGGGGTCGTGGTCGTAGGCCGCGCGTAGCTGCGGCAGCGCGAGCTGGGCATTGTCGAGGAACAGGTTCATCACCGCGACAGGGTCTTCGGGCCAGGTGTTGTCGGCCACCGGCAGCATCGAGGTGCACGCGATCAGCTCCGCGCCGGCTTCGGTGATCAGGTCCGCGACGGCCGGGTCGTTGGCGTAGGTGACGCGATGGCCCCGAGCCACCAGCTCACGGATCACTTCCAGGCTCGGCAGGACATGGCTGACGATGGGGATGCCGATCATCGCGATATGGGCTGGACGAGAAGGCATTTCGCTCACTTCGAGGATTCGGCGGCGACTTCGAGGTCGTCGATGCTGCCGGACATGATCGTCGGCACGTGTGTGGTGATGTGCTCGGCGGGCCAGTCCCACCACGCGACTGCCAGCAGGCGGGCGATGTCGCGGTCGCCGAAGCGGGTGCGGATCAGGCGGGCGGGATTTCCGCCGACGATGCCGTAGTCGGGGACATCGCCGGTGACGACGGAGCCGGTGCTGATGATGGCGCCGTGGCCGATCCGCACGCCGGGCATCACCGTCGCGCCGTTGCCGAACCAGACGTCGTTGCCCACAACGGTGTCACCTCTCCCCGGCAGGCCGGTGAGCAGGTCGAAGTGGTCCGACCACGAACCGCCCATGGTGGGAAACGGGAAAGTCGACGGGCCGTCCATGCGGTGGTTGGCCCCGTTCATGATGAACCGCGTTCCGGTGCCCAGGGCGCAGAACTTCCCGATGATCAGTTTCTCCGGGCCGTAGTGGTAGAGGACGTTGCGGGTTTCGAAGGTGGTCGGGTCGTCGGGATCGTCGTAGTAGGAGTACTCGCCGACTTCGATGAGCGGTGAGGTGATCAGCGGCTTCAGCAGTACGACTCGCGGCTGCTCGGGCATGGGGTGCAGCACGGTCGGGTCGGCGGGAACAGGCGAGTGATCGTGCTGCACAGCGGAACTCCTTCGGCGCGTGGGCTATCCGGTGGAGGCCGAACACCTACGGCTTCCTAATACGACAACTGTCGCACTAAGCTACGACGGTAGTACTGTCCCGTCAAGCGATCGGATTGCCGACAATGAGATCCGCATCGGATGCTTCCGAACCCGCTTCCCCGGCACGCTCGCGTCCCGGTGGCCGAACCGCCCGCATCCGAACCCAAGTGCTCGACGCCGTCATCGCCGAGCTGTCCGAACACGGCTACGACGCGCTCAGCATGGACGCGGTCGCGGCCCGCGCGAACGTCCACCGCGCCACGGTGTATCGCCGCTGGCACGACGTCGGCGGCCTGCTCGCCGACCTCTTCGACGCGGCGGGCGGCCGGCAATGGCACCCCCGCGACACCGGCTCCCTACGCGGTGACCTCGCCGCACTCAACCACGAGATCCAGGATTCGTTCACCGAGGTGCCCTCGCTCGCGATGGCGCTGATCGCCGCCTCGTTCCGATCCGAGGAAGCCGCCCGAGCACTGCGTCGCCTCTGGGATGACCGCTACACCCAGTCCGAGATCATCGTCGAGCGCGCGATCGGTCGCGGCGAGCTGCCCTCCGAGGTCGACGCACGAGCCCTCCTGATCGCCGCGACCGCACCGATCTACCACCACCTGGTCCTGTTACGCACCCCACCCGGTCCTCATCTGCCCGACCTCGCGGCGACCAGCGCCGCCCTCGCAGCAGACGCGGGCGCATTCACCCGATGACCCCTCCCACCGATCGGGGACGCGGTCACTGCGAGGACGGCGAGGTGGCGCGCGAACGGCTACGGGCGCACCAGCTTCGAGCCCCCGGTCTATACGAGGGTTCCGTGGCCGACGGTGACGTTGCCGTACAGGTTGCGCGCGAAGACCTGGACGGCCTCTCCGTTCCCCGTCGACTGATCGACGGGTTCCATCCGGTTCTGCACACTGCCGTGCAGGGCGTTGACCTCCAGCCGCGCCGCGCTACCCGGCCGGATGCCGACCTCGAGATCGCCCATCGACGTCTCCAGTCGCAGCACCCCTCGCGCGGCCTCGTCGACGCGGATGTTGCCCTTGGCGG
Organism: Nocardia sp. NPDC003183; assembly: GCF_053590715.1. Taxonomy (NCBI): domain Bacteria; kingdom Bacillati; phylum Actinomycetota; class Actinomycetes; order Mycobacteriales; family Nocardiaceae; genus Nocardia; species Nocardia sp. NPDC003183. The sequence goes on from NZ_JBSFTG010000001.1 coordinate 1,282,689, forward strand.
TCTTCGCGCTGACCGAACCGCTCGGGCGTTCGACCACGATGTCACCGGCGGACACTTCGAGATCGCACCGGTCGAATTCGCCGACGCCCACCAGTCGACCCATCGCGAGGGTCGCGTCGAGAGCGGAGCCGATCGGCACCTCGACGGTCACCGAGACCGACGGGTTGCCACCGAACGGGGTGAAGGACTTCCATTTCTTCGGAGCCTCGACCGTGAGCGTGCCGTCGGCGAACTCGACCCGAAGCTGTTCGGCGGCACGGACATCAGCCTTGCTGGCGGTATTGACCGGGCGGACCTCGACCACGGTGTCGGCGCGATCGGAGGCAACCACGGTGACGTCACCACAGGGCACATCGACGGCGACGGCGACCGGCTGCGGCGTCTGGAAAGTAGGCATCTGTACTCCTAGGCTACGAAGGTTGTACGTAGATGTATACGTACATTGCGTGCTCTCACTATAAGTAGATGTATACGTATAGCGCAAGCGCGAGTTTTCGCCTGTGCACAGATGATCAGGGAGCGAGCCTCGCGACATCGGGCGCGTAGACCGTCATCCAGCGTGGACGCAGGCGGTAGTAGACCACCTCGTTGTCCCAGTCGAAGGCGTCGCCGCCGTAGAAATCCTGGAAGTACGCCAGCAGCTCCGGCCAGCCCGCGCCGGGCTCACCGCCCAGCGGGTTGAGGATCTCGACCGTGCCGTGGGTGAACACGCCCAAGTTCTCACCGCGCAAGTGCGCGACGCTGGCAGCGGGCCTGGCCGCGAGGTGGCGCGCCTTCGCGGCAGTGCGCGCCGTGCCGAAGTGCCACTGTCCGTGCAGGAAATGTCCGTCTACCGCGCTGATCCGAGGTTCGCCCTTCGCCGTCACGGTGGACAGCGCGAGGATGCACATGCCGGTGAGGGTCTGGGTGAGTTCCGCTGCGGTCAGCGTGTTCTCGGCGTCGATGATCGATCGCAAGTGGGATGTGGCGCCGGTGAGCGAGGCGTCGAGAAGCGCCTGAAGCGCTGCGAGATCTTCTGGAGTTTCACGCAAGGCGGTCCCTTATCTGTGGATGGTGCGGCAACGGACGATTCCCATCCTCGACCACAACCTTGACATCTTGTGTCAGGTTTCCGTCCGATCTTCGCCGCCCGACAGGCAGATCGAGGTTGCCCGGCGAGGGCGTGCATCAACGTCTTCGCGTCGGGGAGTCGGCCGAGGTCCAGCTCCTCGCGACAGTGGCGAGACGACCGTTGGACAGGCGTTGACAGTGAATTTACTATTTTGTAAATTACTCATACGTCAATAAGAGGAGTCGGCTTGCTGTCCGTGTTCTGGGACCACATCAACAACCCTTTGATCTACGCAGTTCCGTTCTTTCTCGTCTTCATCGCCATCGAAGCGCTGAGCCTGCGCCACGCGGACGCCGAGGACACACCGCGGGCCTACTCGCCCATCGACTCGCGCACCAGCATCACGATGGGTTTCGGTGCGATGGGCGCGATGGCACTGTTCAAGCTCGCGACGCTGTTCGTGTTCGTGATCCTCTACGCCGAGCTGGCGCCGTGGAAGTTGCCCACCGGCTCCTGGTGGTACTGGCCGCTGTTGCTGGTGGTCGTCGATATCGCCTGGTACTGCAATCACCGGTTCTCTCACCGTGTCCGCATCGGCTGGGCCGCACATCAGGCACATCACTCGAGTGAGTACTTCAACCTCGGCACCGCCCTACGACAGAAGTGGAACCCCTGGTCGGAGGCGATCTTCTGGGCGCCGCTACCCCTGCTGGGCTTCGCACCGTGGACGATCTATGTGGCCTTCGCCTTCAACCTGATATACCAGTTCTTCACCCACACCGAGACGATCGACAAGATGTGGCGCCCGCTCGAATTCGTGTTCAACACCCCGTCCCACCATCGCGTCCATCACGGCAGCGACCCCGAATACCTGGACCGCAACTACGGCGGCATCCTGATCATCTGGGACCGCATGTTCGGCACCTTCCAGGCGGAACTGCACACTCCCACCTACGGTCTCACCACCCCGGTCGGCACCTACAACGTGCTGCGCCTGCAGTACCACGAGTACGCCAACATCGTCCGCGACGTTCGCCGTGCGAGCCGGTGGCGTGACCGGCTCGGCTACGTCTTCGCGCCGCCCGGGTGGCAGCCGGCTGTGCGGAAACCCGTGGTGGGTGTCGCGAAGAAGCAGGCGGCATGAATTCCGTCGACGCCGCGGCCCTCGTTCTCCGGCTCACCCTCGGCACCGTCGTCCTCGCTCACGGCATCAATCACGCCTGGGGTGACGGCAAGCTGACCGGCACGGCTGGTCGGTTGATCATCTGGTCGGCATCGCGATGGACGGCACAGCGCCGCTGATGATCTCGGTCGTGCTCGGCGTCGTCTCTGCGACGCTGCTGCTCGGTGTGTTCTGGCGGCCCACACTGCGCGACAGCCGCTGAGCGAGGTCAGCCCTCCTTGATGCTGTTCAGGAAGAACTCTCGGATATCGGCTGCGAGCAGGTCGGGAACCTCCATCGCGGCGAAGTGACCGCCTCGGTCGAATTCCGACCAGTGCCTGATGTCGTAGAGCTGCTCGGCCAGCGGGCGCACCGACTGGGTGATGTCATGGGCGAAGACGGCGACGCCCAGAGGCACCGGGCACGGCGCGCTCGCCCTCGCCGATTCGCGGTGTAGCCGTGCCGAGGATGCCGCGGTGGCGGTGAGCCAGTACAGGGAGATGTCGGTGAGCATCCGGTCGTCGCTGATCGGTGAGCGTGGGTCTGTCCATTGCGCGAAACGTTCGGCGATCCAGGCGAGTTGGCCGACGGGCGAGTCGGTGAGCGCGTAGCCGATGGTCTGCGGGGTGGCAGCCTGGAGTGCCTGGTAGGGCGGTCGATTCGCCATCAGCTGTTTGATCTTGCCAAGTCGTGCTTCGTCGGCGTCGGAGAGTTCGACATCCGGGTTCGGCCGCGTCGGCAGGTAGTTCACATGGACACCGACAACGCTGTCCGGCGCCACCGCTGCGAGCGACTGGGAAATACCCGAGCCGAAGTCGCCACCCTGCGCACCGAAACGCTCGTAGCCGAGCCGCCGCATCAACTCGGCCCACGCGCGCGCCACCCGGACGATGTCCCAGCCGCGCTCGTGGGTCGGCCCGGAGAAGCCGTAGCCCGGAATGGACGGGATCACCAGGTGGAAGTCGCGCGACAGTGGTTCGATCACGTCGAGGAATTCCAGGAACGAGCCGGGCCAGCCGTGGGTGAGGATCAGGGCGAGCGCGTCCGGCTTCGGCGAGCGGACATGGACGAAATGGATGTTCTGGCCGTCGATTTCGGTGGTGAAGTGCGCGAGTTCGTTGAGTCTCGCCTCGTGCGCTCGCCAGTCGTAGCCGGTGCGCCAGTATTCGGCGAGTTCCTTCAGCCGCGCCAGCGGGAAGCCGTAGTCCCAGCCGGCGTCGGCGAGCTCGTTGGGCCAGCGGGTGCGGGCGAGGCGGTCGTTGAGGTCGTCGATATCAGCCTGGGGGATGTCGACGCGGAACGGCTCGATCATGGTCTCAACTCCTTCGTCTACCCAACGTTCGGGCGACTAATGTTTGTGTGACCAACGATATCGCGATCGTTGGTCACACAAACGATTTGTTAGAGTTGTCACATGGAACACCCACCCGAGCCGACCCCAGCCAGGTGGAAAAACCTGCCCACCTGGCTACTCACCCAAACAGCGAACCACGCCCACCGCCTGGTCAGCGATGGTTTCGCGGCCGCCGACGCCCGCGGCTACCACTACCGGATCCTGGCCACCCTCGACGAATTCGGCCCAGCCAGCCAAGCCACCCTCGGTCGCCGCAGCGGCATCCACGTCAGCGACATGGTCGCCACCATCAACGAACTCGCCGAACTCGACCTCGTCGACCGCACCCCCGACCCCACCGACCGCCGCCGCAACGTCATCACTCTCACCACCCCGGGCAAACGCCAACTCCGCCGCCTGGAAAAACAACTCGCCCACAGCCAAGAAGAACTCCTCGACCCGCTCTCCCCCGCCGAGCGAGACCAACTGACCGAGCTGCTCTCGAAGCTGCTGGACCACCACGATCAACAAACCGGGAACTCGGACCAGCCGCCGCACTGAATGACCACGGCACGCCAATGATGGACACACGCGCAGTGTCGGTCGAGCAACAGCACTGGTTGCGCCTGGTTCGGTGCGGACAGCCGAGCAGGCCGCGCTGAGCGATTACCTGGCTTGCAGGAACTGCCCGGCGTGCACCCTGGTGCCGAATCCTTCGGCGAAAACACCGTATTCGTAGAGCACGTGCCCGGCCACGATCGTGGCCGCGACGGCGCGGTCGTTGCGGTTGACCATGCGGTCGACCCCGTCGAGGCCGGGCATGGGCGATTCTGCGTAGGCGGCACTGGAACCGTCGAAGCCGGCAGGGTCGATGATCGCGATATCGGCGCGCGACCCGAGGGCCAGGTGTCCGGCGTCGAGCCCGTACCAATCGGCCAACTCACCGGTGAGGCGATGCACCGCGGCCTCGAGGGGCATGAATTTGCGGGTGTGTACCCGCTCGAGCATCCGGACCCCGAAGTTGTAGAAGGCCATATTGCGCAGGTGGGCGCCGGAATCAGCGAACCCGACCTGCACTTGGGCCGATTGCTGGAGTCGATCGAGCACATCGTCGCGGTCATTGGCGATGGTGGTGCGCCAGCGCAGGTCCGTACCGTAGGCCACCGCCAGATCCAGCAGCGCGTCGACCGGGGAGACGCCCCGCTCGACGGCGACCGAACCGAACGACTTTCCCACCACCGAGGCGTCCGGGCAGGCCACGATCTCGGCGTCGTGCAGGTCGCGATGCCATACCTTGAAGCCGCTCGCCGTCATCTCCTCGCGGAAGCGCTCTCGGAAGGTTTCATCGTCCAGCAGTTCGCCGCGAGCGATGACCTCACGAATGTTCAACGCCGCCGCACCGGAACCGAATTCCTCGAATACGACCACGTCGATACCGTCGGCATAGACCTCGAACGGGACCGGTAGGTGCTGCCAGCGGAACCCGTCACCGCCGAGTGTGTTGACGATCTTCGCCGCGGCGATCGCCATGCGTACCACGGTGCGGTCGGCCTTGACGTCGGCGGCACTGATGATGGTGGTCTTGAGCGGCTTGCGCTTTCGGCCCATGCTCTGGGCGAAGTAGCGCGCCATCTCCGAGCGTTTGGCGAGATTGGGTGTGCTCTGATGGATCCGGCCACGCGCGCGCAGCAGCGCGTTGAGCGCACCGAATTCGCGCCAACTGGCATAGGTCGAGGGCAGCAACCGTGCCGGCCAGCGGGTCCCCTCCAGCTTGGAGAACGAGCTGCGGATCGTGGAAAGACCGACGAATCCGGCATCGAGGGCGGCGGTCAGCATGGCTTTCATCCGTGCCAGCTCGGCGTCGGTGGGGACGACACCCGGCGAGGTCGCGCGATCCAAACCCATGACCGCGGCACGGATGTCGGAGTGCCCGAGAAATCCGGCGATATTGCAACCGAGCGGTAGTGCGTTGATGGCATCGACGTAGGACTGGGGATCGGTCCAGGTCTTGTGCTCCTTGACCGCGGAATGCACTGCGTCCCAGGGCAGTGCCTCGACGCGGGCGAACAGGTCGGCGCAGTCGTCGGCGTCGGCGTAGACAGTCGAGAGCGAGCAATTGCCGAGCACGACCGAGGTGACTCCGTGCCGCACGCTCTCACCCAGGCCCGGCGATCCCAGGACCTCGGCGTCGTAGTGGGTGTGTACATCGAGCATGCCGGGGATCACCCATTTGCCGGTGGCGTCGATCTCGCGCTCGGCAGTCGCCGACTCGATGGTCCCGAGCGCGACGACCTTGCCTTCACGCACGCCGATATCAGTGCGAACGGGTGCCGACCCCGCACCGTCGAACACGGTGCCGTTGCGGATGACGAGCGAATAGTGCGACATCAGAACCCCTCGATACTGGCGAGTATTGAAATTTCGATACTGGCGAGTATCGTCAGCGTGGTGACCACAGTCAACCCCCGAATCCGCACTCCTCGCGCCGAAGTACGGGAACGAGTCCTGACCGCGGCCCTGTCCGAGTTCGCAGGCAAAGGGTTCGTCGGCACCACGATCGACGCGATCGCCGACGTCGCCGGATTCACCAAGGGCGCCGTCTACTCCAACTTCGGCTCCAAAGACGACTTGTTCTTCGCGCTGCTCGACCAGCAGATCAGTCGACGGATCGAGGCGGTCACCGCGCTGGCCGACGCCGCGGCCACTCGCCCCACGATCACAGCGATCGGCGATCTGCTGATGCAGGGCATGATCGACAACCGCGACTGGCAGCTGCTGTTCACCGAATACTGGCTGCGCGCGCTCCGAGACGAGTCCGTCCGCGAGAGATTCGTACAGCACCGTCGTATCGTCCGCGCCGCGATCGCGGCGGCGGTCGAGCGCTTGGATCTCGGAACCGAGATCGACCCCGCCACGACCGCGGTCCTGGTGCTGGCACTCAACAGCGGGCTCTCGATAGAGGAATTCACCGAACCCGGTGTCGTGCCCGCAGACCTGTTCGGCACTGTCCTGCAAGCCGTCACAGCACAGCGATGACATGAGCCGACCGACTACCTCGGCACCTGGCAGACCAGCATCTCGTTGGCGCCCGTCTGAAATTCGTAGTCGACCTTCGTGATTCGGCTGCTGATACCTGATTCGGCAAGATCGGCGAGCAACTTCTCGAGCTGCGGGTAGCGCTCCGACGAACCGATGGGAGTCAGGGGGAACAGCCGGATCTCGGTGGTGGCGACGCGTGCGAGTTCCATGATGGATTGGTGATGGAAGGTGTAGTCGAGGTCGTCGGCGTAGCTGAAGAGCAGATGGGAGCTCAGGGCCAGGTCGAAGGTGTTGTCAGCGAACGGGAGTGTGGGCAGGCGGCCTGGGATGTAGTGGTGGGGGGAGGTGCGGGTGTGGGTGGCGAAGTGTTGTGCCGACTCGCGGCGGGCGCGGTGGTGTTCGTCGGGGTCGGCGAAGAAGGTCCAGCGGTAGGCGTCGGCATGCTCGCGGACGTATCTGTTGCCGCGGTCGGCTTCGGCGACCGCGGTGGCGGCCACTCGGTCGAGACCATCGTCGAAATAGGCTACGTCGCAGGCGGTGACATCACCGCCGCGTCGACTGACCTCGGCGGCGAAGCCGGCCGCCCCACCCGGGCAGTCCAGAATTCGGCGCCCGAGATCGTCGTCGGTGAGCGCGAACATCGCCCGGTACTCGTGCAGGGAGCGCGAGCTGACGAGGATCTCGCCGAACCCTCCGGTCCCCGTAGACGCGTCGTTGTCGATCATGGTCGTCCTTCCGTTCCAGGGCCGCCCGTGGGGCCGGAACAGATGTCGTCACGACAGATCTGGCCACCCTCGGGGCGGCCGCGCACAACTCGGTCAGCCGCTAGGTCAGCGGCCACCACTGTTGCGCGAACATCATCACCCGGTGATTGAACCACGTGGAAGTTCGCTCGAGTAGGAGATTTTCACCGCTGTAGCGGATCATGTGGCGGTGAATCAAGATCGATTGAGGGTCAGGGCGACGGAATTCGCCGGCACACTCGAGGTCCGGATGCTGGTGTGGCGTCCGGTCGTGATGATCTGCGGTCTGACATGAATCCGACCGAGCTCGCAGCGGATCTGGATGAGCGACAGTTCGCCCGGTACGAATGTCCCTGCTGCGAAGAGCCGATCGAGCGCACCTGGAACATGGTCACCCGCGACGGAATCGCCTACGCGGCGTACTTCGCCAACAGCTACCACCACACCGACCAGGCCCATGACACCTGGATCGACGTCATCCTGGGAACCTGGGATACCGAATCCGCAGACGATCATGTGACTTTCGGTTGTCGCGTCGGCCCGGTCCAGAGCAACCCGTACCCGGCGGCGACCCTGGTCCAGGCTTGCTTGGACGGATCCGCCGACGACGTCCACGGCGTGGTGCTCTCGCGCGCGGACGGCTTGGTCCACCCCCGCCTCCCGGAGTTCTGGGACGTCGTCGACTTCGTCTTGGCCAACGACCCGACCGTCACCGCACACCTGTACCAGTAGACAAGGGGTCATCCGGTGTGGATGACCCCTCGCCGCTCAGCCGAGGGGACTGTGCCCCAGCAGAACTCGGCCGCTGAAGCGAGTCTGCTTCGCGCGAGGCAGTGGGTGGAATTGGCAGCCGTGGATGTCACGGTAGAGGCGTTCGAGGTCGCAGGCGCGGGAATAGCCTGCGCCGCCGGTGGTTTCGATCGCCAGGCGGACGGTGGTGATGAGCGCGTCGGCCGCGACGGTCTTGCGGCTGAGGGTGCGGGCGGCGTAGGCATCGGTGTTGGGGAAGCTCAAGTTCTCCGAGGCGGTGAACATGGCGGTGACGAGGTCCTCGGCGGTGGTGTAGGCGTTGAGCATCTCACCCGCCGACTGGACCGTGTGGGCGTCGGAACGGCCTTCCAGCAGACGCGCGGTGAGCTCGACAGCAGCGTCCGCGACACCGAGATAGGCGGCCAGCACCAGCGGAAGCGCCGCACCGATCACCACATTCAGCACCGGCGGCCACGGACCCGCCGGGCGAGTCATCGAGATCGCGGCATCGGGCACGAACACCTCGTCGAGCACGACCGTGTGCGACCCACTCGCCCGCAAACCGAACGAATCCCAGGTCTTGTCGATGCTCACGCCCACGGCGGCCAACGGGATCGCGAAATGCAGCACCTCACCGTCGCAGCGGACACTGGTGACGAGCACATCGCCCACCTCACACCCACTCGCGGGCGCCTTACGCGCACTCACCCGATACCCACCCTCGACGCGCACCGCCTGCCCGTTGGAATCGACCCAATCCGAGGCGCCCGTACTGACCAGAATCGCACCGCCGGCCACCTTCGCGAACACCGCCGAAGCGTCCACCCCATGGTTGTGCCGCCACACCTGCGCGGCCACCAGGTGTGAGTGCATCGCGAACGCGACCGCCGTCGACGGATCGTGCCTGCCGAGTTCGCGCAGGATCTCCCCCATCTCCCGATGAGAGGCGCCCCCACCGCCGAACTCGACCGGCACGAGCGCCGCGGACAGTCCGCTCGCTCGCAATCGATCGAACGCGGCGACAGAGATTTCGCCGGTGCGGTCCCGCTCAGGGACCTCGAGACGCAAGGTTTCACCGATCTCGCGGGCCACCGATACCCGGTCGGTGCTGGACGTGGTGTCAGAAATTGTGGAAGTCATGTTTCGAAGTTAGAAAGCGCCGCGATAACCAGATAGTCCAGAAAGTGGACTCTCCCGGTCCAGAAAGTGGACCCCGTCGGTGCGACGGAGGAGCAATTGCCGACCGCTGAGGTGCCCATGACAATCACGACCGCAGGCTATGGCCAGTACTGTCCGATCTCGCGTGCTCTCGACGTGCTCGGCGAACGCTGGTCGTTGCTCATCCTCCGCGACCTGTTCCTCGGCACAACCCGCTTCAACGACCTCGCCCGCGGCCTGCCGGGCCTGTCGCGCAGCCTGCTCGCCAAACGCCTGCGCCAGTTCGAACGGGCCGGACTCATCGAGAAACTCGGCACCGAACACCTGCTCACCGAAGCAGGCAGCCAGCTCGAGCCCATTCTGTTCGGCCTCGGCGAATGGGGCGCACGCTGGACCTTCGGCGCGCCACAGGAGGAAGAACTCGACGCCGCCCTGCTCGTGTGGTGGATGCACACACGCGTCGACACCTCCATGCTGCCGGGCCGACGGCAGGTGCTGCACGTCCGGTTCACCGACGACGTTCGTCGCTTCTGGATCGTGGTCGAAGGCGCGGTGCCCTCGGTATGTGAGACCGATCCGGGCTATCCCGTCGACGTCACGATCAGCGCGGATGTCGCCGGGCTCTACGAAGTGTGGTTGGGGCGCATGCCGCTCACCCACGCGCAACGCACCGGGCGGATCACCTTCACCGGCCCGCCCGCGCTGACCCGCCGCATGCCCGCGGTGTTGCGGTTGAGTCCGGTGGCCGGATATGTCGCGGCAACTGCGCGCCCCGATCCGCAGGCACGCGCGTCATGAGCCGAAAGGTCTTGCCGTTCAGGTGGATCCGGCTCGCCCGGCGATGCTCATCGCCCAGCGGTACAGCTCTACCGGATCTCCCAGCGTCGCCTGCGATTCAGGCCGCACGAGGACGCCGTTCGCCGCTGACAGCAAGTCGTACAGGCCCAGATAGACCCACTCCCACAGCATGCTGTCGAAGTTGTAGGACATCATCGCCCGTTCGACGCGCCCACGGATCTCGGCGATCTCCTTCGGCTCCAGTCCCACCCCGTGCAACCGTGCTTCGGTCGCCCGCTGGTCCTCGGCATCGAACCAGGTGTCGAGGAACGGCTCGAGCAGATCAGCCCAGATATCGAGACGTCGATGGATCGCGATCGCGTTGCGTCGGCAGAAATCGTCCAGCCCGCGACGATGCTCAGCGTGCACGAACAGCGTCTCACCGGTGACGGTGCGCAGATATGGGCGTATCGCGCCCGGATCGGCTTCGCTGATCGCGGATACCGCGATCACGCCGTCGGGATACACCGACGCGCCCGCGAAAGGGTAGTCGACGAACCGGATTTCCGTGTCGGCGATGACCACCTGCATCGGTCCATGATGTCGGCCGGCGCGGGCTCCGACCGGGTGTCATGAACTATATGGAACAAAACGTGGCGGTAATCACTACTTGCCACGTCATGTTGGCAGCCGCCGTAATCAAAACGTTAGGATTCGACCATGGTGCGTACCGGAGCAGTAACCTCAGAGCCGTACGAACCGAATGTACCTCTGCCCCAACAGCATCCGGCCCGTCTCGAACTGGTCAGCGAAGCTCCCGAGACTGCCTCGGCGCCTGACCGGGAGGTCGACGACCACTTCCCGCGCCTGGGCGACACCAGCTTCCTCACCGGCGCGGCCCGCCACCGCCTCGCGGCCTACATCCACACCCAGCTCGCCGAACTCGAAGAGATGCCGTGACCGCACGCCGATGACATAAGCTGCGACACCGGCAACCATCGGCGGCAGAGGCGATTCACGCGGAGGAGTGGCGAGCTTGAGCGACGCATCGGTGGTGCTTCCCGAGCAGGTCCGCACCGAATTGCGCCGCGGAGTGCGCAGCGTCCTCGTCGACACCGCAGCCCTGCGCCTGGTCCGCGAACGCTTCGACGACACCCAGGCAGGCGCACTGCGCCGCTACCTCGAAGCGTCCCAATCGGCGAACACGTTGCGCGCTTACCGGACCGACTGGATCGCCTGGGCAGGTTGGTGCGCGGCCGAACACCGACAGGCCCTGCCCGCCGACCCACTCGACGTAGCCGTCTACCTGGCCGCCTCCGCCGACGCCCGACGCGAAAACGGCACATGGGCGTTCAGCCCGGCCACCCTGGATCGCAAGTCCGCCGCCATCGCCGCAGTCCACGCCGCCAACGGACTCCCCTCACCGACCCGCTCCGACGTCGTGCGACTCACCCTGCGCGGCATCCGCCGCACCCGTCGCACCCCGCCGACCCGGAAACGACCGGTCCTGCTGCACACCCTCGACCAACTTCTCGCCGAACTCCCCGCACCCGCCTGGCCCACTGAGCCCGCGCGCCGGCGAGACGGTCTGGCGTTGCTGGTCGGCTTCGCCGGCGCACTGCGACGCAGCGAACTCGCGGGCCTGCGCATCAGCGACGTACACGTACGCACCGACCACACCACCGGCGAACCGCTGCTCGTCGTGCACCTGCCGACAACCAAGACCGACCCGACCGGCGTCGCCGAACAGCGCATCGCCCTACCCCGCGGCAAACACCCACGCACCTGCCCGATCTGCGCGTTCGCCGACTGGGTCCGCCTGCTGGAAGTCCACGCCGACACCGGCGACGAGGGCACACGATCCTGGACGGCGAACAACCTCGCCGCCGACCCCGCGATCCATCGCTGCCACGGCTTCACCGGCACCCGGCTCAGCACCGACACCGACCGCGCGCTGTTCCCCACCATCAACCGGCACGGCTCGATCGGCGACACCGCGCTGTCCGGCCGGGCCGTGGCCGAACTGGTCAAGCGCTACGCGGCTCGCGCGGGCCTCGACCCCGACCTGTTCTCCGGGCATTCCCTGCGCGCGGGCTTCGCCACCCAGGCCGCCCTCGGCGGCGCCAGCGACCGCGAGATCATGCGCCAGGGCCGCTGGGCCAACCCCCGCACCGTCCACGGCTACATCCGCACCGCGAATCCGCTCGAAGACAACGCCGTCACCAAACTCGGCCTCTGAACCAGCCCGTGCGGCGACAATCGGCCGTCAGTGCCGCAAACGCGATCGAAGCTCGCGAGCCACCGACAATGCCCTCTGATCAGACGATCCGGTCGAGTCGGAAGATGCGGAACTCGCGACCTCCCGAGCGCTGGAACTCCATCTCGTAGCCCGGCCAGAATTCCACGGCCTGGTCCCACACCCGCTTACGCTCGACACCGGCGATCTCGGTGACCGACACCGGGAACGCGGAGCTGCCGTCGAAGCGCGCCGATGCCGTGCGGGCCGCGCGCAGGTTCGCCGACCAGGCCGGATGCTCCGGCTTGCCCCAGTTCGAGCCAACCAGATAGAAGCCGTCGCCGTCGGGCACACACAGCAGCGAGGTGGTGCGCGGCTGTCCCGACTTGCGCCCGACCACCGTGATCTCGATCGACGGGAGCCCGGCCAGATCGAGCACACCCCACCGACCGCCGCTGAGCCTGCGCAACAGCCGCTCGGTCGGCAGAACAACGCCGGCGCCACGCATCACCCAGGGCTGCGACGCGAACACGCGCGCAAAGCCCGGCAAGGGATTCCAAACCATCCCCGAATCCTGGCTCGAGCGAACCCGGTTCGCCCACTCACGACGGTGTGCTGAGAGCCAACTCACTCGGTGCGCTGGACGGCCGATCGCCGCAGGCGGACCATAGGGGCATGGACGAGGCCCGAAACGAAGCCCGGCGCATCGCGGCGCAGGCCGAAATCGGCAAACACGGGCGGCTCGTTCGCGGCCCTCGCGACGGCAAGCTGCTCAGCGCGGGCATGCTGCCGTTCTTCCGCCTCCGCACACCGCGTGGGTACGGGATTCTGACCACCACGGGGCGCAAGTCCGGTCTTGCTCGCCCGAAGTGCGTCCGGATCCTGCGCGACGGCGATCGCGCGTACCTGGTCCAGTTGATGCCGCCGCACGTGACGGTTGAGCAGCCCGGCGCGGTCAATTCCTGGCTGCTCAACGTCCGCGCCGATCCGCACGTCACCGTGAAGCTGCCCGACGGAACCCACAGCGGGATTGCCAGGGAGATCACCGACCCGGCCGAACTCGCCACCGCGCGCGCTCTGCTGTGCGACACCGTCGTGCTGGTCGACTTCGGCGAATGCACGCTTCACCTACGCGGTATGCCCTCACGGGCAAAGATCCGGCGGCTGCACGAGTACTGGTTCGACACCGGTCGTGCTGTAGCCGTCGACCTCGCGGTCTAACGGAAGCCCCGCCCCTGTCTGTGCTGGTGAGTACGCTTTTTCGTTCGGACATGTTGTGAATTGAGTGATGTTTGGGGCCGTAACGAGGTGATACATATGTAGATGCGCATATCTACGTAACCACATGTAATTGTTGTGACAAGTTCCGGGCCCGCCGCTCCGCCTCAATTCCCCGCACTGTTCCCCTCGATGTCGCACACTGATCTCACTCCCCTCCCCTAGCCCGCCAGGAGTGCCATGCCCTCCCCCAGTGGTCGACGCATCCTCGCTACGTTCGCTGTGGCCGCTTCGGCCCTGCTCACAACCGGCCCCTCCCCCGCTCTCGCCCGACCACCCGCACCGGCTCACCTGGCGCCCCTCGGACCCGAATTCCTGTGGGGCGTGGCAGCTTCCGGCTTTCAGGCCGAAGGTGATGCGCCGGACAGCAATTGGCGCCGCTATGTCGAATCGGGGAGCACGGCCGACCCCTACCTGAACTCGGTGGACTTCCGCGCTCGATACCGCTCCGACATCGCCCTTGCCGCGAAACTCGGTGTGCGGGTGTACCGCATCGGCATCGAGTGGGCCCGGGTTCAACCGCAACCCGGAATCTGGGACGACGCGGCGCTCGCGTTCTACGACGATGTCATCGCGGCCATCACCGAGGCCGGAATGCGGCCGATGCTGACCCTCGACCACTGGGTGTACCCGGGCTGGGCAGCCGACCGCGGCGGCTGGCGCGATCCGGAGATCGTGGCGAACTGGCTGTCCAACGCCCGCCGCGTCGTCGACCGGTACGCCGGCACCGACCCGTTGTGGGTGACGTTCAACGAGCCCACGTTCTATCTGGTCAACGATCTGCGACACGGCGGCATCGGCGCGGCCGACGTACTGACGATGGGTGAACGAATCACCCAGGCCCACAACAGCATCTACGACTACATCCACGCCGTACACCCCGGCGCTCAGGTGACCAGCAACGTCGCCTACATCCCCAGCGTCGACGACGCGGTCAGCGGACCCCTGCTCGACCGGATCTCCGCCCGCCTGGACTACATCGGCATCGACTATTACTACGGCTTCTCCCCCGCACAGCTACAAGTCCCCGATCCCGACCGTCTCTGGACGATTCCGCTGCAACCCGAAGGCATCTACTACGCGCTCGACCACTACGCGCGGAAGTTCCCCGGCCGCCCGCTCTACATCGTCGAAAACGGCATCCCCACCGAGAACGGCCGCCCGCGCGCCGACGGCTACACCCGCGCGGATTCGCTCCGCGACACCGTCTACTGGTTGCAGCGCGCCGTCGCCGACGGCATCCCGGTGATGGGCTACAACTACTGGAGCCTGACCGACAACTACGAATGGGGCTCCTACACACCACGTTTCGGCCTTTACACCGTCGACGTGCTCACCGACCCGACGCTGACCCGCACACCGACCGACGCGGTCGCGGCCTACCGGGCGATCACCACGACGGGTGGCGTCGGCCCCGACTACCGGCCGACCCGCCCCGTCGCTGCATGCTCGCTCGTCGACGGACTCGCCAGTTGCACCGATCCGGTGTCGGTCCCCCGGTAGGGGTTTGAAGCGTCAACGTTTGCTCTACACTCGGGCGGGTGTCGAGCACAGCGTCACGCCCCTCCAGCGCCGTGAGCGGCAGGCAAGCCCGATGGCAGCCGCACAACGACAGCCGCCGGGAGCGGATCGTGCTGGCCGCGGTCGAGCTGATCGAACAGGCGCCCGCCGGCGTCGAGGTGCCGATCATCCAGATCGCCGAGCACGCGGGGCTCGCGAAATCGGTGGTCTACCGGCAGTTCGCCGGTCGCGACGAGCTGGATCGCCGGATCAGGAGCGAGATCGCCGACCGTTTCGTCGCCGACATCGAGGACGCGCTCGACATCGCCGAGGGCTCCATCCACGAAATCCTGGTGCGCACGATCGGCGGCGTCGTCACCTGGATCCAGGATCACCCCCGATTACACGAGTTCCTGCGGACCGGGCCGTCGGAGGCCGATCCCGATATCGACGCGATGAGCGCGCTGATCGCCACCATCGCGGGGTCGACCCGGGCTCTGGTCACCGGCCTGGCCGGGGTGGTCGGCGTGACCGACGAAGCCTCGGCCGACACGATGACCTTCGCCATCGTGTCGATGACCGAGGCCACCGTCACCCGCTGGGCCAACGACCCCGAGCCCGCGCTCACCAGGGATCAGCTCATCGAGGAAGTCGCCTCCTACGCCTGGCACGTGGTCGACGGCGTCGCCCGCCGCCACGGCCTGAACCTCGATCCCGATCAGCAACTCACCGAGATCATCACCCAACTCGTCGCCGGCAACTGAATCGCCGCCACGATCCGCTCAGGCGACGCGCCGCGCGCTGCGTTCGGGCTCGCTGCGGTAGCGCGATGCGGGACCGTCGATACCGAACTTGCGCCACAGCCACTTGGCGGTCGGGTTCATCAGACCGAGGTCACTGGCCAGTTTGCGCATATCGCCGAAGTAGCCCGACAGGATCTGCTGGGAATGCTCCGACTTCCAGAACGCCTGCTCGATGACCTCGCGCGGAATGTCGAACTCGCGCTCGAACGACCGCGGCGGCGCCATGATCTCGTTGGCCAGCCAGCGCATCGCGATCGGGAAGGCCACCGAGCAGACGCCGCGATTGAACTTGCCCATCCGCCCGATGTGCGCGGTGAGGAAGTCACCGGCGAAGGAGATGTGACGCGCTTCCTCGGCGATATGGATCTCCATGGTGCGCAACACCATCGGCGGCATCGTCGCGCCCGCGCGGATGACGGCCTTCTGATAGTGATCGATCGGTTCCTCGCCGCCGAGGATGCCGATGAACAGGATCGTGTGGGCGTAGCCGCCCGCCACACCGATCAGCGGCGACAACGCGCGAAACATCGGCCGCATGCCGGGCACGTCGACGTCGATGCGGTTGACCAGCTCCTGGAACATCTGGATGTGGTTGCACTCTTCGGTCATCTCGTGCAAGCAGTACCGGAACTCGGGCGACCCGTTCGGCAGCTTCATGATGTATTGCATCATGCCGCGGATCAGGATGCTCTCGAAGGCGGCGCCGACCTTGATCGAATTGGCTGTGCGCCATTTGCCGATCTCGATGCGCCGGTCCAGCGGTTGATCGCGGTACCACTGCGTAGCGCCGAGCGGGTCGATCTCCGGCGAGAGGACCCACCGCACGTCGTTCGGGTCAAGGGCGAGCTCGGGTGAATCCCAGTCGATATCGAGGTAGGGATCGAAATGACGGTCGACAGAACCCTGTGACAGGGTTGCCAGCGCCTCTCGGTACTCCTCGGTGATGGGTCCGCCACGGCTCGATTCGGTCAGCGTCATCGGTGCCTCCTCGGTTCGCGTCCGGCGCGCACGGCACTGTTATCGCCGTCACACCGTTCCCCGAGAATAACTGAGACCGTCAGTCCCACACAACCCTGGCGCGATAACGTTTTCTCCCCGCCTACTCGACGAGCAGCACCACCAATTGACGAGCCAGCTCGACATCACCGGGACCACCGAGCCAGATCAGTGGGCGACGTTGATCGAGATGGTCCAGCGCTTCGGGCAGGGATACGAAGACGCGATCGGCGCGCACGACGCAGACCTGGGGCACGGACTCCGAGACAGCGGGTCCACCATCGACATCGAGTGCCAGCGAACCGGTCGAGGCGTCGCCTGCCACCGCATCGCGAACCACCGCGTCACCGGACTCGACCGAATCCGAACCGCTGTGCACGACCTGATGACCCGGCGCGCCGGCCCAGTGATCCAGCCACGCCGGGCCCGGCTCGACCGCGGCGAGCACTGTCTGCACGCTCATGCCGTAGAGGACGTCGGCGACCGCGGCGGGCAGGCCCGCTACATCGACGGTGCGCACCAGCGATCCGTACTCGCGCAATCGGTCGACGAACCGCTCGAGCACCTCGGCCCGCTCGGTCGGATCCACGATCGCGTGCCTGCCCGCGGATCGACGCATGGGTACCCGGCGCTCGTCCTCGGGCAGGTCGAGCAGCCCGTCACGGACTCGGCGCAAGATCTCCTCGCGAGAATTCACTCGGGCACTCTCCTTCGTTGGCGACGCCGATGTCGCCGTTCACACATTCCCTCTCCCCACATACCGCGGGAACTCTTCAATTCGCTACCGTACCGACCGGTCCACATGATCCGGGCGCGGCACGACGAAGCCCAGCAGAAGCAGAAGCTGGTCGATGTTCAGGTCGAAGATCTCCGCCCGATCAGCGAAGGTGTCGCGCCCGTACATGTCGAACACGTCGAAGTTCACGGCACCGAAGAGCGTGGTCCACGCGGTGAGGGCGGACGCGATCACCCGATCGGGGGCGGCGAGGCCGAACTGCTCGCGGATCGTCGCGAAATCGGCAGCCGTCCGCGGAGAGATCGCGGGCTCGAGCACGGGGCCGTTGAGCTGACCCAGTCGGTAGGCACCGTCGACGATGCCCAGCAGAATCTCGATCACGCGCACGCCCGGCGCTTCCGTGTCGGCCGCCGGTGCGGCATAGCCGGGGACGGGGGTACCGAAGAGCAGGCCGTACCAGGCGGGTTCGGCCAACGCCCACTCCCGTACCGCTCGCGCGACGACCCGGAATCGGGTCGCGGGGTCGTCGGGTGCGTCGAGCAGGGCCGCGTCCACCGCGTCGCCGAGTGCGTTGTAGCCGTCGACCACCAGCATGGTCAGCAGTTCTTCGCGGCTGCGGACATACCGGTACACCGCCGACGACACCACGCCCAGATCGCGGGCAACCGCGCGCAACGACAACGCCGCCGCACCCTGCGTGGCCAGATGCTCGCGGCCGATGCGTTTGATGTCGGCGATCGTCTGCGCGCGGGCCAGTGCGCGCGGACCCGGCTGGTCGGAGCTCATCGTCCGATCATCGCCCACTCACGGCGCGGGCCGGATCCCGGCGTCCGGCCGTGTCGTCCTCGGCGGCGGCGCGTTCGATCTCGGCGGCCAAGGTCGCGCCGCCGACCGCCCAGGCCGTCGCCAGCAATCGGTCGCGGAAGCGGCTCAGGTCCACGCCCACCCCTTCACCGCCGTACCCGGTGCCCGAGGCGTCGCGCACCGTGCCGACCACCTCGTCGGCGAGATCGGCGATGCGCGACTGGATCAGCGTCCGCAAGACCCCGCTGAGCGTGACATCGATACCCACGTCGTAGAGGACCAGTGCGGCCTTGAGCATCGTGCGGTCCGCGACGAACCATCGGTGGCCGCGTCGTTCCAGGTACCCCGCCGCGGCGAGTTCGGTGAGCACATCGGTGCCACGCTCCCCCAGCATCGCGGCGAGTTCGGCATCGTCGAGGTAGGACGAGCGTTCGATCGACTGTCCCGCGCGCGGATCGAACAGCGTGCGCCAGTCACCTGCCTGCGGTTCGGTGTCGAATACCTCACGGATGGCGTCCAGCCGCAGCCCGCGTGCCTGCATGGCGACGATGTCGCGCAGCCGGTCCAAGTGCTCGTCGGTGTAGACGACTTCCTTGCCCGCTCGGCCGGGTTTCGGCAGCACGCCGAGCGAGTGGTAGTAGCGGATGGTGCGCGACGCCACGCCGCTGACGTCGGCGAGTTCCGCTCGGGTGTATCGGGCCACCCGACCAGCATAGGTGGGCTCGGAGCCAACGTTGACAGCTCTGGCTGTCGCCATTAGCGTTACCCGCGTCACTGTCGACACCGATCGAGGAGCTCCCCCATGCCCGAGCGCACCACCGATTTCGACGTTCTGATCGTCGGGTCCGGCTTCGGTGGCAGTGTCACCGCACTGCGGCTGGTGGAGAAGGGCTACAAGGTCGGCGTCATCGAAGCCGGTCGCCGCTTCGCCGATGACGAACTGCCCAAGACCAGCTGGGACCTGCGCAAATTCGTGTGGGCGCCGAAGCTCGGCTGCTACGGCATCCAGCGCATCCACCCGCTGCGCGACGTCCTGATCCTGGGCGGCGCCGGCGTCGGCGGTGGCTCGCTGAACTACGCCAACACTCTCTACGTGCCGCCGGAGCCGTTCTTCCAGGATCCGCAGTGGCGCGAGATCACCGACTGGCGCAGCGAGCTCACTCCCTATTACGAGCAAGCGAAGAAAATGCTCGGTGTGGTGACGAATCCCCACATGACTCCCGCCGACGAGATCTTCAAGGCCGTCGCCGAGGACATGGGCGTGGGCGAGACGTTCGTGCAGACACCCGTCGGGGTGTTCTTCGGTACGCCCGGCAAGACCGAGGCCGACCCCTACTTCGGTGGTGCCGGCCCCGAGCGCACCGGCTGCGTGGAATGCGGCGACTGCATGGTCGGCTGTAAGTTCGGCGCCAAGAACACCCTGGTGAAGAACTACCTCTATCTCGCGGAACAGGCCGGCGCACAGGTCATTCCGATGACCACGGTGTCGTCGCTGCGACCGCTGCCCGACGGCACCTGGGATGTGGCCACCGAGCGCACCGGCGCCTGGGTGCGCAAGGCGCCCAAGACCGTGACCGCCAAGCATGTCGTGCTCGCGGCGGGCACGCTCGGCACGCAGAAGTTGCTGCACGCGATGCGCGACGAAGGTGCGCTGCCGAACCTCTCGGACAAGCTCGGCCTGCTCACCCGCACGAACTCCGAGTCGATCGTCGGTGCCGCGACCAAGACGCTCGGGCCCGACCAGGACTTCACCAAGGGCGTCGCGATCACCTCGTCGATCCACCCCACCCCCGACACCCACGTCGAGCCGGTGCGCTACGGCAAGGGCTCGAACTCGATGGGCATGCTGCAAACGCTCATGGTCGACGGCGGCGGGCGGGTGCCGCGGTGGCTGCGGTTCCTGGGCCTCGTGCTGTCCAACCCCCTGATCTTCCTGCGCTTCATGAGTGTGAAGAACTGGAGCGAGCGCACGATCATCTCCCTCGTCATGCAGCACCTGGACAACTCGATCACCACCTACACCAAGCGCGGACTGTTCGGTGGCCGCAAGCTGACCTCCAAACAGGGCCACGGACAACCGAACCCGACCTGGATCCCGGCGGGCAACGATGTGACCCGCCGGGTCGCGGAGAAGATCGGCGGCGTCGCCGGTGGTACCTGGGGTGATGTGTTCAATGTGCCGATGACCGCGCACTTCCTCGGCGGCGCGGCGATCGGCGCCGACCGTGAGCACGGCGTGATCGACGCCTACCACCGCGTGTACGGCTACCCGACGCTCAGCGTCGTCGACGGAGCCGCCGTGTCGGCCAACCTCGGCGTGAACCCGTCGCTCACCATCACCGCGCAGGCCGAGCGCGCGGCCGCCTACTGGCCGAACAAGGGCGAACTCGACACCCGCCCCGAACAGGACGCCGGCTACACCAAGATCGCCCCGGTCCGCCCCAACCAGCCGGTCGTGCCCGCGGGCGCACCTGCCGCCCTGGTCCTGCCGATCGTCGAGATCCGCAGCTCGGAGAAGACCGCGGGCTGATCAGAACGAACCCGGCCCCGGCCTCGCGGTCACCCACCGCGAAGCCGGGGCCGTCTCGAATTGGCTTCGGAGACTTGTTCAGAGTGCGTTGATCCGGGCCAGTGCTTCGAAAGCCAGATCGGCGGCCTGCCACAACGCGGTGATCTCGGTGCGGATGGCGGGCGCGAGAGCGGGGTCTTGCAGGGCGAGGCCGTTGGTGAAGATCACCGTGTTCGCGCCGAGGTCCGCGGCGATGAGCATCTGTTCGGTGGCGACGCCCGCGCCGAACAGCTGGTCCAATCCCTCACCGACGAAATAGAACCGCCACAGCGGGCCGAGGTCGGCGCCGTAGGCCGCTTTGGTGCGGTCGATGATCACGTCGCCGACCGAGGCGATGCCGGCCACGATCTTGAAGTAGTCCGGCGCGTTCTCCGGCCTGCTGCCCACGGCTGCCACCGAGTAGGTCAGGTCGACGGTGAGGTGTGCGTTGTAGCCGGCCATAGCGGTACGGGCGCGCGACGCCCCGCAGTCGCGGGCGAGTGCGAAATAGTGTGCCCAGTGTGGTTCCGCGATGCCACCGGTGAATTCGGCATGCAGATTGTCGAGAAATCGGCGCAGCAGTTCCGAGCTGATCGCGTGCGCGTACTCGCGGTTCGCGAACGCGGCCGGGTCGCGCTGCATCGGCATCACCGCGGCGTATTCGACGCCGTCGAGCCCGATCGCGAACAGCCCGCGGAGGTCGCGATGCTCGACGAGGATCTCGGTGATCCGATGATGGCGGGCCACCGCGTCCTCGAGCCGGCCCAGGCTGTCGGCGCCGGAGATCGCCGACGTGTCCGACAACCGCGCGATCTCGTCGATGTCGTTTTGGGACAGGGTGGACCCACAGGCCGTGTCCCCGGCCGCGCCCGCGGCCGGGTTTGCGGGCAGAATCAGTGCCGCGACGGCGACACACGCGGCTATTGCACTCGATACGCGCACGCGCCGATTCCACCATCTCTCGGCGCGATTCGCGCATCGACGGGCGCGTCGTCGCACCCGATGGGCGTGTCGGCCCACCGTGCCGCGAGGGGCCCCTAGCCTGGACCGATGCCGGAGACGATTGCGATTTCAGGGGCCAGCGGACAAATCGGCGGCCGCGTTGCCCGTCTGCTCGCCCCCTCGGGCGCTCGCCTGCGACTGCTGGGACGCCACGTCGAGCACATCGCGCCGATCGACGGCGCCACCACGGCCACCATCGACTTCGGCGATCCGGCCACCGTGGCGGCCGCGCTCGACGGCGTGCAGACCTTCTTCTTCGTCTCGGCCACCGAGAGCGCCGACCGCGCGGCTCAGCAGACGGCGGTGGTGAACGCCGCGAAAGACGTGGGCGTGCAACGGATCGTGTATCTGTCGTTCGTCGGGGCCGCGCCCGATGCCACGTTCACGTTCGGCCGTGACCACTGGTACACCGAACAGGCCATCCGCGCCTCCGGCCTCGCGTTCACCTTCCTGCGCGACAACCAGTACCAGGACATAATCCCGCATTTCGCCGACGGGGACGGGGTGATCGAAGGTCCGGCCGGAGACGGCGAAGTCGCTGCGGTCACCCGCGCCGATGTGGCGGATTGCGCTGTGGCGGTGCTCGGTTCGGACGCGCACGACGGCACGACCTTCGACCTCACCGGCCCGCGAGCTTTCAGCCTGACCACCGCCACCGCCGACATGACCGAAGTCCTCGGCCGACCGTTCCGCTACGTCGAGCAGACCGTCGACGAGGCCTACGCCTCCCGCGCGAAGTACAACGCGCCGCGATGGGAGGTCGACGGCTGGGTCAGCACCTACACCGCGATCGCCCAGGGCGACCTCGCGCAGGTCACCGACGCGGTCCCACACCTGACGGGCCACCCGGCCATCGACTTCCGCGATTTCCTCACGACAGTG
Organism: Nocardia sp. NPDC003183; assembly: GCF_053590715.1. NCBI lineage: Bacteria > Bacillati > Actinomycetota > Actinomycetes > Mycobacteriales > Nocardiaceae > Nocardia > Nocardia sp. NPDC003183. The sequence goes on from NZ_JBSFTG010000001.1 coordinate 1,305,487, forward strand.
CCGAAGAACTCCTGAACTCTGGTGAGTCGCGCCGAGCGACTTACCCGGTGGTCTCCTCGGCAGCGGGCTCTGTCGCCGGCAACAGCGAGTACGCCAGGCAGACGAGCGCGAAGAACACGTAACCGAGTGCCACGCCGGGCGCGGCGGCCCATTCGACCGCGTGTGCGTGAATCAGTCCGATCCAGCTCAATCCGGCGCCGATAACTGCCGCCACTCCCGCCGCACGGAAACGTTTGTCGAGGATGAACGTGACGATAGCGCCGAGCACGAGACCGGCCAGTACCGCACCGGACCCGAACACCTTCAGCCCGTCATAGACCACGCCCGCTTGACCGAGCGCGTCCGAGCCGACCTTCGCCGCCGACGTCCCCGCCGCGGACAGCGCGTTGTCGATCTGGGTGACGGCCCACTCCGCCAGGTTGGGCAGCAGCGCGGCCACGACCGCCACCGCGTGGATCCGCGGCACCGCCTGGAATGCTTGCGCGCCGATCAGCAGGCCGATGTAGAGCAGGATCGGGACGATCGCCGGGATGGGCAGCAGGGTCGCGAGGATGCCGAAAAGCCCCAGCAGGCACATGATGCCGATGGTCAGGCCGCTGGCGAGGGAATAGCCGGTGCGCCCGCCCGCGTCCTTCCATCCCGGGTGACCGATGTAGACGGCGGGTGGGAAGGGGGAGCCGAAGCCCGCGCCGATCACCGCACCGAAACCGTCGGCCAGCAGCACGCTGCGCAGGTTGTAGTTGTCGCCCGCGGCGGCGGCGCTTTCCACATTGCTCATGGCTTCGGTGAAGTTGTAGATGCCCAGCGGGATGGCGGTGGCCAGCAGCGGAGCGAGGTTGCCGAGTCCGTCGAAGAGCAGGTCCAGGCGCAGGTCGGGCAGCCCGAGGGCGATGTCGTGCGCGGCCTGGGCGACATCGGGTGCCGACATGTACCCGCCGATCCAGCCGATCGCCGTGCCGGCCAGCAGCGCGACCAGTCCGACCGGGATATTGCCCGGCAGCTTGATGTCGGTGAAGAAACCGATCAGGATGATGGCCAGCACCGGCAGTCCGATCCAAGCCACCTCCCACATCTGCGCGGCGGGGCGCATGGCGATGAAGGTGATCGAGATGCCGGCCAGGGTGCCGAGCATCGCGGCACGCGGAGTGACCTTGCGGATGTAGGGGCCGACGAAGGCGCCGATCATCACGATCACGCCGATCATGAACGCCCAGGCCAGCCCGGCCGCCCACGCCTGCAAGGGATCTCCGGTGGCCAGGTAGATCGGCAGCATCACCACGAACACGACGATGAACATGTGCGGAACACTCGGCCCGTAGGGCAGTGCGGTGACGTCGGCGCGTCCTTCGCGGCGGGCCAGGCGCCGCGCCAGCACCATGTAGTACAGGTTGCCCAGCACGAGCGCGACGCCGAGGGCGGGCAGCACCGTCCCGAGGACATCGGTGCTGGGAATCTTCACCACCGCGATGGTGAGTGTGGTCAGGGTGAGGACGTTGACCAAAATGTTGAACGCCAGCCCGAAGAAGGCGTTCGTGTCTCCCCTGGTCCACCACGGAAGTGCCGGTGGCGCAGGTTGTTCCGGTGTGACTGTTGTTTTCGAGGTGTCGACGGACATGGTGGATCCTGTTCGCTAGGCCGTGACGGGGGCAGTGGTGCCGAGTGCGGCGATGACATCCGCGGCGCCGGCAACCCAGCCGAAGATCGCGCCCTGAGCCGCGATCATCGCCAGTCCGACGCGCTGGAATTCCGGGAAATAGGAGCCGACGCAGTCCGCGACCACGAGGCATTCGTAGCCGCGGTCGTTGGCCTCGCGGACGGTGGTGTGGACGCAGACCTCGGTGGTTACCCCGGCGACGAGCAGGGTGGTGATCGAATGCTGTTGCAGCACAGAGGCCAGTTCGGTCGCGTAGAACGCGCCCTTGCCCGGCTTGTCGATGACGGTCTCGCCGTCGAGCGGCGCCAGTTCGTCGATGATGTCGTGGCCGTACTCACCGCGGATCAGGATGCGCCCGAATCGCCCCGGATCACCGATGCGCTGCGAGGGGTTGCCGCGCCGAAGTTTCGACGGTGGGCAATCGGACAGGTCCGGCAGGTGGCCCTCTCGGGTGTGGATCACCGTGATCCCCGCGGCCCTGGCCGAGGCGAGCACACCGGAGAGGGGTTCGATGACGGTGCGCAACAGCGTCACGTCGTTGCCGAGGCTTTCGCCGAAGCCACCGGGGAGCAGGAAGTCTCGCTGCATGTCGATGATGACGAGCGCGGTCGTGGTGGGATCGAAGGTGAACGGGCTCGGGGTGGCGGGGATTTCGGTCATCGTCGCTCCTGGAGGGATACCGGGCCGAGGTGGTGGGGCAGTGCGGTCGTGCGCGGTTCGTCCAGCAGCCGTGCGGCGGCGGCGAGAACGAGGTCGTCGGCGAGTGCCGGGCCGAACACCATGAGCGAGACCGGCCTGCCGTCGCGGGTGGCGCCGGCCGGAACCGCGATCGCGGTCAGGTCGAGGAGATTGCCGAAATGGGTGTAGTGGCCGAGCACGGTGTTGGTCGTGATGGGGTCGGCCAGCACCTCGGGGACAGTGAAAGTGGTGCCGATGGTCGGCACCACCACCGCGTCGACCTCGTCCCATATCCGGGCGACCTCGGCGCGCAGTTCCTGCAACCGCTGCTGTGCGCGGAACACGTCCACGGCGCTGAATCGGCGTCCGCTGTCGAGGATTTCCCGGATCACGGGCAGGATCGAGTCGGGCCGATCGGTCAGGAACTCCTCGAACTCGACCAGACGTTCCGCGACCCACGGACCTTGGTAGAGCAGCGCGCCTGCGGCGAAGAACGGTGCGAGTGTCGTGTCGACGCAGCTGAACCCCATACCCGGCAACCTGTCTCGCGCACCGAGGTGTGCCGCGCGCATGGCGTCGTCGCCGAAGAACTCGAGCTCCTGCGGTGCCGGTAGACCGAGCCGGATCGGGCCACCGGGGAATCGCCCTCCCCTGGCGCGGGTCCACGGATCGTCGTGATCGACCGCCATGATCACCTCGGCGACCAGGTCCAGGTCCTCGACAGTGGTCGCCATGAGGGTGAGGCAGTCCAGCGACTTACACGCGGGCACCAGCCCGACGGTGCTGATCAGGCCGCGCGACGGCTTCCAGCCGACGATGCCGTTGAGTGCGGCGGGCACGCGGCCCGAACCCGCGGTATCGGTGGCCACACAGAACGGCACCTGGCCGAGTGCCACCGCGAGCGCCGATCCCGAACTCGAACCGCCGGAGATCAGATCGCCGCCGAAGACGCTGCGCGGCACCGGGTACGGGGTTCGGGTGCCGTTGAGGCCGGTGGCGAACTGGTCGAGATTGGTCTTGCCGACGAACAGCGCGCCCGCGTCGAGCAGGCGCTGCACGGCGGGCGCGGTGCGGGTGGCGAGGTAGGCGTAGTCGGGGCAGGCCAGCGTTGTCGGATAGCCGGCGACGTCGATACTGTCCTTCACCCCGAAGGGAACACCGTACAGCGGCAGCGTGCGTGCGCCGGGCATGCGCTCGACAGCCGCCGCGGCAGCGAGCAATTCGTCACGGGGTACCGGGGTGATCCAGGTGCCGTCGTCGCCGCGCGCGGCGATCGCGTCGGCCACTCGCGCCGCGGTTCTGCTCGGGGAGCCGTTGCCGCCCTGGTGCTGGGCGAGGATTTCCGTGACCGTAGAGCCTGTCATGTTGTCGATTGTCGACAGAAAGTGTGACGACGGGAGGCTCGGTCTGTATCGGATGTGTTAGCAGATACCGAGTTTCAGGTATGTTTGCTCGCCGTGCCTGCGGAGCGCGGTCTCCGCCCGCAGCGGGTCGTTGGTCTCCAGCGCGGCGAGCAGTTCCTCATGTCGGCGCACACCTTCGCGCCGGGCGCCTACCTCGGTTTCCTCACGGAGATTGCGTGCCATCGCGAGCTGTAGTTTCACCAGGATCTGCTCGTACACGAGGTCCAGTTGCCGATTGCCCGCCAGCGCGACGATTTCGGCGTGGAAGCGGCGGTGGGCGTCGTCGCGGGCGACCCAGTCTTTGCGCCGGTCCGCCGCGGTCAGTTCCGCGAGCGCCGCACGCACCCGCCCCAGCCGCAGGTCCGTACTCGGCAGGGCGACGGTCACCGCGTGCTGTTCCAGCGCTCGCCGCACCTCGAACAACTCGACGATGTCGCGCGCCGACCACACCACGACCCGATACCCACGCCGCGGCAGATGCTCGACGAGGCCCTGCTCCGCCAGGCGCCGCAGCGCCTCCCGCACCGGCGCCCGACTGATCCCGAGCCGCGCGCACAGGGCTTCCTCGCCTACTCGCTCCCCCGGCGCCAACGCGCAGCTGAGAACCTGCGCGCGCACGTGCTCAGCGGTCATCTCCACCAGACTCGCCGGGAGATCGGTCGAATTCGATGCGGCTGCCGTCATGAGTCGAGTCTACGAACAGCGACCGGGGTGGTGCCGACGCCGCTAGACCAGGCGCAGGCTGTCGATCATCTTCTTGGCCTGTTCGGCGGTGAGTTCGCCGGTGGTGCCGCGGTCGACGAGGATGGTCAGGACGAGGGTTGTATTCGCGGCGTTGCGAAAGCCGAAGGTGTAGACGGAGTAGGCATTCGCGGTGCAGCCCGGGATCTGCGGGGTCCACGGGCCCGAAGTCTCGACGAATTGGCCGCTGATTCCGCTCTGGGTCTTCAACGACGTCGGCGCGCTGATCTTTCCGCCGGTCAGGTCCGAATATCCCCCTGCCGCGGCTATTTTCGCGACACTCCTCGCCGCGGCCGCCACATCGGTCTCGGTGGTCGAGGTCACCGCCGCCATGGCGCGATACACCGAGCCGGGGCAATAGTTGGCGCCCTCGGTCGCCTGACCGCGACCGTCGATCGCGCCCGTCGCATTGGAGAACGACATGGTGTCGCTCTCGGAGTGGAGGGTCCACGCCGACGGCACGTCGTAGGCGACGCGATAGGAGGCGATGAGCACGCCCTTCGAGCCCGGCGCGAGCGGTGCGGTACTGGTGCCCGACAGTGGTCCTGATTTCGTCGTGGTGGTGGACGTGCTCGCCGAGGTGGTGGACTCGTCCGAGGAGCTGGCAGCGAACCCGACGGCGACGGCGACCCCGATCACCAGCACGACGACCACCGCGATCGCCGCGATGATCGCGCCCGAACCGCCATTGCGCCGCGGTGGAGGCGAATACTGCTGTGGCGCATAGCCGTACGGCTGCTGGCCGTACGGCGGCTGCTGGGCGAACTGACCCGGTCCGAACTGGGACCCGTACGGCTGCTGACCGATTCCGGGCTGAGACGCATAAGACTGTCCGCCACCGGACTGCGCCGCATACGGGTTGTGACCCGCCCCGGGTTGCTGCCCATACGCCTGCTGTCCGCTCCCCGGCTGGGCCGCATACGGATCGTGGCCCGCCCCGGGTTGCTGTCCGTAGGCCTGCTGACCGCTTCCCGGCTGGGCCGCATACGGATCGTGGCCCGCCCCGGGTTGCTGCCCATACGCCTGCTGCCCGGTCCACGGTTGTCCGACCACTGTCGGCGGCGCGAACGGGTGCTGACCGCTCCCCGGCTGTCCCACTCCGGGCTGCTGCCACTGCTGCCCGGTCCCGTGTTGCTGCCCGTACGGCTGTTCGCCCGTCCCCGGTGGTGCGAATTGCTGTCCGAACACGGTGGGGGGCGCTATCGGATGCTGCCCGCTTCCAGGGTGATTCACTCCCGGCTGCGGGGTGGCGGTGGATTGCGGGCCGTCTTGCGGTCGGGGGGTCGACTGCTCGGCCGGGTTGCCGGGCGAGCGCAGGATGGTGGGGTCGGCGGGGGGTTGTGCGGCCGGGTCAGGGGTGGGGCCTGACATTCCGGGCGCCTCCCACCACCGATCACTGTCGTTTGCCACGGCCCGTCCTTCCTCGCCATCTGCCTCCACGACCATCGAGCGGGTCGCGTCCGGTCAGATCCCCACTCAGAGTAGTGGCGAACCACCGTCGCCGAGAACTCGAAATCGTGCGTTCACGGCCGTTCGGGGTTACTCGGGTGTCACTGGACACCGACCGCGGGATCAGTCCGTCAGCCCGCCGGAGGTGATTCGGTCGGCGGCGCTCACCGTCGCCGCGCCGAGCTCACTCAAGGCGAGGGCGGACAACCGACTGTCGGGGCAGCTCACGACCGCGGCGACGACCGCACCGGCGCGGTCGCGGATCGGGGCGGACAGCGTGACGACGGCGTTCTCGGGGCCGAGTTCGTCGGGCAGGTAATCGATGGTGATCAGTTCGGTGATGACGGAACCGAGCTGGGCGCGCAGGGCGGCCGTGATCGGTGAATCACGCAGGCCCGCCAGCACTTCCAGCATCGGTGTCGAATCGTCGACCAGCCGTTCGACCGAGTAGCCGCGGGTGCGGATCTCGGCGAGCACGCGCGCGAGGCGGTCGCGGTGGGTCGGGTCGGCGGTGGCCAGCCAGGCCTGCTGGACGGGTTCGGGCGCCCAGGCGATGAACTCGCGGCAGACGGGAGGCGCGAGCGGCAGGCGCCTGCCCGGACGGATCCAACCGGCCGAGGGATGCCCGACGACCTCGGTGACCACGATGCTGTCCCCGGCGCGCTCGGCGAGGAACACCGGTACACCCACCTTCTCGGACAGGTCTCGCAGGTGCGGCACTGCGGTGCGACGCAGCGGAAACGCCGCTTCGGCACGCCGGGCGACGGTCAGCAGCCGCAGCCCGATGCCGTAGCAGCCGTCGTCGTCGCGCACGGTCCAGCCATCGGCGGTGAGCTGGGTGAGTACGGCGTGCGCGGTGGCGCGTGACAGCCCCGCTTCGCGCACTATCCGAGCCAGCGACAAACGGTCGGTGGCATGTCGCGACAGCAGCTCGAGCACCTTCACCACGCGCTGTGTCGGCGGCGACGCGGCGCCAGGAATCTCGGCATCACCCATCGAATCCGGGGTCACCTCTTGACCGGCGCGCTCGGCCCGGCTTATCGTCGGTGTCACAATACCGAACAATAGCGTCGAATATTCGACATCGCAACCCGTCGGGGAAAGTTCCCCGGCGAACCGCGCGAACGAAGTGGGTGAACAGTGCAGGCGGGGTACGAGTTATCGCATCTGGCGGCCTTGGAGGCCGAGTCGGTGCACATCTTCCGGGAGGTCGCGGCCACACTCGCGCGACCGGCCCTGCTCTTTTCCGGCGGCAAGGATTCCGCCGTGCTGCTGCACCTGGCGCGACGCGCGTTCTGGCCCGCGCCGCTGCCGTTTCCGCTGCTGCACGTGGACACCGGCCACAACTTCGACGAGGTGATCGAGTTCCGCGACCGCACCGCCGAACGCACCGGCGCGCGCCTCGAGATCGCCCGGGTCCAGGACGACATCGACACGGGTCGCGCGGTGGAACGCCCCGGCGGCACCCGCAACCCGCTGCAGACCACCACGTTGCTGCGCGCGATCGGTGAGCACCGATTCGACGCGGCATTCGGCGGCGCACGCCGTGACGAGGAGAAGGCGCGCGCCAAGGAGCGAGTGTTCAGCTTCCGCAACAGCTTCGGCGAATGGGATCCGCGAGCACAGCGGCCCGAGGTGTGGAACCTTTACAACGGCCGCCATCAGCCCGGCGAGCACATCCGGGTGTTCCCGCTGTCGAACTGGACCGAGCTCGACATCTGGGAGTACATCGACCGCGAGGCCGTCGAGCTGCCGTCGCTGTACTACGCGCACCGGCGTCAGGTCATCGAACGCGACGGCATGCTGTTGTCGGCCGGCCGATTCATCACACCGAAGGCCGGTGAGCGCACGTTCGAGGCGACCGTCCGATTCCGCACGGTCGGCGACGCCACCTGTACCGGTTGCGTCGAGAGCAGCGCCGACACCGCGGCGAAGGTGATCGCCGAGACCGCCGCCACCCGACTCACCGAACGCGGCGCCACCCGTGCCGACGACCGGATCTCCGAGACCGGCATGGAAGACCGCAAGCGAGAGGGCTATTTCTGATGCGCCGCAACCTGTTACGACTGGCGACCGCGGGCAGCGTCGACGACGGCAAGTCCACCCTCATCGGCCGGCTGCTCTACGACTCCAAGTCCCTGTTCGACGATCAACTCGCCGCCATCGAACGAGTCAGCACCGAACGCGGCAGCGCGGCGGCCGATCTCGCGCTGGTCACCGATGGCCTGCGCGCCGAACGCGAGCAGGGCATCACCATCGACGTCGCCTATCGCTACGTGACGACACCACGCCGCAAGTTCGTCATCGCCGATACCCCCGGGCACGTGCAGTACACCCGCAACATGGTGACCGGCGCCTCCACCGCGGACCTCGCGCTGATCCTGGTCGACGCCCGCACCGGCGTTTCCGAACAGACCCGCAGACACGCGTTCCTTGCGACGCTGCTCGGCGTGCCACACCTGGTGGTGTGCGTGAACAAGATGGACCTGGTCGACTGGTCGCAGGAGCGTTTCGAGGAGATCCGCACCGAGTTCGCCGCGTTCGCCGCCAAGTTGACGGTGGGCGATCTGAGCTTCGTGCCGGTGTCGGCGCTGCTCGGCGACAACGTGGTCGACGGCTCGCAGCACATGGACTGGTATCCGGGACCGCCGTTGCTGCGCCACCTCGAGGACGTGCACATCGCCTCGGACCGCAACCTCATCGATGCCCGGCTGCCGATCCAGTACGTCATCCGGGCGCAGGAAGGACTCGACCACCGCAGTTACGCGGGCACCATCGCGGGCGGCATCTTCAAGCCCGGCGACGAAGTGGTGGTGCTGCCCGGCGGGCGGTCCTCCCACGTCAAGGAGATCTGGGGCCCGGGTGGCACGAAGGTCGACGAGGCGTTCACCGGCATGGCGGTCTCGCTGACGCTGGACGACGACATCGATGTCGGGCGCGGGGACCTGCTCGCCCGGCCGGGTAACCGTCCACACATCGGCACCGACCTGGACGCGATGGTGTGCTGGTTCTCCGAGAGTGCTCAGTTGCGCGAGGGTGCCCAGTACTTGGTGCGCACCGCGGCGCAGACCTCGTCCGCCGAAGTCACGGCTATCGACTACCGACTCGATGTGAACACGCTGCACCGGGTCGAGGACGTCACCACGTTGTCGCTCAACGACATCGCGCGCATCCGGTTGCGCAGCCGTCGTCCGCTGCTGTCGGACCCGTATCGGGAGAATCGGCGCACGGGCAGCTTCATCCTGATCGATCCGGTGACCGATCAAACGGTCGCCGCGGGAATGGTGACCGGCCGCGAATCCGGGGCCGATTCCGCGAACGTCGGCACCGAACGCTCGGCCCCGGCCGTGGTCTGGCATCGGTCGGCAGTCAGTCGCGCCGAGCGCGGCCATGCGGGCGCGACGGTGTGGTTGACCGGCCTGTCCGGGTCGGGGAAGTCCACCCTGGCGGTCGAGCTCGAGCGACTGTTGGTCGCGGCAGGCCGGCCCGCCTACCTGCTCGACGGTGACAATCTGCGGCACGGTCTCAACGCCGGCCTCGGCTTCTCCCCCGCCGACCGGGACGAGAACGTCCGCCGGGTCGCCGAAGTCGCCGCGCTGTTCGCCGATTCGGGTGCAGTGGCGATCGTGTCGGTGATCAGCCCGTTCGCCGCACAGCGCACCGCCGCACGGACCGTCCACTCCGACCGCGAACTGCCGTTCCACGAAGTCTTCGTCGACACCCCGCTCGCGGAATGCGAGCGCCGCGACTCCAAGGGCCTCTACGCGAAGGCCCGTGCGGGCGAACTGCCCGGCTTCACCGGAATCGGCTCCCCCTACGAACGACCCGACCATGCTGACCTGGTCATCACTCCCGAGCTCGGCTCACCTGCCGAGATCGCCGCCCACATCCTCCGAGAGCTAGGAATCACAGACCGTTGACCCACTCCAGTACCGCCACCGAATCCGGTAGCAGCGCGCCACCGGAACCACTCACCGCGCCGTTCCTCGCCGCGGTGGCCCAGGCCGAAACACTCATCGCCGGGGCGGAATTCGTCCGCAGCGATCAGGACCTCGCCGAGGGCTACGACTATCTCGCCGCCAGCGTCGCTGCCTGCCTGCGCCTTTCGGGCGCCCACGGCACTTCGCATCCCTATTTCGTGTCCTCGACCGGCCCGTACGCCAAGATGGGCCTGGACAACCCGGACACCCTCTACTACCACGCGACCATCGAACCGACCGCCGAGTACCTCGTGAGCGGGGTGCGCGGCAGCACCGTCGATCTGAGTTTCCAGGTACTCAAAGGCGACTACACCGCGACCGACGTCCCCGGTGGCGCCGACGCCTTCGACGACCGGCGCATTCCGATCGCCGCCGACGGCAGCTTCTCGCTGCGCTTCGGACCGCCGAAGGCCGACGCCGGGCCGGACTACTTCCCACTCGGGGAAGGCGCGTCCATGCTGGCCGTGCGCGAGGTCTACAGCGACTGGACCGAGCGCAAGGGCTCGATCCGGATCGAGCGGGTCGACACCATCGGCACCGCACCGGTCGAACCGGATCTGGCCCGTCTGCGCAAACGGTACGGCGCGGCGGCGAAGATGCTGCTCACCCGCGTGCACACCTGGTTCAACTTCCCGAAGTGGTTCTACCTCGATCTGCCGGTGAACACCCTCACCGCGCCCCGGCTGACGCCCGGTGGACTGAGCACCCAGTACTCCTCGGTGGGGCATTTCGATCTCGCCGACGATCAGGCGCTGGTGATCACCGTCCCGAAATCCGATGCGCCGTATCAGGGATTCCAGCTGGGCAGTCTCTGGTACATCTCCCTGGACTACGTCAACCACCAGACCAGCCTCAATCACACTCAGGCCCAGGTGGATTCGGACGGTCTGATCCGGATGGTGGTGAGCAAGCAGGATCCGGGCATCGCGAATTGGATCGAGACCACCGGCCGCACGCGCGGAATCCTGCAGTTCCGGTGGCAGCGCACCGATCGGCCGATGACCGAGGCCGACGGGCCGACGGTCGAGGTCGTACCGATCGACGCAGTCGCACAACACCTTCCGTATTTCGAACACAACCGGATCGATGCCGCCGGCTGGCGCGACCGGATCTCGGCCCGGCAGCGGGCTTTCGCCGAAAGGATGCTGGGATGAGCGGGGCACTGTTGGACGGCAAGGTCGTCGTCGTTTCCGGGGTGGGACCGGGTCTGGGCCGGTCGATCTGTCTGGAGGCGGCCGCGGCGGGGGCGACGGTCGTGCTCGCGGCGCGCACCGAATCCCGACTGCTCGAGGTAGCCGCCGAAATCGAGGCCGCGGGGGGCGCCACGCTGAGCGTGCCCACCGACATCACCGACGATGCGGCGGTCCAGAATCTCGTGGCGCGCACGGTCGACACCTTCGGCCGGGTCGACGCGCTCGTGAACAACGCGTTCTCGGTGCCGTCGATGAAGCCCCTCGACCGCACCGATTTCGACCACATCCGGTCGAGCCTGGATATGACGGTGCTCGGCGGCTTGCGGATGACGCAGGCGTTCGCGCCCGCGCTCGCCGAGGCCAAAGGCGCTGTGGTGATGATCAATTCGATGGTGGTGCGCCACTCGGAGCCGCGCTACGGCAGCTACAAACTCACCAAGGCCGCGCTGCTGGCCATGTCGCAGACCCTGGCCACCGAACTCGGCGACAAGGGCGTGCGGGTCAACAGCGTACTGCCCGGCTACATCTGGACCGATCAGCTGAAGTGGTATTTCGGTCAGGTCGCCGAGAAGTACGGCATCACCGTCGAGCAGGTCTACGAGCAGACCGCGTCGAAATCCGATCTGAAGCGGTTGCCCGAACCCGACGAGATCGCCCGTGCCGTGGTGTTTCTCGCCTCCGACTGGTCGTCGGCGATCACCGGTCAGACCCTCGACGTCAACTGCGGCGAATACCACAACTAGGAGCTTGTAGAAGATGACTGTGCGCACCGATGTCGGCACCGTGGCCGACCTGCACGCCTCAGCCACCAAACTCACCGGTCTCACCGATTTCGGGGCCGACGACTACACCGAGGCGTTGCAGGTTCTGCTCGACTCGTATCGCGACGAGGCCGGGCTCACCGAGCTCGGCTCCAAGATGTCGCGCTTCTTCCTGCGCGGCACGCTGGTCGCCCGCGCGCTGAGCGAAGCGGCGTGGGCGGCGAATCCCGGCTATGTCGACACCCCGGTCACGCGGCCGATTTTCGTCACGGGTCTCCCTCGCACCGGCACCACCGCGCTGCACCGGCTGCTGGCCGCCGATCCGGCCAACCAGGGGCTGGAGATGTGGCTGACCGACTTCCCGCAGCCGCGACCACCGCGCGAGACCTGGGACGACAATCCCGCCTACCAGCAGATCGACGCGGGCTTGCGACAGCATCAGGTGCAGAACCCCGAGTTCATGGGCCTGCACTACATGAGCGCCTCCGACGTGGAGGAATGCTGGCAGCTACTGCGCCAGTCGGGCATGTCGCATTCCTACGAATGCCTCGCCTACGTGCCGGGCTACTCGCAATGGCTGTCCGGCCAGGACTGGACGCCCGCCTACGCCCGCCACCGCCGCAACCTGCAGCTGATCGGCATGAACGACACCCGCCGCTGGGTCCTCAAGAACCCCAGCCATCTGTTCTGCCTCGATGCCCTCCTGGCGACCTACCCCGACGCCATCGTCATCCAGACCCACCGCGACCCCGCCACGATCATCCCCTCGGTCTGCAGCCTCAACGAACACGCCACCCGAGGCTGGTCAACCACCTTCACCGGCGAAACCATCGGCCGCACCCAGCTCGACCTGTGGTCGCGCGGCCTCCACGAATTCACCGCCGCCCGCACCCGACACCCCGAAGCCACCTTCATCGACATCGACTTCGACGATCTCCGCACCGACCCCCTTGGCGTCGTCGACCGTGTGTACGCCCGTACCGGTGCCGCCCTCACGCCCGAAGCTCGAACCGCCATCACCGCCCTCGACAACGAAAGCCGCACCGGCGCCCGCAAACCCACCCACCACTATTCCCTCGCCGACTACGGCCTCACCGAGAACATGGTCGCCGAAAGTTTCGGTAGCTGATCTCGAACGGTCAGGCTACCGACGCTCGCCGGGCATCCCCGACCGGATGCCGGCGAGCGCTGCGATGTCGTGCTTGTCAGCGAGGCCGGCATCGACCCCGACCGGCCGCCACCTCGTGCGGCGTCATTCGTCGACATCGACCCCGTACCGCCTGGCCAGTTCGGCGAGATCGGTCTCGTAGCCCTGGCCGACCGCGCGCAGCCGCCAATCTTCACCGCGCAGATACAGCTCGGCGAGCAGCAGGGTGCGCTCCACCGTTGCGGCATCGAGCGTGGAACGTATCGCGGTGCTCGATTCCGTGCCTGCGGCGAACTCCAGCTCGATGGCGCCGACGTCGCCGAAGGTGAGACCGGCACCGTCGAGCGAAGCGGCGAGGACGATGCGAGTGCAGTGCTCGGGCAGGTCATCGAGGACCAGGGTGATCGACTGTTCGTTCGGCCCGTCCTCGGAAAGCTTGGCGCCCTGCGATTCTGGCTGGTTGTAGAACAGGAAGTCGTCGGAGTCGTCGACTCGCTCATCGCTGCCGAGCAGGAACGCGACGAGATCCACGGTCGGCGCACTGAGCTGGCTCCACGTTGCCCGCAGAGTCCACGTATTGCCGCCCTCGGCGATCGGCACGTCGATCACCTGACCTCGCGACAACACCGTCGGTTCCGCGGGCCGGATTTCGGCACGACCAGGTGCGGTCGATGCCGCAGGGATCGCCGCGGGCGCGATCGCACCCTGCTCGAGCAGGTCTGGTCCGTGGACCGCCAGTGCGAGTTCGTCGGCCTTTCGCGCGCGCCGGTCGGATTCCCCACCTGCGAGAAGGAGCAGATCTGTCACAGTCGCGGAGAGATTGACCGCGGCCGAACCACCGAGCTCGACGATCCGCGAGCGCGCCGCCGCAGCCTCGCCGTGGGTTCCGCCCAGCACCAGAATCCGCCGACCGGCCAGCGGACCCGATATCGCCCGTGCAGGTGCCGTCGACCGACGTGGCGCCGCAACCGCAGGTACCGCCGCCCCTTTCCGGTGCCCCGGTTCTACCGACTCGAGCAGCGCGACGAACCGAGCCTCATCGATCACCGGCGTTCCGAACTCGAACGCCTTGCGCGCCTTGCCCGTTTCCGCATGGGCATTGTTGGTGACCAACACACTGGTTCGGTTGCTCACCGTGCTCGTGACGTCGAGCCCCGCAGCCTCGGCACGGGCGACGAGCTCTTCCCGTTCGATCCGGGTCTCGCCGGTCAGCGCTACCTTCATCCCCTGGCGCAGGGGGCCGGCCACCGCCAGCTTCCCGGGATAGGCGAAGTCACACGGCTGCTTCGGGCCGCGACGTTCGACCGGCCACCTGGACTGCGTCGGCCTGGCCGAATCAGGTGCGCAGTCGAGCAAAGGGGGTGCGATGCCGAGATGGGCCGCGTCGGCGACCAACGCGCGAAGAACATTCGCGAGAACACGGGTGTCGTCGAGCGCATCGTGCGCCTTCTGCTGCGGCACACCGTAATACGTCGCCAGCGTGCCCAACCTGTAGTCGGGTGTCGGCAGTGCGATGCGGCGGGCCAGTGCCAACGTGCACAGTCGGCGCTGCACCGGCAGAGCTCCGCCGGCCCGGGCGAACTCCTGCAGCAGGAACCCATAGTCGAACAGCGCGTTGTGCGCCACCATCACCCGGCCGTCCAGCATGGCCGTCAGTTGGTCGCGCACCTGACCGAACTCGGGCGAGCCCTGCAGCACCTCGGCAGTGAGCCCGTGAATGTGCACGGGACCCGGATCACAACCCGGATCGATCAGGCTGTGGAACTCTCGCGTCACCCGGCCGGTGCCGTCCAGCGTCACCGCCGCGACGGACAGCACCCGGTGCTGGTGGGGCCGTAGCCCGGAGGTCTCGACGTCCACCACGGTGAACGCACCGAACCCGGCTGTTTGCTGCTGCTCATCGACCTGCGTCATCCCCTGCATGAGCATCGCATCGTTCGCCGAGCCCGGAACGTTGCACTCGAACGATCAGTGACGCGCGAGTTGCGGTGCGAGACTTCGGCACCGAGTCGGGGCACCCGATCCGGGCCGTTGGCGCCGACGGATCACTCGCCGCCCATCGCGATTCGGTAGAGGGT
Organism: Nocardia sp. NPDC003183; assembly: GCF_053590715.1. Taxonomy (NCBI): domain Bacteria; kingdom Bacillati; phylum Actinomycetota; class Actinomycetes; order Mycobacteriales; family Nocardiaceae; genus Nocardia; species Nocardia sp. NPDC003183. The sequence goes on from NZ_JBSFTG010000001.1 coordinate 1,320,571, forward strand.
GGCGAGGGCGTCGTCGATGGGGTGTGGCTTCGGCTTTCCGTCGGGGCCGATCTCGTTCCACCGCACGAGGTTTGTCGCGACCGACATCTGGCGGGAGCCGTCGGCGCTGGTCAGAGATAGCGCTTGGGCACCGAAGACACTGCCGTCGTGGCCCCAGAATGTCTGTCCGCCGGGAGTCCGTACCCGGTGCAGGCCGAGACCGTACTCGATCCGCGTACCGTCGAGTGCGATGACGGGCACCGTACGCTGCATCTGCGCCAACGACTCGCGGCTGACGATGTGCCCACCGAACAGCATGCGGTAGAAGCGATTCAGGTCCGCCATGGTCGAGACGAGTCCGGCGCCGGGCATCGCCCACGACATGTTGTAGACGCTGTAGTCGCGCGGCGGATCGATCATTCCGAACAGCCGCTCGTACATTCGCGGGTGCGCAACCGACAGGGTCGGCCCGTCCGGAAACGCGGTGTGCTCGAGCCCGGCGCGTCCGATCACCTTCTCGGCGACATAGGTCTCGTAGGCAGTTCCGGTCACCTGCTCCAGCAGTTCGCCCAGCAGGAAGTAGTTGGTGTTGGAGTACACGCCGGGGGTCGCTCCGGGCGCCCGGGTGGCGGGCGGCGCGCTGACGCCCATTCCGATCAGCTCGACCGGGTCGAACTGGGTGAACTGATGCTTGTCCAAGCTCTCCGATGACAGCTGCGTCCCGCCGAAAAAGGCTGCGAGGGAAGGAAAGGAGTACGGCAAGTGCTCGGCCAGACCGCTGGTGTTGTTGAGCAGCATCCGCACCGTGATCTGCGCGCCACGCTCACCAGGGACCAAGTGCGGCAGGTAGTCACCGATCGGTGTGTCGAGCCCGATCCGCCCCTGCTCGACCTGCTGCATGATCGCGGCCGCGATGAACGTCTTGGTGATGCTGCCTACTCGGTGGACCATGTCGGGGCCGATGGCTTCGCCGGAGGTGACGTCGGCGACCCCCGCCGTGCCACTCCACACCCGGTCGCCGTCACGTACCTCCATGTACACACCGGTCATTCCCGCGTCGCGGACCGCATCCAGCGCGGATTGCAGCGCAGCCGGATCGAGTCCGGAACCTGTTTGCGCAGTGTCTGTTTCGCCGGCCGCCGGCCGCATCGCGCATGCGCTGACGGTCAGGACGGCGACGCCTACCAGCATTGCCAGTGGGATCTTCACGATGTCTGTCCTCTCGTGGTCGGCCGCTGTCGTTCGAAGCGGCGCACCGATACCGTGGCAGGTGTGACCGATAGGGCGCTTTCGAAATCGTGTGGTCCGGCACGGTAGCCGGTGGTCTGGATCCGGCCGGGTCATGCCGGGTATCTCGGGCCCCGACCTCGGCGTCGACCGCAGGCGCCGCCCGCCTGATAGGCAAGGCGGCGCCGAGGTTCAATCGCCGGTCTGCGCCGAATCCAGGGCCGCGAGTAAGGCCACGCCCCGGGGTGAGATCCGATAGCCGGTGCCCAGGCTGATGGTCAGGCCGAGGTTCTTCAGCTTGCGTACGTTGAGTTTGAAGCGGTGCGGGTCACGCCCGAGTTCCTCGGCCAGGTCAGGGGCCCGGGTCGCGGGGCGGCGCTGGATGATTCGGAGCGTGTCGTGGGTCCACGGGCCCTCGGGATCGGTCCGGTCCATGCGGGCGAGGCGGGCGACCAAGGCCGCGGCATCGTCGATCCGGTCGTCGGCGGCCAGCGCGTCGCGCGGGTCTTCGTCGGTGAGACGGCGGATCCGGAGCAGATAGATCGGGTCCTGCGGGCCGCCGCGGAGATCGGCGATCACCTCGGCGGGTGCGTCGTATCCGGCGGCGCGCGCGTCCTCGATGCTGATCTGATCGGCGGTGACCGTCGACAGCTGGTCGACGGCGATGCGCCCCGCGCCGGTGCGGTAGACCTTGCCCTCGGTGGCCTGCCGGTGACGCCATCGGCGAAACAGCACCGTCACCGCCCCGCTGCGGATCCCGGCCCAGCGCTGCTTCTCGATCAGCATGCGACGGCCCGCTGCCGCGCAGCCCGGTCGGGGTGGATCGTGGTCGGTTCGTCCTCGATCATTCCGTCAGGCTATCGTGCGCAGCGCTGACGGAGTCACCCCCGCGGATGGCGTCGGTATGCCATTCACCGTCCGGGTAGGTGATGTAGAGCGGGCCCAGATTGCACGGGTTGAGGCAGCCGGTCGGCGTGATCAGGGCGCCGGGGTGGTCGCGGCGCAGAGTCCGGTGCAGCTCGCCCGCGCCGTACACGGTGCAGCGGGGGCCTCGGCAGACCAGGATGTGCGAGGTGTGGTCGGGGATTTCGGACCAGGCCGGGCTGCGGAAGGCCCGCGGGCTCGCCGTCACCGGTGCGCCGTCCTCGGACATCCTGGCACGCACCACATCGGCGAATCCGGCGGCGGTGTCGATGCCGTCGGTGATTCGCACGTCGAGTTCGCTCGCGCGTGTTTCCTGCCAGTTCGCCACCGCTCGCGCGATCCAGGTCTCGAGGTAGCGGTCGCGTGGCACGGCGAGCGGGATCAGGGTGACCGGCGATCGGTCGCGGGCGGCGGTATCCAGGGCGGTGTGGATGGTCGGCTCCTCCTGGTCGAGTAGCGCGTAACCGACACCGCAGGCCTCGGCCAGAGCTCGGACGGACGGCAGGTCGACGCCCGACGGAGTCGGCCGGGCGACGAGGACATACCGGCGCGTCATGCGGTGCGCACCGTTCGCGGGGCCGGAATCACCAGCGGTGTGCCCGTCATCGGGTCCTCGATCACCGTGCAGTCGATGCCGAAGACTTCCGACACCAGCTCGGGGCGCACGACCTCGGCGGGTGAACCCTGAGCGACCACCCGGCCGTCCTGCACGGCGACGAGATGGTCGGCGTAGCGGGCGGCGAGGTTGAGGTCGTGCAGGACGACGATGATCGTGCGCGGCAACAGATTTCGCAGGACGTCGAGCACGTCGAGTTGGTGCGCCAGGTCGAGAAAGGTCGTCGGTTCGTCGAGCAGCATGACCTCGGGTTCCTGCGCCAGCGCGAGCGCGATCCACACCCGTTGCTTCTGACCGCCCGAGAGTTGATCCACCGATCGGTCGATCAACGCGAGAGTGTCGGTGGCCACCAGCGCTTTGCGCACGGCCTCGTCGTCCTGCGCCGACCACTGACGAAACCAGCGTTGGTGCGGATGACGGCCACGGCCGACGAGTTCGCCCACGGTGATGCTGTCGGGGGCAACGGGCTGCTGCGGCAACATGCCGAGCCGCCGGGCGACCGTGCGCGCGGGCTGCGGTGCGATATCGGCGCCGTCGAGCAGAACCGCGCCCGCCGTGGGCGCGATCAGCCGGGCCAGTCCCCGCAGCAGGGTCGATTTGCCGCAGCCGTTGCGGCCGACGATGACAGTGATCGCACCGGTCGGGAAGTCGACGGTGGCGTCGGTGACGATCGCGGTATCGCCGTAGCCGAGGGTGAGTCCCTCGGTGGTCAGGTGTGCGGTCATCCAGCATGTCCGATCCGGGTTGCACGGGCGAGGAGGTAGACGAGAACGGGAGCGCCGAGGATGGCGGTCACCACCCCGACAGGCAGTTCCGCCGGGAACAGCCGCCGGGCGGCCAGGTCGGCGGCGACCACCAGCAGTGCCCCGGTGGCAGCCGCGGGCGCCAGGCCCGCACCGCGTTCGGCCAGCAGCCGCCGCGCGATCTGCGGCGCCACCAGGGCGACAAAACTGATCGGCCCGGCCGCGGCCGTCGCCAGGGTCGCGGCGGCGGCCGCGACGACGATGAGCGTGATGCGGTGTGGGCCGCGCCGCCCGGCCAGCGAATTCGCCAGTTCGTCGCCCATTTCCAGCAGCGGCAACGAGCGAGCGAGAACGATCAGCGGCGGCACGACCACCACCAGCGCCGCCGCGGCGAACCCGACGTGGGTCCACTCGCGGTTGGCCAAGCTGCCGGTGAGCCACCTGGCGGCCGTGTGCGCCTGGTAGTTGTCGGCGATGGTCAAGATGAACGCGATAGCCGAGGACAGCATCGCCGTGACGCCGATACCGACGAGCACGAGTCGATAGCCGTCGAGCCCGTCCTTGGTGGCCACGGCCACGATCAGCGCCATGGCCACCCCGGCACCGATCATCGCGCCGCCGACCAGCCCCAGCCCGGCGCCACCGAGCAACACACTCACCACCAACGCGCCGAGCGAGGCGCCCGCGTTGATCCCGATGATCTCGGGACTCACCAGCGGGTTGGTCGCGATTCGTTGCAGGATCGCCCCCGAGATCGCGAAGGCCGCGCCGACACACAGCCCGGTGAGCACGCGCGGCAACCGATCGGCCACCACCACGTCGTACTCGATGAGCGTGCCACCGCCACCGAGGACTCGCACCACGTCAGCGACCGTGAGCGGGTAGTAGCCGATCGTGAGTGACCACGCCGCCACCGCCAGCGCGGCCACCGTCACCAGCACGGTGACGATCGTGGACCGTGTCCCGACGCGAAAGACGATGCGCCGGTCCGGTGTTCGCAGCAGCAGCGTCCCGCTGGGCAGTACGCCGCGCTCGGTGCCCGTCACAGTGTGGCCACCTTTCGATTGCGCACGAGATAGAGAAAGAACGGCGAGCCCGCGAAGGCGGTGATGATGCCGACCTGGATTTCCTGTGGCCGCGCCAGCATCCGTCCGAGGATGTCGGCCACCAACAGCAGCGTCGGGCCCAGCAGCGCGCACCACAGCAGGATCCACCGGTAGTCGTGTCCGGCGAAGAATCGGGCGATGTGCGGGATCACCAGACCGATGAAGGCGATCGGTCCGGCGATGGCCACCGCCGAGCCCGCGAGCAGCACCACGCTCAACGCTCCTGTCGCGCGCGTCGCGACCAGCCGCGTGCCGAGCGTGCGCGCCATGTCGTCACCGATGGCGACAGCGTTCAGCGGCCGGGCCACCACTACCGCCAGCAACAGCCCGACAGCGATGAACGGTGCTGTCTGCCACACGGATTCGATGTCGGCGCGAGCCAGCGAGCCGACCACCCAGAAACGGAAATTGTCGAACAGGGTGCGGTCCAGCAGGGTGATCGCCGTGGTGATCGACCCACACAACGCGGTGCAAGCAGCGCCCGCGAGCGCCAGTTTCACCGGTGTCGCGCCACCGAACCCCAACGATCCCAGCGTGTAGACGAACGCCGCGGCGACCGCCGCACCGAGGAAGCCGAACCAGATGAATCCGCCCGTCGCGGTGAGGCCGAACGCACCCATCGCGATCACGATCGCCAGAGACGCACCGGCGTTGACGCCGAGCAGGCCGGGCCCGGCCAGCGGGTTGCGGGTGAGCCCCTGCATCACCGCCCCCGCCAGCGCCAACGCGATACCGGCGAGGAGTCCCGCGACAGTCCTGGGCAGCCTGATGTAGCGCACGACCCGGTCGGTGTCGGTCCCCTGGAAATCGGTGAACGCGACCACGGCCTGGTCGAGGGTGAGCGGGTGCGAGCCGATCAGGATGGACGCGACGCAGACAGCCACCAGCGCGGCGCCGGCCACGATCGGACCGGCGCCGCGAGCGGTGCGCGTCACCGCCGGAACAGCTCGGGATGGATCAGGGTGGCGACCAGTTCGGTCGAGTGCGCGATCCGCACCCCTGCCGCCCGGTCGGCGAACAGGAACGGGTGCACAGTCGCGTTCCGCACGGCCGCCAGATTCGCGAACGCCGGGTTTCCGACGATCTTGTCGACCTGGGGCTGACCGTCGGCGCGCGTGTAGGTCGCCTTGCAGCACAGGCTGGTCAGGATGATGTCGGGGTCACGGGCGATGAGCTCTTCCGCGCCGACGGGCACGTTGCGCTTCGCGGTGAGATCGGCGAAGGCATTCACGCCACCGGCGGCCTCGATGATCTGGGTGATGAAATCGATGCCGCCTGCCACGGTGTAGGAGCCGTCGTCTTTGGGGGTGACGACCGCGACCCGCGGCTTCCCGGCGTTGCCGACCTTGGCGCGGACCGCGTCGATGCGTGAACTCAGCTGCGTGACAACTTCTTCGGCGCGCTCGGAGGCGCCCCACAGGGCACCGAGGTCGCGCAGGTCGGCGTACACGTTGTCGAAGCGGACGGTATCGGGGTCGATCGCCTCATCAGCGAGCCCGTCGGCACTCGGGCACAGCGGACTCAGCACCCAGGTGCGCACACCCAACTCGTGCAGGCTCGCCCTGGTGCCGACGCTGTTCTGCGCCGAGGACGCGAACACCCCGTTGAAACCCGACATGACGAAGTCGGGTCGCTGGGCGAGCAACTCGTCGCGACTCGGCAGCTTCTCGACATACGGTGCGCGCGCCTGCGCACCGGCATATTCCGCGAGCACGGCGGAGTCCAGGAATGCCGTCCCCACCAGCCGATCGGTGACACCGAGCGCGTGCGCGATCTCGATCGACGGCTGATACGCCGCGTAGATCCGCTGCGGTGGGCCGTCGACGGCGACGTCGATCCCACAGTTCACGCGGGTGACAGCAGCTGCGCCGTCCGCGTCGGAGAGGGGTTGCACACCACATCCGGTGACAACGATCGTGCAGGCGAGCAACGCGCCGGAACGTAGGCGCGCGAAAACAGAGCGGGTCAAGAGACGGCCTTCCAGGTCCTCGTGGAATGGGGTACTGCGTAGCCGTGGCCGGTCTCCTGGCTGACGGGATAGTGCGCGGTGAATCCACCTTCCCAGGGCAGGGCCCCAGTGGCTCCGGATGACAGATGTCGTCCGGATCGATTCACAACTCCCGATCACAGTGGCGAGGGCCGCACCGGTTCTCCACCGGTTTCCCGAACACCACGGCTGGTGAACTGTAGCAACGTCGACTGCATCGAGGGGGCGGCGCCGGGGCGGGGTGCTCGCGCGCGGTCGCCGGATCCGATACACAGCCGACTCCCAGCCGGGTCCCACCGGGCTCGACGGTTGCGCCGCGAAGATTCAGCTATCGGCCGAGCACTTCGGCCGGCCGACGATCTCGGCGGTGAGATCGAAGATCAGGAGGAACGCTCATGAGAATGAAGTCGACAGTGGCCAAGACCGCGGTGGCGAGCACTCTCGCCCTCGGGGTGCTGGGTGCCACGGCGGGCGTGGCGAGCGCGGATCCGGGTGGGCACGACCAGCAGCGGCCCGGGCAGGGTCAGGAGCACCGGCCGCAGCAACAGCCGGAGCATCACAACGACGCGCCGCAGCACGGCTTCTGGTTCTTCGGCACCTGGGTTCCCCTGCCCTGAGCCTCACCGCGGACCCGGTGCTCCCCGGGTCCGCGGTGCTCGTCTGTGCGAGTTGCGGTGCAGGACTTCGCTGTCCAGCTCGCGAACCCCATCCGTGCCGACGCCGGTGACGAATGGACTGCAGGCGGGTCGGCACCGTATTTCCGGTACCACTCACTCCCCTGAAGCCGACCCGCCTGCTTGTCACCAGCGCCCATCCGGCCTTCGAGCCCTGGAAGAATCAGCCGTCGCGGTTCCGGTCGGCGCACCGATACTCTGGCAAGGGTGACCGACGGTGCGCCTGTGAAATCGTGTGGTCCGACCCGCTCACCGATGGCCTGGATCAGGCCGGGTTATGCCGGGTACATCGGACCCGAACTCGGTGTCGACCTACATTCCACCTCTGTCGCGGTGCTCAGCGTCGGGCTCGACGGGCCGTTCGCCCTCGAGACCGCCACCCACGGCGAAATACTCACTCGCAGCGCGTACAGCCCTGCCCGCGCGGTGCATCGGGTGAATACCCTCGGCAAATGGATCCTGCTCCTGTGGTCGCCCGCTTCGGCCATCGCAGGCCAGATGACGACCACCGAGGGGCCGTACGGATTCGCCCACCTTCGCGAGCGCGAACTGGTCGAACAATGCCGGCTACCTGATGCGGACCCCGGCCGAATCCTGGCGATCGCAGTCGGCGGTCCCCCGGCCGACATCGATCCGCGCATCGAACGCGTGGCGGCCGCGATCCGTCAGCATCCGGATCACGCGTTTCGGGCCGAACCGATCGCCGCGACCCTCGGTCTGTCGACATCGCACTTTCTCCGGTTGTTCGTCCAGCAGTACGGGACCACGTTCCGCCGCTATCAACAGTGGGCCCGCGTCATCCACGCGATGAGAGCTGTCGCCGCCGGCCACGACCTGACCCGATCCGCGACGGACGCGGGATTCGCCACACCCTCGCATTTCAGCGAGACCTTTCATCGCATGTTCGGGATGTCCGCCACGGCAGCCCTGCGCTCAGGGCTCCGATTCGACCTCGAAACCACGTCAGCACCTTGATGGTTACCCCGGTCAGCAATCCAGATCACCGCGGGTAACCACGCTCAGGACCGGTCGGACAGGGCGGTGGCGGCTGGGTTGGTGGCATCGCGGATCACGCGCAAGCCGGTGATCAAGCCGTCGAGTTGAGTGGGGGTCAGCTGACCGGTGAGCCATTGCTCGAGGGCAGCGAGATAGTCCGGCAGGACCTCTTCGAGGCGGCGGATGCCCGCATCGGTCAAGGCCGCGTAGGCGCTGCGCCGATCAGCCGGGTCGAGTTGGCGTTCGACCAGACCCGCGGTGGCCAGCCGGTCGACTAGCCGGGTGACCCCACTGGTCGAGAGCTCGGTTTGCGTGGCCAGGTCCGACATCCGCAGGCGGCGGCCCGGGGAGCGACTCAGTCGCAGGAGGGCATTGAGGTCGAGACCCGACAGGCCGTGCGCTTTCCAGGTCGGCTCGAGTTTGGCGATGAGGCCGTTGTGCGCCTCGAAGAGCAGACCGGAGATGGTGAAGCGGGGGTCGTCGAACAGCTCGCGCACGGACATAACGCCAGCATAGCTGATATTTGCCATGCGGATAGTTGACATGAGGAATACCTACGAGTAAACCTATGCGTAAGCATTATTCCGCACAGCAAATATCGGAGAGATCATGCAGAACAGCACGTGGGTAGCCGGTTTCCGGACCGGTGTCATCGACCCGAACGAGCAGATCAAGCTCGCCGAATCACGGGAGTTCAGCGACGAGACCGTGCGCCACGTCCTGCACATGGCAGGCGGCGGCGACGCGGTGCGCGTGCGGTTGACCAACCGCTACGGCACCGCCCCGCTGCGGATCGGTGCCACCCGGCTCGCCCAGCGCAAGACCGGTTCGGCGATCGGCACGGATCGCGAGGTCACGTTCGATGGCGCGGCGGACGTCACCATCGATGCGGGCGCCGACCTCGTGAGCGATCCGATCGATCTGGCGGTCGCCGCAGGCGAAGACCTGCTGCTCAGCCTGTATATTCCGGCGTCGACCGGCCTGGCCACCTTCTCCCACCAACCCGGTGAGATCGCCTACATCGTCACCGGCGACCACACTGCGGACGTGGAACTCATCGGTGCCCACGAGGTTCCGTTGCGCTTCTTCGTCACCGGGATCGACGTGCTCGTCACCGATCCGACGGCGGTCGCCGTCGCGTTCGGCGATTCCTGGTTCGAAGGCGTCGGCACCACGCTGAGCGCCAATCACCGCTCGGTCGACGTTCTCAACGCCCGCCTCACCACGGGATGGGTCGTCAACAACGGCATCGCCGGCAATCGTCTCACCGCCGAGGAGATCGGCGAATCCGGTGTACGCCGTTTCGACTCCGACGCGTTGCAGGTCCCCGGTGTCACCGACATCCTCATCAATTTCGGTATCAACGACCTCATCCTCGGCGCGATGGGCGGCCAGTCTTCCGCGACCACCGAGGAATTGATCGCCGGTTTCACCGACCTGGCCGCGCGCGCCCACGCCGCCGGACTGCGCATCCACGCCGCCACCATCGGCCCCTACGCAGGCTGCGTCTACCCCGGCATGCCGCTGCTGGAAACCCAGCCGACTCGCCACGCCGTCAACGAATGGCTGCGCACCACCGACGTTTTCGATTCGATCTTCGACGTCGATCGCGCCGTGGCCGACCCGCACCGTCGCGACTACATCCGCCCCGAGTTCGACAGCGGCGACGGCATGCACCTCAACGACGCGGGCGCTGCGGCCATGGCAGCCACCGTCGATCTCACCGCCCTCTTCCGCTGACATAAACGATCGAGATCAGCACGCTCGCACCGTGTCCGCTTCGGTGCGAGCGTGCTGATCGGCAAGGGTGCTCAGTGCTCGCGGTCGGTCAACCGCAGGGTCACCTCGATGGGTGGGACCCAGGGCTCGGGTAGTTCGTCCAGATCAGCCAGGGTGGTGTGCACGAAGGCCGCGATCCGATGGCGGGCCGCCGAACTCAGCCGTTCGACCCGGTCCGAGGTCAGCGGACTGTCCGCGAACTCGACCACGGGAACATCGCCAGCGTCCCCCGCGATCGTCTCCGACCTGTTCTCCGTGCGTCGCACCATCGCGTCCCCACCCTTCCGAACGGTCTCGGCGGTCGCTCGGGCACAAGCAACCAGCGCCGCCGACATTCATCAGCAAACATCTGGATTACAACATGACCAAGCGTCCACAACAAGCGTTCTTCTCGGCGAATGTTGCGTAGATCGTGACGCCGCACGCCGATCGACACCATGGTCTCAGCGCGTGACGCCGGCAAGCTATGTTCGGGCGAATCGGGCGTACCAAGCGAGCAGTGCGGGGTCGTCGACGGCGCTGGGATCCACGACAGTCGTGGGATCGGCGCCCTGGAGAAGCTTCTTGATGGGGACCTCCAGCTTCTTGCCGGTGCGGGTTCGGGGGATGCCGGGGGCGATGATGATGTCGTCCGGGACGTGGCGCGGGGAAGTCCGCGTGCGGATGATCGCGCGGATCCCGGCAGTCAGGTCGTCGGTCAGGGTGATGCCGTCGGCGAGCACGACGAACAGGGGCATCCAGTAGCCGCCGTCGGGTTGCTCCGCGCCGATGACCAGGGAGTCGGCGATCTCCGGGAGCTGTTCCACCGCTTGGTAGATGTCGGCGCTGCCCATGCGGATCCCGTGGCGGTTGAGAGTGGAGTCGGACCGGCCGTGCACGATCACGCTGCCGTGTTCGGTACGGGTGATCCAGTCGCCGTGGCGCCATACACCGGGAAAGGTGTCGAAATAGGCTGCGCGATAACGCGTTCCGTCCGGATCTTTCCAGAATCCGACGGGCATGGAGGGCATGGGCTCGGTGATGACGAGTTCGCCGACTTCGCCGTGCACCGGGTTGCCCTGTTCGTCCCAGGCTTCCAGGGCCACCCCCAGGTAGGGGGCGGACAGCTCTCCGGGCCGGACCGGGACGGTTCGCGCCCCGCCCGCGAAGGCCGAGACCACGTCGGTGCCGCCGCTGATCGACGCGACCGGAATGTGCGCACCGACGTTGTCGCACAACCAGATCGACGACGACGGAGGCAGCGCCGACCCGGTGACACCGATCAGGCGCAAGGCCGTCAGGTCGTGTTCACGCCGCGGCACCACACCTGCCTTCGCGCACGCCAGCACATAGCCGGGACTGGTGCCGAGAACTGTCGCGCGTACTCGAGCGGCGATGTCCCACAGCGCATCCGGGGCCGGATAGCCAGGGCTACCCGCGTAGCAGACGATGGTCGCGCCGACCAGCAGGCCGGCGACCTGGAAGTTCCACATCATCCAGCTCGGGCTGGTGTACCAGAGAAAGGTGTCGTCGGCACCGATGTCCGACTGCAGCGCCATCGCTTTCAGGTGCTCGAGGAGCACCCCGCCGTGACCGTGGACGATGCCCTTGGGCAGACCTGTCGTGCCCGAGGAGTAGAGCACCCAGAGCGGATGGTCGAAACCCACCTCTGCCGTCGAGAGCGTGGATCGATCGCCACCAGCGGTGACATCCGCCCAGTTCAGCGTCCCGGACAGCCGCTCCTGCGACACCACGATCGTCGCCACCACCGTGGGCAGACCGGCGCGCAGTTCAATGATCTCGTCGGATCGCCGGTGCTGTTTGCCTGCGTAGCGGTAACCCGTACACGTCACCAGCACCACCGGCTCGAGCTGCCCGAGCCGGTCCAGCGCCGCCTTCGCCGAGTAGTCCTGCCCGCACGCACTCCACACAGCGCCGATGCTCGCGGTCGCCAGGAAGGCGATCACCGCCTCGGGGATGTCGGGCAGGTAACCGGCGACCCGGTCCCCTGCCCGAACACCCAAGCCGCGCAGCGTCTGCGCGAACGCCGCCACCTGGTCGAGCAGATCGTCCCACGACAACTCGCTGACCGACCCGTCCTCCGCCACCGACACGATCGCGCGACGATCGGGGCGGGCCTGCCGGATCACCTGGTCGACATAGTTCAGCCGAACCTCGGGAAACCATCGCGCCCCTGGCATTTCCGAGGAGGCCAGCACCGGACCGGGGCGGTCGCCGAGTTCGAAGTAGTCCCATACCGAACCCCAGAATCCGTCCAGATCGTCGACCGACCACTGCCACAACGCGTGGTAGTCGGGCACCGCGACGGTGTGCCGCTCGGCCACGAATCGCGCGAAATCGGTGATCCGAGCTCCGGCGATGTCGTTGTCGTCCGGCACCCACTGCGGTGCCGCTGCCACTGCGGTCATCGGGCGCTCCACCCGCCGTCCATGACATAGGACGAGCCGGTGACCATGCCCGCGGTGTCGGAGGCGAGCCAACCGACCAGCGCCGCGACCTCGTGCGGCTCGATCAGCCGTTTGATCGCGCTCTCGGTGAGCAGCACCTTCTCGAGCACCTCCTGCGCCGGGATCCCGTGCGCGGCGGCCTGCTCGGCGATCTGCTTGTCCACCAGCGGGGTTCGCACATATCCGGGGCTCACACAGTTGCTGGTGACCCCGTGCGGGCCGCCTTCGAGCGCGGTCACCTTCGACAGCCCTTCCAGTCCATGTTTGGCCGTCACGTACGCGACCTTGAACTGGGAGGCGCGGATCCCGTGCACCGAGGAGATGTTCACGATCCGGCCGAAACCCCGCGCGTACATGTGCGGGAGGGCAGCGCGGATGAGCAGGAACGGCGCTTCGACCATCAGGGTCTGCATGGTACGGAACCGGTGGGGTGCGAAATCCTCGATGGGGCTCACGCTTTGCACGCCCGCGTTGTTCACGAGAATGTCGGTCTCGAGCCGCAATTCGGCCAGCGCCTCGACTTCGAGCAGATCGACGCTCCAAGCATGCCCGCCGATTTCGTGCGCCACCGCCTTCGCGGCGACTCCGTCGATGTCGGCGACGGTGACCTCGGCGCCGCGCGCGGCCAGCTCCCGCGCACACGCGGCGCCGATACCGCTCGCCCCACCGGTGACCAGAGCTCTGCGTCCCGTGAGATCGGTCATGCGGGAACACCTTTCGTGGCGGAGGCGTCGGCGAGGTCGACAGATTCGAGGTCGATGCCGCGGGTCTCCTTCGCGCACACCACCGCGATCACGGTGACCGCCGCCGCGCACGCCAGGTACCAGGCGATCGGGACCGACGAACCGAACTCGTCGAGCAGCTTGACCGCGATGATCGGCGCCAGCGAGCCCGCCACGATCGAGGTGACCTGGTAGCCCAGCGACACACCGGAGTAGCGCATCCGAGTCGGGAACATCTCGGCCATGATCGCCGGCTGACCGGCGTACATGAATCCATGGAACACCAGCCCGATGATGATGGCGGACAGGATGATCACACTGTTGCCGCTGTCCATCATCGGGAAGGCGAAGAAGCCCCAGGTGGCCGCGGCGACCGCGCCGGCCAGGTAGACCGGGCGGCGCCCGACACGGTCACCGAGTCGACCCGCTACCGGAATCACCACCATGTGCACGGCGTGGGCGATGAGCAGCCACCACAGAATCGTCGTGGTGTCGGCGTGCACGTGAACCTTGAGATAGGTGATCGAGAACGTGACGACCAGGTAGTACATGATGTTCTCGCCGAAGCGCAGACCCATCGCGGTGAACACACCGCGCGGGTACTTGCGCAGCACCTCGAACGGGCTGAACGAGGCGGCCTTGGCCTGGTCCATCGACTGCTGCGCGGCCACGAAGATCGGGGCGTCGGTCACCTTGGTGCGCACGTAGTAGCCGACCAGCACGACCACCGCCGACAGCCAGAACGCCACGCGCCAGCCCCAGCTCAAAAACGCCGCGTCCGACAGGGTCGAGGTCAGCACCAGCAGCACGATCGTGGCGAGCAGATTGCCCGCGGGCACGCCGGCCTGCGGCCAGCTCGACCAGAAGCCGCGACTGCGACTCGGGCTGTGTTCGGCCACCAGCAGCACCGCGCCGCCCCATTCGCCGCCGATCGCGAAGCCCTGGACGAAGCGCAGGATCACCAACATCGCCGGTGCCCAATAGCCGATCTGGGCGAAGGTCGGCAGACAGCCCATCAGGAAGGTCGCCGCACCGACGAGCACCAAACTCACCTGCAACAACTGCTTGCGGCCGTATCGGTCACCGAAGTAGCCGAAGACGATGCCGCCGAGCGGGCGCGCCGCGAAACCGACGGCGTAGGTGACGAAGGCGGCCAGGATCGCATCGAGGTCGCTGGTGTCCTTGGAGAAGAACACCTTGCTGAACACCAGGGTCGCGGCGGTGCCGTAGAGGAAGAATTCGTACCATTCGACGACGGTGCCCGCCATCGAGGCGGCCACGACCCGCCGCAGTCCGCTGGGGGCTTCGTCCGGGTCGTCGCCGGTCGGTCGTATCGCGTTCCGCACGCTCATCGCACTACTCCTTCGATGTTCCAGGTCACATCACGCCGTCGATGTGATGTGGCCCACAAGCCGTGAGGAGAGTATTCGTGCAGATCCATCTCGGTGACAATGGCCAGTTTCGCAGCAGCAATCTGCGAAACTGCACAGGTGAGTCATTCTTCGTCGACCTCGGGACGCAGGCCGAGCGCTGATGATTTGCTCGTGCTCCTCGCGGTCGGCCGGTCGGGGCGCTACATCACCGCCGCCGAAGAGCTCGGCATGAACCACACGACGATCTCGCGTCGCATCGCCGCCCTCGAACATGCCATGGGCGGACGGGTGCTGACCCGGGTCACCGGCGGCTGGGAGCTCACCGACCTGGGCCGGGAGGCACTGACAGCGGCCGAAGCCGTCGAGGCCGCCGTCCGATCCCTCGGCTCGAGCGCGGGCGAACGCACACTCGAAGGCGTGGTGCGGATTTCGGCCACCGACGGTTTCAGCGCCTACCTCGCGCCACCGTCCGCGGTGCGCGTGCAGCGCAGACATCCGGGCGTCACCGTCGACATCATCGCCGCGACCCGGCGAGCATCCACCCAGCGAACCGGCCTCGATATCGAAGTAGTGGTCGGTACACCGCAGGTCCACCGCGCCGAAGCGATCGAACTCGGCGACTACTGCCTTCGCCTCTACGCCTCGCGCGACTACCTCGCCGAACACGGCGTCCCGACCACCGTCGCCGAACTCACCCGCCACCCGCTGGTCTACTTCATCGAATCCATCCTCCAGGTCGACGACCTCGACCTGGCCCTCGCTTTCGCCCCCACCCTGCGCCGATCCGTCTCCTCGACCAATGTCTTCGTCCACGTGGAAGCCACCAGGGCCGCCGCGGGGATCGGGCTACTCCCCTGCTTCATGGCCGACCGCCACGCCGACCTCGTCCGGGTCCTGCCCGACGAGGTCCGCGTCCAGCTCACCTACTGGCTCGTCGCCCGGCGCGAAACCCTGCGGCGCCCCGAAGTCGCGGCGGTCGTCGAGGCACTGCGGGCTACGGTCCACGAACGCCGTGCGGAGCTACTCGGCGACCACGGCGCCGAGTAGACACGTTGTCTTCCGCAGGTCTCAGGCGGCTGCTTCTGGCGCGGGCTCCGGTGAAGGCAACGCGAAGCAGAGTGCCGCACTCACCACCAGCGCCGCGATGATCGTCAGGGCGCACGCCGTCAGGGCGCTGCGGTAGCCGTCACTGGCGGCGACCCCGAAGAAGATCGCGCTCAGGGACGCGACACCCACTGCGCCACCGAACTGCTGGCCGGTGGTCCAGATCCCCGACGCCGACCCCGCGTATCGCGTCGGCACCGTCGACAGGAACAAGGTCGTCAACGGCGGCTGGACCAGGTTGATGCCGACACCGACGACGAACAGCCCCGGCGCGAGCAGCCATGGATTCACATCGGTGGTCGCGGTCAGTGCCGCGCCCAGCACCGCCAAGGTGCCGACGGCGCCGAAGAGGGTACCGGCGACGACGGCGTAGCGGCCGAACTGCATGGTGAGCCGTCCCACCAGCGGGGCGACCGCCAGTCCGCCGACCGAGAACGCGACGGTCACGACGCCTGCGCGCAGCGCGGTGTAGCCCTGACCCTCTTGGAGCCAGAGAACGAACACGAGCAGGAATCCGCTGAAGGCGGCGAAGGCGACCAGCTGAACAACAAGGGCGACACTGCTGATGCGCGCGCGGAGCAGTTCCAGTGGCAAGAGCGCGCCGGCCCGGCCGACGGCATCGCGATTCTCGACGATGGCGACGAGCGCCACTGCGGCGATGCCCGCGGCCAGCAACAGCCAGATCCACGGCGCCCAGTCATAGGTGCGGCCTTCCAACAGCGGGAACACGATGGCGACCAATCCGACGGTCAGGCCGACCGCGGCGAGCCATCGTGGCCGCAGCGCACCTTCGGCACGGTTCTCCGGGACCAGCCAGGCGCCGAGGCCGAGCAGGATGACGGCCGCCGGGACGCTGACCCAGAAGATCGCGCGCCAACCGAGACCGGCGACGTCCGCGGTGACCAGGACGCCACCGAGCAGCAGCCCGCCGGCCTGCGCGAGTCCGGCGACCACACCGAATATGCCCAGGACAGTGGCGCGTTCGGGGCCGCGGAACAGCACGAACAGGCTGGACAGAACTTGCGGCGCCAGGATCGCCGCGGCCGCGCCTTGGGCAGCGCGACTGGCGATCAGTTCGGTGGGGCTGTTCGCGAGTGCCGACCAAGCTCCGGAGAGAGCGAACAGCGCCAAACCGACGAGGAAGACCCGTTTGCGGCCCCACAGGTCGCCCAGTCGGGCCGCGGTGATCAGCGCTGCCGCGAAAGCGAGCAGATAGGCCGTCGCGATCCAGCCGACCTGGGACGGAGTTCCCCCGAGGTCGGCCTGGATCGCCGGGAGGCCGACGTTGACGATGGTGACGTTGAGCAGGTCCAGGGTGAATCCCAGGACGAGCACGACCATCGCGGCCCAGCGCCGCGGGTACAGCGCTTCGGTCGCGTCGTCTCGGGTGGAAGTCGATGTGCTCATCAGGTGTAGCTCCCTGCGTGGCTAGGTGTCCGGTGTGTGGTCGTCGATGGCTCCGGCACAGACGCCGTCAATGCTGTGTTCGGCGCCACGTGGTCCGACCCGTCGCCGACCAAACCGTGCCGGCGCAGGATCGCGTGCACTGTCGACACAGCCGGGACACGGGTCGATCCGGCTCGCAGCAGGTGCGTCCGGATTCTGCGTGCGCCCCACTGCGGGCGGTCCAGCCGGACCCGCACCACGACGGCCTCGATGTCGGCCGACGTGCGGGCGGGGAAACTCTTCGGGCGGCGCGACCGCGGCGCCAACCCCGCCACGCCGTGTTCCCGGTAGCGCGCGAGATAGCTGTAGTAGCTCTTGCGCGAGATGTTGTATCGCCGGCACACCTCGGTCACCGTCAACCCGTTTCGGTCGGGTGCCTGCAGGATCTCCAGCCACGGCTCGGCCTCGAGACCGATCACCGCGCCGCGTTCGTTCGGCGGGCGGGTTCCGCCTCGGCGAACATGCTGGCGGGCAAGCGGATCGAGCCTGTCTCCGGGGGTTTGCATCATAGATATCTCCCGACATGGAACAGAGCAATTGAACTTGCTGGTTCACTTTAATGTCCTCGCATACACCTCGCAACTCGGTATATAAGAATGAACCCGTCAGGCAACTCAGTCCGCGATTGCGCTATGGTTCATGGATGGCTGTAGCAACACCGCCGACCGGACAGTCGGCCTCGCGTGGACGGATCGACAAGCGGCAGGCGATCCTGGACGCGGCGTTCGTCGTCTTCGCTCGCCGCGGGTACGCGCAGGCGGGCGTGCAGGAGATCGCCGAGGTCGCCGGTGTCGCCAAACCGACCATCTACAACCACCTCAACGACAAGGAAACGCTGTTCCGGCACACGCTGGCCGCCGTGAGCGATGCGGTGCTGGCCGAGAATCTGGCGGTGGTCGAACGCTTGCGCAATCCTGGTGAGGATCTGCGCGCCACCCTGGAAGATGTGGCGTACCGACTGATCCGGTCCTGCTGTACCGAGCAGTCCCGGTCGCTGCGCTGGCTCACCTACGGTCAGGTCGCGCAGTTTCCCGACCTGATGGACGTCGTGGTGAGCCGGACCTCTGATCAGCTCGGCGACGCGCTCGCGGATCGGCTGGCGCGCTTGTCGCTGTCGGGCCACCTGCGCGCGAGCGATCCGGCGATCGCCGCCGAACAGTTCCTCGTGCTGATCACCGGCCCGATGGAGGGCCGCACCCGCCTGGGCACCCGCAAGGTCTCCACCGCCGAGATGCACGCGGTCGCCACCGCTGCCGTCGACACCTTCCTGCGCGCCTATGGGACACCGGAGAACTCGTGAGCCACCAACCTTTTCGATTCGGCCTCGTCACTGTCTCCCCCGCCGACCCGAAGGCATGGACTTCGACCGCGCGATGGGCCGAGGACACCGGGATCTCGGCGTTGCTACTGCCCGATCTGCCCGCACCGGTGCCCGCGCCACTGACCGCGCTCGCCTACGCCGCCGCGGCGACGACCACGCTCGGGGTCGGAACGTGGGTGCTGGCCAACGACTTCCGCAACCCGTTCGTTCTCGCCCGCGAAGCCGCCACCCTGGACCTGGTGTCGGGCGGCCGCTTCCAGCTCGGGCTCGGCGCCGGCCAAACCGCCATCGGCTACGGCGAACTCGGGATCGCGGCCGAGTCCGACCGGATTCGGTTCGAGCGCCTCGCCGAGTCGGTGGGCATCGTCAACGCACTGTTTCGCGGTGAGCGGGTCGAGGCGACCGGCGCCCACTACGCGAATACCGGAACGACCCTGGTTCCCCCGCCGCCGCGGAAGGTGCCGCTGCTGCTCGCCGCGGGCGGGCGTCGGGCGACCGAACTCGCCGCGGCCGAAGCCGATACCGTCGCGTTCAGCACCTTCTCCCGCGATCAGCTCACCCGTCAGGTCGAGTGGCTCGAGAGTGCGGCGGGCCCACGGCTTTCCGACATCGAACGGGCACTGCGCTTCAGCACCCCGACGAGCACCATCGGTCCGCCGATCCCCGATGATGCCCCGAACCTGCTCACCGGATCGCCCGCGCAGGCGGCCGACCAGCTGCGCCGTCTTCGCGACGAGTTCGGGATCTCCTACATCGTTCTCGACGACGACGCGGCGCGCGAGCTGGCGCCCGTGGTGAGTCTGCTGTCAGGTACCTGAGCTCCCGTCGACGAGGTCGGTGCCGGGGATGGCGGCCAGCAGCTGACGGGTGTATTCGTGAACCGGATCGTCGAAAAGCTGCTCGGTGGTGCCGATCTCGACAATGCGACCCTGTCGCATGACAGCGACCCGATGGGCGATCTGGCGCACCACCGCCAGATCGTGCGAGATGAACAGGTAGGCCACGCCGGTGTCGGCTTGCAGCTCGGCGAACAGGTCGAGGATCTGCGCCTGCACCGAGACGTCCAGCGCCGAGACCGGTTCGTCACAGACCACCAGCTCCGGCGACAGGGCCAGCGCCCTGGCGATCGCGACCCGCTGACGCTGTCCGCCGGACAGTTCCGCGGGCCTGCGTCCCAGCGTCGACGCGGGAAGCGCGACCCGGTCGAGCAGTTCGCGCGCCCGCGCCGCCCGCGAGGCGCGGTCACCGACGCCGAAGACCCGCAGCGGCTCGCTGATCACATCCTGGATCGAGAACCGCGGATCCAGCGACTCGTACGGATTCTGATAGATCACCTGGGCGCGACGCCGCAGCTCCCGCAATCGCGCGCCTTTGCTCGCCGTCACATCGTCGCCGTCGAACACGACGCGCCCCGACGTCGGTGGGGCAAGGCGCAGAATCATTCTGGCCGTGGTGGACTTGCCCGACCCCGACTCCCCCACCAGTGCCAGGGTCTCCCCGCGGTGCAGCGAGAAGCTCACACCGTCGACGGCACGGACGATCTTCGCGCGGATCTTCGCGCGTGGCAGCGGGAACTCCTTCACCAAGTTCTCGACCGCGAGCAACGGTTCGGCGCCCGGCCGACATGGCCGGGCCCGGACACCGGCACGTCCGGGCACGCTACGCAACAGCTGCTGGGTGTACGGGTCGCGCGGGTTGTCGAGTATCTCGCGGGTCGGCCCGCTCTCCACGATCCGGCCCCGCGACATCACCGCGATCCGCTGGGCCCGGTCGGCGGCGACTCCGAGGTCATGGGTCACCAGCAGCACTGCGGTGCCGAGGGTTTCGGTCAGGCTCGTGATGTGGTCGAGGATGCGTCGCTGCACGGTGACATCCAGCGCGCTGGTCGGCTCGTCGGCGATGATCAGCGCCGGGTTCGCGGCGATCGCGATCGCGATGAGCGCCCGCTGACGCATGCCACCGGAGAGTTCGTGCGGATACTGCTGGGCACGGGTCTTCGCGTCGGGCATCCCGGCCCGCTCGAGCAGGTCCACCACTGCCTCCGGCGCTGAACGCCGGGTCGCCAAGCCGTGGATGAGCAGGACCTCGGCGACCTGTGTGCCGATGCGCTGCACCGGATTCAGCGAGACACCCGGGTCCTGCGGGATCAAGCCGATCTGTGCCCCACGAATCGCGCGCAGCTCCCTGTCTCCCGCTCTGGCCAGGTCCCTGCTGCCGAACTGGATCCGTCCCGCGTCGATGTGCCCCGCGGCCGGTAGCAGGCCGGTGATGGCATGCGCGGTCGAACTCTTGCCCGAGCCGGATTCTCCGACCAGCGCGACGATCTCGCCCGGCGCGATGTCCAGATCGACCGCCCCTACCGCGCGCACCCGCCCGGTGCTGGTGCGGTAGGAGATCGACAGGCCACGCACTTCCAGCAGATTCCCGGTCATCGTCGATTCGCCCACTCTCCATCGAGTGCCCGCGCGATCCGGTTGGTCGCGAGCACGACGAACGCCACCATGAGGCCCGACAGCGTCGAGATCCACCACGCGTTGGCGAGATAGTTCCGGCCGCTCGAGATGAGCGAGCCCCACTCCGGCGCCGGTGGCACCGCGCCGTAACCGAGAAAGCTCAGCGACGACACCGCCAGCACGGCGGTTCCGAGATCCAAGGTGGCCAGCACGACCACCGGGCCGATCGCGTTCGGCAGGACGTGCCGGCCGAGCACCGTGTACCAGCGCGCCCCCGACGACCACGCGGCCTCCACGAACACCGCCTGCCGTAATCGCAGCACCTCCGCGCGCATCACCCGGGCGAAGCCGGCCACGCTGGCCACACCCACCGCGATCGCCACCTTCACGGTGCCGTAGCCGAGCGCGGTCACCAGCGCCAACGACAGGAACAGCGACGGAATCGACAGCAGCACATCGGCGAAGCGCATCAGCACGTCGTCGACCCAGCGGCCGACGAACCCGGCGATCAGGCCCATCGCGCCCCCGACAACGAACGCGACAGCCACCGCGATGACCGTCGCCTGCAACGACAGCGCGGTGCCGTGCACGACACGGGTGAACATGTCGCGGCCGAGTTCGTCGGTGCCGAACCAGTGCTGTCCGCTGGGCGGCGCGAAGATCTCCGACGGGACGCCGAGCAGCGGATCGCGGGCGGTGAACAGCGTCGGCCACACCGCGGCCAGCACCACCAGCACGAGCGTCACCACCGAGAGCACCAGACCCGGCCGGTACAGCAAAAACCGCGGCAGTCTGCGCCAGTCGAAACCCGTGCGGTGCTCGTCGTCGTCGAACTCGTCGACGACGGTTCGGAGGACGGCCGCCTCGGTCAGCACGGTGTCGGTCACGCGTAACTCCTCGGGCGCGCGACCACGATCCGTGGGTCGAGCACCGGGTAGATCAGGTCGACGATGAGGTTCACCACGACGAAGACGAACGCGCCGAACACCACAACGCCCTGCACGAGCGGAATGTCCTGCACGCTCACCGCGCCCGCCATGACCCGCCCGAGTCCGTTGCGCGAGAACACCGTCTCGATCACCACCGCGCTGGCCACCAGCTGTCCGACGAGCAGTCCGACGATGGTGAGCGCGGGCAGCGACGCACTGCGCAGCGCGTGCCGCAGATGGACCCGGATCCGGCTGGCGCCCTTGGCCCGAGCGGTTTGCACGAACGGCGCGTCCAGGGTGGTCAGCAGGCTCTTCGCCAGTACCTGCGCGATCAGCGCGCCGGTCGGGATGGCCAGCGTGATCGCGGGCAACACCAACCCGGCCAACCCCGCGTTGCCGAACGCGGGGAACAGCCGGATCCGAAACGACAGCAGCTGCACCAGCATCAGGCCCGCCCAGAAGGACGGGATCGAGATCGCCAGCGGCGGCAGCGACAGCAGCACCTGCCGCAGCCAGCGCCGCGAGGTGTAGGTGGCCGCCACGGCGAGCCCGCCGCCGAACAGCACGGCGAGCACCAGCGCCGCCGCCGTGAGCTGCAGCGTCGGCGGTAGCGCCGCGGCGATCGTGCCGGTCACCGACCGGCCCGTGGCCACCGAATCACCGAAGTCGCCGACCAGCGCCCGGCCCAGATAGTCGAGGTACTGCACCACGATGGGCTTGTCGAAGCCGTACTGTGCCCGCAGTGCGGCGAGCTCGGCCGGATCTACCGGCGAAGAGTTCAGTCCGCCGCCCGCCATCGCCGACACCGGGTCGCCCGGCAGGAATTCGAGCACGAAGAACGACACGGTGTACGCCGCCCACAGCACCCCGACCGCCTGGGCGAGACGGCGTAACACGTACCGTCCCATACCGGTTCAGCTCCGCCAGGTGTCGTGCAGCCGGGTCCGGCTCGACGACTCGAAGGTCAGGCCGTGCACGGTCGGCGCCGCCGCGAGCACGGTCTCGAGTTCCACCACCGGGATCACATAAGCATTGCGTACGACCAGCTGCTGGGCCTGCTCCACGAGGGGTGCGCGCTTGGCCGGATCGGCCTCGGCCGCCTGGGCGGTGAGCAGCCCGTCGAGCTCGCTCGGCGGCAGCCAGTAGGCGTTGACCTGCTGGGTCGAGTACAGCGTGCGCAGGCAATCGGGATCGGCCCGGCTCAGGTCGCCGCCCCACAGTCCGTCGAAGTCACCGGAACCGAGCAGCGCCGGGAACTGGGTGACCTGCAACTCCTGCAGCTGCAACTCCACCCCGACCACCTTGAGCTGCTGCTGCACCAGTTCCAGCGCCGCGCGGGTGTTCTGGGAGTTGTTGAACCACACCACGGTCAAGCTCAGTCGGGTGTTGTCCTTGCGCCGGATACCGTCACCGCCCACCTGCCAGCCGGCCGCGTCGAGTAGCGACTTGGACCGGGCGACATCCAGGGCCAGATCCGCCGACAGATCGGTGTAGCCGGGAGTCGTGTGCGAGAGGATGCCCGTAGCGGGCACGGTCCCGCTGGCGAAGACCGCCTCCACGATCTGACGCCGGTCGACCGCGGACTGGATCGCCTTGCGCACCTGCACATCCCGCAGGATCGGCCGGGAGTTGTTGAGGCCGAGGTTGAACACCGCGCCCGGGTGCGATCGCGTCAGCAGGGAAATGCCCGACGCCTTCAACCCCGCTTCGTCGGCGCGGCCGAGACCGGTGGCGACATCGAGCTGGCCGGACTGCACACTGCCGGCGCGAACCCCCGATTCGGGGATGACGGTGAACTCGATGGAGTCGAGGTAGGCCTCGCCCTGCTTGGTCCACAACGGCGAGCCCCACCCGTAGCCGACCCGCTTGCTGATCGTGATCGACTGGTTGGGCACGTATTTCGACAGCACGAAAGGGCCGGAGCCGAGCACGCCGTCGCTGCAGCGTTGCTGGGGTGTCTTCGCGGCATCAGCCGTCGAGATCAGGCCGAGCGCGGCGGTCGAGGTCGCCTGCAGGAACTGCGCGTTGGGCTGTTCGAAGGTGATCTTGGCGGTGTGCTCGTCGACGACCTCGGTGCCGACGTAGCCGGTGATATAGCCCTTGGACAGGATGGCGAGTGCGCCCAGCTTCGGGATCGCGTCGAAGTTCGCCTTCACCACCTGCGCGTTCAGCGGGGTGCCGTCGCTGAAGGTGACGTCGGGCCGCAGCCGGAAGGTGAACGACCTGGCGTCAGGGCTCACCTCCCAGCTCTGTGCCAGCCACGGCACCGGCTTGCCGGTGGTGGGATCCTGGTCGGTCAGCGAATCGACCGTCTCGCGCAGCGAATACAGGGTGTCGCTGCTGCCCACCTGCTGCGGATCGACACAGCCCGCGTCGGAGGCGACCGAGAACTTCAGCGTGCCGCCGGATCTCGGTGGACCGGCATCGCCGCCTTGCTCACCACCGGCGCCACAGGCACCGGTGAACAGGGTGACCACCGCCGCCGATGCCACGGCACAGCGAATCGACTTCGAACGCACAACACTGCTCACGCAAGAATTCCTCTGTCTACTGCCCGGATTCACGTGGGACTCACGGCGGGCGACACGACGAAACATTTCACACCTTGAAATACCCGGTCAACAATTCGGATCACCTCGCTCGGAATACATCGTCGCACCGAATAGTGCGGTACGCCATCGGGCGGTATCGGGCACCGTGCTAGCTTCGCATCGTGTCGATTACCGAACGGCGCGCCGCGCGATGGGTTGTCGCCCGGCAGAGAAAGGACCGACGTGACCGCTGTACATGACAATCTGCTCGCCACGATCGAAGCGGAGCGGGCGATCTTCCGAACGTTCTACAAATTCTTCCGGATCGCCGACACACAGGAGAGCGAACGGTTCAGCGAGTGCTTCACCCCCGACGCGCTGATCGAGTACCGGATCATGCCCGGCCCGCCGGTGCTGTTCCACGGTCGTGACGAGTTCACCGATCACATGAGCCGGGTGCCCAAGTCGCAACGCTCCCTGGTCGCCCATGTCATCGGGCAGGCCACCATCGAGTGGAACGGCGACAAACCCCTGCTCACCGCCTATGCGACCGTGTGGCACTGGTTCTCCAGCACCGCCGCCACCGATGTGGGCCGACCGGCTGACTGGGTGGTCATCGGGCTGGTTCAGGACGAGTTCGAGCAGCACGAGGGTGAGTGGCTCATCTCGCACCGGGATGTGCGGCATGTCGCGGGCCGGGTCGCCGCGGGCCACGGCCCGGGCTGAATATCACGGTTACCCACCGCCGGAGATCGGGCCGGACTCGGCGACGAGTCCGGCCCGATCTCGCGTACACAGGACTTCGCCCGCAATGGTTCGACGAATTGTTCGGAGACATCGGTGACAATATGTTCCGGCGACTTGGGAAACAATTCAATCTGTCGATTTCCGACGCCATGATCGAAATGTCACCGATGTCCCCACAACACTTGCGCGACCGTCCAGGCGATATTCGAACCCTGCGGGCGTGACAGTCGAAACCTACGGTCGAACCGCAGGGTTTCCGACGCGATCTTGTGACCTCTGAATATCGCGTGCAATGGTGATTCCAGCCCGGCCGGAGAAACACGGTGGCCGCGGTTTTCCCGGAGTCCGCTCCGGTACGTGTACGGAACGAGAGGTGTCACAGCGATGTCAGAAGTCCTGGACCTGGTCGAACAGGTCGAGCAGCTCACCGAACGACTCGAGACGCTCGAGGCCGTCCGCGCGCTGAACACCTTGCGTCACGACCTACCCCGCTACATCAACGAGGGCAGATGGGACCAGGTCGGCGAACTGTTCAGTGCCGACGCCTATCTCGACTACCGCCATCTGGGCCAAGCCGACGGTCGAGCCGCCATCCAGGCGTACTTCGCCGGGCTGCCGCAGCTCATCGAAGACAACAGCCCGGCGGGTCAGGTGCTGGTCAAGCAGTTCCTGCACGGGCACGACGTGGAGATCCTCGGCGATCGCGCCACCGGAGTGTCGTTCTTCGAGGAGAAGGTCGTCTTCGACACCGAAAGTTCTTTCGTCGCAGGCAAGTTCACCGACGAGTACGTCCGTGAGGGCGGCCGGTGGCGGTTCGCGCGAATCGCCCTCGACCTGTACTGGGTCATCCCGTACTCGCGCGGCTGGCAGCAGTAGCCGACGTTCGACAACAGAGAGGCTCGTCATGCTCCAGAAGAACACGACCAAGCGCATCGGGTACTGGCTGCTGCACCTGCACCAGCAGTTCGACGTCGCCACCGGCGCGCTGCTGCACGAGCAGAAGCTCACCCGCCGGGACTGGCAGATCCTGCACGCCCTGCAGATCGGTCTGGGCAGCGTCGCCGAACTCGACGCGGCGTTCGAGCCGTTCCTGGTCTCCGACGGCGCCCAGACCTACCAACCGATCGTCGACGACTTCGTCGGCCGCGGCTGGGTCGAGATCTCCGGCGCGACGCTGCGACTCACCGCCGCGGGCGAGACGGCGCACGAGCGCGCCGAAGCTCTGGTGAACGCCCATGCCGACGAATCGCTGCGTGGCATCACCGAGGAGGAATTCCTCGCCGCGAACGCGGTCCTGGCCAAGATCGCCGACAACATCGCCACCGAATGAGCTCGCGAGGAGCGTCATGACTTCCCTGTACGACCGACCTTTCCGCTTCGGTCTCTGCCTGTTCACCCCGTCCACCAGGGCCGAATGGATCGCCAAGGTACGCAAGGCCGAGGAACTGGGCTACGACGTCATCTCGGTGTCGGACCACCTCGGCATGCCCGCCCCGATCCCGACCCTGCTGCTGGCCGCCGAGGCGACCGAGCGGATCCGCATCGGCACACTGGTGTTCAACACCGCCTTCTACCATCCGACGGTGCTGGCCCGCGACCTCGCCACGGTCGACCGGTACTCCGGCGGCCGGGTGGAACTCGGGCTGGGCGCCGGCTACGACCGCGCGCAGTTCGACGCGGCGGGCATCCCGTTTCCCACTGCGGGCGAACGGGTTTCCCAGCTGGAGCGCACGGTCGCCGAGTTCCGCAAACCCAAATCCGAGCTCGACCAGTACGCCCGGTTCGAACAGCCCGGCGGCCCGCCGATCCTGATCGCCGGTCGTGGAGCACGGGTCCTGCGACTGGCGGCCGCCCACGCCGACATCATCGCCTTCACCGGCACCACCGAGGTCCGCGACGGCGACGGGCTGAAGCTGGGCGGCATCACCGAGGTCACCGACCGGATCGACTACGTGCGCGGGCTGCTCGGCGACCGGATCGACCAGGTGGAGTTCAACATTCCCATCCACAAGGTGCTGCCCAAGGGCGCGACCGACGGCGTGACCGATGTCTGGCAGAACCGGCTCGACCTCACACCCGACGAACTCGCCGAACTGCCGTCGCTGCTGTTCGGCACCCCCGAGGAGAACGCCGACACCCTGCGTGAACGGCGCAAGACCCTCGGCTTGACCTACTACACCGTGCTCGAACCCGAGATGGAGGCCTTCGCCCCGATCATCCAGGCGCTCCGATAACAGGGCAGCACCACGTCTTTCGCATGCGGAGGAGACCGACATGACCGAACGAACCACGGTGGACACCGGTACCGGGTACGGCCGCAAGGCTCCGTCCTACGACGCACGCCTGACCGAGGTGGGCCCCGGCACACCGATGGGCGAGGCACTGCGGCGGTACTGGCACCCGATCGCCACCTCAGCCACCCTCACCGCCGAAGCACCCCATCGCACCCGCGTCCTCGGCGAGGATCTGGTCGTCTTCCGGGACGGAAGCGGCCGCGCGGGGGTGGTTTTCGAGCGTTGCGCGCACCGCGGGGCCAGTCTGTTCTTCGGCCGGATCGAGGACGACGGGCTGCGCTGTGGCTATCACGGCTGGAAATACGATGTGCAGGGGCGATGCCTGGAGCAGGCCTGCGAACCCGATCGTGGCAAGCGCCGCGATGCCGCGCGTCAGCCGTGGTACCCGGTCGAGGAACGCTACGGGTTGGTGTTCGTCTACATGGGCCCGCCCGACCGCAAGCCCGTGCTGCCACGCTACGACGTGCTCGAGGACCTCGCCGAGGGTGAGCAGTACTTCGCCGAGTGGCCGTTCCCCGGACTGTCGGTCACCGGCGCCGAGCAGGATTTCCACTGGCTGCTGATCTACGAGAACACGATCGATCCGGTGCACATCAACTGGCTGCACTCCCAGCACAGCGGCTACCAGTTCCTCGGCACCGGCACCACCGGCTTCCCCGAGGACTTCTTCGACCCGTACACCCTGCCGGGCCGCGTCAGCTACGACCGCACCGATTTCGGGGCGAAGTACGGTGTCCGGTTCCTGGACAAGGAGCGCGACGGGGTGCGGACCGAGCGGGTCTGGGGCGCCGAGTTGCACCTGCCCAATGCCACGGTGCTGCCGGACTGGGTCGAACTGACCCCGGATACCAAGGCCGACATGGTGATCTGGGCGGTCCCGATCGACGACACCCGCCATCGCGCATTCTTCTCCATCCGCGCGAGCGATCCCGCTCGCGTGCAACGGTTCCTGTTCGGCATCACCCAGGACGGCAAGAACTCCTGGGAGCTGACCGACCAGGAACGTCAGCGCTTCCCCGGTGACGGCGAGGTGATGACCTCGCAGGGTCCGGTCGCGCTGCATTCCGAGGAGACCTTGGCGACGACGGATCGGGGCGTGGTGCTGCTGCGCCGGTTGCTGCGGACGATGATCGACGATGTGGAGGCGGGCCGTGATCCGCAGGGGGTGAGTCTGATCGAGGAGCCGGTACGGCACACCCAGGCCGGTCTGTTCACCCTCGCCACGGCAGCCGCGGACGAGACCGTGGCAGCGGTGCCTGCGGCCGGTGTCTGACCGGGGCAGCCCCGTGACCTGGATCGATGCGGTGGTCCATGCCCGCACCCCGGCGACATCCGAGATCGCGGTGTTCGAACTCACCCCGGTCGACGGCACCGAGTTCCCCTCCTACACAGCGGGATCCCACGTCGACGTGCACCTGGGTTCGGGCCTGGTCCGCCAGTATTCACTGTGCGGACCGCCCGAGCCGGGCCGATACCGCCTGGCGGTGTTGAACGTCGCGAACTCGCGGGGCGGGTCGCGGGCGATGCACGCGCTCACAGTAGGCAAACCGGTGCGGATCTCGGTCCCGCGCAACCACTTTCCGCTCGCCGACACGAACAGCCATGTACTGATCGCGGGCGGCATCGGAATCACACCGCTGCTGGCCATGCTGACGCACCTCGAGCAGACCGAGGCCGACTACGTTCTGCACTACAGCGCCCGAACCCGCTCTCGCGCAGCCTTTCTCGACGAGCTGTCCGCGAATCCCCGCGTCCGGTTCCATTTCGACGACGAAGACCCGAGCCTACTGCTCGACATCACCCGCGATCTGGGCGATCCGAGACCGGACACCGCGGTCTACGTCTGCGGGCCGGACGGCTTCATGGACTACGTCGTAGGCAAAGCCGAAGCCCTCGGCTGGCCGCGCACAGCACTGCACACCGAACGATTCGGCACCGACCTCACCGCGCCGACCGAGTCGCAAGAGGCCGGATTCACCGTCCGCCTGGCCTCCACCGGCGCCGAATACCTCGTCGGCGACGACCACAGCGTGCTGGATGTCCTGTTGGACAACGGTGTCGACGCGCCCTTCTCGTGCCAGCAGGGCATCTGCGGGGAATGCGTCGTGCGGGTACTGGCCGGCGAACCCGACCATCGCGACGACGTCCTCACCGACACCGAACGCGCCGACGGCATGTTCACCACTTGCTCGTCACGATCGCACTCCCCCGTCCTCGAGGTGGACCTCTGAGTGCGGTCGGCCGAGTCTGGGCACGAAACTCGAAAATGAGTGGCGGCAACCGGTTCCCGAGGGCAAGGCCGCCTGTGTGGTGAGCAGCGCTGGCACCGGCCGCCTCGCGATTCCGTTGATCGAGCAGCACGGCGTCCATGTTCCGAAACTGTTTTAGCGCAATGCTTTCAGCTCGCATGAAAGCATCCAGAGCGATCGTGTGAGCACGACGCGATGCCGCCGCACGCCCGACCTCGACCCAGTAACGACTACAGAGCGTGCTCCGTAGCCCTCATCGTCCACGGCCTCTACAGCACACCCGCGATCGCGTGCTGAGAACACCAAATCCCGAGTCATGACAGAAGCTGACACAGATCGCTAGCCTCGTTGTCATGGCTTCCGAATCTCGTGTGTGGGCGATGACCACGACGTTGCCGACCGAACAGGACGCGCACTCGATCGCAGAAAGCGTGGTTGGAGAACGTCTTGCCGCTGGTGCCGAGATCGTCAAGCAGGACAGCGTGTTCTGGCACCTCGGCGAGGTTGGCACCGGCCCGGAGTGGAGGTTGACCTTCCGCGTCGCCGCAGCCGGTCGGGACCGTCTCGCCGAGCGCATTGCGGAGTTGCATCCATGGAGTCGGCCCGAGATCAGCGCGACCCCGATTCCCTGGACGACCGAGAAATACGCCCAGTGGGTCGAAAGCCCCACAGTGCCCCAGGAATAGGCGCGCGCCGCTGTCGCGCGGGCGAGGAGATCGGGCCCGCCAGTGACGCCACTACCGACGCACCGCTGAGCGACCTCGCGGATTCTGATCAACGGCCGGGCAGATGCGACGGTGGTCGCGAGATCCAAAGCGGTGTCGGCGGTGGCAATCGCGGACTCGGGATCGCCCGCGTCGAGGCACGCGTCGGCCAGCCACGACAGGTAGCGAGCTCGGTCGCGAGCCCAGTGCGCAGGGTAGCCATCCAGACCCCACACCAACGGTGGTGTGGCCTTTCCCGGTTCGCGGAGCACCGACCACACCCGGCCGGTCATTATGTCGAGCTTGCTGTCGTCGATCCATGACCACCAGCTCGGTTCCGGGTCCGAACCGGTGTCGCCCTAGAGCGCGTCCTGACCATGTCGAGAGCGCGAGCCGCGCCGACGCGATCGCCGCTGCGTGCGCGTGACCACGCTCGCCGCGATTCCAGTAGCGTCACCGCTTTCCTGGGAGAGCTGGTTCCGAGCGCGTCGCAGGCCGCGTCGGCGACGTCGGCAGCATCGCGATCGTTGGTTGCGTAGGCAATGTGCACGAGCGCATTCGCTTCGAGCGCCCGGTAGCCGGCCTCTCTCGCCGCCTGCTTGCCGTAGACGAAGAGCTGTGAGCAGCGTCGTTGAAACCGGCGTCGACCGCGGCCCACCCAGTTGAACGGCGAACGCACGTCATGCGTTTTGGGCGCTTACGCAGTCCAGCGACTCCCGTGCGCCCCGTATCTGGCCGGGAAATGCCGCCGGTACGCCACCAGTACGCCACCGCTGTGCGGTTCCTGGCGATGCCGCGGGCAGGCAACGATTGAACACAGGACCTGATCCCGGGGCACCCGAAGCGAAGCCGCTGGCCAGGTACCCCTCGTTGTCGGCAGCGCCACTAGGGAGCCCGCACATGACACATTCCGACAAGCTGCACCCGCAATCCACCGCGGCGAGGCGTGACCATTCATCCGGGGCTAGCAGCGTGCGCCCTTCAGCCAACCCACTCACCGAGGCCACAACCGCCTTCGGCCGATCACGGATTGATCTTGTCAACACTCTCGAGGCGATGCGCCAAGCCGGTTTCCTCGCCACCGCGCCCACCCTGCCAACGGTCGGCACCACAGGGCCACACGCCCCGACGACTCCAATACCCAAGGAGTCCCGATGACACAGACCAGCCCACCGCCCACGGCCTACACCGAGACACCCCGATCACGGTGCGAGTTCTACCGGCACGAGTGCTCACTGCCCACCGTGATCGACCCCGACACCGGGCGAATCACGATGAAGGCCGGGTTCGTCGGCGCGGTAATGATGCCCACCGAGCTGGCACAACGGGTCAAAACCGCCCTCGATGTGCGCGGTGTCGCGCCGTTGCCGATCATCGGCCACCCCCGCGCCGGAATGTGGACATTCCTGGTGAGGTCCGACATCCGCCCGATCGGTGACCCCGCCGTCGTGGCCCAGCTCTGGCGAGCGCGGGTCGTCGTGATCCGTGAGGGCGACATCGCGTTGCCCTCGCCCGTGCCGGACACACTGATGGCTCGCACGTGGATATCCCCGGCCATCAGCAAGTTCCGGCCATCCGGAGCAGTCGTCCTCGAATGCGCCCGAGCTTGCCTACAGGGCCAGCACTCCCGATGACACCGGCGGTGGCTCCCCGCGCCCGGAGGAACCCGATGTCCACCTCACCATCTAGTTCCCCAGCGTACGAATGGATTTCGCTGCCTGCCTGACCGCTGCCCTCGTTTTCGTGCAAGACATCGCCGCTTGCACACCCTGCACGGTGACCGTCGACTCCGGTCACTGCGCCGGGCTCCCGCGCCTCCCGAACGAGCGCTTGTTTTTACTGCCCTGACCTGCGCGAATCACGGGGCAATTCCGACCAACTGAATGACCTTTGCGCCTGCCCCGTGCGGACCCGAGACCCGTCACCGGCCAGGCGGCGCGAAGGCGGCCCCGGAGATCGAATTCCCGGCGATGTCGCGATCTCCGGGGCCACCTATACCTCCACGCACTTCCCGAAACCATGTCCCCCCAATGAAACACGAACACCACCCACCACCGCCGAGGAGTTGGCCCTGGACCGGTTGCTGGACAAGGGATCGATCCCTCGCCCAGATCGCCGCTCACACCACAACTCCTGACGACACCGCTACGAAAGCGACTCTGCGTGAGCTGATCTCCGCTCACTCCAACGAGCACCACACACCCGACAGGCTGCCTGGCAGCGCGATCGAAAGTAGAGGCACCCCATTGACCACCACCGCCCCCACCCTGAACCCAGTCGTCGTCACCGGCGCGGCCGGATTCATCGGTTCCCACCTGACCGACGCGCTTCTCGCTCACGGCATCGAAGTGATCGCGATCGACCGCCGATCGGTGCACACCGACCCTCTCGCTGCCCGCAATCTCGCCGACGCGCTCACCAATCCCAACCTGGCCTTCAACCAAGTTGACCTGGCCACCGACGAGCTCGACGAGTTGATCTCCGGCGCCCGCATCGTGTTCCACCTAGCTGCGGTCCCCGGCGTTCGCGATTCCTGGGACGAGCGGTTCCCCGACTACGCAGCGTCCAATGTCGTTGCCACCCAGCGCCTACTCGCCGCCTGCGAACGCGCCCAGATCCCCCGGCTGGTACTGGCATCGTCGTCAAGTGTCTATGGGCAGACTTCGGGTCCGAGCAGAGAGAGCGACCTGACCTATCCGATGTCGCCCTACGGCGCGACGAAACTCGCCGCCGAACACCTGTGCATGGCGCATGCGGCGCGACCCGATACCAGCACGAGCGTGGTCGCGTTGCGCTACTTCACTGTCTACGGCCCACGTCAACGATCCGATATGGCGATCTCGCGTGTCTTGGCGGCGGTGCTGTCGGGGGTTCCGGTTCCGCTGTACGGCGACGGACAGCAGTCACGGGAATTCACCTACGTCGACGACATCGTCGCCGCGACCCTTGCCGCGGCAGCGATCCCGGTAGACATCGACGCCGAGA
Source organism: Nocardia sp. NPDC003183 (assembly GCF_053590715.1). Lineage (NCBI taxonomy): Bacteria > Bacillati > Actinomycetota > Actinomycetes > Mycobacteriales > Nocardiaceae > Nocardia > Nocardia sp. NPDC003183. The sequence continues at coordinate 1,353,907 of NZ_JBSFTG010000001.1, forward strand.
TCGTCAATGTCGGTGGCGGTTCCAGCGTGTCGATGCTCGAACTGATCTCCCTGATCGGACAGATCACCGGCCGAAAAGTGCCCCTCGCGATGGAAGCACCCCGGGCCGGTGACGTCGAAGCGACCCGCGCCGATCTCACGCTGGCACACGCACTGCTCGAGTATTCACCGTGTGTCGAATTGCGCGAGGGGATCGCGCGCCAGCTGGACTGGATGGTCAAACAACGATCCCCGCAATCAATTTCCGAACCCACCGTCGGCGAGGTGGTGTTGCGATGATCGTGCTCACAGCCGACAACGCCAACGCCCTGTTCGCGTCTGCGTGCCGAGCGATCACTGATTTCGGTGAGCCGGTCAGCCCTCGTGGGATGGCCACCACCGAAATCCTCGGTGCGCACCTGCGATTGACCCAGCCACGACGGCGGTTCGTGGACGTGCCGCCGCTGCGGCTGCTCAATCCGGCCTTCGCGGTAGCCGAGGCGCTGTGGATCCTGTCCGGTTCGGATGACGACTGGATCTTCCAGTACAACCGGGCGTTGACCCGCTATGCCGATGACGGGGTCCTGCGAGGCGCGTACGGGCCGCGAATGCGCCGATGGAACGGCATCGACCAGCTCGACCGGACCCGGCAACTGCTCCAACAAGACCCCGACTCCCGCCAGGCGGTCATCCAGCTCTATGACCCACAACGCGACACTCGCGGGCACCGCGACGTCCCCTGCACCCTGGGCTACCGGTTCTACCTGCGGCGAGGGCGCCTGCACATGCACACCACCATGCGTAGCCAAGATGTGTGGCTCGGGTTTCCCTACGACATCTTCACCAACACGTTGATCCACGAGCTGCTGGCCGGGTGGCTCGGTGCCGAGTTGGGCGAATACCACCACCACATCGACTCGCTCCACCTCTACGCCGAACACGCCAGCGCCGCTGAACAACTCGCCCACGATCCAGACCCTTCCCCGGTCATGCCGGAGGTCGCGATCCCGTGGAACATCGCCGACCAGGTGCTGCACAACACGATCACCGAGATACCCACTCGCGGACTGACCGGGCCATGGTCGGCATTCTCCGACGTCCTGGCCAGCTACCGAGCTTGGACCACCGGCCACCGTGACCACGCCCGAACCCTGCTCGCTCACACCGACAGTGACCTCGCGCGTGCCCTGGAGCGCTGGTACGACCACCTCGCATCCATCCAGGTGCAGCAAGGAGCCCACGCATCATGACCCCGAACACCTCGCGCGCGGTCCTCGGATTCTGCTCCTGGACACACGATTCCGCTGCCGCGCTGATCCTCGACGGCCACCTCGTCGGGTTCGCCGAAGAAGAACGCCTCATTGGCAGCAAACACACCAAGGACTACCCGGCTCACACGGTGGACTGGCTGCTCGCGGAAAGCGATCTCGTCCCGGAGCTGATCGATACCGTCGCCTACAACTTCCGCTCCTCCGGCTACCTCGCCGCCACCAGGCAGCTGCGTCGCCAACTCGCAGACCCGAAGACGCGGGGCAGGGCGCTACCGCGCGCAGCGAGCTTCGCACGGGTTGCGACCCGAACACGCGCTCGCACAAAGCGATTGGATCGACTGTTCCCGCACGCGTCGAGCTCGTCGGTCCTGCATCACCGGGCGCACGGGCTGTATGGCTTCGCGTCCTCGGGCTACGACGACGCCGCTGTGTTGGTGGTCGACAGCCTCGGCGAGATCCAAACCACCACGATCGCTCACGCCCACCGCACTCCCGGCGGCGGATGCACCTACGACATCATCGACGCCATCAACGACCCGGCCTCCCTCGGCTACGCCTACGGTGCGGTCACCGAACACCTCGGCTGGCGTCGTGGTGATGAGGAAGGCACCGTCATGGCCTTGGCCGCCCTCGGTGACCCCGACCGATTCCGGGAACTGATGAGCGACGCTATCCTGATCACCGACACCGGGTTCACTCTGAACCCCGAGTTGTTCCCGGTGCGGGTCCTTTCGCGCCGTTTCGCGCGGCTCAGTACCGAGTTCATCACCCGCAGCTGCCCACCTCGCGGCGACAGCCCAATCGAACAGGTCCACCGCGACCTGGCCGCGGCCCTGCAAGAACGCACCGAGCAGGTCATGGTGCATTTGGCCGTGCGAGCTCGCGGGCTGACCGACGCACGGTTGCTGTGTATCTCGGGCGGCGTCGCGGCCAACTGTGTAGCGATCGGCAAGATCGTCGAATCCGGGCTGTTCGACGAAGTCCACGTGCCACCGGCTCCTGGCGACTCCGGCACCGCGATCGGTGCCGCGACCGCCACTTATCTGGACCGCACCGGGAAACTGGCCACCGGAATCCAGGACCGCTGCTACCTCGGGCTTGCCTTCGGCGATGTCGTGCTGTCGAAGAATCCCCGGCCCGGGTTGACCGCGACCAAACCCGCCCACCCGGCACAGTATCTGGCCGGGGCGCTCGCCGCCGGCGCCGTCGTCGGAGTGTTCCGCGGGCGACTCGAGGCGGGACCTCGTGCTCTGGGCAACCGGTCGATCCTGGCTTCGCCGGCCAACCCCGAGGTCGTCAAGCAACTCAACGACACCGTGAAGTTCCGGGAGCCGTTCCGGCCGTTCGCACCGGTCACGCTCACCGCTACCACGTCGGACTACTTCACTGTGCCCCAACCGGCGCCGTACATGTCGATCGCCTCATCGGTCACCGATCTCGCGCGCGAACAGATCCCGGCGATCGTGCACGCCAACGGCACCGCCCGTGTACAAACCCTCACCGAGGGACAGAACCCGTTCCTGGCCGAGGTCATCACCGAGTTCGCCAAAATCACCGGCATTCCGGTCCTGATCAACACCTCCCTAAACGTCAAAGGCAAACCGATCTGCGGCACCCCCGACATGGCCCTGGACTGCCTGCTCGCCAGCGGGCTCGACGCGGTCATGCTCGAAGGCTGGTGGGTGAGCAAATGAGAATCGGCTACAGCTTCTGGGGCTTCCTCGGCCCCGGCATCACCGACACCCCCGATGGAGGCCGCAGCCACCGCCGAACCCTCATCGACGGCCTGCGCGCTCTCGGCCACAACATCGTGTTCCTCCAGCCCGACCGAGACAGGATCGAAGCCGGAACCGACCTCACCCACACCTACACCTGGGACGCCGGGCTCCCCGAACTCGACGCGCTGTTTCTGGAGTGGCGGTGGCCGATCCCCCGGCGGAACACCACACCTTGCGGTACCCGCGGCCATACTTGCGATCTGCACCGACAACACCAACTGCTCGACCACTACACCCTGCGACGCGGGCTGCCCACGATCGTGTGGGACAAAGACTTGCAACTCCCGGCCGGTCATCCGCTACGCCACACTCCCCAAGTCACCGTGTGCGAGGCGGCGCTGCATCCCACCGACGGCGCGGTCAGCCTGCTGTTCCCGGTCGCCGACGCCGCACTCGACACCGCCGATCCAGACACGCTCTCGCGGCAGGCTCGACCGTTGAGCTTGGCCTACGTCGGTAACCAACACGACCGCGATGACACCTTCGACACCTACTTCGCCACCCCGGCCAGTGAACGCCAGGACTGCCTCGTCGCGGGCAAATGGACCGACACCCGCCGATGGCCCCACGTGAGATTCATCGGCCGGGTCCCGTTCCCCCATGTCGCCCAGATCCACGGCGACTCGCTGGCTACGATGCTGCTGCTGCCCGACCGCTACGCCGCAGTCGGGCAGATGACCCAGCGTCTACCCGAAGCCGTCCTTGCCGGATGTCTGCCAATGACCCCCGCGTACATCCGCAGCGCACCCCGCTTCACCCCCACCCAGCTGCACGTCACCAGCGCCGCCCACATCACCACCGAACTGGCGGCACTGCGGCGCATCGCCGGAACCCCGGCACACGCCGACCTCCTAGCGCAATGTCTGGCCAAGCTCGACATCTTCCGGCTCTCCCGCCAACTCGACACCCTCGACCAAGCCCTTTCCCGAATCGGGGTCCAGTCATGACCGGCCAGCCGCCCGGACCGCCGAATTCGGGGCAGGTAAGGTCGCCGGGCGTGGACCAGCGAATCGTGATCATCGGTTGCGGCGGCAGCGGCAAAACTCACCTCGCCAACCAGCTCGCCGCCCTACTCGGGCTCCCGCTGACCCACCTCGACGCCGTCTATTACGACGCCGACTGGAAACCCCTGCCAGCCGAGGAATTCCAGGCCATCCAACAGCGCCTCGTCGCCGGAGCGCGTTGGCTGATCGAAGGCAACTACGCGGGCACGTTGCCGATTCGACTCGCCGCGGCCGACACCGTCATATTCCTCGACCTGCCCGCGATCACCTGTGTCACCGGCGTGCTGCAACGGCGCTGGCGCTACCGGGGCGGTCAACACCGCGACGGCGTCTATGACCGCATCACCTGGGGATTCCTGCGCTACATCTGGGGCTACCGCGCCCAGATGCGCCCCCGAGTCCGCGAGCTCATCGCCGAACACGGCGACCACGTCGAGCTGGTCACGTTGACCAGCCGCCGCCAAGCCACGCGCTACCTCGCCCGCCTGCACGCTCAAACTTCCACCACCAGCTGACACCGAAACCTTTCGGAGGCGAACAGTCCATGACCTCCACGCCCTTCACCGACCCCGACACCGTCGCGGGCCTCTACGCCGACGCCGGGCGCACCCAGCAACGCACCAGCGCATTGCTTACCGCCAAAACCGGCGGCGACAACGCCACCGCCACCATCGTCGACCTCGCCGCGCACCAGGCACCGAACCATCCGGAAGTGTGTGAAATCGGTTGCAGACGAGGAACAGTCACCCTCGCTCTCGCCGAAAAGCTCACACCTTCCCGTCACACCATCGTCGATATCTCCCCAGCATTCCTGGCCACCGTGGCCAAACGGGCCGCCGACCTCGGATTCGTTGTGGAGACGGTGCGCGGCGACTTCCACTACCTACCACTGCCGGACACCGGTTTCGATGTCCTCGTGGCGGCGTTCTGTCTTTACCACTCGGCACGGCCCGCCGATGTCGTCGCCGAGATCGCGCGCTGCCTCGCACCGGGCGGCCGGGCGATTCTGGCCACCAAATCAGTCGACAGCTACCGCGAGATCGACCAGCTCATGGTCGAAACCGGCCTCGACCCGCAGGCGATCAGCCGGCCGAGTCTGTACGAAACCTTTCACAGCGCTAACGCCGCCGACATCGTCGCAACAGGGCTCGAGGTCATCGATGTCATCCACCGCGACCACACGTTCCGGTTCACCGACTTCGACCACCTCGCCTCCTACGCAGTCACCGTCCCCAAATACCAGCTGCCGCAATGGCTGGGAACCGATCCAGGCGACCTCGCGGCCGAGCTGCGACGGCGAACTCACGATCGGCCACTCACGGCCACCTCGACCGTCACCTACATCGCCGCGAACGGCCAACCATGAGCGCGACAACCTTCGTCAAACATTATTCGTCACCGAGTCGCGCGGAATCTGCTCGCGCACATCATGATTGGCTGCGCCGCCTCAATGCCCCAGTGCGCATTCCGCAACTGCACGAGGTCACCGGCACACGATTGGTTCTCGAACATCTGGAGGGACGCCAACCTGAGCCTGCGGACCTGCCGGTCGTCGCCGCCGCCCTCGGAGATCTCCACACCGCCGCTTACACACGACATCTACATGCGGGGCGACTCGACCAGCCATACGAGGCAACAACGGCGCTGAGATTGGTCGACTTCGTCTCGCCCCGTACGACTGTGCTGCCGCCGGGCTTCGCCATCACGGCGCTACCGTGCGCCCTCTACAAAGACAGCAACATCCGCAACTTCATCCTCCTTGACAACCAGGTCGCCATCATCGACTTCGACGACCTCACCTTGGCGCCCTTCGGCTACGACCTCGCCAAACTCGTCGTCAGCGCAGCCATGACCCACGGGCCGCTGACCTGCACCCTCGTTGAGGACACACTTAACCGCTACAACACACAGACCACCGGCATCGCCAACGCCCACTGCGACATGCGTCGACTTCAGCTCTACACCGAGATCCACCACCAACTCACCAGCCGCTACCTCGGCCACCACGGCTACCTCTATGAATGGTCAAGGGTCCGACCCTGGGGCTGATGATTGGAGCTGATACCACCTCGTACTTATCGGTGGTATCAGCTGCGGTCGGACGGTCCAAGCCGCGCGGCCATCCACACCAACCGCGGCCAGCACGATTCGTTGGCTGACAGCTCGGGTTAACGAACGTCTTTGATCTTCTCGGCTATCAGCAGGGACAGCGATTCGTGTGAGTCGCGGCTCAGGTGTACGCCGTCGATACCCGGACACGCGACCGTAGCCGCGTCGGCGAACAAGACTCCGCGCCTGACGGCAACGCGACGTATCGCATCACCAAGTTCACGTGATTTGCATACCGAGTCAACGTCGTACTCGGAATTTTGCTCAGCGAAATTCGGTTGGCTCTCATCGAGATGAATCGGACTGACCAGCAATACCGCAGGAACCGCGCCGGTGCGGGTCCAGGCCGTGCGCTCGATGTTGCCGAGATAGCCCTCAAGGGCGGCGGCGACCGCATCTGGTTGTCGCCCGAATTTGGTCTTGAGATCGTTGTTTCCCAACATGATCACGACCATGTCCAAAGGTGAGTGGCTGCGCAGGCAGGGTTGAAAGTATGTACGGCCGTTGCGGTCGTCACGATCGGGATCATTCAGGTCAGTGGTCCGGCCGCCGAGACCTTCCTCGATGATGGCGTATCCGCTACCCAGACGTTGCTGTAGCCGTCCTGTCCAGCGCACGTCGGCTGGCCAGCGACCGCGTCCTTCAGCCGGTTGGCCGAAGGTGTTGGAGTCACCGAAGCACAAGACGGTAAAGGCATCAGGGTTGACAATCAAGGTTGGATTCCTAGAGGTTGGGCGGATACGCCGAGGTAGTTGACCACATCGTCGAGCCCGTCCAGCCGTTGCCGACCTCGACGGGCCAGTAGCTCATGGGTCAGAGTGTGGGCCAGCGGGATGTGACCAACGAATTCCGGTGCCAGCGCGCAAGCGTCGCGCAGGGTGCCAACGGCTCCCGCGTCGTCTCGGCTGTGGATCTGGGCTTGGGCAACGTTGATGAGCCTGCGACTTTGGAGGGTGGGCGGGATTCCGGGGCCGCCGCTACTGACAGCAGCCGCGAGCTTCAGAGCCTCACGCGGCCGACTGGCCCCCATCTCGTTGATAACACCGAAACTAGCGGCCGAGGTGCGACCGAAGACGTTGGATACCTCGGGCCTATCGGCATAGTCGTCTTCCAGCTGTGTTCCCGCTGCGTCGCATAGACGGAGGTACCTCTGCGCTTCGCGGTAGTCCCCGGATCGTGAGGCCGCGAAGGCGGCATAGCAGAGAAGTTCTCCCCAGATGGCGACCTGGCGAGGTGTAGCTGTGGACAGACGGGGCTCGATTTCTGCAGCCGCTCGTTCGGCATGGGCGACCGCGTCGTCGTACATATTGTTCTTAGCCAGCAGCCATGACTGGGATCCTTTGATCGCAGCGCGAGTCAGGTCATCTCCGCTCTCAGCCGCGAACTGATCCGCGCGGAGAAGCGCCAGGGATGCCAAGTCCGTCTGACCTGCATAGCCCAGGAGGTTAGAGGTGGCATGAAGCAACTGGGCAAGCGAAACATTTGCCTGGCACCGCGACTCGCCCCCCGTGTCCTCGATTGCGTTGTACGCGCTTGCCAGGACGCCAGGGAGTATCCGCTGCATTTCGCTGAACCGAGCCGAGAAGAATAAGTCCCAGACGTGGGGAACAGCAGCCGTGAACTCCAACTCGGTGCCAAATGGGGTGCTCGGAATGGAGCCCATAAGGACCCGCCGCAACTGAAAAATCCCGTCCTCGTGCGAGACACTGCTCGGGCCGTTCGACGCCGGGCCGGTGCCAGGATGCGTTGTAGCGGCTTGCTGCCGGACTTGAGGACGGTGCCGTCGCCGCCACACCGCTTCGCCTTCGACCACGATTTGATCGAACCGCAACCGATCTTCTGGGCTGGCGTGTTGCTGGTAGGTGGTATCGAGGATCTCTTGGGTCTTGGACCGGGGTCTGACCGCGCTCAGTCCCGCACGCCAATTGTTGATAGTGGTCGTCTCAACACCCAACAGCGCGGCGAACTCTCGGTTCGATCTACGCATCGCCTCTTGCAACGCAGCTGCTTCGAAGCCGGTCCACCCCCGCCCTCGTATCATCGCCGCCCCCAAGGTTTCAGCATTTGAGCAGTAAGTTCACCCGATACGCCCACGGTACCCCACCACTATGAGGTTCTCTGCGCCGTTGTACGCAGCCACGATGGGAATCAGAACACGTTGCCGGGCAACTGATCGCGAATCTCTCCCTATCGGCACCCCGGCTCCCCGCGCGGTGACCAAGGGAGCGCATCACCCCGACAGGCTAGTGCTCACAGTCGGAATGCAGCGGCGGCACGAAGGTAACCGCATTGAAGGCTCGACAGGTGTGGCTCCGATGGCAACCCCCTACCCTGCGACAAGGAACAGGATTGATGAGCGCCTGCCCCGGCCCGAGCCGATACCCGTTCGGACAACGACGAGGCGTCGGCTCCCTCCGACTCCCACTACGGACGTACAGCCAATGCGATTCACACAGAGACATCGATGGGAACATACGTTCGATTATCCATCGATCGCCTACCCGCGCCCACCGGACCGTCTCCGTGTGACCCGACCGCCATATTTGTCGCTGGTCCATCACGATGGGACGTTGGCTGTTCTACTGCCAGGACTCAGGGCTATACCGGGAGCGGTTGAATCACACTTCGACAACCAACTGACCGGCGCATCTTCCCAGGTCGCACGCACGTTCCCATCTTCGTTGCGCCCCGCCGAGGGCACAATCATATTCCCAGGTCAGACCGCCTCTGGCTGACCGTCAGCCACTCCGCCCGCCTCTTTCGTACGCAGCGGCAAATCCCGTGCGCGCGGCGTCTAGCTTGGTAGCCACAGCATCGAGATCGTCGTCGACCTGTGAGCCTCTGCGCGTGACAGGCAAGCCCTAAGTGGCAGAGGAAAGTCACCCGGACACAGTTCACGTCGGACGACAAGCGCCACCACTCTCCTCGAACCTGAATTCCTTTGCCAGACTAACGGTTTGATGCCGGATACCACTGTCGCGGATGCTGTCAGAGGCACCCCGTATCCTGCTGGTCATGGCAACGCGGAACCTGGCAACCAGGCTTCAGGCACTGATAAACGAGGCAGCGAATCTCGAGGCATTGGCAGACAAGATTCAGGGTGCCGACGAGACAGTGGGTTTAGCAGCCGCCAATACGCTGACGACAGAATATCGAAATTGGTACAGCGCCGCCCTGAGCCTGGTCCCCGATGATTTGCGAGACCGATTCCGCGCAGAGTACGAAGGCAGCACATGGACTTCTAAAATCAAAGCGTTTCTAGATAAGCCCCGCGATCTGAGTCCATTCTACCAACCTGACCAAACCGTATCGGGCCTTAATTTCAGCTACTGGATGCATCCGACAAAGGATAAATTCATCGCTCCCTTCCGGCAGCAGGTTAATTATCTCAGTGAGACGCTTGCTCGTATCGGGTCTAATCCATCATCCGCGGTCGCCTTGGATTTTCTGGAAAACGCCACCAGGAAGCTTCCAGTCACCTTCACCCTCTTGACCGGCAGCCACCGAGGGCGGGCTGGCATCGGCGTGGATGACGAATACGACGTGCAGCATATCCTGCATGCGATTCTCGTATTACATTTCGAGGAAGTCGAACCCGAGGAACCCACGCCGAGAATGGCTGGCGCATCGTCACGACTCGACTTCTTGCTAAAACAAGAGCGGGTTGCAATAGAAACAAAGATGATCCGACCGGGATTGAGCAAGAATAAGCTTCGCAGCGAACTGGCTGACGATATTGTCTATTTTCGCGCGCACCCGCATGTCAACTCGCTCTTTATCTTCGTCTATGATCCACTACGTAAAATTACAAATCCGACCGGATTCGAAAACGACCTAAATTCCGACTCAGATGATTTCAAGATCCGCGTTGTGATTGCGTTCTAGACGACCAACGCTCCATGTAGCCCGCGGCGATGCGGGCAGGGAACAATATAGGCTGACCTGCGCAGATGTGTTGCTGAACGAATCCCTCGGTAGCGCTGCGCGCACGCGGCTATTTCGTCGTCGCCTGGTCAGCCGCGCAGACAGCCGAATCTGCTGCCAAACGCATCGACAGCCGACAAGGCATCGCCTCAGGCGCCTACGTGCGCAGCCAGGTGCTCCTCGCGCGACCCGAGTCCCTCAAGGCTGCTCTGGCTGCACCGTGCCCGCCGCCGCCCTGGTCGGACCCGACGCGGTTACCGCCCCCGAGATACGAACAGTCGGAATGCTCCACCTCCAAGCGTCTCTGGTCACCGCCACCATTGGTGGTAGCCCCCCACGAGCATCTTGCTCAGGCCGCCGAGTACGCGGCAAAGCTCGACCGCTCGTCCGTCAACGACCCCACCAATTCCAGTTCCCCCCGGTGCTCCTCCTCCTTTAGCTTCGCAGCAGTAGGTGTGCGTTCGCCCAAGCTGATCAGCTCTAAACGGTCCAATTGCGCGTCTCCGAGCCAACTTCTCGCCGCACCACCTACTACCCTCCGGCCCCATTTTGACCAGAGTCGTTCCCGGATCGCCCCGCTCCCATTTTCGATGGACCCGCCGCAAGCGGCGTCGAAAGGGTTGGGAGCGGAGCCTATCCATCCCTGAATGGTTAGCGGGCATCAGATCGAGTAGAAATCCGCGATGACCAGGCGTTTCCCGGTTGCCCATGTTTTGTGTGTCCTGCCGAGGACACGAACCTGCGACTTGTCCCCTCGCATCTGGAATACCCGGTGATAGCAATGAACGAGCCGACCGCTCAACGTCGGTTGTTGCGCCTCGCGGCTGACTGCTTTTTCCGCTGGGCCTTCCGTCGTTCGGCCGACTTATCCTGACTAGCAAGGGGCTTCAGGATGTGGCTGAACCGACGGCGGCCGTCACGCCTCCACCCTTCGAGTATGGAGGGCAGCATGTCCCGGGTGATCAGCCACTGCATCGCGGCGCGCGTGTACTTATCGGGATAATCGGTTGCCAACTCGCGAGTGGTCCGGTCCTCTAACGCCTGCACAGCAATGGTCGTATACGGGGAGACATTGTAACGGCCAAGACCCTGAACCTGGGCGACTCCGGCACAGAATCCCGCCCCTATATGCCACGCTGCGCCAGCCATGACAGCACCAGAGTCCTCGCCCTCGGGGTCCGTCGGACTACAAAGAAGATCGACAAGCTGGCGCTCGTGTTGATCGAGCTCCATCGGGCGTTCCGCCGCTAATGCTGCGGAGTACGCTGCCGCGGCATCTTCTCTGGTGCGCAAGACATATTGACGTACATAGCCGCCCATGTCGTAATGCAGCACAGCATCCGACTGGATGCCGGATGTTTTGCCGTAGACAGCCCTAGTTGCCTGGTACCCACTCAGTACGACAAGTTCAGATCGACGCTCGCCCTTACGCCCCTCACCTCGACTCAGCCGGGCATACGGCGAAGATACGAAGGGACAGATCTGTGCTGCATACAGTCCACATATCTCGTGAACCGGAGCTTCGGATGTAGTGACGTCCTCATCTGTCTCCTCGAACATCACCTGCCAACGCAGCTCGTCATGGAAGGGAAGCGCACAGACAGCGCAGAGATCGAATGTTGCCAAGGCGATTTTGCGCTTTTCGGAAACGGCACCGAAGTCGGGTGGCGGCTCCTGTCCAATTGTCGCGATGATCGGGTACCCGCGGGCATCGGCACGAAGGTGGTTGCACCGTGACGGGCGGGGCACGCTAGCGGGCCCTCGATCGGCTATGTCAGACATGCTCAACTTCCTACTGTACGGGTCGTGCGCGTCAACACTCTGGATGTAGCCATTGAAAACAGTAGCAGCGCAGGATGATCCGTGGTCGCGAAAGCTCACGCGCCGCTCGTTTGTCAACAACCGGTGTAGGTGGACTGTCTCCCAGCCTTCTCGCAAATTGGCGAGGCGTGTGGATGCCCCCGCCTCTCCCAATCGCAATTCGTGTCGACGACTTCGCTCCGGCCAGACCAGATACAAGTAGACCCGGCGCGTTATCGGGCGCCGGACCAGACGGACTCGGGCGGTCGCGATCCTTCCCAAGTCGGTGACCAATCTGCGGTACTGATAGCCACCTGCCGCGGTGTCCTGCTCCTGCTGCAGTTCCGCGCGTGACGTTCCCGGAACGATCCGGAGCAGTCCCGCGGAAGCGGTTTGTCGCGCCAGTGAGCCATGGCGTCCTACCCAATCGGCTCGACGACGCGGAGCTTGGGCCGAAGCGAGAGAGATGGCCATGCGGAACCGAAGACTTCCTGGAGTCAGCACGTACACCACCGCGGTGGACACCGCCCGTTCATCGGTCGGGGCAGTACCGCCACCCTGACGGCGTGGTGAAAACTCGGGCAGCAGCGGCTGGACTAACGCCCACAACTCATCGGGCACCAGCCGCAACGACAACTTGTCGGTCACGACCGAACATCATGCACCACACTCGGATACGGTCAGCCGACGGCTACGACAAGCGACGTGAGACGTCCTCTAAACAGGGAAATAATGGGCACAGTCGAGCAATTTCGGGAACCTGCGAAAACGCTGTGCCGAATTCATGACCTGTCAAGCCGATACTTATCGGCCGCCATAGCGCGGCCAACGGCTCCGGCGAGAGCACTCCGCCCGCTCTCCCCGCTCCAGCCAACCTCAACTGACCGACAGCGACCCGATGGCACGGCAACCTACGGCGTCGACCACTTTCGCTACGTCTGGCCCGCAGAGTGCGATCTGATTGCTCAGTTGGCCGGGTTATCGGGGCGGCGCACCGCGGACTGGCTCGTTACTCCGTTCACCGACGAACAGCGAGAACCATGTGTCGGTCTGGCGTAAGCCGCCGGACCGACCCATCGGCTAGCCCTGCTCTTCGGGTTTCGATATCGCCGTCGAGCTGACGTCCGGGGCAATGCGGCGGGAGAATCCGGTCAGTACCTGGCCAGGTCCCAGTTCGACCAGTTCGTCGTAGCCGTCGGCAGCGGCCCGTTGGACGGTCTCCACCCAGCGGACCGGGGCCAGCAGTTGGCCGCGCAGCAGGGCGCGGATCTCGGTGGGGTCGGTGACGTAGTCGGCCGTGACCGCGCTGAGCACCGGAACGACCGGCGGGCTGAGAGTGTAGCGGTCGAGTTCGGCGCCGAACTCGGCGGCGATGTCGGCCATCAGGGGCGAATGAAAGGCTCCGGCGACCTTGAGCCGCACCACTTTCGCCGCGCCGGCGGACCGGGCCAGGTCCTCGAGGTCGGCTACGGCGGTGGCGGCGCCGGAGACCACGGTCTGGGTCGGCTGGTTGTAGTTGGCCACGCCGACGACGCCCGAGGTGACGCGGGCGCACAGCGCGTCGACCTGCTCGGCGGGCAGGCCGATGACGGCGCTCATCGCGCCGTCGTAGCGGCGCGAGACCTCGGCCATGAGCTCGCCGCGGCGGCGGACCAGGTGCAGGACGGTGTCCTCGTCGAACACTCCGGCGACGGCCAAGGCGGTGAACTCCCCCAGGCTGTGACCGGCGACCGCCGCGGGCGGCAGTCCCCGCTGTGTACGGACCGCGCTGAGGGCCAGGCTGGTGGCGACGATCGCGGGCTGGGCCACGTCGGTGGCCCGCAACTGTTCGGCGGTACCGTCGACGCACAGCTGGGTCAGTGGGATGCCGAGAATGTCGTCGGCGCGGCGGAAGACCTCCTCGGCCACCGGGTAGTCGGTGATCCACGCGGCCATGCCGGGCCGCTGGGAGCCCTGCCCGGGGAACAGTGCCAGGGTCCTGGGGCCCGTCGCCAGCTGGTCGGGCTGTTCTCGGATGAAGACGTCGGCGGTCATGAGTGGTACCTCCTCGAGGTGAGTGTGGCTGTTATGGAACAGCTTTCGCGGGTGCGGGTGTCGCGGATGCGCGCAGTTCGCTACTCGCGGCGAGGACCGCGAGCAGCCCAGCAACCGCGATCACCGCCGCCGCGGGACGGTAGGCATCGAAGGCCACCGCCACTGCGACGGTGATCGGCAGAACGAACGCCGCACCGAACTGGACACCGGTTTGATACAGCGGCACCGCGATCGGGCGGAGTTCGGCGGGCACGGTGGCGGTCGACTGCATGTTCAGCGCGGCGAACGACAGGACGAACCCGGCTTCGATCAGCAGCAGCACCGGCAGCGCGTCGGTCACGTAGTCGTGGATCTCGGGTCGGGCGAACAGCAGCAGGTGCCCGGCCAGCGTCGCCACCGCGCCGGCGAGGATCAGCCGCGCGGTGCCGTACCGCTCCACGAACCGTCCCGCGAACGGAACCGACAGTGCCAGTGGCAGACTCGCGGGCAGCAGAGCGACCGCGATCTGCCACGGCGCCCATCCGAGCGACTGGTGCAGTTGCACCGCGATCACCACCAGCAGTGCGAGGTAGCCGCCGTTGAGGGCTCCTGCTCCGAGGGCGGACCGCAGTAGGGCACCATTGCGCAACAACAATTTCGACAGCCGCGGCGGGGCGGCCACCGGTGGGTCGGGGATCACCCGCCACGCGGCGACAAGCAGGGCGAGCGCGATCGGCGCGGGGAACACGAACAGCAGGTGCCAGTTCAGCGCGGTGAGCCAACCCGACAGCAGTAGACCGGTGGTGAATCCGGCCGCGCCGAAGACCGCGTACACCGAGATCGCGCGGCGCTGCTGGGCACCGGCCGGGAACTCCGCGGCGATCACCGCCAGCCCGGCGGGTGCGGTCAGCGCGGCGGCGGCGCCCTTCACCACGCGGGTCGCGACGAGCAGAGCCAGGTCGTCGGTGAGCCCGCCGATCACCGAGGCGACGGCGAACAGCGCCATGGCGACGAGATAGACCTGCCTGCGCCCGAACCGGGCGGCCAACGCGGGCCCGGCGAGGAGCAGCGCGGCGAACCCCGCCGCGAAACCGCTGAGCAGCCATTGGGTTTGCCCGATCGACCGGTTCAGTTCGGTGGTGAGCACGCCGAGTGCGGGCACCAGGATGGAGCCTTCGATGGCGTCGAGGATCATGTTGCCCGACAGCACCAGCAGCAGTATCCAGCGGCGCCGATCCCAGGTCGGCGCCGCTGGTCGCACGTCAGCCATGGCCGTTGCGCGCCGAGATCGGGCCGCCGGTGGTGACCTGGAACTGCTTGTCCAGCAACGGTGGCAGCTGTTCACTCACCAGCTCGATGTGGCGGGTGACCAGGTCGTCGGGCATGCCGGCGATGCTCGCCCAGAAGATCAGGTGCCGCACCGGCAGCCCCGCCACCCGTTCGTGGATCCGCACGGCGGCCTGTTCGGGGGTGAGGATCTCGAGCAGGCCGAATGATCCGTCCTCGGGACGTTGGCGCAGCTGATCGAGTTCGAGGGCGGGCGGCACCGGCGCGTCGGTGCCCTCCACCGACAGCTGCCGGTAGGAGTTCATCTGGTGCGCGAGGTGTGGTGCGACCCGGGCCCACGCGGCCTCGGGATCGTCGGCCAGCAGGATCGGCAGCAGATCCGAGACCCGCGCGGACTCGGGATCGTGTCCGCCCTCGATGAGTCCCTCGCGGTACAGCGGGAACAGCTGGTGCGAGATGTGCAGGAATCCGATGCCGAGGCGCCCGGCGAGGCGGGCGCCGCGCGGACCGTAGAACCCGCCCCACAGCGGCACGGGATCCTGGATCGGCCCCGGCGTGATCCCGCCGGTGGCCCACAACCGCTGGATCTCGGCGATGTTGTCGCCGGTGCGAGCGAACCGGCGGTTGAAATCGGTGTCGAAGAGCTGGTATTCGGGCAGGCGGTAGCCGGCGCCGAGACCGAGTTCGAGCCGACCACCGCTGATCAGATCGACCAATGCCGCCTCCTCGGCGAGCTGGGCAGGCTTGCGCAGGGCGGGCAGCACCACGGCGGTGCCGATGCGCACCCGCTTGGTTCTGGCGGCCGCCGCGGCGGCGAAGGTGAGCGGCTGCGGGAGATAGCCGTCCTCGAACAGGTGGTGCTCGGTGAACCAGACTCCGCCCGCGCCGCGCAGGTCGGCCTCCTCACAGAACTCGAGGGTGCGGGCGTAGTGGTCGGCCCACGGGCGCTGCCACTGTGCGGGGTTGCGCAGGTCGAAGAGCAGTCCGACGTCCATGGTGGCTCCGTTCGTCAGCGGGTGGATCCGGTCCACGCGCGGGGGTCGGTGAAGGCGGGTCGGCGTTCCAGACGTCGCCAGCGAGCGACGGGCCTGGTCGGGTTCGGCGCCGCGGCGGCGGTCCGTCGCCGGGCGAGCAGCAGCACGAGCAGCGCGCCGAGTTCGTCCGGGTCGGCGCTGCCCTTCTCGACGCGAAGGAAGGGCACCGGGTCCTCGGCGCTCATTGCGGCGGATTCCCGTGCTTGCGGCGGGGCAGATCGGTGTCCTTGCCCGCCAGCATGGCGAAGGCGCGGATCAGCACGCCACGGGTGTCGCGCGGATCGATCACGTCGTCGATGAGTCCGCGCTCGGCGGCGTAGTAGGGATGCACGAGTTCCTCGCGGTACTCGGCGATCTTGCGGTCTCTGGTGGCCGCGGGATCCTCCGACGCGGCGATCTCGCGCCGGAACACCACGTCGGCCGCGGCCTCGGCGCCCATGACGGCGATCTCGTTGGTCGGCCAGGCCAGCGCGAGATCGGTGCCGATCGACAGCGAGTCCATCACGATGTAGGCGCCGCCGTAGGACTTGCGCAGTACCAACGAGATTCGCGGCACCGTCGCGTTGCAGTAGGCGTAGAGCAGTTTCGCGCCGCGCCGGATGATGCCCGCGTGTTCCTGTCCGACGCCGGGCAGGAACCCCGGCACGTCGACCAGGGTCAGCAACGGAATGTTGAAGGCGTCGCAGAACTGAACGAACCGCGCGCCCTTCTCACTCGCGTCGATGTCGAGTACCCCGGCCAGGCTCATCGGTTGGCTGGCCACCACCCCGACCACGTGGCCGTCGAGCCGGGCCAGCGCGCACACCAGGTTGGTCGCCCAGGTGGCCTGTACTTCGAAATAGTCGCCGTCGTCGACGATTTCGGCCAGCACCTCGCGAATGTCGTAGGGGCGGTTGCCGTCCAGCGGCACCAGGTCGGTCAGTGCCGTGGTCTGCCGGTCGGCGGGGTCGGCGGTGAACGCCACCGGCGGGAGCTCCCGATTGTTGGCGG
Source organism: Nocardia sp. NPDC003183 (assembly GCF_053590715.1). Lineage (NCBI taxonomy): Bacteria > Bacillati > Actinomycetota > Actinomycetes > Mycobacteriales > Nocardiaceae > Nocardia > Nocardia sp. NPDC003183. The sequence goes on from NZ_JBSFTG010000001.1 coordinate 1,371,095, forward strand.
GCAGCATCGACAGCAGCGCGCGAACATCGGACAGGCACGACGGCTCGTCGTCGTAGACGAAATGGGCAACCCCCGAGACCGAGGCGTGGATGTCGGCGCCGCCGAGTTCGTCGTGGGTCACCACCTCGCCGGTCACGGTGCGCACCACATCGGGGCCGGTGATGAACATCTGCGCGATATCGCGCACCACGAAGACGAAGTCGGTGAGCGCGGGCGAGTACGCCGCCCCGCCGGCGCACGGCCCGAGCATGACACTGATCTGCGGGATCACTCCCGAGGCTCTGGTGTTGCGGCGGAAGATCCCGCCGTAGCCCGCCAGTGCCGTCACGCCCTCCTGGATGCGGGCGCCCGCACCGTCGTTGAGCGAGACCAGCGGAGCGCCCGCCGTGACGGCCATGTCCATGATCTTGTGGATCTTCTGGGCGTGTGCCTCGCCGAGTGCGCCGCCGAAGATCCGGAAGTCGCTGGCGTAGACGAAGACCGTGCGCGTGTCGACGGTTCCCCACCCGGTGATCACGCCGTCGGTGTGGGGTCTGCGCGCCTCCAGTCCGAAGCCGGTGGCCCGGTGTCTGCGCAGCGGCTCCACTTCGACGAACGAACCGGGGTCGAGGAGCAGGTCGATGCGTTCGCGGGCGGTGAGTTTGCCCTTGGCGTGCTGGCGTTGCGTGGCCGCCGGGTCGGGGCCGACACGTGCGGCGCGCTTGAGCGCGTCGAGTTCGTCGAGCCGTTGGGTGTACCCGGTGGGTTCTTGCACTGTCGTCATCGGATCTCCTGATGTGGTCGGCGGCGGCCGTGCTGTCAGCCGAGTAGCGTCCCGCCGGTGGCGTCGATGAACGCGCCGGTGATCCAGCGGGCTTCGTCGGTGGCGAGGAAGGTGACGACATCGGCCACGTCGACCGCCTCGCCGACGCGCTTGAACGCCGAGAACTGCGCCATCTGCTCGACTGCCTCCGGGATGTCGAACACGGCGCTGCCGTTGTTGGTGATGCCGGGCGCGACGCTGTTGACGGTGATCCCGCGCGGTGCCAGGTGTCGGGCGAAGTGCAGCGTGATCTGTTCCACCGCGCCCTTGGTCATCGAGTAGGCCACCTGGTCGGGGCTGGCGAATCGGGTGAGTCCGGAGGAGATGTTGATGATGCGCCCGCCTTCGGGCAGCAGGCCGAGAGCGCGCTGCACGATGAAGAACGGCGCGCGCACATTGACCGCGAACAGCCGGTCGAAGTCCTCGGGTGTCACGTCCTCGGGGGCGACGCCGGCCGGGGTGGTGACACCGGCGTTGTTGACCAGGATATCGAGCGTGGTCTGCCCCGTCCGTTCCTTGAGTCCCTGTTCGAGACCGAGGAACAGCTCGTGCACGCCGCCTGTCGTGCCGAGCTCGGCCCGCACGGGAAACGCACGGCCGCCGTCGTTCTCGATGACCTCGACGGTCTCGCGGGCCGCGGCCTCGTTGTCCGCGTAGTGCACGGCCACGAGCGCGCCCTTGGCCGCGAGCTGGCGGGCGGTCGCGCGGCCGATGCCGCGGCTGGATCCGGTGACCAGGGCGGTCTTGTTCGTCAGGCTCATCGATGTCTCCTTGGAATCGGGTGGTGCGGGCGCCGGGTCGCCGGGACCGGGCAGGCCGCTGATCATGCGGGCGAGATGGGATCGGACATCGCCGAGCCGCAGGAGCTCGGCGAACAGCTGCCGGGCGGGTTCGACCTCCGGTCCGCCCAGCAGCAGCAAGGTCTGGGCGCGGATATTGGTCAGGGTGCGGGCGCCGACGGCGTGGCGGGTGCGGTGATAGCCGTCGAGTTCGGCCTCGCCTGCGGTGCCGGTGATCGCGGCGATCAACCGGCCCGACAGGTCGGCCGCGTCCTGCAGGCCGAGATTGAGGGCTTGGCCGCCCACCGGCATCTGCCGATGGGCCGCGTCACCGGCGAGCAGGACCCGGCCGCGCCGGTACCGGGTGACCTGCAGGCTGGTGTCGTCGAACGCGTTGCGCCACAACGGTGTTCCGTGTCCGATCGACTCGCCGGTCACCCGTTCCCAGGCATCGGCGATCTCGGCGAACTCCGGTTCCCCGCCCCCGGCGCGGGGTGCGGCGCCGTAGACGTGCACCATCACCCTGGTGCTGCCGTCGGGCCAGCGCGAGGACACCGCGAGCCCGTGCGGGAGTCGTTCGAATCGACGGGCCGGGATATCTATTCCGGCCACGTCGGCTCGCAGCATCTCCCGCCCGGCCTCGAGACCCGCCAGTTCGAAGCCGGCCAGCTCGCGCACGGTGCCGCGTTCCCCATCGCAACCGACGAGGTAGGCGCCACGGTGGGTATGCCGTTCGCCGTCCGGGGTGACGGTGTCGATCAGCACAGCGCCCGCCTGCGCGGTCAGGGTGGTGACTCGGTGCCCACGCCGGAGCACCGCGCCCGCCTCAAGTGCTCGTTCCCCCAGCACAGCCTCCAGCCGGACCTGCGGGCACTTCCACTGGCCCGAGAACCGATGCGCCGGATCGGCTTCGGTCAGATCCAGGCGCAGTCCGCCGAAGTGTCCCGGCCCGCCGTCGGGCAGCGGCCCGAGCCGATCGAGCACGCCCCGCTCGGCGAGCACGTCCATGGTGCGGGCGTGCAGGGTGGAGGCCCGCGATTCGGTGGTGGGGGTGATCCGCTGTTCCACCACCGTCACGCGGACGCCCGCGCCGGCCAGATCGCCCGCGAGCAGCAACCCGACCGGCCCCGCGCCGACGATCAGGACGTCGGTGTCATCGACGGGCTTCGGCATAGTTCTTGGCGTGGTTCAGCGTGGCCCGGCTGTTGCCCCCGAGCGCCTCGCGCAGGAAGGTCCGCGCCTCGGGCACCCCGGCGTCGGGGCCGAGGATCTCGGTGATCCGTGTCGCCTCGATGATCACCGTGTGCTGCGAGGACGCGGTGGTCGTGCCGTCGGGGTTGGTCCGGAACTCCCAGTAGCCGGTGTGCAGGGCCATCAGAGCGGGCAGGGTGGTCTGCTTGTAGGCGATCCGGTGCTGCGGGAAGCAGACCCGGACCGACTCGGTGGTGTGACTCGATCCGTCCTTGGTCAGGGTGTCCATGCGCAGCACCTGCACCCCGGGGGTGTTCTCGGTCAGCTGCACCGAGGCCACGTGCGGGAGACGCTCGGTCCACAGGTTCGCCTCGTTCACGAAGTCGTAGACATCGCTTGCCGCACCGGCGATCTCGACCGAGTCGACGAACGACAGGGTCAGATCGGCGGTGCGCACCACCGACTCCACCGCGGCCTTGAGACCGGGCAGTTCCGCACGACTGTTGTCGTCGACCGCCTTCTCGATCCACGCCAGCCCGTCCGGATCGTCGTCGATGGCTCGGTAGGAGTGCAGCAGCCGCAGCTCGGTCCCGCCGTCCTCGCGCGGTTCGATGATCCAGGTGCCGCTCATCTGGGCCACCGGGGGCGCGGACACCTCCTGCCAGAAGGTGATCCGCAACTGCTCGGGATCGAGCACGCGGCGCGAGATCCAGGTCTTGGGTTCACCGTTGGCGGTCGCCCAGATCTGGATGCGTTCCTCGTTGCCCTCGTGTTCGAGGCGGGTCACATACACCGAGGGCGGGAACAGCCGGGGCCAGTTCTCCACCTCGGCCAGAAGGCGGTACACCTCGGTCGGCGGGGCCGCCACGGTGATCGTGTGCTCGACCTCGCGGGTGGTCTGCGTCGTCATGGGAGTCTCCTGGTGCTCGTCGGCCGGAATCAGAAGTTGCCGAGTCCGCCGCAGACATTGAGCGCCTGCGCGGTGATGGAGGCGGCCAGATCGGACGCCAGGTAGCCGACCAGGCCGGCCACCTCTTCGGGGGTGGAGTAACGGCCGAGCGGGATCTTGGCCTGGAACTTGGTGAGGATCGCGTCCTCGGTGGTGTCGTAGGCCGCGGCGTAGCCGGACCGAACCCGTTGCGCCATCGGCGTTTCCACGTAGCCGGGGCACACGGCGTTGACCGTGATCCCAGTCGGGGCCAGCTCGTTGCCGAGCGCCTTGGTGAACCCGACGACGCCGTGCTTGGACGCCGAGTACGGCGCCCCGAGCACCACGCCCTGCTTGCCCGCCGTCGAGGCGATGTTGATGATGCGGCCGCGCTGCTTTTCTCGCATGCCGCCGGTGGTGAGCACCTCGCGGCTGGCCAGGAACACGCTGTTGAGGTTGGTCGCGATCACGTCGGACCACAGTTCCTCGGTGAGGTCGGCGGTGACGCCGCCGCCGGAGCGGCCCGCGTTGTTGACCAACACGTCCACCGGGCCGTACCGGTCGACCGCGGCCCGTACGAATGCCGAGATGTCCTCGGCCGCACGGACATCGGCGGTGGTGCCGTCCACGTCGAAGCCCTCGCCCCGCAATTGCGCGACGGTGTCGGCGACGGCTTCCTTGTTGCGTGCGCACAGGAACACCCGGTGTCCCTGCCCGGCCAGTTGACGGACCGAGGCGAGGCCGATGCCGCTGGTGGCGCCGGTGACCAGAGCCACCTTGTCGTCGTTGGTCATATCTGTTCTCCTGTCGGGCAATCGGTTTCGCGCTCAGCTGGGCTGGGGCGCTTCGAGCAGCTGTTCGTTGACCAGGTCGACCAGCGCGCGCGGCGTGGTCACGGCGACGACGGCGTCGTCGTCGAGGGTGACGCCGAATTCGCGTTTGATCCGGCCGGTGGTCTCGAGCAGCGCCAGCGACTCGTAGCCGAGGTCTTCGAACTCGATGTCGGCGAATTCGCCGTCGAGGCCGGGGCTGTCGCCGCTGCCTTCTCGTAGGATGCGGCGCAGATCGTCGAGTGTGAACGATGTCGACACGGGCTTTCCTTTCCTCAGGGGCGAAGGTGTTCGGGGCCGCGAACGACCATGGCGGAGTTGAACCCACCCGCACCGCGGGCGAGCACGAGCGCGGTCCGCACGGGTGCGGGCCTGACCTCGGTGACCAGGTCGAGCTGGTAGTCCGCGGCGAGATCGGTACCGATGGTCGGCGGGATCACCCCGTCGCGGATGGACAGGAACGCGGCGGCCAGGTCCAGCGGTGCCGCGCCCGAATAGAGCCGTCCGGTCATGGTTTTCGGTGCTGTCACCGGCACGCCACGCGCACCGAACACCGCGACCAGGGCGTCGACCTCGATCCGGTCGAGTTCGGCGATGCCTGCGGCATCGGCGAACACGACGTCGATCTCGGCGGGAGTCACCCCCGCGTCGCCGAGGGCGAGTTCGATCGCCCTGCGCAGCCCCGGCTCGCCCGGACCGTCGGGGCGCGGGTCGACGGTGGCCGCGTGCCCGGCGATCTCGCCGTAGATCTGGGGCGCATCGCGTTGTCTGGCGTGCTCGGCGTCCTCGAGGACCAGCAGCGCGCCGCCCTCACCCGGGACGTAGCCGTCCGCCTGCGCGTCGAACGGCAGGTAGGCGCGGTCCGGGTCGGTGACGGTGCTCAGTCCGCCGCCCGCCAGCTGTGCCACCCACCCCCACGGGCAGATCGAGGCGTCGATCGCGCCCGTCACCACCAGCGTGGTGCCGCGCCGAATCTGTCTGCGCGCCTGGGCGACCGCGTCCAGCCCACCGGCCTGGTCGCTGACCACCACGCTGCTCGGACCGCGCAGCCCGTTGCGGATGGAGATCTGTCCGCTGTTGACCGCGTAGAACCAGGCGAAGGACTGATAGGCGCTCACGTACTCGCCGCCCTTGCTCCACAGTGCGCGCAGTTCGTTCTGCCCGAACTCGAAGCCACCCGAACTGCTGGCGGTGATCACGCCCGCGGCGTAATCGGGCAGCTCGTCGGGTCGCACGCCGGCGTCGGCGAAGGCCCAGTCCGCGCTCACCAGAGCCAGCCGCGTCATCCGGTCGGTCTGCGGCAACAGCCGGCCCGGCAGGTGCTCCTCGGCCTCGAATCCGGTGATCTCCCCGGCCAATTGCGCGGGATAGGACGCGGGGTCGAACCGGGTGACCCGGCGGATCCCGGTGCGCCCGGCCAGCGTGGTGCGCCAGTACTCTTCCAACCCGAGACCGGTCGGCGCGGCGACGCCGAGCCCGGTCACCACCGCGGCGCTCATCGTCGGCTCCGGAAAGGATCGGCGAGCACGACCGCGCTCTGGAACCCACCGAACCCGCTGCCCACCGACAGCACCACGTCGACCTTGTGGTCGCGCGCGGTCAACGGCACATAGTCCAGATCGCATTCGGGGTCGGGATTGTGCAGGTTGGCCGTGGGCGGCACCACGTTGTTGACCAGCGCCAGCACCGACGCCGCGATCTCGATCGACCCGATCGCGCCGAGCGAATGCCCGACCATCGACTTGATCGAGCTCATCGGCGTGCGGTAGGCGTGATCGCCGAGAACGCGCTTGACCGCGGCGGTCTCGTGCCGGTCGTTCTGTTTGGTGCCGGAACCGTGCGCGTTGATGTAGTCGATCTCGGTGCCGTCGATCCGCGCCTGGCCGAGTGCGGTGCGGATCGCCTCGGCCATCTCCTTGCCGTCCGGGCGCAGACCGGTCATGTGGAAGGCATTGGAACGGGTGGCGTGTCCGGCCAGCTCGGCGTAGATCGTCGCGCCGCGTTTGCGCGCGCTCTCCAGTTCCTCGAGCACGAACACCGCCGCGCCCTCGCCGAGGACGAAGCCGTTGCGGCTGGCGTCGAAGGGCCGCGAGGCGTGCGCGGGATCGTCGTTGCGCGGGGTGGTGGCCTTGATCGCGTCGAAGCAGGCCACCGTGATCGGGCTGATCGGGGCGTCGGTAGCGCCCGCGATCATCACGTCCGCGCCACCTTCGCGCAGCACTTCCGCGGCGTAGCCGACCGCGTCCAGACCGGAAGTGCACCCGGTGGACACCACGGTCGACGGTCCTTGCGCACCGACCGCCCAAGCTACTTCGGTCGCGAACGAACTCGGGACGAAGTAGTTGTAGAGGTGCGGCACCGCGTAGTTGTGATCGACCAGTTCCAGCCGCCCACCATCACTGACGGTGCGGTACTCCTCATCGAGGCCCATCGTGGCGCCCACCGCGCTGCCGATGGTGACACCGGTCCGGAACGGGTCGATATCGTCGAACTCGAGCCCGCTGTCGGCGACCGCCTCGCGGGCACTGACCACCGCCAGCTGCGCCGCCCGGTCCATCCGCCGGATCTCCTGCGGGGTCAGGCCGTGTAATTCGGGATCGAAGTCGATCTCGGCGGCCACCTGGGACCGGAACGGCGCCGGATCGAACAGCGAGATCCGTCCGGTCGCGGTGCGGCCGTTGGAGATCAGGTCCCAGAAGCTCTTCGTTCCCACCCCGCCGGGGGCGGACACCCCGACGCCGGTGATCACCACGCGACGTTCGGGCGCGCTCATCGCGCGTTCCAGTCGTAGAAGCGGTGCGCCATCGCGTCCGCCGGCGAGCGCCAGGTCTTCGGGTCGTAGGCCTCGATGAACGGCTTGAGATCCTGACTGATCCGCACGAAGCGGTCGTCGGTCTTGGCGTCCTCGATCCGTTCGCCGCCGTTGTCCTCGTCGAAGTCCTGCAGGTGGAAGTACAGGCCGCGGTAGTGGAAGAGCTGGCGGCGGCGCGTGCCCATCCGGTGCGGCAGCTCGGTGGTGTCGAATTCCCGGAACAGTCCGGCGACATCGCCCGCGGACGCGAGGTCCATGCGGGCCACGATCAGTGTGCTGAACATTGACTTCCCCTTCTCTCGGATGTTCATCGGGCCGGCCCGAACCAGCGGTCCAGGACGGTCGGCAGGTCGTTGTGCGTGCCGGGGGCGACCCAGGCCACATGGCCGTCGGGCCGCACCAGCAGCGCGGTGGTGCGCGCGTCGGTGTCGATGGGTTCGGTGGCGGTCGCGGTGACCACGTCGATGCGGTCGGTCCACGGCTGGGCCCGGTGGCGCAGCGCCGGGTTGTCGGTGAGGTCGAGCAGAACGCCCCGGCCCGGCCGCAGCAGGGCGGCGGTGTCGGTGGCGTGCGCGCCGCGCACAAGCCGCCGCCGTGGCAGCCGGGCGCCCAGCAGCGGGTGGGACCCGCCGCCCACGTCGTAGCGGATGTCGAGTCCGGTCACCCTGGCCGCGAGGTGCCGTTCCACCTCCGGATAGGCGACGAGTTCGCGCAGCACCTCACGCAGTGGCCCGACCTCCTCGCCGCCGAGGATGAACAGGCTCTGCGCCTTGGTGTTGGCCAGCAGCCGCTGCCCGACCGGGTGACGTTCCCCGTGGTAGGTGTCGAGCAGGGTGGCCGGTGCCCTGCCGCGGCTCACCGCGGCGAGCTTCCAGCCGAGGTTCACCGCGTCCTGGATGCCGGTGTTCATGCCCTGCCCGCCCGCGGGCAGATGGACGTGCGCCGCGTCGCCCGCGAGCAGCACCCGCCCCCGCCGGTACTCGGTGACCAGACGCGCGGCGTCACCGAAGGCGCTCACCCAGACCGGTTCCGCGTGCGAGATGTCGACATCGGTCAGCCGCTTCCACACGTCGGCGACCTCGGCGAAATCCGGTGGGCCGGTGCGACGCCGGGGTGCGGCGCCGCGTTCGCCGACGATGATCCGGTAGGCGCCGCCGGGCAGCGGGGCGCTCATCACCATGCCGCCGGATACCTGCTGGCCGATCATCCGCGGCGCGATCTCCACCCCGCGGACATCGGCGAGCAGCAGTTCGGTGGTGGCCGGGGTGCCGGGGAAGTCGAACCCGCCGGCCTTGCGCACCACACTGCGGCCACCGTCGGCGCCGACGAGATAGCCGGCGCGCAACGGCGCGTGCTCCGCGAAGTGCACGGTGACGCCGTCGGCGTCGCTGTCGAGCCCGACGACTTCGTGTCCGCGCCGGATGTCGGCGCCCAGCTCGCGCGCCCAGCCCTCCAACACCGCTTCGGTCGTCGACTGGGGCACCACGCGTGGCGCTTCCAGCGGTGCGCCGAGGACCGTGAGGTCGAGCGGAATCCCACCGAAATGCCCCGCCGAGCCGGTCTCCACCGCGCCGAAGCGGCCGAGCAGTCCACGCTGGTCGAGCACTTCGGTGGTGCGCAGGGTCAACCCGATGCCACGCGATTCCCCGGTGCGAGCGGGCAGCCGGTCGACGACGATCACGTCGACGCCCGCCAGCCGCAGTTCCCCGGCCAGTGTCAGCCCGGTCGGTCCCGCGCCTGCCACGATGACGGCAGCGTCCATGGTTACCTCCTGAATTCCGTTCATGCCGCATGACTTCCGGAGTCGTCGAGTCGGCACACAGTGGTGCCGGAGCTCACCGTCGTGCCGACGGTGGCGGTCAGTTCGCGCACGATGCCCGCCCGGTGCGCGGTGAGCGGCTGTTCCATCTTCATGGCCTCGAGAACTGCGACGAGGTCGCCGGAGTCGACCCATTGCCCTTCTGTCACAGCGATTTTCACGACAGTGCCCTGCATCGGCGCGACCAGCGCATCGGAAGCGGAAGCGCCGCGTCCACCGCGTGCGGTGCGAGCGCTGCGGCGTGGTGCCGCGATGCCGATGCGGTCGGGGGCGGGCAGCGAGACCTCGAGCCGTCGGCCGCTGATCTCCACGACCACCGTTTCCCGCTGGGGTTCGACTGTCGTCTCCCCCGCGATGTCCTGCGCGGCGATGCGATTGTCGAAGTCGGTCTCGATCCAGCGGGTGTGCACCGTGAACGGCGCGCCGGTGAAGGCCGGGTCGTCGAGCACCGCGCGGTGGAACGGCAGCGTCGTCGCGACGCCGTCCACGGTGAGCTCGGCGAGGACCCGGCGCGACCGCGCCAGCGCTTGATCGCGGTCGGCACCGGTGACGATCACCTTGGCCAGCAACGAGTCCCAGGCCGGGCCGATCACCGATCCCTGCTCCACACCGGTGTCGACCCGCACTCCCGGACCCGAGGGCGCGGCGAACTTCGTCACCGTGCCGGGCGCGGGCAGGAAGCCACGCCCCGGGTCCTCGGCGTTGATGCGGAACTCCAGCGCGTGCCCGCGCGCGGGCGGGTCGTCGTAGCCGAGGGGTTCACCGCGGGCGATCCGGAACATCTCCCGGACCAGGTCGATCCCGGTCACTTCCTCGCTCACGGGATGTTCGACCTGCAGCCGGGTGTTCACCTCCAGAAACGACAGCGTCCCGTCTCGCCCGATCAGGAATTCGCAGGTGCCCGCGCCCACGTACCCCGCCTGGGACAGGATCGCCTTCGACGCCCGGTACAGCTCGTCGCGTTGGGCGTCGGTGAGAAACGGTGCGGGCGCCTCCTCCACCAGCTTCTGGTGGCGGCGCTGTAACGAGCAGTCCCTGGTCGACACCACCACCACGTGCCCGAAAGCATCGGCGAGGCATTGGGTTTCCACGTGACGCGGCTGCTCGAGGTAGCGCTCCACGAAGCACTCCCCGCGCCCGAAGGCGGCTGTGGCCTCGCGCACGGCCGCGTCGAACAGTTCGGCGATCTCGGCGCGCTCGCGCACCACCCGTAACCCGCGACCTCCGCCACCGTGGGCGGCTTTGATCGCGATCGGCAGTCCGTGCCGGTCGGCGAAGTCGACCGCCTCGGCCGCGCCGGCGATCGGGTCCCGTGTGCCCGGCACGAGTGGCGCGCCGACCGCCTCGGCGATGCGCCGGGCCGACACCTTGTCGCCGAGCGCACGGATCGCCGCGGGCGGCGGGCCGATCCAGGTGAGACCGGCGTCGAGCACCGCCTGCGCGAAATCGGCGTCCTCGGAAAGGAATCCGTAGCCGGGGTGAACCGCGTCCGCACCGGCGGCGGCTGCCGCGCGCAGCAGTTTCGCGGCGTCGAGGTAACTCGTCGCCGGGGTGTCCCCGCCCAGCGCGTACGCCTCGTCGGCCAGCCGCACATGGGGCGCGTCCCGGTCGGGTTCGGCGTAGACCGCGACCGCGGCCAATCCTTCGTCGCGGCACGCGCGCACGACGCGGACCGCGATCTCGCCCCGATTGGCGATGAGTACCTTGCGCATGGTCGCTGCTCCCTGTCGCTTCGTCACGGTCACAGGTAGACGGTGTTGGGCGGCAGGCCGACCAGCGAACGGCCGTACAGCTCGATGTTCACGCTGGGCGTGATCATCGCGTGCAGCGAGGTCGCGTGGATATCACGCTGCAACCGCGCGATCGGCACGTCCCGCTGGATCGAGGAACCGCCACTGGCTTGGGCCAGGATCTCCACCGCCTGCTTGGCCTGGTGGGCCACCCAGCCGATCTGCACCCGCGACCAGACCCGTTCCTGTTCGGTCCACGCCTCGTTCGCCGCAGCCTTCGCATCGATCACGTCGGCGTAGGTCCGTGCCCGCGCCTCGGCGTCCTCGATCAGCAAGGCCGCCTCGCCCACCTGCAAATGGGTGACCGGGGCGTCGAGCTGGCTGGCGTAATCGGTGTAGGTGATAGGCCGACCGGGCAGCCGTTCGACGAACGCCGCCAGCGCCGCCCGCGCCGCGCCGACCAGCTGACCGGTCTGGATCGCGGTGACCGGCACCAGCACCGGCGCCGCGTACTGCGGCTTGAGCACGTTCACCGCCGACTTGGACCGATTCTGGTAGAAGTCCTCGCCGGTGATCACCCGGTGCTCGGGCACGAACACGTTCTCGGCGATTGTCGAGACGCTGCCGGAGCCTTCCAGCCCGGAGGTGTACCAGTCGTCGACGATGCGCAGATCAGCCGTGGGCACCAGGGCGAAGATCGGCACCGGCTCGGCGCCGGGCTCGGTCGGCAGTGCCACGGTGACCTTCCAGTGTGCGTGCAGCACACCGCTGTTGAAGCGCCACGTGCCGTTCAGTACCCACCCGCCGTCGACCTTCGTCGCGGTACCGGTGGGCGCGGTGGTGCCCGAGATCCGCACGTTCGGTGTCGCGAAGACCTCGTCGAGTGCGGCGTCGGGCCACAGTGCCGACATCCAGGTGAGCGAGGCGTAGATCGACAGGCAGAACGCCACCGAGGTGTTGCCACGGGCGACCTCGGCGAGCACGTCCACGAAATCCCGGGTGTTGGATTCGTAGCCGCCGTACTGCGCGGGAACCTGCATGTTCAGCAGCGAGGATTCCTCGATCGCGTCGATGACATCGTCGGGCAGGCGGCGGTTCTCGTCGATCCAGCGAGCCCGCGAACGCAATAGCGGCGCCAGCTTCGTGGCACGCTCGACGAGTTCCTCACGGGACGGGTTGGTAGACATGGTCGATTCCTCTCGCCGAATATCGTGAATACCGAAGCGGTATCGAAGAAGTTCGAGAATTATTCGGCGACAACGCTGCTCACCGATCACCGAAAATCTCGCACAGAATTCGGCGACGATTCAAGAGCTGCGGAACGACTCTACGGTCGACCCGTAGGTTCTCCCCGGGGAAACCACAGGATCATCACCAGGGCAACGCCTTCGGAACCGAGGGCACACGCACAAAAGACGGCAGTCGTGTGGAACACGACTGCCGTCCGAGTAATTCGACTACCGGAAACTACCTCACGCGCACTCCCGCGCATTCATTACCCCGGCCAGTTGACGCCGACCCGCGATACCGAGTTTCCGGTACACATTGGACAGGTGGAACTCGACGGTGCGCACCGTCAGGAACAACTGCTCGGCGATTTCCTTGTTGCTGAGCCCCCGCACCGCGAGGCCGGCGATCTTACGCTCCTGTCTGGTCAAGCCGGTCTCGCGATGCTGCGTGTCCAAGGCGCCGAGGACCGAGCCCGCGCGCTGCAGTACGGGGCCGCTACCGGCGGCGGCCGCGAGCTCGGTGGCCGCCGTGACAGCCCACCGCGATCGCTCCACGTCACCCTCGACCGCGTGCAACTGCCCCAGATCACACAGTGCGCCCATCAGCTCGTAGCGTGCTTCAGCGAGTTCGAGCAGCTCTACGGCACGTTCGAGCGCGCCCACCGACCGACTGTCGCGCCGCGCCATGCCGACCGCGTGCAGGGCCCGTCCCACCGCCCCCGGTGAACCCCAGCGCCGGGCTGCGGCCAGCTCGTCGTCGGCCAGTGCCGCCGCGAGATCGCAGCGGCCGAGCGCGGCCGCCACCAGCGCGGCGCGGGAACGCCACGGAACGATCGCCGGATTGGCCACATTCAGTGCGGTCAACACCTTTCCGCAGGCCAGGTAGTCCGCCAGGCTGCGCTCGAGGTCGCCTTCGGCGCGATGCAGCGCACCTCGGGCGGCGAGCACGTGCGCGTGGTCGGGCATCGCGTCCACCGCGCTCATCCGGTCCTCGAACAGACACCGGGCACTGCTCAGCTCGCCGACCTGGACCAGTGCCTCGACGAGCCAAGCCAGCGCCATGCCGCGCAGCGCGGGTGACACACCGCGGCGCAGCAGCGGTTCCATCGCCGCGATCGCCGCGGCGGGGCGACCGGACTGCGCGTCGATCCTGGCGCGAATGAGCGTCAGCGCTTCGAAGAGGCGGAACGAGATCTCGCCGCGTCCGTCGGACAGCAGCCGGGTGCAGTACGCCGCGGCCTCGGCACATCGGTCCGCGTAGACCAGGGCCAGCAGAGCCAGCCACAGACATCCCGGATCGGGCTCGTCGGATTCGGCATCGAGCACGACTTCCGACCGCCGGACGATGGTCTCCCGGTCCAGAACTCCGCAGTGCACGAAAAGCATGTTCTGCACGCCGCCGCACAGGGTCTCGGCATCGCCGAAACGGAGGCGGGCCTCGGCGCGACCGACGCCGGACAGATAGTCGACCTTGTCGGTGAGCCGGGAGTCTCGGCGTTCACACCACGTCGATTCCGCGTGACCACATCGCACCGGCTCGACGCACCCCGAGTTTCGGGGTGTTTTGATCGACAACACCTTCTGACGTTCCGACATAACATTCATTACGCTCGGGGCCGACAGGCCTTCCGAACGGGACACAGGATGATCGGTCATGAAGTCTCCCTGGTGCAGCGAGCCGAGCTTCCACGACCATGCCGTCGAAGGCCGCGAAAATCCCCCCGGTTGTCAAAGTACCAGCGACACAGCGCAATTCGGAGTGATGTTCAACATATGAATACGATGATCTTATCTCTTGCAGATCACATCGTGAATTATCGACTCACACACGCTATTACCCGAACAAGATCGAGCATTGCCATGACACCGAATGTGATGGTAATCGTACGCGCAATGGGATGGATGCCACCGAGAGGCCTTGGCGCAGACCTCGAACCGGGGCACGCCCACGGCCCGGCGCGACTGGAGCCGGGCGAGTAGCCTCCTCGTCTCGTCGAACAGTCCCGATGTTCAACGGTAACGGGATAGTTCATCCATGTCATCTCGAAAGACCAGGCAACTGTATCCATGAGTTCAACTTGATGGCCCGAGAGGACACGGGTTTCACTCACGCAGATCGGTGGTCTGGTGCGAGCCCGGCGGTGCTCGCTAGATTCGGAATCCAGTGCCCACCAGTGCAATCGGAGGTCCCCATGGGGCAGACCGTCCATCACACGGTGTCCGTCTCCTGGCTCCGTGACCATCGGGGCGAGCCCGACCTGCTGGTCGTGGACGCGAGCACCGACTTCACTGTGCTCGACGACGCGACATTCACCCTGGAGTCGGGGCGCACCGCGTACGCGGCAGCCCATGTCCCGGGCGCGGTGTTCGCCGACCTACTCACCGACTTCGCCGATCCGGCGTCCGATCAACCGTGCACCGCACCGGAATCGGAGCGCTTCGCCGCGGCCGCAGGCGCGATCGGCATCGGCGACGGGGTACGCGTCGTCGTCTACGACCAGCACGACGGAATCTGGGCCACTCGCTTCTGGTGGCACTTGCGTTTGGAGGGTTTCGACGACGTCGCGGTCCTCGACGGCGGCCTTCCCGCATGGCGGGCGGCGGGCGCCGAGGTTTCGGACTCCCCGGTGACACCCACACCGGCCACCTTCACCGCCCGCCGCCGCCCTGGCCTCATCCGATCCACCAACGAGGTCGAGGCGGCGACAGCCGATGACAAGTTCCTGCTCGTGGGCGTCCTGGACGCCGCGACCTATCGTGGCGAGACAGACGTTTTCGCCCGACCCGGCCACATCCCTGGAAGCATCAACCTGCCGATCGACCAGATCCGCGACCCGGAGACCGGCGCACTACGCCCCCTCGAGGAACTGCGGGCCTTGTTCGCTGCCGCGGGTCTGCTCGATCCAGCGATCACACCCGTGACCTACTGCGGCGGAGGCGTCGCGGCAACGGGGGTCGCCCACGCGTTGGCACTGGTCGGGCGCGACGATGTCGCTGTCTACGACGGATCCCTGACCGCATGGACCGCCGACCCCACGCTACCTCTGGTCGTCGGCGAGCAGCCTGGTTGACCCAACAGCTCCGGTCGGCACCCCGTGTGCCGGAACATGGAGGCATGGACCACGGCGGACAGAATTCGACGGGAAAGCTGGTCATGGTGCGCCATGGCGAGTCGCACGGCAATGTCGGCAAGCGGCTCGAAACTCGTGTTCCCGGACCATCTCTCACCGAACGCGGCACCGCACAGGCCGCACGATTCGGAGCTGCCGTCGCCGGTTCGCCGCGACTGTTCTGCTCGGCTGCGCTGCGGGCCCGCCAGACCGCCGAGCAGATCGAGTCGGTCATCGGAGGTCCGGTGATTGTGCTGGACGGTGTGCACGAGGTGCAGGCCGGCAACTTCGAGGGAGTCGACACCGACGTCGCGCACCAGGCATTCCACCAGACCTATCAACGGTGGCACAGTGGGGAACTCGACCTGGCGGTTCCCGGCGGCGAAGCGGGCAACGATGTGCTCGACCGGTTCCTGCCGGTGCTCGAGGATCTGCGCACTCGGTACCTGACGCCGGGTGCGGGCACTGATGTGGTGCTGGTCAGTCACGGTATGGCGATGCGGCTGGCGGCCGGCGCGATCGGCGGTGTGCCCACGGCGTTCGCCGCGAGCACACGCCTCGACTTCACCCAGACGATCGAGCTGACGCCGCGCTACGGTCCGGCAGCGCAGTTCCTCGGCTGGGGATGTACGCGGTGGGGACACCACGTCCCACCGTTCGGCGACATCGCTACGTAGCTCAGACGCTGTCCCCCAGCAGGTTCAGCGCCCGGAAGTCGGCGAGATACTTGCCGATGAGAGCGCGATCGAGATGCGGGACGGCCAGGCCGACGGCGCGCAGTGCTTCCTGAAACTGCTTGGTGGGCAGTGCTGTTCGTGGCTCGGCAGGTTGCCGATAGGCCGGCAGCAGCGGGAGCACCGAGCGACGGCGGAGCGGTTCGGGCAAACGGGTCAGTGCCGCTTCGAACCGGCCGAGCCACTCCGGGTAGCTGTCGATCCGCCGCACGGGCAGACCTGCCTCGATCAGCCAGTCCACCAGCCGGTCCAGCGAAACGCCGTCGTCGTGGGGATTGGCGACATGGAAGACCCGGTGATCCGGTCGGGGATCACCCCCGAGCGCCGTGATCGCCGCCGCGGTGAAGTCGACCGGAAGCCCGTCGTAGTGATCGTGGACAGGCCCGCCGCGGACGAACGACCGCGGCGCGACCCCGGTGGCACCCAGGCTCACCAGCAGCCGGGTGAAGGCATCCGCGACATTGAGCTGACCGGTGTAGCGGCGGTGTGCCAAGGCCATGTTCGAGCGGAACACCGTCACCGGGAGTCCGCAGCGGTCATGGGCTGTGCGCAGCAGTATCTCCCCCGCCCACTTTCCTGCCTCGTAGCCGTTGGCGTAGCTGTCGTCGATGCGGCGACCGGGTGCGGCGACCCGGATGTCAGCGTCCTCGTCGAGCGCCGAGGAGTCGGCGACCGCGATCGTGGACAGGAAGTCGACCGACTTCACGCGGGTGGTCGACGCCAGCCGGATGATCTCGGCGGTCCCCACCACATTCGCGTCGAACAGATGCCGGTACGGGAGAACATGATTGACGTGCGCTGCTGCGTGCACGACATGGTCGACCCGCGCAGCCAGCCGCTCCCAAGCCGCACGGCCCACGCCGAGAGCGGGTTGCGCGATATCGCCGACAACGATCTCGAGATGCCGGGCCGCCAGCGCCCGGAACTCCGCACGCAGATCGACGTCGCTGTCGAAGACGTCGTCGAGCCTGCATCGCGCCGCCGCCGGGTCCGCACCACGCACCAGACAGATCAGCGTGCCACCGATATCGGCCAACCGGCGCAGCCATTCCAGACACAGGAAGCGCCCGATATAGCCGGTCGCACCGGTCAGCAGGACGGTGCCGGCGACCTCGGCGACCGAAGGTAGCGCGTGCGCCCTCGCGACCGTCGCGGGGTCGAGGAACGCCTCCAGCGTCAAGTCCTCGGCACGCACCTGGACAGTGTCGTCCCCGTGGACGGCAGCGAAGCTCGGGCGCGCGAACTCCGGCTGTCGTTGTCGCCGAACGTATTCCGCGATCGCGGCGAAGTCCGTGCCCGGACCGGTGAGCAGCCCGGCGGGCAACTCCACGTCGAGCAGTTCGCTCAGCAGGCTCGAATACGTCACGACAGCCAGCGAATCACCGCCCAGATCGGTAAAACTCGCGCCGACGGGCAGATCCTTCTCGGCACCGCCGACGACCGCCCTGGCAGCCCGCACGACGACATCGAGCAACGGAAGCTCGGCCGCGCGCGCCCGCAGTTCACGCAGTTCGGCCGCCCGGTCGTCGGCGTGATCACGATAGATCCCCTCCAACCTCGCCTCGTAGCGCTCCCGCACCTTCGGGCGAAGCAGCTTACCCAGGCCGGACAGCAGACCGTTGTCGGCGGTGAAAGGTGCTGTTTCGACCAGGAAGTCGCGCGGGATCTCGTGGGCGGCCAGCCCCGTCTCCGACGCAACCTCGCGCAGGGCCGCCGTGAGCGCCGAGTCCAGTGACCCTGCGGCCAGTGCTTCGTCGGTCGGCACGATCACCGCGAGCAGGTAGGCGCGCTCGCTGGAGCCGTAGACGAAGATTTGCCGGATCAGCGGGCTGGTCCCATAGACGGCCTCCAGCCGGGCTACCGTCACGAACTCGCCGTTGGACAGCTTGAGCACGTTGTTGCGCCGGTCGAGATAGACGAGGTGGTCGGGTGCGATCTCGGTCATGACATCGCCGGTGCGGTAGTAGCCCTCCGCGTCGAAGATCGCCGCGGACAGCTCGGGCCGGCGGTAGTAACCCGGGATCGCGGTGGATGCGCGCACCAGCAGTTCACCGCGCGGATGTGGCCGGTCGGTGGTGAAGTAGCCCAGCTCGGGCACGTCGAGCAGCTTGTAGTCGGTCACCGGCGGACGCTGGATGCGATGGTCGAGCAGGATGTCGAGTGCTTCGGTGGCGCCGTACCCGTCGTGCAGTGCGAAGCCGAGCAGTGCCTCGGCGAACAGTTTCGCGTCGGCGGCCATCGGGGCGCTACCGAAGATGGCGTACACCGCGCGTCCGCCGAGCACCTCGCGGCGCAGGGTGTCGAGGGCGGCCTCGCGCGCGAGGTCCGGGTCCGCGCCCGCTGCTCGGCGCCGGTCCACGTCGTCCCGGAACCGGTGCAGCAGCAGCTCACAGACCCTCGGCGCGAAAGCGATCTCCGTGGGCCGCACCAGCGCGAGGTCGTCGAGCAGAGTCGAACGATCGGGACGCCCCGTGAAATAGGTGGTGCCGCCACGACCGAACGTGCCGTAGAGCGAAAGCCGCGCCGCCACATGGCTCATCGGCATATACGCCAGGGTGAGGGCGGGCACCGGACTGGCATTGAGCCACATCCTCGTGACCAGCCGCTGGGTGTAGATCGCGCCTTTGGGCGTTCCGGTGCTGCCCGAGGTGTAGATGAGCAGGCTCATCGAGTCGGCGTCATCGGCGAACAACGGAGCCGGCGGCTCGGCACGGCCGTCGCTGACGATCTCGTCGAGCGTGCGCACGGCGACAAAGGGCAGTCGGCGTCGAGCGTCGGCGAGAATGCGGGCGTGCTCGTCGTCTCCGAGGTTCACATCGAAGATGATCAGAGCCCGTGGAAACCACTGTGCCGGAATGCTTCCCACTGCCCGGTCGAGGAACTCCACTCCTACCGCGAGGACGCGCGGCGCGGTCTCGGTCAGGATCGTTGCCAGTTCGCCACCGGATGCGTTGGCCTGCAGCGGAACTGCCACGGCACCCAGATGCACGCACGCGAGATCGAGCGTCGCGTAGTCGCCACCGGTGACCCCGAGGATCGCCACGAAGTCACCGGGTCGCAACCCGAAGCCCCACCAGGACGCCGCGACCGCACCGACGCGATCCCACAGCTCACGATAGGTGATGGTGTGGAACTCCGACCGCAATCGTGTTGTTCGACAGCCTGTCTCACTGTCGACAACGAGTTCGGTGACCCGCTGCCCGACGGCGGGCCGATCACCGTAGCCGGTCATCACCGTCTCGGCGAGATGAGCCAACGGCAGTGCGGGTTGTCGAAGCTTCGCCGAGAGTTCTGGGTCGCGCAGCGCGGCCCTGGCCTGCGCGTCGCCCTCGCACAGGATCTCGATCCGGCGTTCCAGCGGAATGCCCGCACTGCGCATGGTCTCAGCCCCTGCCCACGAACGGCATCGTCGTCGGGAAGACGCCGAGAAATTGGATATTCGTGTCCAGCGGCATCGAGGCCATCAGCACCAGCGCCTCGGTGAACCGCTCGGCCGGGATGGTCTGTTCGACCGCCAGTGTGCCGTCGGCCTGCCGCGCCGCCGGTTGCCCACTGCCGTCGGGCGGCGTCACATTGCCGACATCTATTTGCCCGCAGGCGATTCCGTGCGCGCGCCCATCCAGTGACAGCGCCCGGGTCAGGCCGAGCAGCGCGTGTTTGGCCGTCGTGTAGGCGATGGCATTGGGTCTGGGCGCGTGCGCGGACGGCGCGCCCATATTGATGATCCGGCCACCACCGGGCGACTGGGCACGCATCACGCGGAAGGCCTGCTGCGCGCACAGGAACGCCCCGGTGACGAGAGTGTCGAGTGCGCGATTCCAGTCCTCGACTCGGATGTCCTCGATGGGACAGCGCGGTACCGCCGCCCCGGCGTTGTTGAACAGCAGATCCAGGCGGCCGAAATACCGCTGTACTCCGGTGAACAGGTCGGCGACCGCGGTGGGATCGGTGATGTCGGCGGGTGCCACCAGGACTCGGCTCGCGGGGACGTTCGCGAGGTCGGCGGTCTCCTTCAGCAGCGTTTCGCGACGGCCGGTCAGCGCCACCGCCCAGCCCTGCTCGAGCAGCGCGAGGGCCGCCGCGCGGCCCAGCCCACTACCCCCACCGGTGACCAGGGCGATGCGATCTTCGGTGCTCATCGGTTCTCCTTGTCCACCCACAGCCGCAGCACGCGGCGCGCTTTCGGTCCCGGTTGGTCGACGTAGGGCGATCGACCGTGCAGTGCCCGGCTGTTGCGGATGATCAGCAGATCGCCCGCGGCCAGCATCAGATCGAAGCCGACGCCGGGGCGGTGCAGCACCTCGTCGAGTACGTCGAGCGCGGCGAGCCGGGGTGCGTCGGCGGGGTCGTCCGCATTCAGCGAGGCACGCACGGTTCGGGTCTGGTAGTAGCAGCCGATGGTGCCGTCGGGCTGGGTGAACAGGATGGGCGACACCACGATCTGCGGTCCGGCACGGCCGGTGCGGTCGTAGGTCCAGTCACCACGCAGCAGCGAAAGGGTCTCGCGGTCTTCGGCTTCCAGGATGTCGTTGACCCGGCGGGCGTTGGCGAGCCGAGTGAATCCCTGCCCGTCCGCCGCCGGTTGCAGACACACCAGGACCAGCAGATCGCAGGTGTCGCAATGGAATCCGAGTGCGGTGGCGCCGTCTCCCTCGCGATCTCGCAGGACCTGGCGCAGGTCCCCCGCGCCGTTCTGCGGAACGACCACGCCGATCCCGTCGAGCACGAACAGCAGCGTGCGGGTGATGTCGTCTTCCGAGGCGGCGGGATCGACGAAGTCGGCGACGTGGGCGAACCCCACCCGTTCGACAGCGCCGTCGACGAAGGCGTGCACGGCGGTCCGCACCTTGCCCGCGTCGTCATCGGTCGCGGCGAGGGTGTCGCGGTCGTCGCCGGGCAGTCGCAGCGACCACACCGCGGGGTCGCGAGCGATCTCGGCTGCGTCCCAGCTGATCTCAACGGATTTCGACATGGTTGGTCCCGTTCCTTTCTGCGCCGTCACCGGTCGCGAGGCCGACGGCCTTCGACCACAGCGCGACCGCGGTGTCGATCTGGTCGGCCGTCACCACCAGCGCCGGGATCATCCGGACGACATTTCCGTAGGGTCCACAGGTCAGCAGCAACAGCCCCAGCGCCGCGGCGGCCTGCTGCGCGCGTTTGGCGGTGTCGGGATCCGGTGTGCCCTCGGGCGTGCAGAACTCGATGCCGATCATCAGGCCGAGCCCACGGACGTCCGCGATACCGGGAACGGCCAGCGCGTCGGCGCGAATCGCGGCGAGCAGTCGTTCACCCTGGACCGCGGCGTTCTCGACCAGCTGCTCGTCCCGGATCACCGCCAAGGTCGCCAGGGCGGCCGCGCAGGCCACGGCATTGCCGCCATAGGTTCCGCCCTGCGAGGACGGCCAGGCCCGGCGCATCAGCTCGGTGGACGCGGCGATGGCCGAGAGCGGGAACCCGCTCGCCAAACCCTTGGCGGTGACCAGGATGTCGGCGCGCGCATCCGGTTCGTGCTGATGCGCCCAGAATTTCCCGGTGCGGCCGAACCCGGTCTGCACCTCGTCGAGGATCAGCAGCATGCCGTGGCGATCGGCCCGTTCACGCAGTCCGGCGAGGAATCCCGGCGGTGCGGGCACATAACCCCCCTCGCCGAGCACGGGTTCGACGAGCAACGCGGCGGTCTCGGCGGGCGCGGTCACGGTGGCCAGAACATGATCGAGACCGTGCAGCGCGTGGTCGACGGCGGCCTCCTCGCTCAGGCCGAGCCGGAACGCCGCCGGGAACGGTGCCACCGCCACACCGGGCATCAGCGGCCCGATACCGGCCCGATATCGGGTCGAGGCGGTGGTCAGGGCGGCCGCCCCCATCGTGCGGCCGTGGAAGGACCCGTCGAACACGACGACGTTGGGTCTGCCCGTGGCGTGCCGGGCCAGGCGTACCGCGGCCTCGATCGCCTCACTGCCGGAGTTGCTGTAGAACAGCGAATCCAGACCGGGCGGCAGCACCGAGCCGAGCTGCGCGGTCAGTTCGAGCAGCGGCTCGTGCAGGACCGTCGTGTACTGGCCGTGGATCAAGCGAGCGACCTGCTGTTGCGCGGCCTCCACGACGCGGGGATGGCAGTGGCCGGTGCTGGTCACCCCGACACCGGCGGTGAAATCGAGATACTGCTCGCCTGCCGCGTCGAACAGATACATGCCCGCACCGCGGCATGCGGTGACGGAAGTGGCCTGGGCGAGAACCGGGGAAAGCTCGGACATTCGACCTCCTATCGATGGGATGTGGGTCAGGCGGTGCGGTCGGCGGTCGCGACGGCCGGGAAGTACCCGGCCTCGGCCCCCCACGCCAGCGCGGTCGACCACCATCGCGGGGTGGGCGCGGCGAAATGGATGCCGAGTCGGTTGAGCGCGGCGACGGTCCAGGAACTATCGATCCGCACATTGCGGTCCGCGTCGTGGTGCGACCACGCCATGGCCTGCCGCACCGCGGCCGAATGCGACCGCTCGACCCGGGCGAGTGCGGCCGTGAACGCGGTGTCGTCGGTGAGCACGACCGGGTAGCCGGCCGCGGCGCTCCAGGCCACGAGCTCGTCGTGGGCCACCAGATGCGGGGTTTCGACGTGATAGACCCCGGGCGCGCAGGCGGGTCGGCCTGCCAGTGTGGCGATCGCCGCGGCGACGGTGTCGACATAGGAGAACCCGAAACTCACCGCGGGCCGACGTGGCGCGGCACCGGCGAGCAGGTAGCCGCGGATCATCTGGTAGACGCGGTTGTCCCCGATATTGCGTTGGAACGCCCCGGTCCGGCTGTCGGCCGCGATGTGCCCGCTGCGATGGATATAGCACTGCCGACCCTGGGCAGCCCACCGTCGCACGGTCAGTTCGGCCCCGAATTTGGCCCGTTCGTAGGGCGTTCGGAAGTACTGGCCGATCCGCAGGTCGGCTTCGCTGAATCGTCGCGCGGTGCCTTCGACACCGCCGGCGACGCCGAGGGTCGACAGGTGGTGGAACCGGGCGTCGGGTGCGTGCGCGTCGATCCAGGCAAGGAGTCCGGACACCGCGGCGTGGTTGGTTCGTTCGAGTTCGGCGGGTGCGGCGACCAGTCGGGTGTCTGCCGCGGCGTGGATGATCACCTGTGCCCGGCCCGCCGCGCGGGTCGCGTCGACCGACATCCCGAGGTCGGTCCGGGTGATGTCACCGGCGAGCACCCGGATACCCCGCACGTGGCGCAGCCGCTGCCGGGCCTCGATGTCGCGCTCCCCGCGCACCAGACACGTCACCTGCGCGTTGCGTGCGAGCAGCGCCGAGAGCAGATGCCCGCCCAGGTAGCCGGTCGCGCCGGTGACCAGCACTCGGGGCGCCTCCTCGACCACCCGCACCCCGGCCCGCGGTGCGCGCGCGCCCGCGAGCAGAACCTGCCCCGACGTCGACAGTGCCGATGTCGTGGCGGGGGCCGCGACCGTGCCCGCGTACTCGGCGACGGCACCGGCGAAACGGGTCATGATCTGGCGCGCCCGGTCGTCGGAGTCCGGGGACCCCGGGTGTACCAGGTCGGTGACGAGGCGGCCCTCGACGATGCGAGCTGTGAGCTTGAGCCGGTAGAGCAGGTCGCAGTGGGGATTGCGCGCGGTACCCGCCTGTTCCGGCGCGACCGACCAATCCAGGGTCTGCTTGTCCGGCAATTCGAACGTGCCGAGAAAATTGAACCCGATGTCGGGGCGCGCACCCACGGTGTCCATCGGCTGCTCGGGCGTGCCCGCGAGGAGGCGCTCGATCTCCGCGGCGGAGTGGGTGGGCTCCGACGGCGAACGTCGTTCCAGCAGTATCCATTTGGCGGCGGTGAACCAGCCGACCGTATCGAGGTACTCACCGCCGCCGTCACCGGCGTCACGGCCGTGGGTCTCCACCTCGACCGCGAGCGACTGCTCCTCACCGCGCTGCACCGCCGCGGCGAATGCCGACAGCAGCAGGGCTTCGAGCCCTTGCGCACCGCCGTACTCGCGAACGAGCGCGGCCGTCGCGGTCCGGTCCAACGTCCACACCAGGCTCGCCGGTCGTGGCGCCGGCCCGATCGTGCGAGCCGGGCGCCGCACCACCGCGGCCACGGAGCCGCCACGATCGGCCGCCCAACGGTAGTAGTCACCGGTACCTGGCAGGTCGAACTGCTTGCCGTGCAATGCCGTTCGATACGCGTAGGCGAGATCGTCGAGCAGGATGTGCCAGGAGAACCCGTCGACGGCCAGGTGGTGGACCACGATGGCGAGGCGATCGTCGTGGTCGTCACCGCCGTCGAACAGGTGCACGCGCAGGAGCCGCCCCGCCGCCGGATCCAGGCCGAGGTGCAAGTCGGTGCAGGTACCCTCGACGAACTCCGCGATCCCCGCGGCCGATCGCGGCAGCCGGGAGAACGAGACCGTCGCCACCTCGTCGACGTCGCGACAGGCGCCCGGTCCGGTGGGCCCGATCTCGGTACGCAGCACAGCATGTCGCTCGGCAAGATCGGTCACTGCACGCGACAGGACACCGGCGTCTACAGCGTGACCGCAGCGCAGCACCACCGACTGATTCCACTGCCGGTGATCACCGACCGGCTGTGCGAACATCCACCGCTGGGCAGGCCCGAGCCGGCGACCGGGCTGCTGTCCCCCGCCGGCCTTCGACGCGCCGGCGTCGATCGGTCGTGCGACCGCCGCCAGCCGCCGCGGAGTCGCATGCTGGTAGAAGTCGTCGAAAGTCACGCGCTGACCACGCCGGTAGAGGTAGGCGATCGTGCGCATGGCCAGAATCGAATCGCCACCGAGGTCGATGATGTCGGCCTCGGGATCGACCGACTGCACTCCCAGCGCACCTGCCCACAATGCGGCGATGCTGTGTGCGAGGCCGCCCGCCGGATCGTCGCCTCGACGAGTCGAGCCGGCGGCACCGCCCGCACGGGAGTCGAGCAGTGCGGTCACCATCACGCCGACGCGGGGGCGATCCAGCTTGCCCGTGGACCCCAGCGGCAGTTCCGGCAGCACGAAGATCGGCTGTGGCACCGCGTAACCCGGCAGCACTTCGTGCAAGTAGGCACGCAGTGCCGCCAGTGTCGCGGCATCGTCGGTGCGCGGCGTCAGCCGAACAGCCGCACGGAGCCGAGGGCCCACGGCCGTCGACTGGACGACCACGGCTGCCCGCTCGACGCCGGGCACGCACTCGGCGGCTCGTTCGACCTCGGCGGGATCGACCCGGAACCCCCGAACTTTCACCTGACGGTCGACGCGGCGCACGAACACGAGTGCTCCGTCCGCGCGCCGCCGACAGATGTCGCCGGTGCGGTAGACCCGGTCGTCGTCGCGCGGTACGAACTTTCTCGCGGTGTCGCCCGGTGACCCGAAATAGCCTGCGGTGACCCCCCTTCCGCCGATGTACAGCTCACCCTCCGATCCGTCGGGGACCGGCTCGCCCCGGTCGTCGAGCAAGCGCAGCGTCGTTGTCGCGCCGATGGCCGTTCCGATGGGAACGACCTCCTCCTCTGGCAGTTCGGCCGCCGTGGTCGCAACGAAGCACGTCGCGCCGACGGTCGTCTCGGTGGGACCGTAGTGATTGACCACCCGGTGCGCGATACCGCGGGTGAGCAAGCTCGCGGCGAAGGTGCGGGAGAGCGGTTCGCCGCCGAGCAGCACCGCGTCCAAAGGCTCACGGTCCGCGTCCTGTTCGAGTGCGCCCAGGTGAGACGGCGTCGTCTTCAGTACCGAGATACCCGCCCGGCGCACCGCGGGCCAGAAGGCCGCTGGGTCGCGGGTGTCGCGATCGGCGACGACGTGCACCGAACCAGCGCTGGCCAGTGCGAGCAACCACGCCGTGTGGCCGAGATCGGCCGCCAATGTCGTGACATGTCCGACGCACGGCGCGTTGCCGGCATCGAAACCCAGCCGTTCGCACAGTGCCCGCGCATAGTGAGTCGCGTTGCCGTGTGTGACCGCAACCGCCTTCGGCTCGCCCGAGGACCCGGACGTGAACGAGAGATAGGCGAGGTCACCGGCATCGACGTGGCACGCACCGCCCCGTGCGTCGCTCTCGATCGCCTCGACCGGATCGATGACGACCGATCCGTAGTCGGTGACCGTCGCCGACACCGCACAGCGTGCCCCGACAGCGTCGAGTCGGCGACGCAATTGACCTGCACTCCACGAGGATTCGACCGGAACCGCGACCGCGCCGCGGCACCACACCCCGAACATCAGCGCGCATTGCCGGGCGTCTCGTTCGCCGAGAACAGCGACACGATCGCCCCGCCCGACCCCCGCCGCGCGCAGTCGGTCCGCGGTCACCTCGGCTATTCGCTCGACCTCGCGATAGGTGAACACGCGGTCGGCATCGGCCAGTGCGGGTCGCTGTGGGTGTTCGCGCGCGTTACGCCGCAACAGGTCGATCAGCGTGTCCGCGTTCATCGCCGCACACCTTCGCCGCGCAGCTCACCGGCCACGACACCGTCGATCAGATCCCCCTCGGGAAGCCTGCCCGCGAGTTCCCACGCGATCATGCGGTGCAGCCCGTCGAGGTGGAACAGTCCTTCCTCGGCCCGCAGATCGGCATAGTCGCTGTGCCCGGCCGGAGCGGCGCTGAGAAACACGGTGGTGAACGGCGCTTCGGTCAGGGCGGTGATCAGCCCCGTGCACACCGGGTTGGCGGCGGCCAGATCGGCCCGTTCGGTGCGCAGTCGCGCGGCCGCCTGTTCGACCGTCAGCCCGGTGCGCGGCACCAGTTCCCGGTCGCCGCCCTCGCTGAGATGCCAGGGCAGGGTCACCGCGGCCAGATCAGCCCGCGACAACAGCACCCGGGTCCAGGTGCCCGACAATTCATCACCCCGGCGAAGATTGTCCTCCCCTTCGCGGAACCGCACGCCCTCTTCGGCCCCGTGCGCGCAATGCTCATCCCGGTAGATCGCCAATACCTCGGCGAGATCGCTGTCTCCGACGATTCTCATGATCGGGCGCCCCTATCCTTGTGCGATATCGTCTCGGAAATGCTTGTCGGCGAACAACTCCGGCGAAAGCCCGGTGCCGAGGCCCAGCTCACGCGCACGTGCCAACATATGGCGCCAATACGGTTTCACCGGCCGCCAGCGCGCCGCGCCGGTCTGGCAATAGGACGCGTCGACGAAGTAGCGATGCCGGTCCGACGTCGTCGTCGACAGTCGTCGCGCGTGCAGTAACGCCGAATGCAAGAGCACCGTCGAACCCGGTGGTAGCGAATCGATCACCACTTCACCATCGAGATGGTCGGTGCCGACATGCGCCATCGCCGACTTTTCGCGCGACTGATGATGCGACCCCGGCAGAATCACCAGCGCGGCCATGGTGTCATCGAGTCCGGTGAGGTAATGCAGCGTGTGCACCATCGCCAGGGTGGAATCGGCCAGATCGTTGGGTTCGTAGTCGTGGTGCCACGATTTCGCCGCGATCGTCGCGTCATGGCGGTCACTGTGCAGATGGTGGTAGACGAAATCGGGTCCGAGCAGCTGGGACAGGATCGCCATCAGCGGCCGATACGTCAGGATTTCCCCGTGCGCGGGCAATTCCAGCTCCATCACCGGCGGTATTCCGTAAGTCGCGGGATCGCGGCAACTGTCGATGGACCGCGCACGTAATCCCTGGTCCACCCAGCGGTCCACTTCCGGCAACAGCCGTGCGCGCAGTTCGCCCGGAATCAGTCCCGGCACGATCAGATAGCCCGATTCGGCGAATTGTCTCGCCGCGAGAATTCCGGTGTGATCATCATCGAGAACAGGCCGCATCAGCCCGCCCCTCCCTTCGACAACAAGCGATTACACGGTGGGAACCAGAGACGCTTGCGCGTCCCGCAGCCAATTCAGGGTGCGTTCGATGCCATTCGGCAGGGCGGTGGTCGCCTCGAGGATTCGCTCGGCGCGGGCGCGGGCGACATCGAGGCAGCTGCGGCGCACTTCACCGTCGCGAGCGGCGGCATAATGCGGCAGCCACGCGGTCGGTTGCAGGCCGGCGGCGGTGCGAATCGCATCGACCAGTCCGTTGACGGTGATCTCGACCCCGGTTCCCACGTTGTATTCACCGAAACTGTGCTGACCACATTGCGCGGCAGCGATATTGGCTTCGACCACGTCGTCGACGTAGACGAAATCCCGGGTCTGCATTCCGTCGCCGTAGATGATCGGCGGACGACGATCCAGCGCGGCCGCGCAGAAACGCAGCACGACACCGGCATCACCGTCGAGTGATTGCCGCGGACCGTAGACATTGCTGTATCGCAAGGCCACGACATCGATATTCGTGGTGTCAGCGAACCAGCGCCCGTATCGTTCGCCCGCCCATTTCGCCAACCCATAGGCCGACGGTGGATCGGGCGCGGTCGCCTCGGGTGTCGGGTAGTGCGCGGACTCGCCGTAGATCGCACCGCCGGTCGAACTCAACACCACGCGCCGCACCCCGGCGGCCACTGCGGCGGCCAGCACACTGACCACACCGACCACGTTCTGCTCGGCGTCTGTCACCGGATCCGCGATCGAATAATGGACGCTGACCTGCGCGGCGAGATGGAACACCACATCCGGATGAAACCGCTGCATGATCTCACGGACGGTATCCGCCGATCGGACGTCCGCACTGACCAAGTCCGCGCCGCGGTGCAACGCCGACTCGAGATTTCGAACGTTGCCGTGGCTGAGGTCGTCCACCACGAGCACTTCGGCGCCGCGTGCCACGAGCGCATCTGTCACATGCGAACCGACAAATCCGGCACCTCCGGTCACCAACGCACGCATCACTCAGGCCCCCTGAGAAGAAGTGGTCGAGAACCATCACGAGTGGATGGCTCGAGTTGTGAACGATGTTGTCCTACAAAATATTTCGGAACATCTCGAACCCGACGGTCCAGTCACCGTAACACGCTGTTATCCAATGATGTTGCAACTCAACAGGTTTCAATATTGCGTTCGCAGTGCGAGTCATGATGTGACGCCGGGTCGAGTATCGGACACAGCCGAGGAGGTGCCGGCGGCGAGGTGCCCGGCCGGCAGATGCGCTGCGGAATCAGGGGATCACCTGGCGCGGGCGCCCCGAACGGGACATAAGCGACTCAGCTCTCGTTCCCGTCTTGCTTTGCACCACACTGTGTTTGGATCGAAACAATCGCATTACGCACTGCAGGTGGGTAATCGGTCGATCAACGGCAGGAGCGATCTCATGCGCGGCACCGTCATCCACGCCCCCGGCGACATCCGCGTCGAACAGCTGCCCGACCCCCGGATCGAGGCACCGACCGATGCGATCATCCGCACCGTCGCGACCTGCGTGTGCGGGACGGACCTGTGGGTCTACCGCGGCATCGAGGCCGTCCACGAACCGCAACCGATGGGACACGAGTACATCGGTGTCATCGAAGAGGTCGGTGCCGAGGTGCGCACGCTCCGGCCCGGCCAATTCGTCGTCGGCTCGTTCGCCACCTCCGACAACACCTGCCCGAACTGCCGCCACGGCTACCAATCCCGCTGTGTGCACCGCGCATTCCTGAGCACCTGCCAGGCCGAATACATCCGTATCCCGAATGCCGCGGGCACCCTCGTCGCGCTCGACGAGACCCCCGATCGCCGTCATCTCCCCAGCCTGCTCGCCCTCTCCGATGTGATGGGCACCGGCTGGTACGCCGCCATCGCCGCCGAAGTACACCCAGGGGCGACCGCAGCTGTGGTCGGCGACGGCGCGGTCGGGCTGTGCGCCGTCCTCGCCGCACGGGAACTGGGCGCCGAACGGATCATCGCGATGAGCAGGCATCCCGCACGACAAAAGCTCGCACTGGCGTTCGGCGCCACCGATATCGTCACCGAACGCGGCACGGAGGGCGTCGCGGTAATGCTGGAGCTCACCGGCGGTATCGGCGCGGACTCGGTGATGGAATGCGTCGGCACCGGCGAGTCGGTGACCCAGGCTCTGCGCTCGACCCGCGCGGGCGGGAATCTGGGCGTCGTCGGTATCCCCCATGCTGTCGAACTCGACAGTGCCGAGATCCTCGCGTCCGCGGTGGGTGTGCGCGGCGGCGCGGCCCCCGTGCGCCGGTTCCTTCCCGATCTCATCGACCGCGTCCGCACCGGCCGCATCGACCCCGGCCGAGTCTTCGACCTCGTGCTCCCCCTGGACCGGATCGCCGAGGGCTACCGCGCGATGAACGAACGCCGAGCCGTCAAAGCCCTTCTACTACCGTAGTTTTAGGCGCGTCGGATTTCGCACGACCTGCAGCTCACCGCCGCGGCCAGGGTCGCCATTGTGAGTCCCGGCAACGCCGCGACAGGCTCCAGCGCGTAGTCGCGCGCTGCCTTTCGGCGACCGATATTGCAGTGGGGCGCGGGAAGCATTCCCGAGCCCCACTGGTCGCCGTTGCTCGAGCGCCCTCGAATCAGTGGCCTTTGCCGAATCTGCTACTCGCGTGCGGCGTTCGCGGTCGTGATGAACTCGATCTGCGCGGGTGAGGGTCCGCAGAACTCGCTCTCGATCCGGTCGGACTCCTCGGCCTGCATCCGGTACATGCTCTCGCGCAGGCCTTCGTCGCCGCCGTGGAAGCCCTCCAAGAGCCTCATCCACCGAGCCGCCATTTCCTGCGCCTCGGGTGAGGTCGGGTCCGTGCCCGCCGCGATCGCCGCGTCGACCTGGGGGATCAGCACGGCCCAGTCCGCTTCGGCTTGCTGAATGCGCTGTTCACCGAGTTCCTCCCGGCGCAGCGCGAGCTGGGTCAACTGCTCTTCGGTGAAGTATTGCTTGATGGTGTCGTCGACCATGACGGTCCTCCTGATCAATTCCAGGAAGTGATCCGTGGATGCGTCCGACCGGCTTTGCACCGTGGCGGTCAGTGCCGCGACCAAGGCATGCAGATCCCGGGTCGCGGCCAGTTGCGCGGCCAGATAGTCGCGGTGAGCGGCCAGTACCTGCGTCATCGCCACGGAGCCCTCGAGCAGATCCGCGATCTGGTCGAGCCCCAGACCCAGTTGCCGCAGGGCCAGCACTTGATACAGCCGCTCGACATCGCTCGCGGTGTAGAGCCGGTGACCGGTGCCGGACCGTTGCGCCGGGTGTACCAACCCGATCCGGTCGTAGTGATGCAACATCCGCACCGTCAGTCCGGCCTCGGCCGCGAGCTCACCGACTTTCCACACACGCTCGGTTCCGCGCTGGTCCATCCGCTTCATCCCACTTCCACCGGCGCCCTGTGCGCCGGTGTCGTCGACGGTAGAACCTGACCTTACGTCAGGTGCAAGCCCGAATACGCCCGCCGAATCCAGAGTTCAGCACGTCGCTAGACCCGATCCAGTGGCTTCCACGGCTGCGGCGGAAGTTCGGCAACGATGTTGTCGCCGGGGCGGACCTCGCCACCGGTGACGACCACGCCCATGATTCCGGCCTTGCGCACAAGGGTGCCTGCCGCATCGTGGTGGACGAGCTGCTTCAACAGCCCGTCTTGGAACCTGTCGATCTGGACGCACGGGTTGCGTAGGCCGGTAATCTCCACGACCGCGGCGGAACCGATCCGCAGCAGCGTCCCCACCGGAAGTGCGAGTAGATCCAGGCCGCTGGTGGTGATGTTCTCGCCGAGATCGCCGGGGAACACTGCGAATCCGTGTTCGGCGACCTCGGTGAACAGTTCCTCGCGCATGAGGTGAACCTGCCGCAGGTTCGGCTGGGTCGGGTCCTGCGCGACCCGAGAGCGGTGTTTGACCGTTGTTCCGGCGTGGACATCGCCCTCCACACCGAGTCCTGTCAGGAGCCGAATGCTCGGTCTGGTCGGCTTGCTGAACGAGTACTCACCGTTGCTGTTCACCGCGATCACTGTGCCGCTCATCGTGTTTCGTGCCCCTCGTCGTTCGAAACGTCACGGCGAGCGTAACCCGGCACAACGCTGTCTCTCCGGCGTTTTTCGACTCAGCGAGGGGTCGGGCACTGGCCTTCGTAGCGGCTCAAGCCGAGACCGTTGGCCTTCTTGCTTCGGCCTACGGGACCGTTCTTGGCGGAGCGGACCCAGGTGCCGTCGGTGTCGAGGACGGGCATGCGTTCGCTGAAGGCTCGGCTGTAGTGGATGGTGCCGTCGACGGTGAGGATGCCGTCGCGCACGTCGATATGGGCGACGGTGGCCCAGAAGGAGCTCTTGCCGTTGCCGATGATGACGATGATCTGGTCAGCATCCTTGTCGGGGAGGCCGTCGGGGCCGGGACGGCCGTAGCGGACGCGGACGCGGGGGTTGCCGAATTTGTCGATGGCGCCCGCACCGTTGTCCACGGATTGGTAGACGTTGAGCAGCAGATCACCGTTCTCGGTGGGGCGGACGGTGACCTGTTCGGTGGCGGGGAGATTGTCGGCCCCGGGGCCGCGGGTGTCGCCCTGGTGATGGATGAACGGCCACTGCGTGATGTCGCCCTGGTGGCCCTTCTCCCCGCTGAGGACCACGTAGTCGCCGGTGATCTCGTTGCGGCAGAAGAAGTACACGTCCAGGTCGCCCGTGCCGAACTCGGTGACACGACCGTTCGCGTCGTATTTCGCACCACGGCCGTCCCACTCGAGACCGACGGTCAGGACGTAGCCCGGATCACCCTTGCGCAGGTCGATCGTGGCGCGGCGATCCGGCGACTCCTTGGTCAGCACGACATCGACTTTGCGCAGATCGACCGAGGGCGCCAGGGGTGCAACACTCTGGGGTGCAGGCGCTTCGGCCACGTGCGAGGAGACGTCGGCCGGTTCTTCGTCGACGACGATGCCGTGATCGGTCGCGAACGCCGCCAGCCCCGCGCTGTATCCCTGACCGATCGCGTCGAGACGCCACCCACTCCCCCGCCGATACAGCGCGACGGCTTGCAACACCGTCTCCGAATCCAGCCCCGGCGGCACGAAACTCACCGATTGACTGGAACCGACGGCGCAGACCCGTAGCCCGGCGACCGCGCCGAACCGAATCCCCTGCGCCTCGGTGCTGCCGGTGATCACCACCCGATGGATCTCGGCGGGCACTGCCGAGAGATCGACCGCGACAACAGCATCGGATTCCAGCCGAACGCCCGACGCCGCCGGATTGTTGAAGAACACGAAGTCGGCATCGGAACGCACCTTGCCGTCGGCGGTCAACAGCACCGCCGCGATGTCCACCGCCCCGGCCGGGCTGTCGAGATCCAGGCGCACCGTGTACCGCCCGTCGACGAGATCGGTCTTGGACCCTTTGGACACCTCGACCATCGTTGCCGCACTCCCACTCATGATTTCTGCCCCTCCACCGGTCGGCTGAGCCCCACGGTACCCGCCGGGCCTGCCATCGGGCCTGCGTTCAGTGACCGGCACGGACCTGTAGGTACGTCCAAGCACGGGCGGAAAACCGTTGGGTTCGGTCACAGATCGAGACGCAGCGGTAGCGGGAGTGGTGAGTGTGTCGTTGACTGGCTGGATGGACGTCCGTGAACTGATCGACCGCAAGGCGGGTCGTCGGGTCTCGGTGGTGGTGCCCGCGCTGGATGACGAGGACACCGTCGCCGGGGTGGTCGCTTCGGTGACGCCGCTGCTCGGTGGGCTGGTCGACGAGTTGATAGTGCTCGATGCGGGGTCCGCTGATCGCACCATCGCGCGGGCGCGCGCGGCCGGGGCCGAGGTCTTCACGCGGGAGGAGGCGTTGCCGGGGGTGGCGGTGCGGCCGGGCAAGGGCGAGGTGCTGTGGCGGTCGATGGCGGTGTGTACCGGTGACCTGATCGTTTTCCTGGACGCGGATCTCGTCGACCCCGATCCGATGTTCGCGCCCACCTTGCTCGCACCGTTGCTCGCCGACCCCCACATCGCGCTGGTGAAGGGCTTCTATCGCAGGCCGACGACCGATGATGCTGACGGCGGTGGCCGGGTCACACAGCTCGTGGCGCGTCCGCTGCTCACCGCGCTCGCACCCGCGCTGGCCGAGATCATCCAGCCACTCGGCGGCGAATGTGGCGCCACGCGTGCGTTTCTCGGGCAGATCTCCATCGCCGGCGGGTACGGCGCGGAGATCGGGATCCTGCTCGATTGCTGGCAGCGGCGCGGTGTGTCTGCCATCGCCCAGGTCGACCTCGGGATCCGCGTGCATCGTCATCGGCCGACGCACGAACTGGCGGTGATGAGCCGCCAGGTCGTGGCGACTCTGCTCGACCGACTCGGCATCCGGGATTCCGGGATCGGCCTGGTGCAGTTCCTGCCCGGGGAAACCGGGTGGCGGCGAACACCTTCCGAGGTCAGCCTGGCCGACCGGCCACCGATGTCGCGCCACATCGCCGAGTACCGCGACATCGCCTGACACACGAGAACGCCGGCCCCGCGAGGGACCGGCGTTCACGCCTCACACAGCGACGAGACCGAAGTCGAGCTTCACCAATTGGTCGGCGCAATCGAAGTACCGGTCGTCATGGGTGATCACGATGACCGTCTTACCGCGGCGCTTCAGATCGGTGAGGATCTCGTGGTAGAACACATCGCGGAACCGAGGCTCCTGATCGGCGGCCCATTCGTCGAAGACATAGATCTGGCGGTCTTCGAGCAGGGCGGTGAGCAGGGCCAACCGCTTGCGCTGCCCCTGCGACAGGTCGACGGTCGACAACCGCCCGTCCTGCACCGTCACCTTGTGCGCGATCTGCAACTCGTCGAGATAACGCTGGACTTCGGCGTCGATACCGGGGCGGTCGAAACCCAGGTAATCCTCGAACAGATGGAAATCGGTGAACACCGCCGACGAATTCTGCCGGTACCACTCGATGTTGTCGTGGTCGATCCTCTCCCCGTTGAGCGACAACGACCCCGAGCGTGGCACATACAGACCGGTGATGAGCTTGGCCAGCGTCGACTTCCCGCTGCCGTTGCCACCGACGATGAACGTGATCTGGCCCGGTTCGAAAACCAGGTCGATCGGGCCGAGACGGAAACCGGCGTCCTCGGACTCGTCGCGCCCGGGCGGCGGAGCCAGCGGGCGCACATCCACGCCACCGTGGTCGACCCAGTTCTTGCCGTTGACATCCACCTGACCGCCGCCCGGATGCGCGCCGGGGTGAGCGGGATGCGGATGCGGCGGCCTGCCGTCGGCCTCGCGCGGCGGCATCCCCGGACGCGGTGGATGCCCACCCGGCCCGTGCGATCCCGGCGGCGGTGGCACCTGCGAGGGCGCCTCCGAACGATAGATGTAGCTGACGTTGGTCAGTTCCAGCTTGGCCTCCCCTGCCGCTGGACGCTCCGAATACGGCAGCGACTCCTCGTCGTGCAGCGTGGTCATCGACAGGTTCATCGCCCGGATCTTGGCCAGCGCCACATCACCACGCAGCAGATCGGGGATGCGGTGCATGAAGTTCTGCATCGGCATCGCCAGGAACGTGGTGACCAGCACGTAGCCGACCATCGTCTCGCGCGGCAGATCCAGTGCGGCCGCGATGACGAACAGGATCAGCGCCATCGTGCCCAGCTGCAACGCCTGGCCGAAGCCTTGGGCGTAGGAGAACTTCGAGCCCGCGTCGGTGTTCTGATCGCGCAGCGTGCCCGCCGAACCGAGCAGGTGCCGGTCCATGAAGTCACGGCGACGACCACGGTGCAGCTTCAGTTCCTTGATGCCGAGGGTGACGGCCTGGAACGATCGCAGCAACGCGTCCTCGTTCTCCCGAGCTTCCCGGTAGATACCGCGGACGCGCTTGAGAACCAGTTCGACACACGCGATGCCGACCAATGTGCCGCCGACCGTGACCGCGAAAATCGGTCCCGAAACCACGGCGAGGAACACGAAGCAGCCGACGATGGTCGCCACATCCACGCAGATCGAGGGAATGGCGGTGACGGCCTGCGACAGCGAACGCACGTCCTCGGTGAGCGTCGCCATCAGGCGGTGCATGCCGAGCCGTTCGAGGTGTTCCAGTGGGGCGGAGACGATTCCGGAGCTCAGGTCGCTGCGCAACCGGTAGATCGCGTCCTGGGAGAGCCGGATCAGCAGAACCTGCGACAGCACACCGCTGACGAGGATCACCAGACCCGTGCCACCGAAGCGCAGCAGCAGGTTGTCCGGCTGCGGGCGCGGCGAGACGACCGCGTTGATCAGCGTCACCAGGTAGGTGTTGGCGGCGCCGCAGATCAGGCCCGCGGCGACGACGGCCGCGATCCTGGCCGGCGACAGCGCGGCGAGAAAACGGAGCAGATGCATAACCTTCGGCTCTCAGCTTCGGATGACATCGAACACGATGCCCTCGAGGGTGACACCGGGTGCGAACGAGAACGCCACACCGGTAGAGATCGGTGTCGCTGTCTGTGCGTCGCGGATCATCCGCTCCAACACGAAGATCAGCGAGACACTGAGCATGTTGCCGTGCTCGGCGAGCACCGCCCAGCTCGGCGCCGCCAGCTCGGCGGGAATGCCGAGCGAATGCGCCGACTCCTCGATGATGCGGGGGCCACCGGGGTGGATCGCCCACAACTCGATATCGGACTTGCCGAGTCCGTTGCGCGCCAGCACTTCCGACACCACCGGGTCGACACCGCGGTAGATGTAGTCGGGCAGGCTGGTCGCCAGTTCGCAGGTGATGCCCGCGTCCTTCACGCCGAGCACGATGCCGTCCTCGGCGTCGTCGAACAGGTGGCTGAAGCTGTCGCGGATCACGACGCTGCCTGCCGCGAGCGGCTTGTGCACCTGGTTGGCGCCGATCACCACCGCCCCGCAGCCGTCACCGAACAGGCTGTGGGTGATCACGTCGTTGACGTCATCGTCGAAAACGGCGTTGACCGAACTCAATTCGATGCACAGCACCATCGCCTTCTTGTCCGGATGGGCCCGGACATAGTCGACGGCGGCGCGGATGCCGTTCATGGCCGCGGCGCAACCCATGAAATTGATGACCATCCGGCCGACCTTCGGCGACAGACCCAGCTGCTTGACCACCGCGACGTCGACGCCGGGAGCGATGAAGCCGGTGCTGGTCACGAAGATCAACTGGCCGATATCCTCGGCCGGGTCCTCCAGCCCCGCGACGGCGCGCTGGGCGACGTCGACGGCGAGCGGCACGGCGTGTTCGAAGAACAGGTTCATCCGCTCCCGGATGGTGCCGGGCTTGCGGCTGAACTCGAGGAACTCGGGGTCGAGTGGGTCGATGGCGAGGTGGCGGGTGTCGATCCTGGTCTTGGCGTAGATCCGCGGAATGCGCTGGCGCTGAGCGGGATCGGAGAACAGTTCGGCGACCCGGCCCGCGTTCACGGACTGCTCGACGACCAGCGAGGGCGAACCGGTGGCGACCGCTTCGATCACGCCGACGGTCGTCGGCGGCGTGGGTGGTAGCAGGTCGTGCCCGCGCTCGACGTCGGGCGTGCGGAGCAGGTCAAAGGAAACAGACACGGGCACAAATCCTTTCGAGACAGATCAGAGGTGGCAACGGGCCGGGTCAGACGGTTCCGATGCCGGAGAAGCCCTGCGCGGTGTAGACGACACAGGTCTTCAGCGCTGATGGTGCGCAGTGTTCGCGCACGAAACCCCACCGGTTCTCCTCGGCCTCACGGGAGGGCGCGAGCAGATAGGTCCGGCACAGCTTGGGGAAACGATCTCCGAAGAAGCTCTTGGCGGGCAGCCACTCCACACCGAACTTCGCGGCCTCCTCACGCACCACGTTCTCCGACGCGATGTTGGCGAAACCACTGCGCTGGAACGGAAGTACGTGATGAGCACGGTGCGAGCTCAAGCCCGCCGAGAGGAAGCAGTCGACGTACTTGTTACCGACCACGGTCAGGTCGTAGGCCTGCTCGAGCTGGTTCACCGCCCAGTCCTCGGTCTCGGTGTGCAGTTCCTCGGTCGGGATCTCGAAGTCGTGGCTGGCCACCACCATGAAGGTGCTGATCCACAGCGTGATCACGAACTGCAGGCCCCAGGCGAGCAGGTCGCCCGCGATGGCGAAGGCCACGAACTCGGCCACCAGCAGGAACCGCATCCCGAACGAGCCGATGAAGTGCGGCAGCGCGCCACGCCAGCTGCCGTACATGTCCTTGATGCCCACCTTGCGGGTGAGCCGGCAGACATCGAGGAGGCGAATGATCATGCCCGTCAGCAGATGTCCGAACTTGTGCACGGTGTGCACCGGCACCCGGTACAGGCGCGGGATCTGCATCATCATCGTGAAGACGTTCTTCTTGATGTCGACTTCACTCTGGGTGTGCGGGTGGTGCAGTAGCGCGTGCCCGTCGGCGGTGACGAAAGACAGTGCGACATAGTTCATGTCGAAGGCGTTGACCGCGTACTTGTTCAAGCCCTTCTGCGCGCGGTGGATCGCGTAGTGACCGAACCCGGCCAGTGAGCTGCGCAGCAGCACCATCGCGATCACGAAGGCGGGCAACGGCATCCAGCTCGTGTCGTAGAGGCGCAGCGCCTGCACGGCGATGTAGGCGAAGATCAGCACGCCGACGACGATGTTGAACGCGCGGTCCATCCGCTGCAGCCGGGCCGCCAGCTCGGGTTCCTTGAGCCGGGCCTTCACCTGGTGCAGCAGATCGGCCTTGTTGTCGAACTTGTACTTCGGGGTGTCGTCCCAGCTGTTGAAGCCGTCCTTGAACAGGAAGTCGGGGGCGTTGTTCTTCGGATGGATGTCCTCGGGCGTGGCATCGCGACCGAGACTGTAACGCTCGATCATCCGCGCGATTTTTTCCGGATCACGGTGGTAGGAACCGATGATCGAGGTGATATCGCGATTTTTCGTGCGGCCGATGAAGAATTCACCGCCTGGATGCTTGGAGATCCAGTCACTCAGGTCGTAGGCTCTGCCGTTATAAACCCATACGTTGTTGACGGGAGGCCGACCCCCCGGGCCGGGCGGTGGCGGGAGCTCGCGCTCCGCTTCATCAGGTCGATCATCGATCGTCATTAGTTCTTCCTCCGTGTCCGATCGGCGTCCGATGCGTGTTGCCTGCCGACCAGCGTCCCGACACGTATAGTCCTTGTGGCGCCTTGCATCTCGCTGAACATTCTCTTATTGGATGCGTACTCGTGCGTTCGTGATTCGTTTACCGCAGGCGACACCCAGACGACACACCGGCCCGGGGCTGCGGAGGGCACTGCGTGCCAGGCTCCGCTGACCCCGGACCGGTGTGGGTTGATCCGGTATTACCGGCGAATATCAGCCGGCGGGCTTGATGATGTTGACGGGCTTGGCCCAGTTCGACAGGCCGACGGTGACCTCACCCTGATCCTTCTTCACCACGGCGCGAACAAGATTCGGGCCGTCGCCGGTGGACGCGGCGTCCGAGGGCTTGGTCGAATCGGAGGCGGGCGGGGCGGTGTCCTGGATCCACACGGTGATCGGCATGGTGCCCGCGTTCTGACCGATGCGCGGCACGATCGGGTCGATCACAGCGGCGTCGATGGTGCCGGAGACCTTGACGGTGTTGATGCCGTCGATCACCTCACGGCCCTCGGTCTTCGCGTTCTGGATATTGGCGATCACATTCGCGATGCCCTTGTCCTTGTCCAGGATGACGCCCGGATCGTAGACCTTCTCCGCCGGGCCCGACGGCACGTAGCGGCCACCGGCCTGGGTGTACAGGACCTTGTCCACCACAAGGAACTTCGCCTCGGTGAACGAGGCTTCGGGGGTGAGCTTGACCTTCGCGTCACCCATCGCCGCGCCCGAGCCCTGGGTCTCGTTGGTGACATCGGCCGACACGGTTTCCACCGGCAGGTCGGGCAGGTTCTTGACGTTGATCTTCAGGTGCACGTTGTGCAGGGTCTGCGTGGTCTTCGCCGACTCCTTCACGATCTGTGCGCCCTCGGGCAGCTGGCCGGTGGGCGCCGGGCCCGCCGTGGTGGCCGAATCGTCTTTGGTGCAGCCGGATACGAGGGCCGCGCAGACCGCCGCCGCCGCGACGACCGAAGTGATGCCGGAACGTCGCGCGAAGCGCCGACGCGAGGTGGGGTTCGGTGTCATGTGGATCAAGTTTCATCCCCTGGAGATGGTCGCATATCGGTATAGGGCAGCCGAAGACCATCGTTCATCTCGTGCTCCCCCGTCGGCGATAGTACCTGAGGAATTCAGTTTGCGAGTTGTGTCTTCGCGCTATCGATTTCGGATATCTGAGTCCCGGCGTGATCCGCCATCACCCCAGGTCAGCCGACCGGTGGAATCGACGCCGATGATCTTCGCCGGGCCGCCGCCGCTCGTCGTCCGACATCGCCAGCAGCACGGAGAGCTTCGCGGCCTCGGCGTCGTCGACCGGGGTGAAGATCTGGATCCACTCGCCGTCGGTGGCGGGCAGACTCATGATCGTCAAATGCATCGCGAGGTCACCCACGGCGAGATGCTGGATCACCTTGACCAGGTTCACCGGCACCGCCACGTCGTTGCGAGCCCACATTCTGGCGAACTCGGCGCTGGAAGTACACAGCTCGTCGATCAACTCCTGCCAGGCCGGATCGTCGAGGTGACGGACCGACACACCGCGCAGGTAGGCAACCATGCGACGCAGATCATCGATGTTGTGCCGATAGGGATTGCAGCACTCCGGTGTCAAGAACACCGTGCGCAGCACATTGGCGTCGGGGCGGGCGAGGCCGGGAAACAACACGCGATAGGCGTCATTGTGCGCCAGGACGTCGTATCGGGAATCGAGAAGCACCGCGGGCAAGGGTGCGAGCTGGTCCAGGATCATCGGCAACCCGGGCGGCATCGCCGACTCCACCGCCGCAGCGGGCACCGACGGCACATCCGCGAGGCGATAGAGATGCACTTTCTCGGCGTGATCCAAGCCGAGAGTGCGCGCCACCGCGTCGAGCACCTGAACACTGGCGTTGATCGGTCTGCCCTGCTCCAGCCACGTGTACCAGGTGACGCCGATTCCCGACAGCTGCGCGACTTCTTCGCGCCGCAGACCCGGCGTTCGCCGCCGCGGGCCCGGTGGCAGACCCACATCCGCGGGGGTGATCTTGGCGCGACGGGACTTCAGGAACGCACCGAGCTGGGCTCGACGCTCGGTGCTCACCGAGCGCAGGTCGACCGCTTCACTCATCCCATCATCGTGGTCCATGCCGATCCTGGTATCCAGGTGGTGCTGGTACCCGGATCCGCTTGCGCTGCGTCGAATTCAGTGCGTGCGCAAATGCCGGTCCCGGCCGGTTCGAGCGCCGGATCACCGCTGCGCGATCAGTAGATTGTGGTCAACTCGACGCGCTCAGGAGGTTCCGCTGTGGCGGTACACACGCTCACCCTCGCCGTGGCCACGGCCGACGGCAAGGCCGATTCCTTCCTCGCCTACCCCGACGACAACGCGCCCCACCCCGCGGTGCTGGTGTTCTCCGACGCGTTCGGGCTGCGGCCGGTGGTGCGCCGTGACGCCGAACGCCTCGCCGCCCACGGCTTCACGGTGCTCGTTCCGAATCTGTTCTACCGCCACGGTTGCGCACCGGTGGTCGACCTTCCCGATGTCATCGGGGCCGACCGTCGCGGTGAGATCTTCGGTGTCCTGCGCCCGCTGCTGACCGCGTTGACACCCGAGCTCGTCGTCGCCGACGCCGCCGCGTATCTGTCGTGGCTGGCGGATTCCCCGCTGACCACGGGCAATCCGGTGGGCCTGTCCGGCTATTGCATGGGCGTGCGCCACGCACTACACACCGCCGCCGCCTACCCCGACCGAGTGGCCGCGGTGGCCGGCTTTCACGGCGGCCGGCTGGCCACCGAAGACTCCACCAGCCCGCACGCCGTAGTCGACCGAATCACCGCCGAGGTGTATCTCGCGCACGCCGACGCCGACCCCGGCCTCCCGCCGGAACAGATCGAACAGCTCGACGCCGCCTTCAGCGCCGCAGGCACCATCTTCCGCACCGAGGTGTATCCCGGTGCCGGCCACGGCTTCACCCAATCCGACACCGATGTCTACGACGCCGGGGCCGATGCCCGGCACTGGACCGAACTGACCGGCTTGTTCACCCGCGTTCTGCGCTGAACCTGCTCGGTAAGGCGGCCCGCGGGTTCGGCGACAACGGTGGTCAGCGGGCCCACGAACAGCCACCCGGCTGTGATCAGCAATCCGGACTCGTCGCTCGCGCAGCGACCATGTCGGTGAAGGCGGTGGCGACGAGGGCGACGGAGTGATCGGTGTCCGCGCTCAGTGCCCGCAGGGTC
Organism: Nocardia sp. NPDC003183; assembly: GCF_053590715.1. Classification (NCBI taxonomy): domain Bacteria; kingdom Bacillati; phylum Actinomycetota; class Actinomycetes; order Mycobacteriales; family Nocardiaceae; genus Nocardia; species Nocardia sp. NPDC003183. The sequence continues at coordinate 1,413,174 of NZ_JBSFTG010000001.1, forward strand.
GCCAGCGCGCGGGTGCCGGGCAGCTCCACCAGCGCTTGGACGATCCGGATACGGATGCCGGCGTCGTCTTCGTGTGCGGTCAGCGCGGCGGTCAGCGCGCCCAGTATTCGATCCGCGGATGCCGGGTCCTGCGACAGCGCGCCGAGCACTTCGCCGGCGTCGACATCGTTGGTGCCCGCGATCACCATGGCCACCAGGATCGGTTCGGCCGCTCTGATCCCGCGAGTGCCGGCGGCCAGGGCCGCGGGAGCGCGGACGGTCGGGTTCGGGTCGTCGAGTGCGGCGGTGAGCAGCGCGGTCGCGGCGTCGCCCGGGATTTCCGCCACGGCCAGCACCGCCCGGCGCCGGACCTCGGCATCGGCGGCGGCCAGCCCGGGCGCGAGCCCGACCAGTCCGTCCTCGCCTGCCCGCGACAGCGCCCAGCGCAGGGCACCTGCCATGTTGGGTTCGGCCTCGGTGAGCACGGCCGCGGCCAGCATCTCGGTCGGCACCGGCACGTTGTCGGCCGGGTTCAGCACTGCCTGCAGGCGGCGGTGAGGGTCGGTCGAGCCGAGTGTGCGCATGAGTTCGACAATGCGTAGCGCGTCGTGCCAGTCACCGGGCTCGGCGTTTTCGACAGCGCGCAGACGTTCGAGTAGTTCGCGCTCGCGCGCCAGCCGTTCCTCGGTGCGTGCGATCAGCTCGCTCACCAAGGTCTGCGGCGTGAACGATCGGTCTGCGAGTACGCGAGCGATCTCGCGCAGCGACAGCCCGAGGGAACGCAGGCTCTCCACGTGGAAGATGCCGCGGATGTCGGCGTCGGAGTACTGACGGTAGCCGCCGACGGTGCGCCCGGTGGGCCGCACCAGTCCGAGCGAGTCGTAGTGGCGCAGCATTCGGGTGCTGACTCCCGAACGCCGCGCCACCTCGCCGATCAGCACGGTGCGCCGTCGAGCGCCGCGACTCTTTTCGCCGCGTCGATGTCGGGATCGAAGGCCGCGTCCGGGTCGCGCAGCAGCCGCTCGGTGGCCTGTGCGTGACCTCGCACGTGCGGGTCGGTACTGCCGGCCGCCCGGTGGAGCACCGTGGTGATCACCTCACCCAGGGTGGCCAGCGCCCGGCTCAGGCTGCGCCGAACATCTCGATCACCGCGCCCGAATTGGGTGGCCAGTTCGGTGGCCAGCGCCGCGCGCTCGGCATCGGGCACGAGAACAACCGCGGCTCGCCACGCGCTGCGGGCCACGTCGTCGTCGGGATCGCGCAGCAGCGCGGGGGTGATCGCCGGCCAGACTGCCGGATCGCCGATCTTGGACAGGGTGTGCAGCGCTTGGCTGCGGGCCTGGGCACCCCCGGATTCCAGCTCGGCGCGCAGCCGCGGCACGGTCAGCTCGCCGGGGAGCCTGGTCAGTGCCCAGGTGAGCATGTCGCGGACGAAGAAGTCCGGCTCCACGGCGCAGCGGTCGATCAGGACTCCGAGCAGCGCCGGGCGTGCCTGTGTGCCCGCGGCCAGGGCAGCCCGCAGCCGGATCGACGCAGTCTCCGCACTCAGTGCGGCAAGCAGCCGCGGGTCTACCGAGTGTGCTGGTGTCGAGTTCATGGGAACCACCTCCTGCCTCCAGTGAAGACGTTGTCACTGTGTCAGGGTCAAGCGCTCGATCGTGTCATGATGCTCAGCCGTGTCGCGGGGCCCCGATCCGTTGGATTCGACTGCCGAACGTGACTCGGTGGACGAATTGATCCTCGGCGCCCTCGCTCAGGTGTGGCTGTGCGACGAAAGTGCTGTGCCGACAAGGTTTTCCAGTGCCGCGCGGGCGTTGGCGACGGCGATGCGGGCGGCGATGACGGGCGAGAGCAGTGCGCGGGGTTTGTCGACGAGTCCCATCACCCGGTACAGGGTTGTCGCGACCGCGGTGTCACGCTCGGCGGCGATCAGCACCGGCTCGAGCGCCGCCACGGCGGCTCGGACCGGCAACGAGACACCGGCACTGACGTGTGGCATGGCGCCGTCGGCGATCACGGTGAGTTGCCAGGCATTGTCGATTTCCGGCGTGACCGCCGTGTAGAACCTGGTGGCAAGATTCTTTCCACCCCGCGCGAGGCACTCACGCAGCACGGCCATCTGGATCGCGGCGACAGTCATGCCCTGCCCGTAGACGGGGCTGAAGCTGCACAGACTGTCACCGACCGCGAGTAGTCCCTCGGGAAAGCGATCGAGCCGCTCGTAGCGTCGGCGCAGGTTGGCCTTGTAGCGGAAGGTCGAGATATCGCCGATGATTTCACCGTTCTTGATGGCATCGAGCACGTCGGGCGGGGCGATGGCTGCGGCGAAGTCGAGGAATCCTTCCTGGTCCCTGGGCGGCTCCTCGCCGTCGTGGCCGATCAGCGTCAGGATGTGCCGGTTGCCCTCGACGGCGAACAGGGCGAGGGCACGCGGGGGTAGATCGCGTACCCCGATCGTGACCAGCTTGTCGTGAGGCAATGCGTTCGGCGGCAGCTGGATGAAGGCGCTGCGGTAGATGATGTCGATCGCGGTGCCTTCTTCGGCTGGGCGGTCGTAGCCGAGCTTGTCGAGCCATGAGGGGACGACGCCGGCTCGACCCATCGATGCCACGACCAGGTCCGCGTCGATGGTTTCACGCGCCCCGTCCGAACGGTCCACGATCGCGACCCCGGATATCCGCGTTCCATCGGCGCTGACAACGAGCGACCCGGCATCACACCTGTCGCGAATGGTGACGTTGGGCAGCGCCGCGACCCGCGTGCGAAGGTGCTGCTCGAGGTGTGGGCGACTTGCCTGAAAGGCCCTGTGCCCGGTCGATACTCGTTTGAGGGTCCGACCGGCCATGGTGAAGCGGACTTCACGGAGCGCGTCGCATTCGACCACACCGCTTGTTCGCATGTCCTGCCCGAACCCTGGGAACAATTCCTCGAGGATGTCCTTACCCCGCGGCAGCAGCCCGTGCACATGACGCCCCTGCGGGACACCTTTTCGCGCCTCGGAGTCCGGGAGCAGGGCATCCCGCTCGATCACCGTCACGGTCGAGTAGGCCTCGCTGAGCACCCGAGCGGCCAGTAGCCCGCCGATGCCCGCGCCCAACACGACCGCGTGATCGCCGATTCTCCGCATGCCAAACCTCCGAACGTCGTTGTTCCGAGTCCTGTTCATGGATCGAGTCAGGGATCCACGACTGAGACTGAATGCCAATATAGTCTCAGTACTGACGTGGCCACAACCGAGCGTGCCATCCCGGATCGGGAACAGGAAGAATGACCGGCATGACCAACGCGACGCAGTCGTCCTCCGTGCTCGTGGACACGGCCTTGGCGATGATGGCCGAGACCGGCCTGGATGATCTGACGCTGACCGCGGTCGCTCGCCGGGCGGGCGTCTCACGCGCGACCGCCTACCGTGAGTTCGGAGACAAGAACGGTCTCATCACGGCCGTCAGCAAAATCGAAGTTGCCCGCATGATGAGCGCCGCCTACCTGGAGATAGACATCTTCACGCCGGTACGGCAGCTGGCGAAAGAGGCAGTGGTCTTTGCGATCCCCTACCTGCGCCGACACCCGGTGATCTCCCGACTGCGCGACCAGGAACCAGGATGGCTGCTCAATGTCGCGATCGAGCACGAGGGGTCGAAGCTCAACCTGATCGAAACCGTCGGCGCCTTCGTCGCACCACTGCTGGCGGCCCGCGACGACAGCGCAGCACTGGTGGTCACACCGGCACAGGCGGCGGAGATCGCCGTCCGCACCGTGCTCTCGCATGTGCTGATCCAGCGCAGCAGCCTCACCGACGAACAGGTCGGCGACACGGTAGCCCGCGCTATCAGCCGCTAGCAGATCCGAGGCTGCAACGGATCATGCTATCCGTATCAGTGATCGCCGGATCCGTGTACGTCGTCGGCCATGCCGATTCCGGTCTCAACATGGTGCTGGTGCCGGACAGCGACAGGCCCCGTCCTCGGTGAGATTCACCCGTTACGGGGGATACGGACCCATCGACGGCAGCTCTACCGTCGAAACCATGACCACCACCTCACAGGTCGTCATCAGTGAGCGGGCCGCCGACGACATCGGCTCGCTCGGCGCCGACTTCTCGCACACGCGTCCCGACTCATGTCCGAACTGCTGTTGGCAGAACTGAAATCGAAGGGATAACCATGTCGCGCAGGCGCACTCACGTTCCTCAGGTCTCCCCGGCATACACCGGGCGGCTGTCGATGGCGCCGGTACCCGCGCTGCGGATGCCCGAGGAATCGATGGATCCTGATGTCGCCTATCGATTCATCCACGACGAACTGATGCTCGACGGGAGCAGCAGGCTGAATCTGGCCACCTTCGTCTCGACGTGGATGGATCCACAGGCCGAGAAGCTGATGGCGGAGACGTTCGACAAGAACATGATCGACAAGGATGAATACCCCGCGACCGCGGCGATCGAGCAACGGTGTGTGTGCATGGTCGCCGACCTGTTCCATGCGGAGGGCCTGCGCGACGACGACCCGTCCAGTGCCACCGGGGTATCGACGATCGGATCCAGCGAGGCGGTGATGCTGGCCGGGCTGGCGATGAAGTGGCTGTGGCGCGAGAAGGTCGGCGACGGGTGGAAAGGCCGCACACCGAACATGGTGATGGGGTCCAACGTGCAGGTGGTGTGGGAGAAGTTCTGCCGCTATTTCGACGTCGAGCCGCGGTATCTGCCGATGGAGAAGGGCCGCTACGTCATTACACCCGAGCAGGTGCTGGCCAACGTCGACGAGGACACCATCGGCGTGGTGGCCATCTTGGGCACGACATTCACCGGCGAACTCGAACCGATCAGCGACATCTGCGCGGCGCTCGACAAGCTCGCTGCCGATACAGGACTGGACATCCCCGTGCACGTCGACGCGGCCAGCGGCGGCTTCGTGGTGCCCTTCCTGCATCCCGATCTGGTGTGGGATTTCCGGCTGCCGCGCGTGGTGTCGATCAACGTCAGTGGCCACAAATACGGGCTGACGTATCCCGGCATCGGGTTCGTGGTGTGGCGCGGCCCCGAGTACCTGCCCGACGACCTGGTTTTCCGGGTCAACTACCTGGGCGGCGACATGCCCACTTTCACCCTGAACTTCTCCCGGCCCGGCAATCAGGTCATCGGCCAGTACTACAACTTCCTCAGGCTCGGCCGATTCGGCTACAGCCTGGTCATGCAATCTCTCTCGCAAACCGCGCGCTGGCTCGGCGACCAGCTGCGCGCGAGCGGACACTTCGAGGTGATCACCGACGGCTCGGCGATCCCGGTGATCAGCTTCCGGCTGTCGGGCGACCCGGAATACACCGAGTTCGACGTCTCGCACGCGCTGCGCTCCTACGGCTGGCAGGTGCCCGCGTACACCATGCCGGACAACGCCACCGATATCGCGGTGCTGCGCGTCGTGGTGCGGGAGGGGTTCTCGGCGGACATGGCCAGGGCGTTGAGCGAGGACATCACCGCCGCGCTCGGGCACCTCGAGACGCTCAAACCCAATGGATACTTCGACCGGCTGAAGCCGTTCGCCCACTAACCCGTCCGCGAATCACCCCGGTGCGCTCACGTCGCGTGGAGATACACCGGAACACTGGCGTGCCCGTTGGAGATGAAACTCGGCACCGGCGTCAGTTCGGTCCGGGTCGTGGCCAGGCTCATCCGAGGGAACCGATCGAACAGCGCAGGCAACGCAACGGCCGCTTCGAGACGGGCCAGTGACGCGCCGATGCAGTGGTGTGCGCCGTGGCCGAAGGCGAGGTGCTGATCGCGGGTGGCACGGGTGGGATCGAACTCGGCGGTGCTGGCGCCGTGCACTTTCGGGTCGCGGCCTGCGCCTGCGTAGGAGGCCAAGATGGCCTCGCCCTTGCCGATTCGGTACTTCCCGGCGATGTCGATGTCCTCGACCGCGTATCGGAGGGGCAGGTGTGCCACCGGTGCCTGGAAGCGCAGCGTCTCCTCGACCACGTCTGCCCACGACACCTGCCCTGCGGCCACCGCGGCGCGCTGCTCAGGATGGGTGAGCAGGGCGACGATCGCTTGGTCGAGCAGATTGACCGTGGTCTCGTGACCGGCATTGATGATCAGCATCAGGGTGTCGGCGAGTTCCTTCTCCGACAGCGCGGAGTCGTCCTCGTCGCGCGTGGCGATCAGCGCGCTGGTGACGTCGTCACCAGGATGCGCACGACGGTAGGCGACGAGTTCGCCGACCAGTCCATACATTTCGAGGTAGTTGGCCTGTGCCTGCTCGGCGGTGAACGAGCCGTCGAAGAAGCCGTCCACGCACTTGTGCAGCGCAGGCCCCAGCCCTTCGGGCACACCGACCAGTTCGGTGATGACCCGGATCGGAACCGGATAGGCGAAGCCGCTTCGCAGATCGACCGGTTCACCGGCCGGGGCGGCTGCCAGCGCGTCGAGCAGGTTCTCGGTGATCTCGGCGATCCGCGGACGCAGCGCGGTACTGCGGCGATGACTGAAAGCTGGGGACACCAGCCGGCGCAGCCTGCGGTGATCGGCGCCGTAGGCGGTGAACATGTTGTCGACCGCTACCCACGGCAGCAACGGCCACGCCTCGGTGATCTCGCCGTTGATGAACGACATCCAGTGCTGCCTGGGGTCCTTCGACACCCGAGGATCGGCGAGCAGACTCCGCAGCACTGCCTGATCGGTGACCGACCAGGCGGGCACGCCACCGGGCAGTTCGACCAGCGCCACCGGGCCACGTTGCTGAATGCGTGCCGACTCACCTTGGATGTCGGCACCGGTCGTATCCAGCACGATCGGTTCCATGAAAATCTCCTCCACCAGGGTCTACGCCCGTAATCGACAGCGCCGCAGCCAGTTTCACCCGACCGATTACGAACTTACCCCTCGGCTGAGCGGTCCAGGGGACGAATAGGGGCACCTACGGCGGACGTTGATCGGTAGCCTCGTCATCGCGCGGGACCGGCTGAGGGCGCGGCGGACCCACACCGCCCCAGCCCCGGCCGGTGTGGTTCGAGGTCACCTCCGAGGGCGCGATCCAATTGTTCACGGCCCCGGATTCGGTGAAGATCTCGCGATTGCGAAGCGACCCCCGCGCCTCGATCGTCGTCTCTGCCCCGGTGGGTGAACGCGAGCGCTGGGTTTCCGTCGCCGGCCACACCACCGTCTCGCCGGATGGAGCTCACGACCTGCTCGCCCGCCTGGCCGCTCGCTACTGGGACCTCGATGACGAACGCCGAGCCGACGACCTCGCCGAGATGCAGGCCGCCGACTGGCTGCGCGTCACCATCGAGCCAGAAGCCGTGAGCCGATACACGATGATGTGACGGCCGTTTCCCGTCGGGGCGATGATCCACCGGTAGCGTTGGCAAGTGGCCAACCATGAGGAGACGCGGCGATGCCGAAAATTGTACTGTTCGGGGCAACCGGCTACACCGGACGCCTGACGGCCGAAGCCCTCACCGCACGCGGCGCATCGCCCGTGCTGGCGGGACGCAACGGGGCGGCCCTCGAGAAGCTCGGCGCCGAACTCGGCGGCTGCCGGACCGCCGTCGCCGACGTCACCGACCCCGCGTCGGTCCGGGCCCTGCTCGGTCGCGGCGATGTTCTGGTGACAACGGTCGGGCCGTTCCTGCGCCATGGGGGCCCCGCACTGGCCGCGACGATCGCCGCGGGCGCGCATTACATCGACTCCACCGGCGAAGGGCCCTTCATCCGCACCGTGTTCGAGCACGACGAGCAGGCCCGTGCCGCCGGCGCGGGGCTGCTCACCGCGTTCGGGTTCGACTACGTACCGGGCAATCTCGCGGCCGGGCTCGCCTTGCGCGAGGCTCCCGCCGCGGTGCGTGCCGAAGTCGGCTACTTCATGAAAAGTCCCGGTACCAGCGGTGGTACCCGCGCGTCCATGGCGGGGATGCTGTTCGAACCCGGCTTCGCGCTGCGCTCCGGACAGGTGGTCGCCGAACGCACCGGCGCGCGTCTGCGTTCCTTCGATGTCGCCGGAGAGAGCCGGACGGGGGCATCGATTCCCGGGTCGGAGCATTTCGCGCTGACTCGCTCGCACCCACACCTGCGAGAAGTCGATGTGTTCCTCGGCTTGCCGCCGCTCGCGGCACAGACGCTGCGCGTCGGCTCACGACTGACCTCGGTCGTCGCACAGGTGCCTGCATTGAAGCGCGGATTCGACGAGGCTTTGGCCCGAACGGTCAAGGGGTCGACCGGTGGCCCCGACGCCGAAGCTCGCCGCCGCACCCGCACCTGGGTGGTCGCCGAAGCTCAGGACGCGGCCGGCACGACGTTGGCCACCGTCACCCTGAAGGGCGGCGATCCCTACGATTTCACCGCGGCGATTCTGGCCTGGGCCGCCGACACCGCACTGGGCGGCGGCCTCCTCGGCTCCGGCGCGCTCGGCCCGGTCGACGCGTTCGGCCTGGACGCGCTGTACACCGCCGCCCGCGACGCAGGCTGGTCGCCGCACCCGGGCCCCTCCATCGAGCCGAAGGCACCCTGACACCGGCCGCCACCGCGTCGCGGCGCTAGGCCGCGTGGGTGAGTCGCGCGGCCGCCGCGCCGACGGTCGGTCCGGCGCTGACCAGTGTCCCCATGAACCGATCCTGTTCTCGCGCACCGCGATTCGCCGCGCGGTCGAGTCCGCCGGGCAACAGCCGGGTGACCGAGCGCGCGACATTGACGGGGATTCGGATCGCCGGGTACCACGGAACGATCGCCGTCGGCAGCCCGAGCGCACGCATCGTGTGGCGGCCGAGGAAGGTCCCCGTCACCGACAGATGCTGGGCATAGGCAAGACGGCGCCTGATCGTGGGCAGCCGGTCATAGTTCCACGACAACGGGTCTCGTGACATCGGTACCGCGAGTTGAGGAGTCGACTCGTCGGGGTCGGCCAAGGCAGACAGCGTGTGCACCAGGACGCGCACACCGTCACGGAAGGAGTGCGGCAGCCACTGCTCCTCGACACCGAGCAGCCAGCCGACGTAGCGGACCAGGTGCGCGACAGCGTCGGTTTCGGCGGGGGTGAGCAACAGACCCAGGCCCATCCCACCGATCGCCGGCGCGATGAAGGCGCCGACGAGCGTTGCCGCCATGTCCGTCTGGTTGATGGGCAGGCCCCAGTCCTCGGTCCGCCAGTCCGGCATGGCGGCCACGTGCCTGCGGACGAAGGCGTGGATGAGTCGCACCCGGATCGTGGACCGGTATCCCAGACCCAGGGGGGACAAGCCGTCCTCGGACAGGACATCCATCGCCCACTGCATCGTCTCGGCCCACCGCTGATTGGAGCCCTTTTCCAGCGCTCCTGTGCGCAACAGGGTCTTGTTGAAGCCGGAGAACTGGTAGCCGCCGAGCATGGCGACATCGCGCGCGATGTACATGCCGTCGGAACCGCTGGTGAGCAGGACCTTGGCCCCGCGCACGAGCGTGTCGTGATCGACCCACGCCGGAACAGTCTCGACCGCGGTGAAGAACTCGCGCAGCGGATCCGGCGCCTGCGGTACCGCAGCGATGCCGTCGGTGAGCGCTCGATCGAACAGCGGACGCATCTGCTTCGAGCCCGCGGCGACCATCCAGTCCACCAGCCGATCCATCGCGTCGTCACCGACGAGCAGGCCCTCGCCGAGATGTTGCCATTGCGTCGAGTCGGGGCTGTGAACCCCTAGCATCGCCGCGAAGCCGCCGACGAGGGGCGGGACGCGGTGGGGACGATCTGGGTGACGGGCGGGAACGGTGGTCATCGACACTCCTCGTTGAGCGCTCCATTGTGGATAACGACTGATATCCAAAATAGGTCGACTGCTAAAGTCCTGTCAATGGCGCGTGCAGAGGTGGTCCGGTCCTACCGTGGAATCAGCGCGGCGACTCGACGTGACGAACGCCGCGACAAACTCCTCGCCGCAGGTCGCCAGATCTGGGGCGAGGCCGGCCCGAGCGAAGTCACCGTGCGCCGCGTGTGCGCCGCGTCGGGGTTGACCCCGCGCTACTTCTACGAACAATTCGCCACCCGAGACGCACTGGTCCTCGCCGTCGCCGAACAGGTGCAACAGGAGCTGTTCACCACCCTCGTCGACGCGAGCCAGGCCGAGCCGGGCACCTTGAAACGCAAACTCCTGCGGGCACTGACGACCTACCTCGACACGATCGCCGACGACCCCAGCATCCACCGCATCATGACCAGCGATACCCACAGCGTGGCAGGGCTCGAAGAGTTGCGCTCCCGTGCCGTCGGGATCGTCACCGACCTCGTGATGCAGTACAGCGCGGAATTCCTCGACGCTCCCGCGAATCCGGAGATCCGGCGCCAGGAAGCACTTTTCGTCGTCGGCGGGATCAACCAGCTGGTGGCGACCTGGCTGGGCGACCCCCATCGGCCGACCACCGAAGTAGCCGCCCTCTGCACCGAACTCGCACTGGCCGTGGTGAACCGAGCACCCTGACATGTCGGTGCAGTCGAATCAGTAGTTCGACCGCACCGCACGGTCGGCAACGACAGTCGTTTCTGGCCGAGTGGGCGGCGCCGACGCCGGTGAATCACTCCCTTCCGTGCGGTACTGCCCGATCCCGGGCGCGCGTGGCGGGTGCGCTGGTCTACCGGTTGTGCCCGCCCACGCTGGTATCGAGCGCGCCGAGTTGGAGTTGGGTGGCGAGGGCCTGGAGCGCTGCGGGGTCGTGCGGTGGCACCCGTTCCATCGCGCTGAAAGCCAGGTGGTCGGCGATCAACATGGTGCGCACCTCGGCGTCGGTGAGCTCGCCGGTCAGGACACCTTCGGGCAGGGTCTGCACCATAGCGAAGGTGGTGTCGACGATCAGTGGCACCAGCGAAGTCGGCATCGACAGCGGGTCGCCCACAACGAGCGCCTCGGTCGCTGTGTTCGTCGCGTCGGTGAACTCCGGTGAGACGTCCAGCATTCGGTGGACCGCCACGTCGACACTTCGCCGCACCCGATCCAGCATCGTGGTCCAGCGCCTCGACGAGGACGCCGCAAGCAGCGCGGCGCCGACCTTGCGCCGAAAGGGCGGGGGCGCGTCGACGGCCCCGCACAGGAAAGCCGTCGTGGTGATGGTCATGTGCGCCATCGCCACCCGCGCACCGAAACTCGGGGTGGCGGGACCGAGCCTGGCCAGGAGAGCGAAACCGCCCAGTGCCGGCACGAGGAGCTGGAGCATGACCTTCCGCTTCAGTTCCTCGCGATCGGCGACGCCATAGATCTGTAGCTCGTTGTCACGCAGGTCGTTGGCGGACTGAGCGATGATGGCGAGACAGCCGGCCAGTTCGCGCAGATCCGCCTCGGGCACAACGGCTTCGGAGGCGAGTTCACACGCGTAATAGGTGACCCGGCCGAGCACACCTTCGCTGTAGGCGACCCGCGACAGCGGCGAGTCGATATTGCGGGCCATCACCACCGCGACATCGATGACCACCGCGCCGACACGCTTGCGCCCGGCCGGCGACAGCGCTCCGAGCAGAGCTCGGATGTCGCCGATACGCTCGGCCAGGAGCCGGTCGACCGCTTCGCTGTCGCGGGCTTCGGTGCTGACCGAAGGCAATGCAGCGGGCTTGGTGTCGGTGTTGCCGGTGAGGTAGTCCGCAGCGTCCAGAACGGACCAGCTCGCGATCGCGCGATCGCTGAGATCCTCGAAGGCGTCCAGAACTCGGCAGGCCAGCAGGGCGGCGGTGGCCTCTGCCTGCAGGTGGGTGGGCAAGAAGCTCACCGCGATACCCAGGTTACGACCGGCTGGGATCAGTGCCAGCCGGGCCAGTTCCTCGGGTGAGGAGGCAGCCCGTAACGCGGCCAGGTCCGGTGCGCGGCGCAGGTGTCGAAATCCATGGGCGAGTGATCCGATTCTGGTCTGCCTCATCGGGTGATCACTTCCTGTAGCAGTGCATGGAGGTCGTCGCGAGCAGGCGATGGCGGGAAGATGTCCAGTGCGGCGCTCGCCTTCTGTGTGGCGTCGAGGGCAACCGCCCGCGCGGCGTCGGTGGCCCCGCTGTCGATCAGGTCGCTCTGCAGGATCGTGCTCGGGGTGTCCGCGGACAGCCACATCTCCCGCGCGCCGGCGCGCATGTCGAGCCATTCGATCACCGGCCAGGTCGGAACCCGTCGTTCCAGGTCACCCCCTGCGTCCTTGCCCAGCCCGGGACCGCCCTCGACGTCGCGGACATCGTCCATGATCTGGAACGCGAGTGCGAGCTCATCGGCGTATGTCATCAGCGCTCGCAGGCGATCGTGATCGGCACCGCCCGCGGTGCCGCCGTAGGAGCACGACAATCGGAACAAGGTGCCGGTCTTGGCGCCCGCGACGAGTCGGTAATGGCGGCGCAGCGCGGTGGCATCGACCGCGGGCGGCAGCATCTCGATGAGCTGACCGAAGGACAGGTCCGACAGCCCGTCGGAATACGTCACACCGGGCACCTCCCCCAGACAAGCAGACATTCCCGGGTTGTCGGCAAGCACCTCGGCGATCACCTGCACTGCGGCACCTGCCATGTGGAACCCCGCTCGGGCCGCGATGCGCACGCCGAATGCGGCGGGCACCGACGTCGCGCCGCGGCGTAGCAACGAGCCGTCACAGATATCGTCGTGCACCAGCGAGGACTCGTGCAGCATCTCCATCGCGCAGGCCAGATCGAGGGCGGCGCGACTGGGTTCGGACCCGACGGGCGCAAGCAGGCCTGCACTCGCGAGAACCAGACGTGCGCGCACACGCTTGCCCGGAGCGGCGAGGACGTGCCTGCCGATGTCGTCGAAACCCCCACCGCTGATGAGGATTTCGTACATGCGCGCGTTGACCAGCGCGAGAAGTTCGTGCTGAGTCCCACTCGGATGTCTGAGCATCAACGCGACCGGTTCGCCCTGGTGCTGCGGGTTGGCTGCCGGACGAGCGTCGTTACGGCGGACTTCGGGTAGCGCGGGATTGTCCATAACGCTGAATTCCTTTGGTGCGGCCATATGGCGGTGAGATCCCCTGATGGTTCACGGGGGCTGACGCGATTCAGACGGAGCCGTCCTGCCACAGCTACTGTTCTGCCGCAACGACAGACAGATAGGTAGCGTCGTGGCACGTAGGCATACGGTGAGCTGGTATTGCGCTGAAACAGTGAGGTTCGGACCTCACGATCCGTGGACGGTCACCTCGACGGGACCGGGACGATGTGGGTACGGTCGGCAAACACCTGCACTCGGACCGTTCACGAAAACGCCATTGTCCGGCGATCGGTCGTCGAAGGGAGCGACGTCGCTCTGCCGGCAATTCTACGGCGTGGATCACGTTGCTGCACAGTAGATTCGGCGCTTCGTGAGACTCCACGGCGCCGATCTCCGATATTGTGGGTTCCCGCCCAGTTTCCCGGCCATGACCGAACCGAGTCCTCGTTCCAGAGGGCACCCTCGACGTCCCACACCCACGCGGACCCTTGGATGCTGACGCGAATAGCGTTGTGCCACAGTGACTTATCCGGTCCGGGTCGCACCGGCCGCGGTCAGGGGTCAACGGCGAGGATGCGCGGGACGGTGCCGACGATTCAGCACGCTCCCCGCGCGAGTCGGCTTCCCTGGGTTTCGCCGCCGTCGGTCGATCGAGTCACCGAGATCATCGAGGTGTCGCACCACTGCGGGTAGCTCAGTCACCGACATGGACGTGTGCGGCCCACCTGGTCGGCACGGCCGGATAGGCGTTGCGCATGGTGCGCAACGCCTCGGTGAGCGCGGTGGCCGCCTCGGCCGTGTCGGGCGCCCGGGTGCCGTGCGCGGTGAGCGCCGCGTAGACCGCCTCGGCGGTCTGGGAGCTGTCCGCGGTGTGCCACAGCGTGCCGATGACACCGCGGAAGCCCGCGAGATGGAAGGCCGACGCCAAGTTCAGCGGCTCGTCGAGCAGAGCCGGGTCCGGGCTCGCGGTGTCGCAGGCGGACAGGAACGCCAGCTGTGCCCGCGTGGTGCGCAGGTCGTGCACGAACGAGGGCACGAACATCCCGTCGCTGAGCACCAGTCCCCCCTGGTCGGGATGCTTTGCCGAGCTGACCGCCCGGCCGTGGCAGGCGAAATGGGCGATCGCGTGCTCGTGCAGCCCCTGCTTGATGGCATCGAAGTCGGCGGCGGCGTCGATGAGCACAGTAGAGCCGGGCAGCAGTCCCGCCACCGCCTCGGCCTCGGCACGGGCGCTCGGCAGCACCGAGACGCCGTTACGCTCGCCGACACCGACGATGAGCGCGGTGTGACGGGCATGGCGCGGCCGGGGTGTGCTCAACGTGTCGGCGAGCGCGGTCAGCGACGGTGTGTACGAGGAGACCGCCCGGTCGAACACAGTCTGCCCCGCGTCCTCGCGATGTCTGCCCGCCGCGTGCAAGGGCAACTGGGCCATGATTCCGATCGGGCACCACCACAGCCGCGGCGTCGTGACCTTCTCCAGCACCGGCCGGGCCGTGGTGGTCCACAGCCATTCCAGCACCGCGTGCACCTCCAGCTGGGCCTGCTCACGCCGGTCGAACGAGCACGCCGGGTCCTTCACATCGGCCAGTGCTGCTCGCAACCGCCGGACCTGGGCGCGGGCGGTGGTCTCGGTGATCTGCGGCAGCGACACAGCCTCGACGGGCTCCCGACGGTCGGCGGGAACCACGAGCGCGCTGCCCTGAGCGCTGACGATCACCACGGTGTGCCCGGCCGTGCGCGTGCGCAGGACTTCGAGATTCGGCGGCACCAGCAGATCCTCGAACCCCGGCACCGTGCGCGCTCGCGCGAGCAGCCGGTCCCGCCGCATCGAGAGCTGCCGGATCTGTTCGACGGCCTGTGGTCGCGGGTCCCAGTCCCGGGAGGAGATCCGGCCGTTGAACTCCACTTCGATGTGAAACGTCAGGTCGGCGTATCCGTCGGCCCCAGCCAGCTCGCGCTCGACCTCGCTGAGCTCCTCGGCCAGCGACGGTTGCGTCTCGCCGAGTCGTGCCCAGCCGCGCCGGATACCCCACGCGTCGCCGAACAGCACGCCGCGGCACCGTTCGACCAGTTCCAGAGCTCGGTCGAGCTGGCCCGACCGCACACCGGCATCCACCACCCGGTCGGCGAGGCCGTGCAGCTGCCGCGCCGCCTCCACCCTGCGGACCCAGGACAACGCTCGGCTGACCGTGGCGGGGATGGCGGTGATCACCCGTTCCTGCGCGTCCAGCCATGTTGCCGGGTTCGCCTCGGCGAACATCGCGGCCTGGGCCTGTTCGCAGATCATCCGATGCTGCGTGCTGGTGGCCGGGTGGCCGGAAACTGACCGGTAATAGGTGATCGCGAGTTCGCGCAACCGGTCGGCTCCCGGCCCGCCGAAGGTGGCGAGCGCACGGGCCGAGCGCGCGAGCGCGAACGCACGCAACGGCCACCAATGGTGGTCTCCAGGGGTCTGACCGACGGCTTTCTCCGCGAGCGCGAGCGAGTCCTCCAGCGCGCCGAGATCACCGCACTGCCGGTACCGGTGATACAACACGTCGGCGATGGTGCTCTCGATGCGCGGCACGTCGGGGTGATCGGGACCCACGAGCGCGAGCGCGGCCCGGTAGGCGCGTTCGGCCTCGTGAAACGGTTCCGCATGCGTGACATCGGTGCTGACCGCCCGGGCCTGCACGGCACCGGCGTAGTTGTAGAGCATGCCGACCCGGCGCACATCGTCTGTCGCCATGGTGGACACCGCCGATGCCGCCGCGTCGACAGCTGTGGTGAACATGGCGTGATCACCGGCCTCGGCTACCTCCTCGGCCGCCCTGGACAGGGACGACCAGCGCAGCGGGAGGTTCGGGTCATCGGGTGGGGTCAGCGCGAGGGCCTGCTCCGCGACGGTGACAGCCTCGCGGCCCGCCGCGGGGCTGGAGCCGACTCGGCATTGCGTGATCAGCGCGGACGCGAGTGCGGAGAGCCGGAGTGCGCGCTGGTCATCGTCGGCGGCCGGTAAGTTCAGCGCGGCCCGGGCGGCGTCGACCGCCAGCTTCGCTTCGTCGCGAGAGCCGCTCGCCATCGCGACGGTGCTCGCGCAGTGGGCGAGCGCTTTCAGCAGCTGCGCCCGCAGCGCGTGGCTCGGTGTGGTGGCGAGCAGCGCTTCGGTCACCGCATCGTAGGCGAGCGTGATCGCCTCGGTGTCGCCGCCGATATCCCAGAGGTCGTTGTGCGCGTAGTAGAGATCCAGCAGCGCGGCAGGCCGCTCAGCGTGGTCCAGCGGCAGTCCGACGGCCAGCACCCACGCCTGGTCACGTCGCCGCACCAGCACATCGCCGGTGACCGGCTGCCGCCGCAGGCTCGCGACCAGGTCGTACTGCGCCTGCAGAGCGCGCGGATCGCGATGGCAGGTCATCAGGAATCGCGCGATATCGGAGCCGATCTCCCTGCTCGCCTCTTGCTCGAGCTGCGCGAGCGCGGGCACCCGCGCAGTGTCGCCGTAGTCGCGCTTCAACGCGTCGGCGAGATCACGACATGCGACCAGCGCACCGGCCAGGTGGATGGGCGCTGCACCGTCGGTGTAGAGATCGAACTCGTACTGGGCGAGCTCGAGCACGACGTCGCGCCACACCGGGCGTTCCCGCAACGCCAGTTGGGCCGCGGCCCGGTAGTCGGCGACGATCTTGCCCGGCGACAGGCCCGCGATGTCCTGCGCTCGGGCGCGATCGACCAGCCTGCGGGCGCGTTGCGGATCGTCGCGAGGTGTGTGCGCGATCGTCCAGTTCAGCCCGTTGACGACGGTCTCGCGGTAGGTATCGGAACCGTCGTGCTCGTCGAGCAGGAGCAGCAATGTGGCGTGATCGGCGGTGAGCGCGGCTTTCATCCGCTCGTCGTCCAGTGCGTTCATCACCGTCGTACAGGCGTTCGCGAACAGCACCAGCGAGTCACGGTCCTGGTAGACCTGGAACTGCTCGCGTGCCTGGTTCAACGCCCGGTATTGCGGCATGGCGACGACGCTCGCGACCGCGAGATCACCTGATGTGCCCGCGATGGCGGCCGCGATCTCCCGGTCGACCAGCCCGGCGAACCCGCTCTGCGCCTGGAACCGGTGCCAGTGCGCTCGGGCCAGGTGCGGCAACAGATTCGCGGGGCATTGCTGCGGTGGCGGCAGGCCCGCGGCCAGCAGTGCGCCGATGTCACCGGTGTCGGCGAAGTTCTCGACCACCGACCGAATGTCGTCGTACACGCGCAGCCCCCGATCCCGTTCGGTCCACGGTAGCGTGATCCGAATCACCAAGCAGGAGGTTCGAATTCGGCATGACATCAACGAGCGGTCCCCGAGTCGAGGTTCTCTGCGAGCAGGCCGGAGCGGCGCTGGCCGAACGCGCTTCCCGCTACGGCGTCGCGGACGTACTGGCCAGAATCGTCACGGCGGCACAGCAGGGCGAGGTGTCCGAAGCTGACCTCGACCTGCTCGACAGTGCCTTCGCCCAACACGGCATCGACAACCTGACGCGGGCGCACCGCGGCTTCGAGCCGTGGAAGGGACCGCGCGACATCGCCGTCACGGCATGGGTGTGCCCGACGAGTGCGTGCACCAGGGCGAGGATCGACGAAGGTGCGCGGTGCGGGCTCACCGGGCAACCGTTGCGCAGGATCGAGCTGTGAACGCGTTCCTCACCGAGCTCGGCAAGAACCTTGCTACCCGCTGGGCTGCCGCGCTCGCGCTGCCCGCCGCGGTGTTCGTGGCCGTGGTGGTCGTGGCGGTCGCGCTCGGGCCCTCGCACGCACTCGACTTCAAGCTGTTGTGGACCCGGGTGACGACGGTGTCGACCGGTCCCGCGCTGGTGTGGGCCGCTGCGGCGTTCCTCGCCGCGACCGCGATGGTGGGGTTGGCGGTTACCGCGCTCGGCGGCATCGTGATCGCCGCGTGGGCAGCCACCGGCACCGGTGCAGGCAGACCGTTCGTCGCGCTGCGCCACCGCCGTTGGCGGCGTGCGACGGCCAAGGCGGACGCCGCGGTCAAGGCGGTGCTGGCCGACCGATCGGACCGCCGGGCCAAGAGCACTGCGCAGCGAGCTGTGCTGCGGCGCAACGCGATCTCCGAGATCGAACCGGCATGCCCCACGTGGGCAGGCGACCGACTGCGGAGCGTGGACGAGCGCGTCAGCCGCGGCACGGGGCTCGACCTGACCACGACGTGGCCGCGATTGTGGCTGGTGCTGCCCGACGCGGCGCGCACCGAGGTGACGACGGTCCAGGAACGGTGTGGCTCCGCCGCCCGCACCCCGGTGTGGGGCTTGGCCTATCTGGCAGTCGGTGTGTACTGGTGGCCGGCGCTCGTGCCGGGAGTGTGGGCATTGCTGGTGTCGCGCCGTCGGATCCGCCGTGCGGTGGGGGTCTACGCGGACCTCGTGGAAGCCTCGATCGACCTGTACGCCCGAGACGTCGCCAACCAGCTCGGGTTCGAACTGACGGGCAGGTTGACACCGGCGATCGGCGAGCAACTGACCGAGGTACTGCGGAAACAGCCCGGGTAGCTGTGTGGCCATTTCTCGCGCGATCCAACCGGCCGGCGTCAGCCGCCGGAGCGCGGACCGGCCGTAGCGGCCAGAGCCGTGGCGAGGTCCCGGTGGATCGAAATCCACTCGGTCATCCCGGCGAGGTCGATCACGCGCGCGATGCTCGTAGGGGCCAGCCCGCCGGCGAGATGCATCCCGATGCCGCGGCGGTCCAGCTGCTGCGCCAGGTCGGCGACGACCATGATGGCACGGACCGACAGGAACGTGATCTCGGCCAGATCGACAACGAGATGACCACCACCGGCGGACGCCGGGACAGCCGACTCGAGCAGGCCCCGCCAGCGCGGGAGGGTGTAGGCGTCGATCTCCCCACGAGCATGCAGCACGATGACCTGTCCTGCGGATTCCGCGACGGCACCCAAGCGGCGGCAGAGATCGGCAGCCGGGTCGCCGGCTGCGGGCGAGCGGGTTTCGTCGGGACGATTGTTCAACGGACTCAATTCTTCAGCACCGGAGAGCAGTGCGCTGCCAACTGTCCTGTGTGCTCAAGATCGGGCCGGCAATCCTATTCCAGCACGCGGCCCGGCAACAGCCTTGCCCCGTCGCTGCCCTGGCGCCCAGTTGTTCGCTATCGGTCCTGATTCGCGGTGATCGGCCTTCGCATTTCGTCTCTGCGGCCGGGCGCCGCAGGGACGACACGCGGTGCGCCGAGGACGAGACAACGGGTGCGTCGCCAGTTGCCGAGCCGGTAAAATGGGGCCGGGAAACCATACGGGCGCGGTCGTCCGGCGCCCGTCTACACCGGCGTGCCCTTCATCGCGTGTCCACGGAGGGAGCGTCGTGCAGAGTCTGAATTTCGAGAGCGACGACCTCGCCGCGACCGAGGAGTTCCTCAACAACGCCTACACCCGGGTGCAGATCGGCAACCACGGCCCGCACCAGGTGCGTTCCAGGATTCGTCGCGAGGTGCTCGGTTCGATCAACTTCGACCAGCTCGAGATGGGTTTCGACATGGCCTACGATGCCGACCCGCTCGGCCGGGTCTGCCTGGTCACCGTGCACAGCGGTCGGATCGAGGAGAACTATCACGGTAGCGGTACCGACACCTTCACGCCCGGGCAGACCGGTCTGCTCACCCCCCACGACCTGCCCTACTCGGGGGTCATCCGAACCAGCCGCTACGACATCACCATGTTCGACCCTGCGATCCTGAACCGTATGGCCACCGCCGCGGGCGGAGACCGCGTGCGCGTAGACGGGCACCGACCTGTCACTGTGGCGGCCGGACAGCGGCTGCGGCGGGTGATCATCCACCTGCAGCAGATCGCCGCGGACCCCGATGCAGCGAGCAGCCCGCTCACCGTCACGACGGCCTCGGACTATCTCGCCGCGACTGTGCTGGCCACCATGCCGACGACCGCCGAGCACGAGCCCACCGCCACCGATCGTCACGATGCTCACCCGCACACCGTGCGCCGTGCCATCGCCTACCTGGAGTCGCATCTGAGTGACAAGATCGCGATCAGCGACGTCGCGGCGGCAACCTTTGTCACGCCGCGCGCCTTGCAGCTCGCCTTTCGCCGCCATCTGGACACAACACCGCTCGAGTACCTGCAGCGACTGCGCCTTGCCGCGGCGCACGAGCAACTCGGCGCCGCGCTGCCCGGTGACGGTCAGACTGTCGCGACCATCGCCTACCGATGGGGCTTCCCCCATCCGGGCCGCTTCGCCACGGCCTACCGCCGGCGCTACGGTCGGCCACCGAGCCAGACCCTGCGCGAATGAGCGCTGCCGTATCGCGTCGCGAACGCGGTCCGAGCCCGCCGCGCCGGCGCGACCGAGGGGTCAGGGCCGTCTCACGCCCGAGCGAACCGCATGTCCACCACCGTGCCTGCCGCCGATGTGCTGACCTCGAATTCACTGCTGAGAGCGCGCATGATGCCCATCCCGCGCCCACGTGACCGATCGATGTCCGGATCAGGGGTCGACCAGCGTCCCTCGTCGGTCACGACGGTATGGACGTGAGTCTCGGTGAGCGCCGTAGTGACGCGTACTGTGCCGCCGTCGCCACGGTGACCGTGCTCGACCGCGTTGGTACACGCCTCACCGACGGCGAGCACTATGTCGTACGCCTGGTTCGGGTCGACCGGTACCTCGGCCAGCCAGGCCTGTAGCGCGTGGCGCACTTCGGCCAACCGCGCGGCCTCTGCCGAGAAATCGATCTCGAACGGTTTCACGGCGCTGTCCTGCCGAGACGGGTGCGTCGTCACCTGATGCCTCCCTCTCCATCTCGACGTCCAACGAATCCGCGAGAGAACACCCGCGCCCTTGGCAGTACCCCTGCAGTATCCGGATATGCCACGTCCGGGCGTGACAAAACCCTCTCGCGGCAGCCCTGCGGATACGTCCGAGCCAGGGTACCCCGGTGCGGCGCAACGGTTTGCGGCCCGAGCGGATGGGGTAGGTTGCTCGAGCAAGAATCGCTCGCACATTCGCCGACCCGGCGAAGCTAGAGGCAAGAGGTAGAAAAGTGGCGAATCGCAACCGAGGAGACCTTCGGTGAGTGTAGAAGGCGGCTTCCGCGACCTCGACGTGCAGACACGAGCACAAGACGACTTCGAAATCCTCTCCGTGCGCGGTGAAGTCGACATGGCCTCGGCGCCCCAGTTGCAGGCGGCGCTGGAGAAGGCACAGCAGGGCGGCAAGACACTGGTGGTCGATATGACCCAGGTCGGCTTCCTCGGCTCGGCCGGACTCAGCGCGTTGCTGGTCGTGTCCAAGGCAGCGCCCTACCAGCTGCGCGTGGTCGCCTCCCATGAGGTGGCTCGACCGATCGAATTGACCGGACTGGACAAGCTGCTCGCTGTCTATGCCACCCTGGAGGCGGCAATCGCCGCGGAGCCGAACGCGCACTAGGTCCGCAGTCGCGGCTCCCGCACTCGCGGGAGCCGCACGACCTGCACGAAGAACTCATCGATCTGCCTGATCGCAGCGATGAACTGGTCGAGATCCACCGGCTTGGTGACGTAGGCGTTCGCGTGCAGTTTGTAACTGCGCAGAATGTCTTCCTCAGCCGCCGATGTGGTGAGCACGACCACGGGGATGTGGGACAGCTCCGGGTCGGCCTTGATCTTCTCCAGCACCTGCCTGCCGTCGTACTTGGGCAGGTTCAGATCCAGCAGGATCAGATCCGGCCGTGGGGCGTCGACGTGCGCGCCGGTGCGATAGATGAAGTCCAGCGCTTCCTGACCGTCCCTGACCACGTGCAGCGTGTTGCCGATCTTGTTGTCCTCGAAGGCTTCCCGCGTCATCAGTTCGTCGCCGGGGTCGTCTTCGACGAGCAGGATATCGACCGGCTGGGCGGGATCGGTCATGCGAATACCTCGTTCTCGATGGATGCGGCGGTGGTCGCGGGCGCTGCCGCCCGCAGGGTGAAGCACAGGCGGGTGCCGTCACGGTAGTCGGTGTCGAGCCAGATCCGGCCGCCGTGGAACTCCACGATCTTCTTGCACACGGCCAGTCCGATCCCGGTGCCGCCGTACGCATCTCGCGGGTGTAGACGCTGGAAGATGACGAAGACCTTCTCCGCGAATTCGGCCGCGACGCCGATTCCGTTGTCCGACACCGAGAACTCCCATTCCTCGGCGTCGTCGACGTTGGGCGCGCACGCCACCCGGACCACAGGGGTCAGGCCGGGCGTGCGGAATTTGATCGCGTTGCCGATGAGGTTCTGCCACAGCATGATCAACAGGGTCGGTTCCCCGAGGAGCTCCGGCAACGCCTCCGGGCGCTCGATCACGGCCTCGGATTCCTCGATGGTCGCCGACAAAGCGGCCATCGCCTCGTCCAGGGTCTGATCCAGGCCCACCGGCTCGGTGCCCTCCGACATCCGGCCGACGCGGGAGAAGGTGAGCAGGTCGTTGATCAGCACCTGCATGCGCTTGGCGCCGTCGACGGCGAAGTCGATGTACTGCTTGCCGCGCTCGTCGAGCTGGTCGCCGTAGCGCTTCTCGAGCAACTGGCAGAACGAGGCCACCTTGCGCAGCGGCTCCTGCAGGTCATGGGACGCGACGTAGGCGAACTGCTCCAACTCGGTGTTGGATCTGCGCAGTTCGTCGGCCTGGATGTCGAGATCCTGCTTCTGGCGCAGCAGTGCCGCTTCCTGGATGCGCGTGGAATCGAGCTCGGCGACGATGTGGTGGCGCATGTTCTCCACCGCCTCGCAGACCAGCGCGATATCGGAAGGACCGACAGCCTCGATCTGCGCGTCGAACTCCCCCGCGGCTACCCGCCGCGACGACTCGGTGAGATAGCCCAACGGCCGTACCACCAGTCGCCGTACCAGCACGGTGAGCAGCACCCCGGTCAGCAGGAAGACCGCGACGATGCCCCACAGCACGATGTTGCGGGTGGTGCGTGCGTTTGCCAGCTCGGCGGAATCGCTGTCGACGACCGCGACGAGATGGTCGTTCTGCACCGCGAAGGTATCGCGCACGGCGTCGAAGAGCGCCTTTCGACGCACCGCTCCGGTGGCGGCGTCGAGACCGATGCCCGTGCGAGACGACACGGCCCCGGTCGCCGGATCGGTGAAGTCGGCCCGCCACTGCTGGGCGGCGAGGTCGACAGCGACGAGGTCGGCGAGCAATCCGGGGTGGCCGACGAGCAGCTCCCGTAAGCGGTCCGCGGCGCGTGTCTGCTCCTGGCGCCCTCGGTCGTAGGGCTCGAGGAACTGCGGGTCCCCGGTGATGGCGTAGCCGCGGATGCCGGTCTCCTGATTCAGCAGCGCACCCTGCAGCCGATGGGCTTCGGTGGACGCGGGCAGAGTTTCGGCGAGCAGACGATCGGTGACCCGGCTGGTGTGCGCGATGACCTGTGCACCCGCCGCGGCACCGACGACCACCACCAGGATCATCAGCGCGAACACGAGCTGGAACCAGCCCTGTGCCGTCAGCTGACGGATCGCCCCCGACCGAGCTGGTGCACTACTCGTCACGTCATCCGCCTCGTCACATCACTCCACCGCAAATACAGGATGGCCACATCGTCATCCAAACCGCCTGCCGCCGAGGAAAGCTCCGCCACCTGCCCGATCAGCGCGTCGACGAAGGACTCGGGCTGCCTGACGGGCAGTGTCTGTGCCAGTTCGAACAATCCGTCCTCGCCGAGGCGGGTGCTGCCGTCGCCGACGCGCCCTTCGAACAGTCCATCGGTGAACAGCATCAGCCCCGCCTCATCCGGCAGTGCCACCTCGTGCGCGGGCCACTGCGCGTAGCCCGGCACGAAACCCAGGGCCGGTCCGCCGGGCACCTCCACCCAGCTCAGTCCGGCACCGGTGCACGACAGCATGCCGGGGTGACCCGCGCGGCGTACCGACACCTGCCGGGTCGCCGGGTCGAGTACCAAGCTGGTAGCGGTGGCGAAGGTTTGCTGGTCGGCGCGTTCGGCGAGCAGCACTTCCTCGAGCAGGCTCAGTTGCCTGGCACCGGTGACACCGCTGAGCACCAGCGTGCGCCACGCCAGCCGCAATGCGACCCCGGTCGCCGCGGCGTCGGGACCGTGGCCGGAGACATCACCGATGATGGCGTGCACGATGCCGGTCGGGTCCTGGACCACGTCGTAGAAGTCGCCGCCGAGCAGTGAGTGGTCGCGGCCGGGCCGATACCGCGACACCACCTCCACTGCGGGGTCGGCACCCAACAGCGGGGTCGGCAACAGTCCGCGTTCGAGTCGGGAGTTCTCCTGCGCCCGCATCTGACTGGCCTGCAGGGCCGCGCTGGTGAGTTCGGCCTGCTTGCGCTGGATCGCGTAACGCACTGCGCGCCCGAACAATTCCGGGTCCACCCGGCCCTTGACCAGGTAGTCCTGCGCGCCGGAGGCCAACGCGAACAGCCCGGTGCGCTCTTGGTCGAGCCCGGTCATCACCACGACAGGGACCTGATCGTTGCGGTCGCGGATCCCGGCCAGCGCCTCGAGTCCGTGCGCATCGGGCAGATGCAGATCGAGCAGCACGCAATCGGGGACGTCGGCGCGTAGGCGCTCGCCGGCCTCGGTCAGGGTGCGTACCCAATCCAGGTGCGGGCGCGGAGACAGATCGGCGACCATCTCTTCCACCAGCAAGGCGTCGCCGGGATCGTCCTCGACCAGCAGTATGCGGAGTTGACGTTGCGATCTGGGCCCGGCCGCGATGAGATCGGCGTTCAACGCGTCACTGCGCACCACGACCACCGCCGGCGCAGCCGAGAGTCGCCTGCTCGCGCCACATCAGACCTCCCCCTCCCCACCTGGACAGCACAAAACCCAGGGTGTGCACGAAAGCCTCCGATCACAGGCGCCCACGACGCGAACTGACTCCGCCGGCCGGTTGCTGGACCGAAAGGTAGTACCGGGGATGCTATCCGATTGCGCCGACACCCATGCCCACGCGGGATTTCGGCGTGGGCATGGACACCTTCGCCTATCGCACTACGTGCCCGGACTTGCGTGTCCGCGAGGTCGACCACCCTATCGAAGGCCACTCCGCCCCTGAGCTCATCGCCGGCTACCTCCACGGATCCGAAGGTTCGAGAGCGAATCGCCCGGCGCACTGCCCGCGAGCCGCGCACTGCCCGCGAGCCGCTGAGGATTGCCCGCCGCATCGACATGCACCACACCGGCCGCCGACGGGCCTCGTTGTCACATATGTGGTGGCTGGAGGTGGTCCTTCGCGAACACCGCCGTCACGTAATCGACGAGGTGAAGACGGAGGGCCGAAGGCCACTCTGCCGAGAGATCGTCGAGGTCCACACCGAGTGCCTTTTCGACTTCCTTCAACACGAAGGGAAGCGGGATGCTCTCGCGCGAACAAACCTGTACCGCGTACTCCAATTGATCCACGACATCGTGGAGATGAGCGGTCTCGCTGTCATAAGATTCAGCGCCATGAGCCGCAAAGCGGTATTCAAGATTTCGTGAAACCCGATCGCCGCCTGCGTCATCGCGCGATAGCGGGGTACCACTGATGTTCTCGTCCATCGATCCCCCTGTCGAAGTAGTTCCCCGTCAATGGTCGACCGTACCCGAATATTCGCAGAAAATGGAGGGCCAAACCGGACATCTTATAGCTAATTAGTAGCTAACATAACCGGGTTTGTGAGCCGTACCAAAGAGCATGTGATCTGCGCGAGATCGGCAGCCGGGCGCGAGGGCGGCCGCCTATCCGCGTGGCGCAGGGCGCTTCGGGCAGCCGTCACGACGCTTCCCACCTCGGCAAACGCCCAGTCTCGTCCGGATACAGCACTGCCGACAGGAACGTCGGCGAGATGCCGAGGCCGCGAGGTCAGCCCAGGTGAACCAGTGAGCCGATACGGCGCAGATATCCCGACCGGCCGAACGGAACCGTGTTGCGCTCAGCTTCGAGGAAGGCTGGCATCATTATCGCGGCCAGTTCTATAGCGTCCTTACGGTCGTGGCCGCTGTCGCAGTGTCGAAGCATTCCCCTGGAAACTCCGCAGCTTCGCGATGTTGGTGTTGAGAATTTTCTGTCAAACACCGGAAAGCACCGGAATACTACGCCTGAACGGCCGGTCCGGGCGGTCGAAAATTCTTCATCCCCTGCCGCCGATGACCATACTGTCGACACTGCATCCAACTGTGAATTGACCTGCGGCACAGAACAACCCGATTACTCCGTCTCGAATATTCATACTGCGATACCCGCGCCCGGCAAATAGCTGGCTCGACATTTCACTACGGATGCGACAGGAATCTCTTATACACGTCATCCATGGACCCAGCGCCGGTCGACATGCAGTGCTGACGCACACGGCCCCGGCGGTTACACCTCTGCCGTCACGACGGATCATGTTCGCGACCGGATTCGATTCACAGCTGACGCGAATCCTGATTTCATATCAACTCTCGCAATAGATGAATCAGGTTGCCCTGGACGACACACCGCCCCGCACAGGTGCGGGCCACAGAGGCGGCCGGTCGCGGTCGATCAGGCTTCCCTCCCTGCCCGACGCAGGCACCGTGGCATCGACACGGGCGGCGCCTACTCGTTCGCACCGCTGCGAACGACCCTTCGCCTCGATCTGCGCGAATCTCTGGCCGCCCTCCGAAACAGCACCAACCATGAAGGCGGAGATTCGTTGTCGCGACCCATCAACCCTAGGACGCCGCCATGACCGTCACAGACGAATACCTCAGTAACAACACCGCGTACGCAGCGCAGTTCAGCGGCCCGCTCCCGCTGCCGCCCAGCAAGCACGTCGCGGTGGTGGCGTGCATGGACGCCCGCCTCGATGTCTACCGCATCCTGGGCCTGCACGACGGTGAAGCGCACGTCATCCGCAACGCGGGCGGCGTGGTCACCGACGACGAGATCCGCTCGCTGGCCATCAGCCAGCGACTGCTCGGCACCACGGAGATCATCCTGATCCACCACACCGACTGCGGCATGCTCACCTTCACCGACGACGATTTCAAACGAGCGATCCAGGACGAGATCGGCATCAAGCCCACCTGGTCCGCCGAGGCCTTCGGCGATCTCGACGAGGACATCCGCAACTCGCTGCGCCGCATCGAACGCAGCCCCTTCATCACGCGCACCACCTCCCTGCGCGGATTCGTCTTCGACGTCGCGACCGGAAAACTGAACGAAGTACTCGACTGATCATCGGTGTGACTGCCCGAGTGGCCGAGATCAGATCCGCTGCTCGGGCTCCGACACAAGGCCCCAGATGAGCAAGCCCTCCCCCGCCGACGCGCGTCGCGTCGCGATCGTGACCGGCGCCGCGTCCGGTATCGGCCGAGCCACTGTCGAGTTGTTCGCCGAACGCGGGCACGACGTGGTCGCGGTGGATCTCTCCGAGCACGGCCTGACCGGATTCGGCGACGGCATCGTGACCCTGGCCGGCGACGTGTCCTCCGACGCGGTGAACCAGGCCGCGGTCGACGCCGCGCTGAGCCGTTTCGGCCGACTCGACACCATCGTCCTCAATGCCGGAACCGGCGGCACCCCGCCGCTCGAGGCTGCCGATGCGGTGCGCACAGCCGACCGCATCCTCGACGTGAACCTGCTCGGGCCGATTCGCGGGCTGCGAGCGGCGATTCCGGCATTGCGTCGGTCCGGGGGCTGCGCGGTGTTGACCGCATCGGTGGCCGGTTTGCGTGGCGATGCGGGAAACTGGGCCTACAACGCGTCCAAAGGCGCGTTGATCAACCTGGTCCGCGCGGTCGCGATCGACTATGCCGCGCAGGGGATTCGGATCAACGCCATCGCACCCGGGCTCACCCGCACCGGCATCACCGCCGGCGTACACCAGGACCTCGCACTGCTCGCCGCGATCGAACGCCGGATCCCACTCGGACGGTTCGCGGAACCACGTGAACAGGCGGAGGCGATCTGGTTCCTCGCCTCGCCCGCCGCCGGCTACATCACCGGCACCACCCTCGTCGTCGACGGTGGCCTCGACGCCAACCTGGGCATTGTGCCGCTGCCCGGCCAGTTCTGAACCAGCAGCGCCCATCCGAAGTTCTGTCGACTGCTGCGATTCACCCTGTGGGACGCGCTGTTCCAGCAGGCGACAACCACATGGGCCGCTGACCAGCGGAATAGTCGCGTTCGGGATCGCCGATCGCGGTTGCTCGATAGGGTCGGCGCAACGATCGAGCTGGAAGGTGAACGTGGGAATCAAACAGCGGGCCACGGTGCAGATGAGCGCGGACGAGATCGCGCAGTTCCTCGACCGCAGCAGGGTGCTCACCTTGGCCACCCTCGATGCCGAGGGGAAACCGCATCTGACAGCGATGTGGTTCGGGCACCTCGACGGCAAGATCTACTTCGAGACCAAGGCGAAGTCGCAGAAGGCCACCAACCTGCGCCGTAACCCGACCCTCACCTGCATGGCCGAGGCGGGCGACACCTACGACCAGTTGCGCGGCGTGTCGATCGAAGGAACAGCGCATCTGATCGAGGACCCCGCCGATGAGGAGTACTGGAACGCCGGAATCGACGTCTTCCGCCGCTACGTCGGTCCCTACACCGAGCAGGCTCGTCCGCTGGTCGAGTCCATGATGCACAAACGCATCGTCGTTCGGGTCGAGCCGACGCGGATCCGCTCGTGGGACCATCGCAAACTCGGTCTGCCCGCCATGCCGCTCGGCGGCAGCACAGCCGGCGTTCAACCCTGATCTGAGCCCGTCGGACGAGCACAATGAAGGGGTCCACTCTCGACCGCATCCTGGAAGTCGTCTCCGGCAGGGTGATCGTCGCCGTACCGGAAGAACGGTAATCGAACGGAGAAACGCCGATGACCGACGCCGATTACATCGTGGTTGGAGCCGGTAGCGCCGGTTGCGCGGTAGCTCGCCGACTCGCGGAAAGTGGCGCGTCTGTCGTGCTGATCGAGGCTGGGCGCGCCGACGACAAAGGCATCGCCAAGATGCTCTTCCAGATTCCCGGCGCTATCAACGTCATGCACTCCACGCCGCAGTTGAAGAAGCTGTTCGACTGGGGTTCCAAGTCGACGCCGCAGCGCTGTGCGCTCGACCGCACGATCCCCATGACGCGCGGCCGGGTCCTGGGTGGTTCGAGTTCGGTCAACGGCATGCTCTTCGTCCGCGGCAACAAGAAGAACTTCGACGACTGGGCGGCCGAGGGCTGCGAGGGCTGGGACTACGCCGGTGTCCTTCCGTACTTCAAACGACTCGAAGATTGGGAGGGCGGCGCCAGCGAGCTCCGTGGTGGCGGTGGCCCGATCAAGGTCACCCGGAAGAGCGATCTCACCGAGGCGGCCCGCGCGTTCATGGGAGCGGCGACCGAGCGCCTAGGGGTGCCTGCCATCGACGACTACAACGCGGAAAGTCAGGAAGGCGTCGCGGTCTTTCAGCAGAGCGCCGCGAAGGGGTTGCGCTACTCCACCGCGCAGGGCTACATCCATGCGGATCCGCTCCCGAACCTGCTGGTTCTCACCGAGACGACGGTCATCAGGATCGTCATCAACGGCTCGCGGGCCACCGGCGTCGAGATCTCGGTCGAGGGCGGCAAGCAGATTGTGCACGCCTCGCGCGAGGTGATCCTCTCGGCGGGAGCGTTCGGGTCGCCGCAGATCCTCCAACTGTCCGGAATCGGTCCCGCCGAACACCTCGCGCGGCACGGTATCGCGGTGCACGCGGATCTGCCGGTCGGCGACAACCTCCACGACCACCTCTTCGTCCCGCTCTCGTACAACATGAAATCGGCGGTGCGTCGACCGACTCCGTCGTACTTCCTGCGCGGACTCCTCGCGGAGAAGCGCCGGCCAGGGAGCTCGTGGGCGGCCGGATCATCGTTCGAGTCCGTCGCGTTCGTGCGCACGTCGTTCGCCCAGGACATTCCCGACCTGCAACTGCTCAGTCTCTACTGGGTCTACCCCTCGCCCAACCAGGACTCCGACAAGCGGGTCGTACCGCCGACGAAGAAGCCGGGGCAGAGTGTCTTCCCGACGCTGATCTACCCGGAGAGCCGGGGCACCGTCAGGCTCTCCTCGGCGGATCCGACCGCGGCTCCACTCATCGACCCCGGGTATCTGAGCGTGCCCAAAGATGCGGAAGTGCTGCTCGAAGGCATCGCGATGGTGCGCGAGATCATGGCGGGAACCGGCGACAACGCAGGCGAGATCAACCCCGGGGCCGAGTTCGCCGACGACGCGTCGCTGCGCGCGGAGCTGCCGAACCGAATTCACACCGTGTACCACCCGGTGGGCTCGGTGCGGATGGGCGTCGACGAGCGTGCGGTCGTCGATCCGACGTTGCGGGTTTCGGGCATCGACGGTCTGCGCGTCGCGGACGCGTCGATCATGCCGTCCATCATCGGCGGGAACACCAACGCGCCCTCGATCATGATCGGCGAGAAGTGCGCGGACCTGATCCTTCGCCCTTGAGCGGTTCCGCATCGGTATGCACGCGGTGGGTTCTGTTGCCGAAGGGAGGACAATGGGCGGTGGGTTGACCAGTTCGTACGCACCTTCAGGAGCACGCGATGCTACACAGCCACCGAACGTTCTCCCACTTGCTGCACGATATGGGTGAGCAGTCTTTCGACGACCACCGAGTGCGTCATGCGGCCTGGGTCGCGCGATGGGTAGGCCACGGCGCCACCGCTCCCCTGCATCTCGACGACCTCACCGCCCTTGCCGACCGTCTCGAGCCCCAAGCCCTGCCCGCCGGATCGGTGATGTTCTCGGCGGACCAACCGCCGGACGGAGTCTGGATCGTGCGGCAAGGGCAGGTCGAACTGTTTGTCGAGTCGGGCACACAGCGTGCGGTGGTAGGCATGTTGGGTCCTGGCGATGTCGACGGCGATATCGCGCTGGTGCTGGGGGTGCCACTGGCATACACCGCGCGCACGCTCGCCGAGGCGCAGTGCCTGTTCCTGCCTCAGCGCAATTTCGACACAGTGCTCACCACCCACCCCGAGATCGCTCGGCGCTGGATATCCACTGTGGCGCAACGGGTTACGACGGTCCAGACCCGGCTGACCGATATGCTCGGCCGCCCGCTCCCGGTCCAGGTGGCTCAATTGCTTCTCGACGAAGCCGTCGACGGGTCGGTGCAGCTGGATCAGCGCACGCTCGCCGCCATGCTCGGCGTGCGGAGCCCGTCGTTCCACAAGGTCATCGAGGAATTCGAGCGACACCGCCTGATCACCATCGGCCCAGGAAGCATCGGCATCGATGACGGCGACGGATTGCGGCAGCTCACAGCAAAACTTCACAGCCACTGAGCAGCCGGCGGGTGATGACAGGCCGAGACAATACCGGCCTGCGAAAAACCTTTCCGCAGTTAACTATTCCGGATAGATATCTAATTGCGGATAATGATATTTTTGACACGCTTGGATTTGCGATTTCAACAACAGAAAGATGTGAGCGGGTTATATTTTCTGAACACCCATTTTTTAGCGGTTCGAACTCCCGTCTTACCGCTGCTCGACATTCCCTGGAGATCGCCATGATATCGACCTCTTCCCTGTTTCGTGCGGGCTTTATTGCCCCGGTCGCCATCGCTACCGTCTTTTGTTTGGCCGCACCGGTAAATGCTGCGCCCGTCAGCGTGAACTGGAGCTGCCGGGGCACGGTCCTCGGTATCGGCCAAACCTCGAGCATGAACACCTCGGTCACCGGCACCGCGCCGAGCTCGGCGGCGTCGGGTTCCGCGGTGGCCATCACCATCACACCGGGCGCCTCGTCGGTGCCCAGTTCGGCTTCCGGATTCACCGTGAACAACATCAGCAACCTGAAGATGACCATTCCGACTCCGGCGAATTCGACGGTGGTCTCGGCTACCGCCTCCGGGGGCACCGTGGCGGGCACCGTGGCCACATCGGGCGGGAATGTCGTACTGACCGTGCCGGGCCCGATCGCCGGCGGCACCAGCTTCACCCCGCCGGCGGTGACCATCAACGTCACCGCCGGCGCCGCCGGAACACCGATCACCAGCAAGTACGCGGGGACCAGCTACACCAGTCCCGGTATGACCATGACGACCAATGTCTCCTTTGTCGGCAATGTCGCGACCTCGTGCTACCCGAACCCGTCCCCGACCCTGACCACCACAGCTGTCGTCTGAGCTCACCCGACGAGTGCCGCCGGATGATGACCGGTGTCCGCGCCGGCGGCCTGTGGTGAAGGGGCCGGACCGGGTTGCCTCAGCAGCCCGGCCCGGCCCCACCGACCCACACCCGACGGCAGCATCACCTGATAGTGGTTGCCCTGCTTACGGTTTGGAGCCGAGAAGTCACTTCGACCGAATTATCCGATGCGCAGTATCGCCTCGCCCGGTGTGTCGTACAGTGCATGTCCGGCACAGCCACGGCCGCTTCGATGACCGGAGCGGTGCCGCTTTCGTGATGTTCGTCAGCCGCGGTTCGGGCAGCCGGTCGATCGATGGACAGGAGCGCCCATGCCCACTTCGAGCACCTGGCCGCAATCCCTGCTGCCGCGCCCTGCGGCATCCATCGACTCCGCCGCGCGTCCCGGCTCCCCTGAACGGATCGCGGCGCTCAGCAACCGAGCAGGCCCTGATCGGTGACTTGTGCTGAGCGGTTCTCTGTTTCCAGTGATCGATGGGAAAGCCCGTGTGCCCGACAACAAGCGAACCCGCCCGGATCTCGGTCGAGCTCAAAAGGGCGCTGGAGTTCTACCACGGAAGCGTCGAGGACCTGGTCCGTGAATTGATCAGAGTGCTGGGCGTGAACGAGACCGATCGGCGTGCGCTGGAGATCGTCCTGCTCGAGGAGAAGTCCACGACGCCGGGCAGGCTGGCCGAGCGGCTCGGTCTCACCTCCGCCGGTGTCACGATCATGCTCAACCGGCTGGAGAAACAGGGCTACATCACACGGTCGCTGCACCCGACCGATCGTCGTCGCGTCATTGTGATGGCCACCGAACTCGCGGCCGATCGCGTACAGGAACTCGTCGTTCCGATGATCGTCGAGAGCTACAAGATGTTGCTGAATTATTATGACGCCGCCGAACTGGAAATAATCGCCGACTTTCTCACCCGTGCGGGCGAACTGCAACGAATTCACCGGCAACGGCTGCGCGAGGTGGATCCCTACTCGCGCCCCTGAGAACAGCACGCCGGTCGGCGTATTTCGAGGGAGAAAGCAGGAATGCAATGCGCACCTTCGACAACAGCGAAGACCCGGTTACGGAGCCTGTCACCGAGACCGAGCCTCGACCTCAGAATGCGCGACGGTGCGGCCACCCGCCCGCGCCGCGATCAACAGATCGGTTCCGGCGGCACGTGTCGCGTGCCGGGGTGGCGGCCGCGTTGGCGATGACGGTTATCGGGACAACGCTCGTGGTGCGGGCAGATTCGAGCCCACCGGCGCGGGCGAACAGCGCGGGGCCGTTCGCGGGCCAACCCACCGCACGATTTTCCGACTACAGTGCCGGCCGAAGCCAGTCCATCGCGACGATCACGAGCACAACAGCCGACAACCCGAGCGAGGTCGCCGTACCGGTCGACGTCTCGGGCGGCTACCCCACTACCGATACCGAGTCCGCCCAACCGGGCGCCGATTCCCCGAGCACGACCACTGCGACGGAAACGACGACAACCATACCGACGGAAACCGCGACGGCGAACTCGACGGTTGTTTCGGTGAGCGCGAGTTTCTCTGCCACGGCAAGCCTTTCGGTCCAGGACACCTCCGATGTGCCGGGCCCAGCTGCCGTCACCCAGACCCCGACCTCCACGGTGCCCGTCGCCATGACTCCGACTGACACGTCGACGATCACGGTGACGGCCGATCCGAGCACGGTGACGATGTCTGCTGATCCCTCGACCGTCACCATCACTTCCACCACAGTGCCGGGCACCACTACGACGGCACCGCCCAGCAGCACGACAACAACCGATCCGCCGAGTTCGACCACGACATCCCGGTCACCGGCGATATCCACGACACCGGCGGCGCCGACGACCACATCGGCGCGGTCGACAACGACCACGTCGCCGACGACGACCATGCCCCCGCCCACGACGAAGCCGCCGCGTCCGACTCCATCGATCGCCCGCCCACCGGCCACCGCACCGAGGTGACAGCAGCGGGACGATCGGACCTGCCGCGCACGCGTAGCCGTCCGGTTCAGCTGGCGTCAGTGGCGGACCGCATCGACGCCGAGTGTGCGAGGGTGGACGACATGACGGTAGAACGGTTCGAAGTGCAGCGGCAGGTCCCCGCGTCACCCTCGGAAATCTTCACACTGCTGTGTTCCCCCGAAGGGCACGTAGCGATCGACAGTTCGGGCATGCTGCAATCGGCGGAGGGCAAGCCCGTCACCGGCGTCGGCGACGAGTTCATCGTGCACATGGATCGTGAGTCCCTCAACGATTTCCCGATGGGCAAATACGATGTCACAGTGATCATCACCGAGTTCGAGCAGGACAAGCATCTCGAGTGGACGATCTCGGGCGCCATCCAACCGCCGATCGAGCACCTGTACGGATATCGCCTCGAGCCCAGCGACATCGGCACCCTGGTCACCTCGTACTACGACTGGAGCAGGATCGCGCCCCGCTACCGCGAAGCAGCTATCTTCCCGATCATTCCCGAGTCCGCGCTGCGGGCCACTCTCGGCATCCTCGCCCGCACCATCAAGAAGTAACCCAGCGCCCCGAAAGGTAGCGCCGGGAACTCGGATCCGGATCGCGGCGCTAGGGTTTGCGGCCGACGCCGCCGACGATGCAGTTGCGGACGTCGGAGAGGGGGGTGAGGTGGGGGCCGTCGGACCACCAGTCGTCGCAGCGGACGAGGCCGGGTTCGACCATGTCGAGGGTGCCGAACATGGCCTGGATTTCGTCGCGGGTGCGGAAGCGGCCGCTACCCATCGGGCTGTGGATGAACTTCTCTTCCATTTTCCGGGCCAGCTCGCTGTATTCGGCGGTTTCCGGGTCGTGGAAGTGGGCGATCGCGACGAACGAGCCCGAGGGCAATGCGTCGATGTAGGTCTGCATGAGGGCGGGGCCGTCGTCGCCGAGATAGTGGTGCAGGGTGCCGATGTGGAACAGCGCCAGCGGGCGGGTGAAGTCGAGTTCGCGGCGGACCGTCTCGTTGCCGAGAACTTCCAGGGGGCGGAAGATGTCGGCTTCGGCGATGCGGGTGCGGCTGTTGCTGGCCAGTAATGCCTGCGCGTGGACGAGCACCGACGGGTCGTTGTCGACATAGACGACCTTGGACTGAGGGTTCACCCGCTGGACCACCTGGTGGGTGTTCTCCGCGGTGGGCAGACCCGATCCGAGGTCGAGGAACTGGTCGATGCCCGCCCTGGCCAGGAATCGGCAGGCGCGGATCAGGAAGTCACGGTTGGCCCAGGCCAGGTCGTTGACCTGCGGAGCGACGGTGCGGACCTGGTCCAGCACTGCGCGATCCACGTCGTAGTTGTCCTTGCCGTTGAGTGCGGCGTCGTAGACACGCGCGATACTCGCACGGGTGGTGTCCACCCCGACCGGAACAGCGCTGGGGTAGGCGGCAGAAGAATGCGACATCGGGAGCGCCTTTCGAGCATCGGAGCCAACTGGACGAATCAAGCCTAGAGCATCAGTTACTTTGGCAGACAAGCTATTCCGACTCCATCCGGGGCAGGCCGCGAGCGGGGTATCGGGAGTACCCGTATCGGTGGGCTCCTATTCATCCTGTGCATCCGGTCCCAGGATCTGAGCATGATCCAGATGCTCAAACCAGCCCCGGTGCCCGATTCGGTGGTGGGCAGGCGTTCGATCGCCGTGCTCGTCGTCATCCTCACCGGCCAGTTCATGACGGTGCTCGACGGCTCCATCGTCAATGTCGCCATTCCGTCCATTCGGTCGAGCCTCGACACCGGTGGGGCCGCACTGCAATTGATCGTCGCCGGGTATGTGATCGCGTACGCGGTGTTGCTGATCGGCGGTGCGCGCCTGGGTGATCGGTTCACGCAGCGACGCACCTTCATCGCGGGGCTGGCGGGGTTCACCCTGGCTTCACTCGCGTGTGGACTGGCATGGAACGAGCTGTCGCTCATCGTGTTCCGGTTCGGTCAGGGCGTCGGGGCGGCCGCGATGGCGCCACAGGTGATGACGTTGATCCAGCGCACGTTCGCCGGGGCGGCGCGAGCCAGAGCCCTGAGTATCTATGCGGCGATCGTCTCCGGTGGCCTGCTGGCGGGCCAGATTCTCGGCGGATTGATCGTCGACGCCGATCTGGGCGGCACCGGTTGGCGTGGGGTGTTCCTGGTGAATGTGCCGATCGGCATCGCACTGCTGGTGCTGGCTCCACGTGTCCTCCCGGTCACCGTCGCCCGCACCGATCGAACGGTCGACGGGCTGGGCTTGGTGACGCTCACGGCCACCGTGTTGTTGCTGGTCGTGCCGCTGGTGCTCGGCCGGGAGCTCGGGTTTCCGCGGTGGTCGTGGCTGTGTCTCGGAGCGGGTGTGCTCGGGCTGGCGGTGTTCGTTGTGATCGAGCGGGCGGTCGCCGGGCGCGGCCGCGATCCCCTGTTCGCGCCGCAGGCGCTCGGCGCGCCCGGTCTGCTCGCCACTGCCGCCACCCTGCTCATGGTGATGGGGACCTTCGGCGGCTGGCTGTTCGTGAGCGCCATCCACATGCAGAGCGACCTCGGCTACAGCGCGCTGCGGGCGGGCATGCAGTTCTTGCCGATGGGTGCGGCGTTCGCCGTGGCCGGACTGTCCTGGCAGCGCGTTCCGGCCACGCTGCACGCGAGGATGATTCCGTTCGGGCTGGTGATGAGCGCGGCCTCGCTGGGCTGGCTCGCGTGGCTGCTGGGCGACGGCGCGGGTATCGGTATCGCGGCGTCGATCGCGTTCGGGGTCTTCGGTCTCGGTAACGGGCTGGCGTTCAGCCCGTTGATGACACGGGCATTGGCCGCGGTACCGGTGACACTCGCCGCCGACGCCAGCGGCATTCTCGTCACCAGCGTGCAACTGGGGACCGTGGTCGGGATCGCGAGCATCGGGTCGGTGTTCTTCGAACTGGTGGGAGCGACCGCGTCATCGGCGGCCGACGCGGTCGCGGTCGTGCATCTGATCTGCGCGGCGATCACGCTCGTCGCCGCCGTCTCGGCGGCACTGGCTGTGCGCGGGATCCGCCGCTGAGCGTGCTGATCGCGGCGCCACCGGTCCTGAGCTAGCGTGACACCATGCACGAGCTCAGGGCCGGTGACCTTTTCGCCGGCTATCGGATCGAGCGGGTGCTCGGGGCGGGCGGGATGGGGAGTGTGTACGCCGCCCGGCACCCGCGGTTGCCGCGTCTGGTCGCGGTGAAATTGCTGCACTCCTCGTATTCGGCGGATCCGGTGTTCCGGGGTCGATTCGAGCGCGAGGCCGATCTCGCGGGGCGCCTCGATCATCCGAATATCGTGGCGATCCACGACTGCGGAAACGAGGACGGGCGGCTGTGGATCGCGATGCAGTACGTCGCGGGCAGCGACGCGGAAACGGCGCTGCGCACAGGGGCTGTGGCACCGCGGCGGGCGTTGCACATCGCACGGTCGACGGCGGACGCGCTCGATTGCGCGCACACGGCCGGGCTCCTGCATCGCGATGTCAAACCCGCCAATATTCTGCTGAGCGAGAGCGCGGGCGGCAGCGGTGAGCGGGTGCTGCTCACCGATTTCGGCATCGCGAAGGCAGTCGACGAGGGCACAGCGCTGACCGAGACCGGCACATTGGTCGCGACGCTGCGCTACGCGGCGCCCGAACAGCTCGACGGGCGCACCGCGGGCGCGCGGTCGGACCAGTATTCGTTGGCGTGCACGCTGTTTCACCTGCTCGCGGGGCGCCCACCGTTTACCGCGACCCATGCGGGGGCGTTGATCGGTGCGCATCTGATGCAGCCGGTGCCGCGGATCAGCGAGATCGCGGCGGGCATGCCCGCTGCGATGGACGCGGTGTTCGCGCGCGCCCTCGCCAAGGATCCCGATCATCGATTCCCCAGTTGTGCGGCGATGGTCGCGGCGGCGTCCACGGCCCTGACCACCGGAACCGCTCCAGCTCGTCCGATGACCGGCCCCGTCGGACCGGCTCAGCCGATCGACCACTTGGTGCGAGGGCCACAGGTCAGCAGGGTAGGCCCAGACGCGGTAGCTGGGACCGGCGTCGCGGGCAACCCGACGTTCGGTGCCGGCAATCGGGCCGAGCTCGACACCGCCACTCGTGCTGGAGCGCGTCGCCGGAACGCCGGGTGGTGGGTAGCTGGCGCACTCGGGGCGGTCGCCATGATCGCGATCGGAACTGTGATCCTGTCGATCCGAGACTCCGGGAGAACCGGCGCCGTTCCGACGAGCGCAACGGTCGCGCCGCCCACCACCGTCGACGCGTGGGCGGCGGCGCGGCCCACGATCGCGATGTTCCCCGACCTGCTGCCCGCGAGTCCCGACAGTGCAGGGTATCGGGAACTGCGGTGCAGTTTCGCGACGAAGAGCGCGGAGGCGATGTGGGATACGGGGTTCGACTGCACCGACCGCGAAGGACTGCACGTGCAGGTGATGGCACACAAGGATTCCGGGACCGTCGAACGGTTCGTCGCGACCCTGCCCGCCGGGGCGACCCAGCAGCCGCGGTCGCGGTACGGCAGACCGCTGACCGTGCACAGTTTCAACGGCTCCACCGGACCATGGCTGCTGGTGCGATTCGACGCCGCGCCGTATTCGACTGTGCTGCTCCAGGTGTACTGGAAGGGCCACACCCATCAGGAGATGATCGACCAATGGTTGAGCACCGCACCTCTGTGACCGCACGACTGGCGCTGGGCTCGCTCGCTGTTCTGCTCGTCGGCTGCGGCGCGGTCGAGGGCACCGCGACGCCGGGTGAGATCGATGTCCGCTCCCTCGGCGTGGGTAGTTATACGACAGCGCCCGCCGATATCGAGGCGGGCCGAAAGTCCACGGACGGGCCGATTCTGGAAGGGCTGCGGATGGCGGGCGCGGTGGTGTTGCCGCACGAGGTCGATCCGGCTCTGACCCACAGCTGGGGCACCGATGTCCTGGACACCCCACGGCGGGCTTCGGACACCTCGGCGATCTCGAATGTGAATCTTCCCGTGCTGGAACGGCATCGGATGATCGTGGCCTTCGACGTCGCCGAGGGCAGCCAAGCCTTCGACAAGGCGACACCGGCGATCGAGACCGACGCGCGGATCACCAGGGTGGTGCTGGCGCGGTTTCCCGGCGCGAAGACCGCCGAGGAGGCGGCGCGGGAACTCGAGGCGACCGATTTCCGGGTGAGTCCGGACAATCAGCCGGTGTCGATCCCCGGTTACGCTGCCGCACACGCGCATTGGCGGCCCGGCATCAAGACGATCGGTGCCACCTTCGCCCACGGCGAGATCGTGGTGAGTATGTTCCTCCAGCATCCCTCGCCCGACATCGACGCGCTGGCCACACGCGTCGCGGCCGTCCTCGACGCCCAGATCCCCCTGCTCGACAAGTTCACCCCGACCGCGCCCGACCGGATCGCCGAGCTACCCCGCGATCCCGACGATCTGTTGCGCCGCACCCTGATTCCCGGCCCGGCCAATCAGCGGATCGCCATCTCCTCGCGCGAGTTCGCGGCGTGGACCGGCCGTGCGGGACTGCACTACCGCCCCACCGAACCCGCCGAGCTCGGCGCGGCGTGGGATCGCGGTGGCGTGGACAGCGTGGCGAATTCCTACAGCACCACGCTGTTCCGGTTCCGTGACGAGGCCGCGGCCCTCGCCTTCGGCACGACATGGCAGAACACACTCAGCGCGGCAGCGCATCCGGTCGCGGCGCCCGAGGGCCTGCCGCAGGCGCGGTGCGCGGAGCGGCGTGCGGGGAGTGCGCCCGCACTGACCCGCTGCTATGTGAGTTACCGGCGCTACGGCGCGTTCGTCAGCGGCGCCGAACCCGCCGGAGTTCGCCAGCAGGCCGCGGCACAGTACGCGCTGCTGGCGAACGCTCAGTAGTTCGGTGCTGGTCTAGATCAGAGCTGGGCTTCGATCGCCTGCACGACCTCGGCGGCATCGGGGGTCGTGCGCGGGCGGAACCGGCCCGCGACCGTGCCGTCGCGACCGACGAGGAACTTCTCGAAGTTCCACTGCACGTCGCCCGCCGCGCCCTCGGCGTCGGCGGTCTCGACCAGCGCGGCGTAGAGCGGGTGCCGGTCGTCGCCGTTGACATCGGCCTTGGCGAGCAGCGGGAAATCGACGCCGTAGGTGACCGAGCAGAATTCGTGGATCTCCTCGGCGCTGCCGGGCTCCTGGCCCATGAACTGGTTGCTCGGGAAGCCGATCACGGTGAAACCGCGCTCGCCGTAGGTCTTCTGCAGTTCCACCAGGGCGCCGTACTGCGGGGTCAGGCCGCACTTGGAGGCCACGTTGACCAGCAGTACCGCCCGCTCGCCCGCCAGCTCACCCAGTGTGGTGTCCTCGCCCGCCAGGGTCTGCACCGCAATGTCTCGAATGTTCGCGCTCATCACATCACCACCAGATCTCGTCTATGTCGGTTCGATCGCCACCGTACCGGAGCCCGATCGGCGCGCAAGTGTCCCGCTCGGCGAGAGAATCTGTAACACGTTCTTGTTTTGTGACGCGGTTCACGGCACCATTCCTATGGATGGGCGGTGATGCCCGCACCCTGAGCACCGGAGGAAGCCCGTGAGCGACCAGCCACATCGGATCGATACCGTCCGCCCGCTGCGCGCGAGCGAGGTGACGCAGTGGGATTTCGACGCCGATGTGGTGGTGGCCGGTTTCGGCATCGCCGGCGTGTGCGCGTCGATCGAAGCCGCGCGAGCGGGCGCGAAGGTGCTCATCCTGGAACGGACCGGCGGCTGGGGTGGCGCGGCGGCGCTGGCGGGCGGATTCGTCTACCTCGGTGGCGGCACACCGTTGCAGAAGGCACTCGGGTTCGACGACACCCCGGAGAACATGGCGGCGTTCCTCACCGCCGCGCTCGGACCCGGCGTCGACGAGGCGAAGATCAAGGACTACTGCGCGGGCAGCGTCGAGCACTACAACTGGCTCGTCGACTGCGGGGTGCCGTTCAAGGAGTCGTTCTGGGGCGAGCCCGGCTGGGAGCCCCCGCACGACGAAGGCCTGATGTACTCCGGTGGCGAGAACTCCGCACCGTTCCTCGACATCGCCGAACCCGCTCCGCGCGGCCACGTTCCGGAGCTGGCGGGTAAGAAGATCGGCGAGCGCAGCGGCGGCTACATGCTGATGAAGCCACTGGCCGACACCGTGGCCGAGCTCGGCATCGACGTCGAGTACGACACCCGCATCCGCCGGCTGGTCGTCGACGACGAGGACCGGGTGGTGGGCGTGCTGGCCACCACCTACGGCAAGCCCGTCACCGTGCGGGCCGCGCGTGGTGTCGTCCTGGCCACCGGCAGCTTCGCCTACGACACCGAGATGATCGACCGCTACACCCCGCGCCTGAGCGGCAGGCCCGGCGCGGCCATCGAAGAACACGACGGCATCGGCATCCGGCTGGCTCAAGCGCTCGGCGCCGAGCTGGCGCACATGGATGCAAGCGAGGTGGCCATCTTCGGCGATCCGCAGATGATGGCGCGTGGCATCCTCGTCAACGGACGCGGCCAGCGCTACGTCACCGAGGACACCTATCCCGGCCGCATCGGTCAGGCGACGCTGTTGCAGAACGACAACCAGGCGTTCTTGATCATCGACGAGACCTCGCTGGAAGAGGCGCTCGCCACCGAGAGCGCCACCCCGTTCTTCCGCTTCCAGCCCAAGTGGGTCGCCGAGACGGTCGCCGAGCTCGAGGCCGAGATGGGCCTGCCCGCACAGACATTGCAGACCACCGTCGCCACCTACAACCAGCACGCCGAGCACGGCACCGACCCGCTGCTGGGCAAGAAACCCGAATGGGTGCGCCCGATCAAGGGGGCGCTGGCCTGCTTCGACCTGCGCGGGTTCACCGCCGGGTTCACCCTCGGCGGGCTGCGCACCGACCTGGATTCGCGGGTGCTGCACGTGAGCGGTGAGCCGATCGAGGGCCTGTTCGCGGCGGGACGCTGCACGTCCGGCCTGTGCGCGTACGGCTACGTCAGCGGGGCCTCGCTCGGCGACGGCAGCTTCTACGGCCGTCGCGCGGGCAAAGCGGCGGCCGCCGGCTGAACCGCGGACGACCCACCGCACGGGTTCTGTCAGTACTCTGCTTGCAGCGTCACGCCCGACGACGAGTCCGGCTGGGCTCACGGTCTTTTCACGCCCGGGAGCAGGCGCGCCGAACGAAGACGCAATGCAGATCGGAGTTGGACAGTGCAAGCAGGTGGGACGTCCGCGGATTACGTGATCGTCGGCTCCGGATCCGCGGGGGCGGTGCTCGCGAATCGGCTCAGTGCCGACCCGGGCACCACGGTCGTGCTGTTGGAGGCAGGTCCGGCAGACGACGACAAGTTCGCCCACATCCCGGCCGCGTTCTCGAAACTGTTCCGCAGCGAGCGCGATTGGGACTATCTGACCGAGCCACAGCCCGAGCTCGGCGACCGGCAGATCTACTGGCCGCGCGGCAAGACCTTCGGTGGCTCGTCATCGATGAACGCGATGATGTGGGTTCGTGGCTTCCGCGCCGACTACGAGGAATGGGGGCTGCTGGCGGGCGAGAAATGGAATTTCGCCGCCGCGGTGGAGCAGTTCCGCAAGATCGAGAACGTCCAGGACGCACAGTTTCCCGACGAAGGTTCCAAGGGGCCCCAGCACGTACAGCGCCAGCGCAGCCCGCGCGCGTCGACGCACGCGTTCCTCGAGGCCGCGCGGCAGGCGGGCCACGAGCTCGAATCGGCGAACCGGCCCGCGCCCGAGGGCTTCACCCAGACCATGGTGACCCAGCGCGACGGCAGGCGCTGGAGCACCGCCGACGGGTACCTGCGTCCGGCGATGAAGCGGGCGAACCTGACCGTGCTGGCCGAATCGCTGGCCACCCGGGTGCTGTTCGAGGGCACCAAGGCTGTGGGCGTCGAATACCGCAGCGGCGGGCAGACCCTCACCGTGACCGCCGATCGTGAGGTCATCCTGTGTGGTGGCGCGGTGAACAGCCCTCAGCTGCTGCAGCTTTCGGGCATCGGCGATCAGGACGAGCTGAAAGAACACGGCATCGAACTGGTCGCGCACTCCCCCGAGGTCGGCGCGAACCTGCAGGATCACCTCATCTCGGCGCTCGGCTACAGCGTGGACTCCGATTCGCTGTTCACCGCGGAGAAGCCCCTCGAACTGATCAACTACCTGGTCCGCCACCGCGGGATGCTCACCTCCAATGTCGGTGAGGCATACGGCTTCGTGCGCAGCGCGCCCGACCTCGAGCACCCCGACCTCGAGCTGATCTACGCTCCGGCGCCGTTCTACCACGAGGGTCTGGTCGAAGCCACCGAACACGGTGTGGTGCTCGG
Source organism: Nocardia sp. NPDC003183 (assembly GCF_053590715.1). Classification (NCBI taxonomy): domain Bacteria; kingdom Bacillati; phylum Actinomycetota; class Actinomycetes; order Mycobacteriales; family Nocardiaceae; genus Nocardia; species Nocardia sp. NPDC003183. The sequence continues at coordinate 1,456,472 of NZ_JBSFTG010000001.1, forward strand.
CGCGATCCTGCTCCGCCCGCGCAGTCGCGGCAAGATCAGCCTGGCCTCGGCCGATCCGACGGCCAAGCCGGTGATCGATCCCCGGTATCTGTCCGATGCCGAGGGCGCCGACCGGGCCGCGCTGACCGCCGGACTTCGGGTGTGTGCCGGGCTCGCCGCGCAGCCCGCGCTCAAGAGCGCGCTGGGCGCGCTGATCTACCCGCCCGAGGCACCCGAGGATCTCGAGGCGGCCATCGCGCTGACCATCGAACAGTTCTCGCACACCCTCTACCACCCGATCGGCACCTGCCGGATGGGCACCGATGCCGCCAGTGTCGTCGCCCCGGACCTGAAGGTTCGCGGCGTCGAGGGTCTGCGCGTCGCCGACGCCTCGGTGATGCCGCTGATCATCCGCGGCCACACCAACGCCCCCGCCATCTTCATCGGCGAACAGGCCGCGGACTTCATCCTCGCCGAGGCCTGACCCAGGTGCTGGTGGCGCGCGGGCACGGGCGCGCCACCAGCTGCCTCATGCTCCCGCGAGGCCCAGCGAAGCGGCCGCGAGCAGCAGGTACGGCAGCGGATAACCCAGATCCGCGTACTGGCGCGCCCGCAACACGGTGAATTCGGCGGCGACGAAATACAGCACGAGCCCGGCCGCGGCTGCCACCGCCAGCGGCCGATAGGCCAGACCGGCGAGCAGACCGAGTCCACCCGCCGCCTTGATCAGGGCCAGCGGCGTGAGCGTCCAGGGCGCGATGCCGTAGTGGCGCATGTTCTCGCGTACCCAGTCGGCGCGAACGACGTCGATCAGCGCAGCTGCCAAGGCGGCGACGGCCGCGAGCACGGTGACGACGAGATAGGTGGTGTGCATCGGATCAGATCCTCCGGTTTCGGTGATCGGCGCCTCTGTCATCGTGGAGACAGCCGCCGTGATGGGACAGCGAGTGCCGTCCTCGGATAGACGACCGGCGCGAGCGAAAGGTGACCGATGCGCACTGACCGGACCGAAGTGTCGGCGCGCGCCTTCGAACAACGGCGCGACCGCCTGCGTGGCGTGGCCTTTCGGATGCTGGGTTCGGGAGCCGAAGCCGAGGACGCGGTACAGGAGGCGTGGTTGCGCTTGGCCGGGACCGCTACCGAGATCGCCGATCTCGACGGCTGGCTCACCACGGTGGTATCGCGGATCTGCCTCGATATGCTGCGCGCCCGTACCCGTCGCGCCGAGATAGCGTCCTCCGAGACTTCCGTTCCGGTGGCGACGGGCGCGGGTGTGGATCCCGAAGCCGAAGCGGTGCGGGCGGATTCCGTCGGGCGGGCGCTGCTGGTCGTTCTCGACACGTTGGGCCCCGAGGAACGTGTCGCTTTCGTGCTGCACGATCTGTTCGCGGTGCCCTTCGCCGAGATCGCGCCGATGCTCGGGCGCACGCCGGCCACCACCAAGAAACTCGCGAGCCGGGCCCGGCTGCGTGTGCACGCGCCCGCCCGGGTCGAGCCGGCGGAACTACTCGCGCATCAGACCGCGGTGACGGCTTTTGTGCAGGCTGCTCGCGAGGGCGATCTCGGCGGACTGCTCGCGGTGCTCGCACCCGACGTGGTGCGAACCGCCGACCCGGCGGCGCTCTCGCCCGGAATGGCCCTGGTCGTGCGCGGCGCCCGTGCCGTGGCCGACGGCGCTCTCGCGCTGCGGCGGCGCTCGCGCGAGGCGGTGCTGGTGCTCGTCGACGGCAGGCCCGGCCTGGTGGTGCCGGGAGCCGACGGACCGGATTTCGTGGTGACGTTCCTCGTGCGCGGTGGGCGCATCGAGGCTTACGACGTGGTGGCCGCGCCAGCTCGGTTGGCCGCGCTCACCCTGTCGCTGCTGCCCTGATCAAAACCCGCGAACGCCCGGATTCCGCATTTTTGCATTCGATGCAATGTTGCGGTCACTGCGTCGATCGCGGTCAGAGGGCGGGAACGCGGGCGAATCCCAACGGTGGAGTCGGCACGGGGCCCGAACGGAGTTCGTGGCGGAAGTCCGGGAGCAACGGCAGCATGTCGACATTGCGGGCGGCGTAGCAGCGCACCATCGGCAGCGCTCGCGAGACCTCCGCGCGTTCGACCGGCTCGGCGTCCACGAACGCGAGGGAGTCCAGACCCAGGCCGAGGGTGCCTGCGATGCGGACGATCGAGGCGGACTTGCGCCCCCAGCCCACCTCGACCGCCGAGAACATCTCGTACAGACCGTGGCGGTACAGCGTGTGCATGGTTCTGGCTCGGTCACCGCGTGCGGCGACAGCATGGAGCACACCGCGCTCGCTCAGTTTCGTCAGCGTGCGCAGTGCCGGTGGGCGCGGCGTGGTGCCGGTCTCGTCGTGGACGACACCCTCCCACAGGGTCTCGTCCAGTTCCCAGACCAGACAACGGACGGCAGGTCGCATGGCGCTGAACTCTACAACCACTGATAGCTAAGAACCAGACTTGTGATCCGTCACTACGGCGACCGCCAGGGCTGGGCCCCCTACCCAGAACCTGACAATCCATTCCGGTTTCCTTTGTCGTTCGTTAGGGTGGGGTTCGCTGGACAGCGGGGGGTACAGCCGAAACTGGCGAAGGGAACACAGATGTCCGTCCACAATCCACCCCGACCGTCGCTGACCGTCTCGGGCAAGCCGATGTCGTTGCCACTCAAGGACGTTCGCGCACTCTCGCGGCAGATGGTCGGCCATTTCGTCGCTACCGTCGCACCCTGCGGGACGCTACCCGGTGACGCCATCTCCGGCGATGTCACCACGATCACCCGGATCTGCCTGGAATTCGCGGTCGGCATGCTCGACGGGCGTGATGTCCCGAGCCAGCTACAGCGCCTGCAGGACGCGGCCAGCGCGTGGGCCCGGGAGGGCGTACCGATCGACACGATCCACCACTCGATCGCCGAGGGCTTCAAAATCGGCCTCGACCTGGTGGTATCGAGCGCTTCGGGCAAGGATTTCGACAGCCTGGTCGGCGGCGTCAAGGTCGTGATGGAACTACTCGACACCATCACCGCCCAGATCTCGCTGGCCTACGTGCGCGAGCTGCGCGGCGTGGTGAGCGAGCACCACACCGCCGTGCACACCCTCACCTCCGCCCTGCTCGGCGGGCACAGCACCTCGACGATGGCCCGCGAATGCGGCATCACCATCGCCGAGACCTACGCGGTCTTCGCCCTGGCTATCCCCCAGCACCGCGAGGAAGCCAACCCGGCACTGGACTCGAAGGTCGTCGCCCGCCGCAAGTTGCGCCGGGTACAAGCCGAACTGGCCAAGCGCTGCGGCGACTCGGCACTGTCGCTGCTCAGCGTCGACGGCGGGACGGTGCTGATCCCCGCCAACGCCTTCGACCGCGAGGGTTTGACCGCGCTCGTCGCCCAGCTCTCCCAGGCGGCCCAGGTCGGCATCACCGCCGCGATGGTCGAAACGAGCACCACCGGGGTTCCCGATGCCGCCGATCAGGCCCACGAGTTGCTGGACATGGTGCAGCGGCTCGAGGTGACCTCGGGTCTGTACCGCTTCGACGAGCTCGCCCTGGAATACCAGCTGACCCGCCCCGGGCCCGGCCGCGAATTCCTCGGCTCGCTGCTGGATCCGCTGGATCAGTACCCCGAGCTGCTCGAGACCCTGCAGCGTCACATCGCCAACAACCTCAACCGGCAGCGCACCGCTCGCGTGCTGCATGTGCACACCAATACGGTCGACTACCGGCTCAAGCGGATCGGCCAGCTCACCGGCTTCGATCCGACTCAGCCTTCGGGGCTGTGGTACCTGCGTTCCGCGCTCGTCGCGCGCAGTTACCGCTCCGTTCCGGCCTGATCCCCGACACGACGAAGGCGCTGCCCACCATGGTGGGCAGCGCCTTCGTCGTGCTCAGTGCGGGCGGGTCAGAGCGAGCCGCCGCCACCGACCAGCCACGGGTTGAACGCGCAGGTCAGCTGCGGGTTCTGCACCGGGTCGAGCGCGCGAAGCGCGATCGAGAGGGCGCGCGGTGAGTACATCATCGTCAGGTGATCGGAGATGTCCTGCTCGCAGCCGTCCTGCAGGGTGATGTTGTGGACCGTCGCCCCCGGGCCTGCCTTCATGAAGGTCAGTTCGTAGGGGTTGGTCACCTCGTCGTAGCGGGTGCCGACGATGGTGTAGTCGACACCGGCGACGGTGTCACCGCCGGCATTGAGGTTGTTGACGAAATCCGAGCCGATCGTCTGCTGGATACCCGCGTGCCCGACGAAGATCTCGATCGGACCCAGGATGTCGATGCCCAGGTTGTTGATCATGCGACCCAGGGCGCCGATGCCGTCGAGGCTGGTGCCGTGGTGGGTGGCGCCGAAAGTGATCAGCTTGTTGACCTTGGCCGCCCCGCCCTCGAACTTCGTGTAGTAATTCGCCATCGACCCACCTTGGGAGTGCGCGATGATGTCGACCTCGTCGGAACCGGTCGCGGCGAGCACGCGATCGACGAACGCCGCGGTCTGCTTCGCCGAATCCTCGATGTAACCGGTGCCCATCACGCCGGGCAGGAACGAACCGAGGCCGCCGCCCTCCATGATGTTGGAGCGACCGTAGTTGAACGTGAACGTGCAGTAGCCGGCGTCCTTGATGGGCTGGCCCATGTAGGCGTACCCGTTGTAGGCGTTCATCCAGGTGCCGTGCAGCAGCACGACCGGGCGAGGATGCTCGGCCGTCGGCTTGCAGTTCCAGTCGTTCGTCCCGGGCGCGGCCGCATCGGGGTTGCCGAGGCCGTAGGCGAACGCGGCGAGGAACGCCGTCGACTCCGGTCCGTACGCACCGGGATCGGAGGAATAACCGCCCGAGGAACCCGAGCTGGAACCCGAACCGCCGTAGCAGTCACCGGACCCGTTACCGGAGCCGGCGCCACTGCCGGAGGTGCACGCCGACCCGGAGCCGGCGACCTGCCGGCCTTCGGAGATGATGCCGGCAAGATCCTGCTCGGTCGGCGCCGAGGCGGGAGCCGCGCTCGCCCCCGGCCCGGTGAACACCATGGAGAGAGCGCCGACTCCGGCGAATACCGCCGTGTGCAGCGTGCGCCTGCGACTGGGAGATTTCATGTGTTGACTTGTCTTCCTGTGCGATTCGAATATTCGTCGCCCTTTTCTTCCGGGAGAACGAATGGCTTGTCGAAACCGCCCAAAACATAAGCCGCAGAATTACTTACGAGACGATTGTCACGCGCGGTCTGGGCAGGTCACCACAGCCCCTCGAAAACTGCCATGACAGGGCACAGGAAAATATTCAGCACTCGCTACGTGCCGCGACTCCGAGAAGTCGCTCGTCGAGCCACAGCACCGCCTCCGGATAGCCCGTCGCCGCACCGATGATGTGCTCACCGAGCACGCCGCGATACACCGCGTTCGCCCCGAGTTCGCACTGCTCATCGTAGAGATTGCGCGCGCCCTCGGCAGGAATCCACCACTCCTGGTCGCCGTTGTAGATGTAGAGCGGCGTCGACGACCGCATTCCTTGCATCCGGGTGATCTCGTAGATGTCGGTGGCCAGTTCCGAACGCAGGGGGTCGGCGATGTTGGCGCCCACATCGATCGGCAGTTGCAAGATTCCCGGCACCGCGAACACGCTGGCGCACGTATCTTTCATAATCGAGGTGGTGACCCAGCGCCCGAGATTGTTCATCGCGGCGAGGATTTCAGGTCGCTCCCGTCCGATTGCGAAGGTCGCGGCCATAAATATTCCGGATGCGAGGTTGGCATTCATACTGCGCGAGAGGATTTCGAAGTCGGCGGGCACCCCGCCCAGTGCCGCACCGACGATGACGTCGGCCAGTTCCGGTGCGTAGGAATCGATCAGCTTGGCCGCACCGTGGGTGGCGATGGCGCCACCGGAATAGCCGGTCATCGCGAATCGGCTGTCGCCGTAGGCCGCCAGGTCACCACCGCGCACCGCCCGGATCGCGTCGAGCACCGCGTGCCCGGCGACATACGGTTCGGCGTAAGCCATCCACGGGCCCTCGTGGTCGGGCACCAGGACCGCGTACCCGCGCAGGACCGCCAGCTGCGTCGTCGGCGGAATGAACTCTGTCGAGCTCGACTGCGATGTCAGGCCGTGCGCCAGCGAGTAGCCGGGAGTGCACTTGCGACCCAGCGCGTCGATGGGCAGGTTGTTCACCAGCACAGGGCGATCCCCCGCCCCGGTCCACTCGGTGGCGGGCACGATCAGGGTCGCGGTGGCATAGGACGGTCTGCCGTGGGCGTCGTCGGTGCGGAATTTCAGCAGCGTCGCCGAGCGGATGGGGACCAGGGTCAACCAGGCCGCGGTCGCGGTGACGTCGCGGGATTCGATCAGATCGCCGGGCGACAACTCGTCGAGCCCAGCCGGCCACTGGTCGAAGATCGGATCGCCGACCGCCGACGGGAGCACCGCCGCGTGGAGTGCCGCGAGTTCGGCCGCCGGATCGGCGGCGTTCGCCGGGATCGGCGAGGGAATCACCTGGTCGATCCAGCGCTGCAGATCGGGCAGGAAACCGGGTGTCCCCAGCTGCGGCACCGGGAATTCCTGGGTCGGCGGCGGCTCGGCGGCCGCGGTACCTGCCGCACAAGAGACGAGCAGCAGCACCGAACCGATAAGTACTCGAACAGATCTCATGGCACACACGCCTTCGGGTGGCAACGGATTCGTCGATGACGTGCCACTATGCGGTGCTCCGACCCCTACCGAAACTCCCCCACCGCGCCGTCGTCAGATCCTTCACGCTACGGGGCGCGGCGAACCGACTTCGGCGTTGTGCCCGAGTCGTGTGCGCAATGCCGCTGTATCGCAACAAGAATCGTCGATGGCGACGCGAATCGGCCCGGATCCGCTTCGGGGCGAGCGGATCCGGGCCGATCGAACCGGCTCAGCAGGTGCTGGGCGCCGGTTCCCCCTGCAGCCGGGCATCGAGCCAACTCAGCGCGGAAGGCAGTCCGAGCACAGCTGCGGTCAGATGGTCCGGGGTCGGTGTCTGCTGACTGACAACCTTGGCGCCCGCGGCACACCAGCGATGAGTGGTGGAGGTGATCGCGTCGACCGGGATGAGGCCGTCGATCGGCGAATGCCATTCGAAGACAGGCATTGTCGGCGCGCCCGGATACAGCTCCAGGCTGTTCTCCTCCACCACAGCGCGAGCTTCGGGATCCTCCACCAGTGAGGTGGTGGCCGCGAAGTCGAGGATGCCGCGCCCGGCTCCCGCCCCGAGGATGTCGTTGGTGCAGGCGTCACGGATCGACGCGCGGGCGGCCAAACCGCTGGCATTCATCTGATCGCTGATCGGGAACCGTTGGGGGTATTCCCGTTCGAGCCCGATCCCCGCGGCCAGCGCGAGACCGAACACGGGATGTGAACCGAAGCCGAGCCCCTCGAGCATCGACACCAGGTTCATCGGCACCCCGCCCATCGCCGCCCCCGCGATCTCGAGCTCGGGCGCGTACTCGGGCTGCAATGCCGCCGCCCACGCCGTCGCCATGCCGCCACCGGAGTACCCCGCCATCGCGACCCGGCTGCCACTCACCCGCAACTGCTCGACCTGGCGCACCGCGCGGATACCGTCGAGGGTCACCTGGCCGCCCAATTTCGCTGCGCCGTAGGCGAAATTCGGTCCGAGGTGGTCGGGCACGGCCATCGTCCAGCCGCGCTTGAGCGCGTAGTTCCAGGCCACCGCCTCGCGCACCATCAGGTCCGGATCGTCGGTGTAGAGGACCTTGGAAACCGAGCAGCGCGTGCCGAGCCCGTTGATGATGTGCTGGTAGGACAGCACGGGGGCGTCGGTGCGGTGGTTGTTCGGCTGCAGCACCGTCGTCGTCGCGGCGATCGGGTCGCCCGCGGAATTGGTGGAGCGGAACTGGATCAGGGTGATGGTGGTGTCGGGGAACATGGCCAGCGCCGGCATCTGCCGTACGCCGAGTACGTCGCCGGGCTTGTGCTCGGCCAGGTCGGCCGGCTGGCTGTAGAAGGGGTCGGGGTCGGCGGTCGGGTACAGCGGTGTGGTGTGGCCTGCCGCGGCGGGGACCACGGTGAGCACCGCTGCCGCCAGGCAGACCAATAGTGTTCGGCCCGGCCAACTGTGTCGTGCCGCGGCATCCCAGATCATGCGGCTGTCCCTCCCGTGTCGCTGCTGTCGAGACCGATCTTCGCCGGTACCGTGGCTCCTCGTCGACGGGTCGCCGCGAACATCGGCGGAGCTCACAACCTCATCTGTGTGTGGTTGTGACCGGAGGCAGCACGCCGATATGCGGGCGCACCGCCGCGGCGACAGGTGGATTGTGAGATCTCCAAGCGAAATCGGAACGTGTTCCTCTCGATGGTGCAAGACCTACCGTCGAGTAGGAAGGCGCTCACCAGTGCCGGGGCGAAAGGAGCACGCCATGATTCCCACCGACGAGAACATCGCCGCCACCCTCCACCGCATCGACCCGAACGAGATACCGACCCGGCGGATCACGGTCTACTTCGACGGCCCCACCCCCGAGGACGCACTGGTCCTGGAATACGCCGCGACCCAGGCCGAGGCGTGGGAGTTCACCTCGGCGGCCGTGCATTCCGGCCTGCTGGTGACCGTCGACGGCAATGTCGGCCCCGGCCTGCGCCGGCTGCCCTGCCGGTCGCTGTGGCACTGACGCTCGCGGCGCCGCACCGCCGGCCGCACTAGGCTGGCACGGCGGGCACCGCTCGGCCCGCGGTGAGAGAAAGGGCATTCGTGACACGGTGGCAGTTCCCGCTCGCACTGGCCGCGGTGGCCGTCCTCACCGGCTGCGGCTCGGCAGACACCACCGAGGTCGCCACCCCACCCAGCACCACCACCCCGACGACGACCACCACCAAGCGGGTGCCCGCCACCATCGCGCCGCCCACCACCACCGTCGACCCCTACGCGGGCCTACCCCTGATCGATCACGTGACCTGGACCGAGAACGTCGACGGCCCCCGTCTGCTCGTCTTCCCCACCCAGGCGGGCCGCAAGACCGCCGCGCCCGGCACCGACGAACTCGCGTGGCAGGAAGTACGTGCCCTCGACGCCGACGCCGACGCGCCGGGGATGCGCGACCAGTTCGTCTGCCACTGGGTTTGGGCCAGGATGGTAGCGCCCGACAAGCCGAGCTGGAATCTCGAACCGTGGCGCCCCGACGTCGGATATCAGGCCACGGTGGCGGCGAACTGCAATCCCGGCGGCCCCGAACGCTGATAGGAGCATCCCATGCGCATCGTCATCGCCGGTGGACACGGCAAAATCGCTCTCCTGCTCGCCCAGGTCCTGACCCGGCGCGGCGATCACGTCCACGCCCTCATCCGTGAACCCGGCCAAGCCGCCGATATCGCCGCGACCGGCGGCGTGCCGGTCATCTACGACATGGAACGCGACACCCCCGCCGACCTCGCGGCCGCGGTCGCCGGTTCGGACGCGGTGGTGTTCGCAGCGGGTGCGGGCGCGGGTAGCGGTGCCGCGCGTAAATACACGGTCGACCTCAACGGTTCGGTACAACTGGCCGACGCCGCCGAGCACACGGGCGTCACGCGGTTCGTGCAGATCTCCACGATGGGCGCGGGCAGCCCGCCCGCGCCGGGGACCGATGAGGTGTGGGCCGCCTATATCGACGCCAAGACCCGCGCCGAGCAGGACCTGCGGACTCGCGAGCTGGAGTGGACGATCCTGCGACCGGGCCGGCTCACCGACACCGAAGGCAACGGTCTGATCACGCTCGGACCGCCGCCGATTCCGCGCGATGCGGTGCCACGCGCCGATGTCGCCGCGACACTCGCGTCGATCTTGGTCGCGGACAACACTTTTCGACGCACACTGGAGCTGGTCTCCGGATCGGAGACGATCGAGTCAGCCGTCGCGGCCATTTGATAGCCACAAATTAACTATCACAACATATTTCGCCCATTGAACGCCATTGTCGTCAACTCGCGCCACATTGTCGTCACCTGATGAACACGGCCAGCCGCCGGTCACGCCGATATTCGAGCGCCACATATGACGGAGATGGTGGCGCCACCCTGGATTCGCCGCTCAGAAGCCGGGAAATGCACCGCATCGAGACGGAATCGATCGTGCAGATGTGCTTGCATCTGAAAGTCTCCCCGTCCTAAACTCAGGGCCGCAACACAATTCAGGGGACAGTCAGGGGAGGCCGCGAGCGGCACACCCGGGGCCAGGATTGCCTTGGGTTTGCCACTGCCTGAGAAGCACAGGGGCATTCACATGAACAACACCACGGGCCGTTTCGGCCTCGCCGATCGCGCGGCGGCCGATCACCCAGGCTCCGCTCGATGGTCCAGGGAAAGCGCGGTCGCCTTCGTCATCGATGCCGTGGAATCCACCGGCGCGGCGACCCGCAACGATTTCGATATCGACCGAATCGTGACCACTGCGCACGAACTGGCCGATGACTGGGATCTGCAAACGCTGACTCCCGATACTTTCTGGCGTATCGCCGCCGGCTGTATCCGGTACTGACCACGAATCGGTACCGACGGATCGACTGTCCCGCCCCTCGCGCGCAGTCCGATCAGCTCTCCGTGTGTTCGATTCCGCCCGACCGATCAGCTCCGCTCGGCTGTCAGTCCCGCTCGGAGTAGGACAGCAGTATCTCGCGTGAGCGATCCGGCCGTTCGGCTTGGACGCTGAGCTGATCCATCACCGATAGATACATCGCGAGGTCCTGGCGGCGCTCGAGGTAGAGCGCGCTGGTGAGTTGCTCGAGGTAGACGATATCGGGCAGTTCCGGCTCGCCGAAGCGCAGAATGCTGAACGAACTACCCGCCGCCGCGTGCCCGCCCGCCGAGTACGGCAGCACCTGCACCGTCACGTTCGGCAGTTCCGAGAGCTCGGCCAGGTAGCGAAGCTGGGCCCGGTGCACGTCACGTCCGCCGATCGGACGATGCAGCACTGCCTCGTCGATCACCGCCCACACCACCGGCGGGTCGACCCGGCGCAGGACATCCTGGCGTAACTGCCGAACCTGGACCCGGCGGTCGGTTTCGGCGTCGTCGAAACCGAGGGTGACGATCGCCCTGGTGTACTCCGGCGTCTGCAGCAGGCCGGGTACCAGCTGTGCTTCGTAGGTGCGGATCTGGCTGGCCGCCTGCTCGAGCCCGAGATAGGTGCTGAACCACGACGGCAGCAGGTCGCTGTAGCGATGCCACCAGCCGGGTTCGCTTGCCTGCCTGGCCAACTCGAAGAACGAGGTGCGTTCCACCGGGTCGTGCACGCCGTAGAGCGTGAGCAGATCCCGGATGTCGCGTTCCTTGAAACCGGTGCGGCCCAGCTCGAGTCGGCTGATCTTGGCGTGCGAGCCGCGGATCGCGTCGCCCGCGGCCTCGCGGGTGATGCCTTTGCCCTCGCGTAGCTTGCGCAACTGGCCGCCGAGCGCGATACGCAACACGGTGGGGCCACGGTCGACAACAGGTTGTACGCGACCGATCTCGTCGGGTTCAGCCGTCATGGACCCAGATCCTACCGATTACCCGGTGAGGTAGTCGAACTCTCCGGCCTTCGCGCCGCGGATGAATGCGTCGATCTCGGGCCGGGTGTAGAAGATCACCGACCCCTGCGGGTCGCGCGAGTTGCGTACGGCGACCGAGCCGTCGGCGGCTTCGGCGACCTCGACACAGTTGCCGCTGGGGTTGCTGTAGGTGCTTTTGCGCCACGCACCGTCTCCCGGGCGTTCACGCTGATCATGCTGCATTCCGGACATACCGCACTCCTCGTTGTCGAATGATGCCCACCGGTACGAAAATTGCAGATGCACGCACAAACGTTCTTGCATCTGCCTTGCGCGATGGGGACATTAACACGCGAAACGCCACCGCGCACCGGTCGGTACTTTCCCGGCGTCATGACCGCGGCCAGGCGCCGACCGTCTCGTCCAGCCCCCTGAATTCGTAAGCGCCGCAACCCCATCGCGAGCCGACACGGCCGCAACGAGCGTGCAGATGTGCTTGCATTCGAAAACGAACCGCCCGTAGACTCAGGCCGCAAGATCACCGGGAGGTACCGCGGCTCCACCAGCCGGGCGGGCCTCCCGTCGCCGAATGGGAGGGGACTCGATGAGCAGTCCGTTTCAGCGACACCTCGGTGCCGCAGGCGCACCACCCACGGCGTGTAGCGACGAGCCGAACGGGCTCACCTACCGTCAGGCGCGCGAGATGCTGAGCCAACACGACATCCATGGTCCGCAGTGCCGTCAGTGGCTGGCCGCTGCCGCGTACCTGTCCGCGGGACTGGACGACGAATAGTGCGGTCGTAACGTCTTCGTGCTGGTCAGACCGGTTCCGACAGGTCATGCTGGTGGGCGACGATCGATCCGGACAGGTGGTGCGCGTATGCGGATAGCGGAGATCCTGCGCAACAAGGGCAGGGCGGTCACGACCGTGCCGCCGCAGACCACCGTGCGCGACCTGCTCGCGGCGCTGGCCGACCACAATATCGGCGCGGTGGTCGTTTCCCCCGATGGTGCCGTGATCACGGGCATCGTCTCCGAACGCGATGTGGTGCGTCATCTGCACGCCCACGGCGCCGCGCTGCTGGATCGGCCGGTCACCGACATCATGACCGCCCGGGTTCGTACCTGTGGGCCCGATGAGGATGTGTCCTCGCTGCGCGACGTGATGACCGAGCACCGGATCCGGCACATGCCGGTGGTGAAGTCCGACCGGCTCATCGGCATCGTCAGCATCGGTGACGTGGTGAAGAGCGAGATCACCGAACTGGCCGCCGAACGTGAACACCTCGTCGAATACCTGCAGGGCAACTACTGAGCCCGGCACCGACCGGCGACACCGAAAAGCCTTGCGCCTGAGAATTCTTCGCGAGCTGTACCAGAAACGTGCGTATCGTTGAGCGGGTGCACCCCGTCCGGCCCGAGCTCGCCGCCGCCTCGGCGATTCGGCACGCGCCCACCCCGGTGCCCGCCTCGATTCGCACGCGGTTTCCGGCCCTGGCCGATCCCGCGGTGGTCTATCTCGACAGTGCCGCGACGACGCAGAAGCCCGATACCGTCATCGCGGCCGTCACCGACTACCACCGCGAGCACACCGCCAACGCGGGCCGCGGCACCTACGGCTGGGCCACCGCGCTGTCGGCGCGGATAGCCGGCGTCCGTACCCGGGCGGCCGGTTTCCTCGGCGCGCACCACAGCGACGAGATGGTGTTCACCAGCGGAGCCACCGCCGCACTCGGCGCGATCGCGCACAGTTGGGGCCTGGCCGAGCTCGACGACGGCGACGAGATCCTCTACAACCCGGCCGATCACGCCGCCAATGTGCTGCCGTGGCACCACCTGCGCGACACCCTCGCCAGGTTCGGGCGCCGAATAGTGTTGCGGCCCTATCGCAGCACCGCTACCGGCGAAGCCGACATCGACGACATCCTCGCGCGGGTCGGTCCGCGCACCCGTCTGATCACCACCAGCCATCTCCATCACGTGTACGGCGGGCTCACCACCCTCGAGGAATTGCACGGCCGGATCGACCCCGAGATCCTGCTGTGCTTCGACTGCTCGCAGAGCGGAGGGCACCTGCCGGTCGACGTCACCGCGCTGCGAGCCGATTTCGCGGTCTTCGCGGGACACAAGATGTTCGGTACGCCCGGGATCGGCCTGCTGTACTGCCACCGCCGGGTGCACGCCAGGCTGCACCCCTTCCTGCCCGGCGGGAACACCGGGGTCAGGATCACCGAAGACGGTCTCGTCACCACCGGAATGCCCGAGCTGCTCGAAGGCGGTACCCACAACATCCCCGGGATCCTCTCCCTCGCACCGGCTTTCGACCTGCTCGACGAGCTCGACCGATTCGCTGTCGCCGAGCACAACCGGGTGCTCACCCTGCGGCTCATCGACGGCCTGCGCGAGGTCCCCGGGCTCGACTTCCTCCCCGGGCCGGCACACGCCACCTGCGCCGTCGGCTATGGGATCGTCTCGTTCACCCTCGACGCCATCAGCGCCGCCGACCTCGGGTTCGTCCTGGCCGATGCCGGATTCCTGGTGCGAACCGGAGCGCATTGTGTGCCCTCGGCCGACGCCGGGAACGGTTCGGTGCGGGTGAGTACCCACCTCTACAACACCCTCGACGAGATCGACCGATTCGTCGCCTGCGTGGCCGGCCTCGCCGGTGACGGGCGCTGAACAACCTGTCCTTCAAGCCCCCGACGCCGAGGAGGAACGATGGGCTCGCCCACCGTGCAGCACTACGATCGTCGCGCCGCGTCCCGGGTACTGGCCCGCCTGGCCGCTCCCGGACTGTTCGCCGCCACCGAACCGCCGCCTCCGGCCCGAATCACCTACCGTGCCACGGCATTACAGCCTGAATCGGGTGCCGCGCTGACACAGTCCCAGCGGATGTACCTGGAACGGTTCATGCGCCCCTGCCGCCCGGATCAGGTGACCAGCGCGACCCATCGCCTCACGTGGACCGACAGCGCGGGAATTCCCAACACCGGGTACTTCCACACCGCGGGCGCGGGCCCCGAACTCGCGGTGCTCGCGCGGGAAACAGTCCTCGCGCTGTGGCATTCGCTGGCGGCATCCGAACTCCCGGCGCGCGCTGCGGCCCTGTCCGCCCACGATCACGGCGTTCTTTCCGCGACCACCACCGATCACGATCCGCACGAGATCTTCCGGGTCGGTATCGAGGCCACAGGGCGCGCACTGGTCCAGCACGGGCTGATCGCCGCCGACACCCCCTATCGCGGGCTCGTCGAATTCGCCACCGGCATGCGTGATTGCGGCATCTTCACCGCCGTCGCCACCCGCTGGTTCTGGGAACTGCAGGCATCGACATTCCGGCGCGGGATGATCCCGGTGCGCTTTGCCACCCAGCCCGACGGGTCCGTGCGCTACACCGCCGACTCGATCGCCGTCCTGCGCGCGATGAAAGACGCCACCATCGCCGACGCGCACGCGGTGATGCTGCGCGCGACCGGCGAGGAGGGCCTCGAGACCGAAGCGGCCGTCGCGAAATACCACGACGACCTCGACCTGATCTCACGGCAATACGCGCTGCTGCCCGCCGACACGCGACCCACCTGTCTCGCGGCGACCCAACACGACATCGACGGCGCCGATGTGCACGTCCTCGCCACGGTCGTCGATCGGTTCGTCGAGACGTTCGCCGCGCTGACAGGCTCGGTGGAAGTGCTCGAGGACCTGACCGAGGAACAGCCGGGTACCGCCCCCACCGGCGACGACGGCGTCTTCTACGTCCCCGATATGAGCTGCCGGCATTGCGTCCGCACGATCACCGCCCTGCTCGAGTCGATGGAGATCCCGGTCGTCGAGATCGATCTGGAGTCCAAGCGGGTGATCGCCCGGATCCGTAGTCCGCGCAACAGGTTCCGTGTCTTCGAGGCACTGCGCGATGGCGGCTACAACCCGGTCGACGACGTGCCGGCGCAGGTGCCCGGCGCGTCGGTGGGATGATCCCGCCCGCCGTTCCCGCCGCGCTGCATCCGCTCGTCGCCGCGTTCCTCGCCGATCGCGACGGCGTGCGCGCCGCCCTGCGCCGCTACGGCTCCCCCGTACATCTGGTGTTCCCGCAGATCTTCACCGCCAACCTCGCCGCACTGCGCGCCGTGCTCGACGCGGGAGCGGTCCGGCATCGAATCTGCTATGCGCACAAAGTGAATCGCTCCGCGGCGTTCGCCCACACGGCCGCGCACGCGGGAATCGCCGTCGACGTGGCGTCCACGGGGGAACTGCGTTCCGCGCTGTCCGCCGGATTCCCCGCCGATCGCATCGAGGTGACCGGCCCCAAGGGCACCACGATGCTGCGGGCCGCGTTGACGGCCACGGCGACGATCAATGTCGACAACCTCTGGGAACTCGCGACCCTGGCCGAGCTGGCGTCACCGGCGGCGGCTGTCCCGGTACTGCTACGCATTTCGGGTTTCTCCGGCAGCTCACCGAGCCGGTTCGGGATCGATCTCGCCGACGTGGCCACGGCGCTGGAGCTGCTGGTACGTCACCGCGACCGGCTGCGGCTGCTGGGATTCGCCTTTCACCTCGATACCGCTGCCACCGCGGAACGGGTCAACGCCGTGGGCGACTGTCTGGAACTGATCGAACGGGCCTACGCGCACGGCCTGACGCCGACGGTGCTCGATATCGGCGGCGGCCTGCGCCAGGTCTTCACCGCCGATGCCGGGGGGTACGACGCCTACGACCACGCACTGCGGGCGGGCCTGCTCGGGCGTGGCCCCGCGATGCACTGGGGCAACAACACTTTCGGCTATCACGTCGCCGAGGGAATGGTGCACGGCGCACCGGTGTTCCACAAGTACGCCAATACCGAACCCGCCGCCGGCATCCTCGCCGAACTGCTCGCCGCTCCGCTGCCCGGGCACGGTGGACGGGCGCTGGCGGCGGTCCTCACCGACAATCTCCTCGACCTGTGGCTCGAACCGGGCAAAGCGCTGGTCGACCAGGCAGGCATCACCGTGGCCCAGGTCGAGTTCGTCAAACAGGCGGGCAACGGCGCGACGCTCGTCCATCTGGATCTCAGCCGCGACACCGTCACCGCCGCCGACCAGGAGGTGCTCATCGATCCGATCGTGCTGACCGACGTAGCCGAGTCACGGCCTGCCGGGGTGTATTTCGCCGGGCACCTGTGCCTCGAGCGCGACCTGATCACCCAGCGGCAGGTGCGAGTCACGCAGCTGCCGTCCCCCGGCGATCCGGTGGTGTTCCCCAATACCGCCGCGTACCACACGGACCTGTCGGCCGCGCAGGCCGGCATGCACCCGACACCCGCGAAAGTCGCTGTGCTGCACCGAGAAGGACAGTTCGTTCTGTGCCCTGATGCCGACTATCGGCCTGGGGGCCGGTGATGGTCTACACCCACATCACCGAGCTGATCGGCAACACTCCCCTGCTGCGCCTGGACCCCGCCGTCCACGGGCTGGCCGACGTCGAGCTGTACGCGAAACTGGAGTCGCACAACCCCTTCGGTTCGGTGAAGGACCGCGTTGCCTGGGCGATGATCCGCGACGATCTCGAGCGCGTCCGCGCAGGCGGGCAGTCTTTCATCGAGGCGTCGAGCGGGAACACCGCCAAAGCGCTTCGGGTACTCGGCGCGCTGCACGGCATCCCGTTGCGCGCGGTCACCAATCGGATCCGGGTGAGCGAGGTCCGCCAATTGCTGCAACTGCTCGGGACCGAGATCGTGGAACTTCCCGGCCTGTCCGAATGCCCTGATCCCCATGCCGCCGATGATGTTTCGGCGGTCATCGAGCAGACCATCGGCCAGGCGCCCGACCGCTGGTATCACCCCTCGCAATACACGAACGAGCGCAATATCGCCGCCCATCACGACGGCACCGGCACCGAGATCGCCACCGACCTCGCGGACGCGGGCATCGACCACCTGGACTACCTGATCGGCGGACTCGGCACCACCGGCTCCACCCGGGGCACCGCGACCGCCCTGCTCGCCCACCATCCGGACCTGCGCACCGTCGGGGTGGTGTCGGACCGCTTCGATTTCATCCCCGGTATCCGCTCCGAGCGCGAGATGTGGGACGTCGGGCTGTTCCGGCCCGATTTCTACGACGAGATCGTCACCGTCGACTCCGCCGCGGCCATCGAGTCGACCCTCGACCTGATGCGCGGCTACGGCGTACTCGCCGGACCCACCAGCGGCGCGGGCTATTGCGCCGCCCTTCGCACTCTGGCTGCGGCACCGCGCCCCGAGGGCAGAGCACTGGTGGCTGTGCTGATCGTGTGCGACCGGATCGAACCGTATCTGTCCTATCTCGCCAAACGCAGGCCGGAGCTGTTCGGCAAGCCCACCGGGCCCGCACCCCCGAGCCCCGACGACACCGCGCCGACGCTGTCTCCCGCTGAGCTGGCCGAACTCGACCGCACCGCCAGACCCACCGTCGTCGATACCCGCGGCGCGATGGCCTACCGCGTCGGGCATGTCCCCGGCGCGCTCAACATCCGCGACGACCAGCTCGACGAGATGCTCACCCAGGGCGTGCCGTTTCCGCGGTCACGGCCGGTGGTGTTCGTGTGCCCGGTCGGGGAAACCTCGCTGCGTTTCGCCGCGGTGGCCCACCGCGCGGGCTACGAGGCATACAGCCTCGCGGGCGGCATCGTCGCGTGGCGCGACGCCGGATACGCGATGGAGCGCGGCGGCTGATCAGACGAGCACCCTGGTGGCGCGGCGCGCGGTGCTCAGCGCACGACCGCGACCGGTGGTCGCCAGCAGCGCCGTGAGCGGTCCGCGATACCCATCGGCGAGCAGCCCGACGACCGCGCGGAAGCGCGCCACGAACTGCTGCGCGGTCGCCTCGTCGAACCGGGCGATCGGGTAGATGAACGACCCGTCGACCCCGGCGGGCGCGCCGAGTGGATCGTAGTGGTCGGTGAGCCCGAACTCGAGGTCATGCTTGGCCCTGACCACCCCGGTCGGCAACTCGGTGATCGAAAGCCCCTGTGCAGGAGGGTGTTCGACGGCGGTGCGTGGGGCCCCGGCTCGCTGCAGGATGAGTGTGGCCTGGAACAGCGGCAGCGCCGCGTCCTGCGGCAGGCAGCGCTTGAGGCGTGGGTTGGGGGTGTCGGGGTGGGCGTACGCGGCGAGCGCGACCCGGCGCACCTGCTCGAGAAGTTCGCCGACATCGGCGGCACGGTCGAGGCGCACCCGCATCAGCACATCAGCGGAGAAGTTGCCGACGAGATCGTCGAGCAGGCGGTGATCGCGACCCGAAACCGCTGTGGCGACTGTGACATCGGCGCTACGCGCGAACGCGCCGACGGTGAGCGCGAACGCAGTCTGCAACACCATGAACAGGCTCGCCCGCCCCTCCTGCGCCATCCGCAGCAGCCCGGCATGGGTCTCGGCGTCGAACGAAATCGGCAGCAGCGCACCGGCAACCGGGTCGATCGGGGCCGCGGGGAGCTCACGCGCGGGTAGGTCCAGCAGGGCGGGGCGGCCGGCCAGCGCATTGGCCCAGTACCGCAGCTGATGGGTGGCCCGGCTCCACTCGTCGGTGAACTCGCCGAGCTGCTCGTGCTTCCACAGGGTGTAGTCGATGTAGCTGATCGGCAGCGGCGGCCAGTGCGGGGAGGTGCCGGCGCGACAGGCCAGATAGGCGGTGACGAGGTCGCGGATCAGTGGGCCCATCGAGCGACCGTCGACCGAGATGTGGTGCACGACAAGGGCGAGCACCACATCGTCGGGCCCGAGCACGAACAGCCGCGCCCGCACCGGCAGATCGCGGGCGAGGTCGAAGGGCTGCCCGGCCAGCGCGGCGACGGCGGGGGCGAGGCCGGCTTCGCCGACGCCGCATTCGGCCACATCGAGGACGGCATCGTCGGGGTCGACGACGCACTGAGCCGGACCCAGCTCGGTCGCCGGAAACCGGGTCCGCAGCGGAACATGGCGACCGACGAGAAGTTTCAGCGCCGCTCGCAGTGCTGCCACGTCGACCGACGCGCCACGCAAGCGCATCGCCCGCGCGACATTCCAATCCGCCGACCGGCCGAGTCGCGCGGCATGCCACATCCGCTCCTGCGCGGGCGCCAGGGGCACATGCGACGGACACGGTCGCGGGCCGAGCACCGGTGACGCGGCGGGCCGCGCACAGACCGGGTCGCTCCCGGTGCGCGCCGTCGCCGGCAAAACGCCACTGCCGGCGCCGTATCCCCCCGATCTCCGCCCCACACCGGGGTCCGACACGCGTCTACAACCTCCACACCGTTTCGACAGGTGAGCAACGCTAACGAGCCGATGTGAACACGCAGTTACCGGATCGTGACCATGCTCGGTCAGCCCGCCCGCATCGCGAATCCCAAGATTTCGCCGACTATCCACTTTCCGGGCGAAATCGCCCAAAAGCCGCGTTAGAGTAGCGACGGGAAGCGGAGCGAGGAGTTGGTTGGTGTCCATCGGGAAATTGGTGTCGTTCGACGGTTCACGGGGTTTCGGTTTCATCCGGCCCGATGACGGCGGGCCCGATGTATTCGTCCACGTCAACGACATCGGACTCGACGAGGACGAGTTGCGCCAGGGTCGCCTGTTCGAATTCGATGTGACCGAAGGCGATCGGGGTCCCAAGGCGATCAACCTGACCGGGGTCGGACAGCCCCCCGCCGCTCCGAAGACACGCAAGGGCGGCGACCGGCTCGGTCCCGACGAACTGCGTCAGCAGATCACCGAATTGCTGCTGGAGGCGTCCCCCGCGCTCACCGCGGCCGAGATCATCACCATCCGCGACCGGTTCACCACCTTCGCCGACGAGCACGGCTGGCTCGACAGCTGATCTCGCGCCGGGGCGGTTGTCGCGCCCGCCGATGAACTCCGGCGCGGACTCGGCGAGCGCGACAGGCACGCACTCGATGTCCGCGCACGTGTCGGTCCCCCGTCCTACGATCGCCTCACACACCGATGAATCGGGCGTGCTCGCATCGTCGACACGGGTGAACACACCCGCGAGGAGGATCGGATGGATCTACCGGTGATGCCGCCAGTGCGCCCCATGCTGGCCAAGTCGACGCCGTCGCTACCGCGCGAGCCAGGACTCAGCTATGAGCCGAAGTGGGACGGCTTCCGCTGCGTCGTGTTCCGCGACGGTGACGAGATCGAACTCGGCTCCCGCAACGACCGCCCGCTCACCCGGTACTTCCCCGAGCTGGCCGAGCTGCTGAAGGAGGCGCTGCCGCAACGCTGCGTCATCGACGGGGAGATCGTGGTCGTCACCGATCACGGCCTCGATTTCGACACCTTGCAGCAGCGGTTGCACCCGGCCGCGTCGCGGGTCACCAAACTCGCGGCGCAGACACCGGCCAGTTTCGTCGCCTTCGACCTGCTCGCCCTCGGCGATCGCGATCTCACCACCGCACCGTTCGCGCAGCGGCGCCGCGAACTCGAGTCGTTGCTCGACGCCGCGCCGGGCCGGATCCATCTCACGCCGATCACCCAGGATCCCGACGTGGCTCAGGACTGGTTCACCCGCTTCGAAGGCGCGGGCTTCGACGGCGTGATGGCCAAGTCCGACGAACTGGCCTACCTGCAGGACAAGCGAGTGATGCTCAAGATCAAGCACGAGCGCACCGCCGACTGCGTGGTCGCCGGTTACCGGATGCACAAGGACGGCGAAGGCGTCGGTTCGCTGCTGCTCGGCCTGTTCGACGACGAGGGCAATCTGCACCATGTCGGGGTGGCGTCGAGTTTCACCGCGGCCCGGCGCCGCGAATTGCTCGGCGAGCTGGCGCCGTTGCGCGAGAACGCGCTCGACGACCATCCGTGGCGCACCTGGGCCGACGCCGCCGCGCAGGCGAACGCCGACGGCAAGATGCCCGGCGGGCAGAGCCGCTGGAGCGGGGGCAAGGATCTGTCGTGGGAGCCGCTGCGGCCCGAGCTCGTCGCCGAAGTGCGCTACGAGCACGTGCAGTCGGGACGGTTCCGCCACGGCGGGCGGCTGGCGCGGTTCCGCGCCGACCGAACCCCCGATTCGTGCACGTACGCCCAGCTCGATGAAGTGGCGCCCGCCGAGCTCGACGCGATCTTCGGAGTCGGCCGATGAGCGCCGCGGTAGAACTCGACATCGACGGCCGGGCGCTCACCATCAGCAATCCCGACAAGGTCTACTTCACCAAACGCGGCGAGACCAAGCTCGATCTGGTCAACTACTACCGCGCTGTCGCCGAACCGCTGCTCGGTGTGATCGGTGGTCGCCCGCTACTGCTGGAACGCTATCCCGACGGCGCGTCGGGCAAATCGTGGTTCCAGAAGCGGGTGCCGAAGTCCGCGCCGGACTGGTTGCAGACCGTGGAGGTGTCCACCCCCAACGGCACCACCAGCGACGCGCTGGTGGCCCACGATCTCGCGCACATCCTGTGGGCGGTGAATCAGGGCTGTCTCGGTTTTCACGTGTGGCCCAATCATGTTCCGGATCTGCGGATCGCCGATGAACTACGCATCGATCTCGATCCCTCGCCCGGCATCGGTTTCGATGATCTGCGCCGGGCCGCGGTGCTCACCCGCGAACTGCTGGCCGAACTCGGCGTCGACTCGTCCATCAAGACCTCGGGCTCACGTGGCCTGCACATCTACGCGGCGCTGGAACCGCGCTGGGACGGCTACGAGGTGCGGGCCGCCGCGGTGGCGCTGGCCAGGGAGCTCGAGCGCAGGCATCCCGAGGAGATCACCGCGCAGTGGTGGAAAGAGGAACGCGGCTCGCGGGTGTTCATCGACTTCAATCAGAACGCCCCGCACAAGACCGTGTTCGGCGCCTGGTCGGTGCGGCCGAAGGTCGGCGGTCAGGTGTCGACACCGATCACCTGGGCCGAACTCGACACCGTCGTCCCCGATGAGCTCACGCTGGCCACCGTGCCCGCCCGCCTCGCCGAGTCGGGTGATCCCTGGGCGAACCGGGCACCGCAATCGATCGAACCGCTGCTGACGATGTCGGAGCGCGATATGGCAGCGGGGCTGATGGACGCACCGTGGCCACCGCAGTATCCGAAGATGCCCAACGAGCCGCCGCGCGTGCAACCCAGCCGGGCCAAGAAGGAGTGAGAACCTATTCGGAGGTCCACAGCGACCAGACCGCGGCGCTGCCCTTGCCCTCGCACACAAGCGCGTGGTTGTCGGAGGTACGGCCCGATTTGTCCACCGAGGGATCGCATTTCGCCCCCGCGGTGTAGTAGGACCCCGATACCTTGAACGGCCCCGACCAGGTATGACCACTCGGTCCGCGCAGACACAGCAATGTCGCACCGTCTGCCGCGACGCCGAGCAGACCGGCCTTCTCCGCGGTGCACTCCGTGCCCTTCTCGACCACGCCGCTCTTCTCGCCGCCGCCCGCGGGGCTCGTCACCGGGACGGCCTCGGTCACCGTCGGTGCCGTGTGCGAGGTCACCGACACCGGCGTCGGCGTCGTGGTCGCCGCCGACTGGGCGAGTGCCGGCATCGACACGTCCAACCCGCCGAAAACGGCGAGCCCGATCGCTGCCGCGACCGCCACCTCGGAGATACCGAGCAGGAGTGCCAGCACCGCGATCCCCCGCCCGCGTGGATGCCCGAACGACAGCAGCCCGAACACGATCGCGATCGGGAACAGCAGCACCAGCGCGGCGGCCAGTGCCACCATCGAGTACGGATTCACGCGCGGTTGGTCACCGCGGCGACCGCCGGTCGCACTGTCCGCGCTCACCTGCGGCCAGCGCTGGCCGTCCCAACGCCGATCGTCGGACTCCTGCTCGGGGTCGTCATCCCATTCCTCGTACCGTGCCATCAACCCCGGGTCCCTCTCCGATCTTCCCGGGCGCACAACGAAACAGGTGCGGCGCCGGGTTACGCGACGAGAATAAGGACTCACAGCCCGGTAGCACAGCTCAAACGCGAAATAGGGTCACAGTGACATAACGTGTCAACTCGCGCGAGCGCCCTGGTAACGAACCGGCTAACACCCTTACCCCGGCGGACGGAACAGGTTCATGCTGGTCATCAAGTGCAGCGTTGCGCGCACCCCTGAGCTCGCGAGGAGGACTCATGTCCGACAGCACGCCGTCGGCAGACCGCGCCTGGCATGCCCAAGCCGGTGATCTGCTGGCCGACGATTACAACGTTCCCGGCATCATCATGTGCGCGATCGGGGTGGTCGGGCTCGCGTGCACCCTCGTCGCGGCTGGTACCGAGCACACCGGATGGGCCGTGCTGGCCGGGATCATGACGTTACTTTTCCTCGGCGGCGGTGTCGGTGCGCTGATGTTCGAGCATCACCGGGAGAAGAAGATCGAGCAGATGCTCGGCCGCACCGGGCACGCGCCCGGCCATGCCGGACCCCAGCGCTACAGTGCCGCCGCGATCGCGATGCGGCGCTCGAATCGCGCGCTCGATTCCTAGCGCTCGCCCGATTCCACGGTCGGTTCCG
The DNA here is from genome assembly GCF_053590715.1 of Nocardia sp. NPDC003183. Lineage (NCBI taxonomy): Bacteria > Bacillati > Actinomycetota > Actinomycetes > Mycobacteriales > Nocardiaceae > Nocardia > Nocardia sp. NPDC003183. The sequence goes on from NZ_JBSFTG010000001.1 coordinate 1,480,343, forward strand.
GCTCGGTGATCAGCACGCTGGGAATCGTCACGGTGATCATCGTGAGCAGGGTGTCGGCCAGCAGTTGATGCACCTGCGCCCTGGTGAGGGTGCCGCGGGTGATCCATTCGCGCCCGGCGACTTTCACCAGTCCCGCGTAGGCGAGGACCAGCGCGCGCAAACGTGCACTGTGTGCCAGATCGGCGCGCCCGATCATCACCAGCATGCGTTCGGCGGCGGCATCGTCGGCCTGATCGAGGATCTGCTGCACCTCGGGGTCGTCGCCGACGCCCTCGTGGCTGGTCACCTTCACCCAGGTGGTGCCGTGCTCGGCGATGGTGTCGAGCAGCCAGCCCACGATCGCGTCGACCCGCTCACCCGGTGTGCCGTCGGGAATGGACACCTTGTCCTGACGCGGCAGAGTCACCATGCGGCGCACCACCGCCAGATACAGGTCGCGCTTGTTGCCGAAGTAGTGGTTGATCAGGCCACGGGCCACCCCCGCGCGCTGGGCCAGTTCCGCGGTCGACACCGCCGCGTAGGGCCGCTCACCGAACATATCGATGGCACACGCCAGGATCTGCGCTCGTCGCTCGTCGGGTTCGAGCCTGCGCCTGCGCGGCGCGTCTGCGGTGTCGGTGTCCAGCGGGGAAATCGCGGTTCTCCGTCGAGTTCGATAGCCGTCGCGCGGTTGCGACGACGGCCCATCACGATACCCAGCGGGTCGCTCGCGCGGCCAATGCGACAATAGATGTCGTCCACCGCTCCCGCACGAAGGAATGTCGCACTCCCCGATGACCGAGAACATGATCGATCCGGACGAGTTGGCGACCTGTCTGCGGGTACTGGAACGCGCCGGGCAGCTGGAGAAGGAACATCCCGACTCCATCGCCGTGCAGCGCGCCGTCGGGCACATGTTCAAAAAGCTCAAGCACCGCCGTCGCATCGAGGCCAGGGAGCAGATCTCCTCGAACGACCGCGCCGTCATCGCCGCGACCGCGACGGGCTCCCCGCAGCGCATCGACGACGAAACCGCGGGCATCCCGATCAGCTCGTCCACCACGGGCGCCAGCGCGGGCACCCTGCTCAAGGCGCGTCCCTGCTACATCTGCAAGCAGAAGTACACCCAGGTCGACGCGTTCTACCACCAGCTGTGCCCCGAGTGCGCGGTAGCGAGCCACACCAAACGCGACGCGCGCACCGACCTGTCCGGCAAACGCGCCCTGCTCACCGGCGGTCGCGCCAAGATCGGCATGTACATCGCGTTGCGGCTGCTGCGCGACGGTGCGCACACCACCATCACCACTCGCTTCCCCAACGACGCGATCCGTCGCTTCGCCGCCATGGAGGACAGCGCCGACTGGCTGCACCGGCTGCGCATCATCGGCATCGATCTGCGTGACCCCGCGCAGGTCGTGGCGCTGGCCGATGACGTCGCCGCCCAGGGCCCCCTCGACATCCTGATCAACAACGCGGCCCAGACGGTGCGCCGATCGGCCGGCGCCTACAGCGCGCTGGTCGACGCCGAGACCGCGCCGCTGCCCGCGGGCGTCCTGCCGGAGATGGTCACATTCGGCAAGACCATGCAGGCCCACCCGACCGCACTCACCGCCTCCCTCACGCCGTCGCTGTCGGCCACCGATGTCGCCGAACTCGCGCTGGTCGCCGGTTCGGCCACCCCGGAGCGGATCGCGGCGGGCGTCGCCATCGACGCCGGTGGTCTTGTCCCCGACCTCGCGCACACCAACAGCTGGGTGCAGACCGTCGGCGAGGTGGAGGCCACCGAGCTGCTCGAGGTGCAGCTGTGCAACTCGGTCGCGCCGTTCATCCTGGTGTCACGGTTGCGCCCTGCCCTGGCCGCCGCGGCAGGCCGGCGCAAGTACGTGGTCAACGTCTCGGCGATGGAAGGCCAGTTCGGCCGCGGCTACAAGGGCCCGGGGCACCCGCACACGAACATGGCCAAGGCCGCGCTCAACATGCTCACCCGCACCAGCGCCCTCGAGATGTTCGAGGCCGACTCGATCCTGATGACCGCGGTCGACACCGGCTGGATCACCGACGAACGCCCGCACTTCACCAAGGTCCGCCTCGCCGAGGAGGGCTTCCACGCACCCCTCGATCTCGTCGACGGCGCCGCCCGCGTCTACGACCCGATCGTGCAGGGCGAGGACGGCGTGGACCTCTACGGCTGCTTCCTCAAGGACTACCGGCCTTCACCCTGGTGACGCAAGCGATGCCGAACCGGAATGATGATCATGATGCCGCCCGGGGAGCACGGTACATATCCTGAATAGGTGCCGTTCCGGGTGCTGGCCGACGTTCTCGCCGTCACCCACGTCGCGTTCATCGCGTACGTGGTCGCCGGCGGCTTCCTGGCGTGGCGATGGCCCCGCACGATCGGCCTGCACGTACTGGCCGTGGCGTGGGGCTTCGGCACCATCCTGATCGGCTTCGACTGCCCGCTCACCTACGCCGAGAACTGGGCGCGCAGGCAAGCGGGGGTGGGCGAGTTGCCCGCCGCCGGCTTCATCGACCACTACCTCACCGGGGTGATCTACCCCGACAGCGCCCTCGGCTTGGTGCGGGCACTGGCGGCGCTGGCGGTGCTCGTGTCGTGGCTGGGCTACGCGCGCCTGCACCAGCGCCGGCTCAGTTCACGTGCCGTGTGATCTCCTGCGCCACCGCGGCGTGCTGTTCGTCGAGGTAGAAGTGCCCGCCACCGAACGTGCGCAGGCTGAACGGCCCGTCGGTGACCGCACGCCACTGTTCGGCCTGGTCCACCGTGGTCGTCGGATCCTCGGTACTCACCAAGGCGACGACCGGGCAGCTCAGCTGTGCTCCCGGCCGACGCCGATAGGTCTCGACCGCCTGGTAGTCGGCCCGCACGGCGGGCAGCACGAGATCGGCCAGGCCCGGTTCGGTGCGCAGCAGTCGCACCGGTGCGGGATCGTTCGCCAGCCGCTCCAGCTCGTCGATGAGCGCGGTGTCCGATCCTCTGTGTAGCTGTCCGGTTTCGACGAATTCCGGTGCGGGACGACCGGAGACGATGAGGACGCGGGGCGGTTGCCCGGCGGCGGCGAGTCGCAGTGCGGTCTCGTAGGCCACGGTCGCGCCCATGCTGTGCCCGAACAGCGCACGGGCCGGTCCCGGCTGCCGCGCGATGTCCGCGGCGATCCGGTCGGCGAGCAGATGCAGGTCGGTGATCGTCGGATCGCCGAGCCGGTCCTGCCTGCCGGGATATTGCACCGCCGTCACTTCGACACCGGCGCCGATGTGTCGCGCCAACTCCCGATAGAAGGTCGCCGATCCCCCGCCGGGCGGGAAACACGTCACCCGCACGCGGGCCGCCGCCTCCGATCGCAGGATCCGAACCCACTCCGTCGCAGCCGTATTCACGCCCACATCACACTCCTCACCCTCTCCACCGCAACTAGGCTGGTCGATGTGACCACCGCGCAGCAGCTCGTCCACGCCTACGAGACGGGACTGGGACTCCCGCCGTCGAGCGATGCCGACGTGCCGGATCCCGGTGCGCGGTTGGCGGCCACCCTACCGGTGTGGGCGCTCGCGGCGGGTTCGGTCGCGGCAGTGAGCGCGGCCGCCAACCGGGTCAGAGTCGTACGCGGCCTGCCCGCGCGCCCCGTTCGCCTCGATGCCGACCGGGTGACCGCGGCGTTCAGCAGTGAACGGCTGTTCCGGCGAGGCGGTAGCGCGCCCGCGTTCTTCGCCGAGCTGTCCGGCTTCTTTCCCACCGCCGACGGATGGGTGCGCACCCACGCGAACTACCCACATCACCGGGAGCGCTTGCTGCGCGCGCTCGACCTCCCGGCAGCCGGTGACGCCGCCCAGCTCACCGCCCGGTTTTCCGCGATGAAGGGCGCCGAGATCGAAGATGCCGCCGCGGCCGTGGGCGCCATCGCGGCACGCGTCCGCACCGAGGGCGAATGGGCGGAAAGCCCGATGGGCCGCGCGGCCGCTCTCGGAGCATTGGTCGCCGTCGACGCCCGCGACGCCCGCACATCCACCCCACCGTGGCCAGGTGCGGGCGAGCGCGCCGCTACCGTCGAGCGACCGCTGACCGGCCTTCGCGTGCTCGACCTCACCCGCGTCCTCGCGGGCCCGGTGGCCACCCGAACGCTGGCCTTGCTCGGCGCCGACGTGCTGCGGATCGACCCACCGCACCTGCCCGAAATCGACTGGCAGTTCTCCGACAACTGCCAGGGCAAACGCTCGACCTTGCTCGACCTGCGCACCGACCTGGCGACCTTCGAGATCCTCCTCGACGAGGCCGATGTACTGGTCACCGGTTACCGCCCGGGTGCCCTCGCCGCGGCCGGTGTCCGCGCTGCCGGACGTCCCGGCTTGATCGAGGCCACGGTCTCGGCCTGGGGTACGAGCGGGCCGTGGGGCGAGCGACGGGGCTTCGACAGCATCGTCCAGGCGGTGTCCGGCATTTCGTTGCTCGAGGGAGCGCCCGATCGGCCCGGCGCACTGCCCGCCCAGGCACTCGACCACGGGTCGGGCTACCTGCTGGCCGCCGCCGTCATGGATGCCCTGCTGGCTCGCGCCGACGACGGGTTCGGCCGCAATGTCCGAGTTTCCCTGGCACGCACCGCATCCTGGCTCCTGACCGCGGACGACCGCTGCCCCGGCCACCCCGCGCCGACACCGCCGGACCCGGCGTCGACCGTCACGCACAGCGAACTGGTCACGGCCGCACCGGCATTCGCCGACTACGACGACTACCGCTGGCCCGCACCACCCTACGGATCAGCGCAGCCGTTCTGGGTCGAAGCACCCGATCACTACCACCGCCCGTGACCCGCCGGGTCACTTCCCCGCGAGCGCCCGGATCGCCACAGTGAGCTGATCACCATCGACGGCCACCTCGCCCGGGTCCAGCAGCCACAGCATCCCGAGCCCCTGGGCGATCACGAAATACATCCGCCCGATCGCCGCGGCCTGTGCCGCGTCGAGCTCGGGGTGGGCCGCCCGCACATGGGCACCGAGGTCGGCGAACGCCCCGGACAGCTGGTCGCCCAGCTGCGCTCGTGCGTCGTCGGAGCGCACGATCCGCACGATGTTCTCCAGGCTGGCCAGCATCGCCTCGTGATTGCCCGCGAACACCTCGGGCATCCCGTTCCACAGCAGCGCGAGCCCCTCCAGCGGTGACTTGCCGGTGCCCGCGGCGATCAGCTCGTCCATCGCATCGCCCATCCCGGTGCCGAGCGCCTCGCTCAACGCCTCGGTGACGAGGCGATCCTTCGACCCGAAGTGGTAGCCGATCGCGGCCAGGCTCACCCCCGCCGCGGCGGCGATATCACGCGCGGTCGCCTTCGCGACGCCGCGCTCGAGAATCACTTTGCGCGCCCCCGCCAGTAGGTCTTCTCTGTTTCCCATGCTCAGCAGCCTACCCGACCGTCTAAGACATTTGTTCTAGACATACGTGCCAATCTCTGTTAGACATATGTCTAAGACATTCGTACATCAGACGGGGAACCACCATCATGAGCATCACCAGCACCCTCCACGTTCTCGTCTCCGGCGGCGGCATCGCCGGCAACGCGGTCGCACTCCAGTTGCTGCGCACCGGCATTCGCACCACCGTGGTCGAGCGCGCCGCGGCCCCCCGCCCCGGCGGCCAGGCCGTCGACCTGCGTGGCCCGAGCAAGGAAGCCGCTGAGCGGATGGGCCTGATGGAAGGCATCGCCAAGTACCAGCTCGACGAGCGCGGCATGTCCTACATCGACGGCGACGGCAAGATCTACGCCAGGATGGCGATGGAGGACTTCGACGGGCAGGGCGCCGTCGCCGAAATCGAGATCACCCGGGGCGACCTCAATCAAGTGCTCCTCGACGCGCTGGCCACCGCCGACAACGGTCAGCTGGACTACCGCTACGGCGAGTGGATCGACCAGGTCGTCCAGGACGACACCGGCGTGGACGTCACGTTCGCCTCCGGGGCCACCGAGCGGTTCGACCTGGTGATCGGCGCCGACGGCATCCACTCGGCGACGCGGCGACTGGTCTTCGGGCCCGAGGAGAAGTTCAGCACCAACCTCGGCGGCTACGGCGCCTTCTTCACCATGCCCAAGCCTGCTGATGTGGAGCCCGGCTGGTTCAGCATGCGCCTGGTACCCGGCGCCATGCTCGGCATCCGTCCCGACGCCGACCCGAGCACCGCCAAGGCGATCATCACCATGCGCACCGAGCCGGACCCGGCGCTGCGCCGCGACGTCGACGCCCAGCGCGCGCTGATCAGGAAGACGATCGGCGACGCGGGCTGGCATGCTCCCGCCGTCCTCGCGGCGATGGAAACCACCCCCGACTTCTACTTCGACGAAGTCGCCCGCGTCGACGTTCCCGAATTGTCCGTCGGGCGCGTGACACTGATCGGCGACGCGGGCTACTGCGGCTCACCGCTGACCGGCATGGGCACCGCGATGGCCATCGTGGGCGCCTACATCCTGGCCGCCGAGATCGCGGCCACCCCGGACGATCTGGCCGCCGCGCAGCAGCGCTACCAGGACAAGATCTCGCCGTTCCTCGACAAGGCCAAGGAGATCCCCGGTGGCGGCATGGCGATGATGATCCCGAAGTCCCCGCTGTTGACGCGGCTCGCCAAGACGAACGTGCGGCTGATGATGTCGCGCCCGATGCGTCCGCTCACCAAGAAGATCTTCTTCGGCCACACCGAGGAATTCGCCCTCCCGACCTACTGACCACCCGCAGACTGGCCGCGGACCTCGACAGGTCCGCGGCTACTCTCGATGACGTGCCGCAGAAGATCATCCTCGACGTCGATACCGGAATCGACGACTCCCTGGCCATCCTCTACCTGCTGGCCTGCGACGACGCCGAGATCATCGGCATCGCGGCCACCGCGGGCAACGTGGACGGCGCCCAGGTCGCGGCGAACACCCTGGCGATGCTCGACCTGGGCCGGGCACCCGAGATCGAGGTGGCGCTCGGTGCCCCCGAACCGCTCGCCGTGCCCTTGCGCACCACCGAGGACACCCACGGTCCGCAGGGACTCGGCTACGCCGTGCTGCCTGTGTCCTCGCGTGCGCTGTCGCCTCGATCGGCGGCCCAGCTCTGGGTGGACCTGGTTCGCGCCGCGCCGGGCGAGGTGATCGGCCTGTGTACCGGTCCGCTGACCAATCTCGCACTGGCCCTGCGCATCGAACCCGAGCTGCCGCGCCTGCTGAACCGTCTCGTCATCATGGGCGGCGCGTTCAACCACCCCGGCAATACGACGCCGACCAACGAGTGGAACATCCACGTCGACCCCGAAGCGGCCAAGGAAGTGTTCGACGCCTTCTCGGCGGCGCCACCGGAGCGCAGGCCGCTGGTGTGCGCGCTGGATATCACCGAGTCCATCGAGATGCTGCCCGAACACCTCGCCCTGCTCGCACAGGCGGCACGCAGCGCACCGATCGAGCATGTCGGAGCGGGTGATCCCCCCGAATTCCGTTCGGCGGCCAGTAATCCGATCATCCGCTATCTCACCGACGCGGTGCGGTTCTATTTCGACTTCCACCACCAGTACGACCTGGGATATCTGGCCCACATGCACGACCCGTTCGCGGCGGCGGTCGCGCTCGACCCGACCTCGGTGACCACCCGCCCGGCCACCGTCGACGTGGAACTGGCCGGCACCATCACCCGTGCCACCACGGTCGCCGACTGGGCGGGCATGTGGGGCCGAGAACCCAACGCCGACATCGTGATCGGCACCGACCCCGCCGTCTTCTTCGAACGCCTCGTCACCCGCGTCGGCGCCCTGGCCCGCCGCCTCTACCCGGAGCAGTCATGACCGTAGACACTGTCGCCTACCTCGCCGACTTCCGCGCGCGCTACCAGCTGCCCGCGATCATCGACGTCCACACCCACTTCATGCCCGACCAGGTGATGCGCAAGGTCTGGGCCTACTTCGACACCGCGGGGCCACTGACGGGCCGACCGTGGCCGATCACCTATCGCGACGACGAACAGGTGCGCCTGAAGACCCTGCGCGACTTCGGCATCCGGGCGTTCACCTCCCTGGTGTACCCGCACAAACCGGAGATGGGCGCCTGGCTCAACGACTGGACCGCCGAGTTCGCCGCACGCACCCCCGATTGCCTGCACACCGCCACCTTCTACCCCGAGCCGGACGCGCCACGCTACGTTCGCGAGGCCATCGACCGTGGCGCGCGAGTGTTCAAGGTGCACATCCAGGTCGGCGCGTTCTCGCCCTTGGATCCGCTGCTCGACCCGGTGTGGGCGATCCTCGCCGAAACCGGCACGCCCGTTCTGATCCACTGCGGATCGGGCCCCGCCCCCGGCGAATTCACCGGACCCGTGCCCATCGCCGAACTCCTGCGGCGCTTCCCGACCCTGCGCTTGATCATCGCGCACATGGGGACCCCCGAGTACAGCGAGTTCCTCGACCTGGCCGAGCAGTACCCGCGGCTCTACCTCGACACCACCATGGTGTGGACCGATTTCAGCGAAGGCGATGCGCCCTTCCCACCCGCCGAACGAGAACGCCTGCGCCGCTTCGCCGATCGCATTCTGTTCGGCAGCGACTTCCCCAATATCCCGTATCCCTACGCCGAGTCCGTCGCCGCACTGGAACGCCTGGACCTCGGTCCGGAGTGGCTGCGCAAGGTCTGCCACGACAACGCGGCGCGGTTGTTCGAGCTCGACTGATCAGACGGGGATCCCCATCCCCTCGGCCAGCAACGGCCAGGAGTTCTTGAAGGCCTTCTGCCAGTAACCCCACGAGTGGGTGCCCTGGGTCGACAGGTCGAAGGTCGCCGGAATGTCCAGTTCTTCCAGGCGATTCTGCAGGTTCTTGGTGCACCAGCGGGTCGTGGCCTCGATGACGCCGCCGACGACGATCTGGTTGGCCAACCCGACCGGGCCCCAGGTCACCAGGTGCGAGTCACCGAGCTTGTCGAACTCGCCGGGTAGTCCGTTGCCGTTCGAGACGTAGAGCTTGGTCCCGCGCAGGCCCTCGGCGTTGACGACGGGATCGTTGGCCGCCCAGGCCGGATCGCCGGGCGGTCCGTACATGTTCGACGCGTCGCCGCCGCCGGTTCCGACCACAACATTGACGAACTGCCTGCCCACCGGGTCGCTGATCTGGGCGCAGCCGCTGTAGGCGGCTACGGAGCGGAACAGGCCCGGCTTCGCGATCGCGAGCTGTAACACGGAGGTGGCCGTCATCGAGTTCGCCGCGATCGCGTTGCGCCCCGTCGTGGCGAACATCGTGTCGACGAGCGTGGGCAGTTCGTCGAGGAAGAAGGTCCGCCATTTGTTCACGCCCAGCATCGGATCCGGCTCGCGCCAGTCGGTGTAGTAACTCCACGCGCCACCGATCGGCATGACGACGTTGACGTCCTTGCCCGCCAAGAAGTCGACGACATCGGTGTTCTGTTCCCAGGTGGCAGTGTCTTCGCCGCCGCCAGCGCCGTTCACCAGATACAGCGACGGCCGCGGCACCGACGTGTCGGCGGGGCGCTGAACCTTCACCGAGACCTCGCGTCCCATGGCGGCCGAGTGGATCCGTACGGTCACCTGCCGACCGTCGATCGAGGTCACCTCGGCCCGCGAACCATCGATTGTGACGGTCTGATTCACCACCGCGACAATCGGTTCCGGCTCTTGCGCGTGCGCCCCGCTGACGCCCGTCATCGAGCCCACCACGACGAGCACCGCCGAAACCGCGCTGCGGCACCTCACCGATCCAACCTCCATGCGAAAACCGACCGCTCAGTGCGGCTCGTCACAATATCGGGCTGGATCACACTGTCGTTACCGGTTTCTTACCGATTTGTCACCGAACACAACGCCGATTCGGTGAATCAGCGTGCCGCGACGGTGAATCGGGCCCGTCGATGAGCGGGCCGCTCCGCCTCGTCGAGCAATGCCACCGCGAAGTCCTCCATGGAGATCGCCGAGACGCCGTCCGCGTCGACCAGCAGTTCGTCGGCACCGACCCGGTACCCACCGGTGCGCTCCCCCGGAATCAGATCAGCGGGCGGGCTCAGATAGGTCCAGTCCGCCACCGCGTCCGATCGGCACGCGGCGAGCTGATCGGCGCACGCCTGTGCGATCGCCGCGAGTTCGGCCGGGAACTCCGGGGTTCGGCTCAGCGGCGCCCCGGCGCCGGGAACCGTCAGCGTCGCCGCACCACCGACGACCAGCAGCCGCACACCGGTGCGTGCGGTGCCGTCGAGCATCGCCGCCGCGACGGCAGGCAGTTCGGATTCACGTCCCACCGCGGGCCGGGTCGCCGAAATCACGAGATCGTGTCCGGCGCTGATCTTTTCGACGTCGTCGGCTCGGCTCGCGTCACCGATCCGCACCCGCACACCGTCCGGAACCGGCATCTCCCGCCGCGACACCGCGGTCACCTCGTGCCCACGCGCCACCGCCTCGGCGACGACCCGGCTCCCGACGGCCCCACCAGCTCCGAACACCGCGATCCGCATGACCAATCCTCCTGCACGACAATCCGACTGCCTGACAGAGGGAAATATATCTTAATGTTGACTTAGTTAATGATGACTTATCTCACTCTCGAGATATCAGCGGCCGATGACCTCTGCCGCGTAGACGGCGAGGCGAACACGGTTGTCGGTGCCGGTCTTGCCGAGCAGGTTGGCGATGTGGGCCTTGACGGTGCTGACGCCCAGGTGGAGCTGGTCAGCGATCTCCTGGTTGCCGTACCCCTGGGCCACGAGACGAAGGACGTCGAGCTCCCGTGGCGTCAGATCAGGAGTGCGGACCAGCGCCGACGGCGCCGCGAGCGCCCGATCGACCAGGCGGCGCAGCAGCGCGGGCGAGAACATCAGATCGCCCTCCACCGTGCGCCGGATCGCATCGAGTAGCACGGCGGGCTCGGTGTCCTTGACGAAATAGCCCGCGGCCCCGGCCGACAGCGCGGGAAACAGGTGTTCGTCATCGTCGAAAGTGGTCAGCACCAGCACTTTCGCGCGTGGTGACGCGGCCAGGATCTGCCGGGTCGCCGCGACACCGTCGAGTCCTGGCATCCGCAGGTCCATCACGACCAGGTCGGGCGCGAGCTCGGCGTAGAGCCGCACCGCCGCGACACCGTCGGCCGCCTCCCCGACGACGGCGAGGTCGGTGGTGTCCTCGATGAGCATCCGCAGGCCCGCGCGCACGAGGCGCTGATCGTCGACCAACAAGACCGTGATCACGACAGCCCCATTCCCCTCGTGGTGTCCGGCAGCCGAGCGCGCACTGTCCACGTCGCGTCGCCGTTCGCGACCGTACCGACGGTGAGAGTGCCTCCGGCGAGTTCGGCGCGCTCGCGCATCCCGACGATTCCGTGCCCAGGAGGCGCCGCCGCCCCGTCGCGTCCGCCGTTGACGACTTCGATGGTGACCCCGCCTTCGCACCGGAGAATTGCGAACCGTACCGGCACATCACGAGCCGCGTGTTTCATCACGTTGGTCAGCGATTCCTGGACCAGACGCAACAGCGTGAGCCTGCTGATCGCGTCGAGTCCGCCGAGGTCGGTATCGATTTCGGTCACGACAGTGAACCCGGCAGCACGAGCCCGAGCGAGCGCGGCCTCGACCTCGGTCGTGACCGCGTCGGAGTCGACCAGGGCGACCGTGCCGAGGGCCGGATCGCGCAGGGCGGCGAGCAAGCGGCGAATGTCGGCGAGCGCGTCGGCCGCGGTGTCGCGCACATCGTCGAGCACCGCGACCACCCGCGGATCGGCTTCGCGCACAACATGTCCCGCCACCGAGGTCCGCAGCACGATCGAGGCCATGTGGTGAGCGACCACATCGTGGAGTTCCCGCGCCAGCGCGGCGCGCTCGTCGAGGCGGGTACGCGCTTGCGCCTCCTCGGCGCGCACGCGCAGATTCTGCGCCAGGTCACGCTGCCCCCGCAGGTACAACCCGAGCAGCAACGGAAGTCCCACATATGCCGCGGCCTCGACGAGGGTCGACGCCCGCCCGATCGAGTTGTCGTGGAGGCCGACCCGCCCGAGCGTCACAGCCGCGGCCCAGCCCGCGGTCGACACCGCGACCGTCGACCACCGGTGGGTGCGCGCCACCACATCCACCAGGGCCACCGCGCCGAGGTACGGCGCCAGCCCGGACACTCCCCAGGCATCGGTGCGCAGCATCGGCACAGCCAGCGCCGACAGCGCGAGCGACACCGCGAGCGGCCACCGAGCGCCGGCCAGAAACACCACGGCCGCGGTCATCGCCAGCAGCCAGTAGTGCGGCGGCACGCGGTACTGGCCCGGGTAGGTGCTGGCCAGCAGCAACACCGGGATCAGCGCCAGCGGCAGCCACCGCAGCAGCCCTCGCCAGTCGCGGTGGGCGCGGATGTCGATCACGCCCCCACGGTAAGCGACCGAGTGGTTCGGGCCGCGCGAGTAGGCGGTCGGCGCGCCCGTGCGAGAGCGGGCGCGATCCGCGCGGGGGCTCGATCGGCGAGCCGTTCTGGATCGGCTCCAGTACCAGGCGAACCGCGTGCGCGCAAGGGCCGCGCGGGTGGAATCCGGCGGATCGAGTCGGGCCGTTCGGCGGAGTCCCCGCCGCCGCCCCCGAACGAAGCTGGAGGTTCCCGCACAGAAGGAGCACACGTGGTCTCGCGACGAGGATTTCTCACCGGGCTCGCCCTCGCACCGGTGGCGTACGCGGCCGGGTGTTCGATCCGCCCCTCGGCACCTGATTCAGCACCCGGGTCGACGCGACCGTTGCCGATCCCACCGCTGGCCGCATCCACCGCCGGCGCGGACGGCGTCCGCCGATTCACGCTGCGGGCCCAGCCGGGCACGACCGAGATGATCCGGGGCAAGCAGACCCCGACATGGGGGTACAGCGGTTCGGTCCTCGGACCCACCGTGCGGGCTCGACGCGGCGAGAAGGTGGCCTTCACCATCACCAACGACCTGCCCGAACCCACGTCGGTGCACTGGCACGGCATGCACCTGCCCGCGAAGTTCGATGGTGGCCCCCATCAGATGATCGCGCCGGGTGCCCAGTGGGCGCCGCAGTGGACCGTGCAGCAGCAGGCCGCGACGCTCTGGTACCACCCACATCCGCACGGCGCGACCGAAAAGCATGTCCAGCGCGGCCTTTCCGGCTTCTTCCTGATCGACGACGACGCGTCGGACGCCCTGGATCTGCCGAAAGACTATGGCGTCGACGACATTCCGCTGGTGATCCAGGACCGCCGGTTCACCGCCGACGGCGCCCTCGACGATTCCGACGCCACCGATGTCGGCCTGCTCGGCGACACGATCGTCACCAACGGCATCGCGAACGCCCACCTGCCCGTCACCACCGACCGGGTCCGGTTGCGGATCCTCAACGGCTCGTCGGGCCGGCTCTACCAGCTCGCCTTCGGCGACGGCAGAACGTTCCAGCTCATCGCCACCGACGGCGGTCTGCTCGCCGAACCCGTTGCGCTGAAGCGGATTCAGGTCAGCCCTGGCGAGCGTGTCGAGCTGGTGGTCGCCCTGGATCCGGGCGAGAACGTCACGTTACGGTCGCTGCCGATCACCGAGCGCGCGGGTATCGACCGCGCGGGCGAGTTCGGTTTCGACGACACCTTCGACATCCTGACACTGCGTGCCGGCGCCACTGTGCGCCCCTCCGCCGCACTACCGGCGACGCTGATCCCGATGCCCGCCCTCGCCGCCGCGACCACCCCACCGACCCGTTCGTTCGACCTCCAATGGTTCATGATCAACGATCGCCGCATGGACATGAATCGCATCGACATGACCATTCCCGTCGACACCACCGAAGTCTGGACGGTCCGCAACAAGGACAACTGGCCCCACAACTTCCACGTCCACGACGTCCAATTCCAGATCGTCGCCGTCGACGGAACACCGCCTCCCCCAGCCCTTTCCGGCTGGAAGGACACCGTCTACACGACCCCGGGCGCCACCTACACCCTGGCCATGCACTTCGCCGACCACACCGACCCCACCTATCCGTACATGTACCACTGCCACCTGCTCCACCACGAAGACCAGGGCATGATGGGCCAGTTCCTGGTGCTGGCCCCCGGGCAGCAACCCGCACCTGCGCTGATGGACATGGACATGGGAGCCATGGATCACGGCGGATCGTGACTACAGTCGAGGGATGGGCATCGAGTGTTCTGACATCGTTGCAACACCCCGATCCGACGTTTTCGCCTGGTTCGCCCGTCGCGGTGCGTTCACGCGATTGGCGCCACCGTGGCAGCCGGTCACCCTGATCTCCGAAGCCGATTCGCTGGCCACCGGGCGAGCGGTGCTCGGCCTGCCCGGCGGGCTGCGCTGGATCGCTCAACACGACCCCGAGCAGTATCGGCCGCCCGAGCGGTTCGCCGATGCCGTCGCGGCGGGCGGACCGGCCTCGTTGCCGGTCTCCCGGCTGTTGCCGTGGCAGCATATCCACGAGTTCGCCGAGGTCGGCGCCACGCACACCCGTGTCATCGATCGGGTGCGGACGCCGATTCCGGAGTCGGTGTTGCGGCCGATGTTCGAGTACCGCTACCGCCAGCTCACCGACGATCTGGCGAGCCACCGCCGTGCGGCGCAGGCAGGCCTGCCGACCACGACGATCGCGATGACCGGCGCGTCAGGGCTGGTCGGCTCCGCGCTGAGCGCCTTCCTCAGCACCGGCGGCCACCGCGTGGTGCGGTTGGTCCGCCATCGCGCACAGCATCCCGACGAACGACAGTGGGACCCCGACGCGCCCGCCGCCGACCTGCTCGCCGACATCGATGCCGTGGTGCATCTGGCCGGGGCGTCGATCGCGGGCCGATTCACCGCCGCGCACCGGCGTGTGGTGGCCGACAGCCGCATCGAGCCGACCCGGCGGCTCGCCGAGCTGGCCGCGGCCTCGGGCGTCGAAACCTTCGTCAGCGCCTCCGCCATCGGTTATTACGGCTATGACCGTGGCGAGCAGGCGCTGACCGAGAAGTCCGAGCGCGGTGACGGATTCCTGGCCGATGTGGTCGAACAGTGGGAGGACGCGTGCGAGCCCGCCGCACTGGGCGGAGTCCGGGTCGTGCGGGTGCGTACCGGCATCGTGCAGTCTCCGCGTGGGGGCACCCTGCGGTTGCTGCGGCCGTTGTTCAGCGCCGGTCTCGGCGGTCGGATCGGGGACGGCCGGCAGTGGTTGTCATGGATCGGTATCGACGATCTCGTCGATGTCTACCACCGCGCCCTCTGGGACGACACGCTGGCCGGTCCGGTCAATGCCGTTGCGCCACAGCCGGTTCGCAACAGCGAGTACACCCGCGTGCTGGCGCGAGTGCTGCATCGCCCGGCGCTGCTGCCGGTCCCGAGCTTCGGCCCGGCGGTACTGCTGGGCAAGCAGGGCGCGCGCGAACTCGCCGAGGCCAGTCAGCGGGTGACGCCGACCCAGCTGACGAAGGCCGGGCACCTCTTCCGGAGCGAGGATTTGGAGCAGACGCTGCGGCACCTGCTGGGGCGGACGGCGGGCTGACACGGTCCGGCACCGGTCGTCGCGAGCGGACGATGCGTGTCAGCGAGTTCGCCGACGTGGGAGTCGACTAGTTCCTGTATCGCATCGCCTGCGCATCGTTCGATGGTCGGCAGGTCAGATCGCGCGGTTGTGTCCAGCCGGGAGCGCGGTTGATCGGCGACACCGAGGCGCAAACATGATGTCCTCGAACGCATTCAGCGCAGCGCGTCGACCGCGGCCGTCAGGCTACCGATCCGCTCGACCGTGTCGGGCAACAGCACGGCGTCCCAGCCCGGCCCGCCGACGAGCACCCGGGCGCCGGACCCCGCGCAGGCGAGCACCGCCGAGGTCAACGCGGTCGACTCACGTTGCGACCACAGCAAAACCGAGGCCTCGTTCGAATGCCGGGCGAGCGCATCGGACAACGCGACCGTCGGCACGTCAGCGCCCAGCATGCGCGCACCTACTCCGGCCTGCGCCAAAGCGGCGCGCAGCACATCGAGCGGGAGCGAATGCGTTTCGCCGCTGGTGCACGCGAGCAGCACGGGCGCGCTGCTGCGCGCCGGTCTCACCTGCTGCATGACCGCCGCGATGGACCACGACAGCAGGTGTTCGACGTCGATGCAGCCCTCACCGCCGCCCTGGCGCGCGACGATATCGGTGAACGCGGGGCGGCACAGGGCCTCCCAGGTCTGTACGACGCCATGAGCCCGCACATGGGCGTCCAGATGGGCACAGACGGTGGTGGTGTCCAGCGCGAACGCCGCGTCGAGCAGGCCGGCACGGTCACCGAGGGCAGGCGCGGGTCCACGGGCCGCCGCCGCGGCCCCGGCGGGACTCGCGCCCCCGCCGATCAGCTCGAGCATGTGCTCGAGCACAGCGATATCGGTGTCGGTGTAGAGCCGATGGCGGCCGGGCCGATCCTGGGCGGGACCGATGCCGTACCGGCGATTCCAGCTCCGCAGGGTCGCGGTCGGGATGCCGAGACGGTCGGCCACCGCGCGAACCGTGAAACCGGCCGCGGCGGAGACAGGAGCAGAACCGGCGGGCATCGCCTCATTCTGCCCGGAACGCCTCGGCGGGCGTGTCACGGCCCGGCCTCCGCGCGTCGGCGCCGGGTCTCGCCCGTCGAGCCGACAACCCGCTGAACCGTCCACATCATGCATCAATAGTGCATCAATTACTGTTAGCATGGAAGAACACCGACTACGCGAGGAGTTTCCTGTGCGCACCCGATTCGGCCCGTGGACCACCGCCTTGCTGATCGCCGCCGGCCTCACCGTGGCAGGCTCCGGCTCCGCGGCCGCCGAGCCACCCGCACCGGTGCCGAGCCTGGACCTCGACCGCTATCTCGGCGATTGGCATCAGCTCGCGGCAGTACCGCAGGTGTTCAACCTCAATTGCGCACGCGACACCTCCGCGAACTACAGCCTCGACGCGCGCGGCGACATCGCCGTCCACAATCGCTGCCACACCTGGAGTGGCGGCGTCGACGAGATCCGCGGTACCGCGACCGTGAACGACCCGGTCACGAACGCGCAACTGCACGTGAGCTTTCCGGGTGTCATCGGCCAGGACGGGCGCGAGGGACCGACCAACTACCTGGTGACCGCACTCGGCCCGGACTACTCGTGGGCCCTGGTCACCTCGCCGAGCAGACTGTCGGGTTTCGTCCTCTCCCGCACCCCGGCCCTGGACGAGAGCACCTGGCAGCGGATCGACGAGGCGATCAGAATCGCGGGCCAGGACCCGTGCGTCTACCTCACCTCACCCACGACCGGCGGCCGCGAGGGTGTGCTGCCCCTCTGCGCACGATGAGCGTCGCGATCGCTCTGTTCACCCGCGACCTGCGCGTTCACGACAATCCGGTACTCACCGCGGCCGTTCGCGAAGCCGACCGGGTGGTACCGCTGTTCGTCGTCGACGAGGTACTGGTGCCCGATCGCTGCCCGCCCAACCGCGCGCACTTCCTCGCCGCCGCACTCGCCGAACTCGACAAGGAGCTGCGCTCGCTCGGCGGACCGCTCGTCGTGCGCCGCGGCATGGTGGCCGATGTCCTCGACCACGTGATCGAGGAGACCGGCGCCACGAGCGTGCACCTGGCCGAGGATGTCAGCCGCTACAGCAGGCAGCGCGAGCAGGCACTGCGCCGCAACCCCGGCATCGTCGTGCACTGCCATTCCGGTTCCGTCACAGCCACCTCCGCCGAACTCGTCCCGTCGACCGGACGCGATCACTTCGCCGTCTTCACCCCCTATTTCCGGCGCTGGAGCGCGGCCCACCGCCGCACCCCGCTGCCCGCGCCCCGCTCGCTGTCGGTGCCGCCGATCCACAGCGAACCGCTGCCGGAGCCGACGGATCTCGGTTCCGGGCAACCGTCGCCGCAATTGCGGGTCGGCGGGGAATCCACCGGACGTGCGCTGCTGCACGACTGGCTCGACGGCCCGATCACCGGCTATGCCCGCGACAACGACGATCTCGCCGCCGACGCCACCTCCCGGCTCTCGCCGTACCTCCACTTCGGGTGCGTGTCCCCCACCGAGGTGGTGCGCCGGGTCGATACGGCGACCGACGGCGGACTCGCCTTCGTCCGGCAGCTGGCCTGGCGCGATTTCCACCATCAGGTGCTCGCCGCCCGTCCCGATGCCGCCTGGTCGGACTACCGCACGCGGGTGGCCGCGGGCCCCGACGACGAACAGGCCGTCGCGGCCTGGCGAGACGGGCGCACCGGCTACCCGATCGTCGACGCGGGTATGCGGCAGCTCCGTGCCGAAGGCTGGATGCCGGGGCGAGCACGGCTGATCGCGGCGAGCTTTCTCGCCAAATCACTGCGCCAGGACTGGCGGGTCGGCGCGGCCCACTTCCTGCGCTGGCTCGTCGACGCCGACCTCGCCAACAATCAGCTCAACTGGCAGTGGGTCGCGGGCACGGGCACCGACACCCGGCCCAACCGGGTCCTCAATCCGCTGCGCCAGGCCGAGCGCTACGACCCCGACGGCGTCTATGTGCGGCGGTGGCTGCCCGAGTTGGCGCACCTACCCGGTGCGAGCATTCACCGACCGTGGCGCGCGGCCATCGACCCGGCGGACTATCCCGCGCCGATCATCGACTGCGTGGGCAGCTAGACCGATGAATTCCGGCTGCGGAGATCGTCTTTTCCACAGACGCAACCGCAGAGGAGTCGCCATGCCGCTTCATGGTCAGGGATCGCCCGAGCACACGGTCGCCATCGGTGACGTCGACCTGTGTGTGAGCACCTTCGGGGACCGGCGCCATCCACCGGTGCTGCTGCCGAACACGTCGAGACTGTTCTGGGAGGACCGGTTCTGCGACCGGCTCGCCGACGCGGGCCGGTTCGTGCTGCGCTACGACATTCGCGATACCGGCCGGTCGACCGCCTCCGCGCCGGGCGCTCCCGGCTACAGCCTCCGGCATTTGGTGGCGGATCTCGTCGGGCTGATGGATGTCTTCGAACTTCCGCGAGCCCACCTGGTGGGTTTCTCGGTGGCCGGATGGATCTGTCAGCTCGCTGCCCTCGACCACCCCGATCGGGTATCCGCCCTGACGCTGATCAACACCCGTCCGACCGCCCCCGGCCCGGCGGACCCGGATCTGCCCGAGCACTCGGACCGGATCATGGCGTTCTTCACCGAGAGACCCCACCCGGACTGGTCCGACCGGGCGGCGGTGATCGACTACGGCGTGGAACAGGCCCGGGTACGCGCGGGCACGCACGGATTCGACGAACTGCGGGCCCGCCGCCACGCGACCCACATGGTCGACCGCACCACCGACATGGCCTCCAGTGTGCTCAACCTGGCCTATGTCGAGGCCGGCGACCGGTGGCGGGAACGTCTGGGCGAGATCGCCGTGCCGACCCTGGTCGCGCACGGCACCGATGACCCGTTCTTTCCGTACGGCAACGGAGAGGCCATGGCTCGCGAGATCCCCGGCGCCGATCTGCTCCCGCTGGCCGGCATCGGCCACGAACTTCCCGACGTCACGTGGGATCGACTGCTCGCCGCCATGCTGGTGCTCCACCCGGAATCGGTGGCCGAGGACGCCGTCGGACGAGGGTCGTCCGGTTCGACGCCCGGGCGCTAGCAGCGTGTCGGGAATATCGACGGCCACGGTCGGCAATCCGAACCGCCGAGCCAGCCGAACTCCGTTGCATCCAACATCTACGCGGCACCTCGCCGCATCGACGGAAGTGACGGAACCACCATGCGATCCTTGCCAAAAGCCCTCGTTGCGGCGATACTCCTCGGCTCGGCACTCGGCCTCTCTGCCTGTTCCGACGACGATTCGAGCACCACGTCCGCGAGCTCCTCCGCGCCGATGACGTCGGCACCGATGACCACCGGCGCGTCCGCGGCCGCCGACCTCGTCGGGCCCGGTTGCGCGGCATATGCCGCCCAGGTTCCCAGTGGTCCCGGCTCGGTCAGCGGGATGGCCCAAGAGCCGGTCGCCGTCGCCGCGTCCAACAACCCGATGCTCACCACGTTGACCTCGGCGGTCTCGGGCAAACTCAATCCCGACGTCAATCTCGTCGACACCCTCAACGGTGGCCAGTTCACCGTCTTCGCGCCCGTCGACTCGGCGTTCGCGAAGATCGATCCGGCTACGATCGACTCGTTGAAGACCGACTCGGCTACGCTCACCTCGATCCTCACCTATCACGTGGTGCCGGGCCAGATCTCGCCGCAGAGCATCGCGGGCACGCACAAAACTGTCCAGGGCGCCGACGTGACGGTCAGCGGCTCGGGTGACACATTGAAGGTCGGCGACGCGAACGTGATCTGCGGTGGCGTGCGCACCGCGAACGCCACCGTGTACATGATCGACAGCGTGCTCATGCCGCCCGCGGCGTGATGACGGCGACGGCGCTTTTCCCGGCGTCGCCGCGGAAATTTCCCGGCGGCGCCCATCCGAACCCGAAGGCAGGCCGAAATCCCTCTCATGCTGATGCAAGCAGGGACCCTCCGATGACGGCCCGGCGCGGCTCCGCACCGATCAACCTGCGATCGGTCACCGAGCCCGCTCCGGCCTGCCCGACGGGCGACCGCCGCGACCATGCCGTCCAAGAGCAACTGGTCGACCTGCTCGACGATGTCGCGGCAGGCGATCGGGCGGCGTTCGCCGAGTTCTACCGCGCCACGAGCCCGCGGGTGTTCGGGCTCGCGCTCCGCGTGGTGCGCAACCACGGCGCCGCCGAGGACATCGCTCAGGAGGTGTTCCTCCAGGTCTGGTCGCTGGCCGGACAGTACGACGCGACCAAGGCCAGCCCGATCGGCTGGCTGATGATGCTGACCCACCGGCGCGCGGTCGACCGGGTACGGGCCGAGCAGTCGGCCACCCGCCGCGACATCGTGTTCGGCCACGCCCACCTCGGCCGAGACCACGACGTCGTGGCCGAGGAGGTCACCCAGCGTCTCGACGAGCAGTCGGTGCTGGACTGTCTGCAGACCATGACCGAACTCCAACGCCAAGCGGTGGCGCTGGCGTACTACGGCGGGCGCACCTACCTCGAGGTTTCCGAGACCTTGGCGGTGCCGTTGCCGACGGTGAAGAGCCGCATCAAAGACGGCCTGAAAAGGCTGGAGAACTGTTTGACCGGAGGGAATACCCGATGAGCGAGACCGATCGGCGGACCCCTTGGTCGTGGCTGGACGAGGCCTACCCCTATGCCATCGACGCGCTGGATCCACCACAGCGACAGGCGCTCGAGGAGTGGCTCGACGCCGCAGGCCCCGACCGGGTGGCCGAGTTCCAGGCCGCCGTTCGCCGCATCCAGGAGACGATGGCGGACCTGACCGTGTTCGACTCGGTCCCGCCACCGGCACGCCTCGAAACCGCGCTGATGCGAGCACTGGACCGGTACGACACACAGCCGTCTCCGCTCGCGCGGCGCGGCGCGACCGGCAGGCGCTGGCACCTTCGATGGTTGACCGTGGCCGCGGCGGCGATCGTGGCGGTCGGTGCCGGTGCCGGTATCGGGGTGGTGATCGAACGCGCGAACGACGGGACGGGTGCGGTCACCGCGCAGCAGGTGCTCGACCAGCCCGACAGCCGGGAGTCCTCGGTCGCGGTCACCGGTGGCGGCGCGATGACGGTGTACGAGTCGAAGTCGCTGGGCGCGGCCGCGGTGTCGTTCCAGGACATGCCCGCGCTGCCTGCCGACCGCGCGTATCAGCTGTGGCTGATCCGCGCGGGCACACCGACATCGGTGGCGGTGATGGACGGTCCGGCCTCGGTCGTGACCACGGTCGACGTCGCCGACACGCTCGCGGTGACGGTCGAACCCGCCGGTGGTTCACCCGGGCCGACCACCTCCCCGATCGTCAGCATGACAGTCGGCTGACCCGCTGCGGCGGGCCGTGCCGACACTCGAAACCCCAGGAGTGACAGCATGGTCCGCCGTTTCAGGTTCACCCGTCGCCATCCGGGCCGGTTCGCGGCGGCAGTCGCGGCCGCGGCCGCCGCCGCGCTGGTCCTCGGGGTCGGACACCTCGTCGCCGTGTTCATCGACCCGGTGTCCTCCCCCTTCTTCGTCCTCGGTGCCACCGTGGTCGATCACACGCCGAAGTGGTTGAAGGACAGCGCGATCCGCTGGTTCGGCACCAACGACAAACTGGCACTGGCCGTCACTATGGCCGCGGTCATGGCCGTGGCGGCCGCGATGATCGGCTTGGTGGCCCGCCGCAGCCCGGCGTGGGCGGCCGGTCTGCTCGGCGCTCTCGGTATCGCCGTGAGCGGCTTGGCGCTGCTCCGCCCCACCGCCACACCGCTGTTCGCCGTTCCGGCGGTGGTCGGTGCACTGACGGGGATGGCGGCGCTGTGCGCGCTGTTCCTCGTGCCCGCCGAGGCCGACCGGGGGGCCGGGCCGACGCGGCGCGGGTTCCTGCTCGCTCTGACGGCAGTGACGGCCGGCGCAGTGGCGGCCGGGGCGGCGGGCCGAGTCATCGGTAGCCGTCTGCGCGATATCGCCGCCGACCGGGCGGCTTTCGTACTCCCCCGGGTCGCGGCGCCGGTGCCACCGGTCACCCCCGAGATGGACCGAGTCGTGCCCGGGCTCACCCGATTCATCACTCCCGCACCGGATTTCTATCGCGTCGACACCGCGCTGCAGCTTCCGTCGCTGACTCGCGCGCAGTGGCGATTGCGCATCCACGGGATGGTGGAGCGCGAGATCCGGCTCGACTTCGACGAATTGAGCGCCCGGCGCGCGGTCGAGTCACTCATCACGCTCACCTGTGTCTCGAACGAAGTCGGCGGAGACCTCGCCGGAACCGCGCTGTGGACCGGTTACCGCCTGGCCGATCTCCTGGCCGAGGCGGGACCCTCCCCCGATGCCGACATGATCCTGTCGCGCAGCGTCGACGGATTCACCGCGAGCACGCCATCGGCCGCTGTGCTGGGCAACCCCGACGCCCTGCTCGCCGTCGCGATGAACGGCGAGCCACTGCCTGTCGCTCACGGCTACCCGGCCCGGATGATCGTGCCCGGTCTCTACGGCTACGTTTCGGCCACCAAGTGGGTTGTCGATCTGGAACTCACGAGATTCGACCGCGCACAGGCGTACTGGACGCAACGCGGCTGGGCGACTCGGGCACCGATCAAAACCGCATCCCGGATCGACGTCCCGGCGGCATTCGCGCACCTGGACGCCGGACCGGTGATCGTGGCAGGCGTGGCGTGGGCCCAGGGGCGCGGAATCGATGCCGTGGAAGTCCAGGTCGACGACGGACCGTGGCAACCGACCACACTCGCCGCCGCCTACTCCCTCGATACCTGGCGCCAGTGGACCTGGACGTGGGATGCCTCGCCCGGCACGCATTCGCTTCGGGTGCGCGCGGTCGACGCCACTGGATCGGTGCAGACCGACGCCAGGGCGACCCCGTTCCCCGACGGCGCGACGGGCAGGCACTCGCGCGTGGTCATGGTGCGGTGAGCGATTCGCTCAGGCTTGGCCGGCGAGATAGGTCACCAGGGCGTCGACGAGGCCGAGGGTGCCTTCCTCGCGTTGGTCACCGGTGTCGAAACCGTCCAGGTGGGCGCCGAATTCGACGAGAGTGAGCTTGGTGCCGGTGGTGGTGGGTTCGAATTCCCAGGTGGCCACCGAGGTGGAGATGTGGGAGCCGTTGAGCCACATGTCGTAGGTGTAGACGAGGCGTTCGTTGGCGATGATGTCGGTGTAGGTGGCGACGAAGCGGGAGGTCATCGTCTGCTGGAAAGTGCCTTCGTTGATCTCGCGGCCGCCGACCTGGAAGTCGATCGAGGACTCGCCCTGCTCCCAGCCTTCCTCGCCGCCGAACCACTTCGCCTTGATGGCGGGGTCGGCGAAGGCCTGGAAGACGACGGCGGGCGCGACGGGCACCTCGCGTTCGATGGTGAACTGGGCGTGGTTGATGGAGCGGGTCGCCGTGTCGGTCATTGTTGTTCTCCCTCTGAGTTTCTGGTTGATTCCACGAGTAGTGCCGTGAGCCGGTCCACCTGCCGTTGCGCCGGTGGACGGTGGCCGTGCAGCCAGTCGATCGCGGTTGCGAAGGCGTCCGGCACCAGTTGGTAGGTGCGCACACGGCCGATCTTCGCCGAGCTGACGAGCCGACCGGCTTCGAGCGCTTTCAAGTGCTGCACGATCGTCGGGAGCGCGACCTCGAACGGTGCGGCGAGATCCGATACCGATGCGGGCCCGCGCGCCAGCCGTTCGACGATCGCGCGACGAGTCGGATCGGCCAATGCCCGAAAGACACTGTCGAGTCCTCCGTCCGGTTCGCCGCTCGAATACTTAGTCACATACCTAAGTATTCACACTTGGATCGATCTGCGCAACCCCCCGCTTCGGTTGCGTCCGCGTCGGCCGCCGTGGGATGCTGCGGCACGATCGAAGAGAGCGAGGTGAACGATGGTCGACGGCCCTCGCATCACACCCGCTCCCACCGCGACCCGGCGCGGTATCGGAGCCCGGGTGGCGGATTCCCCGTTCCTGTCGCGCAGCCGACGGCGAGTGGAAGTCGTCCACAAACCCTCGGTACCGACCGCGCGCGCCATCATCGACTGCGCCGCCTATGTCGACGGCAAACGTCTGCCCGGCCGCTTCACCCCCGAGACCGCGCTGACCGAAATCCGCAGGCGTGGCACAGGTTTCGTGTGGATCGGCCTGTTCGAACCGGACCTGCACCAGATGGGCGAGATCGCCGCGACGTTCGGGCTGCACGAACTCGCCGTCGAGGACGCCGTCACCGGCAGACAGCGCCCGAAGTTCGAACGCTACGACGACACCATGGTCACCGTGATGCGGACCGTCGCCTACGTCGAGCACGATATGCACACCGTCAGCGAGATCGTGCAGACCGGCGAGATCATGGTCTTCCTCGGCGCCGATTTCGTGGTCGCGGTCCGCCACGGCGAACACAACGAACTCACCGCCGTGCGGCACCGGCTCGAAGACGAACCCGATCGCCTCGCGCTCGGCCCCGGCGTCGTGCTGCACGCGATCGCCGACCACGTCGTCGACACCTACATCGACGTCACCCAGGCGACGGAGTTCGACGTCGAGTCGATGGAGGAAGAGCTCTTCAGCCCGCGGAGCAAGATCCCGATCGAGGCCATCTACCAGCTCAAACGCGAGATCGTCGAGCTACGCCGCGCCGTTCGCCCGCTCGCGGGCCCGCTGCAAACCCTCACCGCGCCGCGTACTCCCCTGCCCAAGGAGGTGCGCCGCTACCTGCGCGACGTCGCCGACCATCACAGCGGCGTCGCCGAACGCATCAACGACCTGGACGAAACCCTCACCACTCTCGTGGGCGCCGCGGTGGCCAAGATCGCCGTCCAGCAGAACACGGACATGCGTAAGATCTCCGCCTACATCGCGATCCTGGCGGTTCCCACCATGATCGCCGGCATCTACGGCATGAACTTCGATCACATGCCCGAACTCCGGCAGACCTGGGGTTACCCCGCCACTCTGATCGTCATGGCCACCATCTGTGCCACCCTGATCGTCGCCTTCCGACGTATCCGCTGGTTGTGAAAATCCGGCCCGGTCAGACGAGTCGACCCCATCGGGTCGCCACGAACCCGCAGAGCGCGATGGCGGTGCTCATCCGCTTCCAGAGTCGCACCATCGCGAGCTCGAGGATGATGCCGATGCGGTCGGCACAGGTGGTGGCCTCCGCCAGTGCCATCCGGTCATAGACCAGGGCCGGATCACTGAGGATCTCGTCCAGCCTCAGTCCTGATATCGCCTGATCGGACGTCAGGCCGAGTTCTGGCAGCCAGGTGAGCCGCCAGCGACCGTCGCCCCCGAGAATCGCCCGCTCGGGCGTCCTGTCACTGCTCATGGTCCGATTCGTGCGGAAGATCGTCATCACTACCTCCTCGGCCGTCAGCTCTCGACGTCCACTTCCGAGGATCCTCGAAAATCGGCACAGGCAACAGCTGGCAAAGGAGACGGAATCGGAATATCATCCACAAACCCCGACGTGAAAGCCAAAAATCCCCGGCGATCATCCTGGATACGACTCGCTGACGATGCCATCAGCTACCGGTGGGCACCGTGCAGGTGTCTCAACTCCGGTCGAAGGCCGTGAGGATCTGTTCGGCGGCGAGGGCGGGAGTGAGCGTTCCGGCGCGGACAGCCGATTCCACCTGCGCGCGAACATCTTTCACGTTCGGATTGTCGGCCAGGCGGCGCAGGATCTGGTCGTGCACCATGGTCCAGGTCCAGTCGACCTGCTGGCGGCGGCGCTTCTCGGCGAATTCGCCTGCCTCGGTGAGGACCCGGCGGTGGTCGAGGACGGTACTCCAGAACTTGTCGAGGCCGACACCTTCCAGACCGCTCATGGTGAGTACCGGCGGTTTCCACAGGGCGTCGTGCGGGTGGATCAGGCGCAGGGCGCCCGCCAGTTCGCGCGCGGCGCCCTTGGCTTCGATCTCGTGTTTGCCGTCGGCTTTGTTGACCGCCACCAGCTCGGCGAGTTCCAGCACGCCTTTCTTGATGCCCTGCAACTGGTCTCCGGTGCGGGCCAGCGTGAGGAAGCAGAACACATCGACCATGTTGGCGACGGTCACCTCGGACTGGCCGACGCCGACGGTCTCCACGAGGATCACGTCGTACCCGGCGGCTTCCAGGAGCACGATCGTCTCCCGGGTCGCCTTGGCCACGCCGCCGAGGGTGCCCGCCGTCGGGGACGGCCGGATGAAAGCGTCCGCCTCGAGCGACAACCGCGCCATCCGCGTCTTGTCACCGAGGATCGAGCCACCGGTGCGGGTCGAGGACGGGTCGACCGCGAGGACCGCGACCCGATGTCCCTTGGCCAGCAAGTACATCCCGAGCGCGTCGATGAACGTGGACTTGCCAACGCCCGGAACACCGGTGATGCCGACCCGGTTCGAGACGACGCTGCCCGGTTCCGCCGCCACCCGCAGCAGCAGCTGCTGCGCGAGTTCCCGGTGATCGGAGCGGGTGGATTCGACCAACGTGATCGCACGGGCCAGCGCCGAACGCTGCCCTGCCTTGACCTGCTCGGCGAGCGCGTCGACATCGATCGTCCGGCGAACGCCCACGGCGGTGCGCCCCTCGTTGCGTGGCGAGCCGACGCCCGCGGTGGTCCCGAGCCGAGGGTGCGCGTCGGCACCCCCGGCCACCTGTGCGCCGTCGCTCATTCGGCTGTGCCGCCACCGATCTCGTGCCCGAGTGCCGCGCCCAGTTTCTTCAGCAGGTCGATGGCCGCGTCGGCGATGACGGTGCCGGGCGGGAAGATCGCGGCCGCACCGGCCTCGTAGAGCTCGTCGAAGTCGCCGGGCGGGATCACACCGCCCACGATGACCATGATGTCGGGGCGACCCACATCGGCAAGCGCCTGCCGCAGCGCGGGCACCAGCGTGAGGTGACCGGCGGCCAGCGAGGACACACCGACAATGTGCACGTCGTTGTCGGCGGCCTGGCGAGCCACCTCTTCGGGCGTCTGGAACAGCGGGCCCACGTCGACGTCCATGCCGAGGTCGGCGAACGCGGTCGCGATCACCTTCTGGCCGCGATCGTGTCCGTCCTGGCCCATCTTGGCGACCAGAATGCGCGGACGGCGTCCCTCGGCCTCGCCGAATTCCTCGACCAGCGCGATGGCGGCGCCGATGTTGGATGCCTTGCCTGCTTCGTCACGGTACACACCGGACAGGGTACGGATTTCGGCCTGATGACGGCCGTACACCTTCTCCAGCGCGTCGGAGATCTCACCGACCGTGGCCTTGGCGCGCGCGGCGTCGATGGCGAGCGCGAGGAGGTTGTTCTCCATACCGCCTTCGGAAGACGCTGCCGCACGGGTCAATTCGGACAGCGCCCGCTCCACCGCGACCGAATCACGGTCGGCGCGAAGCCGTTCCAGCTTCTCGATCTGCTCGGCCCGCACCCGCGAGTTCTCGACCTTGAGAACTTCGACGGCGTGGTCCTCTTCGACCTGGTACTTGTTGACGCCGATCACCGGCTGCTGGCCGGTGTCGATGCGCGCCTGGGTCCGCGCGGCGGCCTCTTCGATGCGCAGCTTCGGAATACCCTCCGAAATCGCCTGTGCCATACCGCCGTGCGCCTCGACCTCGGCGATGTGGGCGCGCGCCCGCTCGGCGAGCTGGTGGGTGAGCCACTCGACGTAGTACGAGCCGCCCCACGGGTCGATCGGGCGGGTGGTGTTGGACTCCTGCTGGATGAGCAGCTGGGTGTTGCGGGCGATGCGGGCGGAGAAGTCCGTCGGCAGGGCCAGGGCCTCGTCGAGCGCGTTGGTGTGCAGCGACTGGGTGTGTCCCTGGGTCGCGGCCATCGCCTCGATGCAGGTGCGCGCCACGTTGTTGTAGGCGTCCTGCGCGGTCAGCGACCAGCCCGAGGTCTGCGAATGTGTCCGCAGCGACAGCGATTTCGCGCTCTTGGGTTCGAACTTCGACACCAGCTCGCTCCACAGCAGCCGCCCCGCGCGCAGCTTGGCGACCTCCATGAAGAAATTCATGCCGATGGCCCAGAAGAACGACAGACGCGGCGCGAACTTGTCGACATCCATGCCCGCGGCGATGCCGGCGCGGATGTACTCCACACCGTCGGCGAGGGTGTAGGCCAGCTCCAGATCGGCTGTCGCACCGGCCTCTTGGATGTGGTATCCGGAGATGGAGATCGAGTTGAACTTCGGCATCTTCGCGCTGGTGAAAGCGAAGATGTCGGAGATGATCCGCATCGAGGGCTTGGGCGGGTAGATGTAGGTGTTGCGGACCATGAACTCTTTCAGAATGTCGTTCTGAATGGTTCCGGCCAGCTGCTCGGGCGTCACGCCCTGCTCTTCGGCGGCGACGACGTAGAGCGCCAGGATCGGCAGCACCGCGCCGTTCATGGTCATCGACACCGACACCTGGTCCAGGGGGATCTGGTCGAAGAGCTGGCGCATGTCCAGGATCGAGTCGATCGCGACACCGGCCATACCGACGTCACCCTGGACGCGGGGGTGGTCGGAGTCGTAGCCACGGTGGGTGGCGAGGTCGAAGGCGACCGAGAGCCCCTTCTGGCCCGCCTGCAGGTTGCGGCGGTAGAAGGCGTTGGAATCGGCGGCGGTGGAGAAGCCCGCGTACTGGCGGATGGTCCACGGCTGATTCACGTACATGGTCGGGTACGGGCCACGCAGGAACGGCGCGACGCCGGGCACGGTGTCGAGCGGATAGCCCTGCGCGACCACAGCATCCCGATCGGCCTTGGTGAACACCGGCGGAACGTCGATGCCCTCCGGGGTCGACCAGACCAGCTGTTCGGGCGTGGTGTGGTTCGCCGTCGCCGCGTCGGCCACGAACGCGCGGACCTGCTCGGCGTCGACGTCGGCCGGCGCGGACGCGTGATCGGTCAGCGGCACCTCGGCGAAACTGCCGATGACGTGCTCGATATCGGACGTGGTCATCAGGCTCCCACCTTCTCCAGCAGCTGCGACAGAACCGCGACCGCGTCGATACGCAG
The DNA here is from genome assembly GCF_053590715.1 of Nocardia sp. NPDC003183. Classification (NCBI taxonomy): domain Bacteria; kingdom Bacillati; phylum Actinomycetota; class Actinomycetes; order Mycobacteriales; family Nocardiaceae; genus Nocardia; species Nocardia sp. NPDC003183. The sequence continues at coordinate 1,509,770 of NZ_JBSFTG010000001.1, forward strand.
GGCCAGGTACCCGTCGGGACGCTGCGTCCCGCTGAATTGCTCGACCGCCTTCTCCGGTCCGGCCAGCAGCACGGTCTCGATTCCGGCGGCGCGCAGGGCGTCGGTGGCGGCTCCCGCCTGCTCGCCGTAGCGCTTGTCCGCACCGCACAGAACCGCGATGCGCGCACCGGATTCGGTGGCGGCGGCAGTGATCGCGTCGACCGTGAGCGGACCGGGGTTGACCGACTCGATGCCGCCCGAGGCGAGCACGTTCGCGGTGAAGATGGTGCGCGCGTTGTGCTCGGCGACCAGGCCGAGCGGCACGATCAGCGCCTTCGGACGGGCACCGTTGGCGGCCAGGTAGGCATCGGAGCGGTTGCGCAGCGCTTCGAAGGCAGCGCCGTAGCGCGCATTCGGGCCCGGCTCGCGAGCCTGCTCCGAGAGCGGGGTCTCGGCGAGGTTGGGGAACTCGTTGACGCCGGTGACCGCGGTGCGGCGATGGGCGACGTCGGCAGCGCGCGCGGCGGCGGTCTCGGCGATCCGGGCCGCGAGCACACCGGTGTCGAGCGCGGCGAGGTAGCCGCCCGCCGACTCGAGCTCCTGCATGAACTCCCATGCCTTGGCGGCGAGTTCGTCGGTCAGCTTGTCGACGTACCAGGAACCGGCGGCCGGGTCCTGCACGTGCCCGAGACGGGATTCCTCGAGCAGCAGCAGCTGGGTGTTGCGCGCCAGGCGCTGGGAGAACGTCGTGGATACGCCGAGTTCGCCTGCGGGCAGGGCCGCGTCGAAGGGCAGTACGGTCACCGAATCGGCACCGCCGACGCCGGCGCCGAACGCGGCGAGCGTGGTGCGCAACAGGTTCACCCAGGGATCGCGCTGAGTCATCATGGCGGCCGAGGTGATCGCGTGCTGCGGGGCGGCGCCGAAGGCGGGCGCACCGGAGACCTGGGCCACTCGGGCCCACAGGCGCCGGGCCGCCCGGAATTTCACGATGGTGGCGAATTGGTCGTCGGTCGCCGCGAAGCGGAACTCGAGCTGACCGAACGCGTCGGCGATGTCGACCCCGGCACCGGTGAGCAGGCGCAGGTAGGCCAGACCGGCCGCGACGGCGGCGCCCACTTCCTGTGCGTCGGCGGCACCGGCGTTGTGGAAGGCGATGCCGTCCACCGTGATCGCGCGGACCGTCTCGGGCCGGGCGATCGCGCGCACGGCCAGCGCCACGGTCTCGGCGTGGTCGAGGTCTTCGGCACCGGCGAAGGCGCTGGTCAGCGGGGCCGCGCCGAGGCCGACCCGGATCTGCGTGCGATCGGCGATCGAGTACCCGTCGAGGACGTCGAACACCCGCTCGGCGGCCGTGCCGGTCGCCGCCCCGGCCACCAGCGTCAGCGGTGCCAGCTCGAACAGCAGCCCACGCAGGGCAAGGGGGATGTCGTCGACGGCGACGCCGTAGGTGCCCACTCCGAGCGCGATCGCGCTCACGCCGTTCTCCAGACCGGTCAGAATCGCCCGGTTGGTGGCCTCGGCATCGTCCTCACCGGCGAACGCGCCGACGAACCAGCCGCGCTGCGGGTCGCGCGCGGCGTCGCCACCGCGCACGTAGGGGAAGGCGCCGGGCAGCGGCTGCTCGGGCAGCTCGTCGCGGCGGGTGTAGAGCGGGGCGATCGTGAGCCCGTCATAGGTGGTCTCGTCGAGCAGATGTTCCGGTTCGGCGGGGAGCTCGGAAGCCTCGACCCGTCGCGCTTTCGCCAGCACACCCGCCACGCCCTTGCGCCACGAGGCGTACTCGGGCACCGGATCCGGTGCGAGCCCCGCCCCGGACTCTGAACCAATCGGCATAGCTGCTGTTCTCTCTTCCATTCGACGACCGCACCCCGGTGTGCTGCCGGTCCGTGAAATCCCACAAACGGGCCCACAGCGAACCAGGATGTATCCGGTTCCCTGATGATGCTATCTGTGACAGGGTGTCCGACCACCCGGGCCATCCCCTACCGGCCGGTACGCTTACCCGGGTGTCTCGACTGATCCGCTCCCCGCGCCTGCTCATCGCCCTGGCCGGGCTCGCCGCGCTGTTCGTGGTGGCGATGATGGTTCCGTTGCCGGGCCCGCAGCAGATCCGGGACTGGGCCGGCGACGCCGGGCCGCTGTTGCCGCTGCTGTTCTTCCTCTTCTACGCGGTGGCTGCCGTCGCCCCCGTTCCGCGCACCGTGCTCACCGTGACCAGCGGTGTGCTGTTCGGTCCGATCCTCGGTTCGGTCATCGCCCTGGCCGCCACGGCGGTGAGCGCGACCGTGGCACTGCTCGGGGTACGCAGGCTGGGCCGCGACCGGGTCGCCGAACACCTCACGCACCCGGCGGTGCGGGCAGTCGACGACCGGCTGGCCCGCCGTGGCTGGCTCGCGGTGGCCGCGCTGCGGCTGATCCCCGTCGTCCCCTTCTCGATCCTCAATTACTGCTGCGGCCTGTCGTCGGTCCGCCTTGCCCCGTATCTCGCTGCGACAGTGGCCGGTTCGGCCCCCGGCACGATCTCGACGGTGGTGCTGGCCGGTTCCCTGGCAGGCGACAGCCACCCGATCGCGATCACCGTGTCGGCCATCTGCCTGTCGGTCGGGCTGATCGGGCTGATCGTCGACCTGCGGCTACCGGTCGACCCGGCAGCGCCGGAGCCGGAACCCGCCACCTCCTGACCGACGGCGCGCCTCCCCCGAGCCGTCGCGATCCGCGCGGATAATCCCAGGTCATGGCGATCACGGTGGGACGCAGATCCGCACTCGCGCTTCTGGCGGGACTCCCACTCCTGGCAGCGGGCACGGCCCGCGCGCAATCCTCGCTCGGCCCCGGGGTGGGCATCGACGCCCACCGCACCCCGGTCCGGTACACGATGACGGCCTTCCGTGCCGACAGTGATACCACCCTCGCGGTCTACGAGTCCGCGGACGGCACCGATTTCACCCCGGTCAGCGAGCACGCGTACGTGCCGCCGACCGGCCTGGTCCGCGATCCGAGCGTGCTGCTGCACACCGACGGGAACTACTACCTCACGTACACGATCGCCGGTGACGCCACCGCGATCGGCTTGGCCCGCAGCCGCGACCGGATCACCTGGACGTTTCTCGCCAACGTGCCGATGCTGGTGGCGGGCAGGCTCGAAGGCGCGTGGGCGCCGGAGTGGTACGCCGACGCGGCGGGGCGAGTCGGCATCATCGTGTCGCTGACCTGGGGGCACGGCTTCACCCCGCACCTGCTCATCCCGCTCGATGGCGGGCTCACCGTCTGGGCGCCGCCGGTGCCGATGCTCGGGCTCGGCCCTGCCGGGCCCGGCTCACTCGGCCATATCGACACCACCTTGGTCCGCCTGGACGGACGTCTGTTCGCGTTCGTGAAGAACGAGGACTCCAAGCTGATCGAACTCGCCGTCGCCGACCGCCCGCTCGGGCCGTACAGCTTCGTCGCCACCGGCGACTGGGCGGGGTGGGGCGGGCCACGGGAGGGACAGTCGATCGTCCGGCTTCCCGACGGTGGGCACCGCATCTACCTGGACGCCTACACCGAGGGCCGGTACCTCTTCAGCGACAGTGTCGACGGCTTCCGCACGTGGTCGCCACCGGTCGAACTGCCAGGTCTGTCGGGTCTCGTCCGGCACGGCACGGTGCTGACCGAGTTCAGCCCGGTGATCTGAACTAAAACCCCATTACTCCAGGGGCACCTGATCTAGGTTGTGATTCGGAACAAATATGAAAGTGAGCTTCTTCACACTGCCCAGTTGTGAAGAAGTAATATTTCAGAAAACTCTCAGAGTTATAGACTCCGAATAGCCCAGGGTTCGCCAGCTACGTCCGGTGCGGGATCCAGAGCAACATCCGGTGACGCGCCCGCGATCACCGAATCCCCGTCGCGCCGTTCTCGGCTTGCACTCCCCATGAGGTGACCCGCCATGGAATACACCCATCTCTCCGAATTCCGGATCCGCTCCGGCGACCTGGTGATCTGGACCCCCGAACTCACCTCCCCCGACGCCTGGCGCGACGACGAACGCCCCCTCGCCAGCGTCCACGAGCAGTACCTCGGGTTCCTCGACCCCGAAGACGCCCGCCCCGGCCGCGGCCGCTGGATCGGCACGATCTTCGAGATGGACGCCCCACTCGACGCCGACGCCTGGGCCACGACCCTGCGACTGTGGCACGACCGCCACGAGGGCTTCCGCACCACCGTCGCCCCCACCGGCGACGGCGGCTACCACCGTGTGACCACCGCCCCCGGCACCGTTCGAGTCACCGGCGCCCCGGTCGCCGATCTCTCCGACGGCGACGAGATCAACGAATACCTGTGCGACGCATTGGAATTGCGCCTGTCGGCACTGGTGTGGCCGCATCTGCTGGTGGCCACGGTGGCCCACGACACCGACGACTTCACCGTCCTGGTCGGCGCCGACCACTCGGTGCTCGACGCCTACTCCCAGGCCGTGCTCATCCTCGAGCTGCGCACCCTCTACACCGCGGTCACCACCGGCGGCGAGATCCGCGACTCGGCCACCTTCGGCAGCCCGGCCGACTACGCCGTCATCGAGCGCGCCGCCGCTGAGGAACTCGATCCCGACTCCCCCGCCGTCGCGGTGTGGCGCGAGTTCCTCGGCACGCCGGGCTCGCCCATGCCCCGCTTCGCCGCGGATCAGGTCGCCGTCCTCGACGGTGAACACGCCCAGCCCAGCGTCTCGCGCACACTGCTCAGCATCGAGCAGCTCGAGGAGGTCGAGGCGGCTCTCGATCGGCTCAAGCACCGGCTGTCGGTGACCGTGTTCGCCGCCCTGGCGATGGCCTCTCGGGAAACCTTCGGCGACGACCGGTTCCGCACCGTGATGCCGATCGCGACCAGGCCCGACCTCACCTGGCTCGAGTCGATGGGCTGGTTCGTCAATGTCGTTCCGGTCGACGTGACGCTGCCGCCGGGCGCGGACATGACCGTCGCGCTGGAAGCCACCCGCGCCTCACTCAAACGCGCCCACCTCTGCAACGACGCGTCCTGGGGCCGTTCCCTGGCGATGGTCGGCGCCGTGGAAGGTCCGACCTACGGCGCGTCCTTCCTCGACATCCGCATGCTTCCGGATTACGAATTGGTCGCCGACCTGCGCGGACGCACCCTGCGGGCGGTGTCGTACTCCACCGACGAGGTGTACTTCTGGGTCGTGCGCGGCCCCGACGGGCTCTATGTCTCCACCCGCCACCCCGCGGGCCTGCCCGGCGAGGTCATGGAACGCTTCCTCGCCGAGTTCGCCAGGGCCATGTACGCGGTGACCATGGTGGCGCCCGCTCCCGCACCGGTCACCGATGCCGCGGCAGCGCTGAGCGCGGGCTGAGAATGCGTGCACTGCTGGCCTTCACCGGGAGCCGGGGCGACGCCCAGCCCGGCATTCTTCTCGCTCGCGAGCTGCTGGCTCGCGGGCACTCGGTGACGCTCGCACTCTCGCCCAATCTCGTCGACTTCGCCACCGCGCACGGCGTCGCCGCCGTCGGTTTCGGCCGCGACAGCGCCGAACTGCTGCGCACCCAGCACGACGATCACCGCTTTCGCAGCCCGAATCCGCGACAGCGGGTGCGCGCGGTGCTGGATCTGCAACGGCGCGGAGTCGTCGAGGCGGTGCGCGATCTGCTCGTGCTCGCCCCCGGTCACGATGTGCTCGTGACCGGGATGGCGGGCGAGGAGGCGGCCGAGAAGGCCGCGCGACGCGTCGGGTTGCCGCTGGCCGCGGTGCACTTCTTTCCGATCCATCCGAATCGATCGGTCCCCGTGGTCCCCACCGCGTGGGGCGCCCGTATTCCGAAGGCGCTCAACCGGCGGATCTGGTCGGCGCTGCGCTGGGCGCGCGACGCCGCGCTGGAACAGCCGCTGTCGGAGTTCGGGATCGTCGAACATCAACTGCCCGATCGGGTGTCGATCCAGGCCTATGACGTCGACCTGTTTCCCGGGCTGGCCGCCGAGCTGCCGGATCGACACCCGGTGACCGGCTTCGCCGTCGATGCCGACGGATTCCTCAGCGCTGCGGCCGATCCCGCGCTGACCGCGTGGCTCGACGCCGGTTCGGCGCCGATCTATGTCGGCTTCGGCTCGATGGCGGTCGACGACCCGGCCGCGCTGGTGGCGATGTTGCGCGCGGCCTGCGCCCGTCGTGGTCGCAGGCTGCTGCTGGCCGCGGGGTGGGCGGGCATCGCACCTGTCCTGTCGCCCGAGATGGCCGTCGTCGAGCAGGTCGATCACGCGTCGGTGTTCGCGCGCTGTATCGCCGCGGTACACCACGGCGGCGCGGGCACCACCGCCGCCGCACTGAGAGCCGGTGTCCCGCAGGTGATCTGCGCGATCCAGGCCGATCAGCCCTATTGGGGCCGGGCACTGGAACGGCTCGAGATGGCGGGTACCGTGCGTGCCGCCGAGCTCACCGAGGACGGGCTCACCGCCCTGCTCGATCGCGTCGCGGACCCGGACGTGGTCTCGCGAGCGGCCGCGTACGCCGGCCGGTTCGCCGGCACCGGGGTGGCACGCGCTGCCGACGAGGTGGAATCCCTTGTCCCCCTGCCGTTCCCGAGTAGTTTGTCCATCCACGCCGGGAGGCCACAGTGAGCACCGATATCGCCGTCCGCACCCGCGGTCTCGGTAAGTCCTACGGCGACTTCACCGCCGTCGGCAGCGTCGACCTCAGCATCGCGGCCGGATCGGTGTTCGCGATGCTCGGTCCCAACGGCGCGGGCAAGACCACCACCGTCCGCATGCTCGCCACGTTGCTGCGACCCGACCGGGGCAGCGCCGAGGTATTCGGCTACGACGTGGTGCGCGAGGCGACCGCGGTGCGCTCGATGATCGGGCTCACCGGCCAATACGCCTCCGTCGACGAAACCCTCACCGCCGGTGAGAATTTGCGATTGTTCGGACGGCTGCTCGGCCTGTCGCGGTGCGCTGCCGCCGACCGGGCCGAGCAACTTCTCGAGGAATTCGAGCTGTCGGCCGTCGCGCGCCGCAGCGTCAGCGCGTTCTCCGGCGGCATGCGACGTCGACTCGATCTGGCCGCGACGCTGATCACGGTGCCACCGCTGATCTTCCTCGACGAGCCGACCACCGGCCTCGACCCGCACACCCGCGACCGCATGTGGGGCATCGTGCGCGGACTGGTCGCTCGCGGGGCCACCGTGTTGCTCACCACCCAGTATCTGGAGGAGGCCGACGCACTCGCCGACCGGATCGCGGTCATCGACCGTGGCACGCTCGTCGCCGACGGCACTCCCGCCGAACTCAAGTCCTCGATCGGTGAGCAGGTGCTGCGCCTGGACATCCCCGACACCGCCGACCTGCGCCGGGCCGAGGCGCTGATCCAGGAGATCACCGGCGACGTCCCGGAAGGGTCGTCGACGGGGACGTTGACCGTGGCACTGCACGACGTCACGCGCGGCGCCGATATCGTCGCCGCCTGCCGCGCCGAGGGCATCACCCTGCGAGGTTTCGCGGTGGACCGGCCCGATCTCAACGAGGTGTTCCTGTCGCTGACCGGGCACGCGCGCACCGTGGACGCGGCATGAGCACCCTTCGCGAAAGTTCGAGGACCACCATGACCCACACGGTCGACAAGCCGCACCAGGTGGTGCGCGCGCCGCGCGTGACCCGTGTCGGTCCGCTTGCCGCCCTGCGGCATTCGCTGATGATGGCCTGGCGCGGACTGCTCACCTTCCGGCACAGCCCGCAGCTGCTCTACGACGCCATTCTGCTGCCGATCGTCGGTCCGGTGCTGTTCGGCAGCATCTTCGGCACCGCCATCGCCGGCAGCATGGCGGCGTATCTGCCGATCATGATCCCCGGCGTGCTGGTCCAGATCGTGCTCACCTCCTCGGTCGCCACCGGCGTGCAATTGTCCGAGGACATCCACTCCGGTGTCTTCGACCGTTTCGTCGCCATGCCGATCGCCCGGTCCGCCCCGGTTGCCGGGGCATTGCTGGCCGGGGCCGTGCGCTACCTGATCGCCGCGACCACTGTGGTGATCGTCGGCTTCTGCATGGGCTACCACCCCGCGCACACCGCCGGATTCCTGGCGGGCGCGGTGCTGGTCGTGTTCGCCACCACCGCCATCAGCTGGTTGTTCGCGTTCATCGGTGCCACCATCGCCCGCCCAGCCGCCGTGCAGGGCATGTCCATGCTGGTGCTCACCTTTCTCGGCTTCGCCTCCAATGCGCTGGTCCCCGAGGAATCGATGCCGAGCTGGATGCGGCACGTCTCGGACCTGAATCCGGTGTCCTACCTGGTCTCTGCCGTACGCACCCTCGCCGCGGACGGCACCGTCGGCGCCGATGCCTGGTGGTCGCTGGTCGCCTCGGTGGTCGTGGTCGCTGTTTTCGCGCCGCTGACCGTGCGCACTCTCCGTTCCCGCTAAGGAGCCATTCGATGACTGTCATCGCCCCCGCTGTCACGGTGTCCACCGACCTCAACCGGATCACCGCCGACGACGATCTGTTCTTCAAACTGCACAGCCTCTACCCGAACGCCCTGGTCAACCAGCTGGCGTACCGCTTCGACAGCGCGTTGAGCCGGGATCTGCTCGCCGACTGGCACGCGCACCTGGCGACCGGGTTCATCGCGCGCCGGGTCCGCACCACGCGCTTCCCGATCGCGCGTGCGCACTGGGAGCCCGCCACCGAATCACTGCCGCTGCGCTGGTCGGACACCCCGATTCCCGAGGAGCGGGTCCTCGACTGGTTCCTCGAGCAGGCCGCCGTCGAGTTCGACCCCGAGCGCGGGCTCGTGTGGCAGCTCGCGGGTGCGCCGCTCGCATCCGGTGGCACCGTGGTCACCTTGGTCGCCTCGCACGTGGCGTGCGACGGCGGCGCCATGATGCACGCGATCGTCGATTCCCTGGACCGGCTCAACCGCGGCGAGACACCCGACCGCCACACCAGCGCGGGCAGGCTCGTCGGCCCGGTCGCGGGCGCGGGCCGCTTCGCCGCCGATCTCGCGGATGCGCGTAGCCAACTCGGTGCCGTCGCCCGTGGCGTCCGGGCGGCACGCCGCGCCCGCGGTGTCAGCGAACCCGCCCGCAATCCGCGCCCGGCGGCGCCGCGGCTGCCCCATGCCGACACCTGGCAGGCGGCCGAGGCCATCGTTCAGCTCGATCTCGCCGAATGGGACGCCGTGGCCACCGCGCACGGCGGCACCACCAACGGCCTGCTGATCGGTGTCGCGGTCGGGCTGCTCGGTCGCAGTGGCCGCGTCGCCGACGGCGCCGAGGTGCGCGTCGACATTCCGCATTCGATGCGCGAGGCCGACGACCCACGCGCCAACGCCACCACCGGGCTGCCGATCAGCGTCGGCTACCGGGCGGGCGAACGCGCCGATCTGCCCGCGATCCGCGCCGCGCTCAAGGCGGCGGGCCTTGCCTATCGCGATCCGGCGACCATCCCACCCATCCAGCACCTGCAACCGGTGCAGATGCTGTTGCCCAAGGTGGTGCTGCACAAGTTCGCGCGCACCGCCAAGGCGCCGGAATGCCTGTGCACCAACATGGGTCGCACCGCGCAGAACATCGCGGTCCTCGGATCACACCGCGCACGCGATGTGATCATGCGCCCGGTGGTCAATCCCGGTCCGGTCGAGTTGTTCCGCCAGGTAGAGGTCGGTGTCAATCTCGCGTTCTCCTGCGATGACGACACGGTGACACTCGTGGTGACCGGCGGCGACCCCGATCGTTTCCCCACCCGCGCGGCACTGCGCGAGCTACTGGCCGCCGAATTCGCGGACTGGGGACTGACGCCGCGGTTCTGGTGACGGGCTAGGAGGCTTCCTCGACGAAGTCGACGGCCGCCTCTGCCTTGTCGATCCGCAGCGCGAACCGGAATCCGCATGCCGTCTCGAGTGAGGCGGAGCCCGGCTGCGGACGGTTGCGTACCTCGATGCTGACATCGAGGTCGTCGAACCCGACGTGGAACCGGTCGGCCATCCACAGTTGGGTGTGCCACGCCGTCTGCCCGGCGAGGACATCGCCGGGCGCGGGCCGGAAGTCCCGCAGCCGCACACAGACCGGCGTGTACCCGTCGGTGTCGGGCGCGAGGTACAGCACCACCGGGCCGTGCATCTCGAGCAGCAGCCGCAGCACACGCAGCGCATCATCGCTGGCCTCGACCGCACGGTGGCGATGATCTACCTTGCGGCCGTTGGGATGTCGAACCATAGTGCGCTCCTCGCAGTTTTCTCGCCGGTGATCGTGCTCGGGGCACACTATCGTTGCGAAAGGTTGGTCCAGGGTTGGTACCGGTCCAAACCTGCGAAGATCACCCGCGCGTGTCACCGCCACGGAATCGCCTCGCGTCTGCGACGTTGACTACTGATATGGCACTCGAATCGGTTCGCTTCTCGATCCTGGACCGCTCACGCGTGCGGCGCGGGCAGGACCACGCCGACGCCCTGCGGGAGACGGTCGCGTTCGCGGTCCTCGCCGAGCAGTGGGGCTACCACCGGTTCTGGGTCGCCGAGCATCACAGCGTTCCCGGTGTCGCCGGAACCGCGCCGACCGTGCTGGCGGCGGCGGTCGCGGCGGCCACCACGCGCATCCGCGTCGGCACCGGTGGGGTGATGCTGCCCAATCATCAGCCACTCGTGGTCGCCGAGCAGTTCGGCGTGCTCGGGTCGCTGTTCCCCGGACGAATCGACATGGGCCTCGGGCGTTCGGTCGGATTCACCGACGGCGTCCGCCGCGCGCTCGGCCACGGCCTCGACGACGCCGACGATATCGACGCACGCCTCACCGAGGTTCTCGACTACTTCGCGGTGGGCAGGCAGGGTGTGCACGTCCGCTCCGCGGAGGGCGCGGACGTCCCGGCGTTCCTGCTCGCCACCGGCTCCGGGGCCGAGCGCGCCGCACGATTCGGGCTGCCCCTGGTGATCGCCCCGATCGCGGGCACGCAGGCGATGGTGGACGCGATCGAGCGGTACCGCACCCTGTTCCAGCCCTCGGCTCGAGTCCCCCGACCGTATGTCGTCGTCTCCGCGACGGCGATGATCGCCGACTCGACCGAGCAGGCGCACCGACTGCTGCTCCCGGAGGCCTGGTCGAGCGCCTACTCGCGCACGCACGGCGAGTTTCCCGCACTGATCCCACCCGAGGAGATCGACCCGGCGACGATGACCGACCGCCAGCGCCACCTGTTCGAGCAGGCGCTGGGCCACCAGATCCACGGCACCGAGGATCAGGTGGCCGAAGCATTGGAAAAGCTGGTGAGCCGTACCGAGGCCGATGAAATCCTGGTCCACACCAGTACTTTCGATCGAGCGGCGCGTCTGGAATCACATCGGCGGCTGGCCCGCGTCGTGGGCCTGGCCGGCTAGTTCTCGCCGACAAAATTCGCGAGACCACTTGTACTCCGAAAACAAACCCGTCCGGCTCGCAATTTATTCGACGGTGTAAACAATCGTGAAGTGACTCACTGCGCGAGCACCGTTCTGCAGGACCACATCACCGCGGCGAGGCAGATCCGCCCGATAGCCGTACCATTGCCCACAGCCACCCAAACGCCCTGGTCCAGGTGATCTGTGAGATACGAGTGGATTGCCGAAGTTTCCGCAACACCGTGTCGCACAAACGATCTCGCACCGGCCAGTGCGCTGGATCACTGCACCCGATGCCGGCCGATGACCGGTATGGTTCGAGTCCACCGGCGCTCGAGATTCGTCCGGTAAACCATTCTTTCGACCGCATCCGGGAGCTCACGTGTCACAATCGCGTTTCGAATCCATCGGGGCATATCTTCCGTCGAACATCTTGTCCACCACCGAATTGATCTCCCGGTTGAAAACGCCACCGTCGTTCGATCTGGAGCGCATCACCGGCGTGAAAGAACGCCGTGTGCGCGACACCCGCCCGGAGTCGGTCGAGGACTCGTTCACCCTCGCCGTGAACGCCGCGCGCGACTGCCTGTCGCGGTCGAGCTACGCGCCGGGCGAGCTGGACGTGATCATCTCGTGTTCGATCACCCGCAGCAACGACGGCACCCGCATGTACATGGAGCCCTCGTTCGCGTCGACGATCGCCAAGACCCTCGGCGCTGAACGCGCCATCACCTTCGACGTCTCCAACGCCTGTGCCGGAATGCTCACCGGCACCTACATTCTGGACCGGATGATCCGCTCGGGCGTGGTGCGCAACGGCATGGTGGTCAGCGGCGAGGCGATCACCCCCATCGCCGAGACCGCGGTGAACGAGATCACCGAGAAATACGATCTGCAGTTCGCCTCGCTGTCGGTGGGCGACTCCGGGTGCGCGGTCGTGCTGGACCGCGCGGTCGACGACGCCGACAAGATCCACTACATCGAATTGCTCACCGCCGCAGAACATTCACACCTGTGCCTCGGTATGCCCAGCGACAAGTCGTCGGGCGTCGCGCTCTACACCGACAACCGCAAGATGCACAACGAAGCGCGGTTCCTGCTCTGGCCCGACGCCCAGGGCAGTTTCCTCGAACAGCAGGGCCGCGACTTCGCCGGCGAGCAGTTCGACTACATCATCCATCACCAGTTCGGTGCTGCCGCAGTGCCCTACATCAACGCGGTCGCCGCGCGTGAGTTCGGCGCCGAGATGCCGCCGGACCTCAATGTGATCGAGAAGTACGGAAATACTTCGACCACATCACATTTCATCGTTCTGCACGATCAGCTCGCCGACGACAACATCGCGGCGGGATCGAAACTGCTCATGGTGCCCGCCGCGTCCGGTGTCGTCGCGGGATTCCTGTCCGCCACCATCTCCTCCCTGAAGGTCTGAGGTCAACAATGGGCATTCGCATCCGAGCCACGGGCACGAGCAGGTCGACCGACACCCACAGCGTCGTCACCCACAGCGGGCGGGCCGCCGCACAATGTCTGGAGCAGGCCGGCGTCCGCCCCGACCAGGTCGGCGTGCTGATCAATACCGGCGTGTTCCGCGACTCGAACACCGTGGAACCGGCGGTGGCCGCGCTGATCCAGAAAGCGGCGGGTATCGGGCTCGACTACACCAGGACCGATCCGCGGACCTTCTCCTTCGACCTGATGAACGGCGCGGTCGGCGTCGTCAACGCCGTACAGGTGGCGGGCTCGGTCTTGGCGACGGGCAGCACCGAGCACGTTCTGATCGTCGCGGGCGACACGCACCCGTCGATGACTCGGTCGAGCGCCGATGCCGACTTCCCTTACGCCACCTCCGGTGCCGCGCTGCTACTCGAGCAGGTCGACGACCCCGAGGGCTTCGGCCCGGTGTACACCGCGACCGCACCCGGCACCGCCGCGGGACAGGCCTACGTCGACACGGCCGCCATGGGCACCGTCGGGCGAACGCTGATGACGATCGAACGCGAACCCGACTTCGAGGACCGCATCCTCGCGGTGGCCACCGAAGTCGCGCACTCCGCGCTCGCCGACTTCGAGGGCGCCTTCGTCGCGTTGATCGCCTCCACTCCGAGCCCGCGCTTTCCCGGGCGCCTGGCCGAGGAGCTCGGCATCGACCAGGACGCGGTACGGGTGCCCGACCTGTCCGACGGCGACCCGCACACCGCCGCACTGCCGCTGGCCTACGCCCGCGCGAGCGCCGAGGGTACGCTCGCCGGCTACACCCACGTGCTGTTCGTCGCCGCGGGCGCGGGCCCGTCCGCCGCCGCGACGCTGTACCGGCTCCCCGCGGAGACCACCGCGTGACGACGGCGACCTACTGGGCCACGATCGACCGCTTCCGCACGCTCGCCCACGAGGAGCCCGACCGCGAGGCGGTCATCTATCCCGACGGCACGACCGCCGACGGGCTACCCGACTACCGCGACATCACCTATCGCGACCTCGATCGCTGGTCCGACGCCATCGCCGAACATCTCACCGATTCCGGGGTGGGCAGCGGCACCCGCACGATCGTGCTCGTGCTGCCGAGCCCGGAGCTGTACGCGATCCTGTTCGCGCTGTTGAAGATCGGCGCCGTTCCGGTCGTCATCGATCCGGGCATGGGTGTGCGCCGCATGGTGCACTGTCTGCGCGCGGTCGAAGCGCAGGCGTTCATCGGGATCCCGCAGGCGCATGCCCTGCGGGTGCTGTTCCCGCGCAGTTTCCGGGGTGTGCGCACCACGCTCACCGTGGGGCGCCGCTGGTTCTGGGGTGGGCCGACGCTGGATTCGTGGACTCGCACCCCCTCCGGTACGCCGCCCGAGCGCGTACCCGCCGATCCCGACGAGTTGCTGATCATCGGATTCACCACGGGCAGTACCGGTCCCGCCAAAGCCGTCGAGCTGACGCACGGCAATCTCGCGGCGATGGTGGAGCAGGTGCACGCCGCCCGCGGGCACACGCCACCCGGCACGTCCCTGGTGACACTGCCGCTGGTGGGCGTCCTCGATCTGCTGCTCGGGTCGCGGTGTGTGTTGCCACCGCTGATTCCGAGCAAGGTCGGCTCGACCGATCCGGCGCACGTGGTCGACGCGATCGGGCGTTTCGGCGTGCGCACGATGTTCGCCTCGCCCGCGGTCCTCATCCCGCTGCTGGAACGGTTGCGCGCGCATCCGGTCGACCTACCGTCGCTGGCCAGTATCTTCTCCGGTGGCGCCCCTGTTCCGCACTGGTGCGTCGCCGGGTTGCGCGAGGTCTTGCGCCCCGATGTCGAGATCTACGCCGGATACGGCTCGACCGAGGCGCTGCCCATGTCGACGATCGAATCGCGGGAATTGCTCGCCGGTCTGGTCGAGCGCGCCAAGAGCGGCGAGGGCACCTGCATCGGCCGGCCCACCGATCGAGTGCGTGTCCGGCTGCTCGCCATCACCGATGACCCCGTCGCGACCTGGGACGACACCGAAGAACTCGGCGCACGCGAGGTCGGCGAGATCGTGGTCGCGGGCCCGAATGTGAGTACGCGCTACTACTGGCCCGCGCAGGCCAACACCGCGGGCAAGATCAGCGATGGCGAGCAGATCTGGCACCGCACCGGTGATCTGGGATGGCTCGACGAGCAGGGCCGGATCTGGTTCTGCGGGCGCAAGAGTCAACGGATCACGACCGCGCGTGGTCCGATGTTCACCGTGCAGATCGAACAGGTCTTCAACGCGGTCGCCGGAGTTACGCGCACGGCGCTGGTCGGTGTCGGCGCCCCCGGCGCCCAGCGTCCGGTCCTGTGCGTGGAGCTCGAACCCGGCGCGGACGCGGTGGCCGCACTCACCCGATTGCGGACGCGCGCCACCGAATTCGACACTCTCGCTCCGATCGCCGAATTCCTCGTACATCCGCGCTTCCCGGTCGATATCCGGCACAACGCCAAGATCGGCCGCGAACAACTCGCCCGCTGGGCCACGAAGAAACTGGACTCGCGACGATGAAGATCCTGGTCACCGGCGCGTCCGGATTCCTCGGCGGCGCCATCGTGCGGGCGCTGGTCGCGCAGGGCTCCCACGATGTCTCGATCCTGGTGCGGCGCAGCAGTATTCTCGACGATCTCGGTCCAGCCGTGGAGCACGTCACACTCGTCTACGGGGACCTGGCCGACGCGGCGTCGCTGAGCCGGGCCACCAGCGGCATGGACGCGGTGATCCACAGCGCCGCGCGGGTCGACGAACGCGGCACCAGGGACCGCTTCTGGACCGAGAACGTGCGGGCCACCGAGCTGCTCCTGGATGCGGCGCGCCGGGGCGGCGCGGGCCGGTTCGTTTTCATCTCGAGTCCGAGTGCCCTGATGGAGCGGGACGGCGGCGATCAAGTCGACGTCGACGAGTCGCTGCCGTATCCGAGCCGCTACCTCAATCATTACTCCGAAACCAAGGCCGCGGCCGAACGCGCCGTACTCGCCGCGAACACAGCGGAATTCACGACCGTGGCGCTACGACCGCGAGCGATCTGGGGCGCCGGAGACCGATCGGGGCCGATCGTTCGATTGCTCGATCGCACCGCCGCGGGCTCGCTGCCGGACCTGTCCTACGGTCGCACCGTCGAGGCCTCGCTGTGCCACGTGGACAATATCGTGCACGCCTGCCTCCTGGCGGTGCGCTCGGACACGGTGGGCGGCAAGGCGTATTTCATCGCCGATGCCGAGAAGACCGATGTCTGGGGGTTCCTCGGTGAGGTCGCCACGAGACTGGGCTTCCAGGCCCCTGCGCGCCGACCGAACCCGCGGGTGCTCGCCGCCGTCGTCGCGACCATCGAAACGATCTGGCGGATACCGGCGGTGGCCGATCGCTGGTCGCCTCCGCTGTCGCGCTACGCCGTCGCGCTGATGACACGCACCGCCACCTACGACACCGGTGCGGCTCGCCGCGATCTCGGCTACGTGCCTGTGGTGGATCGCGAGACCGGTCTGGCCGGATTCCTGGCTTGGCTCGACGAGCAGGGCGGCATCGAGGTGCTCGCCGAGAACCTTCGATAGTTCGCGGCCACCGTCACACCCGCCACGACACCTTCGGCACGGCCCGCGCGGCACCGACGACGCCCCAGGAGGCAATCATGAACGGCAGCAAGGTTTTCCGTCGTCCGGTGACGACCACCGAGCGGATGTATTTCCCCATGCGCGAGCTGGCCCCGCCCTTCCTCATGCAACTGGTGGTTCCCGGTGAGGGCAACATCGACCCGGATGCATTGCGCACAGCGGTAACCACCGCCGCGGCGGCCACCCCCGGTGCGCGACTGCGGCGGCGCGGCAACGAGTGGGTCGACAGTGCCATCGCCCCGGCCGTGCGCGTTCTCGACCACCGGCTGAGCTACCCCGCCCTCGAGACCGATCCGGTCCTCACGGGCGCGATCGGACCGACCCCTGATGCCACCGTCGAGGTGCTGCTGCTCGCCGGCGCGCCGACCACGCTGATCTTCCGTGTCTTCCACGGAGTGATGGACGGCATCGGCATGGTGGCGTGGGTGACGAATGTGCTGCGCGCACTACGCGGTGAAGACCCGGTTCCCCAGCCCGATCCGATCGCCGACCAGGAACTCGTCGCGAGAATCGGCGCTCCCGGCAGGCCGACTCCGATGGTTCCGCGCTACCGCACCGCCGTCGGCCGAGGCCGGCAGCGCCGCGATCTCGCGCCGCATCTGCTGCGTCATCGCCGGATCGCGGCCGCTGGTTCCGGCGCGTTGGCCCGCGTCTGTGCCCTGCTGGCCGCCGAGACTCCCGGCGCCTCGCGCATCATGATGCCCGTGGACCTGCGCCGCCACGACCCGGCGCTGCGCTCCACCGCCAACCTCGCGCTACCGCTGTTCCTCGATATCGAGCCCGGACGCGACTGGATCTCGATCAAAGACCAGATCAAGGCCGGTTTGCACGAACGGCGCGAGCTGAATCAGCTGGCCAGCACCCGCATCACCCTGGTCCCCGACCCGATCAACCGCGGCGTGCTGCGCACCACGAACTGGCTCGGCGCCCGCCTCGGCCGAAACCTCGCCTCGGCCACCGTCTCCCATATGGGCCGCTTCACCGCCGACGAACTCGCCGTCCCCGGCTTCCGCCCGACCGGACTGTTCGTCCTGCCCCAGCACAGCATCGCCATGCCCCTGCTGTTCGGGCTGACCGAGTTCGACGGCCACACCGACCTGACCGTGTCGGCACGCAACGGCGTGGGCATCGAGGCCCGCCTCGAAGCCCTGCTCGATCGCATCGTCGCCATGCTCGAAGCCGACCTTCCCGCACCGAGCCCGGCAGACCGGCAGCGGTAGCCACCCGCCCGACTCCGGCGACCAGGTCGCTATCGCGACTATCCTGGACACCGTGGGCATCATCGGTGAACTCTTCCCAGGCAAGAAGCTGCAGAACGAGGGCAGCGGCGACTCCAACGGTCAACCCCACCTCGACTTGGACCTCGAAGCAGGCGTCATCCGGGTCTCCGGCGCCACTACCGCGCCCCCGACCGACGACGAACCCGACGCCTGACCTGCCACCGTCGGTCCGCGTGACCGGCTCGGCAGTGCGCTGTCGTTCGCGGGCCACTCGATCGACGCGACCGTTCTGACATGCCGTCTCTGGGCCGGGCCGGCGCTCGCATGCGCCGCGGTCGCCTCGCGAGTCACTAACCACCGAGGAAGGCCGTCCAAGCGAGCATCGAAGCGGCGAGCGCGTTCTCCCATTCCGGTTCCCGCTCCCGTGGTTCGTCGCGCGATCCCGAAGGCGGAATCGCCCGCCGATTCGGTGCCGACGCGGCGACCGGATCCCTCCACCGGCGCCCACCCCAGCGGGGGTGTTCGCCGCCCATCGCTACCGTCGCCATCACTGCGCCGAGGAAGCGTCGGCGGCCGGATGCGCGCGTCGGCCATGGACGGAGTCCACTGTGGACACACCGAGCGCCCCCAGCGCGGCCCATGTCATGCGTCTCATGACGCCTCCGCGCGCACGAGTGCGGCGACGAACGCAGCAGCGTCGACCCCACCGACCACGCGGCCCTCGTGCACGATCAGCACCTCACCGTGATAGTCGGCGAGCCGTGTCACCGCGGCTCCCACCGGCTCGGTGGTGCCGGCGAAGGCCGGCGGCGGATCCAGGTGCGCGCCGATCGGATCCTCGTCCGGAGCGCCGACGAGGCGCGCCTGCGTTGCGGTACCCAGCACCTCGGCGACCACCACCGGCCCCGCGGTCTGCCGGGCGAGGACGACCGGAAGAGATCGTCGGGAAGCCAGTTCTCGGCGGACCGACGCCACGGTCGTTGTCGACGGGAGCAACCGCGCCTCGGCGAGCACCGACGAACCCGGCCCGACCGACCGGGCTCCCTCGACCACACCGAGCGCCGAACCGACCGTCAGCTCACCATGGGCCGCGAGCAACGGAAATCCGTACTGCCCGAGCCAACCGTCGTCGAAGTACTTCGACAGGTATCCGCGTCCCGAGTCAGGCGCGATCACCACCACCACATCCTCGGGCCCGAGCGCGCGGGCCACCCGCAGCGCCGCGGCGATCGACGTGCCGGAGGAACCACCGAGCAGCAGACCTTCCTCCTTGGCCAGCCGGTGCAGCACTCGGAGCGATTCCCCATCGGAGATCCGCTCGACACGGTCGATCACCTCGGTGTGGTAGGACTGCGGCCATTCGTCGAGCTCGGTGTCGGGATGCCGGTAGTGGCCCACCGACTCGACATACCAGGCACGACCGTCACCGCCGCCGTACACCGATGTCTCGGGATCGGCGCCGACGACCTGGACCCGGCCGCCCGAGACCTGCTTCAGGAATTCCCCTGTGCCACTGACGGTTCCGCCGGTGCCGATGCCCGCGACAAAGTGGGTGACGCCGCCGCCGGTCTGCGCCCAGATCTCGGGACCAGTGGTTTCACGATGAGCGGTGGGGTTGGCCGGGTTGTCGTACTGGCCCGCGAACCAGGCACCCGGGATTTCCTCCGCGAGCCGCAGCGCGACACTGCGCAGGTGCTCGGGGTGCCCGACCGGACGGCCGCCGGGTGTCACATGCACCTCGGCGCCATAGGCCCGCAGCAGCGCGATCTTGTCGCGGCTCGACTTGTCCGGCACGACCACCACCGTGCGATAGCCGCGCGCCGCCGCGATGGCGGCCAAGCCGATGCCGGTGTTGCCGGAAGTCGCCTCCACCACGACCCCACCGGGCCGCAACTCCCCCGCGGCCTCGGCCGCGTCGAGCATGAACAGCGCCGCCCGATCCTTCACGCTCCCCGCGGGATTGAGATATTCGAGCTTCACATACACCGTGGCGGCGATGTCGTCGGTGATCCGGTTCAACCGAACCAGCGGGGTGTGCCCGATGGCCTGGTCGATGGAATCGAACACCGTGGCGGTGCGCACGGTGTGGTCGATGTCGATGGTCATGCGTCCGAACTTCCTGTTTCGCCGAGCGACCGCGGCACTGCACACCGCCGTCGCAGATAGTCGGGGTCGAAACCGCTTTCTCCGAGCACAATTCGGCGCGGACCCTCGGCCGCGCGTGCACATTCCAGATTCCTCGCCACCGCACCGCGTCGACAGGTTTGTTCTCACCCGGATTCGATCGGCGCCTCGTGAATTACTCGCACCGGTGCGCCGAATCATTGCGCCTGGACAGCGTGGTGGCGATAGTTCTCGGCACGTCGTCGACCAGGAGGCCGCCATGACCGCGACCGAACCACCCCGCTCCGGCGCACAAGCCGTCGACCGTGCCGTGTACGTGTTGAACTGCTTTCAGGGCGGGGACCCCGAATTGTCGCTGAGCGAATTGGCGCAGCGGGCCGGGCTCCCGGTGAGCACCACCTTCCGGCTGGCGCAGGCGCTGGTGCGCGGCAGGCTGCTGGAGCAGGACCCGGCAACCGACCGCTACCGGATCGGGCACGGACTGGCGTGCCTGGCCCGTCCCGCGCTGTCACGGCTCGGGCTCGACGACGCGGCGCCGCACCTGTACGCGCTGGCCGCCGGCATCAAGATCACCGTCAGTCTCAGTGTCGCCGATGCCGACGAAGCCCTCACAGTGTTCCAGGCCAGGCCACCGATCCATTTCTGCCACAACCAGATTCCGCAGGAGCGGCGACCGTTGAGCACCAGCGCGGTCGGTCACGCGCTGCTCGCGCATGCCTCGGTGGGACTCGACCGCGGCAACGGCGAACTCTTCGACACCATTCGCCGACGTGGGTTCGCCATCGAGGAGATCGACAGCGACGAACCGATCCGCGCGATCGCCGTCCCGGTCCTCGGTCCGGATCGGCAGGTGTGGGGTGCGATCGGTGTGCAGGCGCGCGCGGTACGTCTGGATCGCGATCTCGTTCGTGCCGTACTGCCCGCCATGCACCAGATCGCGGTACGTATCGGTCCGTATTTCCATACCGCGGCCGCAGGTGAGGGATTCGACGCACCATGATTTTCACGATGTGGAAACAGTATTGCCGAGCCGTTATCTGTTGACGCACTATTGAATACAGGCGGCGTCCCCTACGCCGATCCCGCTCACGAAAGTCTCATCATGATCGAATCCCCCGCGCTCGTCCGCCGTCGTACGGTGGACTTGATGCGCCTGTCCCCCGGATTCTGTCGCAGCTGAAACAGCGGCGGCATTCCTCCGTCGCCGATCTCCACTTTCTCTCATATCCCGTTGATCCGCCCTTCGTGTGCGGATCGTCGCGGCGTGCGCCCCTGGTGGCCCGTCGCGTGGTCCTCCCACGCCGTAGAAAGAACTCGCGAACCATGTTGTCCAATACCTTCCGACGACGTCCGCTGCGTGCGCTCGCCGCCGCGCTCGTCGCACCCGCCGTCCTCGCGGTCGTCACCGCATGCGGCGGTACCGATGCGGTGACGACCGCCGACGGCAAGACCGTGCTGCGCTACCAGGGACAGACCGGACAGGTCACACCGTACGAGCTCGCCGACAACCTGGGCTACTTCACCAAGATCAGCTTTCAGTGGGAGGGCGACACCACCAGCGGCCCGGCCAACATCCAGGCGGCCGCCACCAAGCAGGTCGAATTCGGTAGCGCGTTCAACGGCGCGGTGGTCAAGCTCGCCGCGGGCGGCGCGCCGGTACAGGCTGTGCTCAGCTCCTACGGCTCCGATGCCAAGTCGTTCACCGGCTACTTCGTGCGCGATAACGCCGGCATCACCAACGCCCGTGACCTGATCGGCAAGAAGGTCGGCGTCAACACCCTCGGCGCGCACCACGAGTTCGTCACCCGCGAATGGCTGCACCAGCAGGGCCTGAGCGAGGCCGAGATCAAGCAGGTCCAGCTGATCGTGGTGCCGCCGGTCAACACCGAGGAGGCGCTGCGCAGCGGTCAGATCGACGTAGGCGCGCTCGGCAGCGTATTCCGGGAGACCGCCGTCGAGCGCGGCGGCCTGCACCCACTGTTCACCGACAAGGACATTTTCGGCGAATTCGATTACGGCACCTACGTTTTCCGCAAGGACTACATCGCGCAGAATCCCGAGGCCGTCAAGGACTTCGTGCAGGGCACCGCGCGTGCCACCCGCTGGCTGCAACTCACCCCGCGTGATCAGGTCGTCGCCAAGTTCACCGAGATCATCAACAAGCGCGGCCGCAACGAAAACCTCAAGTTGCTCGACTACTGGCGCAGCCAAGGGATTCCGGTGCCCGGAGCGGTGATCGCGGACAAGGAGATCCAGATCTGGATCGACTGGCTCGAGCGCAACGGCGAACTGCCCAAGGGGAAGATCACCGCCAAGGACCTGTTCACCAACAAGGACAACCCTTACGCCAACGGCACCTACCAGCCGACGAGCGGCCCGACCGGAGAGGTGGTGGCCGCGAAATGACCGGCACCCCAGCTAAACTCGCGTTGCGATCGGTGGGCAAACAGTTCGCCGTGCGCGGCACCGACGAGAAGTTCACCGCGATCGACGACATCTCCATCGAGGTCGAAGCAGGCGAATTCCTCGTCCTGGTCGGGCCCAGCGGCTCCGGCAAATCCACGCTGCTCGATCTGCTCGGCGGGCTGAGCAAGCCCAGCTCCGGCCAGATCCTCCTGGACGGAGCCCCGATCACCGGTCCCGGCCTCGACCGCGGTGTGGTGTTCCAGCAGTACGCGCTGCTGCCGTGGCGCACCGCCCGCGCCAACATCCAGTTCGGCCTCGAAGCCAAGGGCATCGCTCGCAAGGAACGCAAGGCGATCGCCGAGCACTACCTGGAACTGGTCGGCCTGGCCGGCTTCGGTGACCGGTATCCGCACGAATTGTCCGGCGGCATGAAGCAACGAGTAGCGATCGCGCGCAGCCTGGCCTTCGATCCGGAAGTGCTGCTGATGGATGAACCATTCGCCGCGCTCGACGCGCAGACCAGAGAGTCGCTGCAGGACGAACTGCTGCGGATCTGGCGCACGACCGGCAAGACGATCCTGTTCATCACCCACGGCATCGACGAGGCGGTGTACCTGGGCCAGCGCGTCGCGGTACTCACCTCGCGTCCCGGCCGGGTGAAGGCCGTGATCGATATCGACATCGACCGCAGTGGCGATATCGATGTCCGCTCCAGCGAACAGTTCCGCGACTACCGCCATCGGATCTGGACGGAACTGCAAAGCGAGGTGAGCCGGGCCCAGCGCCTCGAACTCGCCGCCGACGACAGCACGGCCGCCGCGGCGGTCGCGTCCACCGACAGGAGTCCCGCCCATGTCTAGCGCCGTCCCCCTGCTCGTCCGTCCCGTCGAAGTCGCCGCCGCCGAACCGGCCGCATCGCCGGTTACCCCCATCGCGGCGCCCGCTGCCCGCTCCACGCTCACCCGGGCGGCGGGCTCGGCGGGCAGCGCGGTGCTCCGCATCGCCAAACCACTGCTCGCCTTCGCGTTGCTGCTCGGGGCGTGGGAGTTGGCGCCCCGGTTCGGCCTGGTCGACGAGGTATTCCTCCCGCCGTTCTCCACGGTGGTGCAGGCCTTCTTCGAGTTGGCGGGCAACGGCCAGCTGGCCGAACACACCTCGGCGAGCCTCACCCGCTCGGTCACCGGCTTCTCCTTCGCCCTGGTGATCGCCGTCCCGGTCGGCATCGCCATCGCCTGGTACAAGCCGGTATCGGATTTCCTCAATCCGGTGCTCGAACTGTTCCGCAACACCGCCGCGCTCGCGCTGCTGCCGGTGTTCGTGCTGATCCTCGGCATCGGCGAGACCTCGAAGATCGCGCTGATCGGCTACGCCACGTTCTTCCCGATCCTGCTCAACACCATCACCGGCGTGCGCACCGTCGACCCGCTGCTCGTGAAATCGGCGGTCTCACTGGGCTTCTCGCCACTGCGGTTGTTCCAGAAGGTGATTCTGCCCGCGGCGATCCCGTCCATCTTCACCGGCATCCGGATGGCCGCGGCGGGCTCGATTTTGGTCCTCATCGCCGCCGAGATGATCGGCGCGCGAGCCGGTTTGGGCTATCTCATCACCGCCGCGCAGCAGAACTTCCAGATTCCGCAGATGTACGCGGGGATCGTCGCGATCTCGCTGATCGGTCTCGGTTTCAACTTCGCCCTCGTCGCGCTGGAACGCCGGCTCTCGCGCTGGCGCACCTCACCGACCAACGCCTGATCAGGAGATCACCATGGCTCGCAAGACTTTCCACCTGAACGCCTTCCTGATGGGCGTCGGCCACCACGAGGCCGCGTGGCGCCATCCCCGCACCGACGAACAGCGCGTACTCGATGTGCGCCACTTCCAGGAGCTGGCCCGCATCGCCGAGCGCGGCAAGCTCGACTCGGTGTTCTTCGCCGACACCCTCGCCGTGGGACCGCGGATCGAACGCAACACCCTCACCGTGTTCGAACCGATCACCCTGCTGTCGGCGATCGCCGCGGTCACCGAGCGGATCGGCCTGATCGCCACCGCGTCCACCAGTTACAACGAACCGTTCAATCTCGCACGCAAGTTCGCCTCGCTCGACCACATCAGCGCGGGCCGGGCCGGATGGAACATCGTCACCTCCGGCAATGTCGACGAGGCCTACAACTTCGGGCTCGACGCGATACCCGAGCATGCCCGCCGCTACGAACGCGCCGAGGAATTCGTCGACGTGGCGCTGGCACTGTGGGACAGCTGGGAAGCCGAGGCGATCGTGCTCGACACCGAGACCGGTGTCTTCGCCGACCCGAGCCGGGTGCACACCCTCGACTACGCGGGCGAACGGTTCCGTGTGCGCGGGCCACTGAACTCCCCCCGTGGACCGCAGGGTCGTCCGCTGCTGGTGCAGGCCGGGTCCTCGGAATCGGGCAAGGAGTTCGCCGCTCATCGTGCCGAAGCCGTGTTCACCGCCCAGCGCACCCTCGACGAGGGCGTGCAGTTCTACCGCGATCTCAAGTCGCGCCTGGCGAAATACGGTCGCGCCCACGACGACTTGAAGGTGCTGCCGGGCCTGGTGCCGTTCATCGCCGACACTGTCGAGGAGGCCAGGGCGCTCGAGCAGGAGTTCACCGACCTGATCTCGCCCGATTACGCACTGCGCCAACTGTCCTCGATGCTCGGCGTCGATCTCACCGCGCACGCGCTGGACGCACCGTTGCCGCCGCTGCCCGCCGAGAGCGAGATCGAGGGCGGCAAGAGCCGGTTCACGCTGGTCAAGCAACTCGCCGAGACCGAGGACCTCACGGTGCGTCAGCTCATCGGCAAGCTGGGCGGCGGCCGCGGTCACCGCACCTTCGCCGGCACCCCCGAACAGGTCGCCGATGAGCTGCAGAGCTGGTTCGACGCGGGCGCGGCCGACGGGTTCAACATCATGGCGCCCTACCTGCCCGGCGGCCTGGCGGACTTCGTGGACCGCGTGGTGCCGATCCTGCAGGAACGCGGACTGTTCCGCACCGATTACGAATCCACCACCCTGCGCGGCCATTACGGGCTCGCTCCGGTGGAAAGCCAGTTCGCCGAGCAGGACGCACGGGTGAGCGCCTGATGCGCGCCCGCCGACTCGATATCGAGTTCATGCGGGTGGTGAGCAGTTCCTGTCGGGAGTGAGGACTCCCGCACCCCCGCAACAGACTTCCCACGAAGGACCACCGACATGACCACCATCGAAAACCCCAGCGTCGTCACCGCTCTCGAGATCACCCCGGTCGCGGGCCACATCGGCGCCGAGGTGACCGGCGTCGACCTGCGCGAGCAACTCGCCGACTCCCAGGTCGACGAGCTCACCGCGGCGCTGCACCGGCACAAGGTGCTGTTCTTCCGCGACCAGCAGATCGGGCACACCGAACAGATCGCGTTCTCGCGCCGCTTCGGCGCGGTCACCCCGTCACACCCCTACGACGACGACGCGCCCACCGAGCACCCCGAGATCCTGGCTGTCGACAGTCGCCTCTACGAGAAGAAGTTCGGCCGCAAGAAGTTCAGCTACACCAACCAGTGGCACACCGACGTCTCGCCGCTGATCAACCCGCCCGCGGCCTCGATCCTGCGCGCCGAGATCGCGCCGGAGACCGGCGGCGACACCCAGTGGACCAACCTCGCCGCGGCCTACGCCGGGCTGCCGGAATCGCTGCGCACCTTCCTGGACGGGCTGCGCGCCGAGCACCGCTTCGGCGGCCGGATCCCGCCGTGGGAGGCGGGCAGCGAGTACGCCCGCAAGATCGCCGCCGCGCCGCTGGTGACCGAACACCCCGTCGTCCGCGTCCACCCGGTGACCGGTGAGCGCGTGCTGTTCGTCAACCCCGGCTTCACCACCAGGATCCTGGGGCTGACTCCGCCACAGAGCGATGCTCTGTTGCAGCTGCTGTTCGACGAGATCTCCCATCCCTCCTACACCGTCCGCTTCCGCTGGAGCAAGGGCTCCATCGCGTTCTGGGACAACCGCGCCACCGCGCATCTGGCACCCAGCGACCTCGACCACCTCGACGTCACCCGGGTCCTCTACCGCACCACCCTCGAGGGCGACATCCCGGTCGGCGTCGACGGCCGGTCGTCCACCCCGATCGCCGGCGCGAAGTTCACCGGCGCCTGAGAACCGTTGCGGTGCCCGCGTCCTCGATGCGGGCACCGCATTCTCGGCCCTCGGTGGCCACCACCTCCCCGCGCGACACACAGGAGCACACTATGACCGAACCATGGCACACCAGGACCGACGTGCTCGTCATCGGCGGCGGTCCCGCGGCATCCTGGGCCGCGATCCACGCCCGCGAGGCAGGCGCCGAGGTGATCTTGGTCGACAAGGGCTACTGCGGAACCAGCGGCGCCACAGCACCTTCGGGCACCGGTGTCTGGTACGTCGCGCCCGAGGCCGAGGCCCGCGCCAACGCGAAAGCGAGCAGGGAAGCCCTCGGCGGCTACCTCGCCGACCACTACTGGATGGATCGCGTCCTCGATCAGACCTACGTCAACATGAACCGACTCGCCGTCGAGGGCCGCTACCCGTTCCCGGTCGACCCGGCCACCGGTGCGCAGTTGCGCACGGGCGTCCAGGGGCCGGAGTACATGCGCCGGATGCGCGCGTGGCTCACCCGGCTCGGCGTCCAGGTCCACGATCACTCCCCCGCGCTGGAACTGCTGGTCGACGAAGCGGGCGCGGTGCGCGGCGCGGCGGGCTACCAGCGTCAACTCGACCGGGACTACCGGATCACCGCGGGAGCGGTGGTACTCGCGACCGGTGGTTGTGCGTTCCTCTCGCGTGCCCTCGGCACCAACGTCGACACCGGTGACGGCGCGCTGATGGCGGCCGAGGCCGGCGCGCGATTCTCCGGTATGGAGTTCTCCAACGCCTATGCCATCGTGCCCAAGGGTTCCACCATCACCAAGACCGCCTACTACGGCTACGCCACCTTCTTCGGCGAGGACGGCAGGGTGCTCGAGGAGGCGGGGTCGACGAAGGGCCGCTCGGTGATCGCCCGAACCCTCCTGCAGGAGAAGGTGTTCGCCCAGCTGGATCGCGCGGACGAGAGCGTGCAGGCGCAGATGCGGGTCGGTCAGCCGAACTTCTTCCTGCAGTTCGACCGGCGCGGCATCGATCCGTTCACCGACCGATTCGAGATCGACCTGCTCGCCGAGGGCACGGTGCGCGGCACCGGCGGCATCGACGTGGTCGACGACGACTGCGCGACAACGGTTCCCGGGCTCTACGTCGCGGGGGACGCGGCCACCCGCGAACGCATCTGCGGTGGTTTCACCGGAGGCGGGAGCCACAACGCCGCGTGGGCGATGTCGTCGGGAAGCTGGGCGGGCACGGGCGCCGCCGAACATGCTGTGACAGCGGCCCGATCCACCGGTGCGGTGCACGGCATCGGCGGGGTCGGCCTGCGCCCCGGCGACGCACCGTCGGTGACCGCGGCGGAAGTCGTCGCCGCCGCGCAGGACGAGCTGATCCCCTTCGAGAAGAACTACCTGCGCCACGGTGACCGGATGCGCCCCGCACTGGCTCGCCTCGACGAACTGTGGGACGTCGCGGCAGCCGGTCTCGGTGGCGGGACCGGCGACGAGCGGGTCAGGGCCCGGCAAGCGGCGGCGATCACCGCGGTCGGACGTCTCGTGTACCGATCCGCGTTGGCGCGCACCGAGACTCGCGGCATGAGCAAGCGCGCCGATCATCCCGACCTCGACGCGGCACAGCATCACCACCTGCACTCGGGCGGTCTCGACCGGCCGTGGGTCGATCCGTCGGACGCGCACAACTCGGGTCTGGCGGTGGCGTCGTGATCGAACTACTGCGCGCGCAGGACTGCATCGGCTGCGACAAGTGCGTGAGTGCCTGCCCCACCAACGTCTTCGACCGCGTCGACGGCGGGATCCCGGTTATCGCACGGCAATCCGATTGCCAGACCTGCTTCATGTGCGAGGCGTACTGCCCCACCGACGCGCTCTACGTCGCGCCCGAGGTGACCCCGCTGCCGCCGGACGCACCGGTCCCCACCGAGCACATCGGTCGATATCGGGAGAAGCTCGGGTGGGGACACGGGCGCATCGCCGGCGCCCAGCTCGCGGTGGGGCCGCGGCTTCCGCACGGCGCGCCGCCGCCGCGGCTCAACTCTTGAACGCGGCCACCGTCGGCTGCCGCAACGGACCGAACAGCGGGTCGTCGAACACGCTCCGCTCGACGACCGGGTCCGGCTCCCGCAACAGCTCGGCGGTGCTGATGTCGGACCAGTCGTAACGTCCGTCCTCGCACTGCATTTCGACCATCGAGACCGCCGAGACGGTGTCGTCGAGGGCGAAGTCGGCGAACCCGTCCTCGGCGAGCGCGGTGCGGATCTCGTGCACCGGTGACGGGTGGGTCACGTGGGCCAGCGCCAGGTAGGGACGCAGCGGCTCCCCGAAATCGGGGATCCGCTCGCGGATCCACACATCGGTCAGCGCATCGGTCAGATCCGCGCGCACCCGCAGCAGTTCCTCCGACACAGTGACCGGCAGCCGGATCGTCTCGGCGGTGACCTCGGGCGGCCCGAAGGCGAGCTGGAACGGCGCGAGTTCGGCGAGCAGGTCGCGGGCGCCCGCCACCAGCGCCGCCAGGTGCACCCCTTTGACCCCGTCGGCGAACCCGATGCCCTGCACGCCGATCCGCAGCCGGGCGGCGTCGACCTGTTCGAGTCCGGGCAGGCGTGACAACGTGGGCGCGAAGATCTCGACCAGCTTGTCGGCGACCGGCTGGGTCGGCATGATCTGCCAGTTGTAGAACGAACGACCCGGCGTCCACCCCGGACGCCACCACCAGCGACTGGCAACAGTCATTTCGCTCGCGATCATCGTGCGCCACCTCCCGATCTCGGCCGACCCGCGGGTGAACACCCGGCTGGCCGGTCGTCCGCCCGACACGATCGGCACCGATGCTGCGATGCCAGTTACCTCACAGCGACGGTATTCCCGGTGTGATCGGCGGGCAACCTGGTGAGACCGTTCCGTTGTGTCTTCGACGCACTACACTGACGCCATGCCTGTTCGACGGCTGATCACGCTCTCCGCGTTCGCCCTCCTGCTTCCCTTCACTGTTTCCGCGTGCACGATGACCGGACCCGGTACCACCTCCGAATGCAGTGTGAGCGGGTGCACCGTCACCTTCGATCGTGGAGTGAGCGCCAAAGCCTCGGTGCTCGGTATCGACGTGGAGCTCGTCGCGGTGAACGGTGACATGGTCACCTTGAGCGTCGGCGGTCAGCAGATCACGGTTCCGGTCGGCCAGTCGCAGGCCAGCAACGGGACCGATGTGCGGGTCAGCGAGGTGACCGACGACAAGGTCGTCGTCGTCTTCGCGACCGGCCTGAACCCGAACTGATCATCCGGGCACGTTCGACCGTTCTCCCGCTTCGCTGACCACCCAGGGCGCGTTCGGTTGATCGAGAATCCAGCGCCAGCTCCCGTCGGGTTGCCTGCGCGCCACCTCGACGGTCGCGCCGGTGCCTCCCGGCAACCGCGACGACGTCAGCGCCAGATCGCCCGCGAGCAAGGCGGGCGCCTGGTGCCCGGGTTGGAACACCGGTCGATCGGCGACCAGCCGCGCGTACGCCGCCCGTATCTCGTCCACGCCCGTCGCGACGACACCGTCGGGCAGTGCGAGCACCGCGTCGGACTCGTACAGCTCGACGAGTCCGTCCACATCACCGGCGTTCAATCGCTCGACCACCAGCCGACTCAGATCCTCCGGGCGCTGCGCACGTTCGCGCATCTTCTCGGCCATCGCCACCCTCCCTCGACTCGGGTTGTGCGACAACGGTAACGCCGGGGTCCGACATGAATCGGACACTCGGCACGGAGGTCAGGGGTGGTCGTGCATCGTCACCGCGAATCGGTGCCAATTCCCGTCATAGGGGGTGTAGACGGGCTGATATCCCGCACCGCCGTGATCCGGCGGCGGAGTTCCGGGCGGGAAGTAGGCCAGACCGCCCACAATCGCCATGTCATCGATAGTGAACTGGCACCCGCCGTCACTGGACCTGACCCTGTCGGTCCGAATGACCCCGAACCACTCTTCCTCGGATTCCCGGCAGCTCTGCGCGGCATCGGTCATCGCGTCGGCCGACAGCCACCACCCGACTTTCTCCGGCACCCCGAACCACACCAGACCCAGCCCGGCGATCACCACTACCGGCGCGACGGCGACGGCCCGGTACTCCCGATACCGAGCACACCCGATCGGCGCCAGAATCATCCACGACAGCCCGCAGGCCAGCAGTATCAGTACCGCGAGAACCCAGCCGAGAACGTCGATGTGCGTGGCATCGACCACTAGCATCAGCGCGATCGCCCCCATCGCGGCCCCGGTGGTGACCCGCATCGTCACCGACCATCGCCGTGGCGCCCGAACCGTCCCCACCGTCGTCATCAGCCCACTCTACGAGCGCCCCGCCCCCGCAGTGACGGCGAAACCCCCGAAGGCCAACGGCCTCCAGGGGTTTCGCGGACACCACGTGATGTCAGCCGATCACAGCGGCGGGAATCCCGACGATCCGGTCGCCATCCAGTTCCAGAACTCGGTGACGCGGTTGAGGACCAACGCCATGATGTCGAGGGCAGTGCTTCCCATTGTCTTCCTTCACATCCGAACGAACACTTCGCGCGTTCACCATAGCAACCGGCATCGAGTGAGCAACGTTGTGATAACGGACAGATGACAGCGACCATGGTGGTCTCCGGTGACGAGCCTGATCGCCGTGACCGGATAAATCCGGCAGCCGATCATCGGATGCACCGGTCGCCATATAGCGAAATGCCCATATGAAACGCGCCAGGTGAACGTCAGGGAAACGCACCTGTACAGACGGCTGCCGACAGTGTGACGGTGCCTACAAAAATCATCCCATCCGGAATGAACAAAATATAGACAGACAATCACGTACCCGAATACGGCCTTTTCCAACCCCGATGCAGGACAGGTGAATCCGTGCCGCAATCGCGAAAAGCAGCAGGCAACAGAGTTTTGTTCAGCTAAACCGTGATGCCCATCACGGTGCTGCTCTCAGCAGAATCACATATACGATCAATCTCGCCGAGGCTTCACGGAAATGTTTTCACCGCCGAAGTTCAACGCAGCAGGTGACACAGTGCGGTGTTCTCCTCCCCCATCCTTCCGCCGCTTCGGCATGCATTCGTCACGAGGTGAACCGGTCATGGAATACACCCACCTGTCCGAATTCGAAATCCGTTCAGGCGCTTTGTCGATGTGGACGCCCGAGCTCGCCGCCGACGCGTGGCAGCCCGACGATCGCCCGCTCACCAGCGTGCACGCCGATTACTGCGCGAGCGTCGATCCCACCGATCCGCTGCCCGGTCGCGGGCGCTGGATCGGCACCGTCTTCGAGATGGACGCCCCGCTCGACGGTCCCACCTGGCGTGAGACGCTGCGGCGCTGGCATGCCAGGCACGAAGGTCTGCGCACCACGGTGACCACCGCATCGGCGGGCGAGCCGCGCAGACTCGTCGCCGCGCCCACCGCCGTCGATATCACCGAACAGCCCGTTGCCGACTGCACCGACGGTACCCGGATCAACGAATTCCTCAGCGGCACACTCGAAGAGCGCCTGTCGCCACTGGTGTGGCCGCACTGCCTGGCCGCCACGGTCGAGCACGCAGGCACCGGTGACTTCACCGTCCTCGTCGCGGCCGATCATTCCGTGATGGACGCCTACGCACAGGCCATCCTGATCCTCGAACTGCGCACGCTCTACCGGGAGGTCATGGCGGGCGAGGCGTCGCGCGAGTCGGTCACCTTCGGTAGCGCGGCCGACTTCGCCGTCCTGGAGCGAGCGAGCGCGGCCGAACTCGGTCCGGATTCGCCCGCGGTCGCGACGTGGCGCGAATTCCTCGCCGACGGTGCCATGCCGCGCTTCGCCCCGCAGGCCCAGCGGCCCGCGCGCGCGGATCTGCCCCAGCCCAGTGTGTCGCGACGGCTGCTCGATCTCCCCGAACTCGAGCAGGTCGAAGCGGTCCTCGACCAGGTGCGCCACCGGATGTCGGTGGCGGTGTTCGCCGCGCTGGCGGTGGCCAATCAGCGGCGGTTCGGCGCGGACCGGATGCGTACCGCGATGCCGATCGCGACCCGCCCCGATCTGCGCTGGCTGGAGTCGATGGGCTGGTTCGTCAATGTGGTCCCGGTCGATATCGCGCTCACCCCCGGTGTCGGCATCGCCGGAGCCATGGATCTGGCGCGGGCCGCACTGCGTCGTTCACGCACCGCCAACGACGCCTCCTGGTCGCGCGTCCTCGACCTGCTCGATGTCGCCGAGACGCCGCGTTTCGGCATCTCCTTCCTCGACATCCGCGTACTGCCCGGCTACGAATTGGTCGCCGACCTGCGCGGACGGACCCTGCGGGCCGAGTCGTACTCGGCCGACGAGGTGTTCCTGTGGGTTGTGCGCGCCGCCGACGGCCTGTACGTGTCGACACGGTATCCGGCCGGCTTCCCCGCCGAGGTCATGGACGAGTTCCTGACCGCGTTCGGTCAGGCACTGTCGTCGATCACGGCCGCGGTGCACGCGGATCCGGCGGTCGACCAGGTCGGCGCCGGCCAACCGTCCGCAGCGGTTCATGCGGGGTCGGCGGCCGACGGACTGCCGCCGTCGGTGGTGGCGGAAACACCGATGCCGACCGATGCCCGAGCACTGCGAGCCGACACGCTGCGTGTCGCCGTGCAGGCGGGGTGAGCGGATGCGCCCCCTGTTGGCCTTCACCGGCAGCCGAGGAGACGCCCAGCCCGGCATCCTGCTGGCTCGTGCGCTGCGTGCGCGCGGTCACGACGTGACCTTGGCGCTCGCCCCGAACCTCGTCGCCTTCGCCCGTGACCACGGGGTTGCGGCGGTGCCGTTCGGCTGCGATACGGCCGACCTCTTAATGGCGCAGCGCACCGATCGACGGTTCGCCGGCCGTGATCCGCGCGCCCGGCTACGGGCGCTGTTCGATCTGCAACGGCGTGGCGTGCCCGAGCAGCTTCACGACCTGCGCACGCTGGCACCCGGACATGACCTGGTGGTCGCGGGGATGGCAGGCGAGGAAGTGGCCGAGGCGGTGGCGCGGGCGCTCGGACTGCCGTTCGCGGCGGTGCACTTCTTCCCGATCCAGCCGAACAGTACGGTCCCGGTCGCGCCAGTGCGCTGGGCCGACCGGCTTCCCGGGTTCGTGCACCGATGGGGCTGGTCGCTCCTGGCATGGGCACGTGCGGCCGCGTTGGCCCCCGTTCTGCCGAGCGGGCGGCCGCCCGCTCGCGCGGCGACAGCGTCATCGGTAGCGTCCGCCGAAGCTGGGGCGACTGCGCGAATCCAGGCCTATGACCCGCGGCTGTTCCCTGGTCTGCGTCAGCAGTTGCCGGGCCCGTTCACGGGATTCCTGACCGATGTGGACGGATTCCTCACCGGTGTACCAGGTTTCGCGAGCCACGCACCTGCCGCCACCGCGGCCGGGGATCTCGATGCGTGGCTCGATGCCGGAACCGCGCCGATCTATGTCGGGTTCGGTTCCATGGATGTCGGCGATCCGGCTGCCTTCGTCGCGATGTTGCGCGAGGTGTGCGCCCGGCGGGGCCGTCGGCTGCTGCTGGCGTCGGGCTGGGCGAGGATCGATCCGGGATTCGAGGATGCCGTCGCGATCGTCGGTCACATCGACCACGCTCGGATACTGCCTCGTTGCGCCGTGGCCGTGCACCACGGCGGCGCCGGCACGACGGCGGCCGCACTGAGAGCAGGTGTGCCGCAAGTGATCTGCTCGGTCCAGGCCGACCAGCCCTACTGGGGCCAGGCGTTACGGCGACTCGGTCTCGCGGCCACGATTCCCGCGACGAAGCTCACCGCCGAACGCCTCGACGCACTACTCGACCAGGTCTCACGTCCCGACGTGGTCGAGCGCGCGGCCTCCTGGGCCGCCGGTTTCACCACCGACGGTGTCGAGCGAGCCGCCGATGCCGTCGAGGCGCTGCTGGGTTCGCCTGACGCCCCTGAACTGCTCCATTCCGCCGGGAGGCAACTGTGAGTACCGACATCGCCATCCGCACCACCGGTCTCGGCAAGTCCTACGGCGATTTCACCGCCGTCGGCAGCGTCGACCTCACCATCGCGGCGGGGACCGTGTTCGCCCTGCTCGGCCCCAACGGCGCGGGTAAGACCACCACCGTGCGCATGCTCGCGACCCTGGTCCGTCCCGATCGCGGCTCCGCCGAGATCTTCGGCTACGACATCACACGCGACGCGACCGCCGTGCGCTCGATGATCGGGTTGACCGGCCAGTACGCCTCCGTCGACGAAACCCTCACCGCCGGTGAGAATTTGCGGCTCTTCGGGCGCTTGCTCGGGCTGTCCCGCCGTGATGCCGCACGCCGCAGTGCCGAGCTGCTCGAGGAGTTCGAGCTGTCGAAGGTCACCGACCGGCCGGTGAACCAGTTCTCCGGTGGTATGCGCCGGCGGCTCGATCTGGCGGCGACGCTGATCACCGATCCGCCGCTGATCTTCCTCGACGAGCCGACCACCGGACTCGACCCGCACACCCGCGACAAGATGTGGGGCGTGATCCGGCGTCTGGTCGCCCGCGGCGCGACCGTTCTGCTCACCACGCAGTACCTCGAAGAGGCCGACGCGCTGGCCGACCGGATCGCCGTCATCGACCGCGGGACGATCGTCGCCGAGGGCACTGCGGCCGAGTTGAAGTCGTCCATCGGCGATCAGGTGTTGCGCCTGGATCTCGCCGACCCCGCCCGATCCGCCCACGCGGAGGCCATCATCGTCTCGCTCACCGGCGAGGTGCCGGAAGGGTCGTCGGCGGGCATGCTCACCGTCGCACTCACCGATGCGGGCACCGCCGCCGATATCGTCGCCGCCTGCCGTGGCGCGGGCATCGCACTGCGCGGGTTCGCTGTCGACCGTCCCGATCTCAACGAGGTCTTCCTCGCGCTGACCGGCACCGACCGCGTCGCCGCCTGATCCGAAAGACCGAGGCCACCATGACTGCCACCATCGCCGAGAGCACCGTCGAGCTCACCGCGGCACCGACGATCGACCGCCGTCCCCGGATCACCCATGTCACCCTGCGCGCCTCGCTATTCCAGTCGCTGATGATGGCGTGGCGCGGTGTGCTCACCTTCCGGCACAGCCCGCAGTTGCTCTACGACGCGCTGCTGCTGCCCATTGTGGGGCCGTTGCTGTTCGGCAGCATCTTCGGCACCGCCATCGCGGGCAGCATGCAGGCCTACCTACCGATTCTGATTCCCGGCGTGCTGGTGCAGATCGTGCTGACGTCGTCGGTCGCGACCGGCGTGCAGTTGTCCGAAGACATTCGGTCCGGGGTCTTCGATCGGTTCGTCGCCATGCCGATCGCCCGATCCGCACCGGTCGCCGGAGCCCTGCTGGCCGGGGCGACCCGGTATGTCATCGCCGCGACCACGGTGGTGATCGTGGGATTCGCGATGGGGTATCGGCCCGATCATCCGGTCGGGTTCGCCGCCGGTGCGGTGCTCGTCGTCCTGGCCACCACCGCGATCAGCTGGTTGTTCGCGTTCATCGGCGTCACCGTATCGAGACCCGCTGCGGTCCAAGGCATGTCGATGCTGGTGCTCACCTTCCTGAGCTTCGCGTCCAATGCCCTGGTGCCCGAGTCGGCGATGCCGACCTGGCTGCGCTATGTCTCCGATTACAACCCGGTGTCCTATCTGGTGTCCGCGGTGCGCGGGCTCGCCGAGAACGGCGTCATCGGCACCGACGCCCTGTGGTCGGTGGTGGCCTCGCTCGTGATCGCCGCCGTCTTCGCACCCCTGACCGTCCGCACCCTGCGTGCTCGCTGAGGAGTTCTGATGACACTCACCATGTCGACCCCGCCCGTCATCTCCCGGGTCGGCGTCAACCGGCTCACCGCCGACGACGACCTGTTCCTCAAGCTGCACAGCCTCTACGGCAACGCCCTGGTCAATCAGCTCGCGTGGCGGTTCGACGAGCCCCTCGACCCCGCACTGCTCGCCCGATTCCACACCCGATTGACCCAGGGTTTCCTGGCCCGGCGCGTGCAACCGACCCGGGTGCCGTTCTCCCGTCCCTACTGGCTGCCCGCGACGGAATCGCTTCCGCTGGTCTGGGATTCGGTGCCCGTCGCCGACGAGGAGATCCTCGACTGGTACTTCGCGCAGAGCCGGGTCGACTTCGATCCCGAGACCGGTCGGGTGTGGCGACTGTCCGCGGCGCCGACCACGGCGGGCGGGACGCTGGTGTCGCTGGTCACCTCGCATGTGGCATCCGACGGCGGCGCGGTGCTGTTCGCCGTGGGCGACGCACTGGCGCGGCTCGATGAGAGCCCGGACGTGACAACCGGTTCGGGCCTGCTGGTCGGGACACAGCCACGCAACACGCTGGGTGCGAATCTTATCGATGCGGGCCGCCAGCTACGTGCGGTCGCACACGGGATTCGCGCGGCGATCGCCACCCGTGGCGTCATCGAGCCGGACCGCAACCCTCGCCCCGCGCTGCCCGAGCTGCCCCTGCCGGCCCAGTGGTCACCGGCGGATCTGGTGGTCCAGGTCGATCTCGCGGAGTGGAACGCCGCCGCCACACGGCATTCCGGCACCACGAACGGGCTCCTGATCGCCCTGGGCGCCGGTCTCCTCGGGCGCAGCGGGCGCGTCGGTGACACCGCCGGCATCCGCGTCGACATCCCCCATTCGATGCGCATCCCCGACGACCCCCGGGCCAATGCCACCACCGGCCTGCCGATCTCGGTCACCTACCGCACCGGCGAACGCATCGACCTCGCCGCCGTTCGCTCGGCTGTGAAGCGCGCCGCTACCGCCTATCGCGACCCGGCGACCACGCCCGCTCTGCAACACCTCCAGCCGTTGCAGATGATCCTGCCCCGTTTCGTCCTCCGTCGTTTCGCGCGCACCGCCAAGGCCCCAGAATGCCTGTGCACAAACCTCGGCGAAACTGCCAGTGGCGTAGCCGATTTCGCAGGTCATCATGCCTCCGCCGTCCTCATGCGGCCTGTCGTCTGCACCAACGACACCGCCATGTTCCGCCGAGTGGAGGTAGGTGTGAATCTGTCCTTCTCCACCGACGGCCACACGGTCACCTTGGCTGTCACCGGCGCCGACCCCGACCGCTTTCCCAGCCGCACCGCCCTGCGTGAGCTGCTGACGGCAGAATGCGCGTCGTGGGGTCTCGCCCCCGACTTCTGGTGACTCCTCCGCGTCAGTGACCCGTCGCCACCGCACGCACAGCCGCCCGAGCCGCGACGAGGACGGGGTCCCATACCGGGGAGAACGGTGGGGCGTAGCCGAGGTCGAGCGCGGTCACCTGTTCCACCGTCATTCTGGCGGTGAGCGCCACTGCCGCGATGTCGATTCGCTTGGCGGCGCCGGTGTAGCCGACGATCTGCACGCCGAGCAGCCGGCCGGTGCGGCGTTCGGCGAGCATTTTCACCGTCATGGGTTCCGCGCCGGGGAAATACCCTGCGCGACCGGTGGATTCGATGGTGACGGAGTGGAACTGCAACCCCGCCCGCCCAGCGTCGTCCTCTCCCAGGCCGGTCCGCGCCACCTCGAGGTCGCAGACTTTGCTCATGGCGGTACCGACCACGCCGGGGAAGGTGGCGTATCCGCCGCCGACCCCTGATCCGATCACCTGCCCGTGCTTGTTCGCGTGGGTGCCGAGCGGAATGTGGCGCAGCGAGCCCGACACCAGGTCCAGCACCTCCACGCAGTCACCGCCGGCCCAGATGTCGTCGTATCCGCGCACGCGCTGAGCGAGATCGGTGAGCAGACCACCGCTCTCCCCCAGCGGAAGCCCGGCCCGACGCGCCAGCTCGGTCGCCGGTTGCACGCCGATCCCGAGCACGACCACATCGGCCGGGTACTCGGTGTCGGCGGTCGTCACGGCGCGGACCCTGCCCTCCTCCGAGGTCCGCATTCCGGTTACCTCGGTACCGCGAACGACCCGTATTCCCATCCCCTCCATGGCTTCTCGCACGCGCGCACCCATATCCGGATCCAACGTGGACATGGGTTCA
Organism: Nocardia sp. NPDC003183; assembly: GCF_053590715.1. Classification (NCBI taxonomy): domain Bacteria; kingdom Bacillati; phylum Actinomycetota; class Actinomycetes; order Mycobacteriales; family Nocardiaceae; genus Nocardia; species Nocardia sp. NPDC003183. The sequence continues at coordinate 1,548,038 of NZ_JBSFTG010000001.1, forward strand.
GCGCCCCGAGTGACCATGGTGACCTCGAACCCCCGACGCACCAACGCCTCAGCCATCTCGACACCGATGTAGCCCGCACCCACCACAACGGCTCTACGCCCGCCGGCAGACTCCAGGCCTTCGATCAGCGCCTGCCCGTCGTCGAGGGTCTGCACCCCGTAGACCCCCTCGGCGTCGATCCCGGGCAGTGGCGGACGGATCGGTGTCGCCCCCGTGGCCAACACGAGCTGGTCGTAACCCGTCCACGCTTGTACGCCGGTGTCGAGATCGCGAGACAGGACCCGTCGCCCCACCGGATCGATCTCGAGAGCCTCGGTCCGCATCCGCAGGTCGATGTCACGAGCGCGATGTTCGGCCACCGAGCGCGCGATCAGATGATCGGCATGGGCAACGTCACCGGCCACCCAGTACGGAATCCCGCACGCCGAATACGAGGAATGGTGCCCCTTCTCGAACACCACGATCTCGAGCTCACCGGCATCGCGCAATCTCCGCGCCTGCGACGCCGCCGCCATCCCCGTCGCATCCGCCCCGACAACCACCATCCGTGCGCCCATGCCACCACCGTACGAGAGCCTGTCGTGGTTTCGGCCACCAGCACCGCGAGTCGCCGGTTCACGAGTTTCACGGACCGAGGCAGTCGAAGATCCTATGAGTTGTCCGATCCACCTACGCCCAGGCGGTTCCCTTGCGTTCCAACCACTCCCAGATCAGCTCGGCGGCCGATTCACCATCGCGCAACGTTGTCGATGCCAGTTCGTCGAGGGAATCGGGTGAGCGGATCTCGAGGTAGTAGTCGGTGTCGCTGTGACGGTAGGTCTGGATGAATTCAGGGTGGTCAGGACGGGATACCGTCATGAACGGGCCGCCGCGACTGTATTGCAGTTTGCTGATCCAATAGCTCAGCTGGGTGCGGGTGAGTGTGGTCAGGGTGCGCCCGCCGACCGTCACGTCCAGATTTCTGTGTATCGCCGGCGCTGTTTCCGGCAGTACGTCGGGCCATTCGTGGCCGGTGTTGTCATTCTTCATCCGGATACCCCCAGTCGAAAGCCACGCGGGCCTGCGGGACGAGCGCCGTCACCCGACGGGTGAGGCGATCTTCGAAAGCCTCACTCCAGCGGAAGAATCCGCTGAAGATCACCGGGTAGTCCGAGTCCGCGCGGACGAACAGACCGTCCTCGGTCTCCCCCATCCAGACGAACACCTCGTCTTCCAGCCGCTCGTCCTTGAACACTTCGACGAGCAAGTCGGTCATTCCCACCCACTCGCGTTCGTTCGCGAGCCCCCGAACAGTCAGGGCGACATCGATATTCACTGACACCGGACGAGACTATCGCCCGCCACCGACAACGTTTCTCGAGCTGAACGCTCAGGATTCGCGCGCGGCGATCGCGGCTTGGATTCTGCGTAGCGTGCGCAGGCCCTTCTTCGCGGCGACGCTCACCATGCCGTCGAAGACGGTGGAACCGCGATCGTTGGCCATCAATCGTTCCAGTGTCGGCACGGCGCGATCGTCGCCGGTCGAACCGAGGGCGACGGCCGCCCAGTACCGCTTGTCGGGATCGCCGCTGGAGGCCGCCTCGATCAGCCTCGGGATGATGCCGGGAGCGAACTCCGACAACGCACTGGCGATGTAGCCGATGCGGTAATAGCGGCGGTTCTCGAATTCGTCCCAGAGCGCTGCCAGTGCCGCGTCACCACCGATCATGCCGAGCGCTTCGGCGGTGCGTTCGCGCATTCCGCTGATCGAGTCCTGCAGCAGGGGCGCGAGGGCCGGGACCACCGCTTCGTCGCCGAGGACGCCGAGGGCGATCACCGCCTGGTCTCGGGCGATGTCCTGTGGGTGGTCCAGCATCGCGACCAAGCCGGGAACCGCATCGCGGATGCCGAGGGCCGCGCAGCCCATCGCGGCCCATGCCTGGCAGTTGTAACGGGTGTCGGCGAGGGACGCGAGCAGGGGTTCGCGCAGGGTGTCGTCACCGAAGACCTCCGCCCGGTTCAGCGCCCTGCTGTAGAGCGACCGATGGTAGTCGGGATAGTCGCGAACGAGCGTGCGCAGGGTCTCCTCGGCGGATGCGTCGCCGTCCTCAGCCCGCACGAGCAGGAGCCGCAGATTGTCCTCGCGGGTCTCGAGATCGCCGTCTTTCAGGAGTCGCACATCAGCTGGGTTCACCGCCCAACGGTACCTGGCGATCAACCGGATACTTGGCAAGCCGCAGGTCACAGGGCCGGCCCCCCTTGGCGGGAACCGCGACCCTTCCTTTCGCCACAGCACCACACCCGCCGCCGGCAGCACCGCGGTCGCCGCGAGTGCGGAATCGGCAGCGCAGGGTTCGGTCTCGGCATCGCTTATGACTCAGTGGTTTTCGGAGTCACACAGCAATCCGGGCCCGCGATGGCCGCGTACGCCATCGCGACCTACGGTAACGCGCGGTGCGCCATCATGTACCGGTGGTTCGGAGCCACAGACCGCAGGTCACCGCGTCGCGACCCCACGCGCCGATCCCCACCCGCTACGGCACAATGCGGTATCGCAGCATCATGTCGTGGTCTTCGTGGTCGAGCAGGTGGCAGTGCCAGACATAGCCCTGCAGCGCACTGGTCGCATGGTCGGAGTGCCGGTGGTCGCCGTGATCGTGGCCCTCGGCGAGCTCGGTCGGAACCCGGCGCGGGAACGTCGCGTCCGGATCGAAGCCCAATTCGGCCGCGGTCGGGAACCGGACGATGATGCTGGTGACGGTGCCGCCATCGACGCGAACGATGTCTTTGCGGCCCGCTTCCCACGGCTGCGGCGGCTGCATCGGACCGGCCAGGAAGCCATCGGCCGACGGCGCCCACCTGGTCCCGATCGGTGGCTGCGGATACGCGCTCTGATAGTCGAGAGTCCGCAGCGGCGTCCGGCCGAGAATGCGAAAAGTGACCAGGTGCAAGTGGATCGGGTGCGGATCGGGCGTGATGTTGATGATGTTCCACTGCTCGACGGTGCCCTGCCGTGGCATTTCGATCTCGGGACTGGTGAAGGTGAGGTTGTTGAGCGACATGATCGCCGGCGGCACCCGCAGTTCGTAGGGCTGACTCACGGTGACATCGCGAATCACCGTCGGTGTCTCGATCGGCGGCACCATCGGCGGCTGAAATGCCCCGCCGCGCAACCGTTGCGGCACGCCGCCGGACCAACCCGGCCGATCCTGCACCCGGAACTGGCAGAACCTCGGCATCGCGACCTCGCCGAGGATCGCGGCTTGGGATACCGGTGCCTCGTCGTTGCACAGCTCCACGGTCTCGCCCGGAGCCAACTCGGCAAAGTCGACGAGCACGTCCACCCGTTCGCCCGGTGACAAGCGCAACTCGCGGACGGCGACCGCGGCGTCGAGCAGCCCGTGATCGCCGCCGATCACCCAGAACCGCATCCGGTTGCCGAAGAACAGATTCCACACACTGAACGACGCCGCGTTGAGCACCCGGAACCGGTACAGACCACGGGCGACCGGCAGGTACGGCCAGATCTTGCCGTTGACCAGACCGATGTCGCCGACCGCACCGCCTTCCCATCCGCCTGCCGGCACGATCGGAGTCGAACGGACCGACTGTTGCCCAGCGGCGGTGAACAGTTTCTCCTGCAGGACGAGGGGAATCTCGAACTCGCCTGCGGGCAGGCCGAGCGGATTGCCGGGTTCGCCGGTGTCGAATTCGTCGCGCAGCAGCAGCATTCCGGCCAGCCCGGCGTAGACGTTGAGTCGGGTGATACCCATGGCGTGGTCGTGATACCAGAGGTGTCCTGCGTCCTGGGCCAGCGGGAATTCGTGGTCGATGCCGCCGCCGGGATAGACGAGTTGCTCGGGGTGCCCGTCGCTGTCGGGCGGTGTCACACCGCCGTGCAGGTGCAGCGATGACGGTGCGGCGGTGCGGAAACTCGCTGTGACGCCGTGCAGGCTGGTGTCGACGTCGTCGGCGAGCGGGTGGGTGGTCAGCCGATTCTCGAACCGCAGCCGCAGTGCTGTGCCCACCGGATGCTCGATCGTGGGGCCCAGATAGCTCAGGCCGTTGTAGCCGAGTGCCGCCGATTCCGGCAGGTCACGGTGGAAGCGATGGGTGGTGGTCGAGGCGATGAGATCGAGTTGGGTGCCCCGCAGCACGGGCAGCCGGGGTAGCTCGTCGACGAACGGTTCGACCTGCGGGGAATGAAACAACAGTGGACTTCGTACGCCGGGCGGGACGGCCGAGACCGGTATTTCGAGCAGCGCCGCGCCGAGCAGACCCGCCCCCGCCGCGCGTAGCAACCGGCGGCGGTCGATCGGATGTTCCATGGTCGAACCCTTTCCGGGCGGCACCGTTGCCCACCCGAACGGGGCGACCATACCACCAGGTATGGCTATCCATACCAATTCGAATGGAACCGGCCGGGTCGATCCTCGGTGCGTGAAACACCCGCGCACCGGGGCGAACTCACGAATCGACCGACTGGGTGAGGCCGTAGACCGTGGTGCCGCCGACGCTGACCACGGTGTAGTTCGCCTCGACCCAGGCGGCGATAGAGGAGGCGGACTCACACCCCCTTGACCCCGGTTCGGTCCATGAACCCGAACAGGTACCCGGCCACCCGCCGCATCTGAATCTCCTCCGCCCCCTCGGTGATGCGGTAGCGCCGATGGTGCCGATAGATGTGCTCGAAGGGCTTGTGCCGCGAGTAGCCGAGACCACCGTGCACTTGCATGGCCCGGTCGGCGGCTTCGCAGCACAGCCGGTTGGCCCAGTAGTTGCACATCGAAACCTGTTCGGAGGCAGCGAAAGTGCCGTAGGTGTCCATGGACCAGGCGGTCTTGTGAACGAGCGCGCGCAGCATCTCGCACTGTGTGTGCAATTCCACCAGCGGGAATTGGACGGCCTGGTTGACTGCCAGCGGCTTGCCGAAAGGCTTGCGCTCCTTGGCGTAGGCGACGGACTGGTCGATGCAGTACTGCGCCGCACCGAGACTGGAGGCCGCTTGGCGGATCCGGTTCTCGTTGAAGAAATGCTGGACGACGCCGAGCCCGAGACCCTCCTGCCCGAAGATCGCCGAACTCGGGACCCGCACCTCGGTCAGCGAGATGCGCGCGTGGTCGGTGGGCATGTTGAAGGTCCAGAGGTACTCCTCGATCCGGAAGCCGGGCGCGTCGGTCGGCACCAGGAACGCGGTGATGCCGTGTCCGTCGCCGGGTCGCCCCGCGGTGCGGGCGAAGATCAGATCGGCGTCGGCGATGTGGACTCCGGTGTTCCAGGTCTTGGCGCCGTTGATGATCCAGTCCTCGCCCGCCCGGACAGCGGTGGTCGCCATGTGGGTGGCGTCGGAACCGTGATCGGGCTCGGTGATGCCGAAGGCGAAGAACTTGGTGCCCGCGGCCAGCCCGTCCACCCACTGGGCCTGCTGGGCCGGGGTGCCGTACTCGAGCATCAGCAGCAGACCCACATTGTTGGCGACGATGGCGTGCTCGTTCTGCAGGTCGCAATGCAGACCGAGCCCCCGTCCGGCCAGGTGCTCACGAATCACGGCCATACCGAGATTGGTGCCGTCGCGCCCGCCGAACTCGCGTGGGAAGGCATAGCGGTAGTGACCCGCGGCATCGGCACGACGACGCGCTTCGGCCAGTAGTCGCTCCCACTCCGCGGTCGGCAGGCCGCCACGGTCCCAGTCGGTGCGGGCGTCCTCACGGCGGTGGTCGAAGAAACGAATGTTGTCGGCCTGCTGCTCGAGCGGGACGATCTCGGCTTCGATGAAGGCATCCAGCTCGGTCAGATATCCGGCCAGATCTTCGGGCAGTTCGAAATCCACTGTCTCTCCTAACCTTTCGCCTCGGGACGAATCTGCATGAGCAGGTCCCACTCGATTTCCGAAACACGACGTCCGCTGGCGGCCATGACGATGTCGCGCACGCTGCCGTCGACATGCGCGGCGGCCTGGGCGGCCAGGCCGACGCCCCAGGCCAGCGTGCCCATCACCTTCCACCAGCGGAATCTGTCGAGGTCGAAGTCACCGCCCGCGGCCTGGTAGCCGCGCAGGAAGCTCGCGCGGTCGGCGAAACCGCCGAACTCTCGTTCGTCCGCACCGAAGCGCCACATCCGCAGCGCGGGCCAGGCGAGGTCACGCATCGGGTCGCCGAAACGCTGAGCGCCCTCCCAATCCAGCACGGCCCGCAAACCGTCGGCGGCGACGACGATATTGCCGTTGCGCAGGTCGGTATGCAGCAGCGCGGTACGCGGCGGCGGGCCAGGGAGCCGCTGTTCCAGCCAGCGCAGCGCCAGCTCGAACACCTTCCGGTCGCCGAGCAGCACACGCACGTCCGCCTCGGCCGCGGCGAATAGGGCCGCGGCCGGATCGGCGCCCGCAGCGGGAACGGTGCGCGGAGCGACGGCCGGATCGATGGCGTGCAGCCTGCCCATCGCCTCGCCCCACTCGCGGGCCACCGTTTCGGCGTTGCCCGCGGCCGCGATGAGGCGTAATACCCTGCGCGGGACGGTCTCCCCGGCCACGTGCTCGCTGACAACGAACGGCTCGCCCACCACGGCCGGATCCGCGCAGACCGCCACCACCGCGGGCACCGCCACCCCGTGCGTGCGCGCCAGCTCACGCACCGCCGCCTCGTCCTCGACCGACATGATCTGCACGGCGGCAGGCACGAGCGTGGCGACGAGCTTGCGGGCCCGCTCCCCCTCGACGTGCGCGGTGAAGCCGACATTGCGTCGGCGCGCGCCGGCCGAAAGGTACTCCAGCTCGTCTACTCGCGTAGGCGCGGCCCAGGTCCGGGTCAGGAACTCGGCCAGACCTGCGACGAGATCGGTGGTCACTGCCCCTCCCAGCTGTCGTAACCGGGTTTGGCGATCGCCAGGTCGGCGCGCACCACCTCGACAAGCGCCTGCCACAAGGCGCGCTCGTCGTCGGCTGCGGCGAGCAGTTCGTGTTCGTGCCGCGTCGCCGCCGGCGCGAGATCGATCTCGCGCCGCACGATCCTGGCCAGATTCGCCCCCACCCGCGCACGGTGCTGCAGCGCGGGTGGCAAGGCCGGCAGCAATGTGCTCTCCAGTAGTTCGGCCAGGGACTCCAGCAGCTCGGCTGCGGGTGGTTGATTCTGCACAGTGACACCTCTGGCGCTGCCGCCATCGTGAACGAACTCAGCGTTTTGACTCGAAGGTGAAGCTACGGCAGATCGCGCAACGAGACAATAAGAGACTCAAAGCCTATATATCTCACGGCTTGCCGTGTTAGACATACCGCCAACGGCAAGGAGGCGGTTGTGACACGTCCGTATCGGCTGATCGTGTGGGGCCCCGGAGACATGGGCGGGCGGGCGCTGCGCACAGCGCTGGCATCCCCCGATTTCGAGGTCGTGGGAGTCAAGGTGTTCAGCCCGCACAAGCACGGCAAGGACATCGGCGAACTGGTCGGGCTGGCGCCAGTGGGCATCACGGCGACCACGTCCAAGGCGGAAATCCTTGCACTGAAAGCGGATTGCGTCGTGCACACGCCGACGACACCGTCTCTGGTGCAGGGCGCCGATGCCGATGTGCTCGACCTGCTCGAGTCCGGCAAGAACGTGGTGTCCGCGGCGTCCTATCACAATCCGGCCATGCCCACCTGGCTGTCCGAATCGCGTTCGCCGCTGGAGGTATTGCGCACTGTCGCGCAGATGCGGGTGACCGGAGGCGCCTTCGGGCCGCAGTTGCCCACGGCGCTGTCGGCGCTGAAAACGCTCATGCGCGTGGCAGATTCGGGCCCGCTTCGGTTCGCCGGTCCGGTCCTGGAGCGTCTGGCCGCACCGGTGGTGGACCGGGCGATCCCACGCCGAGCGACAGGCGAGCGACTTCAGGCTGCCTGCCTGCGGGGCGGGGTATCGCTGCACGGCACGGGCCTGCACCCCGGACTCATGGTGGAGCAACTGCTGCTGCGTCTGGCCGGGCTGCTCGACGAGGTGCGCGAGGTGAAATTCCTGGAGGTCGGTGATCTTTCGGCCGCGCCGGACGGCATGTGGGGCGGTCTGGCCAGCCTCGGTTTCGGGATGCCGCTCAGCGCGGTCGACTCCGACCACGCCATCGCGCTCATGCAGCACTTCTACTTCGACGCGGTGCTCGCCACCGTCGCGCACACGCTGTTCGGCGCCCGCGCCGAGGAGGTGCGGGTGGAACGGCACGTCTATCCCGTGCCGGCGCGGACCCGGGTGCAGGCCGGCGGCAGTGTGATCGAGCCGGGCACGGTCGGCGCCATCCACATGAGCTACCGCGGCTACCTCGGCGACCGGTTGTTCATGACCAACGCCGAATGCTGGCATGTCGGCCCGGGCAACGCCCACCTCGGGCCGGATCATCCGCGCAGCCTGGCCGGTGGGCATGTGATCACGCTGGACGGCAGCCCCGCCCGGATCGAGATGCGCAACGAACTCGACGACGAGTCCTACGAGGGCGATTGGTCCGCGGTCACCGACATCTCGGTCAAGGCGATGCTCGACGTCATCCCGGAACTGTGTTCGGCGCCGGCCGGTGTCGCGACGCCCGACCTGAGCCCTCGATACCGTCTGGAGACAGTATGACCTCCCCCCTGCTGGTCGCGGTGCTCGGCGCCGGGCCGCTCGCCGACCGGATCGCCGCGCACCCCGATATCGCTGTCGCGCCGCCTTCCTCGGCCGCGGTGGTCGTCCACCTGACTGCCGACGTCGATGCGGTTGTCGCCCAGCTCGGCGCGGGCCGTGACGTGGTGACCGCGCTGCCCCTCGAAGCCCTCCCCCTGGACGAGGTGCGGGACGCCTGCCGCGACGGATCGTCCACCCTGCACGCCACCGGCGGCTTCCAGTCGGCGGTCGCGGCGCGGCTCACCCGCTCGCTCGCCGCCGCGACGCGGGAGATCACCAGGATCGAACTGATCGAGGAGCTCGAGCTACCCGACGACGGCGTGTATCCGTGGAACACGGTGCCGGAGGAGATGTTGCCCGGCTACTACTTCTCCGGTCTGCGCGTACTGGACGACGCCGCCTTCACCGGCTCACGCTCCGACACTCCCGCGCAGGCCGGTGCCGTCTACACCCTGGGCGACCGGATCACTTACCGTTCGATCCGCACCCGAGACACCGGTACCGTTGCGTTGCGCTATCGCCTGGTCACTACCACCGCAGCTGGAACTGCCACGGCCACAGTCGATTTCCATCCCACCGACGGCGTTCACCCGGCCGATCATCTGACGTCGGTGGATCTGGTGAAGGCGCTCGGTCCGGTTCACGCGAGCGAGCCCGGCATCGTCCTGCGCGATCTCGGCATCACCTATTTGGTCCCGGACGACCGGCTGCCGCGGTCCGCGTAGGGCCGAAGGCGCTTGGATATCGCCTTCTCGTAGGTCGTTACCCAGACCTTGCCGGTAACTGCAGGTTCTGCTGCTCCGGATTCATCGCGAAGCCCACTTGCCTCACAGCCCACAGCCGCGCTTCTCCGCCGTGTCGTGACTGCAAACATATTCAGATGCGAATATCTATACCTCTTACTACCAGATGCTCGGCACCCCGACCGGTCCCAGCTGGGCCCGTGCCGGACATGGGCTTCACTGACCGTTTCGAGGCTGACGACCCGGTATCCAAGATGATGTCCGGTGACGGCAGCGGCCCCGCCTCGGAGATCTCCGAGGCGGGGCCGCAAGCGAAAAGAGCTGCTATGAGCTACTTTTCATGCACTCGACACCGCTACTTCTGCGCGGCCTTGAACTCACGACGACGCCGGTGCAGGATCGGCTCGGGGTAGCTCGCTCCAGCTCCTCACTCGGTCTGACCTGCTATTACTGCTGTCGGATGCTGTCCCGTGCCCGTTTTGTGGACGTCTTGAGCGGGTCAGCAGGCATAACCGGCCGTCATCGCGCATCAGCCAGATCGACAACCCGGCGCGGGTCAGGAACGTAGTGCCGTGCTGTTACAGGAGAATCCACCTCGTGCCCGAGGATCAGCCGAGCGGCCGGCAGGTCGTACTTTTCCGCTACCCGGGTCGCGCGTGTGGAGCGCAGTGTCCTGGGGGTGGACCATTGCAGGCCGGTTCCCGTCACGACTTTGCTCCAGGTCAACGACATCTGCTCCGACCGCACTACCTTTCCCGTGCGCGACGGGATAACCAGTCGATGTCCAGGAGTCGCGCCAATCCTCCGGCGCCGCAACATCGCCATGCATGCGGGGCCAGCTTTAATCGTTCGCATCGACTGCGCAGTCTTGGTGAACGGCTGCCGATACGCGACGCACACCACGTCCTCGTCGTCAAAATCTGGCCAGCCCCGCGGGTAGACGATCTCACCGTCCTGGAGGTTGTACTGCTCGACAATGCTCCTCACCTGATGTACGCGAAGCTCAGAATCGATAATGGTTCCTGCAACCGTGACCTCGCACCGGTCGTAGTCGACGTCCTCGTCCAGCCGCACAGCAAGCGCTTCGCTGGGACGCGCAGCTAGTTCGTACGCGAGGAGCGTGAAGTCCACGTATCGCTGCTCGAACCAACGGCTAGCGTTGGGACGATGGAAGTAGTCACGCTCTGCCTCCCAATACTGGTTCATCTCGTTCCTGCTGAACGGCTGCGGCTCGGCAGGAAAGTACGGGTTGACGGGGTTCCGACCGCGTGCGCGGTCGGTTGCCTTCGTGCGCGCGCCACCGTTACCCGCTACGCTGTTCACCGGATTGTCATCTCGGAGTCCGTCGTCGATCAACAACTGGAACGCGTTGCGCAGGATCGACTTCTGCCTGTTCTTCTTGTACGCGGTTCCGTTCATCTGCTCTAGGTGAATGCGGACGTGGAACGGCCTGACGTTCAATGCCTTCATCTTGCCCAGCACCGAACCCGAGATCGTGATCTTGTCTTTGTCGCCACGGCCCTTGGTCGCAGGGTTGATCTCCCGACGATAGTGTTTGGCGTTCTGGGGGCGTTTCGTCGCGTCGCGCTCATAGCGGTGAAGCCAGGCTTGGCACAGTTCCTCGACAGTCACATTCGAGCTGTACGCACCGAGCGATTCAACTCTTGGCTTCCATCCGGCGACGCGTCTCTTCAGATTCGCGCGGGCTTTCGGTTTGTTATTCCCCGAGGCGTGCAGCTTCGACGGTTTCCCATACGGCTCGCCCACCAGACAGTGAATCTGAAAATGTCGGCGCGCGGGGTTCCACTTCGGCTCGCTGAACTTCCCTGGGACTCCAGGTGCCAACTCAATCTGCGGCATACTTCACCGACCTCCCGGCCACGTGGTCGCTTCGGCGCGATCGGGCTCGCCATCAGCTATGACGTCCAGCGAGAGCGTAGGAAGACCAGGACGAACATGAAAGCCCATAAAGATAGCTGCAAGTTGGCTACGGAGTCTGCGAGTGGTACTAGTCATCGCCGACCGTGTGCTCTTCTATGAAGGCGCGTAGAGCGTCCCACGTGTACAGGACCCTGCGGCCGTACTTCACATAGGAGGGCCCGACGCCGTGGTGCCGGTCATTGGCGAGCTTTCCGACTGAAGTTCGCAGGTACTTCGCGGCTTCTGCCGGAGTTGCCAACTGACTGCGGGCTGGTTCTGAACGCGGGATTCGCTGCAGCAGCCGCAAAAGTGCATCTGCTGCAGCAGCATTGAGAACAGGTAGGTCTCGAGGGCCGACGACGCGGACTGCGTCGGGGTCGGCACCATCATCACGCTCGACCGGGCGGTTAGCCGGATTCGGCGAAGAGGGTTGACTGGAAGATGACATGACAGACTCCTGTGATCCCTGTCAACGGCTCTTCCACAGTCCATGAAACCTGAATTTTCGTCTGGGCGCCAGTCAATTCACACAATGTGACGAACCGTCGCTGATTCCTAGGCGCTGATTGGCCCATCCTGTACCTGTCAAGCGCACGTCGCTTCTGCCGTCGTCTGATTGGATCGCTTGCGGGCCAGGACACGTGCCAACACACAGGGTGGGCGCACGACAGGAGTAGGGCCACAGGTCCGATGCGGGCACGGTTGACTATGGCCGGCCGGGTCGGGTCGGTGAAGACCGACGTGTCCTGGCGGGACCTGCTCGAACGGACTTGCGATGGCTGATGCCGACATCAAATTATCGTGCCTGCCGTCGCCGCGGCTATTGGGCATGGATCGAAGTGCCCGGCGAATGGGTCCAGCCGTGTAACGGAGATCGGCAGACTGTCCTTGCCACCCACGCCGCGGCGCGCTAATAGCCCGGTAACGCGCGCGCACCGCCCAACTGGGCGGAAAGAACTGGCCCGTCGTGCAACGCGCCAGTCCGTTTCGCTGCTTCGATGGTGCGCACGGCGGGGTTAGATCGACAATAGGAACGACGCCCTGTGCATTTGAGCGCGTGGCTTGTTGTCGAAGCTATCCGCTGTAGGTGATTCGCGGAGTGTGGTGACCAGTCCAGCGGTGTCAGAGCTGGCGGAGGGCTCCGCCATCGACGGCCCATTCGGCGCCGGTGACCTGCCCGGCCAGTGGCGACAGTAGGTACGCGACAACGCGAGCGACGTCGTCAGCCGTGCCGATGCGGCCACTCGGTAGTCGACGCACATTGCGAACGAAATGGTCGACGGCTTCTTCGGCCGGCAGCCCGAAGCGTTCGGCGAGTTGCTCGGCGAAACCTCCTGGGGCGTCGAACAATGCCGTGCGGGTCGGTCCGGGCGAGACGATGTTGGAGCGTACTCCGCGCGGCCCGAACTCCGCAGCCAGCGCCTTGGAGACTGCCAACAATGCGGTCTTGGCTGCGGCATAATCGATGATCGGCGTGTCTGGTAGCCGCGCGGCCTCGCTGGCGATATGCACAATGCTCGCGGGCCTGTGCTCGAGCAGCACCGGGAGCGCTGCTCTGGTCATGCTCACCGCCGAGTGGAAGTTGAGCTCGAAGCTCTGCCGCCATTGCTCGCCGCTCACGTCGAGAAAGCCTGCACGCGAGCACAATCCGCCGACATTGTTCACCAGCCCGTCGAGTCGCCCGTGGCGTTTCAGGGCGGCGTCGACGATGTGTGCGGGTGCGTCGGGGTCGGTCACGTCTACCGCGATTCCCTCGATACCCGCACTGCGGTCGGTGATCGCGGCGGCTGTCCGTGCCACCCCGACGACAAATGCCCCTTCGGCGGCGAGTACGCGCGTGGTGGCGGCGCCGATACCCGCCGAGGCACCGGTCACAACGAAGACCTTTCCGTGGAGACGTAGTTCCATGGTTGTTCCTTTCCCACGTCGAGATTCCGGTCAGATCAGGGGCGTACGTGCTACCGCGGCGGCCATTTCTCGATAGCCGGCATCGTTGGGGTGCTTGTGGTCTCCGCTGTCGAATGCGGGGTTGAGACCTTCGGGATCGCCGGGGTTGGCGAGGACGCGGTTGAAGTCGACGACAGCGTCGAACTCGCCCGAGGTGCGGATCCATTCGTTGAGTTCGCGGATCTTGGCCGCGGATTCAGGGGTGTAGTACTCGGCGCCCTTCATCGGCAGCAGAGTGCCGCCGATGACCTTGATCCCGTGGTCGTGCGCCTGCTTGATGAGGCTGCGCTGAGCGTCGATGAGGTCCGATACCGAAACTTTCGGATTCGGCTTGTAGATGGTCAGATCGATCTCGCTGAACCCGATGTCATTGAGTCCCGCGAAGAGCACAACGGTGCCGACACCCGGCTTGTTCAGGACATCGCGGTCGAAGCGGGACCAGGCACTGTCGCCGAACCACGGGGAGTCGTTCAGAACGAGGTTTCCGCCGATGCCGGAGTTGAGCACCGGACGCGGCTTGCCTGCGGCCACCAGTTGCTCGGCCAGCTCATCCGGCCAGCGATTGTCGGCGTCGGTAGTCGAGCCGAACCCATCGGTGATCGAGTCGCCGAAGGCGACGATGGTGTCTTCGCTGTCCCGTGTGGTGTCGTCCCCGCGGACCTCGACGTCGGTGAGGTAGTACAGCGAGGAGGTGGTCTCGGTGAATGCTTGTCCGCTGTCCTCGGATCGGTGGTCGCCGCCGGCTCGATAGCTGGTGGCGTACGCCTGGTCATGAAAGGTGGCCGAGCCGGTGCGCTCCTGCAAGTATAGGGTGACGGTCAGCGACTGGAGCCGGTCGGCCTTCAGCTCTACCGGGTCACTGGCGAGCTCGCCACCGATGGGGATGACAGCGGACTGGCCACCGCCGAAGGCAAGCGGGCGTACGGTTCCCGGGATCTGGTCGGCCCCAGCGCCCGTGTGGGCGATTGTCGCACCGGTCACGCGCAGAGGCGACGTGCCGTACCGGTTGGACAGCCGGATGCGGACCTCGTCGCCGGGGCTGCTAACTCGGATAACCTGCCGCAGGGTGTGGTCGCGGAAACCCTCGTGGCTCCAGTTCTTCTGGAAGCTCATACTCGGGCGTTGTGGGGCGGCGGTCCAGGCGCTACCCCACAGGGAGGCTGCGGAGTCCTGATCGATCATCTGACAGGAAGTCGCGGCGACAGTGACAGCGAGAGCAACTGCGGTCGCCATACTGAGACGGATGGTGCGTGAGCGCATAGTGCGATTCATTTCGGTCGGGGATGAGTTCGAATCGATCGGCGGCCGTATCGGCACCGTTCTCGGTCGGTTCGATGGGAACAGAATCAATCCTGGCGGCGGCCCCGAGTCGGATCAACGGCCATCTGCTGCAGTATCATTCAGTCAGACTGAACGCTGGAGGATACGTGGAGCGACAGGAGTTGCTGGCGCTGCTGACCCTGGCCGAGGAACTACACTTCGGCCGGACCGCGGCCCGGTTGGGTATATCACCGAGCCGGGTCACCCAGATCATCCAGAAACTGGAACGCCGTGTCGGCGCAACGCTGGTCGAGCGGACCAGCCGCCGTGTGGTCTTGACCTTCATCGGCGAGCAACTGTGTGAAGACCTGCGGCAACCGCTCCAGATGATCGAGAACGCTGTCGCCCGAGCGGTTTCCGCCGGTCGCGGGATGACTGGCGAGCTCCGCGTCGGGTATTCCAACCCTCAGGCCGCCACCCTCTTGCTCGCCGCCGGCGAACGGTTTCGGGTCATGCATCCGGACTGCGAATTCAGGATTCAGGAGATCCAACTCTCCGACCCGTACAGCCCGCTGCGCAACCAGCAGGTGCATTTCCAGGTCACCGAGCTACCCGTGGACGAGCCCGATCTCACTGTGGGCCCGGAGCTTTTCTTCTCCAACCGAGCTCTGCTGGTACCGAGTGGCCATCCACTCGCCCGCCGCACCTCGGTGTCCCTGGAAGATCTCGCGGACACCACCTTGCTGACTATCGGCGGCGTGGCCCCACAACATTGGCTCGACTACCACTTTCCGCGCTTTACCCCGACCGGCCGTCGGATTCCCCACGGCCATGCCGCTATCTCATGGCAGGAGATACCCTTCCTCGTCGCCGCTGGCGCCGGTGTCTCCCTGGCCAGCGTCGGTGCGGCCACCCATGCCGGCAGCCCCGGTGTCACCTGGATCCCTGTCGAGGAGGAGCATCCGATCAGGTTCGCGGCTATCTGGCCGAAGGCGGGCACGAGCGCCCGGATGCGTGCATTCGTGGCCTTGTTGTACGAGACCGCGCAAACCGACGATGTGTGCACGCAACTCAACGGCCCGCAGGTTATCGACTGGTGACCGAAGACCTACCCTCAGAGCTCCCGCAGGATCAGGTACGTAGCGGCAAGTCCTGTTGTTGTGCAGGATGTTTCGTCGTGTGAGCTCCATGGAGCGACAATGACCGACTAGGGGCAGAACAGCAATGCCTGAACGCGACGTCGTGGTGAACTTCCTGCGTGGCTGTTACTGCCGCGCGCCCGAAGGGGCTCGATTGGTCGGCCAGACGTGTTTTGCCGTGACCGCCACCGGCGTGGATCAGTTTCACTGCCAAAATGGTCATGGGCATCAAGCCATCGGCGCCTTTCGCAGGTCGATCGCGGGCGCTGGTGCAGGGTTGTTCGTGTGGCTAAGCAAGCCCGAGTGCAGTCATATGCAGGCCGAGCACCGAGGCGCGGCGGGTCCGGTCGGGTTCAGCCCGACCCACCACCGCAGGTGCGTCAGCGCGGCACGGGCCAATGGCGCGAACGACCGGTCTGTGGTAGCCACTCCTGGCCTCGTGATCGAGCGCAAATCGGCAGATGCGAACGTTCGTGACCACACGCCCAGCGGCAGAAGAGTGCGTACAACTTGTGGGGCTGTTCCCGGACGGCAGCGTCAAACCTCAGGATCGTGGAAGGGCACCGAATCAGTTTGGGAAAGATGCGCCATCATCATGGGATAGCGCACAAGTCGCGAGCTGGTGAAGGTGATGTCACGAACGTGGCGGAAGTCCGACCACAGCAGCCGACCACCCTTGAGGAATCGCATCGGACGTACCCGCCGCCGTACTTGTGCGAGTTCCGAGTCTGTTGCCGGACGGAGAGTTCCTGCTGTTCCGTAGAGCCGCACGCCGGGGGCCACAGCGAATCGGCCGACCAGCAAAGATCGGAACCAGAACAACGTGCCACGATCGACTGCCATCAGGCAGACGCGGGGGTTCGTATCGAGATTGCGCGCAAGCGCAGATGTGTACTGGTCGAAGTAGAACGCGGTACGATCTTCGCGGAAGAAGACCGTGCCGACCGGCGTGATGTTCGGAACGCCATCGCTGTCTACCGACGCGATCGCGAAATGCCCAGTAGCTCTGCGTCCCCGGTCCAAGATCTCACGGACCTCGCGCCACTGCTCGTAGAGATCAGTCACAGTACAGCCACCCCGGAACTGATCTCACACTCGGCACGACGACAGACTTTCCCCCACCGCATCATGCTTTGGACGCTAACAGCCCCGATCTACTGCTGCCACAGAACCGCTGTTGGCAGATCCCGAGAACGGGCTGCCGCGCGATCGGTTCCCTCCGCCCGGCCACGCAAGCAACCAGGTCGCATCCCGGAAGGCCAGCGGACTGCGGGTCACTGACAACTATCGGATCAAGCGGCGTGCTCAATGACCTCCAACACGACTAATACCGCAGTCGGCCTGACGACCCCTGTGTCATCAGCCCGCTCGCGACGGTGCAGCCGCGAGCGGGTGGCATGCCGGGGCCGACTGTGGAAACCCGTTGCCATCTGTGGGGCGCCCCTCCGAGTGCCCGACTTACGCTGGCTAGGTGGGGGAACGTGGAGCGAGACCGCTGGCCTCGCTGCTGGCGGTGCGGTGCCCGGTCTCTGCCGTCAGTTCTGGTGCCCGGGGAGATAGCGGTAAGCGGAGATAGCGATGGACACAAACCCGACAGCTGTTATGGCGATGCCGATCCGTGCGCCGAGTATTGGGTCTGTTTGGACCAGGCACAGTCCCAAGACGGCGATTCCGACCGCCATGCCGATCTGGCGGGCAGTGTTCAACACCCCGGAGGCGAGCCCCGCGTAGTCGGGGTCTGCCGAGGAAATTGCCGCTCCATTGCAGCTCGGTCCGAAGAGCCCGCATCCGAATCCTGCGACAGCGGTTCCGAGCAGCAGGACCGGCCAACTACTTCGATCAGTCACGCCCAGGCAGATCAGTGAACCCAGCGCTGCGACGACAGCGCCTGCGATCAGCAGCCAGCGTGCTCCTTTGTGGGACCATCGCCTGTTCAGGACGAGGGTTGCAAATGTCCACAGCGTGGCGAAGGGAACGAAGAACAGGCCGGCGCCGAGGGCGTCGTATCCCCATCGGCTCTGCAGGAAGATCGCGATCATGAACTGCAGTCCGTAGGCCCCGAACTGGAAGGCGAATCCGTTGGCGATGGATGCGGAGAAGGCCGAGTTCCCGAACATGCCCAGTGGAAGGACGGGGGCACGGACGTGCAATTCCGTAGCGATGAACGCGATCAACAGCGCGGGGCCCGCCACCAGTGCAACGATTGTCAGTGGGTCGGTCCAGCCCCGCTCCCCGCCCTCGATCAGGGCAGCAACGAGGAACCCGAGTCCGAGAATCGCAAAAATCTGCCCGAGCCAGTCGAAGGATTCGCCGTCCCGCCGCGCCGTTTCACCGATGTGACGCCATGCCAGCCACAGGGCTAGGACTCCGATCGGGACATTGATGAAGAAGATCGACCGCCAGCCCAGTGTCTCGGTCAGTACTCCGCCACCGATCGGGCCAGCAATCAGCGCTATCCCACCAGTGGCCCCCCATACGGTAATCGCCTTGGCCCGTTGCGCAGGATCTGGATAGGTGCGCGCGATGATCGCCAACGTGGTCGGCAGCACACCCGCGGCGAAGAACCCCTGAAGGCAACGCGAGGTCATCAGCGCCACAAGCCCAGGACTGACCGCACAGGCCAGCGATGCCGCGGTGAAGCCGCCGAGTGCGCACAGAAACAGCCGCCGGGCACCGATGCGGTCGGCGAGCAGGCCGGCGCTGAGAAGCAGTGCGGCCAGCGGGATCGTGTAGATGTTGATCAGCCACTGCAATGCGGCCATGGTCCCGCCGGTATCGAGCTGAATCGACGGGAGCGCGATATTGAGCGCGCTGCCATCGAGCAAGATCATGAAAAAGCCCAGGCAGATCGCCGCCAGTGCGGCTCGTGGACTAGAACCCTCCGATGTCGTATTCCCCTGTGAGCGGGCCACTGTGGCCTTCCCGTGCCCCGAGGATGTCAACGCCTCCATTGTCGCCCCTTTCGACAGAAAGCTGTACCTACGAGTACAGCGCTGTCGACTGTACATACTGATAGGTACAATGGCTAGATGAGCACCGCCGACCGCCTCGTGGCGAGCATGCAGACACTGTTGTGGGAGAACGGTTTCACCGGGACCAGCCCGCGGGCGGTCCAGGAGCTCGCCGGTGCAGGCCAAGGCAGCATGTACCACCATTTCCGCGGCAAGACAGATCTAGCCATCGCCGCGGAACACCGGATGGCGGACGAGCTCAAGGCCCAGATCCAGCAGCGCCTGCAGAGTGGTTCGACGGTACGGGCCCGGATCGCCGCGTTCCTGACCGTCGACGAGAACGTTCTGCGAGGTTGCCGCCTCGGGCGTCTGGTTCAAGATTCAGCAGTCGTCGCAGATCCCGCACTACTGGAGCCGATCTCGACCATGTTCACCTGGATTCAGGGCCAGATCCGAGAGGTTCTGGCCGACGGTAAAGCGCAGGGTGAACTCGCGGCCGACTTGGACATCGATGCTCTGGCCACAACTATTTTGGCGCTCAGGCAAGGCGCCTACGTCCTGGCGCGTGGCGCTCAGTCCGAGGAGCCCTTCCGCCGGGCTGCGGCCGGGATCTTGCAGTTAATTCCCGGCCGATGATGTCTGCTCGTCGCCTCGCAGCGAAGCGTTCGACTCAGACGACCCTGTCCGTGCCATGATGCCGTGTAGCAGAATTTGCAGTACATCTCGCAGGTCTCGGCCGAGATCTCCGGGTTGTGTCGCCTGTCCGGACCATCGGTACAGTGCCCCGAGATAGGCATCACGCAACACATTTCCTATCCGATCCGCGTCGACATGCCGGTCGAACTCGTTGTCTCGCTGCCCCGCGCGGACCAGATCGGCGAACACGGTCGCCGTGTGCGGCGCCTCGGTCAACGGCTTGCCCGCCTTGACCCATGCCGTCAGCATGGTTTCCGACAGGGCGCGCTCTTCCTCGTTGACCTGGGCGAGGATTCCGATACACAAGTACAGCAAGGACGGGGCATCGACCGTCGCCAGACTCAGCGGAACCTTCAACCGCTCGACCAGCTTCTGACGCCGCCTTTCGGACCACTCGGTGATGAGGTCATCTTTGCGCTGATAGTGGTTGAAGAATGTCCCGCGGGCCACCCCAGCACGTTCGGTGATGTCGTCCACGGTGGCCCCGTCGTAGCCCTTCTCACTGAACAACGCGATCCCCGCGGCATAGATCCGCTCCCGCAGCTCCTGCTTGTTGCGTTCGCGACGCCCCGACAGCGGGGGTCGTACTGCGTCGATGGCCAACAAAGCTCCTAACGTCGGGTCAGTGGGATGGTCAACGCAATCAGCAGACTGCAGTACATGAAACTTGCACCGCCAGTCCGCACCAGAACCGAGAAATGGCATTTTACCAGCCCGCACAATCTGAACACCATTGTTCGTCGCAGGTATATTTAGACTTGAGTACAGTGTTTTCGGGAGGGCTCGCAGCATGCGCGTGCCGCCCGCACGGGTTCGGGAGGGGTACAGGCCATGGACAGTGACCTGAAGGGATTGTCAGCAGCGCACTTGGCAGTCATTGGCTTGAGCTGCAGGTTTCCGGGAGCCGACAGTATCGAGGAGTTCTGGCAGCTGCTGTGTTCGGGCAGTGACGCGGTGGGCGAGGTACCGACCACTCGATTCGATGTCGAGTCCGTCTACGATCCCAGGCCCACCGTTCCAGGAAGGACAGTGTCGCGATCCGGTGGCTTCATCACCGATCCGTTCGGTTTCGACGCGGCCTTCTTCGGCGTGGCGCCAATCGAGGCCCAGGCCATGGACCCCCAGCAGCGGCTGCTACTGCAGGTGGCCTGGGAAGCCTTCGAGAATGCCGGGATCCGGCCTTCTACTCTGGCGGGATCCCGGTGCGGCGTGTTCGTCGGACAGGCCACCGCCGACTACAGCGAACAACACAGCGGCCCAATGGATGTGCGCCAGTCGGCAGGTAGCCGTTTACGTGCAGTCACCGCTGGACGTCTGTCGTTCGCGTTGGATCTGCGCGGACCGAGCTTGACGATCGACACGGCGTGTTCTTCCTCGCTGGCCGCGGTGCATCTGGCCCGCCAGAGTCTGGTGTCGGGCGAAATCGACCTGGCCGTCGTCGCTGGCGTGAACCTCATCTTGAGCCCCGTCGATTCCATCACGTACTCGCAAGGAAACATGTTGTCCCCCCGGGGACGCTGCAGGTTCGCCGACCAAGACGCCGATGGGTTCGTACGCAGCGAGGGAGTCGGGGTGGTGATCCTCAAACGGCTTCCCGAAGCCACCCACGATCACAACCCCATCAAAGCCGTATTCCTGGGCAGCGCACTCAACAACGACGGGCAAGGCAGCGGTCTACTTCTGCAGCCCGCAGTCAGCGGGCAGGAAGCGATGCTGCGCCAAGCATGTGAGTCCGCAGGCGTAGCGCCCGCCGACATCGACTACGTGGAAGCCCATGGCACCGGGACCACGGTCGGCGACAGCGTCGAACTCGGCGCACTGATCGAAACCATGACAGCGCAGCGTCCCGACGACAGCCCCCTCCTGATCGGCTCGGTGAAATCGAACATCGGCCATGCCGAGGCGGCCGCCGGCATCGCGGGCTTCATCAAGGGAATCCTGATCGCCGAACACGGCCAAATCCCACCGTCCTTGCACGTGCGGACGCCACATCCCCTCCTCGACACCGCTCCGATCGAGGTCGTGCGCCAGATGAGGCCTCTCACCAGCACGAAAGATCGTGGACTCGTCGGTATCAGTTCGTTCGGTATCTCCGGGACGAATGTGCACACAGTGATAACCCAACCGCCCATCCCCTCCCCCACCGAATCAACTGCGCGCACACAAGATCCCGTGCTGCTCGTGCTGTCGGCACGCTCACCACGATCGCTGCGCCAGCTGGCCGAGCGGATGGCCGACTTCCTGCTCGGCGTGGGAGCTGACACCGCCCTGCATGACATCTGTGCAGCCGCAGCGCTGCACCGCGACCACCATCGTTTCCGGTACTGGGCCACCGGATCAACCCACCAGGACATGGCCGACACCCTCCGATCCCTGGCCCGCGGAACCTTCACACAGGCGGGGGGAACAGGTGAAGCCGCCCGCAGACGACGCCGCCTGACGTTCGTGTTCCCCGGGCAGGGAGCGCAGTGGGCAGGCATGGCCCGAGACCTACTGCACTCGGCGCCCTCGTTCGCCGCATCCATGCGCGAGTGCGACCACGCTGTTCGTGAGGAGCTCGGATGGTCGGTGCTGCGCCCCCTCGAGACCGGGGAACTGCCCGGCGATGTTGCCTCGATCCAACCGATCATCTGGTCTGTGCAGGTTGCGCTGGTCGCCTACTGGAAATCACTGGGCATCGAAGCCGAACTATGCATCGGACACAGCATGGGCGAGGCCGCCGCCGCGTTCGCCAGTGGTGCGCTGACCCTGCGAGAATCCGCGACCGTCATCTGCCGACGAAGCAAAGCACTGAGTCGGCTGACCGGTACCGGCGGCATGCTCGTCGTCGGACTCGGGCTCGCTGACGCCGAGAGACTTGTCGCAGAGCACGGCGCAGACGTATGCGTAGCCGCGGAAAACTCACCATCGGTCAGCGTTCTCTCCGGCGACAAGGCCACGCTTGGCACCATTGCCGACCGCCTCGATGGCGCCGGCATCCTCGCCCGCGCCGTCGCTTCGGACGTCGCATCACATACTCCTGGCACAGAAGTACTTCGCGATGAGCTGACCCAGGCATTGACCGAGCTCCGGCCCCAGGCTCCACGTGTACCGATGGTCTCATCAGTCACAGCGCGAAGAATCGTCGCAGGCGAGCTCGACGCCGAATACTGGATGTCCAATGTCCGCAATACAGTCCGGTTCACATCGGCGGTCCGGTCCGTCCTCCACGAGGGTGAGAACGACGTCTTCCTCGAGATCAGCCCGCACCCGCTGTTGCTGGCCTCAGCGACCGAACTGCAAATCGAAGCCGGCGTCGAACCCGCTGCCGTAGCAACACTGCACCGTCACGCCGGTGCAGTGACCAGCACGCTGGCCACACTCGGAACCCTCTACAGCTGCGGCATCGAGGTCGACTGGAGCATGTGCTACCCACGGCAGCTCTCGATCATCCGACTTCCCACCTACTGCTGGGACCTCGAGCAATTCCGCGACCGCTGGTACACGCCCACGCCTGCCGACCACCGACATGTCATCGAAGCACGACTCGATCGCCGGGCAGCCGGGATTCGAGTAGGCCGATACCGGCCCGTCCCTCCCGTCACATTCCTGCAGGCCATCATCGATGCGATGCAAGCAGTGGATCCCACAGACGACGTCGTTCTCGAAAATGTCGCATTGCACCGCACCATCGACGCCGAAGACGGTTCGCTGTCCCATGTCCAGGTAACGCTCGAACCGTCACGGTATGAAACGTGGACAGCGGCTGTCCACGTTTCCACTTCCGACCTCGGCGCCACACAGCCCTGTGTGACGGCAACCGTGCGTATCGGCCGACACGTGCCCACCGTGGCAGTGTCGCTCGATGAGGCGTTGTCGAACTGTGCCTTCTTCGTCCCAGGCGATGACTTCCGCGCCGTACCGGCACAACACGGGTTCGATATCGACCCCTCCTTCCCTGTCCCTCAGCGGGTCTGGCTCGGAACCAACGAGGTCGTCACACAGATCCACGTCGGACACGCACCTACGGCGGTTGCCCTGGAAGCGTGCCTATTGCCGCTGCTGGCACTGCTTCCACCAGGAGTCCATTTCCAACCGTCGGGATTCGGGCTAGTCACCGTCGACCAGCAGTCGCCTTTTCCTGCCGAACTCTGGAGCCATGTTCGCGCACAACATATCTCGCAGCACGAGGTCATCGTCGATGTCGACATCTTCGGACCCGACTCCCGGGCCGTGGCCACGTTCAGTCGCTTGGTGTGTGTGAACACCGACCAAGGACATGATCTGGTTGCCCCCCACCGCGAGATACCTGCGCAGGCCGACTTGGCCGAGCAATTCCTGCGGTATGCGGCACAGGTGTTGGGTACCTCCCCCGAGCGTATCGATACACAACGATCGCTTCGTGATCACGGGCTTGACTCCCTGATGGCCGTCGATCTGTGCAGGCGTATGCGTGCCATCGACGCCCGATCGGACTTGACGCCGTCGGTTCTGCTCGCTCAGACAGACATCGCCGAGATCGCTGAGAGTCTGAGTAGGATCAGCGGCCTGTGCGACTCGTCATCGAGGAGATAGCCTCGGTGTCGGTGTTACAACAGCAATCCCACCACCCCGATCCCGCGAGAGACACACGGGGCCATCGCGGACCGCCGCTCTGTGTCGGACAAGCATTCGTCACGGTGGTCCACCACGCCGTCCACCACCTCGACGACACATGTACCGCAGACGCCACCTTCACATTGGTAGTCGACGTCGACACCCGATCGGAGAAGTGCTTGCAACGCCGACTCGTCTTCTCCGACCCGGACGCATCCGCCGGTTTTGGCCAATTGGAGCTCGAATCCCGCGGCTTCGCGCACATCGAGACGGTCAGATCTTGATCCGAAGAGCTCGTGATAGGCGCGACCCTGCCATTGAGGCAGAACCGGTTCGATATCGCGAAGCATCCTAGGGGGTCCGCAGAAGTAGAGGTGCTCGCCGGGATCCGGTTGCGCGACAACCTCTCGTGCTGTCGGGCGATCTGGCCGGTCTCCGGCATGAATCCTCACCTTGACTCCCAAGTCGGCAAGTTCGTCGAGAAAGACCGCCTTGTCGTGCGAGGTCACGAAGTAGTGCAGGACAACTCGGCCAGCTGTCGCGGTAGCGTGTAGTTCGTAGAGCATCGACACAATCGGCGTGATCCCGATACCGCCGGCCACGAACCGGAATTTCTCCGCGCTCGGATCGAGGTAGAAGGCCTCCTGCGGGTAGGACAGAAACAATTGGTCGCCGACCTGTGTCTCGTGTGCCAGCCGCTCCGACACCGAACCCTTGACACAGTTGGACCGCACAGCAATTCGCCATGTCTGCTGAGACGGCGCCCCGCACAGACTGTAGGAGCGCACGGAGCCGTCGTCCAACCGCACCAGTGTGTGCGCCCCAGCACGGTACTCTGGATAGTCCGCACGGTGCACCGGGCGAAACGTCAACACTGTGTGTTCATCGGTGAGCCGACAGACATCGACGACCGTCGATTTGATCAGCAATCGCTTATTTTTCTGCACCGACGGTATCTCCCACATAGGCGACTCCACCTGTCAGTATTCGGCAGTTGATACCTGATCGCCCCATCAGGGCCGGCATCACGGGTAGTCCGATGAGCTGTTCCAGGTACGCGCACGGCGTATTCTCTCGGCCCGCGAACAACAGGCAGTTACCCAGCCAGAACTCGGTGCCGAGCAGTTGGTTCAGCCTTACTCCCGCGGTGACGACATTGCGCCGAGACTCCTCAGGCAACAACCTGATCCCGGTTTCGATCTCGATGGCGTCGAGCACCTCTTGTTCGATGATGGTGACCTGACGATCTGGATGTGGGCGGTGAGAGTAGTGACCACGGCCGGTGGCGTAGCGGTCACCATCGATGCCGCGGTCTGGCACCAGAAGCGCGGATTCGTGGGAAATCATCTCTGCACCAGCAATTTCGGCGGTGTAGATGCCCTTGACGATGCCGATCACTAGGGCGTCCCGCCGATCCCGGTATCGCTGTCCAGGCGGGTGATGAAGTAGTTGATGTCGGCTTCGAGTGCGGCGAAGAGCCCCGTCGTCCTGTCGCGACCATTGTGAAAGTCGTCGACCAGGCTACGGTTTCGGTGCCGGGAATGCGCAGATAGATTCAACCCGCCGGCGTCGAAGTATCGGATGGCTCCGGTCGGGTCGCGGCGGGGGATGACTGCTGATCGAGCGTATCGGCTGGCGCTGAACGGGATGTCGAGCGTGCCTCCGGCGAAGGCCTCCACCACCGCGCTGGAGAGGTCACCGGCGTCCAGCACCGATTCCAATAGCTCCCCGACCTCGGTGAGAATCCACTCGAGCTCGCGATCGCAGCAGTCGGTGTCATAGGTGACAAAACTGAACAGAGGCGAGGCCGCCAATCGTGCAAGCCGGATCCCTGCTGCATTCGCATCCGTGTCCGGTATGCCGACTGCTTCCTGATAGGTCTTGGTGATGAGTTTCGTCGCACCGCCGAGCCGCGCCACGAGCGCACCGTAAAGAATCAGGGACTCCGCCCCTGCACGGCTCCGCGGAAACGCGCCCATGAACTCGTGCAGCACGGTGAAGACTGAGACATCCGCGGGTAGGTAGCGCTCTGCCAGCAGAGGAATCGCTTTCAGCGCCGCGACATCCTGTTCCAGATTGCCTCCTTGCGGATAGGCCACCGAGATGCACTTCACCCCTTCTGCCGCCGCCAGGATTGCTTCGATCATGCTGATCGCCAGGCTGATCGATGGTGGCACAAGAACAGCGGTGAGAGTCCCGAACAGTTCACGGTCGACAATGATTCCACGTTCGGCCAGGCGTCCGCACCCGCGATCGACCTCTCGCCATGCCTGAAGGGACGACGGTAGCGGGACTGCTTTGGAATACGGCAAATTGTAGGAAATTCCCCCGCCCTCGAAAGACGTGATCCCGCTGGCAACAGCCACATCGAACAGAATCCGGGCATCTGGAGACCCATGCCGCACCTCGAGAGGCACCGACACCGACTCGTTCAACTCACGACCACGGCGCCAGCCGTGCGTGACCAGCGGGTAGCCGTTCAGTGTCTCGGGATGAGTGTTCAGACACCGCAGCGCACTGTCGAAGCGTTGGAGTCTTGTGTGGGAATCGATCGTCAGTGACAGAACATCCGGGCCTGCCTGTTGCGCCAGATCGTGAAGCAAGGCACGCATCTGATCGTGGTCACCCACACCGCATCGCGGCTGGAGAGCGAACCGTCCGTCTCGCCGTGCGGCGGTGAGGGTGTCGTAGGCCGACGGTTTCGATAGCTCCCGGATGTAGGTTGCCGTGTCGTCAAGAGAGGGCAGGTCCGCGACGACCGAGGCTGTCATGACGCACTGCGGCGTTGTGCGCCAGCGGATTCGGCCAGCTGAGTCAAGAGCGGCGGGAGCTCGGTGGCATCGCCCAGCACGAAGTCGACCCCGAGTCCGAACAGTTTGTCGTGGGACTCCGCGGACTTGTCGCTGCCGACGGAGAGGTTGCCTCCGACGACAACCGGGCAGCCGATTGCACCGCTCAGCTTGGCCTTACCCAGATCCCGCAGATCCTCATGAATGTGCCCATTCAGACTTCCTATGAGTATCGCAAGAGCATCGGGATGCTCTTGCGCTGCGGCGGCGAACTCGGAAACGGGAGTGCAGGTTCCGAGATTGACTACGAAGTAACCTCGCTCGCGCAGATCATGAGCGATCAATTGATTAGCGACGGCATGGGCATCGCTCGCCGCGACCCCCAAGATGACGGTTCCGCGATGGGCCTGAGCCACTCTGATGTCCAACTCGGTTTCCCTAACGTGAAAGAAGGTGCGGCACGGACTGCCGGATTTAGTCGTCGAACGCGGCAAAGATGGCGCGCGAACTGACACTGCCGATCTTGGCGCGATCGTAGAACTCTGGATTCGCTCGACCGAGTGTGTCGAAGACGTGACCGATGGCCTGCGTCAGACCCCAGACTTCGCTGTATGGAGGCCAGTCCGGTCGGGCAGCCTCGTGATCTGTCTGGCGTTCACTGATGAAGTCGAACCACAGCTTGTGGCGAGGATAGCGATGGTGAAAATCGTGACACACGGTGTCGCCGGTCAACACCAGATAGCGAGCCGGCGCGTGCACAAATCCCATCCGAAACATCCACCGCAGCCAGGCAACGATTCTGTGGCCAACTGCTAACCCGCGGTCGGGAACAGCCTCGCCGATGAAGATGGCGTTCGTCAGCGACGCCATCCGGGCCTTCCCGGTGACATTCTCCTGGCCGGGCTCAGGAAAAGTGTGTTTCACACACAGGCGCAGAGTGTTCGAGATCTGAAACAACGGAAACAGCGGGACTGCCCAACCCACCAGCAGCACCAGCCAAGTTCCCGTGGCTGAAGCCACAGCAGCAGCACCCACGTAGAAACCGATGGCGATCGATTTCTCAGCTCGCGTTGACCCGGCCCAGAACGACCGGATCCGGCCGATCGCGAAGGAAAGATGGAACGCCGGTGAAATGAGTTTGGCCAGTACCTTCCGCCACATGACCGCGCGGCTCATCCCGGGACCGAGTCCCAGGCCGATCAGGAAGGCCTGGACGGTGGGATCGCGAAGGGTCATGTGGTGGCGGGAGTGGTGCTCGCCGGTGTGCTCCTTGCTGTACTGAGAGAAGTTCTGTACCAGCAGGATCGCCGAACATACTTGCCCGATCGTTTTGTCCAGGCGCTCACGGCGGTACAGGTTCTTATGAGCGGCTTGGTGAAACACCATCATGCGTGCGTTACGCATCCCATGCAGTGTCATGGCCACACCGACAACACCGAGCAGTGTCCAGAATCCTGCGAGCGAGAGCGCAGCCGCCGTCACCGCAACGCCGAACAACATGCTGAGGCACGATCCGACTGTATGAAAGCTGGCACCTAGACGAATATCCGGTTGACCAGCATAGGGCTTTCCGGTGAACAGCGTCAGCGGCAGCTGCGCGAAGCTAGGAAGCCGCAGCATGGAATCGCGCGGATTGTCCGACATCACGACACTGCGACCGAGTACCGCTTTGGGCTCGTCAATTGTCAACGCTTCCCCTCCTTCCGAGAACACCGTCGACATCTCGTTCGCGCAGAGGCTGGAGTCGGCTCTCGCAGGTATACAACAATGCCGAACTGCCCGCGCCTGCCCGCGGCGAATGTCAACGGAAAGGTCGAGAATGAGAAATACACAAGCGGTCAACCAGCGGCTCGGACGAGCTCATACCGGGACTCTCCATCCACAGGATGGGCAAGGTCAATCTACCTCAACGACGTACAGCGTTGTCAACTAGGTTCTGCAGCTGGACATTACGTGCGGTGAATGACCACCAGGGCAGGAGTTACCGCCGCCGGCTCATCAAGGATCTGCGCCCGCATCTGCGCTCGAACCAGCTGACCGTCCCGGGTTTTGAGCCGCACGGGCAGACTCTGAGCTTGAGTCGGTGGCAACGCCGCTATCCGGTCAGCATCGAGGGCATCGACATCGGAAGAGGAAATCATCACAGCTTTGGTGAGCTCACCGCTGGTCGGCCAGTCGACTTCGGGCAGTCCTTGACCGATCCACCGCAGCAACCTCAAGTTCGGCAACTCCACCAGGGCCGACTGCGTGCCTGTCGCCTGACCGTGCAGCATTCCCAGGATCGATCGATTGGAAGAACCAGCACCGTCGAAGCCGGTCACGTCGATGCTCGTGCCCCGCCAAAGCCGACCGTGCTCAGCCGACTCGACGATCCGCCCGAACGAATGAAACCGCCGTAGCAGCTGGTTTGCCGAGGGCACCCAAAACGTCTCACCGACCAGCTGATCAGGTTCGGCCTCATCCACTTCGGCCAGCACACGAGCGACATTGATGGCATCTTCTGGCCCCAGCATCTGAAGAAACTCGTGGATCGAGCGGTTGCGGGGAGAGGCAGACTCGAGCCCATACAGGCTGCACAGCTCATCGGACCAATAGGTGATCCGCCGATCCGGCACCCAAGTCCACGCTCCGGCCTGCGGCACCTCGGGCAGGTTGAGTTCTGCCGAGCCGACCCACACGGCAACAGAGTGCACCGCGCCATCGATGCCCCGCACGCCCCGACCTACATGGCGCTCGGCGATACCGCGGCGAACGACTCGTATGTCGACGTCAAGCCCTGTTTCGGTGACTCGCCTCGCTACACCAACCGCTGCCTCGGCGAAGCGGGACGGCCGCAATCGGCTGGCAGAACGGCCGTTCACGATCGACTGTTTGTGGACCAACACCAACTCGTTGCCTGTCACCTGCCCGTCGATGAAGGTCCACCCGTTCGTCGCGAGACCATCCGAACCAGACGCATTGCCACTAGACATGAAGCCCCCCTGTCGAGCACAGTTGACGCCGAAATCTGCGCCAACCGAACGGTAACATTCCGGCCGTCATGGCATCGACGAAGATCGTTGCGAGACATTCGCTAGTACCGCGTTCCGTGTTGCGCAGTTGACAGGCAACGAAACCTCGAGGCAACCTTCAGTCGGCGCTTCGGCGCCTCCGCGTCCTGCGGGCTGACCACGATCGCCCCAGTCGACCCTTCTCCATATCCATCAACTGTGCTGCGCAATTCTGTGCAGCAGCGTGCTCTTGGGGGTCGAATGCCGAAAACCGATCTAGTCATCGTCGGCGCGGGACCGCGCGGGGTGATCACAGTAGACCGACTGTGTGCCAATGTGATCGACCTCGATATCACCGATCCGGTGACGGTTCATCTGGTAGATCCGTACCCAGCTGGCGGTGGGCGAATTTGGAACACCGATCAGCCACGATCACTGCTGATGAACACGGTCGCCTCCGACATAACCGTGTTCACCGACTCCACGGTGCAATGTGATGGGCCGATCGTTCCAGGGCCCAGCCACTACGAGTGGGCAATGGCCGTGGCACGCGGCGAGGAAACTGCGACCGGGCCGACCATCGCCGAGGCCGCGCAGATGGTGCCGTGGTCCTATCCGTCCCGTCCGATGCAAGGCGAATACCTCCGCTCGGCTCTTCGCCAGATCATCGACCGCGCACCGGACAATGTCCAGATCGTCGAGCACACAACGACAGCAACTTCTTTCGAAGAGCACGATGGCCGCTACCTCGTGGGGCTGCTCGATCAATCAGTGCTGACCGCCGATGCAGTGGTGCTTGCTGTCGGCCATTTCGAGACAGCCCTGTCGCCGCGGGCCACCGCGCTCCTCGATACGGCTCGCCGCCTCGGACTCGTGTATGTGCCACCTGGCAACGCAGGTGAAGTCGACCTGAACCAGGTTCCCGATCACAACCCCGTGATCCTGAACGGACTGGGGCTGAATTTCTTCGACTATGTGACACTGCTGACCACCGGCAGAGGTGGCCGATTCGTCCAAAACCACAGCGGAGGGCTCCGCTATCACCCCTCCGGTCGAGAACCGGTCATCCTGGCAGCTTCT
Source organism: Nocardia sp. NPDC003183 (assembly GCF_053590715.1). Lineage (NCBI taxonomy): Bacteria > Bacillati > Actinomycetota > Actinomycetes > Mycobacteriales > Nocardiaceae > Nocardia > Nocardia sp. NPDC003183. The sequence continues at coordinate 1,578,725 of NZ_JBSFTG010000001.1, forward strand.
CGCCGAGGTGTGCCCTACCTCGCCAGAGCAGAGCACCAAACTGCCAACGTCGCTCGCTATCAGCCCCGCTACCTCACCACCGAGGTCGTTCAGTCCTTCCGGCGACGAGCACAGAGCAGCGCGATCGACTTTCGCACGGAGGTGTGGCCGCTGGTGGAGAAGGAGACCGCCTGGGTCTACTACAAAACACTGCTCGCCGAAAACCCAACCGCAGTCTCGCAGCTGACATCATGTCTTGATCAATTCCATTGGGGCACAGCGGGAATCAGCGACACACTCGACCGACTAGTTCCCTCGCTCCACGACCGACTCGATTGGCGCACGATCGACCGGCCGACCGACAACCTTCACTTTCGCACCCGGGCGACCTACACACAGTGGGTCGAGGCGAAACTCGACGCCGACTACCGCGCCTCGGAGCAAGGACCGATCACGCACGCACTCAAAGCTGTCGGCGCCATCATGCGTGACCTACGCGACGAGGTCCGGCAGATAATCTCCCATCAGGGCATCAGCGGCGAGTCCTACCGCGACCACATCGACAACTGGTTCAGCGGCCTGAACAACCTGATCGCCTCCGGTCCTCCCCGATCCCGCATCGCAGAACTGTCCGCGCTCTCGCGCGCAGGGATCGTCAGCTTCGCCGGACCCAACCCAACGATTTCTGTCGACGAATCCGCACGACACTTCGCAATCGGCTCGCCAGCGGTCGCCGAAACCAGTGCAACCGCACACGTACTCATTGATGCGTTCTTGCCCAAGAACGACATTCGCTCGACAACAGATTCGCTACTCGACTCGATGGTCAAGTCGGGGAACTGCCGACCCCACATCATCCCCACCGCTGCACGAGAACCCTATGAGACCGGCGGAATCGACGTCGATGACCAGAGGTTCAGAGTGATACGAGCAGATGGGACTCCGCACCTGGCGGTGCATTCCTACGGTCCGCCGATCGAGTCGGTGCAGTGGGTCACGGCGATCGGTGCACGGCCCGGCGTGAATTCCCGCACGCTGCTTCAAGCCGACTCGATCGCACGCTCAATCCTGGAGCACGTCGCCAGTCTATCGACGCACACCCGTTTCGCCGTCGACACGATCTCGGTCGCCTCCTAGCCGCACCCATCCACCGGAAGGTCGAAGCACATGGCAATCTATGCCGTCACCTACAACTACGATCCCGAACTGGCTGACGCCAGAGCCGCCGTCAGAGCAGAACACAACGAATGGCTCGCGACCCTTGTCGACGAAGGCCAGGCGATGTGTACCGGACCGTTCAGCGATGGAGGCGGCGGACTGCTCATTTTCGAGGCCGACTCGGAGCCGCTACTAGTGGCACTGCTCGGCGCGGACCCCTTCGCTCGGGAAAGCCTGATCGAGTCGACTCAGATCAAAGAGTGGCGGCCGATTCACGGCCACGTGGGCAATTAGCCCCTGGGACTGCTGCACGATCAGGTGACAGCGGTTAAGCAGCTCGAAGAGCTGGTGTGGTCATGATGGCTTCGTATTCGACCGGGGTCAATCTGCCGAGCCTGGCCTGACGCCGACGCCGGTGATAGGTCCGCTCGATCCAGGTCACTATCGCGATCCGCAACTCGTCGCGGGTCGCCCAAGACTGCCGGTCAAGGACGTTCTTCTGTAGCAACGCGAAAAACGATTCCATCGCCGCATTGTCACCGCAGGCGCCGACTCGTCCCATGGATCCGACCAACGCATGTAAACCCAAGGAGCGAACAAACTTTCGAGATCGAAACTGCGACCCTCGGTCGCTGTGAACTACGCAGCCGGCGACCTGATCACCGACCGCGGTTCGCCTGGCCGCGGCGGAAGCGAGGGCATCGACAGCGAGGCGGGCCTTCATCCGCGAGTCGATCGAATAGCCCACGATCCGGTTCGAGAACACGTCCTTGACCGCGCAAAGATATAGCTTGCCTTCACCGGTGTGGTGTTCGGTGATATCGGTGAGCCACACCATATTTCGTGCATCAGCAGCGAATCTCCGCTCGACGAGATCGTCATGAACCGGTGGGCCCGATCGACTGTTCTTGGTGCCGCGTTTCTTGCCGAAACTGCTCCACCATCTGTTGGTCGAGCAGATCCTCCACGCGGTCCGCGCCGCCATCAGCTGGCCCGCGTCGGCGGCCTCGTCGGCGAGGAATCGGTACCCGAATTCGGGGTCGTCGCGGTGCGCATCGAACAAGGCGTTGGCCCGATACGCCTGCTTGAGATCGGCAGCGGTGACCGGATCAGCGAGCCACCGGTAGTACGGTTGGCGCGCGATATCGAGGACCCGGCACGTCACCGCGACAGGAATCCCGTCGGCGGCCAGCTCACGAACGAGCGGGTAGATCATTTTCCCGGCAGGTTCGCCTGCGACAAATAGGCTGCGGCCCTGCGCAACACTTCGTTCTCCTGCTCGAGTAACCGGATGCGTTTGCGCAGTTCAGCGTTGTCGGCGGACTGCTCGCTCGTGGTTCCGGTTTTTATGCCGTCTTCGACGTCGGCCTGCTTGAGCCAACCAGCCAGGCACGACTCGCTGATCCCGAAATCGGCGGCGATCTGCTTGAGCTTTTGACCTGGTTCTCGGTTACGAGCTACGCGGACGACGTCGTCGCGGAACTCTTTGGGGTAGGGCTTGGGCACGGCATACATCCTTCCAGCAGTGCCTGTCGGCACCACAGATCAGATGTCACCGATCTGTGCAGCAGTCCCCCTCAACGTAGGGGAGGGAACTCCACCGCACGCGTATGTCGACAGTTGACATGGACACCTGAATATCACTGCAGATCAACGCAATACACGACTACTTGGAGTGACCGTGGTACAGCAAGACACGTTTGATGGCTCGACACTGTTCGCTCGCGGCGTCACGATGCGCCGAGCAGTACTGGGTGACAGCTACGTCGACTCAGCCCTCACGCGAACCGAGAACACTGAGTCTGCAAGCGTTCAACAATTCGTCACCGAACACGTCTGGGCGGCGATCTGGACAAGGCCACAGCTGGACCTCCGCAGCCGCAGCCTTCTCACTCTAGGGATCCTTACCGCGCTACGCGCGCACGATGAAATAGCCGCTCACGTACGCGGTGCTCTCACCAACGGGTTGACCCGAGAGGAAATCACAGAAGCGATTGTGCATGCGGGTGGCTATTGCGGTGCTCCCGCAGCTCTTGCCGCGATGCGCGTAGTTCAGAAGTCCTTCGACGCCGAACCTCTCCAGAGTTGATACCGAACGCCACGGCCGCCGAGGGCTCATCCCGCTAGGCGGCCAGGATGCACCCAAGTTCCGGATTACCGACTATTCATGGCCGGGCGCCACTGCACGCCGGGGCGAGCTCGCGTTCGTCGGCTGGTGCCACGGCCATCTGGATCGCGCGGGCGCGGCAGTTCAGGATGTTCAGCGGGGGCTAACCCAGTAGCCTAATCGCCGAGGCGGTGACCAGCGCCTTCCTCACCGAAGGAACTATCCAGGGTCGTTCAACCGATCGTCTGCCTACTACCAGGCCTGGACCCAGAACTCGCACGACGGCATCCACGATCGCCGGGCATGGGTAGCGGCCGCCACCGAGCTTGTTACCGACCGACACAACGGCCTGTACCGGGTGCACAGGCCTGACGTTCCTCTGGATGCGCCGACCGTGCGGCTAAATGGTCAATCGTCCCGAACACTGTCGGTGAAGCAGGAGTATTTGGACCTCGCACTATTTGCCGCCTTCAGGATTTTCAGAATCGCCATGGACCTCCTCACGCCCGGCGAAGAAGCGCTTGTGCCGCGCGAAGTTCGGGAATACCGATGACACGGGCGGCGAGCACAAACACCAGCAGGGCTGCGGTGCGAGCGCGGACCTCGATCGGAGACATCAACAGCGGCGCTCGCAGTACGATCGGAGCGCGTGCGTCCCTTGCCTGCTCTCATCGGTGGATACCCGGCTCAGGACCGGGCGTCGAACGTCAACACCTTGTTCCTCGCTGAACCTGCGCACGACGTTGCGTGTCCGGGTGCAGGCGTCCTTGTATTCCTGCTGATCGCAGAAGAACTGACAGAGCCATTTTCTCACCTGAGATCGACTGCTGTGCAGCAGAATCAGGGACATTTCCCGAGATCAAGCGATGTCGTCTTCGTCAGCTTGAAGGTCAGCAGTATATTTCGGGCATCGAACCAAATGAGCTCCTTCGCGCACGCCTCTACCTTGGCCTGCATTACATTCTCGAGCCCCGTCGCCTTGCTTGTCATCGACAGCACCTCTCCAGAGGAACCAGACTGCGTCGAACCACCTCTGTAGCTCCCGGGGGCGTAATCCCAAGTCGGACAGCATGGCCGAACCACTGCGCGTACTCAACCCGCAAAAAATGACACCGACCAGCCTGTTTGCTAGACAGACCGAAGAATCCGGCGACGCCGAAACCCTGGCCCGAACGCCTACGAAACGGGCTGCAGCGCGAAGGTTTTCGCGCTAAGTTCTTTGCGCACCGATCTGGTAGCCGTTGCTTCGAGCGGAAGGTTCGACAGGTGGATCCGACGATTGTGGCTTCCGCGGTAGCGGCGGGAGCGACCGCCCTATCCACTGGAGTAGTGGCAGGACTGAGCGACGGCGCCAAGCTAGCGGTCACCGACGCCTACCACGGCCTCAAAGCGGTGATCGCCCGCAAGTACTCGACCGTCGACATCGACGTCGTCGAAGCACGCCCTCAGGTTCCAGCACGACAGAATGTGTTGGCCGCCGAACTCTCCGAGGCCGGCGCAGCCAGCGACGAGGAACTCGACGCTGCGGCGCAACGACTCTGGCTAGCGATCCACCAGCACGTGCCCCAAGTCGCCGACGTCGTCGGAGTGAAGCTGACACGCGTGAAGGCCGGAGAGCTGGAAATCGGCAAGATCACCGCCACGGGCGCCAGTGGAGTGATCGCCGAGGAGGTTGTCGTCGACGGCGCATTCAGGATCGGTGACGTCACCGCCACCCAGGCGCCGCCCCACCCTCCACAAGCGCGGCCCTGACCGAGGGACCAACCGCGCCAGCCATTGCCGCTCCCTCCACCTACCGGCACGTCTCGGTCGAACGAGACTTGACCCACGTCACCGTCATCGGCGGCCAGTACTACCACGGCGCACCGACCGCTCCCTTACCCGCGGAATCACCGAACACACCCACAGCCTCCCCCAGCTTCACCGGTCGGGGGCGTTCACGCTGGATCCTGGCCGCACTGGCCGCCAGTGCCGTACTCGCCGTTGCCGTCACTGTCATAGCGTGGCCTGAAGCGGAGAGCTCGGCAGAGATGCTGAACGTCGAGGCGGTCACCGCGGTCAACGGCTGGTGCGGCACCTACATCTTCGACAAACCTGTCACCGAGCTCGGGCAGCCACCCAGACCGCAAACCGACTACGCGCGCTGGATACGCGAACACGGTGGCGTCGAATCGATCCCCATGGGTGGAGACAACAGATCAGGTCGCGTTCAGCTCAGCCTGCAGGGAACCGGACCGACGCCAGTAACCATCACCAGCCTCGACACCGAAGTCGTGAACCGCACACCAGGACCGGTGAAGGGGACCCTCGTCAGCGGTCAATGCGGCTCGTCCACTGTCGGACGACTCGCCGAGATCGACGTGGACACCGATCCCCCGAAGATCGTGCGTTCCAATCGCGACCCCGACCAGACCTGGGGATCCGAAACCAACACCACACCCCTGCAGTTCCCATACCGAGTCAGTTCCACCGACCCAGAACTCCTGCTGATCATCGTCAACAAACGCAGCACCGACACTATCTCCTACCGGCTCCACATCGGTTGGACCGACGGTACCCACTCCGGCACGAAAGTCATCGACGACCACGGAACCCCTTTCCGCATCGGCACACCGGATCCGGTGGCCACTCCGCATCTCCCGAGCCAACTCAAGTAGCCAAGGGCCAACCCCGGCCTCGACCGTCGAACAACGGATGGATTGCACAGCGTCACGGCGACCGCGGCCAGCCGCGGCGCCGGATCGTCGGGCACGATGAGCAAGGACGGACCACCGCAGCGACGAACAGCAACAGCGTCGCCCGCCGACAAACGCACCGCAGTGATGCGCTCATGTTCCGCACCATCACCATCGGGACGTGCGTCCGCGCTCACAACTGGGTCGATCGTGCGGGGTGCAGAGTAGCGTAGTTCACTACTCTAGCGAGCCTACCGCCGCCGATGAAGACTGCTTTTCACACTGCACTCGCAGTGTGGAATTCACACAGAAACATGCGTCAGCGATGCCGGGTCATCACGTCCGGAGTACATCCGCATACTCAGGTTCTTGGGGACGGATGCGCACTGTTACTTTGCCGAGCAAATCGCGTCATGGGCATGTCAGGTGAGTTCCATGACCCAAGGAGATAAGTGATGGCTTCCTGCGAAACAACCCATTGGACACTCGATTGCGGCGAGGGGCACGGCTGCTACCTCTCCGAGTACAGCGACACCGGCGAGTTAGCTGGATGGGGGTGCAACAGTGAACCCGTGAAAGGACGACCCCGCCGCAAAGCCGACGAGCCTTCGTTTGTGGACGGAGCACGTGAGATCGAATTCTGCTGCAACAACATCACCCGGGCCGCGCTCGCGGAGGCCCTGGATGATCTGTTCGAGGCCGAGATCATTGTGCCCAAGGGCAGCCACAGAGAGCTCATCAACCAATGCACGACGGCCACGATCGGCCAGATCATCCGCGAGGTCGGTCTCTCGGTACGTGAATGAAATACCGATGCGGCAATATCGGCTCGACAGACTCAGGATAGGGCAAAATATCACTATGCCGGACCTGGATGACCAGCTCACGATTCAGACCAGCGGCGACTCCGACGAGTTGTTCCGCCTACTGGAATGGTTCCGTGGCGACGACGCATTGAGGGGCCGGGTGAGCCTGCCCCCGGCGCGCACACACGAGGGCCAGATGGGTGACCTGTCCGACGTGCTCGTCGTCGCGGTGGGCGCAGGAGGACTGGGGCCTGCCTTGGCGATGTCTTTGTCGGCGTGGTTGAACACTCGCCGTTCCGATATCCGAGTCATGTTGAAACGCAATGGTGTCGAGGTCGAACTCGACGCCAAGCGCGCCAACGCCCCCGAGCTCGTGCGTGAGATCCAGAACCTGCTCGCCGAGCCGGATACTCCACGGTGACCACATCCCCCTCACGCCGGGCAGGTTCCCGAGCGGTCCTTATCGGGACCGCCACCTACGCCCATCCCGATTTGACGGCGATCCCCGCAGCCGTCAACAACCTGCTCGACCTCCAGCAAGCCTTGACCTCAGCAACCGGTGGCGCGTTCGACCCCGAGCACTGCATCGTCTTACCCGATCCACAATCCGGCTCAAAGATCGGTGATGCCATAGCCCTAGCCGCAGGTGAAGCAACGGGAGTGCTGTTCGTCTACTACACCGGTCATGGCATTCTCGACAACCGTGGCAGGCTATATCTCGCAGTGTCTGGAACCGACCCGACTCGACCAGCCTGGACATCAGTGTCGTTCCAGACACTGCGCGAAGAAATCCTCGAATCGCCTGCCCAGGCCCGCATCCTGATCCTGGACTGCTGCTTCTCCGGCCGGGCATTCGAAGCGATGAGTGACACCGCCGCCGTGATCGCCGCCGAGACCGGCATCCATGGGACCTACACCATCACTTCCTCCGCGGCCAACGAAACCTCCATCGCTCCGACTGGCCATCGCAACACTGCCTTCACCGCCGCACTGCTGGCGACCGCTGACGACCCCGACCTCACTCTCGATGAGCTCTACCAGAGAACTGAACAGCACCTCATCCACCACGGGCACCCTCGACCGCGTCGCCGCGCGATCGACACCGCAGGCGCACTCAGGCTGTTCGGCAGGTTCGGCGATCACCGATCTCACCGCGCGACCGACAGTCCCGACTCCATCTACAACATTGGGCGTCTAGTCCACGAACGTGGCGATCTGGCCCAAGCTGAGGGCTTGTACCGCTACGCCGCCGAAGCCGGCCACGCTGCTGCCACGTACGAACTCGGCTGTCTATATCAGCAGCGTGGTGAGCTCACCGAGGCCGAGACCTGGTGGCGCCGTGCCGCGGACGCCGACAACTTCGACGCCATGAACAACCTCGGAGCTCTGCTCGAAAAGCGCGACGAACTCGCCAGCGCCGAAGCTTGGTACCAACGTGCAGCTGAAGCTGGCGTTGCCTACGCCATGAACAACCTGGGATTTCTGCTCGAAAAGCGTGGTGAGGTCACGGACGCCCGAACCTGGTACCTACGCGCCGCAGACGCTGGGGTCACACACGCCATGAACAACCTCGGGACTTTCTTCTATCACCGAGGTGAACTTGCTGAGGCCGAATCCTGGTGCCGGCGCGCCGCCGACGCCGGGGACACCGGAGCGATGGACAACCTCGGGTTCCTGCTGTCTGAGCGCGGCGAACTCGACGAAGCCGAACTCTGGTACCGACGCAGCACCGAGGCAGGCAACTCCAACGCCATGAACAACCTCGGGTTCCTGCTCTACCAGCGCGGTGATCAGGCCGAAGCTGTGGCCTGGTACCACCGCGCCGCCGACGCCGGCCATGCCCAGGCCATGAACAACCTCGGGATCTTTCACTTCGAGAGAGGCGAGCTCGCCGAGGCCGAAACCTGGCACCACCGCGCCGCCGACGCCGGGCACACCGAATCGATGGACAACCTCGGGTGGCTGCTGTCTCAGCGCGGCGAACTCGACGAAGCCGAACTCTGGTGCCGACGCAGCACCGAGGCGGGCTTCCCCAACGCCATGAACAACCTCGGGTCCCTGCTCGAAAGGCGTGGTGATCTCAGTGAAGCCGAAACCTGGTACCACCGCGCCGCCGACGCCGGGCACGCTGGCGGAATGAACAATCTCGGGTGGGTGCTGCACCGGCGCGGGGAACTTACAGATGCCGAAACCTGGTATCGCCGCGCCATCGATGCCGGCAACACCGACGCCATGAACAACCTCGGGTTTATCTATGAACAGCGGGCAGATCTGACTGAGGCAGAAGCCATATGGCGCCGCGCCAGCGACGCAGGTAACACCAACGCTATGGACAGCCTTGCGACGTTCCTCTACGGCAGAGGACAACAAGTTGAGGCCGAAACCTGGTACCGCCGCGCAGCCGACGCCGGTAATACCGAGGCCATGAGCAACCTCGGAGACCTCCTCGCACAACGCGGAGAACTTTCAGAAGCTGACATCTGGCGCCGCCGCGCTGCCGAAGCAAGCACATGAAACGCAGGTAGTCGTTGAGCCGGTGACCGAGGCCCGTTGCCAACACCCGTTCGCCGCTCGGGTACCGGCGCATACGAAGGGCAAGAGTCTCGACCATCTCAGCGCTGGCCGCGATGAGCTCCGACTCCCGCGGCTCAGCCAGGCTGATGCCATCGCCGCTAGTTTGCAGATCGTCTAGTACGCGTCGAAACCTGCTGCGATGCAGGCGATATGGACAGATCCGTCGGTACCGGCTTGCCTACACCACAACAAAGATCCTGACGGAAATCGTGCGGCGGACCGGGAAGAAGTGGCGGCGGCGTCAGTTCCGATACCGGCTCAGCCCTGGGCAATGCGCACCGACTTTTTCTTCAAATTCCTCCGGTAAGTGCGGCACACCGGTAAAGGGTTCGACATCAAATTTGAGCTGTCGGGCCGAAAGGCGATTCATGACACCATCGGAACCAGCTTCGAAAACCTCCTCTTGGCCGGTAGCCACACTTGCTGAATCGTCATACACAGTCAGTCGAAATCTTGTCAGACGCAGATGACCATCAACACGCTCACAGGTGAAACCGCCGAATTCGAACCTGTTGTATTCCCGATCCGGGTTTTCGGCATGCAGCAGAAGCATTCCCTTCTGGTAATCTTTGATCGCTTCGAACTTGCCGTTGACGAGTTTTATCGCGATCACTCCACCGATGTCGACCACGATGTCGCCTCGGCCGTCGCCGTCGATATCACTGATTCCGAGCCATCCCCACCCTGATCCAGTTCCGGTATCCACGACACCGCTGACGAAGCGACCGTTGCCGAGTTGACCGTAGAGTTCGAGCGAATCGGAGCGACTGGATTTATCCAGCACCAGCCCGATTTTGTCCACTTTGCCGTCCGCGTCGATGTCGCCCTCGCGGATACCCAGACAGGTTCCAGACGGGCAGATGTCTTTTATCGTGACGGGCAGGCGCTCGGAACTTGTACTTGAGCTCGGGTGCGGACGTGGCTGCGGAACTTCGATAGCGACAACGTCGTCTGCAATCTTGTGCCGACCTGAATGATATTCGGCGAACAGAGTACCGACGAGATTCACCTTGTCATGTAGGGCAACGACGAGATTCACGCTGTCGTTCAGTTCCCGCTTCGCTACTATTGCCTCGCGTGAAACCTGCACCCATCGGGTCTCTTTGAGAACCCATTCAGTGGGAAGTGTTGTCATACTGTCGGTTCCATCGCACACACCAGCCAACATCACCGCATGCAGATTTCCGGACTCGTCCCACCACAGGTCCGAGACGACAACTTGGGTGTCGACGCCACGCCGATATCCCGGCGGATCGAGTGCCGACAAATCCGTGTTCACAGCCTCCTTCCCGTCCAGCGACAGCAGCAGGACTTCATGACGTGCGGCGCAGTCGTTCTGAACGCTGCCGACGATCAACGCGACAGCGAACACCGGCGAACCGGTGGACGCGTCTTTGATTGCCGCGGGTCCGTCACTATAAGAACAGCCGGAACCGCCTCCGTAGCCTGGGATCTTCCGTTTTCCTATTCGATCGAACGACCCATCCGAACGCAACAGCAGAAACCGATTCTCGCATTGCTCGGCAAACGCGCCTACCAGCGCACCGCCGGGAGTTCCAGCGAGGACAAACGCCTCCTTGATATTGCCATTCATTTCACCTTTTACATCTCCACGGACAGCGGTGGCCAGTTCGACAGCAGGTCTGTTGTTCGATAGAGCGAAACGCAGGATCCCGAAACCATGCGTACTGTAGTCTTTAGTCAGCTGACTGGCCATTATCAGATCGTTTCCGATCGCGGCCAGCCCTACACAAAGAGGACAGGGAAGTCGTCGCGTATTTCCGCTGTGAGAGTCGATGACAACTAGCGTTCGTTTTTCCGATCGTAGTTCGACACCGGGTTTATCATTGGTCAGAATCGTGGCATATCGTCCGTCCTGGGTCCAGACGATCCCGCCGTAGCTTTGAGAGAACGAGATCTTCTCGCGAATCGGTTCGCGGACTCCACGGACCACGACCAACTCGGTGGCGGTCGCATAGGCGAACGTCGAGGGTTCAATGACCTGGACGTTCGAGGCGGCTACCGGCGCGACCGACGCTACCAGCACCAGTGCCGCCAGTAGACGAATTTTTGCTGACGCGAGCACGCGTACACTCCTTGCCTGAAATCCTGTCAATTTCCGCAGGCCACCGCGTAGTCATCGGCAGGGACCTCCTGCATTTCCCAGCCTTGTCCACTTTTCGCTGCGATCTTCTTCAGGACAGAGCTGTAGCGAAGTTTCCCGACATCCGCGGCGATGTCAGCAGCGACGTTATGGCGGCGAAGCCATTGGGGACACGCCCATGCCGTCACCTGGAATAGATGGCCGTAGTTGCTGATGGTTTCGGTTACCGAGCTCTCGGCGCCGGCCAGTCGATACTCGACTTCGATGTCGAAAGAAACAGACGCCGAGTCGGCATAGAAGTAGGTCATGAGCACCTTGCGCTCTCCCGGCATGATGCCCAGAAGTCGCGACTCGAAGAAGGCCGGATCGTTGATATTTCCTTCGGAACCGCCACCGGAGCGAGCGATCGGCTCGGAGTAATCGAGCCCGAACCACATCGAATTGTCTTCCGGACCAGCTCCTGAGGGCGGTATCCAGATCGCAGTGCCCAGTTTGATCGGAGACCGAACTCGATGCGCTGGTCTGACAGCCAGAATATCTACTTCTTCGGAACTGGAGTTCGTCACCTCTACTGCCACGCGGACGTATCCCGCATACCAACCGTACTCACGCAGACTGTCATGATCCTGATACTGAACGTCGTTGCGTACCAGCTCCGCGAATTCGGCCGCCTTTTCCCCGGCTTCCGGCGGGAAGATATAAGTCAATTTCCCAGCGCTTTGACCGAGGCCGTATACCTTGAGTGATACCGCACTGGCGGGGATCGAACCTCTCGCATCGCCGCCTTCGTTGCCGATGATCTTGTACGCTCCGATGGACACGACGACAGCCATCAAGACGAGCAGCGCCAGCGGGATACGAAATCTCGTGAACATCGCCCGCACGGAAGCTGGCGGCTTCGGTCTTGCTGATGTCTCCGGCGGGGTGCCGGGTCGACGTTGTGTCGGATCGGAACCCGACGGCATGTCTGATATCGGGGTAGCCGTCAGCGCGCGAAAGATCTCGTAGCCCGGGACACGATGATCCTTGGCTGCCTCGTCGACGAGTCTGCGCAGGAGCCCTCGATTGGTGGCCGTCTCGCAGATCGATAGCCACACGTCGGCCATCGGCTGTCCGAAGTAGATGTCCTGCTTCGCAATTCCGGTGTGCGACAGGAGCCGATACGCGTCCTGAGCCAGTGGATACCCGTTCCCCAGGGCCGCGAGCAGCTCCTGGGCCTGCGGATCGTTGACATCGAACGGGCGCCGATCGAGAAACGACATCCTCATCCTCTCCTACGGCCAGCCGATACCCGCGGCGGCCAAGCCCTCCACTGCGCGCGAGACGCGCGTTCCCTGATTGCACCCCTGCGGATCGGCGCTGTTCGATGTCTGGCCGTGATGCAACGCCACAAGCCGCCACTGGTTGTCGAACACCGGTGCCCCCGACGACCCGCCTTCGGTGTCGGTCCAGTACTGCACCGCGTCCCGATCGACAAGGCGCACGAGGTTGTGGGCCGGACCGTCCATATCGACGGTGGGCGGCCAAACCCCGCAACACGAGGCGTCTCGATCAGATACACATGGCACCACAGCACCCAGCGCCCAGCGGTCCATTTCCAGCTCCCTTGCCGACCGCAGTTCCGTACGCACCGTGTCGAATTAGCGATCAGCTTGCTGCCGATCCGGCGACAGTGTCAAGAACGCCCGGTCTCTTTGGTATTGCAACGACACTCAGCTCCGCAGGTGTCCTCGTCACCGGTGCGGACTTCGCGACGGGCAGGCACCGACAGCTCCGCTAAGCCGCGCTGTCTGCCAGAACCCGTACCAACCCACCCGGATCGGATCGCCACGCGCTGCCGTCACCGCGGTCAACACATTGTGCAATCCCTGTGCGGACGCACTGCAGGTACAGAACAAGCTCGAGCTCTCACCCGATGAGAACTTCATCCCACCGCGTGCCAGCACCCAATGATGCAGCGCGACATCGCCGCATCCACAGGCAAGGACATTCCATCCAAGCGCGGAATCCGTAGCTCCTGTCGCGGCGACGGCGTTGCCGCCGTCGTGGCGCGCGACCAGGACGACTGGTCCTCCGCTGTTGGGGAGAGTGTTCTTCAGATCGCTGCGGATGGTGGGTCTCGTCTCCGAACCACGAGGCACTCGAATCCGTTGGCCCACAGAATTCCTCGGCAGTGGCCAGACGGTCACGAGCGCTGCTTGTGCGCATCGACCTGTGCGGTTTGTGCCGGGGGCAGAAGCCCTGCAGCAGCGTGACCGACGCCAACGCCTCGTGTGGTTGACGACCCGAGCTGTTGCCTACGCGGATTGCCCACATCAGGACCCCGGCGACTATCCAGGAAAGAGACTGACCTCGTACTGTCCCAGCGACGGGTGAATGGGTGCGGTGATCACGCCGTCGAATCGGAACATCGAGCGATCCTGCCAACTGATGGCTGTGAGCGTGCCGCTGTAGGTCGAATCCGTGCCGAGAGTATCTCCATTCCCCGTCACGGTGTTTCGGCAGTTCATGGTGGCAGCTCCGCCGAGCTTCCCGATCAGCACACAGTCAAGTGTCGCGCGCACAGCGCCTGCGACTTCCTCGTTTCGGAAAGCGAACCCCTCTGCCGTGTGACTGACAGCGCCGGCGATGTCGCTGCCCAGCGATCGCATTGTCCACGGTCCGGACAGGTCCAGCGGTCGGCTGTCTGCCGCGGTCGTGGCTGTCGAAGACAATGACGTAGTCGGCGGCGCCGTGGTCACCACAGGTGAGGTACTCGATTCGACCGACCCTGCGGTGCGCTCGGTGTCGCGGTCACCGATCGAACCGACGGGACGGTCGAAGGCAACACCGGTACGGAGATCGATCAACACCAGCACGGTCAACAGGGTGCCGGTCGGCCGCATGGCGGCAATTGCCTTCTCGTCGAACCCGTTCCACTTCACACCGAGATACTGCGGCGTCTCGGAAACGTTCTGCATCGCGATCAGCGGAGACCCACCGGCCAGCCGGATTCTAGGCACCCCGAGGCCATCGACGAGGACGGCGGTACCGGACTGCAGGACGGCCTGGCGTGGGACGGGCGTGTTTCCGTCGAGCCCGTGATCGGTGACCCTGATGTCGAATCGGAGAACGACCGGAGTCAGCGCGCGCAGATAGGCGCCGAGTCCGGCCGCGGTGAGCGAGCCGCTGCGGGTGACTGCCGGGTCCTTGTTGAGCACTTCCACCAGTGCCGCAGCGGTTTCCGGGTGCCCTTCGAGGTACGCCGCGAGATCGTCACGACGCGAGATCGTCACATCACGCTCGCCTGCGTACGCCCCCGGCTCCGCGCCGTCGAAGGGCACCGCGCCCGCACCAGAATTGTGCACTGGCAGTGCTGCGCTCGACGGATGTGGAACTGGCTGCGTTGGCTGTGGGCCAGCTGGCATGAACGGCAGTGCGCCGAGGGAGTCGTAGCCTTCCAGCACGATCTCGCCGCCCGACTGCTGGTTGGGCGCAAGAATCACCACACCGATCGCCACCAATGCCACCACCGCTAGCACCGCAGTCACCAGGCCAAGGAGTCGGGCTGTGTTCTTTTGCGGCCGGACTGCAGGAACCGGCAGCGGCGATCGCGTGCTCGCCTCGACCGAGGTCTGGGCCAGTCGCGCGAAGATCTCGTGACCGGCGCTGTTGGGATCGGCAGCGATACCGCTCACCAATGCGCGCAACCTGCCCTGATTGGCGGCGGCGCGGAGTACGCGCGGCCACACGTCGGTCATCGCGTCATTGAGTGCGATGTCCTGGAGGCGGATGCCTGCGCGGGAAATCGGTCGTTGCGCTTGTGTCGCAAGGGGATACAGATGCCCTAGTGCGTCGAGCAAGTTCTGCGCTTCGGGGTCGGCGGGGTCGAACGGGCATCGGTCGAGCAACGACATTCGCGCAAACCTCGTGTTCGTGGACCCCAGGCTCGGCAAGCATAACCGCCGCCACGGCTGACGAAAGAGAATCAGGTGGCGCCAGTGACCCCCGCGGCTCATCGCGCCGATCCTCGAAACAAGCTGCCGCTTGGTCACTTCGATCGATGCACCGCTCTTCGGCCGGGCCGGAGTCAACCTCTGGGGATGCTCGACGGTTTCGCGTGAGCGCACCTGCGGGAGCCTGGGGTCGTCGAATCGACGAAAGCGCAGCTATATCCCCGGCGGAGATCCATTGGTCACAGCCCATCCATCGACGGGATCGCCAGTGCGCGGTACTCAGCGCTCGCGGTAGGTTGGTCTGTGTTGCCGGAGTCGTAGAGGTGCCGAACTCGTGGGGGTCGGGGGATGTCGCTGCTGGACCGCTTCCGCTTCGATGAGCAAGACCCTGCCACGAAAGATCTTCTCAGTGCCCTGTGCGTGGCCTTTCCCAAATCACCGCCTGACCGATTACTGCGGGCCGCCGGCCTGGCGTTGCACGAGATAGACCTCACGGGCGCGATGGTCGATGTGTGGCCGCGGATCTGCCGAAACGCAGCCGCCACCCAGCGACTGCGGACACTGATCGAGACGATCGCCGCAGACCCCGGCACCACAGGCTTCACTGTTCTACAGGACCTCGCCCGGACACCAGCGGCGCCGCTTGGTGACACAGGTGCGTCTGTGAGCGCAGGGTTGATGCGCACAGCCATGCGCGAGCGCCTCGAACTCGATCCTGAAGTTCTGCCCACCATGCAACGCGCGCAGCAACTGACGCGCTCACTGCACCGCGATGTCACCGAGGTCGACACTCTCGTTCTGATCGGAGAGGGAGGGCTCGGCAAGAGCGTGCTGCTCGGCCAGATCTTCGACGCGGTCGTTGAACAGGCCACGGGGCAAGCAATTCTGGTTCCCTGCAACCGGGTGTCGTCCACGGCGGCGTTGAATACCGTGGCCGACATCGATCAGGCATTCGGAGCCGCAGCGCTCGACCAGCCGGACGCATCACCGCTGACCGACCTGCTGAGAAACATCGCCTCTGCAGGCGACGTGCACGTTCTCGTCGACACAGTGGACCTGGTTGTGCGCGAACGCAACGCCGACGCCATCGCCGGGCTTCTGCGCAGGATCGCCGGACTCGGGCACCTGGTGTGGACATGCCGCGATCACGAGTGGACGAACTATCTGCGTACCGCCCGGGGGATCGCCGAATCGCAATATGTGATGCCGTTGCTCACTGGCGAGGAAATCACCGCATGGGCCCGCGCCTTCGTCTGCTCGCGCGCCGAGATCACCGACGACACCGGCACACACTTCATTGCGAGCCTGGCCGAACCGGGTGCATCACAAGTCCTGGCCACCCCTCTTCGTCTGGCCATGGCCTGCGAGGTGTATGCCGAATCTGGCGCAATCCCTGACGATCTCACCGTCACCGCCCTCTACGACGACTACTGGACCAAGCGGATCGCCGCCGATCGCCACGGCCGAGGCGCACGCAGCGCCAACGCACGACGCCAAGTCGCGGCCGCGAACGCACTCGCCGAAGAAACGTGGCTCGAGAGCGAACAACGCTTCGCCACCTCGGTATCCGGGCGGCTCAATACCGACGAGGGCGCCTTTGACCTGCTGCTCAGCGACGGCGCGGTAGTCACCGCCGCTGACCGTTACAGCTTCTTTCATCAGACCTTCGGCGAGTACGCGGTGGCCCGCCACCTGCGCCGGATCGGGACCGCCGCTGATTTCGCCCGGCTGCGCACTGGCCTCGACGGCTCACTGGTCCCAGCGTATTGGCCGATCGCCCGGCACTTGCCCATGCTGGCCATGGACGACAACCGCTTCGACGATGTCCGTGCCGCGATCCCCTTGGCCGAAGTCGAAGGAGTCAAAGCCCAACTGGCGGGCGCGTTCGCACGCCGATCGCCACAGCAGGTTTTGCGCATCGCCGCGGACGTCCCCGCCGATGCCGGCGCTGTCATCGACGCCAATGCCACCGTGCTCGCCAACGCACCGGCGGCGTGCCGCCGCGCCGCTCTCGAGGTGCTGATCGTCCGGATCGAACGCGCTCAGGGGCCGCAGCTGTCCGGGGTCGTGACCGGGGCAGCCCAACTGATCGCACAGATCACGGCGCAGGAAAGACCTACTGGGATCGGACAGGTGCTGGACGCCCTGTGCCCGCGCACCGACGTAGCCACGGCTGTGCTCTCCTCGACATCGAGGGCGTTCATTGCGGCAGTGGTGGCCGAGGGCGTTGACAACGCGACCGCGACGGCGTTGATCGACCGCTACGAAATGCTGCCCCCGTCAGCGCAACGGGTCGTGCTGCGGGCAATCACAGAAATGGGACCTGCTGCGCGCGATATCGACCTGATCGTCGCCGCTGCCCGATGTGCCTGCCCGGAAGGTTCCGTCGACGACCTGACCGGGCTGCTGATCAGATGCCAGCACCTCCCTGATTTCCGAACCCGCCTCGGCTGGTTCACCTGGCACGACATCTTGACTGCCGAACTGTTGGCCCGGTGGGACTCATGCCAGGTGCGTCTGGTGGCGCACCTGTGTACCGATCCCGGCACCGCGGGCGAGGTATTGCGGTATGCGACCGCGGGCGAGGTTGCGCGCGTGGCGGGCGACCGCTGCGTCAACGTCGCAAAATACATCGCCGACACACACCGGGAACTGGCGCTACGCACGGTGACAGCTCTCGGGAGCAATCCCACCACGACCGCGGTCGGCGTCGCCTGCGCCGTCGTCAACCACACTGCGGACTCGTTCGATCGTGCAGAACGGCTCGCGGTGACGCGGGTGCTGTCGCAATGGATCGACACGATGCCACGCAAGGTATGGCCCTCGGCGGTGAAAGCCTGCGGCACCCAGGGTGATTTACTGGCGGATCGGTTGCGCGCCCTGGTCGCGTTCCGTGATCAGGGCGGCGACGCTTCGGCCGTCACCAGCGCCTACGACACCTTCCTCAACATCACCGCCACCACACCGGCGGTCCTCGCTGAACTCGCCGCGGACTTGCGCACCCTGGTGTCTGGTGCCGACCCGGCCAGTCGAACCAGTCGGGCTCGCCTTGACGGGCTGGTCTGCGGCTACGACCCCAGTACCTGGACGCGGATCGTGGAGTACGCCCACGATAGAAGCACCAACGTCGCATCGGCGGCGATGACGGCGGTCAGCACCGCGCTGATGCACTGGCCGGCGGCATCAATCGGCGACGATGCCGCGGCCTGGCTGGTGGGGCTTCTGAACTCACCGCACACAAACTCTGTACGCATCGTGGCGGGCAAACTCCACGATTTGCGCAGCCAGATCGTGCTGAACCGGTCCCACGCTGAGCAGCTGTTGGGCCGCCTTCAGCACTCGCTCGACGCGGGCGAAGACCCGCAGACCGCCGAAGCCCTGCTGACACTGCTGATCGATATCGACCGCGCCGGGCATGGTCCTGCCGGTGCTCTCACACCGGAAATGGCCTCAGCGATCCTGGCCGCCTTGCGCGCCACCGTCCACCGACTCCTGCCAGAGGCAGTTGCTCAGCGCCAGCGCCGCCACTTGCCGGCACTGTTCGGCACCTACAAACAGTCATTGACGGCGCTGGGACTGCCGCACTTGGGCGTGGGCGCAGTCGAGGACGAGGTGGCCCAACTCCTGGTGAGCGTCGATGTCGGACGTATCGCCAGCCGATCTCAACGTCCGCTCGCGCATCTTCTCATCGTGCTGGCTCGCGCCGACGCGCAGTTCCTCACCCGCCTCGAGGACCTGTGGCCGAGGGTCTCGGTCGCGAACCGGGCTGCGATCGCCGAGGCATTCATCACGATCGAGACAGCGACCCCGGGCATTCGCAGCCTCGCACTGGCTCGTCGACCCGATTGCCCGCCTGGCGTGGCGGGCAATATTCACCGGCAGTTCGGGTGAGCGGAACGCCGCCCTCAGACCAGATCGATGTCGGCGCTCTGCAGTCCTGAGACCACGCGCCCGATGGTGGTGCCGAAGTTCTTGCCCCGTGCGAGTTGGGTCGACCCGACACCGGCACGGTGCAGCGCAACGAGATTCCAGTCGTTGTCGAACACCGGAGCGCCGGAGGAACCCGGTTCGGTGTCGGTCCAGTACTGCACCACTCGGTCATCGACATGGCGGACCAGATTATGGTGGATGCCGATCTTCTTCAGGCCGCCGCTGGGGTGCTGGATGATGTTGACGCGATCATCCTCCACCACAGAAGCCGACGTGGTGAGCCCGATCACGGGGATGTCGTCGGGCAGCGCCGAATCGGTGCGGATCACCGCCCAGTCATCACGTGGCTCACCGACGATGGTCTCGACTCGACCCTGAAAGATCAGCGGTTCGCGGGGCTGGTTGTCGGCACCCAACTCATAGTGGAACCACGCCTGCACCTCCCTCGCAGGCGGAGCGAAGTCGCGTTTGATGTCGTAGAGCACATGGTGGTTGGTCAGCAGTAGGTCAGCGCCGATGCGGAAGGCCGTGCCGTAGTAGCGTCCGGATTGCATGGTCACCAGCAGCCGACACACCGCGGCCGCGACGGCCGCTCCTCGCGCCATGAACGCCACGTCCAACAGGGTCGGTTTGTCGAAGATCTGAGCTTCGAGATATTTGGGATCGTCTGATCCGTACCAGTGCGGCCGGGAATCAGCTGCGGCAGGGGCTTCGACGATGGGAGCGGGACGCACGAGTTCGCCGATACGTCCGGCGATAGCTGGGCGGTCCTTGGCCGCTGCGTCGACCAGATCCCGCAGACGGTTCTGGTTGCGTGCAAGGTTGAGCAGGTCGTGCCAGACACCGACCATCGGCTGGGACCAATTGAGGTCAGCGGGCGATATGCCGACCTGTAGCACCAGCCGCTCGACCTCAGGGTCTCGGTAGTAGCTACGGGCGAGGATGTCGAGTAGCTCCTGGGCTTCCGGGCGAGTCCAATCGAAGGGCAGGGTGTCGAGCAGATCGGTCACAGGACGTGGCTTTCAGTCGGTGAGCGGGTTTGTGCGCGTTGGGTATTCGCAGTGTAGGAGGCTCATGGGTGGCACCGTCCTTGAAGCCGTACGACATCGGAGTTCGCCGAGGACCCGGAATTCGCTGGCACATCAAGCCGCGGCAGCGCTGAACACTCTGTCGATTATCCGCCGTGACCGTGGTCAGCGAACACCGCCAGATGACGTCAGTACCCCGGCCTACGATCCCGACAACAGCTCAGCTGGTTGCTCCGGTGCAGTCTCGACAGCTCCCCCGCTGCCCGCTGCCCGGCTGCCCCGTTGCCCCGCTGCCCGAACTATGAAGGACGCATCTGACGTGGCGATCATGGACAACGCCTTCAACAACGAGAGTCCCGGTTCAGCCGACTCCTCACCACACTCGCGCACCTGATGCTGTACGCGCTCGCGGCAGTCGCGGCAGCGCGTGTCACCACTTATTTCGACTACACAGGCACCCTCATCGAGCTCACGATCCTGATCGGGAACGCCGTTCTGCTTATCGGACTGATACACAACGACTTCCAGCGACTGTGCGTGCACTGCATGCGGGAGGTCCCTGCCGATGCCGGCCGACGCGCTGAACGCCAACAGCGGTTGCTGTGGCTACGACACTGGGTGAGTACCACCCCGCGGGTGCTGCTGGTCGTGGCGATGATCAGCGTGCCGGTGTTCGTTGTCCACTTCGTCGGTCTGCCGCGGGTGGTGTCGTTGCCCGTCGATGCGCTCTGGGCAGCCTTCATGTACTCGGTCTGGTTGCATCACAGGCTGCGTCCGTGGTGCCCCCTACTGCCGCGACTGGGACCAGGACGGCGCCCCCGAGCCGTCGCCTGACCCGGTGAGGAAGGCAGCGTTGTGAACTGCCCGCTCAGCTGACCGGCACTCACGCTGAGATCCGGCTACACCAGACCTCGCTGTCTGAGGAACGCGTATGCGCTACCGGATACCGTGAACGACTCGGCAGCACTGCGCGTAACCCGGGCAATATCGCGCAATTTCGCTCCATCACGAGTCGACGGGCTGCATATGGGGCAACCGAGCCACGGTCAACTCGACAGGAGAGGCCCTGGCTCTCACTGGGCGGCGAAATCGATGTCCATCAGCGATCTTCGAGACCCCGGTACGTGGCAGAGTCAGGAGCTACGATGGCGTGTGCACCTCAGGCTTGCTTTTCAGTCTCCGTTCTGCACCGGCCAGAACGTCGCCTCAGGCCACTGACCATCGGGGATGCGGCCAACGGAACCCACTGCAGCGCTTTGCCTTTCCCAGGTAAATTTCGCCGAACCTAGCAAGACCACCCACCCTCGTAATACTGTCTCGCTATGGATATTTCTGAGGGTGTCCAGGCTCGGCTCGCGCTCCACAACGCCACTATCGAAGACAGCGACGATGAGCTGCATGCCGAACTAGCCGAGACCCGCGCCGTCACCTCTGAGACCGAACTGGCGGCGGTTCCCGACACCCGCGAAACACTCGACGGCGCGCCGTCGTCGAGCCCTGCGGAGGAGTTCGGCGGGGTGGGCTTCCACACCGAGACGATTGTCGTCCGAACAGGCCGCCCCGTGCTGACCATCCATCGCGACGCCGCACAGCTGAGCTTCACCGATCCCGACAGCGAAGTCTGGCGGACCCGCCTGAGCACGGCCTCTGACTCCTTGATCCGCGCCGCGCGCGCCGTCGGCAGGATCGAGGTCACCGGCCACGACGCCTCCTGGCTGGGTACCGGGTGGCTACTGGCACCGAACGTGATAGTCACCAACCGCCACGTCGCCCAAGAATTCGGGCGCGCCGCCGGTGGCCAATTCGTGTTCCGTCAAGGCATTCTCGGACCGATGACCGCCTCCATCGACTTTCTCGAAGAAGCGAACCGTCCCGAAGACCTGACCTTCGCGATGACCGAGATCCTGCACATCGAAGACGACGCTGGCCCCGACATCGCGCTGTTGCGGGTGGATCAAACCGGTCCGGGCAAACCCGCGCCGATACCGATGTCCCAAGACCCGGTGGTGGACGACTTCTGCGCGGTGATCGGGTACCCCGCACGAGACAGCCGGATACCCGATCAAGCGCTCATGGAGCAGATCTACGGCAACCTCTACGACAAGAAGCGCCTGGCGCCGGGGCGACTGACCCGTAAGCAAGGACCGGTGATCCTGCACGACTGCACCACCCTCGGCGGGAACTCCGGGTCGGTCGTGGTGTCGTTGACCACCGGCGAAGCGGTCGGGCTGCACTTCGCCGGACGCTTCCTCGAAGCCAACTACGCTGTCGCTGCCCCGGTGGTCCAACAGCGCCTCACCGCAGTATTGGGCAGGCAGGGAAGACCGGCGACTCCCGCGGTCACCGTGGACGCTGTCGGTGCCGGCACGTTCGACAGTGCCGCACAGACCGCAGGCGGGCCGACGCGGTTCAGTGCTGTCGTGCCTTTGCGTATCACCGTCGAGATCGGAGATCCCTACGCGGACAACACCTCTGCGGTATCTGTTGCAGCGCCCACGACGTCCGCTCCCACTGCTCCCGGGCTCTCGACCGAGGACCTCGTCATCGAGGGAGTCGCCGCAGATTACCTCGGCCGCAGCGGATTCTCGGAAACATTCCTGGGCTCGGATGCGCCAGTCACGCTGCCGGAGGTCAACGATCGCGACGATGTCCTGGTCTTCGATGACAACGGCCGCGACAGCACTGTGCTGAACTACGAACACTTTTCGGTCGTGATGAGCAGAACACGGCGCATGTGCCTCTACAGTGCGGTCAACATCGACGGCAAGCAACGAGCCAGGGCCGATCGGACGCAGTGGCGGCGCGACCCGCGCATTCCCAACCACGCGCAGATCAGCAAGGAGTGCTACGGGCTGGCACCCAGGTTCTCCCGCGGCCACATGACTCGACGCGAAGACCCGGTCTGGGGTGCGGAAACCGTCGCCACACGCGCCAACAACGACTCCATGCACGTGACCAACGCTGTCCCGCAAATGCAAACCTTCAACGCCGGAGTCTGGCTCGACCTCGAGAACTACGCCCTGCAGAACGCACGCCGGGACCAGATGAGGATCTCGGTGATCACCGGCCCCTTCCTCCACGACGACGACCCGATCAAGTTCGACGTGCGAATCCCTGTCGCGTTCTGGAAGGTGATCGTCTTCATCCACGACACCACCGGGGCACTTACCGCGACCGGCTACAGCCTGTCGCAAGGCGAGTTCCTCTCCGAGCAGGAGTTCGTCTTCGGTCAGCACAAGACCACCCAGCGTCGGATCGACTGGATCGAGCAGAAGGCAGGGCTGTCGTTCGGTGACCTCACCGCGTTGGACCCGTTCCGCGAACCGGAAAGTCCGGACACCGAACTCGATAACGTTCATCAAATCCAATTCGTCTGATGCCGGGTCCATCCGCTCCGTCAACCGGCTGACTGTCGTCGCTGCTGTCGAACGACGAGGACGGCTGACGGCGGGCACACCCGATCTCCACCACACCGACGAGGCCGTAGGGATTGTTGTGTTCGAGGCCCCGCATTCTGCGGAAGGGTGTTGGGTTGGGGAGACGAGGCAACCGAATCCTCGGTCATCAGAACTACGGCGCGGACAGCGTTGGCGCGGTTGCACAGGATCCGAGTAGGCGGGTACTCGTGCGCACATCACGGCACTAGGACCATCATCGAGGTGACCTTGCCGGACAGAGGATTCGGCCACACCCCCAAGTGGACGAGATGAGCAAACGGGCGTTGAGTTGGCAGGGCCTCAGGCCGCGGGAGTGCGAACCGGCCGCGCCAGAGGTCCCAGCCGAGCTGTTCCAGCGGGAAAGCAGCGTAGCGGGAGCGTCATCTAGGTTCGCACACAACATTCGTGGAGGGAGTCGGACATGGACCGCACGCTCAAAGTGATCGCGAGCAAATCTGAGCAAGCCGCGCTCGCACGGGACCACACCGTGACAGCCAACTACGACGCGTTCGCGTTGGTGCAGGTCAATGAGGCCGAAGCCCGAGAGTTGAGCCAGCGCTACCTCGTCGAGGACATCACCGCGCAATACGAGATTCCACTCGGACCGACCGCAACAGACGCGATCGACACCAACCTGCCTCGAATCACCGGCGCAGCAAGGCCTTCGGCTCATCCCGCCTACCAGCGCACCCGGCGCCTGGACGCCGGACCGCACCACTACCTCGTCCAGTTCGTCGGGCCGATCAAGCCGCAATGGCGCGCAGACGTCGAGCAAGCAGGTGGATCGATCGTCGATGCCCGTGCTGGTTTCACGCTCGTCGTGCGCGCGACGGCCGAGCAGATCGCGGCGATCGCCGCGTTGCCGCACGTGCGCTGGGCCGGTCACCTGCCCGACCGCGCACGCCTGGACGTGACCACCGAACCCGCACTGCCCCGAACGAAGTTGCTCCCCAACGTCCTCACGGTCGAGTTCTTCACACCGACCACCGCACGCGCCGCCAAGGCGAAGATCCGCACCCTCGGACTCAAGATCATCGGCGACGGCCCGGCCACGCTCATCGTCGAGGCACCCGAAGGCACAGATGCCGCTCGGCGCAAGCAATTGGCCGCCCTGTCAGCTGTCCACGGTGTGCGCATGGTGCGCAACCGGCCGATCAATCGGATCAGCAACGACGTCGCCGCGACAATCATGCGCGGAACGGCGGCAACGCTGGGCGGGGTTTCCACCCTCGACGGTGATGGCGAGACGATCGCCGTGTGCGACACCGGGTTCGACACCGGCACCACCTCACCCGTGCACCCCGACTTCGCCGGCCGCGTCACAGCAGTCATGAGCTTTCCGGTCACCTCGGAATTCGCTCCCTACATCAACAACGCCGGCGGCGATGACGGAGCGGCCGACCTCGACTCCGGCCACGGCACCCACGTCACAGGATCAGTGCTCGGCGACGGCGTGGCGAGTACGGCGGTGCCGGGGCAACCGGCGATCCGCGGTCTGGCCACCAAAGCGAAGTTGGTGTTCCAGGCGGTCGAGCAAGCCTTGGACTGGACGAACCCGGCGTTCGTCGCGAAGTACGGTCGCTACCTGCTCGCGGGAATTCCGGTGGACCTCGCCGACCTGTTCACACCCGCGTTCAACAAAGGCGCACGCATCCACACCAATTCGTGGGGCGGAGGCGACCCCGGGGTTTACGACGACCAATGCCGCGCCGTGGACAAGTTCATGTGGGAGCACCCGTCGTTTGCCATCCTGTTCGCCGCGGGTAACGACGGGAGCGACTCCGACGGCGACGGCGAGATCAACCTCGGCTCGGTCACCTCACCCGGCACCGCCAAGAACTGCCTGACCGTCGGAGCGAGCGAGAACCTGCGACGCTCCTTCGACAGTGAGCGCTACGGCACCTGGTGGCCAGACGACTACCCGGCACCGCCGTACAAGAGCGCTCCGATGGCCGACGACCCGAATCAGGTCGTCGCGTTCTCCAGCCGTGGTCCGACCGCGGACGGACGCATCAAACCCGACGTCGTCGCCCCGGGCACATGGATCCTGTCGACGAAGTCGACGATGCTCAGCCCCACCGCAACAGGCTGGAAGCCATTCCCCGGCTCTTCAAAGTACTTTTACATGGGCGGCACAAGCATGGCCACGCCACTGACC
Organism: Nocardia sp. NPDC003183; assembly: GCF_053590715.1. Taxonomy (NCBI): domain Bacteria; kingdom Bacillati; phylum Actinomycetota; class Actinomycetes; order Mycobacteriales; family Nocardiaceae; genus Nocardia; species Nocardia sp. NPDC003183. The sequence goes on from NZ_JBSFTG010000001.1 coordinate 1,604,616, forward strand.
GCAGGCGCGCTCGCGCTCCTGCGCCAGCACCTTCGCCGCGACCACGCCATCACAACGCCGTCGGGCGCCCTCCTCAAGGCCGTCGTGATCGCCGGTGCTCGTCGCCTGCCGGGCACAGCGCCCGCAACCACCGTGGCCGACAACCACCAGGGCTTCGGATGCGTCGACGTGACTGGGGTCGTTGCCCCGACAGCACCGTCCACGCTGCTTGTGCGCCAAGGCAGGAAGGTCTCGACGGGACAACTCCACACCCTCGAAATCGAGGTAACCTCGGCAGCTGTTCCGTTGCGGATCGTGCTCGCCTACAGCGACTTTCCCGGCGAGACGTTGGTCAACAACCTCAATCTCGTTGTCCGGGGCCCGGACGGAACACCCAGAGTCGGAAACGGCGGGCAGGGCCCCGGATTCACAATGGACTCGATCAACAACGTCGAGGTCGTCGAAGCCGGTTCACCCACAGTCGGTACGTGGACGATCGACGTCATCGGCTCGAACGTCCCGCAGGGACCCCAGCCCTACGCGCTGGCGATCCTCGGCGCGGCAGCTGGCTAATTCCTAGGTCGGCGAGCGCTCGGACGCGTTCCCAGTGTGCAGGCTATGCTGGTCGATGTCGCCGCCGTTCCGCGAGAACTCGCCGACGGGCCTACTAGGTGGCCGTGCCGTGTGCGCCGTCGCCGCGGGCTTCGATCGCCTCGACCGACTTCCTGAGCTCCTTACCCAGGATGCGCGTGCCGAAGGCTCCGAGCGCGATCGCGAGCAGCCGTCCCTTGAGGTTCTTCCCGTCGCGGACCACGACGACGTCCACGTCGGTCGTCCCAGTGGACTGCGGTGTGAGGGTGTAGGTGTGGCCAGAGGCGCCGCCCCACAGGTTGGAGTCGGTGGTCGTCATCAGGACGTGGTGAGGGTCGGTCCAGTCATAGTGCAGGCGTTCCCAGATGCCGCGCGAGCCCTCCGTGACGTCGGCATCATGAGGACCTTCGTGGTGCACCTCGAGATAGTTGTCGGCGCTGTTGCCGAAGAGTTCCTTGCGGCCCGGGCCGAAATCGGTGAGGCCGGCGAGGAACTGCTCGGGCGTCGCGGTGGTGGTCTGGTGGAGATGGATCGTGGTCATGGCGCCTTCCCCGTGGAGTTGGATGATGCGACTGCATGACGCCCTGGATGGCGTCCCCACCTACGTCGGCAGCCTGCGTGGAGATGCCGCCCCTGTGGTTCGAGGGTAGTCCGCCACCGCCCGCGGGAAAAGTCTTTGCGCAGGTCAGGTCAGGCGCTGAGTGAACCGACGGGCGGTAGGGCCAGCCATATCGTCGGCAGCGGCACCGCGGTCTCCTCGCGTCGCTCCTGCCCGCGTTTCATCTGCAGCTGCATCTGTTCGCTGCGGCGCTCCCGAGCGTCGCGGTCCCGGTCGTCGTCCGCCCGATCCCCGAACGAATCATCGATGCCGGCCGCTGCCACCGGTGCGGCTGCGACTTCTGGGATCGGCGAGGCCGAGACCTTCGTCGTCAACGGGATCACGGCGTGTGGCAGATGCTCGACCTCATCGCACGCATCCGCAGTGGCCAGACCGTCCCCGTTCGGCGCCAACGGCGGCGCGGGATCGGCACTCGTCCAGCTCGCCCGTGCCGCGGGGGTTCGGGTGGTCGGTACCGCGTCCGCCCGCAACCATCCTGCGGTCGAACAACTCGGCGCCATCCCGGTCGACTACCGGGGTGACGTGCCCGAACAGGTTCGCGCCCTCGCCTCGAACGGCGTGGACGCGATCTTCGACCACGTCGGCGGACCCAGAATCGTCGACTCGTTCCGGCTGCTCGCGCCGAATGGCACCCTCGTCTCGCACAGCACGGCCTCCACGAAGGACGTCGAGGACGACTCTCGGCTGCCCGTCCCTCAAGCTCTTCACCCGGCTCACTGTGCGGCGAGGGTGTGCAGCAGGTATCCGCTCGCGCCGCTGAGGGCGCCGATGGTGGCGGCTTTGAACAAGGTCGCCATGTCGATAGGTGCCGAGCCCGCGACGACGCCGCGCAGGTCGAGTTCGGGTGCGTAGGACGGCTGTTGTTCGGCCAGACACAAGGAAGTCAGCAATGACGCTGTGACACACTCATCGGCGCGCTGAGCGCCGCCCTGCTCGTCTGCCCTCACCAGGTGAACGTTGGCCCGTGCGTTCGAAGTTCCGCAACCACCGTGGCGCGGCGTCCTTGCCATGTTTGGGAGCCTCAACTGGGGAATATCCCCGCCCGCGTGGGGAGCACGCAAGCTTCAGTTGGGACCGGTGCGAACCACGGCGAGCACAATAGCGGCGAGAGCCGCGAAGACGATGCCGCGCCCCTCGGCGCACCTCCCTGATCAAGAGCTGCGACAGCCGACCTTCGAACGCGGCACAACCGGAGAACCACACCCATGATCGCCGCGATCGCAGCCCGGATCCCGGCCCCACGCCGGTGCTGAACCCATCTATCGGGAATACGTCGCGCTTCGGCGACTCCTTTAGCGCCGGCGTGATCACTTCCTTGCCCCCCACCCTCGGAATTCGTCCCCATCGACTGCGCGCAGTCCGCGTCCGACTATCCGCACCAGGTGGCCGCCGCCATGCAGGTTGCGGTCTTCCGTGACGCCACCTGCGACGTCAGCCGTCACCGCCGATATGAGCCGACCGCAAACGTTGCCGCTGGGCGGGATTGACCCACCGCAATTCGATCGGCTCAGCCCCGACGCAGATCTGGTTACCCTCGGCATCGATGGCAACGACATGGGAGCCTGCGATGACCATCCAGACCTGCATGAGTCGCACACCGGTCAACCTGCCGAGCGCCGGTTTGCCAGGCGCGCAACACAGTCGACGGCGTCGACCGGGCGAGCCAGGCGATCGCGACCAAAGTACGCGACGTCCTGGACGGCATCCGAACCCGCTCTCCGCTGTTCGCAGGATCACCGGATGCACATCCGCTAGTTCCCGACGGCGATGCCCCCAGCAATACAAGCGCACGCGGTGACTTCGCGCGAAAGCTAGACCGCAACGGCGGCAACCGATTTGACCCACCCCAAAGTTGCACCAAGGGCTGGTGGTCGACTTCTGCAGCTTTCGGTCACGCCCCGCAGTTCGGGGTCGGCGGGATCGGCACGACCATCAGGGAATTACCCAGTTTCGTTCACAAGGAAGTCGAGGCAACAGCAATGCGGTCGTACTCGCGCGCAGGATGGCGTTGCCATTGGCATGGGTCGCGTTGAACGCGGCGGTGAATCGCCGTGCCGCGCTGATGCATGCCTCGTAGAAGAGGTCCACGCACTCGCCGCCGATGTCGGTCCAGTGGATTTGGATCACGACATCAGGCTCCGTGGCGTGCGGTACCGAGTACTCGAACATGTCCATTCCATACGGGCGAAAGTTACTGAAATCAGCGGTAGATGTTATCCGCAGTTGACTGTCGAACGATGCGCTACAGCCCAGACTCCGATGACGGACACTACGGCGGCCGGTTCACCGCTGCGGAGGAATTGGCACCGACGCGGGACGGTGGATTGTCGCGTCCGTACCGAATCGACCGATATCTAGCGCCGCCGGTCAGCGTCGAGTACAAATCGATCTGGCGCCCGGGGAACAGATACCACGCCGACATCCCCATGCGTGCCTCTACTACCTTCTTCGCTTCCCCGGAGTTGTCGAAGGATCTCATCCGCTGGCGCCTTCGTTGACGTAGAGCACTTGCCCAGAGATCAATCCGGATTTTTCGTCTGCATAGAACGAAACGGCGTGTGCGATGCTTTCCGCCAAGCCGATTCCGACAGCGGATTTCTGCGGGAACTTGATCTTTTTGAATTCGTCGAGTTCCACTCCCAACCGCCCATCGGTGACTGGGGTCATGGTTGTCTCGACGACTCCGGGTGTGACCGCATTGACAGTCACCCCGAACTTTCCGAGTTCCTTTGCGAGAACCTTGGTGAATCCTTCCATGCCCGCGTCAGCGGTGGCGTTGTTCCTACCCTGATTGCCTCGTGCAGGTGTGCTGGATACATTGATGATTCGACCCCAACCGCTGTCAATCATGAACGGCTTCGCTGCGCGCGAAATAAGAAAAGAGCCACGCAGGTGGATAGCCATTCCCTCGTCCCGATCCTGGGAGGTCATCTTGTGCGGCAGGCGGCGACGGGCCTCGTCGGCATAGTTCACAACGACCGTTGGTCCGCCGAGTTCGGCACCGACATATTCGATGGCGAAATGAACTTCCTGCTCGTCGGAACTGTCAAGACCGACCGCTATGGCCTCACCACCGTTTCTTCGTATGTGTTCAACGACCGGCCTGCATGAATCCTCGGTCAGATCGGCGACGGCGACAGCGAATCCGTCGACAGCGAGCCGCTTTGCGACCGCAGCGCCGATGCCGGAAGCCGCCCCCGTCACGACCGCAGCGCGGGTGTTCGTCATGACAGTCGCTCCAAAGTCGCCGTGCCTTGACCACTGATGACGCATATGGTCTCGAGTCCGAATTGCTGGGAGTGATTTACTTGAGAATTGACCATTGCGCAAGCAGCCGGAACGGCGGGCATGCCAGGCGGGCGCCTGATTCCGATTCTCTGCAGGTTCACCGCACACCACCAGTTGACTGCACCTCCTGGCACCACTTTCGTGTCGGTTGGCGCCGTGCCGACCCAGGCGATGTTGAAGTTGGACTCACCTGCGTGCTTCCCTTCACCCATGATCAGACGCACGATCTCGGGCGGTTCGCTGGCGGACAAGGTTGCCGATCGGGCACACTGCACACCCATGACTCTGGCCGCATCCTTCAGCGATCCCTCGTCAGATCGTCCGCCCGGTGGTCGTGCATGGACGGTAATAAGGGTGTCAGCCATGGAATCTCCTCAACGCTGGTTTACAAACTATTCTCTTGTTGAATAAATTCGAATCCAGGCCCGATTCGTTTTCGCCAGCCTGTTGGTCGTGGCCCGGACAGGTCACCGACCGGACTCCAGGTCGTTGCACCAGGCTGACGACATCGATGGTGCCTGTTTCAGGATTGCAGCAAAGCCTCGATAGGTTTCGAGAACGCAGCCAGCACAGCAGCTGAGATCACACCGATAACTCCGGTCAGGAAGAAGAAGTGGCCGGCCGACATTGCCGTGTACAACGCTCCGAGCGCTCCATAGATGGTGGCCCCGGCGCCGAGTGTGAGGATCTGGAGCGCGACGAGCTGTGATTGGAATCGTCGCGGTGCGACGCGAGTCGCGAGTGCCAGCCCGATGGGGCCGACCAGGACCTCCGCGAAGCCTGTGATGATGAGGCAACCCGCCACGAACCAGGCTGGAACGGTGCGACCTGGCCACAGTTCGGTGGCCGTCAGCATGAAGTAGGCCGTCGCTGTGACCCCGATACCAAGTGCGTATTTGGTTGCAGTGTTGGTCCGGCCGAGCCACGAGGTCCGCAGCGCCGTGGCTGACAGCGGCGAGACCACGATCAGAGCAATCGATCCGATCACCGCCAGCCATGACTCGGGTATATGCCATCCCCCGACGTTCATATCGACGCGTTCGGTGACAAGCAGGGGCACGGTGGTGAAGACTTGGCCGCTGAGTCCGACAAATACAGACCCGGCGATCCACATCGGCACGAACCCTCGTGTTCTGCGCTTCTCAACTGGAGTGACGTGGTCCGAGGACAGGATTCGACTTATACAGCCGACGAATACGACGATGATCAGGAATCCGGCGAGCAGGTTGACGTTGCTGCCATGGATGAGTCCGGAGGCAACACCGCCGGCGAGGGTCGCGCATACCAGTGCTACGCAGAGCGCCACGTAGCCGAGCTGTTTACGACCTACCGGGTTCTTAACGATGCCCGCGGCGGGGGGAAGTGTTCGCATTGTGGCGGCATATTGGATCAATGCCGCAGCCATACCGATCGCGGCGAGACCGAATGCGACGTGGAAACCGAATCTGCTTTGGGTGAAACCGACACACAGCATGCCAGTGACAGCACCAAGGGAGATCGACATGTAGAAATAGGTGAAACCTGCGTCACGGTCTTCGACTGGTCGATCGTCGTAGAGCAGGCCTACGATAGTGGTGATCGAGGTTTTCAGTGCCCCGGTCCCGACAGAGACCAAAGCCAGCCCGGCGACTAGGCCGGCGATGCTGGGTATCAGTGCCAAAGCGACGTGTCCCAGCATGATGATGATGCCACCGGCCAGGATCATGCTGCGAGGGGAAAGTACCCTGTCGGCAAGCCACGCTCCGGGAATCTGGGCGAGGTAGACGCACGCACCGTAGGCACCGACGATGCCGACTGCGGTCGTCGGCACCAATTCCAAACCGCCATCGTTGATCGAGAACAGCAGGTAGTACGTCAGTGTGCCTTGCAGCCCGTAGTAGCTGAACCGCTCCCACAACTCGGTCAATGAGAGGTTCCAAAGGCCTTTTGGATGTCCTTTGCCGATGTTGTCGGCGCTTCGTTCGTTGAGTTCGGCGGTCATGGTGTCCTACTTCCGGGCAGCGACGCGGGACATGAGCCCGGCGCGGATGATCGTGAGGTCGCAGCACTGAGAGCGGCGGCCACTTCGGTGGCGACGCGTTCGCCGGCTTGTACCGCGCCGTCCATGAATCCGATCCAGTTCGTCGCAGTTTCGGTTCCCGCCCAATGGATGTTGCCGACAGGTGTCCGCACCGCTTCCCCGACCAGAGTCAGCAAGGTGGGAGGGAATGGCGATTCGCATCCTCCGACCCACTGCTCGTTCAGCCAGTCTTGTTGTAGGACGACGATCGGGTTGGCCGCTGCGGGGCCGAAGCAGTCTGTCAGGTCACGGATGTAACGGGCCTCACGCAGTTCGGGACTGTCGAAACTCTCTGCGGGGGAACCGAATTGATGTGGGGTCTGGTGAATCATCATGGTGGTCAGCACTCCGGGTGTTCCGGTGGCCGGAGTGTGGTCGTATATCACCCGCGTCCCCGGACGGTCGCTGACTACAGCACCGTTGAGACCTTCCCCGCGCCAGAACGGTGTGTCGTATACCGCGTGCATCTTGATGCAGCCGGCCATAGACAGCCGATCGTGCAGCAGTTGCCGTCGCGCGGGCAATCGCGGCTCGAAATGGATTTTTCCTGCATCGTGGGGGCTACACGCGATGATCGCTTTTCGCGCCGAGACCTCACCATCCGATGTTTCGATCAGAACCCCGATGGCGCTGGTGCGCACCGTTTGCACCGGCGAGTCGAAGACAACATTGTCGCCCAATCTCTCGGCCAGCCGCAGCGCCAGGTTCTGGGAGCCGCCCTCGAATCGTTCGCTTGCGCCCTTACGCGACTGTTCGAAGCCGCCGCAAGCAGCAAGGAATTGCAGTACGTAGAGCATCGACACCGCCGGCGGCGGTGCGGCCAACATCGAAGTGAATCGCAACCCGAGATACTCGATGATCGCCGGATCGGCGACGCTACGCTCTAGCCACTGCGCCAGACTGATTCCATCCAATTCGGCGGCATCGCCGCAATCCCACGGATGTTCCCGCGACACCGTGCGTGATAGCGCATCCATCTCAGCGACCGTGTTCCGATAGCAGGCTCTGGCGGTATTTCCGAGCGGTGGTTCGACTCCGTCGAAGCGAACCTTGCGCCCACCGACCCACCACAGCACGTCTCCGGAACGGTGCACTTGCGAGCGGTATCTGTTCACACCGAGCTCGTCAGCGAGTGCAATCACGGCGTCCTGTCCGGGTCCGACCCAGGCACCCCCCATTTCGAGAACCGTGTCGAGCACCGGCCCAGAGTTCAACAGCCGACCACCCGGGCGGGCCGATGCTTCCGCGACGATGACACTGTGTCCGGCCTGCCGCAGACGCCATGCCGCTGTCAGCCCCGACAACCCAGCGCCGATGACCACAGCATCTACCGTTGGTGAGCCGATCATTCGATCACCACCGCATCACATTCGATCTCGACGCGCGCACCGTGGTACAGGCCTGCCACCTGAACGAATGCACCACACGAAGGAAGGTGGTCACCGAACACCGCCCTGTGTTCGCTCGCCACGGCCGCGACATCGTCCATCGACGCCAGGTACACCCGCGTTCGGACCACATCGGCAGCTGAGCCGCCGAGCTGATTCACCACGGCAATGGCATTGGCCAGCGCCTGTCGGGCTTGGGCGCCTGCATCCCCGGCGACCAGGCTTCCGTCGTCGAGAGTTCCGACAACGCCGGAAACGTAGACGAACGGCCCGACGCGTAGTCCGGGCGTGGTTCCACACATGCGGTCCGCAGCGCGGACTTGAGGGAGTGTGATGCGTTGGTCGATGTTCAACTCGGGACTCCTGAAACGAGACGGATCGTGCGACTGAGACAGAGTCACGCAGCTATGTGATCTGACTCATACCGCTTATCGTGTCGTCAGACCGCGTCCCGTGGGTGTCTGATACCGGCCATTTGCACCTTCAATGTGGCCGAAATGGGAAGAATCGGATAGGAATATCAAATGGATCGAGTGACTGCGGCGATGACCGCCCTAGCCGACCGCTTGGAGCAGGATCCAACTGAGGCCAAGAATGCGATGCATCGACGGGTCACCGAGGACGTGCCGGAGTACTTCTCCGCGGATCCCGCGGTCACCGCCGCCGGCTACGAAAGCCTCGGCCCGGTCGCCCAGGAGTTCGCGGCCGCGCTTCGCCCGACTGCCACCCCGTTACCAGAGGGCATCCAAGGGCGAATGCTCGAGGAGATCGTGTTCGCCGCCCGGACCGGCATCGCTTGGGACCCACTCGAGGACGCCCTGCGGGCAGGGTTGGCCGGATTGTGGGAGTGGATGATGGCCACCGTACCCAGCCTCGGAGTTGACAGATCCACACAACTCGCGGTTATCGACAGCGGAACTCGCACCCTGTTCCGCTGGTTCGATCACACTATTCGCCACGCCCGTGCGACATACCTCGCAGAAAGAGCTCGACTCGGGCAGTCCGCATCACGCCGACGTGCCGAACTGGTCCGCGATCTGGTCGCAGGCCGACCGGTCAGAGAAGAACAACTCGGCTATCCACTGATGAGATCGCACCTCGCGCTGGTCATCTGGCGACCGGGCGGCATCGTCGACCGGGCGGCGGTGCCACGCTCGACCGACATCGCCGCGGTGATGTCAGCCGACGGCGACCTCGGCTCGATGTGGGTCTTCGCTGCGACAACCACGGCGAACCATCGGGTCGAGGACATCATCGACATGCTCGGTCTCGACGCCGGGATCCGAATAGCGGCGGGTTCGTTCCATCACGGAGCTCATGGCCTCGTGCGCAGCCATCACGAGGCTCTTGCCACCTATTCGCTGGCATTGCAGAAACTCGACGGACGCCCCCGCCGCCTCACCACGTACCGGGAAATCGACCTGGACACGCTGATCATGCGTGATCCGACAGCCGCGTCCCGCATGGCCAGGGCCGAACTCGGTGAGCTAGGCGCCAAGACCGGACGCGCAGAAAGGATCCGCGACACCGTCGCGGTCTATGTCAACAACGCCTGCAGCACTTCTCTCGCGGCGCGGGTTCTCGGGATCAGCGAGCGGACGATTCGAAACCGCCTGCTGACAGCCGAACAGCTACTGGGGGCATCCATCCAGGAGAGGACTGTTCAGCTCGGCGCCGCTCTCCGAATCCACGAGACGATCGCATGGCGTGACCTGCGCGCCGATGAGCTGGTCCTTCCCGCCCCCCATCGAGCAGGCGATTCCTAGCTGCCCAGGCACGAATACCTGCCGATGGACTGTGCGCACTCAGCAGTTCGGTCACTCGTCTATGCGTACCCAGAAGTCGTAAACAGATCCGGAAACAACCCTCGCTTCGGCGATATTTTCCGATATCGGTCATATGCGCTGACGTTTGACCGCCAATCATTCGTCTATGATCCAAATCACAATGAAGCGAGTGCGGGGCGGCCTCGCTCGCCCCGCACCTCCCTGTCTGGCCATCGCATTGACCATTGCCGCCGGAGCTGGCATCAGCCTGGGCGGCCCGGCGGCCGCAGACACGGCAATCGCGCTGCCCGACGGCTTCAAAGCGGGGCCCGGGGTCACCATTTCTCGTGAACAAGAGCGCGCTGTGATCTCCCCTTCGCTCGCGGCCAACGGCGCCGGCCGCGCAGTGTGGGTTTCGGGAATCGCACGAGCCAACGTCACCAGCACCCCCGAAGGGGAAGTCGGTCCGACCAACGGTGCCAGCGGAGCACCGGGCTCCAACAACTCCTCCACGCATGGTGCCTCACAGATCTCGACTGGATACATCGTCGGCTGCCAGGTCAGCATCGCGGAGGATGCGATCAGCGCAGGCGTGTCCGGCGGTATCTCCACCAGCGGAGGCAGCCTCGGCGGGTCGGTCGGTGTGAGTTTGGGACCGGGCCAAGTCAAGTTCGTTCAGATCGATTACAAGGACATCGCCGAGCCCGGCCAGTACTCGGTGGAATACCAGGATGCCGAGATCGAAATCCAAGGATGCGCAGGCTATGCACAGGCCCGTGCGTACACCGTTGTCGAGATCATCGGCGATCACTATTCCAAGACCACGCTCTACGGCGCCCCGTTCAGTATCGGCTGAAGCCGCCTATTTCGTTCACCGCCCCGCTCACTTCGGCGGACTCCCAATCTGAAGGTGATTTCAAATGTTCAAACGCAGAATTCTCACTGGTGTGTGCCTCGCCGCGGCTGCCAGCTTGGCGATCGGCATCCTTGCAGCCGAACCCGCGCTAGCCGACACGATCGTTGCCCTGCCTGGGGCAGAACTGGTGAAGACGCTCTCGGACGGCACGGTCGTAACCGTGCGGATCGTCGGCGAGTCCGTCAACATCAATCCATCGCTGGGATCCACACCAGTGCATCGAAATGCCTGGGTATCCGGCACGGCACAGGTCGAACTCGCCGGAACCGGCGCCGACGCCGGCGGTGTCGTGCTACCCGGCTATACCGTGGGCTGCCAGGTCAACATCGCCGGTGGCGGCGCGGCAGCCGGCGTGGAAGGCGCCTCCGATTGGGAAGGAAATGCAAGCGCAGGTGCCACTACAGGTGGCGAACTGTCGCTCGGACCAGGACAGGCCAAGTCGTTCTACATCCTCGATCGTGAGAAGGCCGATGACTTCGGCAACGAATCGCACAAGGCATACAACGTGTTCTCCGGCCGGAGCGGGTCGGTTGCCTGGTCGGATCAGACGATCGGCCTCACCGGATGCGGCGGCTACGCGCAGGCACGTTCGTTCGTCAGCGTCGAGGTCGTGACCGAGAACGTCACCAGCTGGGTGACCGTATGGGGCCAGCCCTTCAGCCTCGGGTAGCTCACCAGCCGTGCCTGACGAGCGGGCAAGCCGCTCATCGGAGTACCCCCACGCCTACCTGCCATAGGCGCCAACACACGCACAGTAGAAACGCTCGGTCGGACATCCCGGCCGAGCGTTTCTGCTGGTCGGCACCAGAGAGGACGACCGCTACCTGAAGTACGTGGACCAGTCCCGCCCCACCGAGCCAGCGATACCCCGGAGATCACCCCAGGCATGGCTTCCCACATCGGAAGGGAATCAAGAGAAATTGGCCGAGATCGGACCAATCATCGGCCGCCGATGCGCGCACGATCGTGAGGTGACTCACTCCGAACTACCTGACATCAACGCAGCTGTCGCGATCATCGGCGCCGGGCTGTCGGGCTCCGCAGCCGCGCATCACCTGCTCCGACACGGCATCACAGACATCGTGGTCCTCGAGGCCGGCGATCAACCCGGAGGACGGGTTCGCAGCGGAGTGCTTGCCGGCGAACCGGTCGACCTCGGAGCTCAATTCGTTGGCCCGAGTCAAACGTCTCTGCTCAGATTGCTCGCGGATCTCGGATTGTCCACGATCGCCATGCACAAAGCGGGCCGCAACATTGTGCACGATGACGACACCTACAACCATGCCGAGCTCGACCGATTCATATCCGCGCTGACAGATGTCGGCGTAGTGATGAATCTGGCCGAACCGTGGACCCACCCGGATGCCAAGTACCTGGACGGCATAACTGTCAACGAGTGGGCCAGGACTCTCGGGGTCCGAGACACCGAGGTGCTGGCCTTCATCAGCACCACGGTGGAAATGTTCATCTCAGGCTCAGGCGAGTCCGTGTCCGCGCTCTGGTTCGCGTACTTTGTCGCTGCGGCCGGCGGATGGCATGAGCTCGCGGGAGGCACCCTCGATGCACGGGTGTCGGGTGGGGTCCAGCAGGTTGCCCTGCGTGTGGCCGATATTCTCGCCGAACGTGTCCGGCTCCGAAGCCCGGTGACCCAGCTCGAGCACAACAGAGAATCCGTCACTCTCACGACAGAAGACGGATACACCGTCACAGCTGAACGAGTCATTGTCGCGTGCTCCCCCAGTGAGGTTGCTCGCATTCAGTTCGAGCCGCCGCTTCCGTCTGCGCGCACGCGCCTGGACACCGAGTGGACGATGTCGGCAGGAATGAAGTTCGCGATCGCGTTCGAGTCTCCGTTCTGGCGCGATCTCGGTCTCAGCGGCTCGATCTTCCCGTCCAGGACTTCACCGGTCGGAGCAATCATCGACAACACTCCGAAAAACGGATCAGGGCCCGGGGTTCTGATCGGTTTCGCTAACTCGCGACGATTGGCTTCCGGACAGCCCCGACGCATCGACCGTATGGCCGTCGTCGAATCCTATGTTCATGAGATGTTCGGTGTCTCAGCCCCCGCAGCGATCGACTACGTCGAACACATCTGGGCCGAGGAAACATGGATCTCAGGATGTATGTCCCCCAACCGTCCCGGTGTCCTACTGGACTCCTGGCCGACAATTCGTTCGGCGATCGGGCGAATCCACTTCGCAGGAACCGAAACTTCCGACCATTTCAACGGGTACATGGAGGGCGCGGTTCGAGCTGGCCAGCGCGCGGCCGACGAAATCCTCTCTTCACAGCACGAGCTGGACTCTGTGTCCGACGTCCCCGCGACCTGACCGCGGGCATTACCGGCCCTTCATATCACCACAGCACCGAATCGAGAAATCATCCATGAGCTTCCGCAGCCCGTTCTCTGATGTCGACATCCCGGATTTGTCGATCTATGACTTCTTGTTCGGTCAGATCGCTCAGGTCGACCTCGAGAAATCTGCGCTCGTAGATGGAAAGACTGGCAATCGTACGACCTACCGAGAGCTTATCGAGTGCATCGATGCCGTCGCCGGTGCACTGGCGGCGCGCGGTGCACGGGCAGGCGATGTCGTGGCGGTCCTATCGCCGAACAGTCCGCAGTTCGCCGTCGCGTTTCACGGTGCTATCCGTGCCGGCGCGACCGTGACGACCATCAACGCCCTCTATACTTCCGACGAGATCGCAAGCCAGCTCCAAGACTCAGACGCACAGTTTCTATTCACCGCTTCCGCGCTGCTTCCGCAGGCCATGGCGGCAGCTAATAAGGTTCAGATGGATCCGTCGAAGCTGATTGTCCTCGACGATGCGCACGCATGGTTCGGTAGCACGTTGACGGCGCTGTTGGACGAGCAACGGACAGCTCCCGAGGTCGCCATCGATCCGAAGCACCATATCGCTGTGCTGCCTTACTCCTCCGGCACCACTGGTCGGCCGAAAGGGGTAATGCTAACGCACCGTAATCTGGTAGCAAATATCTGCCAGATCGCGCCGCTCGGCGATTTCAACCACGACGATACGTTCCTGGCGGTCCTTCCGTTCTTCCACATCTACGGCCTGACGGTGCTTCTGAATTCGGCGCTGCATTCGCGCGCGACGTTGGTCACGATGGCCAAGTTCGAGCTCGACGACATGCTGCGCGTGGTTGCCGACCACCGGTGCACGTACCTGTTCATTGCGCCTCCGGTCGCGCTTGCGATCGCCAAGCACCCGCTCGACTCCGGACTGGATCTGTCGAGCATCCGAATGGTGATCTCCGGCGCGGCTCCGCTGGACGCCAACTTGGCTCGCATCGTCGCTGACCGCTTGGGCTGCCCTGTTCGCCAAGGCTATGGAATGAGCGAACTGAGCCCCGTCAGCCACGCGATTCCTGCTGGCGAAGCCGGTGATTCCATCGGTTTGGGTTCGGTGGGCTTTCCGGTTCCCAACACCGATAACAAACTCGTCGACCCTGTTTCCGGAGTCGAAATCGACCGTCCGGCTACCGGCACCAGCGAGCCGGGTGAGCTTTGGGTCCGGGGGCCCAATGTCATGGCAGGATATCGGAGTCGCGCTGACGACACCGCCGCGACAATCGATGCCGACGGGTATCTCCACACCGGCGACCTCGCCACTGTCGACGCGCGAGGGATTGTGACGATCACAGACCGGCTCAAGGAGCTGATCAAGTACAAGGGCTACCAAGTTCCCCCCGCTGAGCTCGAAGCGGTTCTTCTCCAGCACCCCGATATTGCCGACGCGGCGGTGGTGGGTGTTCGTGACGGCGACGGCGAGGAAGTGCCGAAGGCCTACATCGTGCTGGTCGACGGCGCTCACGTGGCTCCGTCGGAGGTCATCGACTTCGTGGCAGTACGTGTCGCCCCGCACAAGAAGGTACGACAGGTCGAGTTCATCTCGGCCATACCGAAATCCGCAGCCGGGAAAATCCTCCGCAACCAGCTCCGGACTCCCGCACAAGCCAGCCGATAAGCACACGTAATGGACGTAACGGTTTCGAACTGTTACAGCATTGCGAAACTCAATGAGGAGTGAAGAAATGAGTGAATCGCAGGGCCCCCATCCTCTCCGACACCGTAAGCAGACACGCCGTCTGGCCCGCATGTTCGCGTCCGCCATCGCGGTGACTGCGCTGGTCTCTGCTTGCAGTTCGGCAGCGCAATCTCCAAATGCCCCGGATCAGAATCGGGCAGCGGTCTATTCCACAGCAGCAGGGCGACCGGATCCCGGTTACCCCGCGGGGACAAATGTTCAGAACTTCGTCTACAGCACCACCGACCAAGACCACAATTCGGTTCAGTCCAGCGCTATGCTGCTGATCCCCCCGGGCGATGCGCCCGCTGGCGGCTGGCCGATTGTCGCCTGGGACCACGGAACAACCGGAATGGGCGATGATTGCGCACCCTCGACCACTTCCGGCCCCCACTACTACGCCGGATCGGTGAGCGCGCTGCTTCACGCTGGCTACGCAGTCGTCGCGACCGACTACGTCGGACTCGGCACGCCCGGGACCCACACCTACCTCGTCGCAGACTCTGCCGGTCGAGCCACGATCGACTCGGTACGCGCCGCCAAGACGATCGACAGCAGGCTGTCTGATCGGTGGGCCTCTGTCGGCCATTCGCAGGGCGGCCAAGCATCGTGGGCTACCAATGAACTGGCAGGATCGTACGGATCGGGACTCGACTACCGCGGTGCCGTCGCCATGGCTCCCGTCTCGTCACTGTCCAAAGACATCGATCAAGTCGCGGGCGCCAGCGACCCCATCTTCCAGATGTACTACGTGATGATCCTCGCAGGCATGAGGACTCAAGAAGAATTCGACTACGCCGACTACTTGGGCGAGCAGGCACGGTCGACGCTCCCCAGCCTCGAGAAGCTGTGCGTGATGGAGCTTGCCGAGTACTTCGCCAAGAAGAGCATTCCGGCAGATCAATTCACATTCCGATCCTCGCAAGCTCGCGAAAAACTGGTCGGCCTCCTCCGAGAACACGAGACAGGGCACAGTCCGCTCTCCAGGCCCCTGCTCGTCCTCCACGGCACTGCCGACGTCGATACTCCGATCGAAGGGATCGAGTCGGCGATCGCCGACGCCAAGAGGCTCGGCGGAAATGTGACGTTCACCGCCTTCCCGGGAGTGGGACATGACGAGCTGGCGACTGCAGGAATGCCGGAAACAATAAAGTGGCTCGCCGACAAGTTCTCATCGAATCAATAGTCGCAGTGTCCGCCAAGCAATCACATTTGATCCACCTCGTGCCTCGTGAAACCAACCTCGACAGGGGATAATTGCCGTGACCAGTCCAAGCCCAACGGCCAACGATGTCGTCCTAGCCGAAAGCCACGGTCCCGTTCTTGTTCTGACCCTGAACAGGCCCACGAAGCTGAATGCGTGGAATGACGCGATGGAATCTCGCTACTTCGCCCTGCTGGATGAAGCCGAGGCCGATCCCGACGTTCGCGCAGTCGTGTTGACCGGCGCAGGTCGCGGATTCTGTTCGGGCGCAGACATGGAAGACATGGCAATCGTGGGCGAGCGAGAGGATATCTCCATTCCACAGGCTGCCGTTCCTCATTATCGTCCACTCACCTTCAGGAAGCCACTGATCGCCGCGATAAACGGCGCTGCTGCGGGCATCGGCCTGGTGCATGCCCTCTACTGTGACATCAGGTTCGCGGCACCCGATACAAAATTCACCACCTCGTTCTCCCGACGTGGTTTGGTCGCAGAATACGGTGCCTCGTGGTTGTTGCCACGAATCGTCGGACGAGGCCGGGCTGCCGATCTTCTGTTCTCGAGCAGGGTTGTGAATGGAAAAGAGGCAACTTCCATCGGTTTGGTCGACTTCGTAGCCGAATCTGACCAGGTACTGTCGGCAGCAATAAAATATGCGTCTGATCTGGCCTCGAACTGCTCACCGGCGTCGGTGAGCACAATCAAAGCACAGCTGCTACTTGCCGAGGAAAACTCCTTCTACGAGGCATTCACAGATGCCGACGCTCGAACGCTGGAGGCGCTCAACAAACCCGACCTCGTGGAGGGAGTCATGAGTTACATCGAAGGCCGACCGCCGGCCTTTCCTGGACTGTCGTTCCCTCAAGAATGACGTGTTCGACACCTACTCGATCGACAGCCAGGAAGTTCGGCAAGGCCTACCTGCCGCTCCCCGCACAACCACGGACTAGGCACATGATTGACACTTGGGCAGAAGAACTCCGACCCAGAATGAAGCTCCACGAAGTACTGGAGCGCGCCGCAAGGCTGCACCAGGGGCGGATGGCTGTGCTCGACGGGAATACAGCACGAACCTTCGGTGAGCTTGCAGGTGATGTCGAGCTGGTCGCGACCGGTCTAAGCTCCATCGGCATCAGCCCTGGCGATCGCGTGATCGTCTCGATCTCGACCGGGCTCAAGGGGATCGTCGTACTGTACGCACTGTCCCAGATCGGCGCGGTTTCCGTTCCGATCAACGAGTACTGGACGCCGGTCGAAGTCGAGTCGGTGATTCGGCGCTCCGCCGCGATCTATGCCGTGTCCGATACAAGGCTCGGCGAACCGGGCCAGCCGCTGCCTGTCGCACTTGGCATGGTCGATCCCCTTCGAAGGCCGAGCTTTGGGGTGATCGACGACAACCTCGAGATCAGGTGGCAGCGGCCCGACATCAGCCCCGAGGCGCAGGCCTGCAACCCCGACGACACCGCGATGCTGCTATTCACAAGTGGAAGCACAAGCACTCCGAAGGGGGTGTTGATCACTCACGCCGGCCTCGTTGGCGCCGCTCATTATGTCGGCCTCACCGGTGAAATCTCGGCCGAAGACCGCATGATCCACATGCTCCCCCACTACCACGTGGGAGGAGTCGTCGACGGAATACTCAGCATGCACCTGGTCGGCGCAGCTACCATCCCGATCCGGTTCAACGCTGAACGGATCCTTCAGATCTTCGAGCACGCGCGAGCCACAGTCTTGGTCGGGTTCGATTCGATGATCGACGCAGTTCTCGCTGCGGCCACCTACGACCGACGACGTCACCCGTACTGGACGACCGCGATGATCACCGGCTCCGAGCAAACCTACGACCGCCTCCGCGCTGTCGGAGTGACGCGCATCGTGACCGGCTATGGCATGACCGAGACATCAGGACTGGCGGCCGGCACCCGCCCGTCACAGCCCGACGAGATCCGGCGCGCCGGTCACTGGATGCCCGTCCCGGGTGTCGAGGTCAAGGTCATTGACCCAGTGACCAACCAGCCGGTTCGCGAGGGCATGAGCGGAGAACTCGCTATCAGGGGGTGGAGTCTATTCCGCGGCTATGTCGACGGCGAAAAGCACTGTGATGAAGCCGGCTACTTCAGAACCGGCGACCGGGTGAGGCTCAACCCCGGACACACATTCTCTTTCGATGGCCGCCTGAAGGACATGGTCAAAACCGGCGGCGAGAATGTCGCCTGCCATGAAGTCGAGGAGTTTCTCGTCTCCAATGTCGACGCTATTCGGTCGACGGTTGTTGTCGGCGTCTCGGACGATCGCTGGGGACAGATCGTGGTCGCGCTTGTCGAGTTCCGACCAGGATCGGAACTTTCCGAGGATGCTGTCCGCGGAGTGTGTTCAGGAAAGTTGTCCGCATTCAAGATTCCCAAGCGAGTCATCGCGGTGCCACCCGGGACATGGCCATTAATGGCGTCCGGAAAGGTTGACCGCCAAGCGCTCACTTCACAGGCAAGCGAATACATCAATACTTCACAAGTGTCTTTCAAATCCTGACAAAGTTCATTTCTACCTACTCCGAAGAGGACACCAAAAAATGCCATTGACCAGCAATCCTTGTTCGCTCCACCGGTCATGGAGCCGATGAGCGGATGGTAGATACGGACTACATCCCCGTCAGTCTTCGCTGGCGCGACACCGACCAACTCGGTCACGTATACCATGCCTCACTTGTTTCGCTACTCGATGAAGCGCGTTCCCGTTGGATCCAACAACGCGGAATCAACACGATGAACTTCGTGATCGCCCACCTGGATATCACCTATAAGCAAGAGATCGTCATTGGCGATGAAGAAATCCGTGTCGGCGTCGAGATTTTCCACGTCGGCACCTCCAGCCTGGGTACTCGCGAAGTCATACGTACCGCCAAGCGCGGAATCTGCGCGGAATGCGAATCCACCTTGGTTCGGTGGGACCCCGTGACCCGCGCGTCCACACCCATGACCGACTACGAACGGGAAGCAGCGCTAGGCACGAACAGTGCCAGCTCGTTCAACCTTCACCACTGAACCTGCGGGGAAAGCACGCTGTCGCCGCGGGTTCGGTGTCCGGACTCCGAAACCGACCAAGCCACAGCCCCGGTACGACGCCGCCCCACTACCGCTCGGTCAACGCCTGGAACGGCGCCCAGACCTCCGCGCTCCGACCATGCGGAGGGCGAGTTCGACATATCCCGCAGCGATGACATCCGCGTCGGAGTAGGTCTTGAACACGGGGCAGACCATCGCTATCGACGGCGGCGTCACCATCACCTGAGCTCACCGACTGCACCGCGTATCGCTCTCCCCGAGACAGATCGCTGCGCGGCGGCAGGCAACAACCCATCCTCTCCACTCCCTGCCATTGGCAGGTCGACCCGGTAGGAAGGCTATGCTCCCCGAGGAACAACGACTGATCGATGTGGCCCTGGTGTGGGAGCCGTTCGGCGGGCCACCGAGCGAGGAACTTCTGGTCAGGTTCGGAATCTCGCCGGCGGTGTTCCGTGATCGGGTTCAGCGCATCTTGAAGGCCCGCAGTACCCGCAGGGATGAGCCCTTCCGACAACACGCGAGGTGGGTGCTGCGCTCCTACCTCGCCGACGACCCTATCTCGACCTCGGCACCGCACCGTCGATCGGACTAGGAACGCAGAGTTCATCGATCGGTGCCTCAGCTGATGGCCCGTCACCGGAGCCGTCTTCGGCAGCGGGTGGTGCGGTCGTAGGGTTGGCCGAACCCGACGAGCGTTCGACGTCACGATGGCATTCGCACTCGGCTAGCACACGGCCATAGACAAACAAGTCCCACCACGAACAGCACCTCGACAACCCTCGAGCACGCCACACGGCCCACTCCGCCGCAAATGGCACCCTCGCGAGATAATGGCCGCGAGATGACCGAGACCAGCGAAACCACCGAGCCCCGCGGCGATGCGACCCGAGCGCGCCTGCTGGATGCCGCCATCGCCGCCTTCGCAGAGAAGGGCTTCAACGGCACGACCACCCGCGACATCGCGACCGCGGCCGGGATGAGCCCGGCCGCGGTCTATGTGCACCACAAATCCAAGGAAGAGCTCCTCTACCTGATCTCGCGGTCGGGTCACCAGGAAACACTGGACGTGGTCCGCAACGCGGTCGCCTCCTCGAGCGAGCCGACCACGGCGCTGCGAAACGTCATTCATGACTTCGCCGTCCATCATGCCCAGGGGCAAACCGTGGCCCGCATCGTCAACTACGAGCTTGCCTCGCTCACCTCCGAGCATTTGGCCGAGATCCGTGCGGTTCGCCGTCGCATAGACCACACGATTCGTGAGCTCGTCGACCGAGGTGTCGCGGCCGGCGTCTTTCACACCCCTGACTCACGGATAGCCACCGTCGCGCTCCTTTCTCTCGGTATCGACATCGCTCGCTGGTACCGAGAGAGCGGCGACTGGAGCCCCGAAGACATCGCCAACACCTACGCCGAGATGGCTCTACGCATTGTCGGCGCTCGCTGACTCGCAATAACGAAATCCCGTGTCATCGATAGGCATCGGTGACACGGGAAGCCGGGCCGACCACAGACCCGCGCCGCTGAAGGTCCTTGCCGAGTCAGGCCACCACGAGCACGACGACATCGACCACACACCCGGGCTTGTCCCCACCCTCGCGTTCCACGGTGACCCGAGTCGTGATCCGATGTCCGGCGCCGGATTCGGCAACCGACAACAACTCCACCCCGGCTCGAAGCCTGGACTCGACCGGGACCGGCGCGGGAAAGCGCACTCTGTCGGCGCCGTAGTTGACGGCCATCTGCACCCCATCGATCCGATACACCTCGTCGATCAGGTGCGCGACCAGCGACAGCGTCAGATATCCGTGGGCGATGGTTGTCCCGAACGGACCCAGCGCAGCCTTGTCCGGGTCGACGTGGATCCACTGACGGTCACCGGTCACCTCGGCGAACAGATCGATCTGATCCTGGGTCACCGTGTGCCAACCGGAGTACCCGAGGTGTGTACCGACCGCGGCCTCGACCTCGCCGATGTTCTGGAAGATATTCACGAGGTGGGGCCTCCCGCGACGTAGAGCACTTGGCCGGACACGAACCCGGCACCGCGACTGGCAAAGAACGCCACGGCGTGGGCGATGTCGTCGGGGACACCGGTCCGGGCGACCGGAATCTGTGCCGCCACCGCAGATTTGAAGTCCTCGAAGGGCACACCCATGCGTTCCGCGGTCGCGGCCGTCATCTCGGTCTCGATGAATCCGGGCGCGATCGCGTTGACGGTCACACCGAACTTGCCCAGTTCCAGTGCGAGGGTCTTGGTGAAACCTTGCAGGCCTGCCTTGGCCGCCGAATAGTTCGCCTGGCCGCGGTTGCCCAGCGCCGAGGTGCTCGACAGGTTCACGATGCGCCCGAAACCAGCTGCGGTCATGTACTTCTGGGCCGCTCGGCTCATCAAGAACGAGCCGCGCAGATGCACATTCATCACGGTGTCCCAGTCGTCGGCGCTCATCCGGAACAACAGGTTGTCTCGGATGACGCCGGCGTTGTTGACCAGCACAGTGGGTGCGCCGAGCTCGGCGACAACCCGCTCGATCGCGACATCCACGGCGGCCTCGTCGGAAACATCGGCGCCGATGGCGATCGCGCGCCCGCCGCTGATCTCGATCTGCTCGACGACCGGCTTACATGCTGCCTCGTCGAGGTCGAGCACGGCAACGGCCAGTCCGTCGGCGGCGAGGCGGCGGGCCACGGTGGCACCGATACCCCTTGCCGCGCCGGTCACGATTGCAGTGTTGGTGGTGGTCATCGAATCACTCCTGATCTTTTCGGGTTGTGTCACGACAGTCGCTCCAGCACCATCGCCATGCCCTGTCCGCCACCGACGCACATGGTCTCCAAGCCGAACTGCTTGTCGTGGTAGCGCAGCGAGTTGATCAACGTGCTGGTGATCCGGGCGCCGGTCATGCCGAACGGATGTCCGATCGCGATCGCGCCACCGTTGATGTTGAGCTTGTCCTCGGGGATGCCGAGCTCGCGGGCCGAGCCGATCACCTGGACCGCGAAGGCTTCATTGATCTCGACCAGATCGATGTCACCGATACCGAGCCCGGCGCGCGCCAATGCTCGACGCGAGGCCTCGATCGGGCCCAGCCCCATGATCTCGGGCGAGAGCGCCGAAACGCCGGTGCTCACGACACGTGCGAGCGGCGTGACGCCCAGTTCCTTCGCGCGGGTGTCGGACATGATGACCAGTGCCGCCGCGCCGTCGTTGAGCGCGCAGCAATTGCCCGCGGTGACGGTCCCGTCGGGCCGGAAGACCGGCGCGAGCCCGGAGACAGTTTCTAGCGTGACCCCGGACCGGGGACCGTCGTCGGCGCTGACCACCGAACCGTCGGGCAGCGTGACCGGAGTGATGTCGTTGTCCCAGAATCCATTCGCGATGGCCTTTTCGGCCAGGTTCTGCGAGCGGACACCGAAGGCGTCCTGCTCGGCGCGGGTGATCCCGGTGCGCAGAGCGACGTTCTCGGCGGTCTGTCCCATGGCGATGTACACGTCGGGCAGCAGCCCATCGCCGCGCGGGTCAGTCCACGACGCGCTGCCCGCCGCACGCTGCGCGGAGCGGGCCACAGCCTCGGTGAAGAGCGGGTTCTCAGTGTCGGGCGCGCCGTCCGCGGAACCTTTGACGAAGCGGCTCACCGTCTCGACTCCTGCCGAGATGAACACATCGCCCTCGCCCGCCTTGATCGCATGCAGCGCCATACGCGTGGTCTGCAAGCTCGACGAACAGTAGCGGTTGACAGTCGTACCCGGCACTGTGTCCAGCCCGGCGGCGACAGCGACCACCCGGGCCATGTTGAACCCCGACTCACCAGCCGGCTGACCACAGCCCAGCACCAGGTCCTCGATTGAGGAGGGATCCAGTTCCGGCACCTGCGCCAGCGCCGCACGCACCATCTGGACAGTGAGGTCATCGGGACGCATGTCTTTGAGCGAGCCTTTGCCTGCGCGGCCGATCGGGGAACGGGCCGCAGCGACGATCACAGCTTCTGGCATCGAATCTCTCCTCAAACTAAGTAAGCGCTTGCTTAGCTCATCGTGCAGCA
Source organism: Nocardia sp. NPDC003183 (assembly GCF_053590715.1). Taxonomy (NCBI): domain Bacteria; kingdom Bacillati; phylum Actinomycetota; class Actinomycetes; order Mycobacteriales; family Nocardiaceae; genus Nocardia; species Nocardia sp. NPDC003183. Next base: position 1,627,581 of record NZ_JBSFTG010000001.1, read on the forward strand.
GGCCACACCTCTCGGTCAATAGAGACCGCGCCATAGGAGTGTCTGGCATGTCACATACCGACACGACGCAGCGTCGACGGTCGTATGGCATGGCCGATGCAACTCTCCACAGAGCTCCAAATACCCACCCACCCCGACATCTGCCTGTTGCCGCAGTTCACCACAGAACCCGGTCGGCCCGCCCCACAAAGTCCAACGTCGCCCGTAGCTCCGACCATCCACGTCACCGACCTGGCCGCAGCCGATCCAGATGGCAATTGATACGAGCCGGGACTACGTTCCGCTGCTGGTCGAAGACGACGCCGACCGAGTCCTGCCCAACTCCAGCTGAGCAGTCGGTATGAGCCACCCCGACGACGATCCGGACGTGGCTCAGGGCCGCAAATTCCTTGAAATCCTCACTGCACAGGCAGCGAGGCTCGAAACTGACATGACACTGGCGGGCTCTCCACAGCAGCGCGCCGCGTGGCACGGCGAATGGCGCCAGCTGCACCGCTTCATCGACGCCCTGCACCGCCTGTTCCCCGACCTTGCCGGCGAACAGGTCGACTATCACGCCGATTGGCGAATTCACCGCATCGTGATGTTGCGGCCTGCCCTCAACCTGCCGAATTGCATCGCAAATTCCCGGACGGACAGCGAATCCCCTTGCCAGACAACCTATTTGCCTCACTGCGTCCGCGAAATCGAGCGGCTATGGCCGCACGCCACGCACATAGCTCGACGGATGGACCCGGGCCGCCCGTGCAACCGGCCCCCAGCGGATGGCCGAGAACTGAAACTGGGTTGAGATCGTGCAGGTCGCTCTCCTGGATACCGATGCTTGTCCTCATCGGCGCAGGCTGCGGGATCCATCGCCGTCCACGGCTCCGCTTGTTCGGGCTGACAGTTTGTGGGCCGCTGGCCGTCGCTTCATCCTCCGACCGGCCCTGAAGCTGGCCCTGGACCAGCCTCATCACCGCCGTCCTCGGCCAGCTCGCATTCCTGCCGAACCACGGCTGAACAGCGAGTTCACAGACTCCTCGCCAGCCGGAGCAGCGTCCGTCGGCGTCCGCACGCCACGACAAGTCTGACGGTCATCCGCCGGCAGAGTTGGCCCGGGCTTTCAGCGGGCGATCGAGATGGCGAAGGGCGTGAATCCGGTGGATCGGATGACATGCGGTACGAACAGGATCGCGGCCTCCGTGGCCCGGGCGGTCTCGATCCCACCGAGGTCTGTGATCCACTCCTGCTGCCAGCTGAGGTCGGCGAGGAGCCCGCGTACGACCTGCTTGGCTTCCGGGTCCGCGCCGGAGAGGAAGACGGTCGGCGCCTGGGCGAGCGCGGCGGGAGCGGTCATTACCGGGAAGAGCATGGTGTTGAGGGTCTTGACAACGCGTGTTTCGGGAAGCGCTTGTTGGAGCTTCTCGGCCAGGCTCGAGCCGGGGTAGATCAGGTCAGCGGGCAGTCCGTCCGGTCCGTCGGTGGTCGCGTTGGAGACATCGATGAGGATCTTGTCTCGCAGTTCCTCGCGCAACGCGCTGAGCCGCTCCAGCGAGCCTGCTCCCGGGGTGGCGTTGATGACGATCTGGGCTGTTCGGGCGGCAGCGGCGCCAGCGCCTGGCGCGCGGTCGGCCACGGTTACCTCGTGCCCGGCCTGGGTGAGGGCCTCGGCCAGGTTGGCGCCGACGCGGCCGTTTCCGAGAACTGCGATCGAGCTCATGATGATGGAGTCCTTCCGTAGGTGTGGAGTGTTGTGGTGTGGGTCAGCGGGAGAGCGTGGTGACGGCCTCGGCGTGAACGCCGGGCGCGGCGGCCAGGAAGCTCTCGCTCTGCGGGGTCCAGGGGCGGCCCTCGGCGGTGGTGATCCGGCCACCGGCCTCGTTGACGAGCAGCGCCCCGGGCAGCAGGTCCGCGCGGGCACCGGCGAACTGCCAGAAGGCGTCGATGCGGCCGGCGGCCACGTTCAGCAGGTGCAAGGTGGCGGGCACGGACGTCCGCACGACAAGCGCGCCGAAGAGCATCGCGGTGATCGAGGAGCCGATGCGCTGCACAACCTGCTCGTCCTCGTCCGGCCGGGCCTGACTCGTGGACACCAGGCTCAGGCCGAGGTCCACGGTCTGGGACACGTGCAGCGGGCGGCCGTCGAGGTGGGCGCCCCCGCCGGCGAGTGCGGTGTAGGTCTCACCGGTCAACGGCAGGTGCACCGCGGTGAGCACCGGCTGGTTGTCGCGCACAAGAGTCGCGGTCACCGCCCACTCCGGCAGTGCGTGTAGGTGGTTGACGTTGCCTTCGGCCGGGTCCACGACCCACCATTCGCCGTCGGGCAGCGCCCCGCCCGCGAGCTCGTCCTCCACGAAGCGAGCGTGAGGGCGTAGGCGCCTGAGAGCGGGGGCCAAGACGTCGAGGGCCGCGTCATCGTTGGCAGCGAGCGCGCGCATCAACTCTTCGCGGGTCTCGTAGCGGACCACGTCTCCGAACCGTTCCCGCAGCACCGAACCCGCCGCGCGTACGGCGTCGGCGGTCTGGCCGAGCAGGTCGGCGTCGGACGTGGAGCCGGCGGTTGCGGCAATTGCGGAGGTCTGGATCGAATCGGACATGGAGGTGCTCCCATCTGAGCAGGGGTGGGGTGAACAGCAGGACCAGGCGGAACCGTGTTGCATTCGCGCCCGCATCTCGAAGGTAGAAGGGCTAACAATTAACAGCAAGTGCATGTAAAGCATTGCTGGAATGATTCTCACGCAATTGAAGGTGCACCTCCTCGAAACTCCACGACGAGGTTCGCGCCCAGCGCCGCGCCGAGGATCCCGAGGACCGGGATCATCAATCCCGTGCCCGCCAGCGACCCCAGCAACGCCCCAACGAGCGCCCCAGCCACTGTCGCGGCAGCCGTGAACCGGGGTCCGGGCTTGGCCGCCGGTCGAGCGAAGTGCGCACCGAGGCCGATCAGCAGTCCGGTGCCGGGCACCACCACGACCGGGTCGGCGATGAACCAGCCCGGCGCCAGCGTCCAGATGACCAACACCCCGAGAAACCAGCCGGCCAGGCCGAGCGGCACCATGGTCAGCGCCCGGATCCACTGGCTCGCCCGGCGATTCGAGGCGCCGCGACGCAGGCGCCTGCGGGCCAGCAGGCCGAGTACCAGCCCGCCCAGCACAACCCCGCCGGTGGGGACGCCGACGAGGAGACCGGCGATCGTCGACATGCTCAACGGCACGGCGTCGAAGGCGACGGGACGCCGGTCGAACTGAGTGCTGTCGACGTAACCGGTATCGAAGAAGGTGGTCAGCAGGTGCTTGCCCGCCTCGGGCTGGTGTTCCCAGAAGTCGTGGGTGTGGCCGAGACCGGGCAGCACCACCTGGTGCCCGCTCGACAGCGCGGGCAGCAGTTCGTTCGTCGCGTTCACCGGCGGGGTGGAGAAGTCGAGCTCGCCGCCGATGAGCAGCGTTTCGACCGCGCTGGGCCCGACCGTGCGATATCCGGCGTTGTCGGGGCTGTCCGGCCACACGGTGGAGAATCCGTTCGGGCCACCCCAGAGGAAGTCGGTCGAGGCGTTGCCGAGGATCGAGCCGGGATCGCCACCCTGGGCGTAGTAGTCCCGCACGGTGGGGGCGTCGATCATGGCGAACGACGCGAACTCGCCCCAGACGATGGAGGTCGGCAGCGCGGTCTCGGCAAGTACCGACATCGCCCACAGGGCGCATGGGCCGCCGTCGAGGAAGGCGTCGATGGCGGTGGGCGCGTTGTTGGGGGCTGATCCGCCGCCGTTGTGGTGCATCGCGTACTGGCCGAGGGCCCGCACGTTGGTGTTCTCGATGGGAAACGGCCCCCACCTCGAAGGCATCGTGGCGACGGTGTCGCGGATCGTGGTCGCGAGATCGGGGGTCTTCGCAGCGCACGCGGCGTCGGCCCGGCACAGCTGGGCGTACTGCGCGAACTGGGAGTCGGTGACGCGCGGGTTCCAGAACAGATGGCCGGGCGGGTTGACCGAGATCATGGCCGAGCGCAGCAGCGCCTCGGGGTGGCGCCACGCGTAGACCATCGCGGTCCGGGTTCCCGCACTCGAGCTGACCAGATTCACCCTCTGGTAGCCGAGAGCTCTTCTCGCCGATTCCATGTCCTCGACCCGCTGGACAGCCGAGTAGCCGGTCAGGTCGACGCCCGAGTGCTGGAGACGGTTCGAGCACTGACCGAACGCCCGGCTGGTCGAGGAAAGCGCGTCCGGTCCCGTCATGCCGTCCGACGACGATTGCAGCGCGGATCTCACCTCGGGACAGTCGAGGCGTCGTGAGCCGTCGACTCCCCGGTAACCGACGAGTACGACATCGTGGTGGTCGGTGAGTCGGCTCGCTTCGGGGAATTCCAGGTTCGTCAGGCCCGGTCCGCCGCCGAGCCGGATGATCGGTTCGCCCACGGGCTGCTCGGTGGCGCGGATCCGGACCAGGGGCAGGGCGATCAGGTTCGACGCCGGGTTCGAGCGGTTCTCCGCGACCACGAGCGTCCCGCAATCCGCGGGCCGCGTTCCCGCTTCCATGTCGTAGGTGCAGGACTCGAGGGTCAATGAGTCCGGCGCGGCACCGGGCGGGACACTCGGGGTGTCGTCGGGCCAGAAGGTGAGGGTGCTCAGGACGAGCAGAACGGCCCCGCCGCCGGCGAGGGCCACCATCCGGCGGCGGGAGAGGGACAAGCGCATAACGGCACGCTATGAGCCGCGGCTACCGGTCGGCGTCACCCTGTGATGTGATCACTATCCCTCTCGGGAGGGACTCCCGGCCGGTTCACGCCGGGCACAATGACCGGATGCTCAGCGCCAGAAACGAGGTGGACCGCGCTGCGCTGGGCCGATGGCTCGGGCGCGCGGGTACGAACGAGACGGAGCGTTCTCTGGCGCGTCAGTCCGTCCTGGTGGGCGTCGTGTGCCTGGTCGTCGACGTGGTGAGCTTCTTGACGCACGGTCCCGAATCAGGGCCGTGGAACCCCCTTCTGCTGACCGCGATAGTGATCGCGGACGTGGCCCTGGTGACTGCGCCGAGGTTCTCCGGCTGGGTCGCGGTCGGGCAGGTCACGCTGATGTGCGCGCTTGCGTTCGTGCTTCCCGGCCGGAGCGCGAGCACCGCGGGCCAGCTGGTCAGTGCGTACCGGGCCGGTGCCTGGCTGCGAGGTTGGCCGGCCGGTGCGGCGCTGGCGGCCTCGTGCGGTGGGGTCCTGTGTTCGTTGCTGATCGCTGGGCTCACTGCACCGGCTGCCCTGGTGAGCCTCGTGGCCGCCAATGCGCTGATGCCGTGGCTGGTCGGGCGATATACCACTGCACGCAAAGCGCATGTGGACGAACTGCGCCACCGACGCGAGGCCGCACTGCGAGACGCGCAAGCCGAGGTTGCCGAGGCAGTCGCCAAGGAGCGAGAAACGATCGCCGTCGAGCTGCACGACGTCATCTCCCACCATGTCAGCGCGATCGGCGTCCACGCCACGGCGGCCCGGCTCAACCTCGTTGCGGACCTGCGCACCGCCGACGGCGCGGTGCGCACCTCGCTCACCGCGGTCGAGGAGTCCAGTCAGGCCGCAATGGTCGATCTGCGCCGACTGCTTTCGCTGCTGCACGAGGGTGATGAGTCACCCGATCAGCCGGGACTGGCGATGCTGCCCGATCTGTTCGACGGTGTCGGGTCTTCGGGCCTTCAGGTGACCTACGTCGTCTACAACACCGCCTACCCGCTGCCCCGTGCCATCGACACCACGCTGTACCGGGTGGCGCAGGAGATGATGACCAACGCGCTGCGCCACGGTGACGGGAAACGTGCTCGAATAGAACTCGACTACGGTAGCGACCGCATATGCTTCACCGCCCGCAATCGGATCGTCTCCGGCGTGGATCCGATCGGGAGCGGCTCCCCGGCCGCCGGCTTCGGCATCGGACTCGAGGGAATGCGTAAGCGCGCGCAGACACTGGGCGGATCGGCAGCCTTCGGCATCGTCGGCGACGGGCTCTACTGGGAGTCGAGCGTCGCGATTCCGTTGAGAGGTCAGTCATGACCTTGCGGATCGTGATCGCCGACGACCACGCGATGTTCCGGTCCGGCTTTCGCGCGGTCCTCGACGCTCAGCCGGACATGGAATGCGTCGCCGACGTCGGTGACGGGTACAGCGCGATCGAGGCCATCCGGTCCCTTGACGCGGACCTCGCCGTCCTGGATGTGCGCATGCCGAAACTCGACGGTCTCTCCGCCGCCCGGCAGCTGATGTCGTCAGGGCGGCAGACCTTGAAAGTCCTCCTGCTCACCACGTTCGGCACCGACGACTACCTGCGCTCGGCATTGGCCTGCGGGGTGAGCGGGTTCGTCCTGAAAAGCTTGCCCCCCGAAGAACTCGTGACCGCGATCCGCGTCGCCGCCCGGGGCGACACCTATCTCGACCCGTCGATCACCAGCCGACTGGCCCCACGGCTGGTCCACGCGCTGACCCCGGATCCTCCGGACCGGGAACGAGCTCCCGGCCTGGATCGGCTCACCGCACGCGAACGGGAGGTGTTCCTGCTTATGGCCGCCGGCTTTTCCAACGCCGACATCGGCGAACAGCTCTACGTCGGCGAACAGACGGTCAAAACCCACGTCTCACGTGTGCTGGCCAAACTCGGACTCAGAGACCGCGTACATGCCGTACGCTTCGCCCATCACCACGGCCTGATCGAACCGAACGACACGTCCGGGCTATGACCGGACACGCCGTCACCGTCAACGGATTCACCCGCTCCCGCTGTCCTCCGTGCTCGTCAGGATCGCGTCAGCGACAACGGTGAACAGCCGGTCCGCCCGGGAAGCGAGCGCCGGTTGGTCACCTGCCCAGGCGAGCATGGCAATGAGTGCGAACAGGTCGTCGCCGTCGATGTCATCGCGCGCCGCGCCTACGGCCTGCGCCCGGGCAAGCAGGCGGGCACCGGCCGCGCGCAGGGTGGTGCACGAGACGTGCAGTGCGGACCCGGGGTCCTCGATAGCGGCCGTCATCAGCACCGTCACGCCGCGATATTCGGTGGTCCACGCGGCACACTCGCGCACCCACGCGACCAGCGCGACCTCGACTGCCTGCGACGCCTCTACCTCGGCTGCCCGGGCCGTCAGCTCGTGGAAGCTGGTGTGCAGCAGCGCCTCCAGCAACTCCTCGCGCGTCGGGAAGTGCCGCAGCAGCGTCGCGAGCCCGACGTCGGCCCTGCGTGCGATGTCGCGCATCGAGACATCGACACCCTGCTCACTGATGACGGTTCCCGCCACGGTGAGCACATGGTCGCGGTTTCTCCTGGCGTCGGCTCGCATGGCTCCCTCACTTATCCCTTGACTAAATGGTTCACTGATCCATATATTCGGATCAGTGAACCATTTAAATGGATCGCTGATCCGAATCAGCGTACCCGCACCACAGATGGAAGGAGAACGATGTCGGCCCACACGATGAACGCCATCCGGCTACACGAATTCGGCGGCCCCGAAGTGCTGCGCCACGAACAGGCAGAGATACCCGAACCGGCGCCGGGCGAGGTACTCGTCCGCGTGCACGCCGCCGGCCTCAACCCACCCGACTGGTACGTACGTGAGGGCATGCCTGGCATCCCGCCCGAGTTCAAGCCCACGCTCGACCTGCCCTTGATCCCGGGGACCGACATCTCGGGTACCGTGCACGCCGTCGCCGACGACGTCCACAGCTTCACCGCCGGGGACGAGGTCATCGGCATGTTGCGTTTCCCCGTCCTGATGCAAAGCGGTGCGTACGCCGAGTACGTCACCGCTGCGACATCCGATCTCGCCCCCAAGCCGGCCACGATCGACCACACGCGCGCCGCCGGGTTGCCGATGTCGGGGCTGACGGCGTGGCAATACCTGATCGATGTCGGCCACGACCATCCCTCCCCGTTTCAGGACGCCAGGCATCGTCCCCCGGAGCTGAACGGCGACACCACTGTGCTCGTCAACGGCGCAGCGGGCGGCGTGGGTCATCTTGCCGTGCAACTGGCCAAGTGGAAGGGGGCCCGCGTCATCGCCGTGGCATCCGGACGCCACGAGAAGTTCCTGCGCGAAATCGGCGCCGACGAGTTCATCGACTACACCGAGAGGCGTCCCGAAGACCACGTGCGGGGCATCGACGTCGTCCTGGATGCCGTCGGAGGCCCAACCAGCCGACGATTCCTGCCCACCCTGAAGCGCGGCGGAGCCCTTCACCCGGTTTACGTCGGGGAGTTCGACGACGAGGAGAACGCGGCACTCGGCATCACCGTCAGCGGCACACAAGTCCGCACGAACGGCACCCAGCTCGCCGAACTGGTGCGCTTGCTCGACGCGGGCGTGATCCGCGTCGCGATCGACAGCACGTTCACCCTCGCGGACGCCCGGGCCGCACACGCGCGCGCCGCGCACGGGCACCTTCAGGGCAAGGTCGTCCTCACGGTCACATAACCCCCGACCGGCTGCGCCGCCGAACCACCGACTACTGAATCCTGGTAAGAGGTGTATTTGTTGTGGCCACCACCGACATGATCGCTCGCACGCCACCGCCAACTGACCCGGCAGACCCCCGGTGCCGCTGTCACGATCGGTGCCGGGCGTGGCGGGTTGTGTCGGGTAATCGCCGTAGCCGGGCCGCGGCCGCGCCGATGCCGCGACTGGCGCCGGTGATGAACACGACCTTGCCGGTGAGCAGGCCGAGGGGCGTGGCGTTCGTTTCGTTAGTCATGGTGACAGCGTCCGTTCGACTGCCGGGCGGAGACAGCCACAGGCCTGCACCAGGCAACCGTCCCGGGTGACGGGCAGAGTTCAGTTATGGACAAGAAGGAACTCGGGGCGTTCCTGCGCAGCCGCCGCGAGCGGCTCCGCCCGGAGAACGTCGGCCTGCCCGCTGGCTTGCTGGACGTGCTCGGGGCGGAGGCCGACGAGTTCCGGCGAAGCCGCGCCCGCAGGCAGGGCGGCTCACACCGGGGGGTGCAGATGAGTGCGCTGTCCGTCGTGGTCGAGGATGACGAGGATCTCCGCCGGGCCGCCGTGTGCCTTGACAGCATGGGGGGTCATCGTGGAGAACTCGGCGGCCTGGCCGGTCTCGACCCGGACAGCGCGTTCGCCGAGGATCAGCGTGACGGTGCCGGATAGGACGGTGAACCATTCCCGGCCCGGGTGCACGCCGAGCTCGTCGACACCCGGTCCTCGCGCCTGGTCGGTGATGCGCATCTTGGCGACGCTGACACCGGCGGGCGCTGAGCCGCGGCTCAGCAGCCAGGTGGTCAGGCCCCGCTGCTCGTCACGCTCGGGCCTGATCACGACATCCTCGTCGTTGACTGCTTCCACCAGCTGGTCGATCGAGGTGCCGAGGGCTCGAGCCAGTGCGGTCAGCTGGTCCAGGCTGATGCGCTGACGCCCGGTCTCGATACGGCTCAGACCGGACGGACTCATCAGGGCACGCTCGGCGAGGTTGTCCAGAGACCAGCCACGTGCCCGCCGCAGACTCCGGATGCGCATGCGTACCGTGCTGTCCAAATCGCTTTCTTGCGTCATATGCAAGAGTGTATGCGATCTACGCAAGGCGGCGCTACGGTCGAAGCATGCACACGAACCCCGCCGAAACCACCACCTTTCACACGCACCAGGACCACGCGGGAGCCGACGCCGACACGGTCGCGATGGCCGAGCTCCTGGAGCTGGACGCCGAGGTTCTGCGGTCCTACCTCACGCAGCTGATCAACTGGCTGGGCGAGCTGTCCGACCGGGAGCCCGTTCGCATCGTCGATCTGGGCAGCGGGACCGGGACCGGCACCCTCGCCCTCGCACAGCGCTTCACACACGCCGCCGTCACAGCCTTGGATCTCTCCCCCCAGCTACTGCACCGGCTGGCGAAGAAAGCAACCGCGCTCGGACTCGCCGACCGGGTCCAGGGCGTCCGGACCGATCTGAACGAGGGCTGGCCGCAGTTGGAAACCAGCGACCTGGTCTGGGCGGCCGCATCACTGCACCACATGGCCGACCCCGACCGTGTGCTCGCCGAAGCGTTCGACAACCTGCGCCCGGGCGGCCTGCTGGCGGTCACCGAGATGGACTTCTTCCCCCGCTTCCTGCCCGACGACATCGGCGTGGGACGTCCCGGTCTCGAGGCCCGCGTCCACGCCACCCTGAACCCGGGCCCGCCCCTCGACTGGACCGAGCACCTGGACCGCGCGGGATTCGTCCTGGAAGCCGAGCGGCCGTTCGCCCTCGATCTGCCCGTACCGCTGCCACCGGCCACCGGCCGCTACGCGCAGGTGTGCCTGCACAAACAGCGCTCCCACCTCGGCGGTCGGCTCAGCCCTGACGACATGGCCGCACTCGACGCCGTCCTCGACAGCGACGGCCCCCACAGCATCCTGCGGCGCGCCGACCTCACCGTCCGGACCACCCGCACCACCTGGGCCGCCCGCCGCCCCTGACCCGAACGCCCCGACCTTCCCCGATTCCCCTGTTCGCGCCCAGAAACGGTTCTGTCATGAGCAACACACACCTGTCCCCCGCAACAGTGCCCGCCGAGACGCCGCCCGCGCCGCCGCTCCAGCCGAGGCGCTGGTGGATCCTGGTGATCATCGGCATCGCCCAGCTGATGATCGTCCTCGACACCACCATCGTGAACATCGCCCTGCCCTCGGCTCAGGCCGATCTCGGCTTCTCCGACGGTGACCGCCAGTGGATCATCACCGCCTACGCCTTGGCCTTCGCCTCCCTGCTGCTGCTCGGCGGCCGCCTAGCCGACCTCTTCGGCCGCAAACCCGCCTTCCTCATCGGCGCGGTCGGCTTCGCCACCGCCTCCGCCGTCGGCGGAATGGCGACCAGCTTCGACATGCTGGTCGCCGCCCGCACCTTCCAGGGCGTGTCCGCCGCTCTGCTCGCACCGGCCGCGCTGTCCCTGCTCAACACGACGTTCACCGAGGCCGGGGAGCGGGCGAAAGCCTTCGGGATCTTCGGCGCGATCGGGGCTTCCGGCACCGTGTTCGGCCTGCTCATCGGCGGCGCCCTCACCGAAGTCTTCGACTGGCGCTCGACGATGTACATCAACGTCCTCTTCTCCGCTGTCGCCCTCGTCGGCGGCTGGAAGCTCCTGTACAACACGCGCGACGCGGTGAACTCGAAACTGGACCTGCCCGGCACCCTGCTCATCTCGACAGGCCTGTTCACGCTGGTCTACGGATTCTCCAATGCCGAGTCGCACGACTGGAGCTCCCCCCTGACCTGGGGTGCCCTCGTCAGCGGCGCTCTGCTGGTGGTCACGTTCACCTGGTGGCAGACCCGCGCGAAGCACCCGCTGCTGCCGCTGCGCATCCTCACCGATCGCGACCGCGCCGCCTCGTTCACCACACTCACGGTCACCGGGGCCGGCCTGTTCGGTGTGCTGCTCTTTCTGACCTACTACCTCCAGCTCGATCTCGGCTTCAGCCCCATCAGGACCGGCCTGGCATTCCTGCCGATGATCGTCGCCATGATGGTCATGGCGCAGGTCGCCACGATGAAACTCGTCCCCCGCTTCGGGCCCAAGATCGTGCTGCCGACCGGATTCCTCCTCGCCGCCCTCAGCCTGGCCTTGCTGACCGGCATCAGTCTCACTTCCGATTACCTGACCAACATCTTGGCGCCGCTCCTGCTGATCGGCGCGGGGCTGGGCGCCATCGTGCCCGCCTCCATGTCGCTGGCCACCGACGGTGTCGCCGCCGCGGACGCGGGTGTGGCCTCGGCGACGGTCAACGCCATGCAGCAGATCGGCGGTTCGATCGGCACCGCCCTGCTCAACACCCTCGCCGCCGGCGCGGCAGCCACCTACATGGTCGGCAGGGACGCCACCGACGCCACGGCCCGGGCGAACGCCGCGATCACCAGCTACACCACCGCGTTCGGGTGGTCTGCGGCGCTGTTCGTCGTCGGCGCCGCCATCACCGCGCTGCTCTACCGGTCCAGGACCACAGCACCGACCCCGCAGGACCCAGCACCTTCCCTCGTGTGACGTAACCGCCCACCTGTCCCCCCGCAACAGTCCAGATGAGAGTGCTCATGACCGAGATCCACGGTTTCGCCGACGAAGGCTTCGGGCCCGTCGCCGACGCCTTCACCGACAATTTCACCCGCGGTTCCGAAACCGGCGCCGCCTGCGCGATCTACCATCGCGGCCGATTGGTGGTCGACCTGTACGGCGGGTATGCCGACAACACCACCGGACAGCCATGGAACGCCGACACCGTCGCCGTCGGGTTCTCCGCCACCAAGGGCCTGATGGCCCTGTGCGGCTACATCGCACAGCAACGCGGCCTGCTCGACTTCGATGCCCCTGTCACGTCCCTGTGGCCGGAGTTCGGCGCAAACGGCAAGCAGCGCACGACGATCCGTGACGTGTTCGCGCACCGCGCCGGACTGGTCGCGCTCGACACCGACCTCACCTTCGCAGACGTCGCCCGCTGGACACCCGTCATCGCTGCCATCCAAGCGCAGCGACCGCACTGGGAACCCGGCACCGATTTCGCCTACCACGCACTGACTTTCGGCTGGCTCACCGGCGAGATCCTGCGACGAGCCACCGGACTGCGACCCCACGACCTGCTGGCCGAGTACCTCACCACACCGTTGACCGCCGACGCCTGGATCGGTCTGCCCGCCCACGTCGAGCCCCGCGTCGCCCGTATCCACCCCGCACCGGAGATCACCGGACCGGAAGCACACGCCCTGCTCGAGAAGGTGATGAGCATGCCGGCCCTGGTGCGGTCGGTGACGCTGGGAGGTGCCCTTCCCGTCCGCTTCCTCGACAACAGCCCCACCGACTTCAACTCCGCTGCCCTGCACGCAACGGAGATCCCCGCGGCCAACGGCATCATGTCGGCCACCGCCCTGGCCAGGATCTACGCCGCGGCGGTGTCCACGATCGACAACGTCCCCCGGCTCCTGAGCGACCAGAGCATCACCGACGCGCTGGCACCACGCTCGAGCGGCACAGGCTGGCCCGGCGTGCTCACCCCGCCCGGCATCCGCTTCTCCACCGGATTCCTGATCAACAGCTCGGCCCGTCCCCTTCTCTCCGACTTCGCCTTCGGCCACGACGGATCCAGCGGCAGCCTCGGCTTCGCCGACGCCGACGCCGAGATCGGTTTCGGCTACCTCAACAACCAACTGACCAACACCGCCGACGAACGAGCCGACCGCCTCACCACAGCACTCCAGAAGTCCCTCGAGGCATAACGCATAGGCGACCACACGCACAGGGAGGTTCGTGGCAACACCCATGATCTGACTGTGCACATGACCTGAGAACCCAGTGCCCAAGCGTGAGTCGGCCGAAAATCCGGCAGCAGTTTGGTCATGCCATTGCGCTTCCATCGGCAGATGATCGCCACGAAATGGCGATCATCTGCCGCTTCGACGGCTGGCGTTGACACGCGCACTCGCCGCGGTGAGCTGGCCACCGCCAACACGCACACGGCCAACCGGCACCTTCAGTCACACAAGCGATGATCGCGATCGAACAGAGTGACGACGCTGTGAGGTGCTTCCCGGCCGAAGAAGACCTCCAGGTTCTGCGCCGAGCGGCTTGCGGCGTCGCTGCTGCGCGGGAAAAGCCGCTGTTCGTAGGCGGTGAGCGCGGCCTCGGTGTCGGATTGCTCGACCAGCTCAGCGGCCAGGTCGGCGCCGTCGTACATGGCGAGGTTTGCGCCCTCGCCGGCCGCGGCCGGTGGGCCTGCGGAAGCTACCTCGTCGCTGCGGCCGGTGCAGCTCACTGCGCTGAGGTGCTCAGTGTCCGACCGGTTCGGCGAGTCATTACGAAACCTCACTACATTAGGCAAGGATTCGCTACATTCTTGCGCATCGGGTGTTCGGCGCCGGTGATTCTCGCAGCCCAGGAGGGATCAGTCGTGCCAGTGCCCACTCTTGCCCGCGCGTGGGCCAGCCGGATCGCCGATCTCGCCGCGGCCCCACCAGCTCCGGAACATCTAGCCGCTGACCTGTGCGCTGTCCTCGAGTGTCTCGTCGACGCGCTGCGCGGACCGCGCCTGGACCTCGCCGGCGCCGAACGTGCGGGTATCGCTGTCGCCGGCCTCGGGTTCAGCGACCCCGCAGTGGTTGCACAGTCGATACCGATTCTGCAGACGCTGTGCACACACTGCGAGACCGCAACAGCCGACTTCGGCGTCCTGGCAGGCGGATTCGGTTGTGGCTATGGACGAACCGCGGCCACGTTGCAACAGCGTGGCGCTGCCGAAGGTATCGAAGCCGCCTTCCGGCACGCCGGCATCGCCATCTCCATCGGTGACGGGGATGGGCGGATCCTCGATGTCAACCCTGCCTTCGAGAAGATCACCGGATATCGGCTCGACGAACTTCGCGGCCGGAACGGATTCGAGCTAGCAGGAGAAGGCGCCCCCGAGATCAGGCGACAGGTCATGGCAGAGCTCTCCGAGCGACAGTCGACGCGTTTCGAAGGCGAATTCGCTCGCCCAGACGGTTCCGCCGGGTGGATCACCTGGACCGTGACTCGCTGCGAAACCCCCAACGGGGACAAGGAATTCATCCTCGGCGTCGCCGAGGACACCACCGAATACCACCTCACCACCCAACAACTGCAGTGGCAGGCATATCACGACCCGCTCACTCACCTGCCCAATCGGCGCTATCTGCTCGACCGCATGCGCGAACTGCTCGCAGACGACAGCATCGAGCGCCCACAACTGGTCTGCGCGCTCGACATCGACGAGTTCAAGCAGATCAATGACACCTACGGCCATGACACCGGCGACAGACTCCTGATCGAGATCGCCCACCGCCTGCAGACGTGTCTGCAACCTTCGGACTTTTTGGCTCGCTACGGCGGCGATGAGTTCATCGCGATCCTCGGCCACACCGACGATCCACACCACGGCTCCCGGATTCTGAGCCGACTACACGCGGTGTCTGACACCGGATTCGCAGTCCAGGACGGTCCCATCGGATTCTCGTTCAGCATCGGCGCGGTGAGCGTTGCCGGTGCGGGAGTAACACCGGAGCAGTTGCTGACCGCCGCCGATCAGCAGCTCTACGCTGCCAAGGCTATGGGTAGGAATCGAGTGATCCTGCGTAGCGATCCGGTCGCGCCCGCGACCGACGAATGAGGCGGGCGGCGCAGGGTGTACCTACCCGATGATTGCCTCGCGCGCCTGTCTCCGAGGTCGATGCCGTCCTGCCCGATCCACGCCCCTGGACCCGGCCCCTGCGCGCGGGTCGATGTTCGCCAGGGTCAGGTCACCTCCATAGTGGGCAGCGACTTTGCGGTCCATCACGCGCCGCCACAGGGGCGGGATCGTCGCGACCAGGATCTTGGTCGCGTAACCGGCAGGGAGCTGGGGTGATTCGGGGCTGGTGCGCAGGGTCTGGTACCGGCGGCCGGGGTTGGCGTGGTGGTCGCTGTGTCGCTGCAGGTGGAACAAGAAGATATTGGTGACCAGCCGGTCGCTGTTCCAACTGTCACGAGGTGAGCAGCGCGCCCAGCGACCGTCGGGGAGTCGGCGCCGCAGCAGCCCGTAGTGCTCGATGTAGTTGACCGTTTCGAGAATACCGATCATTGCCTGAATTGCCAGGTAGGGCAGGACCTGCGGCCCGAACACCGCGGTCAGTGCGACGAACAGCAACACTGTCATGGCCCATGCTTGGAGGAGGTTGTTGCGCCGACTCCACCACCTTCTGCCTTGACGTCGGAGCCGGTCTGTCTCGAGCGCCACCGCCGAGCACAGTCCTCCGAAGACACTTCGGGGCACAAACCTCCACAGGGATTCGCCGAGCCGTGCGCTGGCGGGGTCGTCGGGGGTCGCCACGCGGGCATGGTGGCCGCGGTTGTGTTCGACGTAGAAGTGGCCGTAGCCGGATTGGGCCAATGCCGACTTGGCCAGCCATCGCTCGGATCGTTGCGTCCGGTGGCCGAGTTCGTGCGCGGCGTTGATTCCGATCGCAGCCAGGAATCCGATCGTCACCGCCAGGCCGGTCTTGTCCACGATCGCCAACTCCGGGCCGGCCCACAGTCGGCAGGCGGTGATCAATGCGCCCGCTTGCAGCGGCAGGACCAGAAACGTGCACCACCGGTAGTACTTACTCGCGCTGAGCTTTTGGTAGTCGCCTCACAGAGATTTCGACCGTCCTCACCGACGAGCCGGTCCAGAACCGGGACGACGATCAGGACCAAGATCGGCTCGATCCACCAGAACACCGCTAACCCGCTGAGCCCGACCAACGTGCCCGGCAGCAGCGCCGAGGCCGGTGCGAGCAGACCGAACGTCCACAGCAGTCGTTTCGGGACACCTACCCGCTTGCGGTGTCGACCGGTCCGGGCCTGTCGGCGCGGTGACAGATACACCATCGGTGCAGCCCTCCCCCTTCCTGCCCTCAGGTTTTCGCCGATTCTTGTTGTTGCGCAGACGCGCTCATCGACCTCGTGGCGGCGAGGCCGATGAGCGCCTGCGGCGAGCCGCGACGTGGTGCCTGATGGCAGTCGGTGTCGAGGTCGCCAGTCAGGGAAGCGCCGGGCAGTTCGTCGGCGCGGGCAGACCGGCGAGCCGGTCGGTGATCCAGCGCTGCGATTTCTCCAGAGCAGGGAAGAATGCCCGCACATGGCTGGGCCCGACAGCCGGGACTGCCGGCATGTCGAGGTCGGTGACGAGTTCGACATCGGTTCCGGTACCGCACCACTGAGCTACCGTGGCCCGAACCGAGTCGTAGGGGGTGCCATCGTCGGTGCGGCTCGACGCGACCAGGACCGGCATTGTCGGCGCGCCGAATCCGATCCGCTGTTCGGCGAACACCTGCGCGAGCACGGGTGACCGGTCGATCACCGCCGGTAGCGGCTCACCACCGACCGTCCACTGCGCGGTGCTCGGGTGTTGTTGTGCCAGACCGGTAACGACAGCACATTTGCCTTGGGCCTCGCGCAGGATCTGCGCTGCGGTGTCGTTGAGTTCGGCATCGAGTACCGGGCGGGTGTCGGGATAGTCTGCGGCGATGCCGTTCAACATCCAGGCAAAGGTCGGGGCCATGTGCGCTCGGCCGTCGTTGTGTCTGATGAACGCCACGTCATCGACGACCGGGGCCCCGGCGTAGGCGCCTCGCACGTTCAGCTCGGGGGCGTAGGCGGCTTGCAGCTCCGCGGCAGCACCCGCCGCCGCGCCGCCCTGGGAGTAGCCGTAGAGCACGACCGGTGCGTCGGGGTCGAGTCCGTTGACCGGTAGCGCCAGCGCGGCGCGCGCGGCGTCCAGCAGTGCGAACCCCTGAGATTTCCGGTTGAGCAGGTCATGTACCGCGGGGGTGCCCAGACCGTAGTAGTCGGTCACCACCACCGCCATCCCTCGGGCCAGTAACGCATACAGCGCCACTACGTCGAACTCGACCATCACATCGGCCGGTGGCTCGACGTCGACCAGCGTGGTGAGCAGTTTCGATGGCGCGCATTGGTCTCCCTGGCCCTTGGAACCACCCGCGAAGGCAATGAGTGGCCGTTGACCCGGTCCGGTCCACGGCGCGGCCGGCTCCAGATACGTTCCCACCACCGCCGCCGGGACATCGTGGGTGTCGCTGCTGCGATACATGATCCGCGTCGCCGAGGCCGGAACAGGCTGTGGCACACCGGGAATCGAGAGTGCCAGGTTCGAGGGCTCGCTGCGGATGATCGATCCCGCAGCGATGTCGGGCAGCGGTGTTGGTGGCATATAGAAGTCCTCGGCGCCGACCTCTGTCACTGGCAGCGACCAGGTGGGCGGAGCTGTCACCACGGCGACGCAAGCCCCTGTGAGGGCTACGGAAAGTGCTGCAACACAACTATGAAACCGAATCCTCACACCTGCACCCTTCAGCGAAGTCGGACCTCTCGAACGCGTGCGTTGCAGACCGTACACAATGCGAACGATCTCAGCTAATTTGGGTAGCTACGCGTGTCCGAAATGCGAACTATCGCCCCAAAGCCAGCCTAAGGCATCAGATTGATCGATTACCAGAAATTTGCCGTGATGTGCGTGCTTGCGGGTGGGTTCGGCGCCGCTGCGTGGGGCGCCCGCGCGAGTGTTCGTGGTAGCCGGTTCGATACCGCACCGGTGCGGCGTGCTCGGCTCGTCGCCTCATCGGTCTCATTGCCGAGGCCGTCGCAGCCCAACAACTGCGCCACACCCCAACCGGCCAAGCCTGCGGAAGTGCAGACGTGGAGCGCATAGGCCATCAGCACGAGCGCCACGCCGTAGTCTCGCATCCACGCTCGGATCGGGAGCACCGCGACAACATCGAGCGCGAGCATGACCCGGCCACAGCCAACGCCGGGATTGCCAACGGCCGCGTCTGCGTGTCGTGCCGCGACAGCGACTCGTCGCAACCGCGGGCGCGACAGTCCTCGATCAGCATCAACGACTCCTGTTCTACTGGAGGTGGTCTCTGAAACTTTCGGCACCCGCGGGCCCAGATGCTTGCCAGGTGCGGGCGATAGCGCAACTGCGGACTCCCGGCCGCGAGTTGACCCGTCATATGTTCGTCTCCGCGGCCGCGCGGGATGGGCCCGATTTACTGTTACCGAAGAAATCAGCAACATTTCGGCGACACTGCCCGGGGTGATAGTTGGCGGGCGGAGCGGAATTTCGACACCTCGCCGCCGACATGGTTATCCGCTGGCACACATTTGTGCTAGATGTAGCAGCGCCCGCCGAATGGCCAGTAGCCCCGGTGCTCCGCGGCAGGCGGCACGAATCCACGACCGACCCGGCACAGTCCGATAGAGCGGGAGCACATGAGAATTGACATCCCCGGATGCGGCCGCCGGGCCCGGCACGGCCTACCGCGGCGACGATGAGCCGGGCACACGGCGACGCGGGTGGCCGCGAGATCGATCTGCAGGTATGGCAGGAAGTCGCCCGTATCCGCAACGAGTGGATCATCGATCTCACCCTGACCCCCGACGATCGCGCGCACGCCATCGACGCCGAGGCTGCCGCGCTCACCGAGCAGGTCGACAAGGTCGAGTCCACTCTGGTCGAGGAGGCGATCTCGACCTGGATCACCGCGCACGGGGGCGCAATTCCCTCGATCACCGCGGTGGCGATGGTGACGGCGGTGGCGCGCGGTGACGCTCAGCGACAGGTGTTGTGCGAGCAACTGTATTGCCACGTCTCGCCGGCGACCATCGCTCGCCGGCGAGCGGTCACCGAGCGCGCGGTAGCGCGCCGGCGCGAACAGGCTCTCGTCGTGCCGGATCCGCAACGGTGGCGGTTTCGGGCGACGATGCCGTCGCAGTTGGCCGCGGCGGTGATGCGGCGGACCTGGGGCATCGTCCATTCCGACGACTTCATGATCCTGGCGTTGGCGTTGATCCAGGTTCGCCTCGACGATGGGATGCCGATTCCGGTCACGCCATTGGAACCGCTCGCAGATGAGCTGGCCGCCGCGGTGCACGCCCAACTCCGCCTCGAGGGCCTGCCACCGGTCTGAGGACGCGCAGGGGCCTGCCCGCGATCTCCACGCTCGCGTGACCAGCCGCCCTGTCACGTCCTCGCAGAGCGGGCGATATCCGCTGTATCGCAGTGGGTTGCGGTGACTTGTAGCGAGTCCGTCGGCACCGGCATCGCGCCTCGGACCGCGCGGGTCGTTCCACACTGACAGTCGAGTCTCGTCTTCGAACACGCAAGCCTGCACCATCTCGGCGACGCCACGATCGCCTCGTCGCCGAGGTCGGCCGCCGCGACCCACCAGTCAACCGGGTGGTCGCCCTACGCAGCTCGCATGAACATAGCTCACAGATAGCTGCCGTGTCATCTGTCAGATTAGGCGGGTGGCGTCGGCCGCTGCCGCGACCGCTTGGTTGCCCGAATTTGCCCGAAATGGCTGGCAACAGAACCGTCCACTCGGTATGTTGCTTGAAGCTAGCTGGACTGGATCGAGTGGTAGCAGAGGCACGCATGGGTTCCGAGGACACCGTGGAGCGGTTGGTACAGAACTGGGGTGGTCCGGTCACCGCGTTCGCCGAATGGCTCCACAGTCTGGTGTGCCACTGGGAACGTCGCCACGGGTGCGAACTCAGCGCACAGCGTCTGGTCGAGCTCCCCACCGAGGCCGGATGCGTGGTTCGCGATGGCTACGCCCGGCAATTGCTCGCAGGGCATCGCGGTGCGCCATCACAGTTGGTCAAAGACGGTCTGGCATCAGTGTTCGGAGTCAGCGGCAGCCATTTCGATACCACCGCCGAGGTTTTGGGCGTGGATTCCGGGGACCTCGACCTGCTCGCAATATTGTCCGACACCGGCTTGCGGCGCCTGAGCACCGCCTGCCATGGACTCTCCGCCCAGAGCCAGTCCCTGCTCATCGAGATGGCCGGGCGCCTGCGAACGGTCGAAGGACGACACATGGTCACCGAGTACTGACCCTTGCCGTTCCAACGCGACAAGCAATCGCCGGGCGCGGGCCTGCACCGCCCGCGGCAGACCTCAGAACAGTCCGGCCGGTGCTTGCCGTGGGCCGCGGGGGCGAGCAGGGGCCACTCGGAGCTGTCGACTAGACACCGGTGTGCCGTTGCCGGCGCCAGGTGATCACAGCCGCCGGCACGATGATCAGATCCAGGAACACATGCCACACGCTGAACGGATTGGGGTGGCTGATGAAGCGGATCGTGCCCAGCGTGCCGCCGATGACCGGTAGGCCGATCGCCAGCACGAGCGACCACCGCAGGCGCCGCAGAACCGCGATGCCGAGCACGAGATACACCACGCCGTAGCCGACGGCTCCGAGTACGTGACCTGCGGTGTCATAGACAGCGAGCTGGGTCACATGGGTGATTCCGGTGAGAACCAGCAAAGCACCCGCGAGTCGACGTGGCATCCGGCCCGAGTCGGGCTCGCTGATGGGCTGGCCATCGAGGCGACCGACACTCGCCGGTGACGGCCCTGCAGGGTGATTCATCCCGATCTCCATCCGATTGAGGGCTCCAGTGACCGAAATTAGTACGGCGCCCTGACCGATCAGGAAGGTACGGTAGCCTTACTATTGTGTCAAGGATCACCGGCGCAGACGCCGCACACCTCGCCGACACCGAACTCGGCCCGCACTCGCGTATCGGCGCCCTCGCACGCCGCCTCGCGGTGATCGTGACCGATCAGGTCCAAGCCGCGCTGCGTGCGCAAGGACTGACCGAGGTACGCCCGGTCCATCTGCGCGTTTTCGCCGCCCTCGGCCTCGATGCCCGGCGCGTCACCCAAATTGCCGAACGTTTGGGCACCACCAAGCAGACGGTCGGGCCGATTGTCGACGAACTGGTCGCCCTGGGCTATCTGCAGCGCAGAGCCGACACCAACGATGCCCGCGCGAAACTCGTCGAACTCACCCCCGCGGGCCGCCACGTCGCCGAGGCCGCCCTGCGGGCCGCCGAGGCGATCGATGAGAGGCTGGCCGACCGAGTCGGCGCGGCGCGGCTCGCCGAGTGCCGCGCAACGCTCTGGGAACTCGTCGAGTTCGCATCGGCGACGATCGACCGACCCGCCGCGGCGAAGTAGAACCGACGCGACGGCCGCGGGCCCTGGGTTATGCGGTAGTACGTGTCACCACGTATCAGTCCACCGCGGTTCACTGGGCACGACTCCGACGCGTGTTCTGCTTCGGCGGCGACGACGAGTCGCGGGACCACAGGAACCAAGGCTCGGGTGCGTTCCTGCATGCGGGCCTGGCGCTGGCGCACCATCTGGCTGCGCATCTTTGCGCCCCAACCAAGATCACGACGTCAAAATTGGCCGATACGAACATCTCCCCGATCCGCATCCGCATCCGCATCGACGCTGACATCCACCGACGGGTGAGGTCACAGATCGCCGAGAGAACCCGCCAACGCCCCCTCGTCCGCGCTCTCGGGTGACCGCAACGCGGTGGGCAGATCTGGAAATATCTCGAGGTAACTACTCAGCCCCGTCGCGGTGACGATCCGGGCGGTCGTCGACGGTTCGTGGCGGTCGAGGACACTGATGGTCACCGGTGCACGCGTGCTCGGGCAGCGGTGTCGGGCGAGGTCGGCTATGGCGGACAGGGAAACGAAGGTGGTCTCGGAGAGGTCGACGAGTAGTCGCCGGCGGCCACTATCGGCGGTGGCGGCGAGTGCGTCGTCGAGCAGGTGCTGCCACACGGGAGCGGAGTGGGCGTCGATCTCGCCGTGGGTGCGCAAGATCATCACCTGCCCGCACGGTTCGAGATCGCCAGCGAGCTGGCGCGAGGCCGAGGTCTTGACCGGCAGAGCTCTGATCACTGAGCCAGCCGCTGCGCCGCACCTTGTGCGTTGGCAAACATTTGGCCATCTCGGATGCCGAATTCGAATCGCCCCGGCAGGATCGGCGGCAGACCGGTTCCGAAACGGGCGCCGTGTTCGGCCAGCGTCGTGGTCGCCCAATCGTGGAGCGGCGCCGGAATCCGGTATCTGACACCATCCTCGGCGACCAGATAGCTGTAGGTCGTTTCGCCGGGCAGGGCCAGGGGATTGTGGATCGCGATCTGGGCGACACCGAGAACCAGTCCCCCCTCCTCGGCGGTGAGCGTCGGCGGGTTCAAGTTGGTCTCCATACCCGGAGATTAGCTCAGCAAATATCTGGACAACTTCAGTTCGGCGCATCCCGCACATTGAGATCTCATGACAACGCCGTCGATCGAGGCGCGGCGGCGCACGCCTGCGGTGGTCCTGACTGCTACGCGCCAGTGCTCGGCCCGCGGGACTGGCAGGGTCGCGTAAACAACTGTCGCGAGTTCGTGGTGCCCAGCCGGACGGTTTCCGGGACCCGAGGGCCGGAAGCGTAACGGGTCCAGTCGGTAGCTGCGTGGGCAGCGGCGCGGGTAGTGGTCTTGTGGTGATAGCCGAGGGCGACGACGGGATCCGATCCCGATCGATACCAGCGACGACTCGCCCATGGCGGAGCTCGCCGGCGCGCTGCTGGCGCTTTTCGCGCACATGGAGCGAGTGTTCATGCGCGAGAGGGCCGCTC
The DNA here is from genome assembly GCF_053590715.1 of Nocardia sp. NPDC003183. NCBI lineage: Bacteria > Bacillati > Actinomycetota > Actinomycetes > Mycobacteriales > Nocardiaceae > Nocardia > Nocardia sp. NPDC003183. Next base: position 1,650,541 of record NZ_JBSFTG010000001.1, read on the forward strand.
ACGCCCGTGAGGTCGCCGACGCCGAGGGCGCCCGAGCCCGACGCCCCCGGCAAACTCACCGCCGCCCAGCTCGCCGCCGCTTCGGCCGCAGGGCAGCACATCGACGACCTCGTCCCAGCCTTCGGGGTCTCGCGGCCGACCCTGGATCGGTACCTCGCTGAAGCCATCGACTTCGAACAGGCCGGAACCTGCCGACAGTCTGGTGGGCAGACCGGCTGATGCTGCGCTCGCAGCGATCACATAGGCACGGTTCCCTCGGCAACGGCGTCGACCTGGTCCCGGATCGCGGTGTCGAGGTCGGTGGCGGTCAGGCCGAAGGTTTGCGCCGTTTCCGTCGCGTCCATCTGGAACGGTGCGTACCACTGGTAGTCCATCTCGGCCATCTCGCGGGCGATCGGCACGACGAGCCCGGCCGTGCGCATCACAAAGCGCGGCAGCTGGATCAGTTTCACCGGCGGTCTGCCCGCGGCCTCGGCGCAGCGCCGGGCGAATTCGCGGATGGTGATGGCGGGCGGGGACGGCACGTGCCAGGCGCGGCCCCACGCGCGTTCGTCCTGGGCGAGCGTGACCAGGGCCCGCGCCATGTCGCCGTTGAAGGTGAAGGTATGCGGCATGTCGAGGTGGCCGGTGATCCAGGCGGCGCGGCCCTCCTTCATGGCCGGCTCGATGAGCAGGGAGTAGATACCTGCCGCGTCTTTGCCGATGTAGTCGGAGCCGCGGACTTCGACCGTGCGGATACCTGCGCCGAGCGCCTGTTCCCACATCCGTTTTCGCAGCAGCCCTTTGTGCCCGGCGGCGGCCAGAGGGGTGTGCTCGTCCATCCTGCCGCCGGGCTGCTTGCCGTAGGCGTAGAGGCTGCCGGTGAGCGCCAGTACCGCGTCGTTCGCCTTCGCGGCGGCGATCACCGCGGTCTGCAGCGGCGGCAACAGGCGTTCCCACGTCGTGTAGGACGGCGGGTTTGCGCAGTGGTAGATCACCTTCGCACCGAGGGTGAGCTCGGTCAGGCGGGACGCGTCGGAGGCGTCGTCGGCGATTCGCTCCACCAGCGGGTGCTCGGGGCCGGACCCGCTGCGCGTGATGATCCGGACGCTTTCGCCGCGCTCGACGAGGAGGCGGGCGACGTTGGTGCCGATGGAACCGGCGCCGATGATGACGTGCTCGTGCTCGGCCATGACAGACCTTTCTTGTTCTAACGTTGTTAGATCTTTTAACATCGTCAGATTAGAGACGTCGTGGCAGCCCGTCAAGGTGGCGGATAGTGTCCGGACGTGAAACGAAGCGAGGGAGCATGGTGATCAGCGCGAGACGGGCGCGGGAACGGGCGAGCACCCGCCAGGCGATCATCGAGGCGGCGCTGCGCATCCTCGAGGCCGAGGGCGCCGCGGCGTTGACGATCCGGCGCATCGCGACCGACATCGAGTACACCGCGCCGATCGTCTACCAGTACTTCGCCAACAAGGACGCACTCGTGCTGGAGTTGGTCGCGCACGGCCACCGCCTGATGCTGGCCGAGTTCCGGCGAGCGGGCGAGGAGCCCGACGCCGACCGGCGCATGCTGCGGGTCGCGGCCGAATGCATCCGATTCGCTGGCGAGCACCCGCATCTGTACCAGGTGATGAATTCGCCCGAGGTCGACACCGACGAGCGCCTGCGTGCCGCGGAACCGGCGATCGCGTTCGTGGAGGAATTGGTCTCGGCCTGGGCGCAGGCGCACGACGTGGTCCTCGCCGACCCCCATGAAGCGTGCGAGATTCTCTGGGGCGTGCTGTACGGCGTTGCCTCGCTCGGCTACCTCGGCGCGGTCGGCCACCAGCGCGCCGAGCGGCTCGCCGAGCAGGCGCTCCGCGCGATCCTGCTCGGCTGGCGGACCCAGGCGCAGGAAAAGGGGTTCCGGTAAGAATCGCGCCACATGAGGCAATCGGGGGGGGCGATGGCCGCGCATGTCCGCGAGACGCACGAATCATTCCATCCCGGAACAGGATTCAGCAGTTCAACTACCCTGCGTGCTGCCTAGCGCCGGCTTTCTCGAATCCGGACCCCCTATGCCTGCTCTGGTCGAGCTACGGCGCTGCGGCGGATCCGGGGATCCGGTCCTAGTCAAAATCCCTGTTGTACGGAAGAGCCGTCCCCGGTAACCCATTCCACTGCCGTCAGCGCGGACAACAAGGCCGGATGATCATGAGCCCATCGTCGGCCTTCGAGCGGTTCGATCACACAGCCACAGCGCCCCGTACGCCTCGAACCTTCATCAAACATAGACCTCGACTACACGCCGACCGAACCAGCGATCAATCGCAGCCCGGAAACAACGTTCAGCACGGGCACTCCACTTGTCCGCGTGCGGTATTGAAATACCCACCGCATTCTCCCCCATGTGGTCACCGCCCTCCGAACGATCCTCGACGATGCCAAGCCGGGAACTGAACTGCCCAGTGCACCAGGTGAATTCGACGACCTGATCCTGAGTTACGTGCGTTACCAGGCACGGCTGGCCGCAGAGCTAGGACAGAGTCGACCGGGATAGACGTATCCGAGCACATTTCATCTCCTGATCGCGCACGGTCGGTTCTTCACACCCTGCGAAGCGGCCATACGACATCGACAAAGATGAGCGATCGACTGTGCTACTCCAACGCCGCCCGCACCGCCCTGAACAGCGCCCAATCCCTGATCTACGCCGAGGGAATCGCCTGCCCGAAAGATCTCCCCGTGCCGATCCACCATGGCTGGTGCGTCACCGTCGACGATCCCACCTGGGATCCGAGGGGATTGCCTATTTCGGAATTCCGCTCGCGCAGCAACAGTCGTGGCCGACCAACGGCGGTGGACTCCTGTCCGACTTCTCGCGCTACCTGCCCATCCTGGAGAACGGGATTCCCCAAGAGTTCATCACGGACCGCGTTCGCTCGCCATCCGTGCACCCGAGCGAGGGCCTTGGCAATAGCCAGCAGTAGGTCGGCCGGTCGGCGACCTTGATACGGCGGCGTCGAGCCACTGGCGCCCGCGGCTGCGATCACATCGTTGGCTGACACATCCGCGGTCAGCGCTCGGTGCAGACTTCAACCCACCTTTCGCCGCGTTCGACGAACCGCGGTCGAAGTCTGCACCATGAAATTCGCACTCGTGATCTTCGAGACGGACGAGTCACGCCGCCGGATCCACGCCGACCGCGCCGCGTACCGCGCGGAATACGCAGGCTGGATCGGCACCCTCGCCGCAGCCGGGAAACTGGTCGGCGGCGACGCCTTGGAGACCGAACACACCGCTCCCGCGACCGTGCGCACCTCCGCCGACGGGACATTGACGGTGACCGAGGGCCCCGCGCACGCCGGCGAGGAAACCCTCGGCGGCGTGCTTCATCGTCGAGGTAGCCGACCGCGCGGAAGCCGTCGAACTGGCCACGACTCTGCCGACACCGGAGACAGTCGAGATCCGCCCGATCCTCGAATCCGCGTGAACACGCGCGGCGGCCGAGGGAAGAAAGCACGGTTCGTTAGCGCATGCAAGTAGATGGCATTCGCTGATAGGTTGCGTCCCATGCCAGCCTCCGACGCTCCTGAAAACCTCGGCCCGCCGCGCCGTACCGCCAAGCGCGTGCTCGGCGGCATCGCCTTGATTCTCGTGGCGATTGTGCTGCTCGTCGGCGGGATCCAGGCGATTGTCAATCCGGCCGAGGTGGTGGCCGGGTCCTCGCACTCCGGGCATAGTCCGGACACCGATACCGAGGCGAAGATCGGCGGGTTACTGCTGTGCTTCTTCGGGCTCACGGTGTTCGGCTTCGGCATCGCCGCGTGCACCAGCAAGAAGCCGCTGTGGGCGAAATCGCCAGGCGTATAAGGATCCCGGCTCGGCGGCGAGCCATCATTCAGGATTGATCCGATGATCGACATGCGTGACAGACCTCGAAACAGCCCCGTACGCGGCATGCGCGGGCGTTGCGCCTAGACGCTGTCGGACTGGTCCAGGTTGTCTGCGCGGTCTCGCAGGTAACGCTGTTCGGGCAGGCTCGTTGTGTAGCGGGCCGCCAGTTGGTAGTTCGTGCGAGCCTCGACGTGGTCGCCGGCCAAATCCTGCAGGTGGGCGCGGACGGCGTGCAGGCGGTGGTGGCGGGCCATCCGAGGGTCGTCGTCCAGGCCGTCCAGAAGTTCGAGTCCGGCCCGCGGACCGCTGGTCATCGCGACGGCGACGGCGAAATTCAGTGTGACCATGGGGTTCGGTGCGATCCGGCCGAGGATCCTGGCCAGCCAGGATCAGGCCCGAATTGTCATGCGGTGGGGACGAATTGCGATGACCGTCACCTCCGCGGAACAGGTGCAGCGGATGCTGGGACTGTTCGGGTTGGCCTGCCAGGCGATGATGGGTGTGGCCAAGCGAGTAGTGATGCCGGTGGTGGTGGAGCCGTCGGTCTCGCAGGTGTCGGTGTTGACCGCAATCACCTGGATCCGCGCGCCGGTCGGTTCGGCGACGATGGAACAGACGACCCACCTGGGCATGTGGCGGGTGATCACCTACGTCGCGTTGACGATCGAGCCGATCACCTTCCAGATTTTCGACCGTGACGGCTCGAAAGCGCGATCAAGGCATTGCCGCGCGCATCGCCGTCTACGCCGACGGACTCCGCTTCGCCAAGGATCCGAACACGTCCGGGTGGCGGCGCGGCAACCGTCGCCATCTGACGCCCCGCGAAACCACCGGACTCGCTGGTGCGGTCAGCGGTTCGCCCGGTGCCCATCTCCTCAGCGACCGACGAACTTTTCGAGAAGATTCTTCTTCTGAGCGTCGAGCAGTCCGAGCTCTGTGAGCCGGGCTGACAGCTCTTTCGGCCAACGTTTGGTGTCGGCGTGTGCGTTGTTGAAGCCGATGCGCAATTTGGCGGCGGACCGATCTCCCGCCCCACCCGCCCAGATCACCAGCTGGGCAGCAGTTCTCCGATCGGCGGCGGTGCCTTTGTCCAGTAAGTACAGAGCAAGTTCGCTGACGGCACGACGGACGTCGCGATTCGCGGCATCCTCGGTGGGACATGTCGCCGCCAACAGTCGTCCAACGGCGGCCGACCGGTCGTCAGCCCGAGAGATAGACGCCACCGCGACACGAACGACTTCGACCGCGCCCGCCCCGATACCACTGCCGCCCAACGCGTCCAACAACGAGGCCGATCCGTTCGATTCCCAAGCAGCCGACCAGAGGTCTGTCCGCTCGGTCACAGACCGTCTTGCCGCATACGCGCCAAGGTTCTGTGGTTTGAACGGCACGTCGCCGACGAGTGCGCGGACGTCTGCGGACGGCGGTGTCAACGCCAGCCAGTCGTCTGTCATCGTGGAGTCGACAGCGCCGTCGGGCAGCCCGGCGAGCACTGCGGCGGGAAGCGCTTCGCCGCCGAAGCATCGGCGCACGCCGAGTTTCATGCGCACGACTGTGGCCGGATCGTCGTCGTCGAACAGATACTCCTCGAGCTGACCCGACAACGACTCCGCCGCCGATTCGGGGAGGCGGCGGACGATCGGCAACCAACTCTCGATGAGCTGCTCGTCGATCAGCAAGTTGACGACGGGGGCTATCAGGTCCGATACGAGAGTTTCGAGTGCGGTGCCACCGCTCTCGGCCCCGAGCGCCAGCGCTGCTTCTGCCACCGCAGTCTTGCGGGCCCAGACCGTTGCCGACACGGGATCGGAGTCGCGCGGTGCTACCCACTGTATCGGGGTTGTCACAGCCGAGATCGCCTCGGACAGAACAAGATCATCAATATCCGCCAATCGTGCCAAACTGCGCGCTACCGCAGGCAGTCCGGCACAAGTGTCGTCATCGGCTATAGCGATCGCCGGGATCAATCGTTGGATCAGCACATCGGTGGCCAGTGGTGACAACATCACGCCCGTGATGCCGAGATCTTCCGCGACCAGATATGTTTCCCATGTGGGCCACGATTCCACCGGATAGTGCAGCATTCCCAACAACGCGTGCCTGGTCCGAAACACCGGCGATGCCATCGTCGCGATCAACGCATCTGCCTGGTCGAGCAGCCACGCCCCGGCACCCAACTCGGAGTCTTCAGTCTGCGCGGAGGCAAGGATCGCCGAGAGAATCTCCTCGTGGTCCTGTCGACCACGAACGGCCGCGACCAACTCGCTGAGCAACGCGGTACCGCGCCCATCATCGAGCGGTGTTTCGGTCAGACCTGACCCAGCTATGGCCACACCGGTCGACACTGCGGGCGATGAATTCTCGCGCTTGACGAACTCGAACACACTGGGTCTAACCAACTCCCACAGGGCAACCGACTCGGCGACGGGAAGCGCGACCAATGCCGAGACGAGTGGCTCGGGCTGCGAACCGAAGTCTCGGACGAGCAGCTCCGCAATTGACCGCTTTCCGCTCTCTTCCAAGTAAGTGAACAACGCGACCAACTTGGTGCGTACGTCGGCGGGTAATCCCGCGATCAGTAGCCAATCGAGAGTCACCTCGACGTGGTCGTTCTTGCCCGCCCAACATGCCGCGAGCAATGCTCCCGGCATCGAGCGCCGCGACAGCTCGCGCCCGGTGGTCGCCGCGGTCAGTGAGGGGACCGTCGCCCGTACCACCGTCTGGCGCGCATCCTCGTTGACTCGATCGATTTCCTCGATGAGCCGGCAGGCGGATTCGTAGGCGAACGCCCGCCCGGGGCCGTGATTGTTGTCTCCTTCGATCACTAGTAGGGCAGCACCGACCGCGAGCGTTTGCGAGTCCTGTCCGGCAAAGGCCCGAACCACATCGTCCGGGGCGGTATCGGCGGCGAAATCGATGACATCCCCTAGACGCGGGTCATTCAGGGCAAGCCCGTTGTCGGCGCTTTGCAGATACAACAAGTCGGGGCGCGGATCCAGTATTCCGGCTGCCCGCACCTTGGCGAGGTAGCCGGCCAGGTGCCGACGCAATGTGAGGTCCGCAGTTCGCCGTTTGTGTCCGCCAGAATCGGCCTCGTCGTCGGAGAGCAACTCACCGGCGGGTGTCTCGGATGAATTGGCACCCGGAGTGTCCGCTTCGTCATCGTCCACCCGTAGCCCGAACCGACTGACCAGGTCTCGTACTTCGGGTGCCTTCGACTCTCCGTCCCCACGGAGGTACTCCAATAGACGTGGCACCCTCCTCAGCTCTTCGGCTACCGCCGGAAACTCCGTCTGAAGCACAGTCAGAACCGCCAGTTCACTCGCCCGGTCCATCGAGGCAATACCGCGGGCTTCGGCAATACGGCACGTGGTGGCGAAGTTGTTCAGAAGGATCTTCACCCGACGTGGGCTCCGGACGTGCACCGGCACCAGTGCGAAGACGGCCCGGTCGAAGGTCTCCTGACCGTGCTCACGCAACCTTCTCCACAAGCCACCCTGGTTCTCGACTAGATCCTGTGCGAATCGGGTCAACGCTCGAGCGCGCAATGGCGGCAAAGCAATCTGATGCTGAAAGATTTTGTCCAAGAACGCACCGGACGTGGCGAAGTACGGCTCATCCTCACGTACCGGTTTCGCCTGCGGCGTCTTGCGCAATGACTGCTCGATCACATCACGATCGGCTGCGACAATGAACACGCAGTGTTCCTGGTCGAGGAACGTCTTGAGATCGATGAGCGTCGAGACGACGTCCTCGGGTGAGCAACGATCCAGCTCATCGATGAAGACGACCATTCGTTCGACCCGGGCCGTCCTCGCTTTCGAGACGAGTTCCCCGAAGCGTTGCGCAAATTGATCGGCCCCCGATGGAGCGGGCCGCTTCTTCGAGACGACTGCCCCCAGCAGTGCTTGCGGACCCACCACTACCGCGACGAGTGCAGCACCGAAAACGATGGCGGTCGGCGGAATCAGGGTCTTGAAAGCATCGGTGAGCGGACTCTTCCCGACCCAGACCGCGACAGCAAGTAGAATCGACGACCAGATCAGGGCAATCCCCACTGCGATACCCAACCCGAGTACTAGCGATATCCAATTACCTTTCAGCCACCCTGGGATGTCCAGTCGAGCAGTACTTACCTCGTCTGCCAGGTCCTCGTCGAACTTACGATCGTTCCCCAGCCCGAGCTCATGGGCAACGCTGTGGACAAAGTTTCGTTTGAGGTCTTGCCCGCCATACTTCCACGCGTCGTATCGCGCGATACGCACTTCGTCTGGCGCGATGCGGTTCAGGTGGTTCGTGATCATCGAGTAAATGCTCGACTTGCCCGATCCCCATGCACCGAACAACGCGATGTTGACTGGTGTTCGCGCGGCCAGCGCGATCTCGGCGACTCCCCGCGCGATCGCGTCGTGTTCGAGAAGGTCGGCCTCGCTTCTACCCAGTCGACCGTCCGGGATGAGATCCGCCGCCTCGATCAACTGGAACTTCGCGTGCCGTCGTCGCCGGATGCTCACCCTGTGTTCCACTCCTCGCAGCGGTCGTTCATCGATGAGCACCATATCTAAGAAGCAGCGACCGCCGCGACTCCCGTTACACCTCGGCAACCAATAACTCCGCGATCTACCCATTCTGGACCGCCGTACCTGGATATTGCTGCCCCACCGGTGCCCGCCACGACAGCGCTGTGGCTTCTCCTGGGCCTCTGAGACGAGTGGCTGATCGACGGCGCGGGCGCGAATTTCGGCACGGTTCGCGGAGATCCCGTCGGCCGCATGGTGCTGTCGTACCGTTCATCGGCTGCGAGCCGCGAAAGGCTAACCCATAATGCGGGACGTGCGCGGCCGCAGGCGGCGCACCAAGTACTGCAGCGGCATTCAGTTGGGTGGGGTCCTCGTCGTCGGTAGTGCGGCAGGCGTGCCTGGTGTTGGTGCCGACGACGCCAGTACGACCAGGTCCAAACCTGTCGAGCATCGCTCGATGATGTGCAAGGACCAGGTTGATGGTCAAACGGGCGAATCCAACTAGAATGAAAGCGATCATGCCCGTCGATTGATCGCTGGTCCCCCTCTACCGCAACTGTTTTCGCACCGGCAAGCCAAGCGTGGGCGAATTCCGACAAAGGTGACGTGGGCATACCACGCCCGCCAGGAACGGGCCTGGTCGTGGTCGACCGGCTTCGGCACCGGCCGGCGCTCTACGACGCGGTGGTGGTACCGACCGCGCGCATCATGGCGGCAGCCCTGGGTCGACTGGAGAAGGCGGGAAACACGCCGGTCACCGGCGCCGACATCATCGGCGGCCTGACTCCCTGTAACTCGATCGTCGATGAGATTCTCACCGCCCACCCGGATCGGTTGCGCGACATGTGGATCGACTCGTCCAACCCGGCGCACTCGCCACCGGATTCGACGCAGTTCCGCCGGGCGATGCGGGACCTCGAGTTGAGCGTCGTCGTTGACGTCGCCCTCACCGAGACCGCCCAGCACGCCGACTACGTCCTACCGGCGGCCACCCAGTGTTCACGGTTGGGGACCAGCGTGCCGTCCACGATCAAAACCGCCCTACGAGCAAACCGGGCCCTGCGCAGCAGCGCCAAAGCCGGCCCGAGGTCCTCGACTACCCCCGCCGCGGCCGATTTCGAGACTCCGAACACCGCCGCGAGCTGACGCATCGTGAGGTTGGTCCGCCAGTAGGTCGCCACCAGCGACACCCCGGTCCTCGAACGGCAATCCCCATGACCGACCCCGCAAAGGCCGGTCGGCACCCTCGCGCAGCAGCCGGGTGATCAACCGCGCGAACCTGTGTGCCCGCAACCCGGAGAACAACTCCACCATCACCGGATCAGACACCGAGATCACCACCGGAGAGACGATACCGGTTGCTGCCCAACGACTTACGGCGCATCCCTGAGTGAGTAAAGCGGCGCCTTACCAAGCAATGAGGTGGCCGAAGCGCCGACCAGGCCGAGGATGATCGCAGCCCAGTTGGTGTTGCCACCCACGGTGGGGAAACTCGTACTCACTTTCTGTAGCGCGGCCGAGACCATCGTGTTTGCAGCGGTACGACCTCGATGTAGAGGATTATGACGACAATGATCAAGGAGATACGCCTGTATCAAGTTCTTGGCGGTGGCAGACATACAGATCACCAGGAAGAGAACAGGTTAGGCGCGTCGATTCCAGCGAATCACCGAGACAGTTCGGCTATCGCGGAGGCGGTGTCGAGATCGGCGTAGGCAGCCGAATAGCGTTGCGCCAGAGCCAGGGCGATATCGGGACGCTGCCAGAACTCACCCGCGCTCGCGGTGCACAACCACAGGGTGAGTCCGTGCGCCGACGGAAGCTCGGTAGCCGAGTTCAATCTCGATCGGTGTGGGCAGATGGGCGGCGGGCAGGTCGAGTACATCGCGGTAGATACCGAGCAACTCGTCCTCGCCTCGACGGCGGTCCTCGATGGTGAGCGCGCCCTGGAGGAAGTAGCCCAGATCCATCGACCAGTTCCCGCGCCGAGCGACCTGCCAGTCCAGGAAACCCACTTCACCGTCAGCGAGCAGATAGGTGTTACCGATATGGGCGTCGCCGTGCAGTAGCGTCTGCGGGGTACGGGTCAACGTGCGGATGTAGGGCTTCCAGATGTCGTCTATGAGTTCGCCGATACTCAATGCCATGACCTGCGGCGGGGCGTCGGGGCCGAGGCGTTCCAGTGCGGCGGGCAGTGGCGCGATCTCCATCCCGTTCCGACCGATCAGAACCGACGTCGCGTGCCTGGCAAATGTGTCCGCGCCTATGTGCGCTTCACCATCGTCGACGGGCAACCGGGACAGGTGCACGACGACGGCATCGACGATCATATCGCCGTGGTCGACTGCAGCGGGGAATCCGACCCGGAGCCCGCCGCCCGAGCCTGGATGCGGGCCGATCAGTGCGCGCCGTTCGATCTGATCGCCGATCCACCCATCGTGACCACGGTCCTGCGACTGAGCTCGCAGCGTCACCTGCTCTGCACCCGTGCCCATCACCTGGCGCTCGACGGGTTCGGCGCCGTCCGCATACAGCACCTGCTGAGCGGTCACTACACGGCCCTGCTGGAGGGAACCGACCTACCCTCGGCCGCAGTCGATTCGACGGCTGTGCTCACCGCCGCGGAGGAAAGCTACCTGGGCTCGCGGCGCTACGGAACCGACCGCAAATACTGGCGCGAGCAGCTCGCCGGGCTGCCTGCCCCCGTCACCCTCGCGACGCGACCCGGTTCTCCCGATCCGCTGCCGATCCACGCCCGCGCCGAGCTGCCGGCATCGCTGGTCGAGCGACTGCGGACGCGAGCCGACTTCCCCGGCATCGCGCCCGTGCTGGTGGCGGCGTTCGCCGCGTTCCTCGGCAGGCTGACCGACACCGACTCGGTGGCGCTGAGCCTGCCGGTCACCGCGCGCACCACCGCCGCGTTGCGTGCATGCGGCGCCATGACATCGAATATCGTGCCGCTGCGCTGCTCGGGTGACACTGTCGGCACCGCCATCGCTGGCGCGCGTGCCGAGCTGAGCGGGGCACTGCGCCACCAGCGCTATCGCGGTGCCGAGATGGTCCGCGACAGTGGGCGCCGAGCCGAGTCGCTGAGTTTCGGACCGGCGGTCAACATCATGAACTTCCACACGGAACTGATGCTCGGTCCGGCGCGCGGGGTCATCGAACTGCTGTCCACCGGGCCGGTCGAGGATCTCGCACTCAATGTGTATCCGGTGACCGGTTCCGGCTCGCGGATCGAGTTCGAAGCCAACCGTCACCGCTACACCGAGGCCGAGGTCACCACGCGGCTGGACCGGTTCGTCGGCTTCCTGACGGCGTTCGCCGCCGCTGACGACGATGGTCCGATCGACCGGTTGCCGGTCCTCACCGCCGCCGAGGCGAACCTGCTCGTCCCCTGGTGCGGGCCGACGGCGGGTGCACCGGCCACACTGGGTGAGCTGATCGCCGCCGCCGTCGCGGCGAACCCGGACGGCATCGCCGTCGTCTACGGCGAGAAGCGCTGGACCTACCGGGAATTCGACGCGTGGACCGACCGCCTCGCCGGTGCGCTGCAGGCCGCGGGCGCCGGCCCCGAGACCTTGGTCGCGATGGTCATGGAACGGTGCGCCGCCTCGGTCGGCGCGATCTGGGCGATCGCGAAGACCGGGGCGGGCTTCGTGCCGATCGACCTGGGATACCCGGCCGAGCGCATCGCCCACATCCTCGGCGACTGTGGCGCCACCCTCGGCGTCACCGGCATCGAGCACCCGACCGATCTGCCTGACTCGGTGCACTGGACGATCGCCGACCCTGACGCGACGCCGGATGCGGAGCTGCGGCAGCCCGTCTCCGCCCGGCCCGCGCACCCCGCCTACCTCATCTACACCTCCGGTTCCACCGGTGTCCCCAAGGGCGTACTGGTGACCCACGGTGGACTCGCGAACCTGGCCGCCGAGCGCCGCGACCGGTATGCGTTGCGACCCGGAGCCCGCACCCTGCACCACGCCTCCCCTGGTTTCGACATGGCGGTCGGCGAGATCCTGTGCGGACTGGCCGGTGCGGCGACGCTGGTGGTGGCCCCGCGCTATGTGATGGCCGGACCGGACCTGGCCGAACTCATGCGGCGCGAGCGGCTGACCAATGCCATCATCACCCCGGCGGTGCTGGCCACCCTCGACCCCGAAACCCTGCCCGACCTGCATGTCCTCGGCGTGGGCGGGGAGGCGATCAGACCCGATCTGGTCTCGGCCTGGTCGCGAACCCGGTTGATGCGCAACGGGTACGGCCCCACCGAGGCCACCGATATCGCGACCATCGCGGAGCTGACGCCGGACCGGCCGGTGACGATCGGCGCGCCCCTGCGCGGATTTCACGCGCTGGTGCTGGATGCCCGGTTGCGTCCGGTGCCACCCGGCGTCATCGGCGAGCTCTATCTCGGCGGCCCGGCCCTGGCCCGCGGCTACCACGGACGGCACTCGTTGACCGCGGCCCGATTCGTCGCCGATCCGTTCGGCCCGCCCGGCGGACGGGTGTACCGCACCGGTGACCTGGTGACGCTCACCGCCGATGCCGAGCCGGAACTGATCTACCACGGCCGCAGCGACTTCCAGATCAAGGTGCGCGGTCACCGCATCGAGCCGGGCGAGATCGAGACCACGCTCACCGGCCTCCCCGGTGTCGGCCGTACCGCCGTCACCGCACATCAGGACTCCCGGGGCACCCATCTGGTGGCCTACCTGGTGCCGGACGGCCCACTCGAGGTGGAGCGGGTGCGGCTCCAGATCGCCGAGCGGCTGCCCGCGTATCTGCGGCCGAGCGCCTACCTGGTACTCGACACCTTGCCGCTGACCCCCAACGGCAAACTCGACACCCGTCGCCTGCCCGCGCCTGTGTTCGGTCACGACGGTTCCCGGCCCGTCTCGACGGATACCGAGCGGACGGTGGCGGCGGCTTTCGCCGAGGTACTCGCGGTCGAGGTCGCCAAGGCCGAGAGCGACTTCTTCGAACTCGGCGGGACCTCGCTCACCGCGACCACACTCGCGGCGCGCCTCGGCATCGGTGTCCGCACCGTCTTCGACGCACCGACCGTCGCGGCGCTGGCGCTGCGGGTCGAGGATGCCGAGGACCAGGCCGAGGACGCACCGCTGCCGGTGCCCCGGCCCGAACACCTGGCGCCTGCCCCGGCACAGCTGCGGATGTGGCTGCTCAATCAGCTCTACCGGGATTCCTCGGCGTACCACTTGCCGATCGCGTTGCACCTGACGGGATCTCTCGATGTGGCGGCGCTCGATGCCGCTGTGCGAGATGTGGTGGACCGGCACGAGGTGCTGCGCACGGTGTATCCCGCGCCGGGCCGCAGGTGCGCATCCTCACCGTAGACGCGGCGCTGGGCGATGCACCGCTGATCGCGGACGCACTCGACCGGGCCGGGCTGGACGCCGAACTCGCGGTGGCGGTCGCCGCGCCCTTCGACGTCACCACCGACGCGCCGATCCGGCTGGCGCTGTGGAATCTCGGTCCCGACGACCACGTGCTGGCGCTGGTCGCCCATCACATCGCCGCCGACGGCTGGTCGCACGGTCCGCTCGTGGCCGACCTGTCCGTGGCGTACACCGCGCGGGCGGCCGGACGGCCACCGCAGTGGGAACCGCTGCCGCTGCAGTACGCCGATTACACGCTGTGGCAGCATCGACGCCTCGGCGATCGACACGATCCGCGGCCCACCGCCGCTCGTCAGCTCGCCCACTGGGCGCAGGCCCTGGACGGCGCGCCCGACCGGCTGCCGCTACCGACCGATCGAGTCCGTGTTCCCGGCTCCGGCAGGCCGGGCGGCACCGGCGCGGTGATCGACTTCGAGATCGGCGCCGACATCGGCGCGGCACTGACCGAGCTGGCTCACCGGCACAACGCGACGCCCTTCATGGCCGGTTACGCGGCGTTCGCCGTGCTGCTCGGTGACCTGGCCGGGATCGCGGACGTGACGGTCGGGACCCCCGTCGCGGGCCGTGGCCACCCTGCCCTCGACCGCTTGGTCGGCATGTTCGTGAACACCCTGCCACTGCGCCTGGCCCTCGATCCGCGAGAGCATTTCACCATGCTGCTAGCGCGCCAGCGAGGTCGCGCTCGCCGGGCTCGACAACGCCGACGTTCCCTTCGATCACATCGTCGAAGCGGTGAATCCGCCGCGCGACAGCACCAGACACCCGCTGTTCGAGGCCGTGTTCTCCTACGAGAACCTGCCCCCTTCGCCCACGCTCGATCGCGGCGGGCTGACCGTGAACGCCCTCGATATCCCCTGGGAAACAACGCATTTCGACCTGACCTTGACGCTGCGTGAGCATTCGAGCACGGGCGGACTGACGGCGAGCCTGCGCTACGCCACCGGTCTCTACGACGCGGCGACGGTGGCCGGGTTCGCGGCGCGGTTCCTCGAGATCCTGACAGCGATCGCCGCACATCCCGACGCGACTGTCGCGCAGTTGTCCGGCTCCGTCGCGGCCGGGCTCGCTCTGCCCGAGCGTCCGGAGCGGGACAGCGACGCTGCCGCGGCCGGTGGCGGTGAGCCGGCGACCGTGCGCGAGCTCGCCGTGGCCCAGGTGTTCGCCGATGTGCTGGAACGAGATTCGGTCGCGATCGATGACAGCTTCTTCGATCTCGGCGGCACCTCACTGCTGGTCTTCACCCTCCGATCGGAGCTGCGGAACCGCCTCGACATCGACGCCGACCCCCGCATGCTGTTCGAAGCGCCGACGCCGCGGGCGGTGACGGCGGCCGTGACAGCGGAGTCCGGTGCGGCGGCCGCCGGGCACTGGACCGACATGCTGATCGACGACGCGCGCCTCGACCCCACGATCACAGTGCCGGAAGCGTTTGCGGCGCCACCGATCTCGGCCGACGATGCGCTTCTGACCGGTGCCACCGGTTTCGTCGGTATCCATCTGTTGCGCGAACTGCTCGACCGCACCGACTCGCGCGTCTGGTGCCTGGTCCGCGCCCAGGACGCCGACGACGTGCTCCGCCGCCTCGCAACGACGCTTCAGCGATACGGACTCGGGACCGAGGGGCTCGCGGACCGGGTCGTGCCGCTGCCGGGCGACCTCGCCGCGCCGCGCTTCGGGCTCGCCGCCGATACCTGGGCCGAGCTGGCCGCGCGGATCGAGGTGATCTACCACAACGGCGCCCGCGTGAATCATCTGGAATCCTATGCCGCCCTGCGCCCGGCCAATATCGCCGGAACCGTCGAGATCCTGCGGCTGGCGGTCGACACCCGGGTGAAGGCCCTGCATTTCGTGTCCACCGTGTCGGCCGCGGTCGGTGTCGGGCACACCGGAATCGTCACCGAGAGCACCGCGATCACCGCCGACCAGGTGCCGCGCAATGGGTACCTGGCCACCAAATGGGTGGCCGAGCAGCTGGTCCTCGCGGCAGCCGAACGTGGGTTGCCGGTCGCGGTGCACCGGCCCGGTCTGGTCGCCGGATCGATCAGCAGCGGCGCGAACAGTGCCGATGACGCGTTCTGGACGCTCATCCGGTCGGCCGCTCACCTCGGGGTCGCACCCGACATCGAATCCGCCGACGTCACCTTGGCCCCGGTCGACTACGTGGCACGGGCGCTGGTCACTCTCGCCACCGGCCGGCAGCCGAACACCGAGATCTACCATCTGGTCAACAGCGCGCCCACCAATGTCGGAGACATCCTGAACACCCTGCGCCGCAGCGGTTTTCCGGTCGACACCGTGTCGGTGGCCGATGCCGCCGAGCGATTGGCCGGCCAGATCACGCAGCACGCCGACCTCATGCGCGCCGCGCTCGTCGCCGACAACTACCTCAACGGCGGCGGCGACGCCCTGATCGTCGACGACACCGGCACCCGAGCGGTACTCGCGCAATCGGGTGTGCGTTGCCCGGCCATCGATGCCGCTGTCCTCCAGCGCTACGTCGACGGTTTCATCACCGCGGGTCTGCTCCCGACCCCGGTCGCCGACCCGTCCGAGGTCCGCTAGGCGCAGGAGGCCGGGCCGTGGTCGACGCCGCCGCGGAAGACTGTGCGCCTAAGCGAATCCACCGGCGCGGACCATCCGCGCGTAGAGGTCGTCGGCGCGCATCAACTCTTCGTGCGTCCCGACCGCCCGTACGCTGCCCTCTTCCATCACGACGATCCGATCGGCGTGCCGCACGGTCGACAACCGGTGAGCAATCGTGACGACGGCATGGGTGCGCGCCCGCACGGCGATAGCTTCGACGATCGCCGCCTCGGTCAGGGTGTCGATCTGCGACGTCGCTTCGTCGAGCAGCAGCACGTCGGCGTCACCGAGCATCGCGCGCGCCATCGCGATCCGTTGCCGCTGCCCACCCGAAAGGTCGGTGTCGCGAACGTGGGTGTCCAGACCATTCGGCTGGGCCGCGACGACCGAGTCGAGCCGGAGAATGCGAAGAACCTCGGCCACCTCGTCGTCGGTGGCACTGTGCCGCAGGAACAGCAGGTTGTCACCCAAGGTGCCCGGCACCAAAGGGGATTCCTGCTCGACGTAGGCGATACGCGCGCGAACTTCCCGCATCGTCAGGTTCCGGTAGGCCACACCGCCCACCGAGATCGTCCCGGTGTCGGGTTCGACGAATCGCAGGATCGCCGAGAACACCGTGGTCTTGCCCGCGCCGGACGGTCCCACGATGGCGGTATGGCCGGTCGCGGGAATCCGCAGCGTCAATCCCTTCAACGCGTGCGGCGCATCAGGTGCATAGCGGACCGTGACGGCATCGAAGCGCACGGCGGCGTCGGGCTCGGTGGTCGTCGCCGACGCGGGCTCGTGCGCCACGTCCGCTTCGGAGTGCAGCGTCTCCATCTCCCGGATACGCATGGCGGCCGCAATACCCGACTGCATCGCCGTGATGTGCGTGGTCAGTTCCTGGATCGGTCCCATCAACGTGAACGCGTACAGCAGGAACGCGATCAGCGTCGAGACGGTCAGCGAACCGTTGTCGACGCGCCAGGCGCCGATGGCCAGAATCGCGATGATGGCGCCCTGCACGCCGGTCCACGCGACGGTCCATGCCGTTGCCGAGACGCGCACCGACTCGATCGCGTGGGTCCGGGCGTTGCTCGCGTCGGCGCCGATCAAGGTGGCGATGCGGTGCTCGGCGCGTGCCGCCTTGACCGTGCGCACCGAACGCAGGCTACCTTCCAGCACTCCGCCGAGGCGGCCGAGCGATTCCTGAGTTTGCGCGTCCGCCTTGGCAATTCGCGGCATGAGCGTCCCGAACAGGATGCCGACGACAACGATCGCCAGCACAGTGACACCGAGCAGCATCATGTCGAGCACACCCATGAAGATCACGGTGCCCACCGTCAGGAAGGTGGCGTTGATGATGCCGATCACCGCCGACGACGCGGCCTCCTTCAGCAGCAAGGTGTCTGCCGTGACGCGCGTGACCAACTCGCCTGTGGGACGCGCCTGCACCGACGGAACCGTCGCCCCGAGCAGTCGTCCTACGAGCATCGTGCGTGCGTCGAAGACGATGTTCTCGGCGACAGTCCCGAGCAGAATCCAGTAACCCCACCCGAGTGCGGCGCCGATGACGAGCAGCACCAACAGAGCACCGGTCGGGCCCATGATCGACGCGCCCGTGCCGAGTGCGTCGAGGATCGACTTGGTCACCATCGGCGTCGCCATCACCGTCGCAGAACTGCCGAGGGCGAGGACGAGTCCGATCAGCAGGGTGCGTGTGTGCGGTCGGGCATAGCCGATCAGGACACCCAGGTTCGACATGGTCATCGCTGGAGCGGTATCAGTCGGAGGTGCAATCGTCGTCACCCCCTCAATGGAACAGCATTGTTCCATTTTAGTAAAGTGAATATCCAGGATGGATCTCGCTTATGCTGCACCCGTGGATGTCGAAGAGACCAGTGCCCGCGAACGCACCCGTCGCGCGATTCTCGACGCGGCAGTGGCGACGTTCGCGAAATCGCCCAACGCCTCGCTGACGGAAGTCGCCGCGAAGGCGCGCGTCGGGCGTACGACGCTGCACCGCTACTTTCCCGAACGATCCGACCTGATCACCGCCGTCGGGCGGCTCACCGAGCAGGCCGTGGCCGACGCTGCGAATCGTGCGCGCCTGGCAGACGGGACAGGGCTCGACGCCGTCCTGCGGCTGTGCCAGGCGTACTTCGAACTCAGCGATGTCCTCACGGTCATCTTCTTCACATCCGGCGTGTACGACGAGACCACGTCGTGCCTGTCCGACGACGACGCGATCGCGGCGATAGAGCGGGGGCGCGACGACAGCTCGATCGACGCGGCGCTCGACGCCTCGTGGATCCTGAACATGATGTGGGCGCTGCTGTATGCCGCCGTCGACCACGTCAACCGTGGGTCAGCCAGTCGCATGCACGCACAGACACAGGCGCTGACGAGTCTGCGCAAGGCGATTGGTTCGCCGACGTAACCACCGCCACCCCACCTCGTTGGTCCGATTGCCGTATACCGGTGCAGCCTACCTATTTCTAGTTAGGTTAGGTTAAGTTAACTCCCATGGTTGACTATGCGGTCGAGGCGGAGGGCCTCGTCAAACGGTTCGGCGGGGTGACCGCGCTGGATGGGCTCGGTTTCGCGGTGGAACGGGGCACGATCGCTGGGGTGCTCGGACCGAACGGGGCGGGAAAAACGACAACAATCGATGTACTCACCACCCTGCTGGTTCCCGACGCGGGTCACGCGCGAGTCGCCGGTCACGATGTGGTGGCCGACGCGGGCGCGGTCCGGTCAGTGATCGGCCTGACCGGGCAGTTCGTCGCCCTGGACGAGAACCTGACCGCGCGCGAGAACCTGGTCCTGTTCGGGCGGCTGCTGAAACTGGGACGCCGGCGGGCTGCCGAGCGCGCAGAGGAACTACTGGTCCGCTTCGATCTCACCGAGGCCGCCGATCGGCGCAGCGGTACCTTCTCCGGCGGCATGCGGCGACGGCTCGACCTCGCGGCATCGTTGATCGGCCAACCGGAAGTACTCTTCCTCGACGAACCGACCACCGGTCTCGACCCGCGCAGCCGCGCGGTGCTGTGGGACGTGGTCCGGGACCTGCGCGACGACGGCATGACCATCCTGCTCACCACCCAATACCTGGACGAGGCAGACGAACTGGCCGACCGGATCGTGGTGGTCGACCACGGCCGTGTCATCGCGGACGGCACCGCCGACGAGCTCAAGGACCAAGCCGGAGGTTCGGTCTGCCACGTCACTGCGGCCGAGGGCGACCGCCCCCGGATCGCTGCCGCGCTGGCGGACATGACCGGGCTCGCCGAGCTGAGCGACGGCGTCGCAGTCGCCGCGTCGGGTGCCGCGACGCTGGTCGATGTCGTGCGCAAGCTTGATGCGGCCGAGATCGCCGTCGACGACATCGCCCTGCGCCGCCCCACTCTCGATGACGTGTTCTTCCGCCTGACCGGTCACCCCAGCGTCTCGGGCGAGCCCGAGGAGACCCCGTGACGACCACCGCCACATCGAAAACCGTTGCCACGGTGACCCGTCCATATCCGTCGATGCCAGCCGACACCGCGATCCTGGCCGGTCGCCAGCTGCGGCTGATGAGCAGACGCCCCGCCTCTGTCATCGGCGCCGTGGTGCTGCCGTTGGTCTTCGCCACGATGTTCTACGTCGTGTTCGGCACCGTGGTCGAGCGCCGGATCGGCAGTGATTACGGCCAGTACATGCTGCCCGCGGTTATTCTGCAGGCGATGCTGTTCACGGCCATGTCGGCGGCCATTCTGTCGGTCGAGGACGTGACCGGCGGCATGATCCGCAGGCTCCGCTCCATGGCGGTCTCACCGATCGCCCCGGTACTGGGACTTGTCGGCGCGGAGCTGACCCGTGCGCTGCTGACGATCGCGGTCCTGCTGCCCGCCGGTGCCGTCATGGGCTTCCACCTCGGTGGTGGTGTACTCGCATCGATCGGATTCGTGCTCGTCGCACTGTTTTTCGCTGCGGTGGTGTGCACCGGGTTCATCGCGATCGGTTTCGCGGCAGGCAAGGTGGACTCGGTCCAGGTCATCACCAATGTCATCTTCTTCCCGTTCCTGCTCGTGTCGAACGCTTTCACACCGACCGAGGCGTTCCCGGACTGGTTGCAGCCGTTCGTCGCCAATCAGCCGCTCAGTTGCACCGCAGACGCGCTGCGGGCGCTGGCCGACCCGCAGGCAGCCCTCGCCGGGCCCGTCACGACCGCTCTGCTGTGGTTGAGCGGCGGGTTCGTCGTGTGTGTCGCGCTCGCGGCCAGGGCATATCGGAGGTCATTGTGAACAAAACCCGCACGCCGACGGGACCCCGCCCGCATGTGCTCATCGACGGGTGGGCACTCACCATCCGGGCTATCCGGGTGACGCTGCGCAACCCCGTCCTGCTGATGATGGCGACATTCTTTCCCCTGATCCTGCTGGTGCTGATGACGATGTCGTTCGGCTCGCTGGTCGTTCCCGGCGGAAGCCGGGCCGACTACGTCAACTTCAGCCTGCCGCTGTTCGCCGTGATGGGTATCGCGTTCGCCGGGCTCGGCACCGCCATGACGACGTACGACGATCTGCAATCAGGATTCGACCGCAGGCTACGGGCGATGCCGATCGCTCGAGCGGCCCCGCTGATCGGGCGCATCGCCGGGGATGCGGTGCGCAACCTGATCACCCTGCTCGCGGTGATCGGAGTCGGCTATCTGCTCGGATTCCGTTTCACCGGCGGCACGCTCGGCGTCATCGGCTTCCTCGTGCTGCCGCTGATCTTCGGTACCGGGGTCGCCTGGATGATGGTGGCGATCGCCGTCCACGCCAAATCCGGGGAGGCGGTGGGTTCAGCGCTCAACGCGATCCTGCTGGTGGCTTCGTTCCTGTCGACCGGATTCGTCCCCCGCCAGGATCTGCCCTCGTGGATTCAGCCCGTCGCAGCCGCTAATCCGGTGTCGTCGGTGGTCGAGGTGATGCGCGGGCTGGCGGCATCCGGACCGGTCGCCGCGCCCATGTGGCGCGCGCTGGCGTGGACAGTGGCGCTGACCGTGGTTTTCGGCACGCTCGCCATTCGCGGATACCGCCGACGCTGAACCACGCGCCGAGGCCCCCACTCGACCCGCGTCGCCTTGCCTGTCGTGCCGGCGACGCCCGGAACACATGGGCTCTCCCTGGCCTCCGCTGAGGACCACAACCCCGTCGACAGCCACGTCGTAGCCGCCACATGTGTGTGCCGCGACTGTCGCGACGATCGCCTCGATCACCATTCGTTCTGGGAATGGGCTTCAGGAAGAAACGGCACAACGAATCCTGTACAGATCGAGCGCACATCGCATATCTGCCTGCGTTGCCGATGCGCCGCATCGCTGACATTCACCCGGTGGCCAGGACGGTTCGCGTGCGGGTCCTGGCTCCGTATCGCATCAGCGAACCTGGTGATGAACGCCCGGATCGCTGCGGTGGTGTGGACGATGCGGGTGCGTATCGCGTCCATGTTTCGCCGAAGCTGATACGCCACAGCAGGTTCCGGTTCTGACTCGATACCAGCTCGTTGAAGATGGTGGTGCCGCACGACCGACACTGCGGCCATGTCGACGAGGCCGGCTCATGTCGGCGACGACTCTGCCGAACCCACGACGGGTCACGTTGTTCTTCGGTGGATCCCGCAACACCGTGGTCGCTCGCCACACCCGATTCGCGTTGCCGAATTCGCGAGCTTGGCTGATCCACACGGCAGGCACTCCCCTACTACGCCTTCCAAGTGCGCTCGACTGATCATCGAGTCCCAGCACCTCGACAATCGCCGATTCATCCTTGCAACGGCCACTCCCGACTCGCCACTCAGTCGTCTCGCTGCGGAAGGATGCTTACCGTCGGTTTCGCTATCGCGGCGTGAGCTGGTCTCGCTGCGCGAGGGCGTCGAGGACTTCGTGGGCTACGCGGGTGCCAGATTCGATGGCACCGTCGAGGTAGCCCGGGTGATCGACTGCGGTTTCGGTACCGGCCCAATGGATGTCGCCCACCGGCGTGAACGGCAGTGGCATGAGCGCATCGGTGCCCGGTTCGGGAAGTGCGGTGTAGCCGCCGCCGACGTTGTCGTCGAGATGCCATGCCTTCTCGTGCCAGCTCACCGGCTCGAGGACCTCGGTGCCGAGCTGGGAAATCAGGGGACCGAGGAGGGTTTCGCGCCGAGAGGCGGCGCCGAGCTGGTCGAGTGCGCGTGCGTGCGGGCCGGCTACCAGCATGCACAGGTGGCCGGGACCGTCGGGTGGGCTGGTGTCGAACACCGCGATCCCGGGAGCACCGAGGACCATGATCTGCGCATTCGTGCCTCGGTCTCGCCAGAACGGCCGGTCGAAGACCGCGATCGCTTTGTAGACCGATCCCATGTAGGTGCGGGTAGCAACGGCGACCCGATCGGGCGGCAGGGACGGCTGGAACCTGATGCGGTCCAGCAACGGTGGCGGAATTGTCACCACGATTTTGGTGGCGTGGATCGTCCCCTCGGTAGTAGCGAGGGTGACGCCGTCGGCGCCCGCCACGATCGAGGCGACCCGGTGCCCGAGACGAACACGGGAGCTCAGGTCGTCGGCAAGGCGATCGACGAGGGTACCGACACCTTCGACCAGCAGATCCTCCTGCGCACCACCGGTGGTCGACAGCATGGTCCGCAGTCCGCCCTGCAGGCGGATCAACGTCATCATCGCCTGCACCGACAACCGGTCGAGGTCCGCGGTCCACGAGGTCAGGGCGGCCAGTTCCAGGAGTCGTCGTGGCGTGCGCCCGGGCACCTTGGCCAACCAGTCCGCGACCGTCGTGGTGTCCCACCGCTGGGGCGGATGGATGTGCGACAACGCTTCCAGGCCGAGAAGAAGGCCTACGGTCGCCAGCATCGACGGCGCGCCCAGCGGTACACGGCGAGCACCGTCGAGGATGGTCGGCAGCGACGTGGTGTGCATGCGGAACTGGGTGGCACCGAGCTCGCGGGCCAGCGCGGCGATGCGGTGATGGTGGTGGCCGATCCATTGCCCGCCCAGATCCACGCGTGACCCCAGCGCGGTGGTTTCGCTCATCGCCCGCCCGCCCAACCGGTCGGCGGCCTCGAGCACGAGCACATCGACACCTGCCCGGTGCAGAGCGCGCGCCGCTGTCAGTCCCGCCAACCCTGCCCCGACCACAGCCACCGTTGTGGTCTGAGCCGAACCGGAGGGGCCCTCAGTACGCGTGGAGTCCTCGTGCATCATGTCTGCCTTTCCGGGCGGACGAGACCGCCCTGTCAACAACTGAATCAATCGCAGTGCACCTGTGCCGTGATGGCCTGTGTGCGCGAGCAACAATCGGCGATGGCTGTCATTTGTTCGCCGCAGCGACGGTCAGGCGCTGCGGATCTCTTCGGCGACGCGGTGGCCGGACTCGGTGGCACCGTCGATGTAACCGGGCCAGCGCGTGGCGGTTTCGGTGCCTGCCCAGTGCAGCGGGCCGATCGGGCGGCGCAGTGCGGGTCCGAAGCGGGTCAGCGTGCCGGGCGTGGTGAACGCGCCGTAGCAGCCGCGGCTGTATTCCTCTTCGGCCCAGTCCTTTTCGATGTAGTCGATGGGTTTACGCGCCCGCGGGCCGAAGTACCCGGCCAGATCCTCGAGCACCAGCGCGCGACGGTCGGCCGAGGCCAGCCGGGCGCTGGTGTCGGCGTGGCGGCCCTCGAGGAATCCGACGAGAACGCCGAGGCCACCGCCGAAGGGGGTGTTGTCGAAGACGGTGCCCAGGGCTCGCCGGTCACTGTTGGCCTGGCCGGACCAGCCCTCGGCCCGCCAGAACGGCTCGTCGTAGGCGACATTGACCTTGATCACCCGGCCCATCGGCATCCGCTGCACGAGCTGGTCCCGATCACCGGGCAGACCCGGGGCGAACCGGATCCGGGCGGCCAGTGGCGGCGGCACCGCGATCACGGCACGGCGCGCACGCACCGTCACGCCGTCGGCGCGGACTCGCACTCCGGTGTCGTCCCAATCGATGTCGGTCACCGGACTGTTGAGGACGATCCGGTCCCCGAGTTCCTGGGCCATGGCCAGCGCGATGGTCTGGGTACCGCCCACGATCCGGTCCTGCTGGGCGCCCTGGGCGACGTTGATCAGCGCGTCGAGTCCGCCCGCGGCGCCGATGTAGAAGTTCGCCCACAGCGCCGACATGTCCTCCGGCCCCGCGGAGAACACGGCCTCGGTGATCAATCGGAAGAAGGCTCGCCCGTCGGCGGTGTGGGCGTGGTTACGCAGCCAGGTGTCGAAGGTCTGCGCGTCCAGGGACTCTGCCAGCTCGTACTCCCACGGCGCGGCCCGGGCGACCTTGCGCGCCAACCGGTCCAGCCGCAGCTGCGTCTGGGCGATGTCGAGAAGCGCCAGCGGGTTCACCCGCGGGATACGGCCGGTGTACTCGGAACGGGATCGACCCAGCTCGGCGATGTGACGCCCGACGGTGTGGGTGGGGTAGGTCCGCAGGCCCAGCTCCCCGATCAGCGCCATCACGTGATGCTGGGTCGGACCGACCCACTGCCCACCGACCTCGATCGGCGAGCCACCGGGCAGCTCGGCGTTGAGCAGACGGCCACCCACCCGGTCCCGCGCCTCAAGCACCAGCACCTCAGATCCACTGCCCACCAGGTCACGGGCGGCGACCAAGCCCGCAGCTCCGGCGCCGACGATCACGACGTCCACCGACTTGTCCATAAGCCACATCCTCGATTCACGGCGAATCTGACATACACACTGTATGTGCTAAACATAGCGCATGGAGTCTTTGCGTGACAAGCACGTCGAGAACACTCGGCAGACGCTGCTCGAGACCGGGGCTCGCCTGTTCGCCGAACGGGAGTACACCGATCTGTCGGCAGAGGAGCTGGTGCGGGCCGCCGGCCTCACCCGCGGCGCGCTCTATCACCACTTCGATGGCAAGAAGGGGCTGTTCGAGGCGGTCGTCGATGACCTGGAACAAC
Organism: Nocardia sp. NPDC003183; assembly: GCF_053590715.1. NCBI lineage: Bacteria > Bacillati > Actinomycetota > Actinomycetes > Mycobacteriales > Nocardiaceae > Nocardia > Nocardia sp. NPDC003183. The sequence goes on from NZ_JBSFTG010000001.1 coordinate 1,675,874, forward strand.
AAGCGGCACAACGTATCCGAGCCGCATTGGACTCCTCAACCGATCCAGTGGAACGCATCGAGCGCGCGATGGAAACCTTCCTCGATATCTGCACCGAACCCGCGTATCGCCACATCGTGCTGCTGCAGGGCCCCATCGCGCTGGGCTGGCGACGCTGGCGTGAAGTCGACCAGCGCCACCTCATCGGGCTCGTCATCGAAGGCGCCCAACGCCTGCTCGATGCCGGCCATATCCACCCGCACCCGCCCGAACTGCTTGCCAGCGCCTTCTACGGCGCCCTCACCGAAATGTCGCTCACGATCGCCGAATCCGCCGATCTCACCCTCAGTCGCGCGCGAGCGGCAGAGCTGGCGCGCGCCCTGCTCGGCGGGCTGATCATCGGCGCCGCGCGCCACTGAAGACCGTACGAAAACCAGACCGACCTTCGCTACCAAGGCCGGGCGGTCTCCCTGTGCCGACATCGAGCGTGCCGAATGCCACGACTCCTTCAAGCTAGTGCGCCCGTCCCAACCCTTGGCTGCCGCGACATCCATGTACCGCTACAACCAGCGGCTTGTGCCGCCGGCTACCAAGGCATGACGACTTGGACGCTCGGTAACGACGATTCAGGGAATGCGCGGCGCATTGACCAGCTGAAATCGGCGGTGACGAGTGCGGGGCGTTCGTGATTGGGCAATCGGCCGCGCACACGCTTGATACAAGCTAATGGTTGGCGTTCACAGCGTATCGGCACCCTCCCCGTCGTGGGAACCAACCGTCTAAGGCCTCCCCCACCGCATGCGTCAGCCCACCACCAACGACGTCTGCTGGGTTAGCTGGTGTGCGTAGTGGTCGAATCGCCCTCCGGACACAATTCTTTTCATCGCATTACCCCTCTGACCAGCACATACGGCCGTGTGCCATTGAGGCCAGCCGAGTCAGCTAAGCCGCAAAACCGCAGGCAGGAGCCCGTGGGGGTTCAAAACGGGTAAACCTGAGAGATCCTTAAGAAACCAACGACATCAGCGGATCATGGAACCCCCTACCGCGGAGGCCATAGGCCGATCGAGTCCACCACAGGCAACCCTGACCAGGCCACCACTGCCGAAGAGGAACCCACTGCAGAAACCAGGCCTGCCCCAGAACCCTTTGCCGACGCGCGCCACCCACCGGGACGCCAGCACGGAACCGGCAGAGCTCGAAGTCATCATCCCGACGAATCCGCCCGAGCCTCACACCAACCGCGGCTCGTGCACTGATGCATCTCCTCACCAACCTCGCGAACAGGCCGCTAGAGCCGAAACCCGCGAAAACCGATGTCGATCCCACGGCGTAGACCGAAGGCGAGACCTCATACCGCCTCCACGCCCCGTCCCGACGAAAAACCCGAGCGCCTCGCAGCTTCGGCCGGGACGATCGGGAGCACTCCCATTCAGCATGCTGGTCGACAACAGCGCTGACCCGGCTCAGATGGGCTGCCTTCAGGCTTGACGGGATTCGAACCTGCGACCACCTCGCGAGCGTTCCAGTTGTCCAGACCTCACCCATCAGTACCCAATAATGCTCAGCACCAAGCATTTTCGCGAAGCGACCGTTCTCATCGGTTCGCATCAATTCCCATTGATTCCGGTCAAGAGTGTGGGGTTTCTGTGGGGCGCTCGGCGAGGTCTTCGGCGAGGACCTCGCGGATCGGTACGAGCTGGGTCAGGGCATTGTCGAGAAAGCCCAGCGCGCGCTCCCCAGCGAGCATGCGGGCTTCGTCGCTGTAGTCGTCAGGAGTGCGAGCGGCCCACTGGTCCAGCGAGATCGAGATGAACCTCGTCGGGACGACGAACCGATCGAACGCCCGCACCACCGCCCAGCCCGCCCCGCCGTGCTCGAGACCCGAGATAGGTGCGCCCGGCCCGACAGGGTCCGGCGCCGACGCGACTGTCGCGGCCAAGCGGGCGCGGACCACGGCGAGGTCGGTCAGCGCGGTGTCGAGGGTGGCCAGCGCATGGGTACCGAGGTCGGCGCGGGTAGCGGGCGCCAGCGTGGCCCACCTGCCGTGTCCGGCCCACTGGTCCAGCGGGACTCTGAGGAAGTCGAGGAAGTGCACGATCAGCTCGCACTCGCGGGCGATCGCCCTCCGGTCGCGATACTCGTCCCGCACCGCCGTAACGGGACCGGCGGTGCGCTCGTCCCGCTCGCTCACTCGGCAGCCGCGGGGCGAGCGGCGGCTCCGGAGACCGGGAACAGGTTGGCGGCGACCGGGTTTGAGTGAGCCACAATGACGTCACTGTGAGGGTGGGCGCTGAACAGCGACACCGCCGTGGGCATGTCCGGGTGCGGGTCGATCATGGTCGTTCCCCCTGCATGGGTTGACGAGCTGTGGTTTCGGCGAGCGTAGCGGTATCCACCGACCGTTCCGGTCGCCGTAGCCATCTGAGCGGCCTGGCCGGTCTGCGCTAATTCAGCCCCGTGGACAGTTGAGTCGACGCTCCCCTACCCCCTCCCTGATCGTGTCCGCCGGAAAAGTGCAGCTACTGCACGGATGATCGCGGGCCGATGCTCCGGCTGGACACCCTGCAAGGCGATCATGCACACAATGATTCGCGATGCTGCAGCCGACAGCGCCACCACCGCAGAGGAGATCGCAACGACACCTCCCAAGTCCATCTAGTCCCCAGCTGCCTGCGTGCTGGCCAGCAGCTTTTCGATGGAGCCGGAGGCATCGCGTGGCTTCGTCGCTTCCACGGCGAGCAGATTCGCTACTTGCAGGTATCGATTGATGTCATTCTCACCCTCTAAGTACAGCGTGCTCGTCGGTTGCGTGACACAAACGATGTCGGGCAACTGCCTGTCGACGAAGCGTAGGTAGACGAACGCACTTCCTGCCCGCGCTGGCCCGCACGCCGCGTCTCCCACAATCTGAACGCTGATCCGCGGCTCACGGCTCATCCTCGCGAGGTGTTCGAGTTGATTCCGCCAGATCTGGTCGTCTCCGATCCGCCGTTGAAGAGCGCTCTCTTCGACCAGGGTCCATAGATGCGGCGAATCAACGTGGCCGAGGATCTGCTGCCTACGCAGCCGCACGGTCAACAGACGGTTAATCTCCGCTTCGGGATGTCCTGGATAGGCCAACTGAAGTGCAGCCCTGGCGTATTCAGGTGTCTGCAACAGTTCGGGAACCACGGCAGGTTCATAGCAGCGAATCAGGTGGGCGGCCGATTCCAGGCTGAGAAGCTCGAACCCCTTCGGGAGTGAATCGCTGTCGCGGTGCCACCAACCCGGCCGACTTCCCAGGTCAACCAGCGACAGGTACTTGTCATGTTCACTCGGATCTGAGACTCCATAGAACGCCAGCAGCTCGACGACGCCATTGCGGTCGAGCCGGACCAGACCTGACTCGATCCGACTGATCTTTGATCCGGAAGCCCAGACCTTCTCGCCGACCTCCTGTTGGGTCAAGCACTGTTCCCTACGCAGCTGTTGGAGCCGCAGCCCCAGCATCCGACGTAGAACGGTGGGGACGTCTCCGACACTCGTACTCGGCCGGGGTTCGGTCTGTTGGTCGTAACCAACGCTGCGGTGTGTATCCACACGACGAGTCTTGCACTCCGACAACAGAATTTGCGTGCAGATGTGCTTGCAGATGTGCTTGCATACGCCTGCATTCGCAACGTTGGCAGCCATTTGGGGTATCCATGCCTACTCAGCTCGCCCCCGACCATCCACGCCACCGCGGGGAGCGGCGCGGTGCCCCAGGCGCTCTACTCACCTCGGCAATACAGACGGTGCCGCGCTGAACTCGCATCTGGAAACGATGCTCGCATGATTCGGTCCGCTGAGAAGTCACTGATACTTGAGCGAATACGGCGCTCGACTAGTTGAACTCCCACGAACAATTACGAGAGGAAGGCAGGATGAGCGGCGCGAGTCTGCGGTCCGAACCGCCCACCTACCGCCAACAGGCAAGCAATCTCGGTGTAATGCAACATATTTGCCTCGCCCTACCCGATGGGCATCTCGTTGCACCAAGAATACCCGCCCTTCTCGCGGCTGCCACACGCCGCGTACCCCAGAGGGTGCCGACGGCATCCTTCGCCGCAGGTCGTGGCCGACCACGTCGGTGCATACCAGCCCGAGTGCCGGTTGGCTCCACGCGTCATCGATCCTGGATGTGTTCGAGCAATAGACCCTTTCGACCGATTCTGCACAGGTATCCGACGCCGATGCGAAACGGCGCACTACCGCAGTATTGCGAAATTCAAGGCCTCGGAAGGTGTTGTGCCATAAGCTCACTCGCGCTCGCTCGTAGTGCCACTCCGGTCCACGCCGCTCGGCTGGACAACTGCTGAAGGGAACGACTGCATGACTGCAGCATTGCTGCGAAAAGGCGAGAACGCGGTTCTGACGTCCGGTTCGCTCGCGTGCACGGTCGCGCCCACAGGCGGGCCGGTCGACGTCTCCGCACTCCTTGTGGCTGCGAACGGAACGGTCCGCAGCGACAACGACCTGGTGTTCTACAACCATCCGTCACAGGATGGTGTCTCGGTGGCAGGAATGACAGTGACCGTCGAGTTCTCGCGCGTACCGCACGACGTGGACAAGATCATCATCGTCGCCAGCGCCGACCCATTGCATCCCGGCACGGTGTTCACGACTTCCCCCCTGTTGACGCTGAAATCGACCACCGGACCTGAACTGCAGTTCACCGCCCCGGATTTCAGTGCGGGCGAGACGGTGGTGCTACTCGCTGAGATATACCGACGTAGCGACAGCTGGAAGGTGCGTGCGGTGGGCCAGGGCTACTCCTCCGGTCTCGCAGGCCTGGCCACCGACTTCGGCGTGACCGTCGACGACGAACCCTCCACTACGACGTCACCCACCGCAAGTCCAACTTCCAACGCTCCTGCGGCTTCCTCGGTCGAGCTGACGAAGGTCGCGAGTCAAGCTCCTGCGTTGTTGGCGCCAGCCCGCCAAGCGGGGCAAGCACTCGTCAGCAGCGGTCTCGCCAACTGCCGTGCTGCCGTCTACCTCGTCCTCGATCACGGCTATGACATGAAAGACATGTACGAGTCGTTCGCCATTCAGGCCTTCGCCGAGCGGGTGCTTGCACTGTCGGTGAACCTCGACGACGACGGCATCGTCCCGGTGATCTTCTCCGGCGAAGACGAACCGTTCCTTGAAGAGATCAGCCTGACCAACTACCGCGGTCGGATCGGCCAGCTCCACACCCAGGTCGACTGGGGCTGGGGAAATATCACCCAGGCGATGCGTCGAATCGTGAGCCACTATCAGGAATCCGGTAGCTCCGACCCGGTTTTGGCGATCGTCCAGGTAGGTAGCGAGCCCTACGACAAAGCCGAGATCCGTTCCCTGCTGCAGAACACCGCCTCGCTGGGGGTATTTTGGCTGTTCGTCGGGTTCGGCCGCGGCAAGCTGGCCTTCTATAAGAACCTCAATGCCTCGGCATCAGCCACTTTCAGCAACGTCGCGTTCTACGACGCCGGCAAGAACCCGGGAGCGGTCCCGGGAGAGGAATTCTACGCCGGTTTGCTGGATGCGTATGGAGTGTGGGCGCGTCGGTGAGCAGCTGGCCAGGTCGTCGTCGACTACGATCTGGAAGCTGGTCTCCAGGGCTGTGGGTCGCGGCTGGTCTCCTCGCGGCGCTGCCGCAGTGTGATCAATTTCTGCGGCAGGTCGGTGGGCCGCAGTACGTTTGGATTCCCACCCACAGAACGCCTCTCGGACTACGATTCATGGATGGCGGTCCATGGGGATAGCGGCAGCAAGTTCGAGCAACTCCGCAACTCCGCCGCGAGACTTGAGCACTGTGCACGGGGGCTCGCATCTGAGCGATCTCGCCAAGGCGCATCACCCGATCTGGATCGACGGCGTGAACTGGTCTACGCGGAGATTGACGAGCTACTGTCCACCCTCTCAGTCAAGGTCAGCGGAGGAAAACGCTACCGAGTTTTGCGTAACCGGATTCGGAATATTCGCGACAGGGAGTTGCCCTACCGTTCGCCAACGTCACCCGGGCGACGGAAGGCTATCGTGGCTGAGCGAGCGGAAGCAGTTCGGCGTCGGCAGGCTCCGCTCGCTGTTGTCGGCCCATCCGAACTGCCCTACAACCGCATTGACTCAGGGCACCGCCTGCTCCCGAATGGCAAGGCCAGGCCCGGGAAAGCGGGGTCGACTAACACCAGCGTTCACACGGTCAGCGGTGGCCTTCCGACGCACGGGAAGCGGGTGTAGTCGATACGCTGTGCGCTCCCGTAGCACCAAAACGCCCAATAGTCGCCCTCGGGCTCGAAGGCGCTGCCGTTGACAGATCCCGCGCCGACCCCGAGAAGGTTCCGCTAGCTTCCATATGCCTTCACGCGAAATTCAATGTACCCGTAGTTCTGCCTATCCCCTCCGATTACTCCATCGGCATTGCCCCGCACTCCCGGCAGTAGTTTATCGCCACGCACTACCCGGTCATCAACTTTGATGAACGGGTTCTCATAAATAGCGAGATGCGCGCTTCCCGGTATATAAGAAAGCGTGGTGGGTATCGCCGAAAGGATCTTGCAGCCATTCCATATTTTTATGGCATTGTCCCCGGAGAGTGTGACATTCAATACGGGATTGAAGACCGGCCTGGAGTCGACCAGCAGGTCCATCCGAGCACCCCTTATGGCCTGGTCAGGGAGCGCACTGGAATTGTCTATTAATACAAAAACTAGAATTTCAACATTGCCACTGATCGCGACTTCATCCGCGAGCGTGTTCTTGCTGTCCGCGACACGGCATTGCACAAAATTTCGTTCATCGCCCATCTGCTTATTGTCAACAATGCTATTGAATACTGCCGTTGGGGAGGCTTCTTTCTTGGTGTACACCTCCCGCATCGGACCCCACCCATAGTTATTGCTGCCAACGCCAGGTCCAGGTGCCGGATTCGCGGTGGATGCGATCGACGTGGTTGGCGAATCCGCCATAGACCCGATCTTGAAGTCGACTGTGTCGCGAAAGAGCGCGAGCACGGCAGCAACGGCACCGACCAGTCCCGCTACCCCGAGAACAACACTGTTCTTCCACCACGATGTCGGTGGCGTGGCCGGCGAGGGCGTTGGCGACGATGCCGCGGGTAGAGGTGTAGAGGAAGGCGGAGGTGTCGACGAAGAGGAAGGCGGAGTCGTCGGGTTCGACATACAGCCATTCTTGACGATTCCTCCGTCGTACATAACCCACTTGGGCGACATCGGCCATAGTTGGCGCCTTTAGTCAGGTCGGCACACTCGGCCATCCTTCACAAAGGGAGAATCCGCTGGATGCCACCGAATAGCCTGAGCTGCAACCCACCGGGACTCGACAGATCGATGAGGGTCAAAATTCCCAGTCGTCATCCTCGGTCTCGACAGCCTTGCCGATGACGTAGCTCGACCCGGACCCCGAGAAGAAGTCGTGGTTCTCGTCGGTATCGGGCGAGAGGGCGGACGGCATCGCGGGGTTGACCTTGCAGACGCCGCGTCGGACCAGGCTTTCGTAGCACCGCTGCCTCACCGAATCGTTCGTAGCACTCCCCGATGTCGACTTCACCATCAATGGCCGTCCTCCCGTTCGACGTCCACATCACCCGGCCCAGACACACCGACCACCGATCGATCCGATCCACACGTGCCATCGGGTTGGCGCCCGACCACACGCCAACGGCGAAGTCGCGTTCCATACGGACCGAAGTCGTCGGAATGCTCGACAGTAGGGAACTTCGACAGCGGAACCTCGTCAGCAATGATCTGACCGCGGTGGACCTCAACCGATTCGAGGTCGGTAGTGGCCCGCAGGTGTGGGCAACCAGTAGCCGCCATGGAGAGGCACCCCTGGTGCATCGCGGTTCCCGAAACCACTTCACCAGCACCGTCGACGACCACCCATGCCCTCTGTGAGAGCTCCAGACCACAGACCTGACACAGCCACGCCGCTTGGCATTCGAGAGCTAACTGCGAGTCGAAGCGGCGCCAGTCCGGGGCCCCCTCGTGTCCGAAGGACGTGACGTAAGGAATCGGCCTACCCGCACTGTCCCGAGGCCGTGGAAGACCGCGCTCAGCAAACCCAACGAAAGCCGGACCGTTTTCAGGCGAGTCCGTCCTGGACGGTGGCGACGCGAGGTCACACCGGCCCGCGGCGACATTCAGCGATGAACGGTCAGTCGGGTCGGCCACTTCCAAACCTCCGATCACCCCGGTGTCCGGAAGGATTGGATCATGAACCCTTCGGGGAAGCGAAGCCAGCTCATGGTTTTCCTCGTGTGCAACTGAGCTCCCGAAACCGAGCCGCCTCACCAAAGCCCAACCGCGCCCGTAGCGCGCCCCCGACCATCCACGTCACCGACCTGGCTGCCACCGATCCATATCGCAGCTGAACCGCCCGCAACTTGGCCTAGGCACAGCAAGGCTAAGAGCACCGCGATCGGCCGGGCACTCCACTCAGCTCCGTATTGAAGGCGGGCCGAGCTGGACTCGCATCTGGAAGCGGTACTTGCATGATTCGTAAGGTGAGAAGTCGCTGACGTGTGCGCGAATACGGTGCTTGACTCGTTGGACTCACACGAATCGGCACAAGAGGACGGCAGGGTGAGCGGCGCGAGTCTGCGGTCCGCACCGCTCACCTGCCGCCAAGAGACTAGCAATCTCGTTGCAACGCAACGTATTTGCCCTCGGGCTACCCGTATGGCGTCACGCTGCACCACCAATACGCCTCCTCACAGGTCGCCACACACCGTGTACACGAGGGTGACAGCGACAGCCATGGTCGAGCGCCAATGCCGTGCTTGTCGAGCGCCAGCACGTGCAGCAGGCCGGACCATGCTGTCGATTGCCGCACAGCAACCACCGCGATGCCGACCACCCTAGAAAGATTCGACGTCTAGGCAGTGGCCTCGACTGGCATTCCCGAGGGATTCGATGTCGGTTCCTCTCACAGCCGTGACTGGGAGCGGCGCACGGTTTCCGGGTCGATCTCCTGAATCTGGATCACGACCCCGTCTGGGTCAGTGACGCGGATACTACGGCCGAAGTCCTCATCGACGAGAGTGTGCTCGTATCCGTCGTCGGTCAGGCGAGCAGATACGTCCTCGAGCCGCTCGTCGGTGGAGAATCCGAGCTCGACCGTCCCAGGTGGGCGCCCCTTGGATACGGCGGCGTCATGGACGCCGACCGCGCCGGCAGAGGCGTCCAAGTGCGCCCACACCGCGACACTGACATCCGCGCGGTAAGTCAGGCCGAGTCCCTCATAGAAGCGGCGGGATGCGGCCACGTCAGCGACATAGCGGATAGGCAGAACAGTGAGCACGGAATCCTCCTGGCAACTAGGAATATCGGTGTCCCAACTCTGAAACATAGGCCCTCGATAGTCGCTCAGACAGTCCACATTTGGTGGATTCCGACGTTAGACTGCCCATTAATGGTGGATCACGTCACGCTCGGCACCGACGACCGGCGAGTGCTGCACGCCCTGCAACTCGACGGCCGGGCGTCATTCGCGCGGATCGCGGCCGCGCTCGGCATGTCCGAACGGGCCGTCTCGCGCCGCTATCATCGGCTGCGGTCTCAGTTGGCACTGCGCGTCGTTGGTGTCACCGGCCACCACCAGCAAACGCATGAGGACTGGTTCCTGCGCATTTCGACCGCGCCCGCGTCTACGGAGGCCGTCGCGCGTGTGCTCGCCGCCCGCTGGGACATCTCCTGGGTAGCTTTCCTGGCGGGCAGCGGCGAGCTCAGTTGTATCTTGCGCGTTCCCACCGCAACCGGTGACGGCGGCAGCGCACTCGAGCAGTTGCGGCGTGGGACAGGTGTCGGAACCATGACCGCCCAAAGGTTGCTCACCCCCATCGCAGGCGTGGGTGGGTGGCCCGGTCGGCTGCAAGCACTGACCGCTACCGAGCAGCAAGCCCTGAAACCGGCCATTACGGGGCACAGCACTCCGGCACCGCCGTCAGATGAGGACGAGCAGCTCCTGCGGCTGTTGGCCACCGACGGCCGTACCAGTACCGCCCGCCTCGCCAGCGCCTCGGGCATTCCCGAATCGACGGTACGGCGCCGGATCGGTGACCTTACAGCCCGCAGTGTGCTGATGTTCGAGGTCGAGGTCGACCCCAAGCTCTACGGACGGTACACAGACGCGATCTGCTGGCTCGACGTACAACCGGCCGCGCTCCGCACCGTCACCGCTTCGCTCAGATCCCACACCGAGGTCGCATTCGCCGCCACGACCACCGGAACGAGCAACATCGTCGCCATACTCGAGGTCACTACCGCCGACGCACTCCACGACTACCTCGCCGACCGCATCGGCGCACTCCCCGGCGTGCATCGAGTTCAGACAGAGATCGTCTCCCGATGGATCAAGCGAGCCGGCCCCCGCCTGTCGCCGCAGGCCTGATGATGGCGGCTACGCACCCGGTACCTCACATCCACCAACGACGTGAGCAACAGGTGAATGGTCAAACATGTTCTGATTGTCAGAACATCGGTTTTCCGGGCGGCTCCGGCCCGTTACGGTGGGGCTCCGAAGCGGTTCAGTCGAGGTAGCCGAGCAACGGATACGAGCGTGCCGGATGACAGAGTTTCGACATCGTCTTCGCCTCGATCTGCCGAATCCTCTCTCCTGTTACGCCGAAAAGTCCTCCGATGTCGTCGAGCGTTCGTGACTTGCCATCAGTCAGGCCGAACCGCAACCTCATGACGGCCGCTTCTCGCTTGGTCAGGGAATCGAGCACAGACGCCATATGCCGCTGCATCAGGGCGAACGACACCGCCTCGACGGCGACCACACCTTCGGAATCCTCCACGAGATCACCAAGGCTCGTGTCCGCTTCATCACCGATCATCTGGTCCAGGGAGACTGGTTCGAGCGCTAGTTGTTTGAGCTCCTGCACCTTGGTCGCCACGATGCCCATCGCTGCGGCGATTTCCTCTGTCGTCGGTGCGCGGCCCAGTTCCACGACAAGAGCACGCTCCACACTGCCGAGACGGTTGATCACCTCCACTCCGTGCACAGGAATGCGGATAGTGCGCGCCTGGTCGGCCATCGCGCGGCTGATGGCCTGGCGTATCCACCATGTCGCGTACGTCGAGAGCTTGAACCCCTTCTTGTAGTCGAATTTCTCGATGGCGCGAACGAGACCGAAGTTTCCTTCCTGGACCAAGTCCAGGAAGTCCAGGCCGCGCCCGTTGTACTTCTTGGCGATCGAAACCACGAGTCGCAAGTTCGCCTCGAGCAAGTGCTCTTTGGCCCTGACGCCATCGCGCGCGATCCACATCAGATCCCGCCGCCTGGCAGCACTGGGAGCCTTGAATCCCTCTGCAATTTCCTGCAACTTCGCAGCAGCGACCAAGCCCGCCTCGACGCGGATGGCCAGATCTACTTCCTGTTCTGCGGAGAGGAGATCTACCCGGCCGATCTGCTGGAGGTAGGCCCGCGTCGAATCCACCCCGACGCTGCTCTCACCCCGAACACCACTGCGTACCATTGCCTTCGGCTTTGTTGCCATTTTCGACCTCTCGAGTGACACAGTGGCATCGCGACGTGAGACCACGATCTCGGAGAGGCCATAGGATCCTCTGTCGAGTCTCGCGGCCCACAGCTGCCCGAACAACCAACCGACAGCCCAGAATTCAAGGCCCGAGAATGGGCGCGTTGCCCAATCGGGCACATCGCGCGACCGCGCCCCCGTGCGGCGCGGCGTTCATCGGGTAGCCGGTCCTGAGCCGCGCCGCGACAGCGTCAGCGTCAGCTCGTGGGCGCGACGCAGCAACAGCGTGCCCAACGCGTCGTGACGCTCGGCGCGGAATCGACTTTCGACCCCAGTCAAGCTCAAAGCCCACCGCGGCTCGCCGCGGCGATCGAACACGGCCGCTGCCATTCCCCAGCTTCCCTCGACCAGCAGTCCCGGGTTCACACACCACCCGGTTTCCCGTGTCGCGGCAATACGCTGCGTGAGCTCGTCGCGCGTGTGGCGCGCACCCCACTGTGCTGCCAGGTCGTTGCGTCCGAGCCAGTCCTCGATGTCGCGGTCGGGCAGGTGCGCGAGGAGCACCAGACCGGCTGAGGCGACGCCGAGAGGGAAGCGGATGCCGACGTGCAGCACGTGCGAGCGCAGCGGAAAGCTACCTTCCTCGCCGACCAGGCACACCGTCTCGTTGCCTCGCCGCGCGGACAGGAACGCGCTCTCCCCCGTCTCGCGGGCGAGCTCACGCAGCACCGGCCTAGCCACGTCGGCGATGTCATAGCGCTCGGCAGCGAGCGAGCCCATGAGGAACAGTTCCGGTCCGAGAAACCACAGACCCGAGCTCGCATCGCGGTCGAGGAAGCCCTCATCGGCCAGCGAGGAGAGCAGGCGATGCGCGGTGGGTCTGGCGAGATCGGTCCGACGTGCCAGCTCACTTGTCGAGACTCCGATGTCGCCGCCTGCGGCAACCGCACGCAGCAAGGACGCCGCGCGGCCGAGGACAGAGGGGCTCGACTCTCCGGTCATGGTCGCATCCTACGTCCACTCAGTGGACGTAGGACGCTCCACCGTCCACTCGCCGAGCAATTCAACCCAGTCGGCGATTCTCATCTTGCCAGTTCCAGGTGCAGGAGTGTTCTGTTTAGCCGACCGGCGCAGGCGTCCAATCAATGAACGCCTTGACGAAAGGCAAGTCACGAATGAAATCGAAAGTGGTGGATACGACAATCGCCGCCGTAGCCGATATCAGCTCGGGGGCGACGTTGGCAGTCGGCGGGTTCGGGTTGTGCGGTGTCCCGGATGCGCTGATCGCGGCGATCACCGAGGGCGGGACCACCGACTTCGAAGTGTTCTCCAACAACTGCGGCGTCGACGACTACGGCCTGGGAATCCTGTTGTCGGCCGGGCGGATCGCCCGAGTAACCGCATCGTATGTGGGTGAGAACAAGGAGTTCGCACGCCAGTACCTCGGCGGCGAACTCGAGGTGGAACTGATCCCGCAGGGAACCCTCGCCGAGCGACTTCGGGCCGGTGGAGCTGGTATACCCGCCTTTTACACCCCGGCCGGCGTCGGGACACCGATCAGCGATGGCGGCCTCCCGTGGCGCTACGCGCCGGACGGTTCGGTGGCGCTGGCCTCACCGCCGAAGGAAGTCCGGGAGTTCGGACAGCGCCGCTACGTCCTCGAAGAAGCGATCGTCGCCGATTTCGCCCTCGTTCACGCCGCCGTCGCCGACACCGAGGGGAACCTGATCTTCGAGAAGTCGGCCATGAACTTCAACCCGCTGGTCGCGATGGCAGGGCGGATCACCATCGCGCAGGTCGAGCGGCTCGTCCCGGCCGGCGACCTCGACCCGGCACACGTTCATCTGCCGGGGGTGTTCGTGCAGCGGGTCGTGCACACCGGCGCCCAGGAAAAACGCATCGAGAAGCGGACCGTCCGACAGGAGGCCACCCGATGAGCTGGACACGCACAGAGATGGCCGCTCGCGCGGCACAGGAACTCTCGCCCGGGGAGTACGTCAACCTCGGCATCGGCCTGCCCACCCTGATCCCGAACCACCTGCCCGCCGGCGTCGCAGTGGTCCTGCACAGCGAGAACGGCGTCCTCGGTACCGGCCCGTACCCGGACGAGGACGCCGTCGACGCCGATCTGATCAACGCGGGCAAAGAGACCGTGACGGTCGAACCCGGCGCCTCGTTCTTCGACTCGGCGCTGTCGTTCGGCATGATCCGGGGCGGGCACATCGACACCGCGGTACTGGGCGGGATGCAGGTCTCGCGAGCCGGTGATCTGGCGAACTGGATGGTGCCCGGCGCGATGGTCAAAGGCATGGGCGGGGCAATGGACCTCGTCCACGGCGCCCGCCGGGTGATCGTGCTGATGGAGCACACCACCCGCGACGGCGCACCCAAGATCGTCGACGCGTGCACCCTGCCCCTTACCGGCCAAGCCGTTGTCCAGCGGGTGATCACCGACCTCGCTGTCCTCGACATCGCCGAGGGTGAAGTGATTCTTCGCGAGACCGCGCCCGGTGTGAGCGTCGAGCAGGTGCGCCGCGCCACCGGAACACCACTGACCATCAGTACAGTCCTCGCCTGAGGACTGGTCTCTTGCACCAGGAGGTAGCAGTGTCGTTTCCCGATGACTCCCAGCACGAATCCGCCTCGTGGAAGGCAGGTTTGTCGGTCCGCCGGGAGGTGATGGGCGATTCGTTCGTCGACCAGGCGCTGGCCCGTACCGAGGGAATCGAGTCGGCGAAACTGCAGCGCTTCGTCACTGAGCACGTCTGGGGTGCGGTGTGGACTCGTCCCGGCCTAGACCGACGCAGCCGCAGTCTGCTCAATCTCGGGATGCTGACTGCGCTTCGAGCGCACGAGGAGCTCGCCGGCCATGTGCGTGGCGCACTCGCCAATGGCCTCACTCGCGAAGAGATCGTCGAGGCGATCATCCACACCGCCGGGTATTGCGGTGCGCCCGCGGCACTTTCCGCCATGCGTATCGTGCAGCACACTTTCGACGCTCTCACCGAGTAGGCGGATATGTGGCTCACGAGCTGTGTGCCGACGCCACCGCCACACGAACGCTCATCGCCCGCTTCCTCACCGACTTGGAGGCTTATAGCAACGCTTCCGCGGCGTCGACGTTCTGGCCGCGTGCGAACGTGAGTTTTGTCGTCCACGACACAGAGGGACCTGACGAGGAGGAGATATCCGAACAGCTACACGTAGGCCCGTTAGCCGCACGCGTCCATGTACAGCGGGCGATGACGAAACTCGGTGAGCGCGACCGCGCTCAACTGGTGGTGATCGCGGTTCAGTCGGGTCTGGTGGGCGTCGAACGACCAGGCTGATCGACACCACCGATCCTTGCAGTAGCTCGGGGAAACTCGATCCAGAAGCTGCTACCGCGACCAGGCTTGGCGTCGACCCCAAAAGTTCCATCGTGCGCGTGCATGATCGCAGCGACAATCGCCAAACCCAGACCATTGCCGCCCCGGCTGCGCGCGCGACCGCTGTCGGCCCGATAGAACCTGTCGAACAGATGCGGAAGATGCTCGGGCGCGATACCCGGCCCGGTGTCATCGACCGAGATTCGTACCGAATCGCTGATTCCGAGGACGCGGATGGTGATCGTGGAATCAGCGGGAGTGTGCCGCATCGCATTCGTAGCCAGCGACAGCACTGCTTGGATCACCCGATCGGGCACCGCGGCGGCGCAAAGGGATGCGGGCATTTCGACACGGATGCAGCGCTCGGACTGGATGACATGCAGATCGTCGACAACGGCTGCGATCAGGGGCACGACGTCGACCAGTTCACGATCCGCGATGCCGTGCTCGTCCAGATCGTTGAGGTCCAGTAGTGCTTCCACGATGCCCGTCATTCGGCGGGCCTCGTCGTTGATTCGGCGCATCGCGTCTTGTACCCCACCTGCATCGACGGGTCCATCGGACGAGTACAGGGCCGAGTATCCACGCAGGGTTGTCAGTGGCGTGCGTAGTTCGTGAGATGCGTCGGCGACGAATCGCCGCATCCGGTCCTCGGTAACTTGAATGGCGTCGATCATGGTGTTCAACGCCTGGCTCAACCGGGCAGCCTCGGTCCCCGGCCGATACGCCTCGACACGACGATCTGTGGCTCCGGCGGCAATCGCATCGGCAGCCTCAGTCATCCGCGCGATCGGCGCCAAACCGAGACGGTGCACCCACCAGACGACCGAACCGACAACCAGTCCGATGATCACACCGGCCGCCGCCAGCGCGAGGATCAGCCGCGATGTGGCATCGCGTGCGTTCTGGGCTGATATTCCGATGACCGCGGTGGCACCGAAGGATTCGATCGTCATCACCCGCATCTCCGACGCGATGCCCGCCGTCGTCGGGCGACCTGCCGCCACGGGAAGCGACTGCACGCCATGCAGGTTCGGCACCACGTCCGGGTCATCAGTGGGTGCCTGAATGGTGGTCAGTGTGCCGTCGCCATTGCGAATCCCGAGGTAGATGTCACCGAACGCGGCGGGGAACCTGCTGACCTGTCTCGACCGCTGGCTCAGCAATATCGGCACCATCGGATTCCCTGCCAGCTGCGACAGTCGGGTGTCGAGTTGCTGGACGAGGTAGTGGCGTTGGATCACGACAACCGCGCCACCGGCGGCCAGCATCGTCAGAGTCAAGGCGATGAGCGCCAGGGTCAGCCGCCTCGCCAGCGACATCAGACGTCTCGGATGCAGTAACCCACCCCACGCACGGTGTGGATGAGCTTCGGACCGCTGCGGTCGATCTTCTTACGCAGGCTGCTGATGAAGGTTTCGATGACAGCGGACTCGCCGTCGAAGTTGTACTGCCACACGTGATCCAGGATCCGTGCTCGGGTGACCACTCGACCGACGTTGGTGATGAGACATCGAAGCAGGGTGAATTCGGTGACCGTGAGATGTACTTCCTCGTCACCACGCCACACACGGTGCGCTTCGTCGTCGAGCACCAGATCCGCCACTCGCCATTGCGCGGGTAGCTCGGTGATCGCTCCCCTCCTGCGCAGCGCGACCTGGACGCGGGCGACAACCTCCTCCAGTACGAACGGTTTGACGATGTAATCGTCACCGCCGCTGGTCAATCCGCGGACTCGTTCGGCGGTATCGGATCGCGCGGTGAGGAACAGGACCGGTGCGTCGCATCCCCGACCACGCAGTTTGGTCAAGACCGCGTAGCCGTCGTCGTCGGGCAGCATGATGTCGAGCACGATCGCATCCGGCCGATAGCTGTCCGCCAGCGCCAGCGCTTCCCTGCCGGTCGACGCGATCTCCACCGCGCACCCCGCCATACGCAAGCCAGTACCGACTAGATAGGCGATGTTCTCTTCGTCGTCGACCACGAGGACCCGCGGTGTCGTCGACGATAACTCGACTGCGGGCAGTGACGTCGATGTCGCGAGCATAGTGACAGGATGCCCGTCGACGGTGTGAGGTGGCTGGAGGTTTCCTGGCGATCTCCTGTGAACCCGCCCCCAGGAAACCGCCAGGAACTCCTCGAGGGCCCGCCAGCCGCGCCGTCGAGACTCAGGCAGTCGCCGCGGTCGCGGCGACTGAGTCGAGGAAAGGAAGCGTCGGTATGCGTATCGTCCGCAATTCGTTCGTGGCCATCGCCATGATGGGGATGGCTCTGTCTGCCGGTCTTGGCGGCGGAACCGCATCGGCCGCGCCGGGCGAAGGGCAGGGCCACCATGCCCAGCTCACCGATGAGCAGAAGCAGTGCCTGGCCGACCGGGGACTCAGCCGGGAGAACCGACCGGAGGGCAAGCCCTCTCAGCAGCAGATCGATGCGATCCGGGCGGCGTTTGCCGCGTGCGGGATCCCCATGCCCGAGCGCCCCCAGCTCACCGCCGAGCAGAAGCAGTGCCTCAGCGACGCCGGGTTCAGTCGCGAGAACCGACCGGAAGGCGAACCTTCTGACGAGCAAATCGCCTCGGCCAAGGCTGCCTTCGAGGCGTGCGGTATCTCCCGGCCGTGACATAGCTGTGACACGTCGGACTGGGCGGCCGTCGCGTGGTGGTCCCCCAGCGATCGACAAAACGACCAGTCGATCCGACGAAGCGTCCGACTGCGATAGAACAGCCCTGCAGCACGGCGCACCGCGCCGTGCTGCAGGGCTGTTTCTTACTCCGCAGGGGCCCTGGGCAGGCGCGATGGTCGTCGCGAAATGCTGCACCGCAGTCATAATCGCGACCGGAGCAGCGACGAACAACTGGCCGAGCCGAGTTCCGACCGCGCCAGCGGCGGCATCGCCGAGGCATGACGGGAGTGACAGCGGGGCGAGCAGCTCGGACGCCGCCACAACTTTGCTCATCTTGCCTCCTTATCCGGCGGCTGCGGACCTCCAATACTGCAACTGCACTCGGTGGTTACGCGGGTGGGTGTCCACGGCGGCGGGAGCGTGATAGGCGGGCCCGGCGTTATCGGTGTCGTCACCAGCGTGATCAGGCCCAGACGTGGTTGGCGGGATGGACGGGGGTGGGTATGAATGCGATGATCAGGCAGCGGAGTTCGGGTAGCGCCAGAGCGATCATGCCCTGTTCGTGTTCGCTGGTTCCCCTTTGGTGGCAACGGTTTTCATGGAGCGAGCCACGCGAGAGCGAACATGGCCAAGGTGATGTGGCCATAGCAGGCGCGCCACTTTCGGACCTGGTGGTGATTCAGTCCGGCTTCACCCCTTGGCCTGCTGAAACGCTTCCTCCACGTGCCGGCGAAATAGCGCAACTGGTTTCGGTCGTTCCCGAATTGGCCAATTTTGCGCGATGCGTCCGGTATCGCCAGCAGAAAGCCGAGCCCTTCCCGCGCTCGTCTGCTTCCGAGATAGACGGAGTGAATCCGTCCGGCCAGCGAGTCTTGTCGTCGTAGCGAATATCGGTGAGATTCACGCCGGTCAGGTTTGCTACACGAGGACCGGGAGCCAGATTGTCCGCGCTGGTGTCCCGGCAGAGGCTGGCCGCTTCACCGTCACCGCACCGGCCGCAGTGAGGTCCGCTCGCAGAAGGCGGCGAGAGCGGATGCGGCCGAACAGCTCCCAGGGGACCAGGGACTCAGCGGTCGGACAGCGTCGACAGCATGTGTGCTTTTTGCGCTGAATGGCGGACGGGCCTTCAATGCGACTGCCGATCCAGGTAGTGCACTACTCGTGGCCCGGCCACCGCGTCTGTTGAAGTCGGTTGTCGGCTTGGTGAATTCACAAGCCCGAGCACTGGTCAGGCCTCCTCCGCGCACGGCGGAGGAGGCCTGGGTCGCCTGAGGTCAGCTGCTACCGAAGGAACCGGTCTGAGGCATCATTCGGCCTGGCCACTGATCGAAGCCCCCACCCGGGCCGCCACGATGGCCTGGCCGATGCCCCTGATCGAAGCCCTCACCTGGGCCGCCACGATGCCCTGGACCCTGTCGATGATCGTCGCCGGGTCCCGGTCGACGGTCACCACCAGGCCACGCTTCATTACCGGGGTAGTGCGGCCCGCTGATCTGTGTAGCGGTCGGCACCGAGGCGTCGGCGGACGCCGGGACGGCCAACGCAGTCACCGGAACGGCGATCAGCGCGCCTGCGATGGCCGTGCGAGTCACCAGACGACGGGTCTTGGTGGGCTTCCTTCTCGAAAACAACATGAGGTCCTTTCAATCAGTGGATCAAGCCACCGTTCAGCGGCTCGCTTCCGATGTAACAAGGCGGAGCTGGGTTACCGCTATGAACAAACTATTTATTCGGCTAGGGGATTTCGGCAGGTCGGAGGCGACTGTCATCGGACTTCCGATCTCGGCACGAGTGGCAGCGGGCAGCGCCGCCACTCGTGCCGAATCGTTTCGGACACCGGCCGACTTCGGTC
Source organism: Nocardia sp. NPDC003183 (assembly GCF_053590715.1). NCBI lineage: Bacteria > Bacillati > Actinomycetota > Actinomycetes > Mycobacteriales > Nocardiaceae > Nocardia > Nocardia sp. NPDC003183. Next base: position 1,695,201 of record NZ_JBSFTG010000001.1, read on the forward strand.
CGCGCCGGAGGGAAGCAGCGAAACGATCCACGTCGGACCGGTAGAGACCGGAACGAGCCGACACCCTGCCCACATTGGACATGAAATCGATGTTCGGCGGCGACCGCGGTCCGCAATCGAACATCGACACCATTGGTACCGACAGCTCGATCGAACCCTATGAGCCTGTCAATAACTCAGCAGGATGCTGTGAATAGACCCATAAGGTGACCATCCGCGCGCAGCGGCAGAATTCCAGTCTTGCCGCGCAACGAATTCGCCGACCTACATTGGAAGTGGGCGCTGTTCACCCTTCGGTAGGTGGACGATGAACTCGGTGGCGCCAGGAACCGATCTCAAGACGATTGTTCCGTCGTGCGCCCTCACCACTGCAGCGACAATGGCTAGCCCGAGCCCACTACTTCCCGAACGACGGGATCGCGACGAATCGCCCCGGGCGAAACGCTCGAAGACCTCGTCCTGCAACGCGTCCGGGATACCAGGACCATCGTCGATCACACGCCACAACGCTCCATCTCGATCGTCGGACTCCAGCGTCACGGTGATGGAAGTACCAGGCAAGGTGTGTATGCGCGCGTTGGCGAGCAAGTTCGTCAACACTTGTTGCAATCTGTCCGCGTCCCCTGTGATCATCAATGGAACCTCTGGCAAATTCAGATCCCAGCGGTGCTCGGGACCGGCGATATGGGCATCACTGACGGCGTTGACCGTCAGCACCGACAGGTCCACGTCCTCGCGCACCAACGGACGCCCCGAGTCCAAGCGGGCAAGTAGCAGCATGTCCTCGACCAGGCCGGTCATCCGCTCGGCCTCGGACGACACCCGGCTCATTGCATTGGCGACGTTGTTCGGCACCTGCGACCAGTTACGTTGTGCGAGTTCGGTATAGCCACGTATCGCAGTGAGAGGAGTGCGCAGTTCGTGGCTGGCATCGGCCAGGAATTGGCGCACACGAGTCTCGCTGGCATGCCGCGCAGACAAGGCGCCGGCTATGTGGGTCAGCATCAAGTTCACTGCGGCGCCGAGCTGTCCGACTTCCGTGCGCGGATCGGTGTCACGAGCAGCGACTCTGACCGGCAAGGCGACTTCGCCGCGATCGAGCTGTAGATCAGCGACGCGAGCCGCGGTGCTCGCGACTCGGTCCAGCGGAGCCAAAGCACGGTGAATGATGACGATTCCAGCGGTGGCGGCCGCGGACAAGGCAATGCCGGTAACAACAAGAAAGATGACCAGCACCCGAAATACCGTTTCGGTAATCTCCTTCATCGGAACACCCAGCACCACCGAATGCCCGGCAGAGTCAGTCCGGGCAACCATTAGATAGCGTCCCTGCCCGTCGATGACGCGGGTGACAGGGGCTTGGTCGACAGCGAGTGAGCTCACTTCGGCGGACGCCTCCGGCGAAAGCTCACCGCGGGCTTCTCCAGAGGTAAGGACGCCACCGCTGACGAGCATGCCGTCGTCGACGACGGCCCCGATAGCGCCGATCGGTTGCCCGGGCGCACCAAGGAAAGCTGGGCCCGGGCCGGTCACACCCATTGATCTTGGCGGCGATGTCGGAGAACTCACCGGGTGTTCCAGCTTGGAATTAACCAATCCGTTCAGGTCCGCCGCTCGTTGACCGAACTCACTGACTTCGGCATTCAGCTTGTCCATCATGAACTGGTGCAATGCGAACACGGTCGCCGCGCCGACACACAGGCAGACTACTGCCATCAGCAGCAACTGCCCCGCCAACAGCCTGGTCCGCAACGACGACGTGCTTCGCCAACTGTGAGCCGACCCGGCGTCAAAGCGTCGGCTTGAGCACATACCCGGCTCCGCGCAGCGTGTGGATCATAGGTTCGCGACCGGAATCAATCTTCTTGCGAAGATAGGAAATATACAACTCCACAACGCTGGCCCGCCCGCCGAAATCGTAGCGCCATACCCGATCGAGGATCTGAGCTTTACTCAGGACTCGCTTCGGATTGTGCATCAAGAATCGCAGCAACTCGAATTCAGTAGCTGTCAACGCGATCTGCTCGCCCGCCCGTGATACCTCATGACTGTCCTCATCCAAGATCAGATCGCCAACGATGATCTGGGCCATACGGCTGTCATATTCGGCTCCTGTGCGCCGGAGTAGCGCGCGTATACGTAGTACCACCTCTTCGATGCTGAAAGGTTTGGTCACATAATCGTCGCCGCCGGCCGTGAATCCCGCGATCCGATCTTCTACCGAATCCTTCGCGGTCAACAAGAGGACCGGTAGATATGGTATTTCCTTCCTTATGTGGCGCAATACCTCCAGCCCGGTCATATCGGGCAGCGTCACATCCAGCAGAACCACGTCGGGACGGGATTCGCGAGCCTTTTCGATCGCACCTGCACCATCATCCGCGGTGGTTGTATTCCAACCCTCGTACCGCAATGCCATGGCCATCATGTCGGCAAGCATCGGCTCATCGTCAACGATCAGCACCGAGATCACGCCCCCGTCGCTGCGCCGCAGAGGTTCCCGCTCGATCTGCCCGGGCACTGCGCCTGCGTCCACATATGACATCAGCCCAGTGTCAGCAAACTTGCTATGGACTGGCTATATGAATCCTGTGTGCCAGCTGTGATTCGGATACCGGCGGCGACATCGCTGTCCGCACTTCTGACCCATCCCAACCCGACATTGCCCGGCTCTGAAACGCGACAAGACCGACCCCGCGCCGACGACAACCTGCAACCGGCGCTTCACAACCCCCGCCGGTAGTACCACAGTAGGAACCTGCAACATCGGGTTCCGTCCCCGGGATGACGTGTGCGCGGCTCAGCCCTCCTACCGTCGAAGTATCCCGTAATCGACATCAGGAAGCGACCATGATCGAAGTTGAAGGTTTGAGCAAGAGATATGGCGACAAGATCGCCGTCAACGATTTGAGCTTCGTGGTACGGCCTGGCAAGGTGACCGGATTTCTCGGCCCGAACGGCGCAGGCAAGTCCACCACCATGCGGATGATCGTAGGCTTGGATAGTCCCACCTCCGGCGAGGTTCGGGTGGCGGGCGGTAGATACGTCGACCTGCCCGCGCCACTAACCACCCTCGGTGCGCTGCTGGAAGCGAAATCAATCCACCCGGGCCGTAGCGCTGCCAATCACCTCCTGGCGCTGGCACGCACTCACGGCATCGGTCGTCGACGAGTCGACGAGGTCATCGACCAGGTTGGGTTGCGCGAGGTGGCCGGAAAACGGGCGGGTGGATTCTCCCTCGGCATGGGCCAGCGCCTGGGAATCGCGACGGCGCTGCTCGGCGATCCTTCGATAGTCATGCTCGATGAACCGGTGAACGGCCTGGACCCCGATGGCGTGCTGTGGATACGGAACCTCCTGCGCGGGCTCGCAAAGGAGGGCCGCACAGTCTTCCTCTCCTCACATCTGATGAGCGAAATGGCTTTGACCGCAGACCAATTGATTGTCATCGGTCGCGGCCGACTCCTCGCGAGTTCTTCGGTGCAGGACTTCATCGACGAAGCGAGCGAACAGCGTGTGCGGGTGGTCACCGACGAGGCCGGACTCCTCGCGTCGCTGCTCGCGGCGCCGGGCGTCGCCGTGTCCTCCGAGACATCCGGCGAGTTACTGGTCTCCGGACTGGACAACAAAGCGATCGGTCGTCTCGCCTCGACGCACTCGATCACCCTGTTCGAGCTCACCCCCCAAACAGCGTCGCTGGAGCAGGCCTACATGGAAATGACCAAGGATTCGGTGGACTACGAGGGCACTGTCGGCACGGCGACCGCTCTCGTCACGCCGGAACTCGAAGCAGCAGGGGTAAAGCGATGACCGCACAGATACAGAACAAGCCGACGACACCGGCGCTGAAAGTGACTCAGGCCCGGGTTCTGCGTTCGGAGTGGACCAAGATGTGGTCGCTGCGTTCGACCTGGATCACGTTAGCGGTCGCGGGGCTATTCGCGGTCGGTCTCGGCACCGTCGCGGCGATCACGCTGGGTAACGCCGAACCCGGAAGTAGGCCAGGCCCGGTTGCCGACGCGGTGAATGTCAGTCTGAGTGGCTTGACGATCGCCCAGTTTGCCGTCGGTGTGCTCGGCGTACTGCTGATGGCGGGTGAGTACTCGACTGGGATGATCCGAGCGACGTTGGCCGCAGTTCCGAAACGGTTGCCGATGCTCTGGGCGAAGGCGGTTGCGTTCGGCGGCGTGGCATTCGCGATCGGGATCGGGATCACGGTGCTGGCATTCCTTGTGGCACAACCCTTCCTGCCCGCAGCACTGAGTGCGAACCTCACCGATTCCGGAGTATTCGGCAGTTTGGTCGGCGCCTCGTTCTATCTGGCGGTAATCGCGACCCTGGGAGTAGGAATCGGCGCCCTGGTCCGAAGCACGCCGGCTGCGATCGGCATACTTGTCGGCGCCTTGCTCGTCGTGCCCGGTCTGATCGGATTGTTGCCTACCAGCATCGCCGACGCGGTGACCCCCTATCTGCTCAACTACGCCGGTACCGCTGTGATGTCGACAACTCAGCAGGACGGAATGCTCAGTATGGTCGGCGGCGTCGCGGTTCTGTGCTGCTACGCGGCTGTCGTGATGGGCGGCGCTGCGCTGCGCTTGAAAAGACAAGATGTGTGAGAGTCACAAGCGTGGCTGACCCGGTCGGTCGGCACGAAGTAGCTCACCGAGACGGTAGGTGAAAGGAAACCGGTGCCCGAGACCATCGATCGAGTCGGACATGCCGTCGCAGCCCGGGTTCTCACCTTCGGCAGTCGGATCAAGACATTCAGCAACCGGCACCCCGTCGTCGTGGACGGCGGGCTGGTCGCACTGCTGCTCCTAGTGGTGGCTATCCGCCCGCCGTCGGACGCGGCCAAGTTCGCGGATATGCGCCCACCCGCACAGGTCGCCCCGCTGATTTCTGTCGCGATGGTTATGGCCGCCACCGTTCCGCTGGTACTACGGCGGCGATACCCTCGCGGTGTCTTCGTCGCCATCGCCATCGCCACGACCATCCAAGCCGTATTCGGATCTTGGACCAACGGTGACATCCCTCTACTGATCGCCCTCTACGGGATAGCGCTGGGACAGTCCTTCTCCTGGATGCTGGCCGCGGTCGCGGCCGCGGAGGCGGTGGTCGCGGTCCGGGTGCTGCGATGGGCGCTCAGAGATGGTGTCGAGATCTTCCTGCTGCTGTCCGCGATGACAGTCGCCGCGGCGAGTATCGGTCTCGCGGTACGCAGTCGTCGCAGATACATCGCCTCCCTGCACGATCGCGCCGAACGCATCGCTCGCGAACGAGCGAGCGACACCGCATTGGCGGTCGCTGCCGAGCGGGCGACCATTGCCCGAGAAGTACACGACGTGATCGCCCACAATCTTTCGGTGATGGTGGCCCTCGCCGACGGTGCCGCGTACGCCTACGAGAAGAACCCGACGACCGTTCGAACGGCATTGGACAGCCTCGCAGTGACCGGACGCAGTGCGGTCGCGGAACTACAGCGATTGTTGTCGGCCTCCGGAGATCACATCGACACCGCCCATCTGAGTCCACAACCCGGTCTCGACGATCTCACGACGATGGTCGATCGAGTGCGATCGGCCGGACTCCCGGTACGGCTGACGGTCGGAGGATCCGTCGGAGACACCTCGCCGGGCACTCAACTCGATATCTATCGAATTGTCCAGGAGGCGTTGACGAATGCACTCAAACATTCTGTGATCGATGGATCAGCGTCCGCGCAGGTGATCCTAGAACGCACCGACGATCGGATCGACATCATCGTCATCAACAGCGGCACCACGACCGACCGGGCGCCTGGAACCAGCCGGGGCATCATCGGAATGCGTGAACGAGCGGCCCGCTACCACGCGACCCTGCACGCCGGCCCGATTCCCGGTGGCCGGTGGCAAGTGCGCACCCGGCTCTACATCGGCGACGAAGAGGTCGCGTCGTGATCACTATCCTGATCGTGGACGACCAGCCACTACAGCGCCTGGGCTTTCGCATGCTGTTGGAAAGCCAGCCGGATATGACCGTCGCAGGTGAGGCGGGCAAAGGCAGCGACGCGGTCCGCATGGTGCAAGATCTGCGCCCCGACGTCGTTCTGATGGATGTGCGGATGCCCGGCATGGATGGCGTCGCCGCCACCGGACACATCGTGTCGTCCGGGAGCCCCGCCCGCATCCTGGTGCTCACAACCTTCGACCTCGACGAGTACGCTTTCGCTGCACTACGCGCGGGCGCGAGTGGCTTCCTCGTGAAAACCGCGCTGCCCGAAGAGCTTCTGGCTGGAATACGTGCCGTCGCTGTCGGTGACGCGGTCGTCGCGCCGAGTGTGACCAGACGGCTGCTCGACCGCTTCGTGGACCGACTTCCCGGCCCGGCAACGACTACGGACCACCCCGACCCGCGCCTCGCTGCGCTCAGCCTTCGGGAAACTCAGGTCCTCACCGCCATCGCTCTTGGCCGCACCAACACCGAAATAGCAGCCGAACTGGTCTTGGCCGAATCCACGGTCAAGACGCACATCGGTCGGATCCTGGCCAAGATCGATGCGCGCGACCGAGTGCAGGCCGTTATCTTCGCATACGATACCGGCCTCGTCACGCGCGGATAAAATCCGGATCATCGGCCGATGCTCGGTACCTGGCCAAGTTATTCCTCAGGGACAAACAATGTCCGCAATGCACGAGCAAGGGTCAGTCGGCCGATCACAGGATGGTTCTTGATGCCGACCTCCAGGATCATGGCGATCCGGCCGAGACGTTGCTTGTGCAAACACTGCCCGCCATCAGGCATAATGCGCAGGATTGCCGAGTCGCAGTCGGCTACCTCAAGGATCTTCGTACAGAGCAGGTCACTGGTAGCAACAAGCGAACGGAACCCCGAGCGGTATGAGCGGCCGCGACGCGCGCAATGCAAGCCCTCGACTTCGTTCACCACACGGGCTGTCCCAACTCGATCTAATCCATCCGGTGTGCACAGCCGCGCGGGGTCGACAGTTCAAGTCTGCAAAGGCGATTGATCAGCCCCGCAGCGTGGGTCTGTGGTCACGCTGCAGGGCTGTTCCTCACTTCGCGGGAACTGGGGCTGGGGCGTTGATCGTCGTGAAGTACTGCACCGCAGCCATAATCGCGACCGGAGCAGTCACGAACAGCTGACCCAACACCGTCCCGATCGC